>NZ_JAGINH010000002.1:2500-1335000 GCF_017875905.1 Sphingomonas sp. PL20 | reverse complement strand
TGATTCGGTCAAACCCTTTTTTGCAATTTTCTTTCAGTTAGGCGTCAAAACGACATCGAGCGCGGCTTGCGTCCGATGACAAATGGCGGAAATCGGCCATTCTTCGCGGAGATTTCAGACGCCGCACGACCGCCCTGCGCTCCGCTCTGCAAGGTTTGAAAGCGTGTCCGACACCGTGGTGGGCCGAATCGTGATTGGGAGAGCTTCGATGGGCCGCCGATAGGCGGGACATATCCGACACGCGATCGAACGCCCCTGCACTGCATATGCTGAATCGGCGCAGCGCTATCCGCACAGCCGTGCGCAAAGCGAAAGCCGACCGCGAAGCGCCAGACGCCAGCCTCAAGAGATGCACGAGAAAGGGGGATGGTCGGGGAGACAGGATTCGAACCTGCGACATCCTGCTCCCAAAGCAGGCGCGCTACCGGACTGCGCCACTCCCCGACGGTGTCGTCGCTTAGGCGGGCTGGATCGTAAGCGCAAGCGTGCGCTTACGATCCAATATCGCCACGCCCATCGAAAACGGTGCGACATGGTGGGCCCGGCAGGACTTGAACCCGCAACCTAGCCGTTATGAGCGGCCAGCTCTAACCAGTTGAGCTACAGGCCCCCGCGCCTTCGTTAGCGGCGTGCGTGCGCCGCTGCAATCACCTGATCGAGCGAAGCGGCGGCGATTCCGCGTCGCGCCAGATCGCTCAAAATCGCCTCCCACCAGCCATAAAAGGCCGCCAGATCCGCCGCGTCGCGCACATACGGGGTATGCCCGGGCACCAGCGACGGCGAGTGAAACGAGAAGTTCAGCAGGCGCACCCCCTCCCCCACCGCCACCGCAATCGCCTCCAGCGCATCGTGCTGCGGCATATCTTCAGGCGTCAGCGCGACGCGCGCGAGCAAGTGGGTGCGGGCAAACAGGCCGCGTCCCTTCGGCACATGGCCCAGGGCACGATACAATCCTGCCGCCCCCCGTTGCCGCAACAGGCCCGTATATACCGTGGTCAGCGGCAGTTCGACCAAGCCGCCGCCCGGGCCGACATGAAAGGCCGCATTGCCGATCTCCGAGAAATCGGGTCCGCCGTCCGCCGCATAGCTATAGCGCGCGCGCATCGAGCTATCGAGGCGGTAGCCGCGCTCCGCGAGCAAGCGGAGCGTATGCGGGCCAATGCCGTAGCGCCCGGCGCGATATGCGACCGGACGGGTGCCAAAGGCAGCGGTGATGGCGTCGGTGAGGCAATCGATCTTCGCCGCTTCGAGCGGGCGCGGCAGGTTCCCGACATAGCTGTTGCGCGAGGTCAGCGCCTCTTCGAAGGGCGGATTGACCCAGCCATGGAGTTGGGTGCCGATCGCCGAGACCCCATCCGCACAGGCGGCACGCAGCACATCGACCCCGCGTGCGTCCGACACGATCGGATAATCGACCATATAGGTCAGCGGTACGCCGTGATCGGCGAACCAGCGATGGGCCGCAGGAATCGCCGCCACCGCCGACACCGCATGGCCGTCGCGGGTCAGCGGCGCGGCCCAGTCAAATTCCTCTTCGGTATCGACGAACACGATGAAGCGCGTGCCGAATGCATCAGGCCACGCGACCAGATCGGCGCGCGCGGGGGCAAGCGGACGAAACGCTGCGGCAGGATCGGGCGTCGCCACGATCAGTTGGAAGAAACCTGCTCCATCCCGGCAAGAGACGCGGCGGGCAGGCGCAAAGTCAAGGCCTTGTCACCGATGGTCAAGCTGCCGCGCAATTCGGCGGCGAGATTGCGCGCCAGCCGCAGCGCAAAACCGGTGCCGAGCAACGGCGCACCCTCGCGCTCCGCCTCCGCTTCGGCATCGATCGTGAGCAAACTCTCCTCGGCATAAGCGGCGAGCGCCCTGGGCCGATCAAACACGATCGAGATGGCAGCATCCTCGCGCGCCGCCGCGACGCCAATCCGCTCGCCTGCGCTGCCCGAGGCCACCAGCGTCGCCATCAACCGCGCCACCAGCCGCTCGACCGCCCGGTCATCGCCCAGGATCGTGAGCGATTCGTCGCAGACATGCTGTTCGAGCGAACTGCCCCGAAGCGTTGCGAGCGGCGCAAGATCGTTCAGGATCCGCGCCAGCAACGGCGCGACCGGGACATCGCCGGTCCGCAGATCGAGCGCATGCGTTTCGATTCGGGCGGCCATGTCGATATCGTCGATCGCGGTCAGCAAGCCGCTCGACTGAGTCCGAATCGCAGCCGCATGCGCGCGATAGGCGGCCGGGACCGGACCCAGCATCTGCGATTCGATCATTTCGGCAAAGCCCGCAATGGCATTGGTCGGGGTCCGCAGTTCGTGCACCAATTGGCGCAGCGCATCGGCGGCGGGATTGCGCAGTTCGCGCGTGGGCTCGGCGGTTTCGTCGGCGCGCGGGCGTCGGGCGGTACCGCGATAGCCGGTGAAGCGCCCGCTCACCCGGTCGAACACCGGAATCCCGGTGATGCGCCACTGGCCGGCCGCATCCGAATGGCCATCCACCACCAACCGGGCATTGGCAAAACCGGCACGCCGCCGAAACGCCCCCGCCACCACCCCGTCCACCTGCGCGCCCTGCGTCGCGGGCGACAGGTCGAACGACAGGCCGATCAACGGCGCCCGCGCCGCCCCCTCGATCCAGCGGACGATGCCATTGGCGTCGGTTTCAAAGCGAAAGCTCTCGGCCTGGTGCGGCTCGGTCGCGAACAATTCGGGCTGTATTTCGAGACGCGGCGGGCCCGACGGCGTCTCCTCGCGTTGGCGCTGATAGGCATCGATTCGCGCGACCAGTTCGGCGATCTGGAAGGGACCGGTTTCGGGCGGCGATGCCGGTGGGGGCGGCCGCACAAACGCGATCGGTGCGGTGACCTCTGCGGCCGGTGGCGGGGCCGCAGAAGGCACGGCCGCGTGATCAGCGCGGCGCAACGCCTCGGCGACCACCGGCAACCCCGCCGCGACGGCGGCGATCGATACGAAGGACGACCGCGGCGCAATCGGTGGGGCCGCTTCGGGCAATTCCGGTGGCACCAGGACTGGGTCTGCCACCGCGTCGGGCTGGTCGGGCACGACCTCAACGGGCGAAACAGGTTCGGCCGCCGCCTCGGGACCGGGCGCGGGCTGCGGGTGGAGTTGGGGCGGCGGCGGCGCTGCGACCTGTTCGGGCTCGGTCGGCGCATGGAGCACGAAATCGACGCTGCCGAAACTTTCCAGCGCCCTGTGCACCGCGCGAGGCAGATCGCGCCGGTGGCGCAGGATCGACCGGGCAGCCGGCGACAGGCGCGGCAACAAGCTGGTCCATTCTGCGACAGAAAGACGCGCGGTTCGCAATACCGGAGCCGCGATCGACAGATCATCCTCGGCAAACACCGCAACCAGGGGCAGCGGGGGGCTGGCGAAGACCAGCCCGCGTGCGCTGGCGGAGCGCACCATCGGCGGCACGTCACCGCGAATCAGGCGCAAACGGGCGATCGCAGCATCGCTTGCCGCAGCCCGACCGCGCCCGATCAGATCGACCAACTGCCGCCATGTGGATTGCGCGCCAAAAGCGGTCGACATGTCTGCCGAAAGAACCGTCTCCAGGCTGTCGTCGAACCGCAAGCTCTTCTGTCCCCAAAATCGCGACGTCCCCATGCGTCGTAAAGGCTCATGTGTCGTAACGGATTCTTAACCGGCGCAAAGGCCCCGCGTAACCCTGAGATTTGGCACCGTCGCAATGTGGGACAATTGCGTTCCGTAGTAATTATCTTATAGGCAACTGCAAGATGGCAATGCGAAACGCGCGTTACCCAGGAGCATTACGTAATGACATTCGATTCGATCGACCGCCGTATTCTGGAACTGCTTCAGGACGACGGACGAATGACCAATGTCGAACTGGCCGAGCGCGTCGGGCTGACCGCCCCCCCCTGCCTGCGCCGCGTGCGCGCGCTGGAGGAAGCCGGTGCAATCCGCGGCTACCACGCCGAGATCGATCCCGCCACCCTTGGTTATCCGATTACCGTGTTCGCGATGGTGTCGCTGCGCAGCCAGGCCGAGCATGATCTCGCCGCGTTCGAGGAGCATGTCGCCACCATTCCCGAAGTGCGCGAGTGCCACATGCTGAATGGCGAGATCGACTTCATCCTGAAGATCGTCGCGGGCGACTTGAAGAGTTTCCAGGAAATCCTGATGACCCACCTGACGCCCGCCCCCAATGTGGCGAGCGTCAAGACCTCGCTGACCATCCGCACCGCCAAATCGCTTCCGGGTATTCCGATCCGCGCGGGGTGAAGGTTTTTTGAACGCGCAAAACTTGTAAATTGCCAATAAATTGAAAATAATATCGCGCTGATGAGCGATTTTTTCATGAGCATGTTATATTATCAGGCGATTGATCTTCCCCGCGGCTATCTAAATTAAATTTGCATTGCCAATCGATTGATGACCTACTGAACCGTCACAATTTCAGAAGGAGCGTCGGATATGATCCTCCCTTACATGGCGTCGACCTGCCTAGGTATCATCGTCGGCTGGTTGATCTGGACGTTTGTCCAACGATCTGAAACCCTAACCGTAAAAGCGATCGCGTCGCTCGCAAGCTTGGCTGCGGGTGGGATCGTCATCGGCGCGGCGAGCGCCGTCAAACCAGGGGACGGCGATGCCGTATATGCTTACCCTATTGGCGCTCTTGTAGCGATCTTGGTTCTCGGCCTGCTCTCGATGGACCCAAAGACCTTAAAATAGGCTGGCAATTTCCCACTACGAAAAAGGGCGACCCGCAGGCCGCCCTTTCCGTCTCGTTTCGCCGCAAAGAACCCGCGATCAGGCCGTCGGCGGCGTGTCGACAAACACCGTCCACAACCGTGCGATCGCCTTGTTGGGGTCGGCAGCGACCTTGGCGAGAACCGCCTTGGCCCCGGCGCGATCGCCCGACAGCGCCAGCGCCATGCCGAGGTGCAGATTGTTGCGGTCGGCGTCGGGCGCGCCCTTGGTCTCGGCCAGGCGGTACATCTCGATCGCCTTGGCGTAATTGCGGGTGCCGAAATAGGCGTCCCCCGCCTGCTGGGCGAGATCGCCCTTGGGGGCCGCCTGGGCGTTCTTTTCCTTAATCGCGAGCGAGGTCGCGCCGGCGATGCCCGTCTTGGCGCGAGTCAGTTCCTCGGTCGCCGTGATATTGCCCTTGGGGATCGAGTTGTTGGCAAAGCCTTCGTCGATCACCGTTTTGGCTTCATTGGGCAAGCCGACGTTGATCGCGGCATCGGCATAATCGATATATTCGCGCTGACCGGTCTGGCTCTTGGTCGCCCACAGCAAGCGATACAGATCGACGCGATTCTTGCTGTACTTCGCCGCTGCCGGGCCCTGGAAGCCGAATGTGTAGATCGCGCCGCGCCAATTTTCCTTGGTGCCATATTCGGTCAGCCAGGCTGCGGTCCACGAATCGGCCCCTTCCTGGTCGCCCGCTTTGCCGAGGCGGGTGAAGGCGTATTTATACCAGGATTCGGGAGCCTTCTTGCCCTTGGCTTTTTCCGCCTGCACAGCGGCTCCCAGATCGGCGATGCCGCCCTTTACGTCACCGGCATCAACCTTCGCGCGCGCAATGTTGAGCAGCAGATCGTCGTCGGTATAGCCAAGGTCCTTGGCCTTGGTGAAATACTCCACCGCCTTGGCATAATCCTTGTTCGAATAGGCAAAGCCGGCCCGCGAGTTATAGCGGTTGCCGAGCTCAGCCTTCGGCGTCGCCGGATTGGCGATCAGCGCGTCGAGCGGCGGGGTTAGCGCGGCGATGCGGGCCGCTTCGGGCTGGCCTTGCGTTTGCGCGTTGATCAGCGACAGACGCAGGCCCGAGGCGAGATACCGCTCATAATCGCTCTTCGCCACGGTATCGAGCGTGTTGAGCGCGGTCTCGGCCTTGGCGAGATCCTTGGGCGTCGCGGCCAGCGCGGTTTGCGCTTCGACGGCGGCAGCACGCGCAGGAGCCGAAATCGTCGGCGCGGCCGGGGCGGCCTCTTCCTTCTTCTTGGCGATCGCGGGGGCGACCAGGGCGGCACCGTTCAACCCGATGACGAGCGTTGCCGTCAGGGCGATTTTCGAAACCATCTTCATTGCGGGACTCTCCTCAAGCGTCGCTGGCGCGGCGGAATACTGGCTTTGCTCCTAGCGCCGCCGGTTCGACCGTCAAGCGACGCGAGATGCGCGGCGGCGACTGAACGCGCTTTGAACGCGTTTGGACGCATGCTGCACAACGATTTTATGCCGCCGATTTCGCCTTCCGGGCTTTGACGCGGACGCCCGACGCGCCTAGTCGGCAAGGCGATGATCGCCCTTCTTTCTCCCGCCAAGACGCTCGATTACGAACGTCCCCTGCCCGCTTTGACCGCGACCGCGCCGCGCTTTCAGGCAGAGGCGGCGTCGCTCGCCAAATCGGCCGCGAACCTGACGCAGGCGCGGCTTGCCACGCTGATGCACATTTCGCCCAAGCTGGCGAAGCTGAACGCCGACCGCTTCGCCGGGTTCGCCGACGCGCCCGAACGGCCCGCGCTCTTCGCCTTTGCCGGAGACGTTTATATCGGCTTCGAAGCGCGCACGCTGGACGAGGCCGCGATCGCCTTCGCGCAGGACCATGTGCGGATGCTGTCGGGCCTATATGGCTTGCTCCGCCCGCTCGACGCGATGCGCCCCTATCGACTCGAAATGGGCACACGCTGGGCACCGCGCCGCAAGAGCCTGTACGAATATTGGGGCGACCGCATCGCCGCCGCCGTGCGCGAGGACGTAGCCGAGGAAGGATCGGGCGTTGTGCTAAACCTTGCCAGCCAGGAGTATTTCGCGGCCGTCGACGGCAAGTTGGCGGGGCTGCGCGTGATCGACGTGGATTTCCGCGAAGCCGGACCCGACGGCCCGCGCTTTGTCAGTTTCCATGCCAAGCGCGCGCGCGGCATGATGGCGCGCTGGCTGTGCGAACATCGCATCAGCGAGATCGACGCGATGCGCGGTTTCGACAGCGACGGCTACCGCTTCGACGCCGCCGAGAGCACGCCCGAGCGCTGGCGGTTTACCCGCGCATGACCGGCGCGGCAGTCATCATCGGGGCCTCGGGCGGCATTGGCGCGGCGCTGGAGGCGGCGCTGATCGAGGAAGCGACGTTCGAGAAGGTGTACGGCTTCGCGCGCTCGCGCAGCGGCGCGCAGCATCTCGATCTGCTCGACGAAACCAGCATTGCGGCAGCCGCGGCGCATGTCGCCACAGGCCCTGCTCCCACGCTGGTGATCGTCGCCACCGGCTTGCTGCACGCGGGCGAGCGCGGCCCGGAAAAGGCGATGCGCGAGCTTGATCCCGCCTGGCTGGCCGAAACCTATGCGATCAACGCGATCGGCCCGGCGCTCGTCGCCAAGCATTTCCTGCCGATCATGCCCAAGACCGGGCGCGCGGTGTTCGCCGCGCTCTCCGCGCGAGTCGGCAGCATTTCGGACAATAAGCTGGGCGGATGGCATGGCTATCGCGCCTCGAAAGCGGCGCTCAACATGCTGATGCGCGGTATCGCGATCGAGGAAAAGCGCCGCAACGATCGGACGATCGTCGTTACCTTGCATCCCGGCACCGTCGACACCGCTTTATCCAAACCCTTTCAAGGCAATGTCCAGGCCGGTCGCCTGTTCACACCCGATCGCGCCGCGTTGCAATTGCTCGACACGATCGAGGAATTGAAAGCCCCGGACAGCGGCAAGCTGTTCGACTTCGAAGGCAAGGAAGTGCCCTTCTAAAGGATGAGGGCAACATGACGGATTTGTCATCATCCCGCCATTGCCGATTCAGCGATTGGGTCGCACCATCGCCGCAGGGCTACGTTGCCTGACCGTTTTGAGGGGATATCCATGACCAAGCTTCCGATGACGATCGCCGCCGCTGCGGCCCTGCTGTGCGGCACCGCCGCCCTCGCCCAGACCAAGCCTGCGCCCAAGCCGACGCCGACTAAACCGGCCGCCAAGCCAGCCCCGGCGGCAAAGGTCACCCCGGCGGCAGCGGTAAAACCCGCCCCGGTCGCAGCGAAGCCGACGCCTGCGGCGGTCAAGCCCGCCCCTGTGGCGGCGAAGCCAGCCCCCGCGCCCGTTGCAGCGGCCAAGCCTGCAGCCCGCAAACCCGCCGCTGCGGCGACCGGCCGCATGGTCACCACCAAGACCAGCACCGGCAAGACGATCACCTACAATTGTTCGAAGGCGGGCAACGCCAACAAGACCGCCTGCAAATAAGCGAACCAAACCCACCCCTGCGCCGCTGCGATGCGCGCGGGGGTGGCGTTTCGTTGCGCGCTCGGCTAGGGTTTGTCGCATTCCCGTAACACAGCCGAAGGCACCATAAATTGACCGACGAGACCGTCCTCGCCGACCCTTCCGACATTGCCCCGATCTCGATCGTCGACGAGATGAAGTCGAGCTATCTCGACTATGCGATGAGCGTGATCGTCGCGCGCGCGCTTCCCGATGTTCGTGATGGTCTGAAGCCCGTCCACCGCCGTATCCTGTGGTCGGCGTCGGAAAGCGGCTTCGTTTATAACCGGCCCTATCGCAAATGCGCCCGCATCGTCGGTGACGCGATGGGTAAATATCACCCGCACGGTGACAGCTCGATCTACGAAGCCTTGGTCCGTATGAGCCAGGACTGGTCGATGCGCGTGCCGTTGATCGACGGCCAGGGCAATTTCGGCTCGATGGACCCCGATAAGGCCGCGGCCATGCGCTATACCGAGGCGCGTCTCGCCAAGGTCGCGGGTTCGCTGCTCGAGGACATCGACAAGGACACCGTCGATTTCGTGCCCAACTATGACGGGTCCGAGCGCGAGCCGTCGGTGCTGCCGGCGCGTTTCCCCAATCTGCTGGTCAATGGCGCGGGCGGCATCGCCGTCGGCATGGCGACCAACATCCCGCCGCACAATCTCGGCGAAGTGATCGACGCGACGCTCGCCATCATCGATTCGATGACCGGCGCGCGCGAACCGCTGACCACCGAGGAACTGATCGAGATCGTCCCCGGTCCCGATTTTCCAACGGGCGCGATCATCCTCGGCCGCGCAGGCGCGCGCTCGGCGTATGAAACCGGACGCGGCTCGATCATCGTGCGCTCGCGCTATGTCGTCGAGGAAGGGCGCGGCGATCGCCGCTCGATCGTGCTCACCGAAATCCCGTATCAGACCGGCAAGAACGGCCTGGTCGAGAAGATCGCAGAAGCCGCCAAGGACAAGCGCATCGAAGGCGTCAGCGACATTCGCGACGAATCGAGCCGCCTTGGCGTGCGCATCGTCATCGATCTCAAGCGCGATGCCACCCCTGAGGTCGTGCTCAACCAATTGTGGCGGCACACGCCCGCGCAATCGAGCTTCCCCGCCAACATGCTGGCGATCCGTGGCGGCCGCCCGGAATTGCTCAACCTGCGCGATATCATCACCGCGTTCGTGACCTTCCGCGAGGAAGTCATCACCCGCCGTTCCAAGTTCGAGCTCGCCAAGGCGCGCGACCGGGCGCATCTGTTGCTGGGTCTCGTCATCGCGGTGACCAACCTCGACGAGGTCGTCCGCATGATCCGCGGCTCGTCCAGCCCCGCCGCAGCGCGCGAAGCGTTGCTGGCGCGCGACTGGCCAGTCGCCGAGATCGCGCCGTTCATCAAGCTGGTCGAAGCGGTCGAAGTCGAAATGACCGGCGACACCTATCGCCTGTCCGAATTGCAAGTCCGTGCGATCCTCGATCTGCGCCTCCACCGCCTCACCGCACTCGGTCGCGACGAGATCGGCAACGAACTGCAAGGCCTCGCCGATTCGATCGCCGAACTGCTCGCCATTCTCGCCGATCGCGCCAAGCTGTTCGCGGTGATGCGCGAGGAACTGGTCGCGGTCCGCGCCGAATTCGCGACCCCGCGCAAGACCGACATCGCCGCCGCCGCCGATGGCATTGACGATGAGGATCTGATCGAGCGCGAGGACATGGTCGTCACCGTGACGATGCAGGGCTATATCAAGCGCACCACGCTCGACACCTTCCGCGCCCAGGCGCGCGGCGGCAAGGGCCGTGCGGGCATGGCCACCAAGGATGAAGACGCGATCACGAACCTGTTCGTGACCAGCACGCACACGCCGGTGCTGTTCTTCTCGACGCTGGGCAAGGTGTACCGCATGAAGGTGTGGAAGCTGCCCGAAGGCGGTGCCGCCACGCGCGGCCGCCCGATGATCAACTTGCTGCCACTGGCCGAAGGCGAGACGATCTCGACCGTGCTCGCTCTGCCCGAGGACGAGACCGAATGGGCCGCGCTGCACGTCATGTTCGCGACGGCGCGCGGCAGCGTGCGCCGCAACTCGATGGACGCCTTCACCAACATCCCCACCGCCGGCAAGATCGCAATGAAGTTCGAGGGCGTCGATGCCGACGACCGGCTGATCGGCGTGGCCTTGCTGAGCGAGAATGACGACGTGCTGCTCGCCACCCGCCAGGGCAAGGCGATCCGCTTCGCCGCCGATGAAGTGCGCGAATTCCAGAGCCGCAATTCCACCGGTGTGCGCGGCATGACGCTGAAGGGCGATGACGAGGTGATCTCGCTCTCAATCCTCCACCGCGTCGGTGCCACGCCCGAGGAGCGTGAGGACTATCTCAAGTTCGCGCCGTGGAAGGGCGAGCGCGAAGGCCAGATGGCGATGACCCAGGCGCGCTACGAAGAGTTGATGATCCGCGAGCAGTTCATCCTCACCGTCTGTGCCAACGGGTACGGCAAATTGTCGTCGGCTTATGACTATCGCCGCACCGGGCGCGGTGGCCAGGGCATTACCAACATCGACAACATCCCGCGCAACGGACCCGTCGTGGCGAGCTTCGCCGCGACCAAGGGCCACCAATTGATGCTGGTGACCGACCAGGCCAAAGTGATCCGCACGACGCTCGGCTCAATGCGCGTGATCGGTCGCAATTCGGCGGGCGTGAAGCTGTTCGATGTCGGCAAGAACGAGCATGTCGTCTCGGCCGCTCGGATCGAGGAAGCTGAAGGCGATGCCGAGGCCGATGTGCGTGACCTGACCGCGGTCGAAGTCGCCCCCGACGACACGGGCGATACCGGAGAGGATCTGGCGGCTGGCCCGGACAATGGCGAATGAGCGAACGGCCGCTCACCGCCTATAAGGTGCTGACCGCCGAGCAGATGGCGACGCTGGAGACCGAGGAATCGTTCGCCGGCGCGCCCATCGACTTGGCCGACGGCTATATCCATCTCTCGACCGCCGAACAGTTGACCGAAACCGTCGACAAGCATTTCGCCGGGCAAAGCGATTTGCATGTCGCGGCGGTCGATCTCGGGTCATTCGGCGCGAACCTCAAATGGGAAGAGTCGCGCGGCGGCCAACTCTTCCCGCACCTTTATGGCGGCCCGCTGCTGCTCGAGACGGTGATCGCTTACGGCCCGCTCGAACGCGATGCCGATGGCCGCGTGAAACTGCCTGTCGCGGGCTAACGCCGCTCACGCATACAGATCGACCACCTCCGCACCCTTGGCCTCCGCCTCCAGCAACAGCGTGCGGTGGCAGTGGCGCGGGTCGCGTTCAAAACAGAGCAAGGCGCTAGGCTTTTCCGCGGCCAGCGCCAGCATCTGCGCCGCCTGCGCCTGCGCCTCGGGTAGCTCGAGCTGGTCAGCATAGACCGCCTCCAGCGTCGCCACATCGCCCTTCTTGGCGGCATCGCGCCCGCGCTTGGGGGTGCCGAGCGCCTTCAAATGCACATAGTCGATCCCCGCCTCGGCCAGCGACGCCGCCAGCGAGGTCTTCGAAAATCCCGGCCGCCGCGACAAGGGCAGCGCGCGCACATCGATCACGCGCTCCACCCCCGCGCCCGTCAGCGCCGCCAAGAAATCAGCCATCGTCGTGGCTTCATAGCCGATCGTGAACACCTTCATTGCGCGCCCGCTCCGTTCTCACCACGCCATAAGCGATCATCGCCTGCGCCGCGACGTAGAGCGGCCAGACCAACAGCGTTGGAACGATCGAACCGGCTAGCGGACCCAGCCGCGCGAAAATCAGCAGGTCCGACGCCGCGAACAGCATGGCCCCCGCCCCCACCCAGCCGCGCGGAAAGCGACTGATCCACGCCGTCGCCACCATGCCGCCCAGCGCCAGCCCATAGACCAGCACCCCCGGTTGCCCGGACAGCGCATAGCCCGCGCACGGGATGCCCAGCAGCAGCACGATCGCCAGCCCCGTGCCCGCCTGATCGGCGCGGAGGTTGGTCCAATACAGTCCGGTCGCCAGCAGATGCGCGATGAGGAATGCCGCGCCACCGATCGTCATGCCCGATGTTTCGAGCAGCACATCCCCCAGGGCAGCAAACCCAAGCACCACCGCCAGCCAGCGCGCCGCCCGCGTGTGCGCTGCCCGCGCAACCCAGACGGCAAGCAACGCGACCGCGCTGCCCTTCCACGCCACGAGCAAGGGCCCCGCTGGCAGGATATGGCTGGCCGCCCAGAAACTCGCCCCCGCAGCAAGCGCGGTCAGGAACAAGGCTGGCATGGGCATACGCTGTGACATTCCCCGAGAATGCGCGCCCGGCGGGGGTGGGGCAAGAACGCGCCTTGACCAAAGAGAAAATTCGTCTATTTCTGTTTTTACAGAAATTGGAGTTGCTAGTGACCCTGCTCGATCATCCTGATGCCAAGGCCTTCATCCTCCATTGGGGCGAGATGGGCACGCATTGGGGGGTCAATCGCTCGGTCGCGCAAGTCCATGCTCTGCTCTACCTTTCCGAAAAACCCGTCGATGCCGAGGCGATCGTCGAGGCGCTGGGGCTCGCCCGCTCCAACGTCTCGACTGCACTCAAGGAATTGCAGACCTACGCCATCGTCCGCCGCGTCCATGTCGAAGGCGACCGGCGCGACCATTTCGTCGCCGAGGGCGATTTGTGGGAAATGCTGATGCGCATCGTGGCCGAGCGCAAACGGCGCGAGATCGACCCGACCATCGCCCTGCTCGCCGAACTGGCCGAGCGCCTCCGCCAGGATGACGCCGCCCCCGCCCATTTGCGGGACCGGGTGGTGCGGATGCACGAATTTCTGTCGACGCTGGGCGGCTGGTACGAACAGGTCCGCACGCTCCCCAAGAGCACGCTTGTCACGCTGATGAAGCTCGGCAGCAAGGTCGCGCGCTTCATCCCCGGCGGCAAAGCCAAGGACTAATTCTCACCGTCAACAAGCCAAAACCCGCTGATTTATACCTATCAATTTCTGAATTTACAGAAATATCTGTGAAAAGGATCAGGCATATGGAGCAGAACACCCCTCTGCGAGACACACGCTCAGCTGCGATCCGTACCACAGCAGCGGTCGGTCTTGCCTTCGCGATGGCGCTTGGTGCCTATCTGTTGTTAGAGGCGGCGCGGCCCGATAGCGGCCTCATCAGCTTTTCCTTCCTGCTGATACTGCCCGCTGCGATCTCCGCCTTCGTCAGTTATGTCGCCGATCCTTGGAAGGAGCGATCCCTCGGCGCGTATTTGCAGGTCCCGGCGTGGTTGCTGCTCGTGGTGGTCATCGTGTCCCTTGCACTGCTGCGCGAAGGAACAGTCTGCGTGATCATCCTTTCGCCTCTATGGATGGCCAGCGGCATGACCGGGGCGTGGTTAACCCACACCCTGCGTCGTCGCGTCGATCAGCACGGCAAGACCTATTGCAGCGCGCTGCTGCTCGCGCCGCTGCTCGCGATGCAGGTCGAGCCCTATATCGCGCTACCGACAGCCGATGCGACCGTCACCCGCACGATCATCGTCCGCGCCACCCCGCAAACCATCTGGCCGCTATTGAAGGGCATTCCCGATGTGCGGCCGGACGAGGGGCAATGGAACATATCCGAAGATGTCATCGGCATCCCCCGCCCGCTCGGCGCGCATCTGGTCGGTGACGGAATCGGTGCGGAGCGGCTCGCCCGATGGGGGCACCAGGTGCGCTTCCGCGAGCGGGTCACCGAATGGCAACCCGAACGCCGGATCGGCTGGCGCTTCCTGTTCGACGACAAAACCGGCTGGGACTTTACCGACCGGCACCTCATGCCCGACAGCCCCTATTTCCGCATCACCACCGGCGGCTACACCATGCAGCCACTCGGCGACGGTCGTACCCGCGTGACCATTTATACCCGCTATTGGATCAAGACCCCGGTCAATGCCTATTCGAAGCTGTGGGGCCAAGTCTTCCTGGGCGATCTCGAAAACAACCTGCTCGCGCTGGTGAAACAGCGGGCAGAGCAACCCCGTCAGCCACGCAGCTAGCCCGGTACGCTCCGCCTTTGCCACGCCAGCCGCCGCCCGCTATCAGCCACGGGATGACACACGACGTACATATCATCGGCGGCGGCCTCGCTGGGTCCGAGGCCGCCTGGCAACTCGCCGAGGCAGGGTTCCGCGTAAAGCTCTCCGAAATGCGCGGCTCAGGCGAAAGGACACCAGCGCACCAGACCGATGGCCTGGCCGAGCTAGTCTGCTCCAACAGCTTCCGCTCGGACGATGCCACCAGCAACGCGGTCGGGCTGATCCACCAGGAAATGCGCACGCTGAACTCGCTGATCCTGCGCGAGGCCGACATCCACAAGGTGCCAGCGGGCTCGGCGCTCGCGGTCGACCGCGATCGCTTTTCGGACGGCGTCACCGCCGCGCTCGCCGCGCACCCCAATATCGAAATCGTGCGCGAACGCGTCGACACCCTCCCCGACACCGGCCTGACGATTGTCGCCACCGGCCCGCTGACCGCGCCCGCGCTCGCCGAGACGATCGGCAATGCGACGGGGAAGGACGCGCTCGCTTTCTTCGATGCGATCGCCCCGATCGTCCATTTCGACAGCATCGACATGGACGTGGCCTGGATGGCGTCGCGCTGGGACAAGGGCGATTCCAAGGACTACATCAACTGCCCGATGACGCGGGACGAGTATCTCGCCTTCCACACCGGCCTGATCGAGGGCGAAAAGACCGAGTTCAAAGAGTGGGAAAACGTCCCCTATTTCGAAGGTTGCATGCCGATCGAAGTCGCCGCCGCGCGCGGGGTCGATACGCTGCGCTATGGCCCAATGAAGCCCGTTGGCCTCGATGATCCGCGCACCGGACGCTGGCCCTATGCGGTGGTGCAATTGCGGCAGGACAATGCCAGCGGCACTTTGTGGAACATCGTCGGCTTCCAGACCAAGCTGAAGCATAGCGAACAAGTCCGCCTGTTCCGCACCATTCCCGGCCTGCAGAATGCCGAGTTCGCGCGCCTCGGCGGGCTGCACCGCAATACCTTCATCCGCTCGCCCGAATTGCTCGATGAAACGCTGCGGCTGAAGGCACGGCCCAACATCCGCTTCGCCGGGCAGATTACGGGGTGCGAAGGTTATGTCGAAAGCGCCGCCGTCGGGCTGATGGCGGGGCGCTTCGCTGCGGCGGAACTCGGCGGCAAAGCGATGACCCCGCCGCCGGTGACGACCGCGCTCGGCGCGCTGCTTCACCACATCACCGGCGCAGCGGTCGCGGAGACCTATCAGCCGATGAACGTCAATTTCGGGCTGTTCCCGCCGATCGAAGGCCGGACCAAAAAGGCCGACCGCAAGAAGATGTATACTGATCGCGCGCGCTCGGCGCTGGGGGAATGGTTGGCGACGGGGTGAGCCTCAGCTTTCCTCGGCGTTCGCCGGTGGCGGGGCGGGCGGGCAATCGCGCCGAACGCGCGGGGCCTTGCGCTTGGGCGCGGTGCTGACGAACTCGGCCGGCGTCATCGCCCCCGATTTGTCCTTGTCCGCCTCGGCGAATTTGGTTTCGGTCTTCACCGCCCATTCGTCGAACGACAGCACGCCGTCATGGTTGGTATCGAGCTTGGCATAGGCCTTGCGGCGTGGCGCGAGATACTCCTCGCGCGTCACCTTGCCGTCGCGATCCTTGTCATAGCGGTCGAAGCGCTTCTGCTCGCGGGTCTTGTCGCTCGCCTCGGGCACCGTTGCGGGCAGCGCGCCGCCTTCAGTCGTCTGCGCCAGGGCTAGCGGGGCAGACGGCAAGGCCGCCACCGATCGCGCACCACGATTGAACAGCAGCATTCCCGCCGCGACCAGCGCCAGCGTCGCCAGCCCGCCCACCAGATATCGCCACATAGCGCCCTCCCCCGAGTCCCATGAGAGGGTATCGCGTCCAAGCGCGCGGCGGAAGCCTAGCGCCCGGTAAAACGATGCCAGGCGAGCCGCGCAACCCGTCGTGGGGCACCGACCGGAGGCGATACGCCCGACGGGAGCGAGAGGTCCATCCGCGCAATGTGCGCGAGCGCACCGAGCGCGCGGGCGGCGCGGCTCCAGCGCTGTCGGGTGGCGTCGGCCAGCGCCGTCGCCGCCATTTCGGCAGGAAGCAGCGCCGCCGCATCGCGCGCGTGGCGCGACAGATCGGCAAGGGCCCATCCCGCGCCCGCCGCCGCCAGCGGATCGCGCGCGGTCGCACCAAGGATCTGCCCCGCCACGGCAAACAAACCACCGCCCCGCGCGGCGGCATAAGCCTCCAGCCCCGGCCTGGTCAGCGGGTCGGGATCGAGCAGTACCCCCCAGCCGTCGATCATCGCGGCAAGCGTAGCGCCCGAGATTCCGCGCGGCAGCACCTCTGCCGCGAGCGCTTGCAACGCCGGCTGCGCGGGTGGTGGGGCCGTGTCGAGTGCGACCAGCGCCTCATGCCACCAGGTCAGCCGCATCTGCCCGACCAGCGGCTCACGCGTCGTGCGCAGGATCTGCCCCAGCGTGTCGTCCAACGCGAGCACCGCCGCGAGCGCGGATCGGCCCTGCTCAGACGCATAGGACAAAGCGAGCATACGCTCCGGGTTGGCTGGATCGATCATCGGGAAAGGGGCACCGAAAGAGGGCTGAACGCGCTTGATTTCACTATTCCTTTACCCGTTGCGTGGCAGGAAATGGCATAGCTTTGGGGCAATTTCATAGTGAAGATCACGCTTCCTCCCAGATTCGTCGCGGGCCCGAACCGAGCGCGCGCGCTTGCAAAGGATGATCGCGGGAGTGCAGCGGTGGAATTCGCGCTCGTCGTAACCCCGCTGATCGCTTTGATGATCGCGATCGTGCAGACCAGCCTTACCTTTTTCGCCCAACAGAATCTGGAAACCACCGCCGAAAAATCGGTTCGCGCCTTGTTGACCGGCACCGCCCAGACAAGCGGAATGACCCAGGCGCAATTCAAGACGCTCGCCTGCTCGAAACTGCCGGCCTTCATGAAGTGCGCGAATTTGCTGATCGACGTGCAAGCCGCCACTGCGTTCTCGGCGGTAGCAACCGCGCCGCCGACGATCACCTATGACAGCAACGGCAACGTCAACAACGCGTTTCAATATGCACCGGGAGGGACCGGGTCGATCAACGTCGTCAAGATGATGTATCTCTGGGACACCCAAAAGGGTCCGCTCGGCTTCGATCTGTCGACACTTTCCGGCGGCAAGCGTTTGCTCATCGCAACATCGGTCTTCAAGACGGAGCCGTACAAGTGACCCGCCGCTTCTGGGCAGATCAACGCGGCGTATCGGCGGTGGAGTTTGCGATCTGCCTGCCGTTCATCGTGCTGCTGTACCTTGGCGGATATCAATTGAGCGACAGCATCTCGGCCTATCGCAAAGTCACCGCCGCGACGCGGACCGTGGCCGACCTGACGTCACAATCGACCAGCGTTACCGCCTCGGATCTGGATACGATCCTTAACGCTAGCACGCAGATCTTGAGCCCGTACAAGATATCGGCCGCGAAATTGACGGTATCGCAAATATATACCGACCCGAACGGGGTATCCACGGTGGATTGGAGCCGTGGGTTAAATATCAATGCGTTGACGAAAGGCACTTCGTTCACCTTGCCCGGAACGATCAAGCAAAATGGCACGTATGTCATCGTCGCATCAATCGACTATACGTATACGCCGGTGGCTGGCCTTGCGTTGCTCGGTGCTATTCCCATGCGCGACCAAATCATCATGAGTCCGCGCGCGTCAAATTCGGTAACTGGGGTCAATGTGTCCTAATGGTCCAGCCGTTTCTTACCTTCCTTCGCGCGACCCGCCGACTGGCCACGCGCCTGCGCCACGATCGCCGCGGCAACGTCCTGCTGTTGATGGGCTTTGCGGCGATTCCGCTGACACTCGCGACCGGCGTCTCGATCGATTACGCGCGCGCCGGACGGTTGCAGACCAAATTGAACGCGGCGGCCGATGCGGCGGCCTTGGCTGCGGTAACGCAGCCGATGATGAAGCTCGATAACACCGCAGCCCAAACTGCGGCGAACGCGATGTTCAAATCACAAATTGCGGGTCAGCCGGGGTTGATTTGGAACGACAGCAACCTGACCGTTTCGATCGTCGGCAACAATGCCGCTGCATCAACGCGCACCGCGACCGTTACCTATACGGCTTCATCGGTGAATGCCTTTGCGAACGTCATCGGAATGCCGACGATTACGATCGGCGGAACGTCGACGGCGACCGCCACGGCTGCACCAAATATCGACTTTTATCTGGCACTCGACACCTCGTCTTCGATGGCGTTGCCGACCACGACGGCCGGGTTTACGACGATGGACAACGCCGTGAAATGCGCGTTCGCCTGTCATTCCAACAAGATCGAAAACTATGTTGGCTCGTCCATCCCAAGTCTGATCCTCGACAATGCCAAGTTTTCCATCGTCAAAGGCTCTTACGGAACCGGTATGGTTGGCGGCAACCAGATCACGAAAATCGATGCCAATGGTGCCTATGTTTACGTCAGCAAAAAATCGACAAACACCAATTGCGGTGCAAGCAATGCGAAGGATATCTGCGTCTACAATGCCGATGGTTCTTTCGTAGACTCCTATTGGTATGCGCTCAATCAGGGCGTACACTTGCGAGTTAATGACGAACAGACCGCTGCCAGCAATTTGATGACTTTGGCGCAGAGTTACGCGCTGGAGAACAGCCGCACTTATCGCGCCGCACTTTACACCTTCGATCACATCACCAATTTCAAGACGATCGCGACGCTGACGCCAGACCTGGCATCGGTCGGCACCGCCGCCAGCAATGTCAGTCTGGTCACGGTCAACGACAAGGCCGGCAACGGACGTCCGCCGAACGGCTCATCGGGCACGGAATATCTGTTCACGAGCTTCCAGAGCTTGATGAACAATATGGGAACCCAATTGCCCGCAAAATCAGGCAATGGGTCCAACGACCCGGGCGACACGCCGCAAGCGTTCTTGTTCTTGGTAACCGACGGGATGAGCGACGAGAATATCGGGTCAGGCCGCACCCGCGCGGCAATGCAGCAAGCACAAATTGATCAATGCACCGCGATCAAGAAGCGCGGCGTGAAGATCGCCATTCTCTATACCGAATATACCTCAGCATCGATCCAGGACGACGAAGCGACCCAGCGCGCGATCGCCAATGCCGCGATCCCAAACATCCCGACCGCGTTGACGGCCTGTGCCTCGCCCGATTTGATGTATACGGTGAAGACCGACCAAAGCATCTCCGACGCTCTTCAGTCGTTGTTCCGCAAGGCCGTCGCCAGCGCGCGTCTCACGCAATAAACGGACGGGGTCGGCTGCGGCGGCAACCGACGCAGGCGACCCCGTCCTGACGGATTAGCGGTACAGAACCGCCTTCACCGCCGCGACGATCTTGTCGGCGCTGACCAGCATGAGCTTTTCAAGGTTCGCCGCATAGGGCATCGGCACGTCCTCATTGGTGACGCGCAGCACCGGCGCATCGAGGTCGTCAAAGCCCTGTTCCATGCACACCGCCGAGATTTCCGACGCGATCGAGCAGGTCGGCCAGCCTTCTTCGACCACCACGACGCGGTTGGTCTTCTTCAGGCTCTTGAGCACCGTCGCGGTGTCGAGCGGGCGCAGCGTGCGCAAGTCAACCACCTCGGCGTCAATCCCCTCGCCCGCCAGCGTCTCGGCGGCTTCCAGCGCAAGGCCGACGCCGATCGAATAGCTGACGATCGTCACGTCCTTGCCCTCGCGCATGATCCGCGCCTTGCCGATCGGCAGCACGTAATCGTCGAGCTTGGGCACTTCGAACGTGCGGCCATAAAGCAGCTCGTTTTCGAGGAACACGACCGGGTCTTCGGTGCGGATCGCCGCCTTCAGCAAACCCTTGGCATCCGCCGCATCGTAGGGCGCGATCACGATCAGGCCAGGCACGCTCGCATACCAGGGCCCGTAATTCTGGCTGTGCTGCGCGCCGACGCGGCTCGCCGCGCCGTTGGGACCACGGAACACCACCGGGCAGCGCATCTGGCCGCCCGACATGTAATTGGTCTTGGCGGCGGAATTGATGATGTGGTCGATCGCCTGCATCGCGAAGTTGAAGGTCATGAACTCGACGATCGGGCGCAGACCGCCCATCGCCGCGCCCGTGCCGATGCCGGCAAAGCCATATTCGGTGATCGGCGTATCGATCACGCGCTTCTCGCCAAACTCGTCGAGCAGGCCCTGTGTAACCTTATACGCGCCCTGATATTGCGCGACTTCCTCGCCCATCACGAACACGCGCGGGTCGGCGCGCATTTCCTCGGCCATCGCATCGCGCAGCGCCTCGCGGAGCGTCATCTTGACCAGCTCGGTCCCTTCCGGGATTTCGGCGGGCACAGGTGTGTCGGCGTTGGTCTTGAGCGGCTCGGGAACCTTGGTCGCGCCTTCGCCAGTGCCGGTTTCCTCGGCCTTGGTCACTTCGGCGGCGGTCGGCGCGGCAGCACGCGGTGCCGAAGCGGCAACCGGCGTCGACGCATCTTCGCCCTCGGCGAACAGCGTCGCAATGACGGTCCCGACCTTCACGTTGTCAGTTCCTTCGGCGACGAGGATCTTGCCGATCGTGCCTTCGTCGACGGCTTCGAACTCCATCGTCGCCTTGTCGGTCTCGATCTCGGCCATGATGTCGCCGGATTTGACGACATCGCCTTCCTTGACCAGCCATTTGGCGAGGGTGCCTTCCTCCATCGTGGGGGAAAGCGCGGGCATCTTGATTTCTACGGCCATTAGTAGGTTTCCACCAGAACGTCGGTATACAGTTCAGACGCATCGGGTTCGGGCGTCTGTTCGGCGAAGTCGGCCGCTTCGTTGACGATCTTGCGGATCTCCTGCTCGATCGCCTTCAGCGCGTCTTCCTTGACGCCTTGCGCGTCGAGCAGCTTCTTGACGTGATCGATCGGATCGGACTTGTCGCGCACCGCCTGCACTTCGTCGCGCGAGCGATATTTGGCGGGGTCGGACATGGAATGCCCGCGATAGCGATAGGTCTTCATCTCGAGGATGATCGGCCCCTTGCCCGCGCGCACCCACGCCAGCGCTTCCTCGGCGGCACCGCGGCACGCCAGCACGTCCATGCCGTCCACCTGGATGCCCGGAATACGGAAGCTCTCGCCGCGCTTGTACAACTGATCCTCGGCCGAGGAGCGGTTGACGCTGGTGCCCATGGCGTACTGGTTGTTCTCGATCACATAGATGATCGGGAGCTTCCACAGCTCGGCCATGTTGAACGATTCGTAGACCTGGCCCTGGTTCGCGGCACCGTCACCGAAGTACGCGACCGCAACGCCGCCATCCTCGTTATATTTGTGCGCGAAGGCGAGGCCCGTGCCGAGCGAGACCTGCGCGCCGACAATGCCGTGGCCGCCGTAGAACTTCTTCTCGGTCGAGAACATGTGCATCGAGCCGCCCTTGCCGCGCGAAATCCCCGCGCCGCGACCGGTCAGTTCGGCCATGATCACCTTGGGGTCGATGCCATAAGCGAGCATGTGGCCATGATCGCGATAGCCGGTGATGACCGAGTCCTTCTCACCGTCCAGCGCCGATTGCAGGCCGACCGCAACGGCTTCCTGGCCGATATAAAGATGGCAGAAACCGCCGATGAAACCCAAGCCGTACAGCTGGCCTGCTTTCTCTTCGAAGCGGCGAATCATCAGCATCTGCTTGTAAAATTCGAGCAGCTCTTCGGTCGAGGCCTCGTACAATTTGGGCTCGTCGGGGCGCTCGCGGTTCGGCACCGGGGGTTGTGCCTTTACGGCGGCGGGAGCTTTTGCCACGTCTGGAAGACCTCATGACCTGGGGAGAGGAACGCGAGCCTATAGGCGCGATCCAGCGGGTTTATCAATCGCCTCCGTAAAACCTTCGCGCGAGCAGAAGTTTCCGCGCCCCAAGCAACTCCACGATTGCCCAGCGCGCGCCGCAGCGCTTAAGGCCACAGACAATGGACGCAGCACCCCACCCCCTTCGCATCCCACAGTTCCGCGCCTATTGGGCGGCGCGCTTTTCGATGACGATCGCGCAGAATGCGATGATCATCGTCATCGGCTGGCAGACCTATACCATCGCCCGCACGACCATGTCGCCCGCCGGTGCCGCCGCACAGCTTGGGCTGATCGGCCTGCTGCAGTTCATTCCGTTGTTCGTGACGACGCCGATCACCGGTTGGGTCGCTGACCGATTCGACCGGCGTCTGATCACGCGCTGCACCGTGTCGCTGCAGGCGCTGTGCGCGCTGACGTTAGCCTTGGTGACATACACCGAGGGTATGACCCTGCCGGTGCTGTTCTCGATCGCGGTGCTGCTCGGCCTCGGGCGCGCCTTTGCCGGGCCCGCTTTCGGTGCGCTTGCCCCCAATCTGGTGCCGCGCGAAGTGTTGCCAACCGCCATCGCGCTGAGCTCGATCTCGTGGCAAATCGGCACGATCATCGGGCCGGCGATCGGTGGCTTCGCTTATGCGGCGGCTCCGTGGGGGGCCTATGCTGTGGCGACGGCGCTGTTCCTCACCGCCCTGCTCGCGCTGTTCACGATCGGACCGGTCCCGCGTCCGACCACGCCGAGCAAGGCGCACCCGATTCGCCAAATCATTGATGGCTTGGCCTATGTCGGCCAGAACAAACTCGTGCTGGGGGCGATTACGCTCGATCTGTTCGCCGTGTTTCTTGCCGGGACCAGCGCGCTGCTGCCGATCTACGCCCACGACATCCTGAAGGTCGGGCCGCAGGGGTTGAGCCTGCTCGCCTCTGCCCCCGCCGCCGGTGCATCGGTGGTCGCCTTGTTCTTCTCGTTCCGTCCGATCAAAACCAATGTGGGGCCCAAGATGCTGGGCGCGGTGCTGGTGTACGGGACGGCAACGGTGGTGTTCGGCCTATCGCAGATCATGGCGCTCAGCCTTGTCGCGCTGGCGGTGGCGGGGGCGGCGGACATGTTCTCGGTCTATATCCGCCAATCGCTGATCACGCTGCACACCCCCGACGACAAGCGCGGCCGCGTTGGCGCGGTGTCGCAGCTGACCATCTCCGCCTCGAATGAGCTGGGCGAAGCCGAATCGGGCTTCCTCGCCTCGGCGCTTGGGCCGGTCGGCGCGGTGCTGGTCGGCGGCGGCGGCGCGATTGTAGTCACGATCCTGTGGACCTATCTCTTCCCCAGCATCCGTAACGCCAAGACTTTCGACCCGCCCAAAAGCCCGCAAGATTCCCGCGATCTCGAACTGGAGGCCACGCCATGAAAGCCAACACGATCCTCGACACGATCGGCAACACGCCACACATCCGCGTCCAGAAGCTGTTTCCAGGGGCCGAAGTCTGGATCAAGTCCGAGCGCTCCAACCCGGGCGGATCGATCAAGGACCGAATCGCGCTCGCCATGATCGAGGCCGCCGAAAAGGACGGCCACCTAAAGCCCGGCGGCACGATCATCGAGCCGACCAGCGGCAACACCGGCGTCGGCCTGGCGATGGTCGCGGCGGTGAAGGGGTATAAGCTTGTGCTGGTCATGCCCGAGAGCATGAGCCTCGAACGCCGCCGCCTGATGCTGGCATATGGCGCGACCTTCGACCTGACCCCGCGCGAAAAGGGCATGAAGGGCGCGATCGAGCGCGCGCTCGAGCTCGTCGAGCAGACGCCAGGGGCGTGGATGCCGCAGCAGTTCGAGAACCCCGCCAATATCGACATCCACACCCGCACCACCGCGATCGAGATCCTCCACGACTTCCGCGAGACGCCAATCGACGTGATCATCACCGGCGTCGGCACGGGCGGCCACATCACCGGCGTGGCCGAACGGCTCAAGCAGGAATGGCCGAACCTCAAGGTTTACGCCGTCGAGCCAGCGGCATCGCCCGTCATTTCGGGCGGCACGCCGGGGCCGCACCCGATCCAGGGCATCGGCGCGGGCTTCGTGCCCGCCAATCTGCACACGCAGGTGATCGACGGCGCGATCAAGGTCGAAGCCGCCGACGCCAAGGCAATGGCGCGCCGCGCCGCTGCCGAGGAAGGGATGCTGGTCGGGATCAGTTCGGGTGCGACGCTCGCCGCGATCGCGCAAAAGCTTCCCGAGCTTCCAGCGGGCTCGCGCGTGCTCGGTTTCAACTACGACACCGGCGAACGCTATCTGTCGGTGCCCGATTTCCTGCCCGAAGGTTGATGTCGCAGTAACCGGTTTTCTGCGGTATAAGGAGTCCCGACGGGCGGGGGTCCGTCGGGGGCCTGTTATGCGTAAAATGATGATTTTCGTCAGCGTGATGCTGGCGGTGTTCCAGCTCTATTCGATGGCGGCCACCGGTCGCCGCGACAAAGCGCCCACCGCCGCGAGCGTCGTAGCAGCGGCCCCGCGCGCGATGCTGGCCGTGGCCGCCGCCAGCGCCCCGCAAATGGCGGCAGTCGCCGCATCTGCGCCAACGCCCAAAAGCTGCTATCGCCAATATCAGGCGAAGTTTCAGCAATGCGGTACTGCCGACAGAGCATGTCACCTCAATGCCGCCGATCAATGGGATCTGTGCGAGGCGACTGGCGTCTGGCCCAATTAGCAGCGTATTGCAGCGGCAGGGCATGACATAAGGCTGCGCGCACTGGCGTCCGGAAACGGGACGCCCTGCCCCGCCCCCTGACGCGGTTTCAGTTTCGCGCCAAATTAGGGTAAAGGCCCCGGCAATCGCTCGACAGAAGCAGTTCTGATCCTGCTCCCGCAACAAAAAGCGCTTTGATCTAGATGCTCCCTTCCTCGCGCCCTGGCCGCACATTGCGCGCGGTCCTGCTGCTGATCGCCACACTGGCGATCCTCCTACCCGCGCTGATCGTGCATTTCGCGCCGCCGATCGGCCGACATCATAGCCTGCATCCCGTGCCCGCGCGCGTGGTACCGCAAGCAGAGCTGCCGGCGGTCGAGCCCGTAGCCTTTGAGGATCTCGATCCGGACGACGCGCGCGCATTCAACGCCAGCGTGCCCTTCGTTCAGGGTCCCAACCCCGCTGCCCGCCCCTTCCGCCTGCCGGGCGACCCGGCACAGCAAGCCCGCGCGATCGACTGCATGGCGGCGGCCGTCCTCTATGAGGCCGGGGACGAGCCGGTCGGGCAGCGCGCGGTGGCGCAAGTCGTCATCAACCGCGTTCGCCATCCCGCTTTTCCCAAGACGATTTGCGGCGTAGTGTTCCAGGGGGCCGAGCGACCGACCGGTTGCCAATTCACCTTTACCTGTGACGGCGCGCTGGTGCGGCACCATTGGGCCGACGCGCAATGGGCACGCGCGCGGTCCGTCGCGACGACAGCGCTGAACGGTGCCGTGTTCCGGCCAGTCGGCCATGCCACGCATTACCACACGAACTGGGTCGTGCCGTATTGGCAGTCGAGCCTCGACAAGATTGCCGCGGTCAATACCCATCTGTTTTTCCGCTGGACCGGTTGGTGGGGCACACCGCCTGCGTTCAATCGCCATGTTTCGGCCGACGAGCCCGTCATCGCCGCGCTCGCCGCCTATTCCGAAGCGCATCGCGGCACCGATGCCTTGACCAAACCAGAGGGGGCCGTCCCGGTTGACGCAGCCGCCGCCACCGCGCCACTCCCCCGCCCCTTGCCCGGCGACCCGAACAGCTTCCTGCTGACGCTTGACCCCGCCACGCTGTCGCCCGACGGCTTTGCCCAGCTCGCCGCGCGCGCATGCGCCGATCGCCCCTATTGCAAGGTGATGGGCTGGAGCGACCCGACCAAGACCGCCACCACCCTGCCCCTGCAACCGTCGCAGATCGCCTCCATGGCGTTCAGCTATCTGCGCGACCGGGCGCATGGGTATGACAAGGCGCTGTGGAATTGCAGCGAATTTCGACGCGCGACCGCCGCACAATGCATGAAAGCGCAGACCTTCCTGCCCAGTCAAGGCGTCGCTGCGCGGACCGAGGATGCGCAACCAACCGCCGCCACCGCGCAAGCGACAGTGCCGCGCACGCCGGAGCCGACCCGGCCCGACGGCCTGGTCGGGGTGCGCCGCAAACCCGAAGCAGCGGTGGCCAAGCCAATGCCGGCCGCGACGGCCCCGCCGGTCACCGCCGCGGGCAGTGGCGAGGGACGCTAACGCACGGACCCGCCGTCGGTTCGCGCGGGCGAAGGCTCCGGGAACGGGGAAAGCGTGGGTTGTTTCCGATCGGATATCGGCCGATGCTGCATCGGAACCGCCGCGTCTTCGATGTAAAAACACCGAAAGCCGATTCGCGCAGCGGCAAGAGGAAAGCGATGCGCTGGAATCGAAACATCAGCCTGCTGGCCCTTGGCAGCATCGCCGCCACCGCCGCAGCCGCGCAGCGGCTTCAGCCGAACCAATGGGGATATGGCTTCTCTGCCGATTACGACGCGGAGGTTGCCGCCCCCGCTGTGCACCGGGTGCGCTATTCGGACGATCACATCCTCTTGATGGAAGTCGCCAACCCTCCTGGCTATCCGATGCAGATGCACGGTCACCCATATCCCTCCATCTTCGCGCGATCCTCGGGACAGACACGGCTCGGGGGCGGCGGACCAAGCGACCAATATCTGGAACCATCGGGCGGGCGAAACGGCGAACATTGGCACAGTGCGCCCCCACCCAAAGGGACGCCTTCGCTGGAGTGTACTGCCGCCGACCCACAAGCGCCGCATCGACCGGTCAACCACGGCGTCGCCCCGCAGCATTTCTATCGCATCGAGTTCCGCCGCCTGGATGAAGACCGGCGAGGCCGTCCGGTGACCCAGCAACGGTCGATGGTAGAAAAGAAACTGTTCGAAGACGATGTCATCCGTCTGTTCGAGGTTTCGCTGCCGCCCGGCCGCAGCGGGAGCGCCTCCCCGATCCGCTACCCGTCAATTCTGGCCTTCGACACGAAAGCGGCGTTCGACGCGCTCGATACCGTCGCTGGCCCCGCTGCAGGACGATCGCTTCCCCCGACAGGCATGACAATGCCGCGCTGCATGACGCTGGATGCTGGGGTGGCGCTTCCGGTACGGAAGACCGGCCGCGCCGCGATCCATTATTACCGGATGGAATTCAAACGCATCGAGGGGGACGCGCTCAAGGAGCATTGGCGCGAATGGTATCCGTTCATGGCCGATATGCGCTGATCATGCCTGTCTGAGATCGAACGTGCTCTCCGGATCGAGCCGAACGATCGCACAGAGGCAGATGGGGGGCGATCGCCGCCCCCACCCTTCACGCCGCTTCGAACATCTCGGGCGGCAGCGCCATCAGCGCTTCCGCACCGGCCTCGATCTTACGGCGCAGCGCGCCCGCTTCTGGCATGATGCGTTCGGCGAAATAGCGCGCGGTCATCAGCTTGGCGTCGAGGAAGGCGGCATCGCCCTCGCCTGCCGCCTTCAGCTTGGTGGCAGCGGTCGCCATGCGCAGCCACATCACGCCCAGGCCGACAATGCCCATGATGTGCATGTAGCTGTGCGCACCCGCGCCGACATTGTCGGGGTTCTGCATGCCGTTCTGCATGAACCACATCGTTGCCGCCTGCAGTTCGCCATTGGCCTTTTCGAGGCGGGTCGCGAAGTCGGCGGTCGCCGGATCGGCCTTGCCCGCCGCCACGTCATCGGCGACGACCTTGAAGAAGGCCTGCACCGCGCGACCACCGTTCTGGGCGAGCTTGCGGCCGACCAGATCCATCGCCTGCACGCCGTTGGTGCCTTCGTAGATCATCGCGATCCGCGCATCGCGGACATATTGCTCCATGCCCCATTCGGCGATGTAGCCATGGCCGCCATAAACCTGCTGCGCGTTGGTGGCGATGTCATAGCCCTTGTCGGTGCCATAGCCCTTGATCACCGGGGTCAGCAGCCCGATCAGATCGGCGGCGAGCTGGCGCTCTTCCTCAGTCGCGGCGGCATGTTCGAGATCGACCTGCAACGCGCCCCACAGGCACAAAGCGCGCAAGCCCTCGGTCAGCGCCTTGGCTTCCATCAGCATCCGCCGGATGTCGGGGTGGACGAACAGCGTATCGGCCTTTTCGTTCGGCTCTTTCGGGCCGGTCAGCGCGCGGCCCTGGCGGCGGTCCTGCGCATATTGCACGGCGTTCTGGTACGCGACTTCGGCCACCGCGAGGCCCTGCAAGCCAACGCCAAGCCGCGCCGCGTTCATCATGATGAACATCGCGGCCAGGCCCTTCATCTCCTCGCCGACCAGCCAGCCGGTCGCGCCATCATAGTTCATCACGCAGGTCGAATTGGCGTGGATGCCCATTTTGTGCTCGATCGAGCCGCAGGTGACCGCGTTGCGCGCGCCGAGGCTGCCATCGGCGTTGACCAGGAACTTGGGCACCACGAACAGCGAAATGCCCTTCGAGCTTTCCGGCGCGCCGGGCGTCTTGGCCAGCACGAGATGGATGATGTTCTCGGTCAGGTCATGCTCGCCCGACGAGATGAAAATCTTGGTGCCGGTAATCGCATAGGAGCCATCTGTCTGCGGCTCGGCGCGGGTACGGATCAGGCCGAGATCGGTGCCGCATTGCGGCTCGGTCAGGTTCATCGTGCCGCCCCATTTGCCGCTGACCATATTGGGGACATACTTGGCCTTCTGCTCGTCCGAGCCCTTGACCAGCAACGCAGCGATCGCGCCGTGGGTCAGCCCGGGATACATGGCGAAGGCCATGTTCGAGGAGATCATGAACTCCTGAAACGCGGTCGACACCACATGCGGCATCGCCTGCCCGCCAAACTCCTCCGGCGCGCTGAGCGTGCCCCAGCCGGATTCGACGAACGCGTCATACGCTTCCTTGAAGCCCTTGGGCGTGGTGACCGAACCATCGTCATGCCGCGTGCAGCCTTCCTGGTCGCCCGAATGGTTGAGCGGGAACAGCACTTCGGCGACGAACTTGCCGCCTTCATCCAGCACCGCATCGACCACATCGGGGGTCGCATTCTGGAAACCGGCAAGATTGGCATGCGCCGACAAGCCGACCACATGATCGAGCACGAAGCGGACGTCGCGAACGGGGGGCGTATATTTCGGCATGGGGTTTTAGTCCTTCAGGCGGCCTTGCGCGCCGTTGGTTTCAAGCAGGGTGACGAAGTCGGCAAGTTCGGTAATCGCCGCATCGATATCGTGTTTTTGTGACTGGAGCAGCGCCATGCGCTCGCGGCAGCGCGCGATGGTGGTGGCTTTCTGAACCTGACGACCGTCGCCAATGTCATACAGGTCGATCATCTCGCGAATCTCGCCGAGACTGAAGCCAACGCGCTTGCCCCGCAAAATCCAGGCAAGCCGCGCGCGGTCGCGCTGCGAATAGATGCGGGAGGTGCCGCGCCGCTCGGGCGCGATCAGCCCCTCATCCTCGTAAAAGCGCAAAGCCCGCGCGGTCACGCCGAATTCGGCCGACAAATCGGAAATGGAAAAGTGATCGCGCGTCGGGTGGCGATCGATCACGGCATAGGCTGGACCGCTAGGCATGACCGACAAATAGTTGACCTTTACGTGAACGTCAAGATCATCCGCCACTTGCGCACAGCAATCGGCCCCGGCTGTCCCGCAAGGTGGACGCCTCCGAAATCGAATCACTCAGCCGCGCCACATCCAGCGCCGCGATCGAGGCGCGATGAAGGCAAATCTTCTGGCACCCCTCCGGCACGCGGGGGGGAAAGACGATCCGGTCGCCCTCGAAGCGCGCGTCAAAGCTGCACGCCGAATCGCCCGCTTCACCGCCGCTGCCCAAGGTGATGTGCAGCGTCTCGCCGACCCGCGTCACGATGCCCGACCCGCCGCAATTCTGCTGTTCATCATAATCGACGAACACCCCGATGCGGTACGCCGTTGCGCTGGGCACGATGCAGACCCGGTCGCTTTCGCGCGCATACAGGCCGGTGATGTCGGTGCTGGCGGGGTCGGGGATGACGCCCGCCTGAATCGCTGCGGCTTCCAGGCCCACCGGGGTCGGCGTGGCCGCAGGCTTGGGATCGGCGCGGTGACACCCGGCAAGGGCGAGCAGCGACAGCAGCGCGGTCCGCCTCACGCAGCCGACACCAGCCGATCGCCCTCGATCCGGCGATAGAAGCAACTCCGCTCGCCCGTATGGCAAGCCGGCCCGGCGGGATCGACGATCAGCCACACCGCGTCCTGATCGCAATCGATCCGGATATCGGCGACGCGCAACACATGGCCGGACGTCTCGCCCTTCTTCCACAGCGCGGCGCGGCTGCGCGACCAGAAATGCGCCTCCCCGCTTTCGACGGTCAGCCGCAGCGCCTCGGCATTCATATGCGCGAGCATCAGCACATCGCCCGACACGCGATCCGTCGCGACCGCGGTGATCAGGCCAGCGGAATCATATTTGGGGTCCAGCACCAGGCCGGTTTCGCGAAGGTCTGCCATGCCGCAGGTCTAGCGCGCTTGTCCGGGCGCGTCATCCTCCCGCAGTCCGGTGGCGCGAATCGGCGGACCGGGCCTCGCGCCTGCCATCCGCGATCCTTCGCCATGCTCAATCCCGTGTGAGCGATAACAAACTGTCCCCGAACGCCGCCGAAACGAACAATGCGACCAATCGCTCCCGGTGATGTGACAAAAGCGCGACAAACCGAATGCCGCTCCCTATATGCCGCCTCGAAGCTCTACCCTCCCCCAAAGGGCCCCCATGCTGACAACCAATCCGTTCGACGTCTCCCAAGATGGAGACACGCTGCATGAAGAGTGCGGCATTTTCGGCATCTCTGGCGCAGCCCACGCGGCGCGCCTGGTCGCTTTGGGGCTGCACGCGCTCCAGCACCGCGGCCAGGAGGCGGCTGGCATCACCAGCTTTGACGGGACCGAATTCCACACCCACCGGGCGATGGGCCATGTCGCGGGCAATTTCGACCGCGAAGAGGTGATGGTCCCGCTGCGCGGCAGCGTCGCCTGCGGGCATGTGCGCTATTCGACCACTGGCGAGACCGCGCTGCGCAACGTCCAGCCGCTTTATGCCGACCTCGCCTCAGGTGGTTTTGCGATCGCGCATAACGGCAATATTTCCAACGCGATGCGGCTGCGGCGCGATCTCGTGCGGCGCGGCTCGATCTTTCAGTCGACCAGCGACACCGAGACGATCATCCATTTGGTCGCGACCTCCAATTACCGCACCGTCGTCGACAAGTTCATCGATGCCCTGAAACGCGTCGAAGGGGCCTATTCGCTGATCGTGATGACGCCCGAGGGCATGATCGCCTGCCGCGATCCGCTCGGCATCCGCCCGCTGGTGATGGGCAAGATCGAACAATCGGATGGCAGCGAAGCGGTGATCTTCGCCTCCGAAACCGTCGCGCTCGACGTCGTTGGTGCCACCTTCGTCCGCTCGATCGAGCCGGGCGAGCTGGTGATGGTCAAGGGCAGCGAGATCACCTCGCACAGCCCGTTCGCGGCCGTAGCCCCGCGCCCGTGCATCTTCGAATTCGTCTATTTCTCGCGCCCCGATTCGATTTCGGAGGACCGCAGCGTCTACACCGTGCGCAAGGCAATTGGCGCGCAGCTCGCGATCGAAAGCCCGGTCGAGGCCGACCTGGTGATCCCGGTTCCCGATTCGGGCACCCCGGCGGCGCTCGGCTATGCGCAGGAATCGGGCATTCCGTTCGAACTCGGCATCATCCGCTCGCATTATGTTGGCCGCACCTTCATCCAGCCGGGTGACAAGGTGCGCCACCTCGGCGTGAAGCTGAAGCACAATGCCAATCGCGCGCTGATCAAGGGCAAGCGCGTCGTGCTGATCGACGATTCGATCGTGCGCGGCACCACCAGCCTCAAGATCGTCGAGATGATGCGCGAAGCGGGCGCCGCCGAAGTGCATATGCGCATCGCCAGCCCGCCGACGCGGCATTCGTGCTTCTACGGCGTCGACACGCCCGAGCGCGCCAAGCTGCTCGCCGCGACCAAGAATCTCGAAGAGATGGCGACCTATATCAAGGCCGACAGCCTCGCCTTCATCTCGATCGACGGGCTCTATAAGGCGCTCGGCGAACCGCAGCGCAACGCGATCCGCCCGAGCCATTGCGACGCCTGCTTCACCGGCGATTATCCGACGACGCTGACCGACCAGGACGATGTCTCCTCGGTCGACCAGTTTGCGTTGCTGGCGGAACGGATGATCTGATCGTCTCCGTTCGTGCTGAGCTTGTCGAAGCACCGCACTTTCTTCTAACGCTTCAGGAAGTGCAGCCCTTCGACAAGCTCAGGGCGAACGGGAGTTAGCACATGACCGACAAGCCCCTCGCCAACCAGATCGCGCTCGTCACCGGTGCCAGCCGCGGCATCGGGGCCGCCACCGCCCAGGCGCTGGCGGCGGCGGGCGCGCATGTCGTGCTCACCGCCCGCACCGCCTCTGCGCTCGAAGCGGTCGAAAGCGCGATTTTTGAAGCGGGTGGCTCGGCGACGATCGCCCCGCTCAATTTGACAGAAACCGACAGCATTGCACGGCTGGGCGCGGCGATTGGCGAGCGCTGGCCTGCGCTCGACATCATGGTGCTCAACGCCGCCATGCTCGGGCAATTGTCCGCCGTGCCCGCAATCGACGTCAAGGAAATGGCGCAAGTCCTGACGCTCAATATCAGCGCGCAAGCCGCGCTGATCGCAGCGTTCGACCCGATGCTGCGCAAGTCCAAGCGCGCGCGCGTGATTGGCCTTACCTCCAGCGTCGCACGCAAGCCGCGCGCTTATTGGGGGCTATACGGCGCGTCCAAGGCGGCGTTCGAGACCTTGCTGGCGGCCTATGGCGACGAGATGGAGCGGATCAGCAATATTCGCACCGCCATCCTCGACCCCGGCGCGACGCGCACCGCGATGCGCCACAAGGCCTATCCCGGCGAAGACCCCAAATCGGTCAAGGAACCGTCAGTCGTCGCCGACCGCATCGTTGCGCTGCTGACCGAGGATTTTGAGACCGGGCATTTCGAGCGCGTCGACTAAGCGCGCTTGACCAGTGTCACCTGCGCGACATCGATGCCGCCGCCGCGAAAGCCACCTTCGCAATACATCAGATAATAGCGCCACAAGGCGATGAATTTCTGGTCGAATTTCTTGGGCAAACGACCAGCGCTCACCACCGCATCGAAGCTATCGCGCCAGCGCCGCAGCGTTTCGGCATAATGCGGACCGAAAGTGCGCTGGTCGCGCCATTCCAGTCCGTTTTGCTCGGCCAGCGCGCGAAACCGGCTCTCCGACACCAGCATCCCGCCGGGAAAGACGAAGCGCTGGATGAAATCGACATTGGCCGCATAGGCTTCGAAGATCGCATCATCGATCGCGATATATTGGATGGCCGCCCGCGCGCCCGGTTTCAGCGCGCGCGCGATCGTGGCGAGATAGGTACCCCAATATTCCTGGCCGACCGCCTCCACCATTTCGATGCTGGCGACGCCGTCATACTGGCCGGTCACGTCGCGATAGTCGGTCAGCGAAACCGTGACGCCCGCGAGCCCGGCCGCCGCGATCCGCGTGTTGACCGCCCGCTTCTGTTCCGCCGACAGCGTGATCGCCGCTACGCTCAGTCCGCGCCGCGCAGCAGCCTCTGCAAACCCGCCCCAGCCGCAGCCGATCTCCAGCACATGCGCGCCCGGGGCGAGCGACAGCCGATCGAGAATCGCAGTATTTTTGCGCGCCTGCGCCGCTTCCAGCGGCTCCTCTGGCGCGAGCGGTTCGGCAAACATCGCGGAAGAATAAGTGAGGCTCGGGTCGAGCCATAGGCTGTAGAAATCGTTGCCGAGATCATAGTGAAACTCGATGTTCCGCTTTGAGCCGGTGCGAGAGTTACGGCGCAACGCATTGCGCCAATGGCGAAACAGCCGGACCAAACCCTGCGAGCGCGCCGCCCCGCCCAGCGTGCGCCGGTTGCGCATGAACAACTCGAACAACACCGTCGGATCGGGGCTGCGCCATTCGTCCTTCGACCAGGCCACGTACCAGCCTGCCGACCCGCCGGTCACCAAACGGCGCAGCGCGCGCCAGCGCACCAGATCGACCACGGCGTCAGGCCCCGGCGCTCGCCCACCAAGCACGCGCATTCGCCCCCCGGGAAGGGTTGCCGTCAATGATCCTTCGACCAAGCCGGCATCAATCCGGTCGAGCAAACGATCGAACAGAGTCGTGAGAAGCCTGGTCATCGCGGCTTCCCTCGCACCCTCAGGGCGCGCTCGCAAGCGGTTCAATGCGCCTGTTTTACCGCCGCCAAGGCGCGCTCGCGCGCCGCGCGGTGGCCGATGATCTTGGGCGGATAGGCCGCGGGGCGACATCCGGCCTCGTCCGGGTCATGAATGGCCTCGCCGCGCACCTGCGCCAGCTCGGGCACCCATTGGCGAATATAGTCTCCAGCCTCGAATTTGGGCGATTGCACGAGTGGTGCCATGATGCGGACGAACATGTTGGCGTCGATCCCGGTCCCCGCAGTCCACTGCCAGTTGACCGCATTCGACCCGTAATCCGCATCGACCAGACAATCCCAAAACCAGCGCTCGCCCTCGCGCCAGTCAATCAGCAGGTGCTTGATCAGAAAACTCGCGGTAATCATGCGCACGCGATTGTGCATCCAGCCTGTCGCCCAAAGCTGCCGCATCCCCGCATCGACGATGGGGTAGCCAGTACGGCCCTGCTGCCATGCCTTCAGATCGGCAGCAGCATCCGGCCCAGTGCGCCACGGCAGCGTGTCGAGTGTGGGACGGCCGTTCCGGCTACCATAATCGGGCAATTGCAGGATCACGGTCTGCGCATAATCGCGCCAGCCAAGCTCGCCGAGGAAGGTATCGACCGATCCCCCCGCCCCGGCCACCGCGTGCCACACTTGGGCGGCCGAGACTTCGCCAAAATGCAGATGGGGCGACAGGCGCGAACTGCCCTCGACCGAGGGCAGGTTGCGGGTTTCGCCATAGGTGGCGGCATGGCGTTTGAAGCCGTTCAGTTTGTGATGGGCACCCGCTTCGCCCGGGGACCAGTCCGCCCCGAAGCCGGTCGACCAGTCGGGTTTGGTCGGCAGCAAGCCCCACTCGTCAAGCCGCTCGCTGCGCGGCCAATGCGCGGGCGCGGGAATGCTCGACGGTTTGGGCAGCGGCGCGGGCGGCGGCATCTGCTGCTGCAGCGCGCGCCAGAACGGGGTGAAGATCTTATACTGCCCGCCGCTGCCGGTGGTGATCGACCCGGGCGGTGCGAGATAGTTGCCGCCATGACAGACGAGATCGAGCCGCTTCGCCACCGCACGCTCGGCATTGCGCCACCACGGCTCGAAATGGCGGATGCAATGCACCCGGGTCGCGCCGGTTTCGGCGGCGAGTTCGGTGAGCGCCGCGTCGCACCTACCCCGCCGCAAAATCAGTCGCGATCCCGCCGCGCGCAGATCGGCATCGAGGCTGGCAAGGCTATGGTGCAGCCACCAGCGCGACGCACCGCCCATCGCATAATGTTTGGGCGTCTCGTCATCGAGGACATACAAAGGCACGACCGCCCCCTCCCCGATCGCAGCGGCAAGCGCTGGCTGGTCGGCCAAACGCAAGTCACGGCGCAGCCAGAGGATCGCGGGAGTCGTCAAGGAACATTACACACGCGAAGACGCGAAGGCGCGAAGGTTGATTTTAGGCCCGTGGAATAAGGTTGGTGTATGAAATTCAATTTCAAACCTTAAACAGTTCGTCTCAAGGTCTCGTTCAAACTATCTTTCCTTGGCGGCTTCGCGCCTTCGCGTGACAATCCCTCCGCAGCAGAAAGTCCTTACTCCGCCCGCGGTTCTTTCTCCACCTGCCACGTCTGGCCCTGGCTCAGCAAATGCTGGAGGTTGGGCGTCTTGCCCTTGGCGGCTTCGATGTTCTGCGTGACGACCGCGCTTTCGAAGGTCGGGGCGGGATCGTCGAACAGCACGCCCAGCGCCATCGGGAACGCCCCGAACGGCATTTCCACCAGCATGTGCGCCAGCCCGCGATTGGTCTGGTCATGGACGATCACGCCCGCCGCCTGCCAATCGCCATCGACCACGTCGACGACCTTGAGCACCAGCCGCTCGCGGTCCATCGTCAGGCCCTTGGTGCCGCCGTCGAACAGCAACGGCTTGCCGTGCTCGACCCACATCTGGCTTCCCGCCGCATTCTTCTTTTCGGTGAAGGGTGCGAACACATCGTCATTGTAGACGATGCAGTTCTGGAAGATCTCGACGAACCCGGTGCCCTTATGGGCGTAGGCCGCCTTGAGCACGCCGACCAAATTCTTGTGAACGTCGATCGCGCGCGCGATAAATCGCCCGCCCGCGCCCAGCGCAAAGGCACATGGGTTCGCCGGGCGATCGACCGAGCCGAACGGCGTCGATGGCGTGCGCGTGCCGACGCGCGAGGTGGGCGAATATTGCCCCTTGGTCAGGCCATAAATCTCGTTGTTGAACAGCAGCACCTGGCAATCAAGATTGCGCCGGATGAGGTGCATCGTGTGGTTGCCGCCAATCGACAACGCATCGCCGTCGCCGGTGATGATCCACACGTCGAGATCGGGATTGGCGAGCTTCACCCCCGTCGCCACCGCCGGAGCGCGACCATGGATAGTGTGGAAGCCGTAGGTTTCCATATAATAAGGGAAACGCGACGAGCAGCCGATGCCGCTGACGAACACGGTGTTTTCGGGCCGCGCGCCGATCTCGGGCATGGTGCGCTGCACCGCCTTGAGGATCGCATAGTCACCGCAACCGGGGCACCACCGCACTTCCTGGTCGGTTTCCCAATCCTTGGGCGTGGTGGACTTGGCGATAGGGGTCATGTCGTTCATGGGTGAAGACCTGAATTTGGAAGTGGGGTTTTAGAGGGCGGCCAAGGCTGCGTCGATCGCGGCCTCGATTTCGGAGATCAGGAACGGCTGCCCCGACACCTTGTTGAGCGGCCTGGCATCGACCAGGAATTGATCGCGCAGCACCGTCTTGAGCTGCCCTGTGTTCATTTCCGGTACGATGATCCGGTCATAACCCCTTAGCAAATCACCCAGATTGGCGGGCATCGGCCAGATGTGGCGGATGTGGATGTGCGCGACATCCAGCCCCTTCGCCCGCGCACGGCGCACCGCCTGATGGATTGGCCCGAAGGTCGAGCCCCAGCCGACGATCGCGAGCTTGCCCGAGGTTTCGCCGAGTTCGACGATCTGATCGGGCACCGCGATATTGGCGACCTTGTCGCGGCGGATGTCGGTCATCTTCTGGTGGTTTTCAGCACCGTAATCGAGGTTGCCGGTGCCGACCGCTTTCTCGATCCCGCCGATGCGGTGGAGCAAGCCCGGCGTGCCGGGCTTTACCCACGGACGCTTCAATTTCTCATCGCGGCCATAGGGCAGGAATTTCCACTCGTCCGGATTTTCGGATGCGAGCTTGTCCTTCATTTCCTGCTTGCCGGCAAACTCAACCGGGAACGGCGCATAGCTGCTCATATCCGGCACCAGCCACGGCTCGGCGGCGTTGGCGATATAGCCGTCGGTCAACAGCATCACTGGCGTCATATACTGCACCGCGATCCGCACTGCTTCGATCGCGCAATCGAAGCAGTCGGCCGCCGAACGCGCGGCGATCACCGGCATCGGCGCATCGCCATTGCGGCCATAGACCGCCTGATAGAGGTCCGATTGCTCGGTCTTGGTGGGGAGGCCGGTCGACGGGCCACCGCGCTGCGAATTGACGATGACGAGCGGCAGCTCGGTCATGATCGCCAGACCCATCGCTTCGCCCTTCAGCGCGATACCCGGCCCCGAGGAGGAGGTGACGCCAAGCTGCCCGGCATAAGACGCGCCGATCGCCGAGGCGATCGCGGCGATCTCATCCTCGGCCTGGAAGGTGGTGACGCCATATTCCTTCAGGCGCGACAGGAAATGCAGGATCGCCGAGGCGGGCGTTATCGGATAGCCGCCGAAGAACATCGGCACGTTCGCCAATTGCACGCCTGCCACCAGCCCGAGCGAGATCGCCTCGGCACCGGTGACGGTGCGGTACAAGCCCGGCTCTGCCGGAGCGACGCCGATGTGGTGTTGCTTCATCGGTCCGGCCAGCTCGGCGGTCTCGCCATAAGCGTGCCCGGCGTTCAGCGCGGCGATATTGGCCTCGGCCAGCACCGGGGCCTTGGCGAATTTCGACTTAAGCCAGTCGATGATCGGCTGCCGGTCGCGGTCGAACATCCACAGCGCCAGACCCAGCGTCCACATGTTCTTGCAGCGCAACGCTTCCTTGTTGCCAAGGCCGAACGGCTTGACCGCGTCGAGCGTCAATTGCGAGATGTTGAAGCTCAGCAATTGCCATTTGGCGAGGCTACCATCGGTGAGCGGATTGGCGGCGTACTTTGCCTTGGCGAGGTTGCGTTCGCCAAATTCGCCTTCGTCGGCGATGATCAGGCCACCGGCCTTCAACTGGCCAACGTTCACCTTCAGCGCCGCCGGGTTCATCGCGATCAGCACGTCGGGCGCATCGCCAGCCGTGTCCACAGCGGTCGACCCGAAATTGATCTGGAAGGCGGAGACGCCGAACAGCGTGCCCTGCGGCGCGCGAATTTCTGCGGGGAAATCGGGGAAGGTCGCGAGATCGTTGCCGGAAAGCGCGGTGGACAGCGTGAACTGCCCCCCGGTCAACTGCATCCCATCGCCCGAATCGCCCGCAAACCGGACGACAACCGATTCAGCAAGCGGGTGGGCGGAGGCTTCTTGGGGGGTCACTTCATGCGCGGCGGTCGCCATTACGTCTGTCCTGCGGGATATCGTTGTCATGCCCCTTATGCCTCAGAAGGCGGCGGGCCAAGGTAGTTTGAGCGCGGGGGAAGGCAACCGTTGCTTTAGGGCAACGGCGCAGGGCCAGTGATGCGGGCATCGTGATAGGCCTGCCCCAGCGTCAACATCGCCCGCACATGCGCCTCGGCCAGCACCGCAACGTCATGCCCATAGCCACCGCCAACGGTGCTGGCGAGCGCGATGCCGCGCGCCGCGGCGGCCCGGCCGATCAACGCATCACGCGCCACCAACCCCTGCGGGCTGAGCGCCAGACGGCCGAGCCGATCATCGGCCAACGGATCGACTCCCGCCTGATACAGGATCAGGTCGGGACGGTATTCATCGAGCATTGGCAGCACCGTTTCGCTCAGCGCTGCGAGATATGCGGCGTCCCCCGTCCCGTCCGGCAATGCAACGTCGCGGGTGGAGCGTGCCTTGCGCGCGGGGAAATTCTTTTCGGCATGGATCGAATAGGTGGCGATTCCCGGATGTCCGGCGGTGAGCGCCGCCGTGCCGTCGCCCTGATGCACATCGCAATCGACCACCAGCACGCGCCGCGCATCCTCCTCGGCCAGGCGAACGGCGGCAATGGCGAGATCGTTGAGCACGCAATAGCCCGCCCCGGTCGCCGCCAGCGCATGATGGCTGCCGCCCGCGCTGTTGGCCGCAAAACCGCGCTCGAGCGCGAGCTTGCCCGCAAGCCACGTGCCGCCCGGCACCACCGCCGCGCGCGCCGCGACCGACGGCGTGACGGCAAAGCCAATCCGACGCTCCTTTTCGCGCGGCACTCGGGCTGCCAGCACCTCGGCAACATAGTCCGGATCATGCACGGCCTCGAGCCAGCGCAATGGCATCGCCGGAGGTTCATGCCATTCGATCGCGGCACCGTGTGTGCGCAACAGGTCGCGGATCGCGGCGTTTTTGCTGAGCTGGCTCGGATTGGCGGATTGGCCGGAGGCGACATAGGCTGGGTGATGGACGACCGCGATCATCCCGCCTAGGTAGGCACGGAGCTGGCTCAGACCAATGGAGAGACGCGTGACCGAACCTTATGTCCGCCCCGATGTCGCGGGTTTCCTCGCCTTTCTCAACAATCTGCCCGGCCCCAAGATGTACCAACTGGAAGCCCCGGCGGCGCGCGCGGCCTATGCCGCGATGAAGGACATTGCCGATCCGCCGGTGGGCGATCTCGGCACCATCACCGACCTGACCATTCCCGGCCCGGCCGGAGCGATTCCAGCCCGCCTGTTCGACGTGGCGGAAAGCCGCGCGGCAGGGCCGCTCGTGGTCTTTTTCCATGGCGGCGGCTTTGTGATCGGGGATCTCGACACGCATGCCAGCTTCTGCGCGGAGGTTTCGCGCACGCTCGACCTGCCGGTGCTCGCGGTCGATTACCGACTCGCCCCCGAATCGCCCTGGCCCGCCGCGCCCGACGATTGCGAAGCGGCCGCGCGCTGGGCCGCCGCCAGCCCCGCCGCTTTGGGTCGCGAAGTTACCGGGCTGGTCACCTGCGGTGACAGCGCCGGGGGCAATCTGGCGATCGTCGTCGCGATGGCGCTGCGCGATGCGCCCGCCGCTGTACCGGTGATCGCGCAATTGCCCTTCTATCCGGTGACCGACACGACGCAGGACTATCCGTCCTACAGCCAGTTCGCCGAGGGGTATTTGCTGACGCATGACAGTATGAGCTGGTTCAATGCCGCCTATCAGGCCGAGGCCGAACATGTCCGCGCGTCGCCGCTCAAAGGCAATCTTGCCGGAATGCCCCCGGCGGTGGTGGTAACCTCCAGCCTCGACCCCATTCGCGACCAGGGCCGCGCTTATGCCGCCGCGCTCGCCCAAGCCGGCGTCCCGGTCGTTTACCGCGAGGCGGTCGGCAACATCCACGGCTTCATCACGCTGCGCAAGGCGATCCCCTCCTCGGTCGCCGATGTGGCAGCCGCATTGGCTGCCACCAAGGCGCTGATCGCCGAGGCCACCGCGTAACCCCGTAAGGACCGTTCATGACCGATATCGCCACCCTGCCCTACCGCCCATGCGCCGGGCTGATGATCCTGAACGCCGACGGCAAAGTCTTTGTCGGGCAGCGCATCGATGCCGAGGTCGAGGCGTGGCAAATGCCGCAGGGTGGCATCGACGCGGGCGAGGACGCGCAAACGGCGGCGATTCGCGAACTCGGGGAAGAGACCGGCATCGCCCCCGATAAGGTCGAACTGATCGCCATCGCCCCCGATGAACTGTTCTACGATTTGCCCGAGGAACTGGTCGGCAAGGTATGGAAGGGCAAATGGCGCGGTCAGCGGCAGCGCTGGTTCCTGTACCGTTTCCTCGGCAGCGATGCGGACATCGACATCGCCACCGAACATCAGGAATTCAAGGATTGGACGTGGGTCGAGCCGCACACCCTTCCCGAAGTGATCGTCGCGTTCAAAAAGCCGCTGTACGAACAGGTGCTTGCCGCTTTCGCACCGCATCTGCGCTGAACCGAAACCCGCTGGCGACGAACGCTATTCCGTTACGGCAATTGCCCCTCTATCAGGTTCGCATGCTTGCAATGCTGATCTTCGCTGCGCCCGTCCTTCTGGGCAACGCCGATCCGGCACCGCCCGCCCAAACGATACTCGCCGCAACGCCGCCTGCGCCCGCGCCCGCGCCGATTCCGCCTGCGGTCAAGGCGATGCTTGATGCCGCGATCGCGTCCAACAACGATGGCGAAATCGTCACCGTCGCCAAATATGCGCGCACCGCAGCCCCGGAGGCGGCCAAGGCGATCGATGCGCAGGTGGCAGCCTGGAAAGCCGCGCAGGAAGCGAGCAAGCGCGAGCGGATCGAGGATGCCGGCATTTTCGATCTGTGGCATGGCAAGGCCGAGCTTGGTGGCTATCTCACCACCGGCAACACCCGCGACGTTGGCGTCAGCGGGGCGATCGCGCTGACGCGCGAAAGCGTGCGGTGGCGGCATAAGGTCAATCTCGCGGCCGATTATAAGGAAAGCGGCGGGCTCATCAGCCGCGAGCATTTTCTCGCCGCGTACGAACCCAACTTCAAATTCTCGCCGCGCGCCTATGTCTATGGCGCGACGCAGTTTGAGAGCGATCGTTTCCTTGGCTATTATGACCGGTATTCGGCATCGCTCGGTGCCGGGTATAGCGCGCTGCGCGGCGGCGGGTTGAAGCTCGATCTTGAACTCGGGCCGGCCTATCGCAAGACCGATTTCACCGACTCAACCAAGGAAAATAGCGTCGCCGCGCGCGGCTCGGTCGATTTCGCGTGGAAGCTGTCCAAGGCGATCAACTTCACCCAGGTCGCCTCGGCCTATGTCCAGAAGATCAACTCGACCGTCAGCAGCACGACCGCGCTCAACGCGAAACTGATCGGCCCGCTCGCGGCGCAGCTGTCTTACGCGGTGCAATATGAGAGCACGCCGCCCGTCGGCCGGGTCGGCACCGACACCACCAGTCGCGCGGCGTTGGTCTATAGTTTCTGACCCGCATGGGGTGGAGCCTCCGCGCATGACCGGCTAGACCGCGTTCATGGTGGGGATGACAGACGACGAACGCGCAGCAATCGACCATGTCGCGACAGCGCCAATGCTGGCGCAGGTTGAGGCCTGGTCAGCGATCAATTCAGGCACGCGCAATCTCGCGGGCCTGGCGCACATGGCCGAAGTGTTGGCGGAGGCGTTCGGCGTGCTGCCGGGCGAGCTGGCGCTGGTGGCGGGCAACATGGCGCAGAACGTTGCCGCTGACGGCACGGTGACCGTGCTCGACCATGGCAAGCATCTGCACTTGGTGGTGCGCCCCGACGCCCCGGTGCAGATCCTGCTGACCGGCCATATGGACACCGTCTATCCGCTCGACCACCCCTTCCAGACGCTCACCACGCTGCCCGATGGCACGCTGAACGGACCCGGCGTCGCCGACATGAAGAGCGGGCTGGCGGTGATGCTGGCGGCGCTGTCGGCGGTCGAGGCAAGCCCGCTTGCCCCGCGCATCGGCTATGACGTCGTGATCAACTCCGATGAGGAAACCGGCTCCTTCTCCTCATCCGCGCTGATTGCCCAAGCCGCGCGCGGCAAGATTGCCGCGCTGACCTATGAACCTGCGCTTCCCGACGGCACGCTGGCCGGTGCACGCGGTGGCACGGGGAATTTCTCGATCGTGGTGACGGGCAAGAGCGCGCATGCCGGGCGCAACCCGGACGAAGGCCGCAATGCGATCGTCGCCGCATCCGATCTGGCGGTGCGGCTGTTCGCGCTGCGCAGCCCGACGCTCGCGGTCAATCCGGCGCGGATCGAGGGGGGCGGCCCCAACAATGTCGTGCCCGATCATGCCGTGTTGCGCATCAACTTCCGCCCCGCCGACCATGATCAAATCGCCCGCGCGCAAGCCGCGCTCGACCGCATAACCGCAGAGGTGGCGGCCGCGCACGAGGTGTCGATTGCGGTCCATGGCAGCTTCAACCGCCCACCCAAGCCAATCGACCCCGGTGCGGCCAAGCTGTTCACCTTGGTCAAGGAATGCGGTGCCGACCTCGGCCTCGACATTGCGTGGCGCGCGACCGGCGGGGTGTGCGACGGCAATACGATCGCAGCGTGCGGCGTCCCGGTGGTCGACACGATGGGCGCGCGCGGCGGCGCGATCCATTCGCCCGATGAATTCCTGATCGTAGACTCGCTGCCCGAGCGCGCCGCGCTCTCAGCCCTCACGATCCTGCGTATCGCCCAAAGGGGGGCCCTGTGACTCACGTAATCCGCGCCGCGCGCGACAGCGATCTCCAGCCGCTTTACGAAATGGCGAAATTGACCGGCGGCGGCTTCACCAATTTGCCGCCCGACCGCGCCGCCTTGCGCGCCAAGCTGGAACGCAGCGCCACCGCCTTCGCCCGGATCGAGGACAGCAAGGCCGACGATCTGTTCGTGCTGGTGCTGGAGAATATCGAAACCGGCGAAGTGCGCGGCACCTGCCAGATCTTCACCCATGTCGGGCAGAATTACCCGTTCTACAGCTATCGGCTGGGCACGCTGACGCAGCACAGCAAGGAACTCGGCCGCACCTTCCGCGCCGACATGCTGGGCCTCACCACCGATCTGGAAGGCTGCAGCGAAGTCGGCGGGCTGTTCCTGCATCCGGGCGAACGGGCGGGGGGCCTCGGCATGTTGCTGGCGCGCAGCCGCTATCTGTTCATCGCCCAGCATCGCATGCGCTTTGCCGATCGCGTGCTGGCCGAATTGCGCGGGATCATCGATGAAGCGGGGGGATCGCCCTTCTGGGACGGTCTTGCCGGGCGCTTCTTCGGCATGAATTTCCAGGATGCCGACCAGTTCAACGCGGTGCGCGGGCACCAGTTCATCGCCGACCTGTTCCCCAAGCACCCGATCTACATCGCCATGCTCCCCGAGAGCGCGCGCGCGGTGATCGGCCTGCCCCACCCCTCCGGCCGCGCGGCGATGCGGATGCTGGAGAATGAGGGGTTCGCTTATGAAAACTATGTCGACATCTTCGACGGCGGCCCGACCATGCTGGCCAAGACCGACCAGGTCCGCACCATTCGCGAGGCCCGGACCGAGCGCGTGGTGGCGATTGACGGCGGTGCTGGCGAGCCCGCGCTGATCTCGAAGGGCCGGCTGGCGGAGTTCCGCTGCACCTATGGCGCATTGCAGTCGCAGGAGGGGGGCGTGGTGCTGTCGTCGGCCACGGCAGCGGCGCTCGGCGTCGGCGCAGGCGATTCGATCAGCCATGTTGCGCGGAACTGACCGGTCATGATCCGCGAGATCAACTTCGACGGCATCATCGGCCCGAGCCACAATTATGCCGGGCTCAGCCACGGCAACCTCGCCGCGACGCGCAACGCTGGGGCGACCGCTTTTCCCCGTCGCGCCGCGCTGGAGGGAGTGGCCAAGATGCGCGCGAACCTCGCGCTTGGCCTGACGCAGGGCATTTTGCTGCCGCATGATCGGCCCAACACGCGCTGGCTCGCAGCGCTTTCGACCGAATATCCTACCGCCGATCCCGTATTGCAGGCGCAAGCCCTGTCGGCGTCGGCGATGTGGGCGGCCAATGCCGCGACGGTCTCCCCGGCCCCTGACACAAGCGACGGTCGCTGCCACCTGACCGTCGCCAACCTCGTCACCATGCCGCATCGCAGCCACGAAGCCGCCGAGACAGTGCGCCAGCTTCGGCTCGCCTTCGCCAACCCCGCTTTTGCGGTGCATGACGCGATCCCTGCGCCCTTCGGCGATGAAGGGGCCGCCAACCATATGCGGCTGTGCGAGCGGCATGATGCGCCTGGGATAGAGCTGTTCGTCTATGGCGTATCGGGCGGCGGTTTTCCGGCCCGTCAGCGGCTTGAGGCGAGCGCTGCGGTTGCCCGGGGCCACGCCCTCGACCCGGCCCGCACGCTGTTCATCGAGCAGGCCCCCGAGGCGATTGCGGCGGGTGCGTTCCACAATGATGTGGTGGCGGTAGCGAACGAGCGCGTGCTGTTCGCGCACGAACTGGCGTTCGCCGATCGCCTGGGCACCTATGCCGCGATCCGTGAGCGCGCGCCCTGGGCCGAGATCGTCGAAGTGCCCGCAAATGCGGTCAGCCTCGCCGATGCGATCGCCTCCTATCTGTTCAATGCGCAATTGGTGACACTGCCCGATACGACAATGGCGCTGATCGTGCCGCAGGAAGCGCGCGAGAACGCGGCGGTCTGGCGCTGGCTCCAGACGATGCTGGCGGGCAACGGGCCGATTCGCCGGGTCGAAGTGGTCGATGTGCGCCAGTCGATGGCCAATGGCGGCGGTCCCGCCTGTTTGCGGCTGCGCGTCGTCGCCGATCCCGCCACGGTCGATCCGCGTTTCCTGGTGGAGGATGCGCGGCTCGACACAATTGCCGCGGTGATCGAGGGGCATTGGCCAGAGGCGATCGCGCCCGGCGATATCGGCGATGCAAACCTGCTGGCGCGCATCCGCGACGCCCGCAATACGCTGCTGGAGACGCTCGAAATCGTCGAGTTAATTTACACTTAACCATCAGGCTAAACCCAAAAGCACGCAAATCCGCCATTGGCCCGGCGCTTGCTTAACCTTTTCGCATGTGGACAAAGTTTTCTCGCCTGTTCGTCATCAAGAACAAATTCGAGGCGTTCGCGGTGATCTATGCGCTTGCGCTGGGCGCGGTCGAACGGGGCGTCCATTATCTCCAGCAATATCCTGGGTTCGGGGGGTGGCTGCTGTTCGCGGTGTGTCCGCTCGCCGTGTTCATGGCGGGTGCGCGCATTCTCGACTCGGTCGAGCATAACAGCGCGCCGTGAGCTTGCTTTATGCCGTAACAGGATAAGTTGATCGCACGGCCGTTGTTCTGCTCTATCTGGGGCTGATCATGTCCGTCGCCCTGACCCATCTCCAGCGGCTCGAAGCCGAGAGTATCCATATCCTGCGCGAAGTCGTCGCCGAGGCCGAGCACCCGGTGATGCTCTATTCGGTCGGCAAGGATTCCGCTGTGATGCTGCATCTGGCGAAGAAGGCGTTCTTCCCAGGCAACCCGCCCTTCCCGCTGCTCCATGTCGACACGACCTGGAAATTCCGCGCAATGTACGATCTGCGCGATCGGGCGGCGCAGGCTGCCGGAATGGAGTTGATCGTCCACAAGAACCCCGACGCCGAGGCGCAGGGGATCAACCCGTTCGACCATGGCAGCCTGCATACCGATTTGTGGAAGACCGAAGGGCTGAAACAGGCGCTGACCGCAGGCGGCTATGACGTCGCCTTTGGTGGCGCGCGCCGCGACGAGGAGAAGAGCCGCGCCAAGGAACGCATCTTCAGCTTCCGCTCGGCCAGCCAGCGCTGGGACCCCAAGGCACAGCGGCCGGAACTGTGGCACCTCTACAATGCGCGCAAGGCGAAGGGGGAGAGCATCCGCGTCTTCCCGCTGTCCAACTGGACCGAGCTCGACATCTGGCAATATATCCTGGCCGAAGGGATTGAGATCGTCCCGCTGTATCTGGCAGCGCCACGCCCGACGGTCGAGCGCGACGGGATGCTGCTGATGGTCGATGACGAGCGCTTCCGCCTCGCCCCCGGCGAAGTGCCGGTCGAGCGCTCGATCCGCTTCCGCACGCTCGGCTGCTATCCACTGACGGGCGCGGTGGAGAGCGAAGCGACGACGCTGCCCGAGGTCATCCAGGAAATGCTGCTGACGACCACGTCGGAACGCCAGGGCCGCGCGATCGACCACGACCAGGCGGCGAGTATGGAAAAGAAGAAAGCGGAGGGGTATTTCTGATGGGGATCACCACTTCTCCCTCTCCCCTTCGGGGAGAGGGTCGGGGAGAGGGGCAGTTACAGGTGCCCTCCCTCGACACAGCCCCTCTCCCCAACCCTCTCCCCGGGGGGGAGAGGGAGTATTTGCCCGACTCCCTCATCGCCTCGGACATCACCGCCTATCTCGAACAGCACCAGCGCAAGTCGCTGCTGCGCTTCATCACCTGCGGGTCGGTCGATGACGGCAAGTCGACGCTGATCGGGCGTTTGCTCTACGATTCCCGCGCGATTTTCGCCGATCAGCTTTCCGCGCTGGAGGCGGACAGCAAGCGGGTCGGCACGCAGGGCCAGAATATCGATTTCGCGCTTCTGGTCGACGGGCTCGCCGCCGAGCGCGAACAGGGCATCACGATCGACGTCGCCTACCGCTTCTTCGCGACCGAGAAACGGAAGTTCATCGTCGCCGACACACCGGGCCACGAGCAGTACACTCGCAACATGGTCACCGGTGCCTCGACCGCCGATGCCGCCGTCATCCTGATCGATGCGCGCAAAGGTGTGCTGACGCAAACGCGCCGCCACAGCTTTCTCGTCCATTTGCTGCGCTTGCGCCACGTCGTGCTGGCGGTGAACAAGATGGATCTGGTCGGCTATGACCAAAGCGTGTTCGACACGATCGTCGCCGATTACCGCGCCTTTGCCACAGCGATCGGCATCACCGATTTCACCGCGATCCCGATATCGGGCTTTGTCGGCGACAATATCGCTACCCGCTCGGAGGCCACCCCCTGGTATGCGGGGCCAACGCTGATCGAGCATCTCGAGACGATCGACGTCGAAACCGATGTGGCGCAAGCGCGCGCCTTCCGCATGCCGGTGCAATGGGTCAACCGCCCCGATCTCGATTTCCGCGGCTTTTCCGGGCTGATCGCGAGCGGCAGTGTAAAGCCGGGCGACACCGTGCGCATCCTGCCCTCGGGCCGCACCAGCAGCATCGCGCGGATCGTCGCGATGGACGGCGATGTGCCCGAAGCCGTCGCTGGCCAATCGGTCACGCTGACGCTCACCGACGAAGTCGACTGCTCGCGCGGTGACGTCATCGCCACTGCCGACAATCCGCCCCAGGTCGCCGATCAGTTCCAGGCGACGATCGTCTGGATGGCCGAAACGCCGCTGCTGGCTGGGCGCAGCTATTGGCTGAAGCTCGGCACGCAAACCGTGGCGGCGACGGTACAAGCGCCGCGCCATGCGATCGACGTCAACACACTCGCCGAGCTGTCGGTCAAGACGCTCGCGCTCAACGATATCGGCGTGGCCGAAGTCTATACCGATCGCGACCTGGTGTTCGAACCCTTTAGCGAGGGCGCGGATCTTGGCGGCTTCATCCTGATCGACCGGGCGACCAACGCCACCGTCGCGGCGGGAATCCTGCACTTCGCACTGCGCCGCGCGCAAAACGTGCACTGGCAGGCGATCGACATCACTCGCGCCGCGCATGCCGCGCAAAAGGGCCAGACGCCGCGCTTGCTGTGGTTCACCGGCCTGTCGGGCTCGGGCAAGTCGACCATCGCCAACCTTGTCGAAAAGAAGCTCTATGCGCTCGGCCGCCACAGTTTCCTGCTCGATGGCGATAATGTGCGGCACGGCCTCAACAAGGATCTCGGCTTTACCGATGCCGACCGCGTCGAGAATATCCGCCGGATCGGCGAAGTCGCCAAGCTGATGACCGATGCCGGGCTGATCGTGCTGACCGCGTTCATCTCCCCCTTCCGCGCCGAACGCGAGATGGTGCGCGCGATGCTGCCCGAGGAGTTCGTCGAAATTTTCGTCGATACGCCGCTGGCTGAAGCCGAGGCGCGCGACGTGAAGGGGCTGTATGCCAAGGCGCGCGCGGGCAAAATCGCGAACTTCACCGGCATTTCGAGCGCCTATGAAGCGCCCGAGAGCCCCGACATCCGCATCGACACGCTGCGCGAAAGCCCCGAAGCCGCCGCCGAGCGGATTGTCGAACATATTATGGGCGTATGGAGTCCCGACCTTTGAGCCCACAGACCGACGCCCAACTCGCCCGCGACGTCGCGCTTGCCGCCGGCGCGCTGCTGATCGAGCTTTGCAAGGCCGGTGCGTGTGCCGATAACGAGCTTGGCGATCGCGGGGACGCCGAGGCCAATGCGCTGATCCTGGACTTGCTCCATAGCGCGCGTCCCGACGATTTCATCCTTTCGGAAGAAGCGCAGGATGACCCCGCACGGTGCGGCGCGCGGCGCGTGTGGATCGTCGATCCGCTCGACGGCACGCGCGAATTTCGCGAGCGGCGCGCGGATTGGGCGGTGCATATTGGCCTCGCGATCGATGGCGTGGCCGTGGCGGGCGCGGTTTCGCTCCCCGCCGCCGGTCGTGTCTTCGCCACGGACGATTCCTTCCCGTCGCTGCCTCCCGCCCCCACCCGGCCGCGCATGGTGGTCAGCCGCACACGCGCGCATCCGCTGGTGCTTCGCGTCGCCGCCGCGATCGGTGCCGAACTGGTGCCGATGGGCTCGGCGGGGGCCAAAGCGATGGCGGTGGTGCAGGGCGATGCCGAAATCTACCTCCATACCGGCGGGCAATATGAATGGGACAATTGCGCGCCTGTGGCGGTCGCCCATGCCGCCGGGCTGCATGCCTCGCGCATCGACGGATCGCCGCTGCGCTACAATTGCGAAAATCCGTTGCTGCCCGATTTGCTGATCTGCCGCCCGGACTACGCGCAAGCGGTGTTGGCGGCCGTCGCGGCCGAGAATCCCACACCGGGATGAAGCCGCTCAAAACAGGCGATTGTTTCGATGGTGAATCGGCTTTAAACCCCGTCTGACCGGACGCCCGTCCGCTCGCGGGAGATCATCGGTGCGGCTGTTTTCGGGACTGTTCCTGCTGCTGGCAGGTCAGGCGTTGCTGGTTGCCGTGCTGCCGGGCAGCGCGCTGATCGTCAATCTGCAGCGCGGACAGCATGCTTATCTTGAAGCGCAGGACCGCCAGTCGCTGATCGCGTTGAGCGCCTTGATCGCGACGCAGATCCGCGCCGGAACGCCGTTGGCCGCTGCCTTGCCGGCCGCACAGGAAATAGAGAACCAGAACACTGCGGCTGGAGCGGCGCTTCCACCGCTGAAAAACCGAGTCGCGCTGTACACCGTGGACGGTGCGCGTCTGGCGGGTGCAGCCCCTGATGCAGAAGGCGTCCGCGCCGCCCAGCCGGTGATGCTGGCAGGGCAAAGGCGGGCCATTCTTAAGATCGTCGCGGGCAGCGGGCAGACGCTGGCAAGCTACACATTCATGCGCGATCAACTGCTGGGGATTGGGGCGGCCGCCGTCGCGACACTGCTGCTTCTGCTGGGCTGCGGCTATGGCATCGCCGCGCGCTGGGTGCGCCCGCAGCGCGCGCTGTTCCGCGCCAGCCGCGCGATCGCCCACGGGGATTTCGCAACCGATTTCAACGAGACCGGCCCAGTTGAAACCCGCGCCACGATGCGCAATCTGGCCCACATCGCCCGCCGCTTCGACCGGCTCGAATCCGCGCGGCGCACCTGGCTGGTGGCGGTGTCCGAGGAATTGCGGGTTCCCGTTCTTCGGCTCGGTGAAAACGTTGCGGCTTTATACCACAAGATGCCGGACAAGCAGCGCGAGTTTGCCGAGGTCGCAGAAGGCGTGCAGCGCTTGCAGGAGATGGCGGAGGATCTCCACGCCGTCGCCTTGGCCGATCTCGGGCGTCTTCCGGTCACCTTCGCCACGGTCGATCCCGTCGCGCTGATCCACAATGCGGTCTGGGCCAATAGCCGCCGCGCGAAGGCGCAATCGGTATCGGTGGAACCCGGCCAACTGCCCGCGACGACAGTGCTGGTGAAATGGGATGGCGCGCGGATCGAACAATTGTTCACCGCGCTGATCGAAAGCAGCCTGCGCTACACACCCGCCGGCGGGCGCATCGCCTTGGGGCTGGAGGGGCATCGCAACGCGTGGCGGCTGATCATCGACGACAGCGCGCCGGGCGTCGACGTTGGATTGGCACAGCAATTGTTCGAGCCCTTCTATCGCACCACCAAGCTACCCGGAGAATCGGTCACCACCTCCGGTCTTGGGCTTGCCACCGCCCAGGCGATCGTCGAGGCGCATCATGGGCGGATCGAGGCGGGGCCCTCTCCGCTGGGCGGGTTACGCGTTACGGTCATTTTACCGGCGACACCGCCAACCGCATGACGGCGAACGCCCCTTTCCCCTATAATTGTGCGTCGCAACATTTCTGAACAATATTCGTAACGCACGCGACACGAAATACGCACACGGAGCCCTGACAGTTCTTAAGAACGGGGGATCTAATGTTTACCAATCACCACACCGTGATGGTTCGGCTGCTCGCCGCGACCGCGTTTTGTTCGACCATCGCTTTGTCGCCGGCCTTTGCGGCGACCGCACCCGAGACCGCGCCGACACCGCCGGCCGCCGCTGCCAGCGAAGGGGACCAGCTTGGCGACATCGTGGTGACCGCAGAAAAGCGGCCCCAAACCGCGCAAAAGACGCCGATCTCGATTTCGGTGCTGAGCGGAGCCGATCTTGCGAACCGCCATGTCGTTTCGCTGGCCGACCTCACTGACGGGTCGATCCCGTCGCTCAAGGTCGCGCCGTTCTATTCGCGCAACTCGGCGCTGATCGTGAACATTCGCGGCGTCGGCGTGCTCTCGGACGGCAACCAGCCCGCGCGCGACCAGGGCGTCGGTGTCTACGTCAACGGCGTCTATCTCGGCCGTGCGCAGGGCCTTGGCACCGCGCTGTTCGACATTGACAGCCTAGAAGTGCTGAAAGGCCCGCAGGGCACGCTGTTCGGTCGCAATACCGAAGGCGGCGCGATCAACATCACCACCAAAAAGCCGACCGGCGAGTTTCACGCAAACCTGCTCGCGGGTGTCGGCAATTTCGGCAGCTATAAAGCCGAGGGGCATATCGACTTGCCGTCGGTCGCCGGAATCGCACTGAAAATCGATGGCGTCGTCAGCCGCCGCGACCCACTGGTGAAGAACACGCTGACCGGCGCATCGGGCTTCAACGCCTATGACAAGCGCGGCGTTCGTGTCGAAGCGCTGTGGAAGCCGACCTCGGATTTCAGCGCCGATTACGCGTTCGACACTTCTTATGATGCCTCGACGTCGCTGTATCTGCAGCTCCTCGGCCTTGGCACCAACAAGCAGGCCGCGCTTGGCACCGTCCAGGCGACGCGCGCCGACGTTGCCAATGTCGGTGTTCCCGAACAGCCCAGCGTCGGCAAAGTACACGGCCATGAGTTGAATCTGGAATATCACCCGGCGCGCAATCTGACGATCAAGTCGATCACCTCGTATCGCGCCTTGACCCAGAGCCAATATGATAACGGTTCGGCTGCGACGACCATGTCGAACGCCTCGGGCGTGTTCACCAACGTCGCGTTCAGCCGCTACAGCCTGGCGCAGTTCCGTCAGAACCAGTTCAGCCAGGAACTGCAGGCGATCGGCGAACTTGGCCGCCTGAAGTACGTCGCGGGTGCACTGTATTACCGCGAAAACGTGCAGGACAACGCCCAGGCCTTTGCCACCAATCAGTTCACCGATGCGGCTGGCAGCGCCTACACCATTCTGTCGCTCAACTATGACGCGCAGCGCATCGACCGTGCCAGCCATGTCAGCACCACCAGCGTCGGCGCCTTCGGTCAGGCGACCTACACGCCCGCGCTGTTAGACGACGCGATCCACGTCACCGGCGGTCTGCGCTGGACGCGCGATGCCAAGCATGGCCAGCTCTTTACGGTGAACGGCGCGGCTCCGGTGGTGTTCGGCGTCAGCGGCACGCGCTATCTCGATGCGCATTGGTCGCGCGTCGATCCGATGGTCAACGTCCTCGTCGACGTGTCGCGCGACATCCATGTGTATGGCAAATGGAGCACGGGCTATAAATCGGGCGGTGCCAATTCGCGCTCGCTGCAATATCTCGCTTTCAATCCCGAAACGGTGTCGGTGTTCGAAGCCGGCCTGAAGACCGAGTTCTTCAACCGCCACGCCCGCTTCAACATTTCGGCCTATGCCGGCACGTACAAGAACGTACAGGTCGATTTCTCGGGCCTGTACGAGACGGTCATCAACGGCGTGTTGACGCGCAGCAACCGCACGACCACCGAGACGCTCAACGCGCCCGGCACCGGCGGCATCCACGGCGTCGAAGCCGATTTCAAGCTCACCCCGGTTCCGCACCTGACGCTGGGCGCATCCTATGCGTATACCTATGTGCGGATCCCCTCGACGGCCAACCCGTTCCCTGCGACCGCAGGCGGCTCGGTCAACAACACGCCGGTAGAAATCTACCAGACCTACACCCCGAAGCACGGTGCCAGCGGTACGATCGACTATGAAATCCCGCTGCAAGGCGCGACGGTCCGCGCGCATCTCGACGGCAATTACGACAGCGGCTTCTACGCCAACGCGACCGACCCGCTCTTCCTGGGCGCGGGCAACCCCGGCAACGTGTACCAGCCCAAGGGCGACAGCGCGTTCATCGTCAACGGCACGCTGGCACTGGCCGATATCGATATGGGCCGGGGCGACGCGCGCGTGACGGTCTCGGTCTGGGCGCGCAATTTGTTCAACGAACAGCATGTGTTCTACCGCGCGCTCAGCCTCACCAGCGGTTACAACGGCTTCTTCAACGAAGCGCGGACCTTTGGCGGGCAGGTGCAGGTGAAGTTCTAAGACGATCCGATCCAGGAGACCGACCATGACGATCGCCCCGCTTCGCTTCAAAATTGCCTTCGCTGCTTTGGCCACGGTAATGATGGCAAGCGGGGCGGCAGGTCTGCCCGCCTGGGCCGATACCCGCATCGCAACGGCGGCACCGCAGGAGCGGTTGCTGCCGTTGCAGGGCGGCCGCAACTTTCGCGACCTTGGTGGCTATCGCACCACCGATGGTCGTCACGTCAAATGGGGCCTGCTGTTTCGTTCGGGCTCGATGCACGGCCTGACCGACAGCGATTATGCCTATCTCGAGCGGCGCGGGATCCGCGTCGTCTGCGATTTCCGCGACACGCGCGAACGCGCGTCCGAGCCGGTCAACTGGCCTGCAGCGGGCGCACCGCGCGTGCTGAGCGACGACTACAAGCTCGACATGGCGGGCTTCATGCCAGCCGGGCCGATGAAGGATTGGACCGCCGAATCGGCGCGCGCGGCGATGGCGGCGAGCTACCCGCATATGCTGGTGCAATTTCACGACCAATATCGCCGGATGTTCGACGAATTGCTGGCGGGGCATGCCCCGCTGGCCTTCAACTGTTCGGCCGGCAAGGATCGCACCGGGGTCGCCGCCGCCTTGCTGCTGACCGCGCTGGGCGTGCCCCGCGCCACCGTGATAGAAGACTATCTGCTCACCAACCGCTATCTCAACGCCAGCACGCTGCTGGCGAAGGACAGCAAGGCAACCGCCAGCTCCATGGGGCAAATGCCGTCGCCGGTGATGCAGGCGCTCCTGAACGCCGACCGCAGCTATATCGAGGCTGCCTTCAAGGTGCTCGATTCGCATCGCGGCGGCGCGCGCGGCTGGCTTCATGACGAAATGGGATTGTCGGACGCAGACCTTACGCGCCTGCGCCGCAGCTACCTCGAATAGAGCGTCTCGCCGCCGTAAGGGCACAAGGGCGAAGCACAGCGCAGTCTTTGGAACAGCGTGGCGTGCGCCACTGCGGTCTACCGCCGTGCCTGTCGCGGCGTCTCCGGGAACCCCGGTAACGTCCTGCGATCAGACACTTTTGAAAGAATGGTGCACCCAGAGCGATTCGAACGCCCGACCCTCAGATTCGTAGTCTGATGCTCTATCCAGCTGAGCTATGGGTGCGTGGAGACGCGCTGTTAGCGGCGTCTTTTAAGAGATGCAAGTGCGTTGCGTGACCTTTCTCATCGGCATAGAGCAATTCGTGATGACGCCCCCCACCCCGCCCGCCCGCCGCGCCCGCCTTGCGCTGGTGTTTGTCCTGACGATCGCGCCGTCGCTGGCGGGGTGCGCCGCGCAAACCTCGACCCGCTATCCCTCGCTGCTGCCGCGCGCGATCGAATCGCGCAGCGATGCCGAGCCCGACGTCGTCATTCCCGTGACCGAGGCGGACCCGGCCACCGACCTGGCCTTGGCGGATCTGCGCAAAACGCTCGACAAAACCACGGCGGCGTTCGCGCCCGCCGCTGAAACCGCCGAGCGTTTGGCCACTGCGGCGCAAGGCGACAGAGTCGGCGGGGAACGCTGGATTGCCGCGCAGACCGCCTTGGCGGCGCTGGATGGCTATCGCGCGACCACCTCGTCGACGCTGACCGACATCGATTCGATGGCGATCGCGCGCGCCGCCGATGGCAAACCCGATTATCCCGCCATCGCTAGCCTGCACAATGCGGCGCAAGCGGCCTTCGAAGCGCAGAGCGCGCGAATCGCCGCGATCGCCGCGCGCCTGCCGGACGCCTAGCGCCCCGCCTTCAGCAGCGGCAGGATCGTCGAATAATCGTCGGTCCACGGCGCAAAGCCCGGCCGCAGCTTGACCGGCTCCCACGCCGAATCGCGGGATTTCAGCGTCTGGATCACCGCCGGATCCCGCGACAGCGCGATCCATTGCGACATCGTCGCCGCATCGCGATTGGTGGCCCCTGGACGATAGAAAAGCTGTGCGCTGTGCCAGCCACCGCCCCGCGCTGCCGCCGCGACGACTGGTTCCAAATCGAGGAAGCGATTCGAAATGTGGACGAGCAGCACGCCGCGCGGGGCCAGCACCCGGGCGTAGCTGGCGAATGCCTCGCGCGTCATCAAGTGCATCGGCACCGAATCCGACGAAAACGCATCAAGCGCCAGCAGGTCGAGCGAGGTGGGACGCGCTCTATCGAGATTGAGCCGCGCATCGCCCAGCACGATCGTCGGATGCGGCAGGCAAAGCGAAAGAAACGTGAACTGCCCAGTGTCGCGCGCGATCCGCACCACCGCAGGGTCGATTTCGTAAAAACGCCACGCCTGCCCCGCCGCAGCATAGCAAGCGAGCGTGCCTGCCCCCAACCCGACGACGCCGACACGCGCATGCGCTCCATATAGCGTCGGCAGCGCCTGCATCGCGCGACCCACGCCCGATCCCGCGACATAATAAGCGGTCGGCGTCCGCTCACGCGCGGGCGAGCCCAGCAACTGCGTCCCATGGACGGTCGTGCCATGGGCCAACTGGCGCTGGGTCGCCATGGAGTGAACGGTATAGACCCCGAAATAACTCCGCGTGCGCGCGTGTGGCTCGAGCGAGATCTGCACCGCGCGGTATCCGCCAAACGCGATCAACGCGCCAAGCACGGCCAGCGCGAACGCCCAGCGCGCGCCGATCGCCACCAGCCCGATCGCAACCATCGCCAGCAACGCCGCTTGCTGCAGCGGGCCCGGCCCGTCAGCCGGCCCCGGGTTAGCGAGGATCAGCACGACCAGCGCCAGCACGGCAAGGGCCACCACGCCGGTAAGGACATGGCGGCGCTGCGCGCTCCGGTGCCACAAGACCCCGAGCGGCCCCAGCAGCGGATGCTGTGGCACCAAGAGCGCAGCGGCTAACACCAGGATCGGATATTCATACGTCCAGTCGAAGACGATTGGCGCGATCACAGCCGCGAACAGCCCGCCGAGCGCACCGCCCACCGCCATCGCCAGATAGAATCCCGTCAGCCGGTCCGGCTCTGGTCGAAGGCGGTACAGGGCGGTGTTGAGCGCGACGGACCCCAGAAACAGCAGCGCCAGCGCCATGATCGCGCCGAGATATGGCATCCCCCCCATCCCGCCGACGAGGATACCCCCAAATAACAGGATCGCGACCGGCGCGATCCGCGTTTGCATGTCCGCCGTCGTGCGGTCGGTCGCGAAGGCGACGGTGAAACTCAGCAGATACAGGCCAAGCGGCACCACCCACAGCAACGGCATCGCGACGATGTCGGTCGAGATATAGGTGGAGGTGGCAAGCATCAGCCCCGACGCCACGAAGGCCAGCGCGATCCAGTGCGCGACGCGACCCCGCGTGGGCGGCGCGGATTGCGGCGATGGCTCCGCCAACCCGACTGCGCCCGATCCGGCTTTCGGCAAGGTGGCGGCGCATAAGGCAACCAGCAACCCGACCACGATATAGCCGCTGCTCCACAGGACACGTTGCCCGACCAGCGCCATGCCGGGCTCCACCATCAACGGATAGGCGATCAGGCCCGCAAAGCTCCCGAAATTGGATGCGGCGTACAGCGCATAGGGATTCTCGCCGTCACGTGACAGGCTGAACCAGCGTTGCAACAACGGCGCCTGGGCCGAAATCGCGAAAAACAGCGGGCCGATCGACAGCGTCAGCAGCCACGGCACCCATAATGTCGGCAGCGCGGTCGGCCCCGGCTGCAGGGCGATGAGGCCGATCGGCAGCCACAATCCGGCAAGCAACAGCACGCCAAGATGCGTCATTCCCTGCGCGCGCTGGCTCAGGCGTCCCAGCCAATGCGCATAGCCATATCCGGCGAGCAGCAACGCCTGATAGACCAGCATCGCCGAGTTCCACACGGCCGGCGCACCGCCAAGCCGCGGCAACGCCATGCGCGCGACCATCGGCTGGACCAGGAACAGCAGAAACGACCCGGCGAAGATCGTCAACACGAACAGCGGGCGCGCCAGACGCGAAGCCATCAGGCGGGGCGGACGATGCGATAAAGAATATGCTGCTTAAGCGGGCTGCCGTCCGGCACCGCCGGGTGATCAAAATCGGCAGCAGGGTCGCGGGTCATGCCGAGTCGCTCCATCAAGTTCCAACTGCGGTGGTTGGCGGGTACCGTGATCGCGGTAATGCGCGGGATGTCGAGCGTCGCCCAGCCCCAGGCCAGGCTCGCCTCGGCGGCTTCGCGCGCATAGCCCTGCCCCCACGCCTCGCGGCGCAAGCGCCAGCCGATCTCGATCTCGCCTTCGAGAAAGTCATATCCCTTTTGCAGGCCGCAAAAGCCGAGAAAAGCGGCGTCGCTTTTGCGTTCGATCGCCCAGAAGCAGCAGCCCGCTTCGGCCTGCCGCGCGATGCAGCGTTCATAGCCTGCGCGCGCCTGATCGAGCGTCATCAAAGGGCCGAGATAGCGCATGACCTCTTCGTCCTGCCCCATCGCATGGAACGGCGCGACATCGGCTTCGCGCCAGCCGCGCAGGATCAGGCGCGGCGTCTCGATCATGTGGCGGGCCGGTCGATCACATAGACCACGCTGTCGCGCAGCCGGTCGCCCTCGGGGTAGCTGGGATGCTCGTAATCCAGCGTTGGTTCGGCGCGCATGCCGATGCGCTCCATCACGCGCTGGCTCTTGAGGTTGACCCGCGCGGTCACCGCGACGATGCGCGGGTCGGCGCGATGGGCCCAGGCCCAGTCGAGCACCGCCCCGGCGGCCTCGCTCGCATAGCCCTGCCCCCAATGCGCCGAGCCGAACATCCAGCCGATTTCGAGCTCTCCCGCAAGCGGGCGGCCGGGGTCGCTCGGCTTCAATCCGCAAAAGCCGACGGGGACGCGATCGGCGCGGCTCTCGACGATCCAAAAGCCAAGGCCCTCGGCCTGATAGGATTGGTGCCGCGCGATCGTCGCGTCGGAAGCGGCGGCGTCCCGCACCGGGCCGAGATCGGCCATCACCAGCGGATCGCCGAACCAGCCGTGCAGCACCGCGCGGTCGTCCGGCGTGCGCACGCGCAACCGCAGCCGCCCGGTCTCGACGACGCCCTCGATCACGCGCCCAGCAACCGCGCCGCCAGCGCCGCATGATAGGTGAGCACGCCCGAACAGCCCGCGCGCTTGAACGCCATCAACGTTTCCAGCACCATCGGGTCGCGCTCGGCGGCACCCGCTGCGACGGCGGCCTCGATCATCGCATATTCGCCGCTGACCTGATAGGCGAACACCGGCACCTCGAACGCCGATTTCACCCGCGCGACGATGTCGAGATAGGGCAGACCGGGCTTGACCATCACGCTGTCCGCACCCTCGGCCAGGTCGAGCGCGACTTCACGCAGCGCTTCCTCGGCATTGGCCGAATCCATCTGATAGGTCTTCTTGTCGCCCTTCAGCAGCCCGCGACTGCCGACCGCATCGCGGAACGGGCCGTAGAACGCGCTGGCGTACTTCGCGGCATAGGACATGATCTGGACATTGTGGTGCCCGCCTTGCTCCAGCGCTTCGCGGATCGCGCCGATGCGGCCGTCCATCATGTCGGAAGGCGCGATGATGTCCGATCCGGCTTCGGCCTGGTTGAGCGCCTGCGCGACCAGCGCCTCCGCCGTGATGTCGTTGACGACATAGCCGGCTTCGTCGACCAGCCCGTCATGGCCGTGCGTGGTATAAGGGTCGAGCGCGACGTCGGTGAGCACGCCGATTTCGGGCACGGCATCCTTCAGCGCGCGGATCGCGCGGCACATCAGATTGTCGGGGTTGAGCGCCTCGCGCCCGTCATCGGTGCGCAAATGCCCGGGCGTATTGGGGAACAGCGCCAGGCACGGAATGCCGAGATCGCGCGCCTCGCGTCCGCGCGCGACGATGCCATCGACCGACCAGCGCGACACGCCGGGGAGCGAGGGAATCGGCTCTTCCACGCCCTGCCCTTCCGCAATGAACAGCGGCCAGATCAGATCGGCCGGGGTGAGCACGGTCTCGGCATAGAGACGGCGGCTCCACGCGCTGGCGCGGGTACGGCGAAGGCGGAGAGCGGGGTATTGTGCGGTCATGCCCCGCTTTCTGGAACCGCCCGCGCGCATGCGCAAGCGAGTCGGTGATCAGCCGACCGGATGTTGCGCGCCGATCGGTTCTGCGGCGGCGGCTTCCGCCGGGGCGGCAGCGGCGCTGGCCGGGGTTTCGGCCGGAACGACCAGCCGCTGTTTGCGCCAGCCACCGTAGCGATAATAAAGCGACGACATCACCAAGGTGGCGACCGAGCCGAGCGGGAAGCTCCACCACAGCGAGTCCGCGCCGAGGCTGTCCTTGAACGCCAGCGCGAAACCGAGCCGCACCGGGTACATGGCGATGATCAGCATCACCAGCGGGGCCCATACCGCGCCGTTTGCGCGCACCGCCGAGAATAGCACCATCGTCATGCCGAAGACGATGAAGTTCCAGCTCGCCAGCACCTGGATGTGGCGCGCGATCGGCAAGGCCGGGCTGTCGCCACCGAGGAACACCGCCATCACCGGGCGATCGAACAGGATCACCGCGACGACCATGGTCGAGGTGAGCAAGGCGCTGAACAGGAGGCCGGAACGGGTGATGCGATCGACCCGATCCCACAGCCCGGCACCGATATTCTGCGCGACCATGCTGCTGACCGCCGCGCCGACCGCGAGCGCGGGCATCTGGATATAGCCCCATAATTGCATCGACACGCCGTACGCCGCGCTGGTGTCGACGCCGTAGCGGTTGACCAGCCCCGTCATCGTCAGCGCGGCGAAGGACACCACCAGCATCTGCGCGCCCATCGGCAGCCCCTTGGCAACGATCGTGCGGATCAAGGCGGGCGACGGAATCAGCCAGGTCAGTTCATGCCCGCGCAGCCGGATCGGCAAATCGCGCAGATAGATATAGGCCAGCAGCCCGAGCGCGGCGACATGCGCGGAGATGAGCGTAGCGGTGGCGGAACCGGCAATGCCCATCGCCGGCATGCCGTACCAGCCGCGGATGAAGACGGGGTTGAGCCCGCTGTCAAGCACGACGCTCAGCACGGTGAACCATAACGGCGTAATCGAATCGCCCACGCCGCGCAGCGCCATGCCGAGCAGCACCAGCAGCATGGTCGCCGGGAGCCCGAGGAAGATGACGCGCAGATAGGCGAGCGCCAGCGGCATCGCGCTCGACGGCGTGGCGAGCACCTTCAGGATTTCGGGCGTGAAGATCCAGCCGAGCACCGCGATCACCACCGCCGCGCTCATCACCAGCCCCATTGACGCACCAAACGCGCGCCGCGCGCCCTCGATATCGCGGCGGCCGATGCTCTGGCCGATCAGGATGGTCGAGGCCATGCCGAAGCCGAACACCGCCGCGAACATCAGGAACATGATGGTGTTGGCATTGGCGGTCGCCGCCACCGCGCCCTCGCCCAGGAAGCGGCCGACCCAGATCGTGTTGATCGAGCCGTTGAGCGACTGGAGGATATTCGCGCCGAGCGTCGGCAACGCGAAGGCGAGCAGCGTCCGGCCGATCGGGCCGGAGGTGAGATCGTGCTTGCCGCCCCTGCCCCGTGCCGGAGGCGCTGCCGCTAAGGCTCCCCTCCCGCTTGCGGGAGGGGTTGCCTCAATTCCTCCCCTCCCGCTTGCGGGAGGGGCTGCCCCTATTACTCCCCTCCCGCTTGCGGGAGGGGCTGGGGGAGGGCTTGTACGATCGCTCATCCTACGCCCATGCCCTCCCCTAACCCCTCCCGCAAGCGGGAGGGGAATTTTATCCCAGCCGCGCCAGTGCCGCGCTCAGCCGCTCGGCTTCGGCGGCCTTTTCGGCATGATCGGCCCGCGCCTTTTCGACCGCTTCGGGCTTGGCGCGCTCGACAAAGCTGGGGTTGCCCAGCCGCCCGGCGAGCGCATCGCGTTCCTTGGCTGCCGCTTCGATCCCCTTGGTCAGGCGCGCGCGCTCGGCATCGAGATCGATCACGCCTTCGAGGGGTATGACGAAGGTGGCTTCGTCGATCACGATTTGCAGTGCCGCACCAGATGGCGGTGCCTGCACATAGCTATCCTGCAAACGGGCCAATCGCCGCAGCGCCGTGTAGAAGACATTAATCCGCTTCTGTGTGGTCTCGTTTGCGTCCCGCACATAGGCGGTCAGCATCGTACCGGGAGAAATGCCAAGTTCGTTCTTCGCAGCACGGACGTCGCTTACCACTCGGATAAGCCAGTCGATGTCGGCACTCGCCTCCGGATCGATCGAGCGCGCGTCCGCCATCGGCCATTTGGCGACGATCAGATCGTTCTCGCGCGGGCCCATGGCGTGCCACAGTTCCTCGGTGATGAACGGCATGAACGGGTGCAGCAGCACGAGGATCTGGTCGATCACCCAGCCGGCGACGGCGCGGGTTTCATCGGCTTCCAAACTCCCCTCCCGCTCGCGGGAGGGGTTGGGGGAGGGCAGGTCAGAGGTCAGTGCGCTGTCGGCGACAGCCCCTCCCCCAGCCCCTCCCGCAAGCGGGAGGGGAGACAAGACCGGCTTGATCAGTTCCAGATACCAGTCGCAGAAGCGGCTCCACACGAACTGATAGACCGCGTTCGCCGCGCCATCGAAGCGCAGATCGGCGAGCGCGAGGTCTACCGCCTGAACGGTCGAGATCGTCTCGGCGATGATCCATTTGTTGACCGCGAGCGTGGCCTCCGGCGCATCGAGCGTCTTGCTCGCGCCGATGCCGTTCGATTGCGCGAAGCGGCAGGCGTTCCACAGCTTGGTGGCGAAGTTGCGATAGCCCTCGACGCGCTTCTCATCCATCTTGATGTCGCGGCCCTGGCTTTCCATCGCCGCCATGAAGAAGCGCAACGCGTCCGCGCCATATGTGTCGATCAGCCCGAGCGGGTTGACGACATTGCCCTTGGACTTGGACATCTTCGCGCCATCCGCCGCGCGGACGAGGCCGTGCAAATAGAGCTTCTTGAACGGCACATCGCCCATGAAGTGGATGCCCTGCATCATCATCCGCGCATCCCAGAAGAACAGGATGTCGAAGCCCGAGATGAGCACGTCATTGGGGTAGCGACCGCCCAAAGTCTCCCTCTCCCCTTCAGGGGAGAGGGTCGGGGAGAGGGGCTGTCCTGGAACATCGAGCGAGCCGCCTGTTGCAGCGTCCCCCTCTCCCCGACCCTCTCCCCGCGAGCGGGGAGAGGGAGAAGAAGAGTCGGGCCAGCCCATCGTCGCGAACGGCCACAAAGCCGAGGAGAACCACGTGTCGAGGACGTCCATGTCTTGCCAAAGATACAATACATAGTCTGTGTCGACCTTTTCGCGCATCATCGCTTCAGCGAAGCTGCTCGCGAACTCGATTTTATCGTAGCGATAAAACGCACGAGCTTGAGCCAACACCTCCGCAGCATCTTCTGCGACAAACACTGGTCCCTCCGCCGACGGAGTTATCAGTGACTTTTCATAAAGCGGTCTACCTTGCTCGATCGTCGGCCCAAACCAAGCCGGTATCCGATGCCCCCACCAAAGCTGGCGGGAGACGCACCAAGGCTGGATGTTCTCCATCCAGTTGAAAAACGTCTTTTCCCACGTCTTGGGCACGATCTGGATCGCGCCACTGCGCACCGCCTCGATCGCGGGTTTCGCCAAGGTCGCGGCGTCGACATACCATTGGTCGGTCAGCCACGGCTCGATCACCACCCCCGAACGATCGCCATAAGGCGTCTGGATCGTGCGCGGTTCGGCGTCGTGTTCCACGCCGTCCTTGTCGATGTGCGGGATCAGGAAGCCGTCGGCCTTCAACTGCGCGACCACGGCCTTGCGCGCCTCGGCGGTGGTGAGGCCGAGATACGTGCCGGGGATCAGCCCGTCCGCCACCTGCACGACCTGCGCCTTGGCATCGAGCATGTTGAGCATTGCGCCCGCCGCGATGCCAGCCCGCTTGCCGACCTCGAAATCGTTGAAATCATGCCCCGGCGTGATCTTCACCGCGCCCGAGCCAAGCTCGGGATCGGCATGGTCGTCGGTGATGATCGGGATCAGGCGGCCCGTGATCGGCAGCTTCACATGCTTGCCGACAAGGTGCGTGTAGCGTTCGTCCGCCGCATTCACCGCGACCGCCATATCGGCGAGCATCGTCTCGGGCCGCGTGGTCGCGACTTCGATGAAGCCCGATCCATCCGCCAGCGGATAGCGCAAATGCCAGAAGCTGCCCTTGATCTCGCGCGTCTCGACCTCGAGGTCGCTGATCGCGGTGCCGAGGCCGGGGTCCCAGTTCACCAGCCGCTTGTCGCGGTAGATCAGGCCCTCCTTGTGCAGATCGACGAACACCTTGAGGACGGCCTTGGAAAAGCCCTCGTCCATGGTGAAGCGCTCATTCTTCCAATCCATCGAACAGCCGAGGCGGCGGAGCTGCTGGGTGATTTCCCCGCCGCTCTCTTCCTTCCATTCCCACACTTTGGCGACGAACGCTTCGCGCGTGTAATCGGTGCGCTTCTGCTGGCGCTCCGCCATCTGCCGCTCCACCACCATTTGCGTGGCGATGCCGGCATGGTCGGTGCCGACCACCCACAAGGCATCCTTGCCCTGCAAGCGGGCGTGGCGCGCGAGGATATCCTGCAGCGTGTTATCAAGCGCATGGCCGATATGGAGCGACCCCGTCACGTTGGGGGGCGGGTTGACGATGGTCCACGGCTCGGCACCGGGACGATCCGGGCGGAACTGGCCCGTGCTTTCCCAATGCGCATACCAGCGCTGTTCGATTTCGGCGGGGTCGAAGGTTTTTGGAAGCTCGCTCATAGCGTCTGGCTTTAGCCGCGACGCCGCAAAAGAAAAGGGCGGCCCGCCCTCAAAACTGCCCGTGCAAGCGGATCGCAAAGGCACTGATCGGCCCGCGATCCCGGTTATAGCCAGGGTTGCCGATCACCTGATAATCGGCAGTGATCGAGACAGGCCCGATCGGCACCCACGAATAATAGACTTCGCCAATCGCTTCGGCACCCGGATGCGGCAATTTCCCATCGCCGACCAGCACCCCGACGCCACCGGCATCAAGATAACGCTGATGCGTAGCCGAGATGCCGTTGACGACAGCGGCGATGCCGACCGTGTCCCCGCCCCGCCCCCACGACGCGCCCTTGATCGAAACGCCGGCCGAGGCGGTGCGGTCGACATCGGTGAAGTCATAGGGCTCGATCTGCCCGTCCGCGATCCCTGCGCGCGCAAACACGCCGACCGATGCCGTTACCGCTTGCTCCAGATTGACCGACGCGCCGATCCGCGTCCGCCAATCGCGCACCGGCGCGGTGTCGGGAGCCGCACCCGTCTTTGCAGCAAGCGCCAGCGCATCGTCAAAACGCCCGAACCGCCCATGATTGCGGAAGACGGTGACGCGGACAGCACCGTCGCGCGCCCCGATCTTGTGGCGATGCTCGATTTCGCCATCCAGTTGAAACTGGCTGAAATCGCGTTCCAGCGTCTCGCCATTGGAAATTTGGAGAGGTTGAACAGCCCACCCCGCACCGTCCACGGCCCCCGATACCATTCGACCGCCGCACCCGTACTATAGCCCCAGGCGTCGGCGGCATAATCGAAGCTGCCGGCATCGACGAGCGTCCAGTTGATGAAATCGGCGCGCGGATCATGCGCGTAGCGGTTGGTATCGAACACATCGCCGACCCCGAACTTGCCGAGCGTCACCACCACCCGGTCGGCCGTCCGCCGGGCGGCGAACTGATTGAGCGTCGCGGTCGCATCGTCGCGCGCGCCACCGAGATTGATCGTCTGGCGGAAGAACAGCCGCTGCAGCCGGAAATAGGGATTGCTCTTGCCAACCTTATACGCCTCCGCACTGGGGAAACCCGCGACGCCCAGCGTGTTGGACAGGCCAAAGCCCTGGTCCATTTCCGGATTGATCCACACCTCGCCGCCTTGCCACGGGCGCACCCCGGCATAGAGCGTCGCGTCGACCGTTTCCTTGATCTGGTGCGGCGTCAGGCTGTTCTGCCCCGCATAAGGCGAGCTAAAGCCCGGCGTGCCTTGCGCGGTGAGGGTGAACTGGCCGTGGACGGCGAAAATGTCGGACAGCGATGGGGCCGAGGCCGCGGTGATCGACTCCGCAGCTGGTGTGGTCTGCGCCATCGCCGGTGCCGTAATGCCAGCCAGAAGAGCCAGGAGGTAGATGCGCATCGGCGACTCCGAATTCACGCGCCAGCGCCGGTACGCCCAAACGGTGTGCGTACACCTATCCGGCACCGGAAGCGGACGATCTGTCTTTTAACAATGTCCCGCCAACCGCCCGGCTTCGGATTCGGCGGCGCAACATCGCCACGCCCCCTAATCGCCCGGGCGCACCGAAGCTAGCCGGAAACGGCACGCTTCATACGTGATGCGCAAGGTCCGGGTCGACACCGCACCAGCCCGGCATGAACCGCGCCTCATGCGACCGCGCATAGCCCAATGCCTTGTCGAGCGCCTTGTCGAAATTCTTTTCGACCGTCGTTTGCTTGATCAGACGGCGCAGATAATCCGCCCAGATGAATTCGCTGAACGGCGTGGTTTCCTTGGCATAGCCGCCCGCCTGGCGCACCGCACCCGCCAGCGAGCGGAACGGATCATCGGCAAGGTCGCGAATGCGTTTGGGGATATCGTCATAGCCGCGACGCTGGCCCTGCTCGTCAAACGGGTGCAGCCAGCCGCGATTGTCGAGGAACACCCAAAAGGCATCCTGGCTGAGCGGCCGCAGGTCGGCGATCACGGTGGTCAGCACCTCCTCCTGCCCCTCTTCGACCAGCGCACGCGCAAGGTGATGGTGGTCGATCACATAGGATTTGCCCTTGGGGCCGAGCACCACCGGGATCATGTGCCGCCCAAGATACTTGCCGGCATCGTCGCGCTGCCCGCGCCATTCCGCGCGTTTGCGCTCGACTTCGCGCAAGCCGACCGTCATCTGCGTCGGGCGCAGCGCGTCGAGGTGTATGGGAAGAAGCATCGGCTCGCGGCTGGTTCTCATACCGTTGTCTCCTGTGAAAAAGGGCGTGTCGCTGAATCGACCGCGTCGGCGACGCTGCGTGCGCTGCGCCCGGCCAGCTCCACCAAGGCCGGGCCGCTCGCATTGAGCAAATCGCGCACCGGATCCTTCAGCCGTGCCAGCACCAATGTGCGCCCGGCTGCCCCCAAGCGGATCGACGCTTCGCTCAGAACATCGACTGCCGTGCTGTCCAAATCGCTGCTTTCCTCCAGGCTGAGGATCACCGTGTGCGCATCCTGCGCCACTGCGCGCCGTTCGACCAGCGCCATGATTCGCTCGGCATTGGCGAAAAACAAGGGTTCGCCGGGGCGCAGCACCAGCACATCGGCTTGCACCAAAGCCTCCGGGTGGCGCGACAGATCGACGAAATCACGCCCCGTGCCGAGCCGCCCGAGCTGCGCGATTTCGGGCGATGCCAGCCGGTGGATGATCGCCAGTACCGACAACCCCACCGCCAGCAACATGCCGTACAAAACGCCCAGCACCAGCACACCCAGCGCCGCCGCGCTCGCCACATATTGGTCGCGGTCGATCCGCCACAGCCGCCGCAAGGGCGACGGGTCGAGCGCGTGGAGCAAAGCTGAAACCACCACTGCGGCCAACACTGGCATCGGCACGCGCGCAATCAGCCCCAGCGCCAGCGCCATCAACGCCATCAGAACGCCGCCCGCGATCAGGCTGGCGCGCCGCGTCGCCGCCCCGGCGCTGTCATTGGCAGACGCGGCGGAAAACCCCGCCCCCACCACTTGCCCGCCCACCGCTGCGGCGGCGAGATTGGCAACACCGATCGCCACCAGCTCGCGATTGGGGTCGACACTTTCCCCGCGGTTGAGCGCGAGCGAGCGCATCGTGCCCCAGGATTCCACAAACACGATCAACGCCAGCGGCATGGCGGCCGAGGCGAGCGCCACCCAATGCGCGTGATCGAGCTGCGGCAAGCGCGGCGCGGCAAAGGTCAAGTCGATCGCGCCGACCAGGGGCACATGCCATGCCCGAAGATCGACGAGCGACGCCAGGAGCGTACCCAGCGCCAGCAAGACCAGCGCACTCGGCACCATGGGCCAGCGCCGCAGCAGCAACGCCACCGCGAGCGCCCCCGCCCCGATCGCGAGGCTGGCACCGTTCCACCCCGGGATATGGGCGACCGTCACGGCCAGTTGCGACAGCACGTTGCCATCGCCCGGTGCGACCCCGGTGGTGGCGATAAACTGGCGCAGCACGATGCTCGCCGCCAGCCCGATCGCAAAGCCGCGCAGCACGGGCCGCGAAACGAACGCCGCGACAAAACCAAGCCGCAGCGCCCCCGCGACGAGAAACAACAGCCCCACCAGCCCGACCATCACCACCGCCGCCAGCAACCGCTGCGATGGGTCGACTATGGCAAGCGATGCCGTCGCCGCAGCGAGCGTCGCGGCCGATGCCGAGGTCGGCGCAACAATGGCGACGCGACTGCGCCCAACCAGCGCATAAGCGGCAATCCCGGCCAACGCCGCGACCAGCGCCTGGCCCGGTGGAAAACCGGCAATGCCGCCATAAGCGATCGCCTCGGGCAGCAGCAACGCTGCCACCGACACGCCCGCGACGCTGTCCCGTCTCATTCCATCCCGATCCATCAATCGCCCCTTACACGCGCAGGAGCTACGGTCGAGGTTGGGCGGGTTCGCCGCGCGTCAAATCCACGCAACCACGCTCAGCACAACGCCCAGCACCGCCGACGCGCCTGCGCCCCACAACAGCCAGCGCCGCTGAGTCAACGCGCTGATCGAAGCAAGCGCGATCGCGATCTGGATGAAGGTCATTGCGATGGCGAGCTTGGTATGGGGCGAAAGCGCGCGCCGCGACTCCGCATCCGCCTCTTCGGATTTGCGATCAAGCTCTTCCGCCGTAGCGCGCAGTTCCCGGGCACGTTCGGCATATTTGCGCGAATCCGCCGCCGCGGCGCTGGCCGAAGCGGGCGCGATCTTGGCCACGCTATCGGCCAAATGCCGCTTGATATCCTCCGCCTGATAATAGGCCCAGCTATCCGATGCCCGCGCCTTCATCAGCACGGCTTCATTCTTGTAATAGAGTGCGTCGTTCTGGGTGTGACCGCCGAGAAAACTGACGATCGCGCCGAGCGTCGCCAGCACCGCCGAAAAGAGCGCGATCTTCTGGCTGAGCGGTTCGCGGTGGTGGGCGCGCTCCTCGATTTCCTCTTCATGCGCGCCGCGGATTTCAAAACCTTCTTCCGGCATCCTCTAGCTCCTCGTGATCGCAATAGGCCGCGCTATCACGTCTCAATCGGTGACGACACCGCCACCTGCCGCCTGAAACACGGCAACGGTGTCGGCCAAGCGCGCCGCATGGGCCTGAATGAGCTGCGCCCGCGCCTGTGCATCGGCGGCGGTGGCGTTGAGCAGCGCCAGCGTGCCGACATCCCCCAGCGCCAACTGGCGCCGGACGAACCCCAAAGCACGGCCCGAGGCATCGCTCGCGCGGGCCGCGGCATCCAGCGCATCGGCATCCGTCCGCAGACCGCTCAACGCGTCCGACACATCGCCAAAGGCTTGTAGCACCGCCGCGCGATATTGCGCCTTCGCGCCGTCCAAGGCCGCTTCGGCAGCATGTTGCTGGTGGCGCAAGGCCCCCCCGTGGAAAATCGGCTGGGTAACGCCGCCAAGCAACGCCCAGAACGGATTGCCGTTCTGGAACAGGTCGAACAAATGCTGCGCTTCACCGCCAGCGGTCGCGCTCAACTGAAGGCTGGGCAGCCGCGCGGCAATCGCCACGCCGACATCGGCCCCTGCCCCTTCGAGCTGCGCCCGCGCCGCGCGCACATCGGGGCGGCGCGCCACCAGGTCCGATGGCAGGGCAAAAGGTACTTCGCGCGGCAGCGAGAGTGCTGAAAGGGTCGGCAACGTCGGCAAATCGCCCCCCGCCGCGCGACCGAGCAAGGTGCCGATCACCACGCGCTGATGCGCCTCAGCGCGCACCAGTGCCGGCAGCGCCGCTTCCGCCGTCGCCAAGGCGGTCTGCTGGGTCGCCACATCCGCCTCGCCCACGGCACCGAGTTGCTGGCGGCGGCGCTGCGCTTGCAGAATGTCGCGGTTGACCGCCAGGCTCGCCCGCGCCGCCTCGATCTGGTCGGCCAGCGAGGCGCGCTGGATGACGGCCTGGATCAGATTGGACACGACGGTCGCGCGTGCCGCGTCCAGACGATATCGCGCCACATCCGCCGCAGCGCGCGCCGACCGGATCTTGGCGTGCGTTCCACCGAACACGTCGGGCGAATAGCTGACCGTCACCTGCGCGGTGTGCAACGAATACAGATATTGCGACGCATCGGTAACGGCGGGCGCAAGCGCCTTGGACACGCGCGTGCGTTGCGCCTGATAGCTCGCATCGACCTGCGGTGACGCCGCGCCGCCCGCCGCCCCGGCAAGCTCGCGCGCCTGGCGCAAGGCCGCATCCGCGACGGCGATGTCGGTCGCATGGCCGAGCGCCTCGTTCACCAGCGCATCGAGATCGGCAGAACCGAACGCGCGCCACCAGTCACTCGCCACCGTGCCGGTCTGCGCCACCTGCGCCTCGCCAGCGCGCGGCGCGAAGCTCTGCGGTTTGACAGGCGGCGGTAACGCGACGTGCGGATCCAGGTCGCGCGGGCCGACTGCGCAGGCCGATACCGACCCGGCGAGCAAGGCGAGCAAGAGGCGCTTCATGCGGGCATCTCCCCATGATCGGCGGCGGGGGGCTGGTGGTGCCCGACATCGCGCCCGTGCGCACCGCGATCCCCCGGCGGCACCCGGCGCGAGAAGCGATCGATCAGCACCGGCAGCACCAGCAGGATCAGCAGCGGGGCAAGCGTCATGCCGCCCACCACCACCAGCGCCAGCGGCTTCTGCACCTGGCTGCCGATGCCGTTAGAGATAGCGGCAGGGAGCAGGCCGATGGCCGCCACCAGGCACGTCATCACCACCGGGCGCAAGCTGTGCCGCACCGTCGTCGCCAACGCCCCCTGCCGCCCCATATATTCGTCGATCGCATGGTTATAGGTGGTGACGACGAGAATGCCGTCCATCACCGCAATGCCGAACAGAGCGACAAACCCGATCGCCGAGGAAATGCTGAACGCGGTGCCGCTCAACGCCAGCGCCAGCACGCCGCCAATAATCGCCATCGGGATCGCCGAGAAGGCGAGCAGGCTGTCGCGGATCGACCCGAAATTGGCATAGAGCAGCAACAGGATCAACAGCAGGCTGATCGGCACCACCACCTCCAGCCGGGCGACGGCGTTGGTGAGATTGTCGAGTTCGCCGGCCCATTCGAGATGATAGCCCGTCGGCAAATGCACGCTCCGCGTGATCCGCGCCCGCGCCTCCTCCACCGCGCCGCCGAGATCGCGTCCGCGGACCGAGAATTTGATCGGGATGTAGCGTTCCTGATGCTCGCGATAGATGAACGATGCGCCCGATGTCAGTTTGATATCGGCGACTTCGGACAGCGGCACCTGGATCGTACCGCTGCCATTGGGTGCCGGTGCGCCAATGGTGATACGGCGGATCGCATCGATCGAATCGCGCTGTTCGGCCTTCAGGCGCACCACGATCGGGAAGTGCCGGTCGGTGCCCTTTTCATACAGTTCGGCCGAGGATTGCCCGCCAATCGCGGCCGCCACCGTTGCGTTGATGTCGTCGGGAGTCAGGCCATAACGCGAGGCGCGCGCGCGATCGACATCGATCCGCACCGTCGGCTGCCCCAGCGACTGGAACACGCCCAGATCCTCAATGCCCTTGACCTTGGCCATCTCCGCCTTGATCGCATCGGCATATTTGGCGAGCGTCGGCAGATCCGGCCCGAACAGCTTGATCGAATTGGCACCCTTCACCCCGGACGCGGCCTCTTCGACATTGTCCTCGATATATTGCGAGAAGGAGAAATCGACGCCGGGATATTTGGCCTGCAGCTTTTTCGACAGTTCGGCGGTCAGCGTTTCCTTGGTCACGCCGGCCGGCCAGCTACCGGCCGGTTTCAGCGGCACGAAGAACTCGGCGTTGAAGAAGCCCGTTGAGTCGGTGCCATCATCGGGCCGTCCATGCGCCGACAACACCGATTCCACTTCGGGATATTGCGCGATCATGCGGCGCACACCATCCACCACCGGTTGCCCCGCCTCCAGGCTGATCGAGGCCGGCAGGCTGGCGCGGATATACATGTTGCCCTCTTCGAGATGGGGCAGAAATTCAATGCCAAGCGAGCGCACGCCAACCATCGCCCCACCGAGCAGCAGCAGCGCACCCCCGATCGCCAGCACGCGATTGCCCAGCGCAAAGGCGGCGGCAGGTTCGTACAGGCGGCGCAGCCGCGCGACGATCCATGTCTCCACCTCGGACAATTTATCGGGCAGCAGCATCGTCGCCAGCACCGGCGCGACCGTGAAGGTCGCGATCAGGCCGCCGGTAATGGCATAGGCATAGGTCTTTGCCATCGGCCCGAAGATATGGCCCTCGACGCCCGTCAGCGTGAACAGCGGCAAGAAGCTCGCGATGATGATCGCGGCGGCGAAGAAGATACCCCGACTCACCTCATGGCTCGCCCCCAACACCGCGGAGAAGCGGCTGGCGAGCGTATAATGGCCGCGCCCGCCTTCGACATGCGCTGAGCGTTCCACCATATGACGGAAAATATTCTCGACCATGATGACGCTGGCATCGACCACCAGCCCGAAATCGAGCGCGCCGACCGACAACAGGTTCGCACTCTCGCCCTGCAACACCAGGATCAGGATCGCGAAGGCCAGCGCAAAGGGAATGGTCGCGGCAACAATGATCGCGCTGCGCAAATTGCCGAGAAACGCCCATTGCAGGAAGAAGATCAGCGCGATCCCCGCCACCAGATTTTCCAGCACGGTGTGGATCGTCAGGTGGATCAGGTCGGATCGGTCATAGATGCGATCAAGATGCACGCCCGGCGGCAAGATGCCCGAGGCGTTGATGTCGGCGACTTCCTTCTGCACCGCTTCGATCGTTGGCATCGATTGCGCGCCGCGCTGCATCAGCACGATGCCCTGAACGATGTCGTCCTCATTGTTATAGCCGGCGATACCCAGCCGCGGCGCATTGCCGATCTCGACATGGGCGACGTCCTTCAACAGGATCGGCTGACCATTGGCGGTGCCGACCAGCACATTCTCGATCCCCGACACCGACTGGATCAGCCCGACACCGCGGACGATCGCCGCCTGCGCGCCGAAGTTGATCGTCTGCCCGCCGACATTGCCATCGCTCTTGCTTAGCGCGGCGAGCACTTGCCCGACCGCGACGCCGTGCGCCGACAACCGATCATTGTCGATCACGACATCATAAGCACGCAGCTTGCCACCCCAGCCAGTCACGTCGATCACGCCCGGAATGCGTTTGAAGCGTCGTTGCAGCACCCAGTCCTGCAAGGTCTTCAGGTCCATCACCGAATAGCCCGGCGGCGCGCTGATCTTGTAGCGGAAGATTTCGCCGACCGGGCTGGTCGGCGACAGCGACGGCTGCGCCCCGCCCGCGAGCGGCGGCAATTGCGACAGGCGATTGATCACCTGCTGCTTGGCCGCCTCATTGGTCAGGTCATAGCTGAACTGGATCTTGATGTCGGACAGGCCGAACAGCGAGATTGCGCGGATCGCGGTCAAATGGGGAATGCCCGCCATGCCGACCTCGATCGGGATGGTGACATTGCGCTCCATCTCCTCCGCCGACAGGCCTTGCGTCTGGGTGATGACCTCGACCATCGGCGGCACGGGATCGGGATAGGCCTCGATATTGAGGTTCCAGAAACCGATCGCGCCCGCGACCAGCATGGCGGCAAAGATGCCGACGATCAGCAATCGCTGCCGCAGCGAAAATTCGACCAGGCGGTTCATTCGCCGAGACCCGCCTCGTTCACGAACAGCGCGCCCGAGGTGACGATCCGCTCGCCCGACTTCAGACCGGCGAGCACGGCAATGGTGCCATCCTGCGCGTCACCGGCGGTAATCGTGCGGGCCTGGAGCAGCCCATCGGGGCGCACCACCCACACCCGCGCCGTTTCGCCCTCATGGATCACGGCTTCTGCAGGGATGCGCAGCGCGGTGCCGCGTTGCGGCCGCTGGATCGAGAAGCTGGCGAACATTTGCGGCTTCAGCATCCCATCGGGATTGGCGATGGTCGCGCGGACCGGCAGGCGGCGCGTTTGCGGATCGAGCGCCGCGCCGACCAGATCGATCGTTGCATGGAAGCTGCGTCCCGGCAGCGCCTGCGTCGTCACCGTCACCGAATCCCCGACATGCACCGCATTGGCATCGCTTTCGGCGATCTGCGCGATCAGCCAGACATGCGACGGATCGGTGATCGTCATCACCGGCTTGTCGCCGCCTTGCGACACATATTGCCCGGCCGACACATCGCGCGAAGCGATCAGGCCGCCGATCGGCGCGTGGAGCGTCGTGCGGTCGTGAATGCCCGAAACCTCGCTGACGCTTTCCAGCCGCGAGATTTCGCCCGACGTCTTGCCCAGGATCGACAATTTGTCGCGCGCTGCGCCCAGCGCCGCCGCCGCCGTGCGCGCGGTCGCCTGTGCCGCGACGAGATCGGTCTGCGCCTGAAGATAATCCTTCTGCGCGCCGCCCGCCGTTTCGAAAATCTGGCGCTGGCGCTCGGCATTGCGCGTCGCGGTCGCCAATTGCGCCTGCGCATTCTGGAACGCCGCGCGCGCCGCGAACAGGCCGCTGCGCGCATCGACGAAATCGCTGGTCTTGACCAGCAGCAGCGGCTGCCCCGCGCGGACATATTGCCCGGCATCGGCCATGACGCGTACGATCTGGCCGGCATAGGGCATCAGCACCGGCGTGCTGCGATCGCCATCGACGGTAATCGCGCCGCTCGCCAGCGTGCGGTCATCCGAGGCCGAATAGCCGACGCGCATCGTCTTCAATCCCGCCATCTGGTCGGCGGTCAGCCGCAAGGTTCCCGGCGGCGTCGGTTGCGGGGCGGCGGGCTCGCGGTGAGTCAGGCGCTCGACGGCGAACCACAACAGCACCGCGCCAACCGCGCAGACGGCGGCAACGACCAGCCAGCGTGTCTGCGTGGCCGGGGCCAGCGTGCGGGTCTGGGGCAGGGATTCGGGTGTCGGAGAAGCGTGCATCGGAAACCCTATTGCGGCAAGGCTGGCACCTCTACGTAAGCCAGCTTACATCTCGCTTACAAATTGCTGCAGTGCAGAAAGTCCGAGAATGCGGGTCTTGTTGGTCGAGGACGACGATGAAGTGGCGGTGCCGCTGGTCGATGCCCTCTCGCGGCGCGGTGTGTCGGTGGAACGCGCACGCGACGTTGGCGAGGCCGAAGCGTATCTCGCCGCAATCGATTACGCGGCGGTGTTGCTCGACTTGGGTTTGCCCGACGAAGACGGCATCGCTTTGTTGACGCGGATGCGCGCGCGCGGCGACACGCGGCCCGTGCTGGTGCTGAGCGCGCGTGGCGCGATCGATGCCCGCATTCGCGGCCTGAACGAAGGGGCCGACGAATATATGGTCAAACCCTTCGACGTCGATGAACTGCACGCGCGCCTGCTTGCCATCCTCCGGCGGCGCGACGGCTATACCGGCAAGTCGCTCCGCTGCGGGGCCTTGGAATTCATCGTCGAGACGCGCGTCGCCTATATCGATGCCCAGCCGCTGGCGCTGTCCGTACGCGAAACGCAGTTGCTGGAACTGCTGCTGCGCCGATCGGGCAAGGTCGTGCCCAAGACCGTCGTGGAGGATCAGCTCTTCGGCCTCGACAGCGATCTGGGGTCCAATGCGGTCGAGGTCTATATTCACCGCTTGCGCAAGAAGCTGGAAGACGGATCGAGCTGCGCGCGGATCGAGACGGTGCGCGGCGTCGGCTACATGATGGTCGCCGCCGCGTGAGAGTGCGCGCGCCGCGCTCGCTGCTTGGCCAGTTTATCGCGCTGCATGTCGGCATCGCGCTGGTCGCCGCGATTACGTTGCTGTGGAGCGCGTCTGCCCTGCTGCACCAGACCGCCGACCATTTTCAGCGGAATTTGCTGCGCCGACAGGCGGCGCTTTCGGCGTCGTTCGGGCAGGCCGGTGCGCCGCAACCCGTGGTCTTGTCCAATGGCATGGCAGTCAGCGTGATCGGCCGGAATCGCCGGGTGCTGAATTCCTACGGACCGCCGCGGCCGCAGATCCTGGCGGCAGCTCCGCTTGATGAGACATCGCATTTCTTTCGCAAGGGTGCGATCCAGGCCTTCTGCCTGCCCGCCTCGGTTGGCTGGATCGTCGTATCGCAAGACGATGCCGACCCGGAGGTGGTCACCGACGATGTCGTGCGCAATTTCCTCTCGCGCTTCGCGCTGATATCACTGCCGATTGCATTGCTCGTGCCAGTGATCGGCGCGCTGCTCGCCCGCCGTTTGACGCACCGCATGCGCATGGTCTCGCTGGCGGCCGCGCAAATCGGCCCGCAATCGCTCGATGCGCGCTTGCCGCGCGGTCTACTCCCGCTGGAAGCGGAGCCGCTGGCCGAGGCGGCCAATGCCGCGCTGGACCGTCTCGCCGCCGCGATCCGGGTGCAAACCGCCTTTGCCGCCGATGTCGCACACGAATTACGGACGCCATTGGCGGCGATACGGCTGCGCGCCGATGCGATTGCCGACGCGGAGGCGCGCTCGGCCCTGATGGCGGCCGTGGATCGCGCCGGGAGGGTGATTGCCCAATTATTGGCATTGGCGGAGCTGGAGCGACCGTTGGAATCGAGCGGAACAACCGTCGATCTTCACCGCCTGGCGGAACAGGTCGTCGCCGATCGCGCCCCTGCGATACTGGCATCGGGCCGCAGCATTGCGCTCGATCGCGATTCCGGACCGGCGCAGGTCTACGGCTATAGCGAGGCCCTGACGCTCGCGCTCGAGAACCTGCTCGATAATGCAACCCGCCATACCCCGCCCGGGACGGCGATCCACGTCCGCAGCGGCAGCAGCCACATCATTGTCAGCGATGACGGCCCGCCGCTGCCGCAGGATGATCTGGCGCGCCTGACGGAACGGCTCTGGCGCGGGGCCGGCTCACCCGTCGAAGGTTCGGGCATCGGTCTCTCGATTGTCGACCGGGTCGCCCATGCCCATGGCGGGCGGCTGAACGTGCGGCGCGGCGACGCCGGGCGCGGACTGGTGTTTGAAATCAAGGTCCGGCGGCCGAAACTCGGCGTCACCGGCGATTGAACCTCACCGATCGTGATCGACCCGGTCATAGGCGGCTTCGATCTCTTTCGGCACGTCGGTGAAGCTGCTCCACGGCAGCGGCTTGTGCAGCGCCATCGACCAGCGCTCGATCCATTCGATCCCCTCTTTTCCGGCATAGGGATCGGGGGTGCGGTACGCCGGGTCCTTCATCGCCTGCGATAGCGTCACCGGTCGCAGATGCTCGCGCCGGAGGATGGCCGCGAGATCATCGATTGAATCTGCATTCAGCCGCGTCGCGTGCAGCAGCATGACATAGGCGATATCGCGCCCGAACAGGGCATGCGCTGCGCTGCGATACCAGCGGATCGTCGTTGCGGTATGGGCGAGATAGAGGTGCCGGATCCGCGCGCGCGTCGCCTCATCCCGCGCGATGGTCGCGGCATCATAGGGCTCGGCAAATTCCCAGTCATCGGCATCGATCGTAACGGGCGCGATGCGGTAGCCATGCGCGGTCAGCCAAGCGTTGATCTCGTGCTTGACCGCCTCCGGCGTGCCGGTTTCGAGATAGGGGTGGCGAAACCAGCCGATCCGACGGTGCCGTTCTTCGAGCAGGCCCCGCGTGACCGGCTCGCCGCGCGCAATATCGGCAATGTAGGCGGCCGCGCCCAGGCGATTGGGCGATTCGTGGGAAAAGGTATGGTTCCCCAGGTCCATGCCGGCATCGAGCCAATGCTCCAGAACGGCGATCTGTTGCGGCCGATCCAGCTCGTTGAGTTTCGATTCGTTGACAAAGCCCGTCGCCGGGATCCTGTGCTTGCGCAGGCCCTGCAGAATGTCGGCGTTCAAGCCGGTCACATAAGGCTGGTCCTTCGCCATCGTCAGCGCCGGCAGGTCATCGAAGGTCAGGGCGATTTTGGCGTGCTTGCTTCGTGCCGCCAGCGGACTGCAACCCAAAGGGATGGCGATCAGGCCGAGCAGGATCAAGCGGAGCATCGTCATGGTCGCTGCGTCTTTCAAGCGCGGCTCCGCATCTGTCGACCGCTGACTTTCTGCCCATGCAGAATCGTGATGAAGAGATTGGCTGGGGCGGCAGGGTTCGAACCTGCGAATGGCGGCATCAAAAGCCGCTGCCTTACCACTTGGCGACGCCCCAATCCGGGAGCGGCGTGCTTTAGGCTGCGAATCCGCGCTTGGAAAGCCCGGATTCACGCTTTCAGATCACGCGCTCGAGCCAGCCATACGGATCAGGCGCGTGCCCGCGCTGAATATCGATAAGCGCCTGGCGCAAACGCTGGGTGGTTTGCCCCGGCCCGCCGCCGCCGATCTGGAATGCGCCATCGCGCATCTTCATCGTGCCAATCGGGGTGACCACCGCCGCCGTGCCGCACGCAAAGGCCTCCAGCAGCCGACCGCTTTCGGCATCGGCGCGGCACTGGTCGATCGCATACGGCTCTTCGCGGACACTGAGCCCCATATCGCGCGCCAAGGTCAGCAAGGAATCGCGGGTGATGCCGGGAAGGATCGTGCCCGTCAGCGGCGGCGTGGCGATGCTGCCATCGTCGAACACGAAAAAGATGTTCATGCCGCCCAGTTCTTCAATCCAGCGCCGCTCGACTGCGTCGATGAACAGCACCTGGTCGCACCCTTGGCGAGTCGCTTCGGCCTGCGCGATCAGACTGGAGGCGTAATTGCCGCCGCATTTGGCGGCACCGGTGCCGCCGGGGGCGGCGCGGGTATAGTCCTGCGACACCCACAGGGTGACGGCGGGCGCGCCTCCCTTGAAATAGGCCCCGACCGAGGAGGCGATCACCGCGTACAGATATTCGCTGGACGGCTTCACCCCCAGGAACACTTCGCTCGCGATCATGAACGGGCGGAGATACAGCGCGCCTCCGTCGATATCGGGGATCCAGTCGGCCTCCTGCCGCACGATGGCGCGGACCGACTCGACGAACAGCTCATCGGGCAGCGGCACCATCGCCATCCGCTCCGCCGATGCGCGGAAGCGCGCAGCGTTTGCCGACGGGCGGAACAAAGCTGCCCCGCCATCGGGCAAGCGATAGGCCTTCAGCCCTTCGAAAATCTCTTGCGCATAATGCAGCACGGCCGACGCGCTATCCATCTGGAACGCCGCACGCGGGGTGATCTTGGCATCATGCCACCCGGCGACCTCGTTATAACGGATCGTCACCATATGGTCGGTGAACACGCGCCCGAAGCCCGGGTTTGCAATCAAGCCGGTGCGTTCGTTCGCGGGCACGGGCGTCGGATGCGGCTCCACGACAAAAGCCTGCGTGCTGGCGGTGGAGCGGTGGTCGAGATCGGCGTTCTGGTGCATCGAAGCCCTGCGACAAGTTGTTACAATTTGGGGGTTGAAGGGCTGTACGGGAGGCGGCAAACGCGGTCAACAATGGCTACCGCAATCGCCTCCGCCTCGCCGCTTTTCCTGCGCGAACCCGAAATCCGTCGTGGCATGGAACTCATGTACTTCGCGCAGAGCACGCTTGCGCGCTCCACCGAGGAACAACTGAGCGCGTTAGGACTGGGCCGGGCGCACCACCGCGCTTTGTATTTCATCGCGCGCCACCCCGACTTGACGGTCAGCGCGCTGCTCGGGCTGCTCGGCATCACCAAGCAATCGCTCGGCCGCGTCCTGAACGAACTGGTCGAGCGCAACCTCGTCGAAACGCGCATTGGCGAGCGTGATCGGCGGCAACGGCTGCTGCGCTTGTCGGAAGCGGGCAAGCAGCTCGAATCCGATCTGTTCGAATGCGTCCGCCAGGTGTGGGCGCAGGCTTATGCCAGTGCGGGGCAGAATGCGGTCAGCGGCTTCTGGGCGGTGCTGGAAGGAATCACCCCAGACGAGGTGCTGAAGCTCCTCTCGGTCTGACTGCAGACTTAGGCGTCGCCCGCGTCCTAACGCCGCGCTTCTGCGGCCATCTCCGCGTTGCGCGCAGCCGAGGCTGCAACCGTGGTGCGCAGCAAAGCGACAAGCGCCTGCCCCTGATCCAGTACGTCGAGCCCCTTGCGCGTGGAACCGCCGGGGCTGGCAACACGATCGGCCAGCGTGCCCGGCGGAACATCTGCGGCAGCCGCCAGCAGCGCCGACCCTGCAACCGTGGCGAGCGCCAGACGGTTCGCCTGGTCTTCGGGCAGCCCCTGCGCAACGCCCGCCGCTGCCAGCGCATCGATAAAGCGATATAGAAACGCCGGCCCGCACCCGGCCAGTGCGGTGACGGCATCGAACTGTGCTGGATCGACCCATTCGACCAGACCGAGTGCTGCCATCACCGTGGTGATCGCCCTGCGCAGGGCGGGATCGGCGCTGCTGCTGTCGAGCGCGACGACGCCCTTGCCAATCCCGACCGGCAAATTCGGCATTGCGCGAACGATCGCGCCTGCCTGAAACCGCGCGGCAAGCGCGTGTTCTTCCACCCCCGCCAAAATCGAGACCAACGCTGGCACGCCCCGCAAGCGCTCCGCAAAGCGCGCGGCGACCTCGTCCAATTGCTGCGGCTTCATCGCCAGGATCACGAGATCGGGCAATGCCCCGCTCGGCACATCCCGCGCCTGCCGGACGCCTGTCGGCAAAAGCCGGTCGGCCCGGTTGACCACATCGACATTGCCGGGTGCCAGAACCCCACTGGCAATCCATTGGCGGAGCATCGCCCCGCCCATAGTCCCGCATCCGACCATCCAGACGCGAGTCACCGTCCGTTCCGGACGGTCGTGCCCGACCATTCAGGCCTCGCCCTGCGTCTCGGTCATGGCTGCGGCCATGGCTTCGGCAGGGGTCTTGCCGCCCCACAGCACGAACTGGAACACCGGATAGAAGCGCTCGCATTCGTCGATCGCGCTCTCGACCAGCAATTCCGCCGTCCCCAGCGACATCGTGCCGCCCCCCGATTCGGTCGCGCCTTCGATCATCGCGGCATGGCGGTACAGCAGGATCCCGCTCGCCGACCACAATTCGAAATGGCCGACCCACAATTGCTCGTTGATCAGCCCGATCGCTTCATAAATCGCGGCGCGCCGGTCATCGGCCACGCGCACGTCGGGAAAGGCCAGGAACTGAATAACGCTGTCTTCCTCGCGCCATAGCGCGCGAAGCTCATATTGCGTCCAGCTCCCTTTGACCTTGGCGATGACTTCATCGTCCTGCCGCTCATGGTCCCAGCCATGCGCCGCGAAATAGCTTTCCAGCATGTCGATCGGCGCTGCATCGTCGCGATCGAAATCCGCCTCATCGAGGATCATCGTGCGCCTCCATCATTCGCCTTTGGCGCTGTGGTGACGCAGCGCGGCGGGCAGCACAAGAATGGGGCAGGCAAGCCAATCGAAAAAACTGTGGAAAAGATCGTCTCAGCCTTCCGCCTTAGGCGTTGCCGCCGCTTTCGCTTCGAGCGCATCGAGCCGCGCACGCAGCGCATCCGCATCGTCGCGCGCGGCCGCCGCCATCGCCTTGACGACCTCAAACTCGTCGCGCGAAACGAAATCCAGACCGCCGATCCACTCCTTCGCCCGCGCGCGCGCGCCTGCCTCGGCCTCACGCCCAACACCGGCCAGCGTTCCAGCAGCACCGTTCAGGAACTTGGCGAGGTCGTCGAAAATCTTGTTATCGGATTGCATGCGGAAAATCCCGTGGGGTTCAGAGCTTGATGATTTGGGTGGTGGCGGACGGTGGCGCAAGGGTTTCGGCCCCTGGGTTCAAGTCCATGATCTGGTAATTGAGATAGAAGGCGAACACCAGCCAGAGAAGATACGGTACCAGCAAAGCCCCGGCCAGCACGCGGATCCGGCCGAAGACGATCGCCATCGCCAGCGTGAGCAGAAACATCAGCACGACGATCCCGAGCGCGAAGGTCACCTGATGCATGCCGAAAAACACCGGCGACCAGCTCAAATTCACCGCCAACTGAACAGCGAACAGCGCAATCGCCGGGCCACGCATGCGCGAGCCGCGGGCATGGATGATCATCGCCAGCGCAAGGCCCAGCAGGACGTAGATCGCCGTCCATGCCGCCGGGAAGGCCCAATCCGGCGGCGTAACGGGCGGTTTAACCAGCGCGGCGTACCAGACATTGGCCGATCCAGCGGGGGCCAGGCGCGCTGCGGTAAAGCCCAGCAAGAGCACGAACGGCACCGTCACGACCGCCCAGCGCAAAAACGCAAGCCGCAACTGCTGTTTCGATGCAATCTCTCTCAAGCCACGGCCCCCGGTTACACGCGAATCTGTCAGGCGCTCAGCTGTCGCCCCGCCTGATCTTCTATAGAAGAACGACGGTCAGGTTGCGTGGTTAAATTTTCCCCAACCAGCGCCTGTCTCCTACCGTGTGGCGGCGATCAGAAATTCGATATTGCCCTCAGGCCCGGTGATCGGGCTTTCGACCAGCGTGACGACGGACCACCCTTGCGCGACCACCCATGCCGAGACCTCTGTGCAGACGCGCGCATGCACCGCTGGATCGCGCACGACCCCGCCCTTGCCAACCTCATTGCGGCCAGCCTCGAATTGCGGCTTGATCAAAGCGAGCAAGCGCGCCTGCGGCTTGGCAAAGCGCAGCGGCACCTCGAGCACCTTGGTGAGGCCGATGAAGCTCGCATCGCAGACGATCAGGTCGATCGGCTCGGGAATATGCGCCTCGGTCAAAATCCGCGCGCTGGTCTGTTCGTGGACGATCACCCGGTCATCCTGGCGCAGCTTCCACGCCAATTGGTTGGTGCCACTGTCGACGGCATAAACCCGCGCCGCGCCACGCTGGAGCAACACGTCGGTAAAGCCGCCGGTCGAAGAGCCGACATCGATCGCCACCGCGCCCGTTACGTCCCAGCCGACCGCATCCAGACCATGCGCCAGCTTGATTCCGCCGCGCGAGACCCATGGATGGTCGCGCCCGCGCACGTCGAGCACGACATCGTCCGCCACCGCCTGGCCGGGCTTGTCGATCTTGCGCTCGCCCGAAAACACCAGCCCCGCCATGATCAGCGCCTGCGCGCGCGTCCGGCTTTCGGCGAGGCCGCGATCGACGAGGAGTTGGTCAGCACGGGTCTTGGACATACAGCCCCTCCAACGCCAAGCGGCGCACGCGCGCAAGGGGGCTTCGAGTCGCGCGCGCCTTAGTGCCCTTGAAATACCGCTCGCCCCGGCCCGTTTTACGCCGCGCGGTCGTCCCTATTTCAGGTCATCGCATCCGCCATTCTTTCTGGCGCAGCGCTATTGCCTATCTTTTAAGTAGGAATACATTTTGCGCTTGGAGGCGTGGCCATGCGGCGTCCCCCTAGAGCACGGATGGCCACGTCTCTCCACCCCTGTTTCAGGGCGCATTGGGAGAGAATCGATGGGTACCTTTTCGAATTTCGACCCCGTTCAGCCGACCATTTTGACCGTTCCCGGCCTTGGCGGCTCGGGCCCGTCGCATTGGCAGACCTTGTGGGAACAGGCACGCCCAGACACGATCCGCGTCGAACTGGGGATGTGGAATACGCCGCATCGCAACGCCTGGGTGACCAAGCTCGACCAGGCGATCCGTTCGGCGCAGGCTCCGGTCGTGCTCGCCGCGCACAGTCTTGGCTGCCTCGCCGTGGCGTGGTGGACGGAGCTGACCCGCCAGCCTTATGGCTGGCCCGTCGCCGGGGCACTGCTGGTCGCCCCCGCCGATGTCGACCGCCCTGATGCCCAGGCCGAACTCGCCGCCTTTGGCCCAACCCCGATCAGCCCCCTGCCCTTCCCCTCCATTGTCGTCGCCAGTCGCGACGACCCCTGGATCACGATCGAGCGCGCGCACAGCCTGGCGGTCGGCTGGGGCAGCCACTTTGTCGATGCCGGGGCCCAAGGCCATCTGAACGCGGCGAGCGGGATCGGATGGTGGGAAGAGGGCCAGGAACTGCTCCACCGCGTCATCGGCGCGGCGGCTGATCGTCACGGCAAGCCCCTGGCTCCCGGCGACGCGCGCTCGATTCTCGCCATCAACGCGACCGATGCGGCGCAGACGCATTATCTGGCCGGAGTGCCGATCCGCTGAAGCCGTGCATCAATCGAAGAACAGATAGGCCGGATCGAAATCGGCGAAGCGCCGCAACGCGTTCCAATCGAGAATCTCGACCGTCCCCTGTCGAAAACTGACCAGCTCCTGTTCGCGCAACTGGCGGAGCATGCGGTTGGCGTGAACCGCGGTCAGTCCGGTGGCATCGGACAGGTCGACCTGGGTCAGCGGCAGCGCGAACGTGGTGCCCGAGGTCATCCCGATCCGCTCAAGGCGAACGTACATCTCGCAAAAGAGGTGCGCGAGGCGGACGACGGCGCTGCGCGCGCCGATCGACACGATCCATTCGCGGTTGATCGCGGCATCGATCAGCGTCGAGCGCCACAGCAATTCGGTCAGCGTGGCAGATCGCTCGGTGAGCGCCCGAATTGCGCTATGCGGGAAAAACGCGACCTTCACGTCGGTAAGCGCCGCGACCGAATGTTCGAGGCGCTTCAGCGGGTAGCTGTGCAAATCGACAAAATCGCCGGGAACGTGAATCGCGAGGATTTGCCGCCGCCCCTCGGGCGTATCCTTATACCGCTCGACGAAGCCCTCCAGCAGCAGCGTACATTGGGTCAGCGGTGTTTGCTGACGCACGATGATCTGCTTGGCTGAAAATGTGGCCGTCCGTCCAACCGCCGCTTCCAGCGCGGCCACCTCCTCGGCGTCCAGCACCGGGATGCGATGAGTCTTAAGGAACAGGCTAGTGTACATGGTTTCCCCTATTTTCCCGGAACATGCGCCGCGTCACCACGTTCTGTCCACTGGGAGAGATGCAATGTCGAAAACACCGAGCGATACGCCCATCCGTGTAGCGGCGGAGCGTGGCGAAGTCTTGCTCGATGGGCCGGATGGTTTGGCGACCTCGCTCACCCCGCAGGCCGCCAAGCAATCCGCCGAACATCTTCACCGCGCAGCTGACCTGGCCGATCGCCGACCGAACGAAGAATTTCCGTGGAATCATACGCTTTAAGGAAAGAGTGTTAATCACGGTTCGCTATGGCGAGCCTGTGCCGTTTCGAAAACTCTTTCTCAGCCGGTGGTCCGCGCTGCTTTGGGCGATCGGCATCCTTTGGACAGCGGTCGATACGGTTGGGTTTGCGCCCCCGGCTGGGCATGGCGACGCAGCAGCTGCGGCCAATGCCACCGACGCCACCGGGGCGGCCATCGACAATGCGGACCTCGCCATTCTCGCCAATGCGATGAAGGGCAACTGAAGCGCTTAGCGGTGCCGCGCGTCGTCCACATCATCGTTGGGGATCGTAAGGGTCAGCGCCAGCGCGCGACATAGCCCTCCGCCTGCGATTGGCGGAGGTCAAAAAAAGGGCGGCCGACAAATGTCGACCGCCCCAATCCTATAGTCAGGGACGCAAGGCCGCGTCGTCGCGGTCGCTCAATTCGTCGTCATCGACCGTATCGTCGTCGAGTTCGTCCTGAACGTCGTCTTCCTCTTCCTCGTCTTCATCCGGATCCTTTTCCGAATCGAGGTCGTCATCTTCCTCGCCCAGATCATCGTCTTCCATGTCGAGATCATCGTCATCGTCATCGTCATTTTCGGATGCGATGTCGGGGTTGAGGTCGGTCAGCAAAGTGCCATCGCTGGGCCCGTCGCGCGTGACCTCCAGGATTTCCGCGCGCTGGCTTTCGTCATAGCCTTCTTCGTCATATCCGTCGTCGCCGGTGCCTTCCCCCGGCACGCGATGTCCACCTATGCTCATTGCGTCTCTCCCGACAGCCCACACAATGTAGGATCATTCCAAACTTCGAACCGCGCAACCCGCGTTCGGTTCCGCGCGGTTCACCGAAATTCGCTCAACTGGGGCGAAACAGCCGACCACGCTCGACAATGGCGGCGATGCCTAGCCCGGCCACACCGGCGATGAGGAAACCCAGGTGCATCGGCGCGGTCGTGCCATTGAAGCTGCGCCCAATCGCCCAGCCGATCACGCCGCCAAGCGTGATACCGAAAAAGCCCTGCACGCTCGATGCGATCCCCGCGATTTCGCCCATATTTTCCATCGCCATCGCCGACATGTTGGAGGTGGCGAGGCCAAAGCACGCCATCGTGATCGCCTGGACCACGACGAACACCAGCAGCGGCTCATCGCCAAAAGACCCGACCGCCAGGCCCGTGCCCGACGAGACGATCATCACCACCAACGCAACCTGCGAAATACGGCGCATGCCCAGATGAATGACGATCCGCGAATTGAGCAAGTTCGCCACCGCCATCGTGCCCGCCGAGGCGGCGAACACCATGCCGAGCAGCCCAGGGCGATGAAAGACATGCTCCATGATCGGCTGGATCGAACTGAGATACCCGAAAATCGCGCCCTGGCAGATCAGCGCCGCGATCATGTAACCCAGCGAATAGCGGTCGCGCAGCGTGTGTCGCCAGCCTGACACTGTACTACGGATCGATAGCGGCGCGCGATTTTCCGAACGCAGCGTCTCGGGCATGCGGAGGACGAACCAGACCAGGCACAGCAACGCCGCCGCCGCGATCATCTCAAAAATCAGCCGCCACGATCCCAGCAGCAAGATCGCCTGCCCGATGCTCGGTGCCACGATCGGCACCGCCATGAACACCATGAAGGCCAGGCTGGTCACCTGCGCCATCGCGCGCCCGGAAAAGCAATCGCGGATCACGGCGATGGTTACGACGCGACTGGCGGCAACCGCCAAGCCGCTGATGAAGCGCATCGCCAGCAGGAGCGCGAAACCGTTGGCCAGCCCCGCCAGCAAGTTGCACACGATGTACCCGAGCAGCCCCGCGATCAACACCGGCCGCCGCCCGAAACGATCGGTCAACGGTCCGTGGATCAATTGCCCGATCCCCAGCCCGACCACGAACACCGTCAAAATCAACGGGCCGTCGACGATCGCATCCACCCCGAGCCGACGTGCGATATCGGGCAAGGCGGGCAGCATCGTATCGATCCCAAGCGCACCGAGCGAAATGAGGGCAGCGATCAGAGGCACGAACTCCACCAAGCGGATTGGCGGCGTGTCCTGCACGGGGATGTCGTTCGAAACAGGCATATCGCCCCAATGCCCGAGCCTGCCGCGCAGGTCACCCATCAATTCATCCGCACCGCAGCTTGAATCTCGCGCGCGTCATGGAACCGTAGCACCGTTGCGGCACTTTCGTGGCTCCACCACAAGGAGCATGGCGATGGGCATTTTCAGCATGATCAAGGATGCAATCTGGGGCCAGAAGGCCGCCCCGGTCGAAGCCGTTCCCTCGACATCGGCGATGCCGCAGATGAACACGCCGTCCGACCCGGGCAACCCGCCCGCCGAAGCCACCCCGACGGCCCCCACGGCCCCCGTCGATGTCGAAGCGATCCTCACCGCCAAAGCCGAGGCCAAGGGGCAGGAGCTCAACTGGCGCGACTCGATCGTCGACTTGATGAAGCTGCTCGATCTCGACCCGAGCCATGAGAACCGCCTCGCCCTCGCGCACGAACTGGGCTTCACCGGTGACACAGACGACAGCGCAACCATGAATGTCTGGCTGCACCAGCAGGTCATGGCCAAGCTGGCCGAGTCCGGCGGCACCGTGCCCGCCGCGCTGACGCACTGAGACCTTGACGAACCGCATGGCAGGCCTTTAGTGTGTTAGCACGATGATACACATGAGGTCTGCCATGCTCCGTCCCCTGGTGTGCGCGATTGCGCTGTTCCCGCTTGCCGCCTGTGGGGGCGGCAAGGACGGCACCTCGATTTCGATCAACACGTCGGATGGTGACGGCCCGGTCCTGGCCGGTTTCGACGGCAATGGCGAAGCGGCGATCGACACGCCGTTTTTCAAGGGCAAGATGAAGTTGCCCAACGTCAAGTTGGATGCGAGCAATTTCGACATGAACGGGGTGCATCTGTATCCCGGTTCGACGATCGGCAGCGTGAACATCACTGCCAAGAACAAGCCCGACGCCGAGGAAGACGGCCACGTCCGCGTTGCCTTTACCAGCCCCGCCGCCCCGGCTGCGGTCCGGGACTGGTTCAAAACCAAGCTGACTGCGGCGGGATTCACGCTGACGGCAGCGGGCAATGGCTTGACCGGCAAGACCAATGAAGGGGAACCGTTCGCGCTCGACCTCGTGCCCGACGGCAGCGATATGGCAAAAGGCGTCATCACTATCGGATGAGCGAGCGTGGCGGTCTGCTGATGACGTCTGGGCAAATCCGGTTTATCCGGTGGCTTTACTCTGACGGACTCCCGATCATGCTCGACACGCCGACTGCCCCCACACCTGCGCAAGTCCCAGCGCTTTCGCTGAGCGACGAAGCCGCCGACCCGGTCGCTTTTGCCGCTGCGCTCGGCGGGTCGTTCGAGCGGTTCGGCTTTGCCGTCGTCGCCGATCACGGCGTACCCGCCGATCTGATCGCGCGCGCCTGGGCGATGACTGAGGCGTTCTTCGCGCTGCCCGAGGACACGAAACGCGCCTATTTCGTGGCCGGTGGTGGCGGCGCGCGCGGCTATACGCCGTTCAAGACCGAGATCGCCAAGGGCGCGAACCATGTCGATCTGAAGGAATTCTGGCATATCGGCCGCGAGCTGGCCAAAGGGCACCGGTTCGAGGCGCAAATGTCCCCCAACATCTGGCCCGACCAGCCCGAGGGATTCCGCGAAACCTTTATCGAGCTGTTCGCGGCCTTCGACACTGCGGGCGATCGCTTGCTCTCCGCCATTGCGCGCCATCTGGGACTCGCCCCCGACTGGTTCGATCCTGCCGTAAAGGACGGCAATTCGGTGCTGCGGCTGCTCCATTATCCTCCGGTCCCCGCCGACGCGCCGGAGGTCCGCGCTGGTGCGCATGAGGACATCAACCTCATTACCCTGCTGCTCGGTGCCGAGGAGGCCGGGCTCGAGCTGCTCGACAAGAATGGCGAGTGGCTGGCGATCCGGCCGCCCGAAGGCGCGATGGTCGTCAATGTCGGCGACATGCTCCAGCGCCTGACCAACCACGTCTTGCCCTCGACCACGCACCGCGTCGTCAATCCCGCGCCCGAGCGGCGCGGCCACTCGCGCTATTCGATGCCGTTCTTCCTGCACCCGGTGCCCGATTTCCTGATCGAGACTTTGCCCTCGACGATCAGCGCAGAAAACCCCAACCGCTATCCCACCCCGATCACAGCGCACGATTATCTGCACGAGCGGCTGGTCGAAATCGGGTTGGTGAAGGCGTGAAGTGATCCGGGTCGGACGATATCTACAACTGGCGGTCGGCGGACTCGGAACGGCGCTCGCTGGGTTGACGGCTCTGTCTGCCCTCACGCACCCTGCGCGCTTCCTCGCTTTACCGTTGCTGGTGTCGATCTTGTTTGCCATCACCATCGTCAGTGGCTTCACGCAGTGGATCACGTTCCAGCGCCGACACTTTGATACAGCGGTAAGGCTGTTTGGCGTTACGATCATCAGTTGGAGTGTGGCGGCGATTGTTCACGCCGCTTACACCATTCCGGATTGTAGCAAGGGGTGCACTGTCGTCGTGTTCACCGCTCCCAAATAACAGCGATCTTGTTTCAGGGTCGATCGTGCCGCATGAGCCGCGCCGCACTACAAGGCAGGAAGTCGAACCCATGACCAAACCCCTCCGCATCGCGCTTGCCGGTCTCGGCACGGTTGGCGCAGGCGTGATCCGCTTGCTCGACACCAATGGCGCGCTGATCGCGCGGCGCGCGGGGCGACCGATCGAGATCGTTGCGGTGTCCGCGCGCGACCGCAGCAAGGATCGTGGGGTCGATATCGGTCGCTTCGCATGGGTCGACGACACGACGGCGCTCGCCCATGCGGACGTGGATGTCGTGGTCGAGCTGGTCGGCGGGTCGGATGGCCCTGCCCTCACGCTCGCGCGCGCCACGCTCGGTGCTGGCAAGAGCTTCGTCACCGCCAATAAGGCGATGCTGGCGCATCACGGGCTGGAGCTGGCGCGCGCCGCCGAAGCCGCCAATGTCGCGCTGAAGTTCGAAGCGGCCGTCGCGGGCGGCGTGCCCGTGATCAAGGGGCTGCGCGAGGGTGCCGCTGCCAATGAGATCGAGCGCGTCTACGGCATCCTCAACGGCACCTGCAATTTCATCCTGTCCAAGATGGAAGCCGAAGGCCGCGATTTCGCCGATGTGCTGGCCGAGGCGCAGGCGCTGGGCTTTGCCGAATCCGACCCGAGCTTCGACATCGATGGCGTCGATGCGGCGCACAAGGTTTCGCTCTTGGCCAGCCTCGCCTTCGGGACGCAGCCCGCTTTCGCCGATGTCGCCGCCAGCGGTATCCGCCACGTGCTTGCCGCCGATATCGCCGAGGCGGCGTCGCTTGGGTATCGCGTGCGCTTGATCGGCCTCGCCGAATCCGGCCCGAACGGGCTATTCCAGCGCGTGCACCCGCATCTCGTGCCCGTCAGTCACCCGCTAGCGCACGTCACCGGCGCGACCAATGCGGTGGTGGCGGAAGGCAATTTCGTCGGGCGCTTGCTGTTCCAGGGGGCGGGTGCCGGCGACGGGCCGACCGCGTCTGCTGTCGTCGCCGATCTGATCGACATCGCACGCGGCGAATTCGGCCCGGCCTTCGCCATGCCCGCCGACGCCTTGCTCGCGCAGGGGCCTGCCGATGCGGGAGACCGGCTCGGGCGCGCCTATGTGCGTTTCACCGTCGCCGACCGCGTGGGTGTGCTGGCCGAGATCGCCGCCGCAATGCGGGATGCCGGCGTTTCGATCGAAAGCCTGATGCAGCGCGGCGTCCATGCCGATGGCTCGGTGCTGGTCGCGATCGTTACCCATGAAGGCCCCGAGCGCAGCGTCGCCCAGGCGCTGGAACGGTTGCGCGGGTCGCAAAGCCTGGTCGGGCAGCCGCTATGGATGCACATCCTCGCGTAACCGCCGTGGCGTGCGTTTAGGGCGTTATTCGGCTTGAGGTATCCAGCGGCGGGTCTTCCAGCGGGATCGAAACGCGGCGCGATTTGTCGGGCTTTTTGCGGAACGCCCGCCCGACCCCGTGTGCGGCGTCGCCCAGCAGCATGCCGAGACTGGACGCCTCGCCCGGCCGCTCGCAGCAACTGTCGGGCGCGATCGCCTTCTGCACCAGGCGCACCAACTGCGTAGCCCCGCCGAAGATGTTAACCCCCACATTGCAGCCGCTCTGCACCGTCGCACAGGATGGCGTCGACAGATCGAGGGCGCGGGTCGCCCGCAGGTCGGGGTTGGACGGGCGCGGCTCGTCGAGCACCACTTCGTTGGGATAGGGCAAAGCCTGCGACGGCAACGGCTGGCCGCACACCACAATATCCTCAGGATTGCTGTCTTTCGCGCCACGCCGCACGCACGGCTCGTCCGGCACCGGTTGTAGAATGGAAAAGGATGTCGGTGCGGCTGCGGGGCTTGCCGCAGGGCTGGCGCTTTGCGCGGCAAGGAGCAGCAACAGCATCGGAGCGAAGCTGCGCGGCAATCGTGGCGAATTTCAGGCGATCGGCGCGATCCCAAGGCGCGCGAGTTCAATCGCGGGGCAACGGTCCATGACGACCTTCAATCCCGCCGCCTCTGCCCGGGCGGCGGCGACGTCGTTGACCACGCCCAACTGCATCCAGACCGCTTTCGCACCCGCTGCAATGGCGTCATCCACCGCCTCGCCCGCTGCCGCAGAATTGCGGAAGATGTCGACCAGATCGATCGGATCGCCAATTTGCGAGAGGTCGCGAAACACGAATTCGCCGTGGAGATGCTCGCCCGTGATCTGCGGATTGACCGGGATCACGCGATAGCCATGCTCCTGCAACGTCCGCATCACCCGGTAGGACGGGCGATCGGGGCGATCCGATGCGCCCACCAGCGCGATCACGCGCGTTTCCTCCAGCAAGGTGCGAAGCTCGGCATCCTGGGTGAGCGGCATCAGCCTTGTCCTTTGATCCAATCGCCAACCTTGTCGGCCACGCCCATGAACGCAACGCCTTCAGGACCGTTCCCCGCCGCCGGGGGCTCGCCCGCATCCGAGGCGACGCGCACCCGGATATCGAGCGGGATGCGCCCCAGAAACGGCAGGCCCAGTTCCGCCGCGGCGGCCTCCGCCCCGCCTGTTCCAAACGGATCCGAGACCTCGCCACATGACGGGCAGACATAGCCCGCCATATTCTCGATCAGCCCGATGATCGGCACGCCCGCCTTGACGAACAGGTCGATCGCGCGGCGCGCATCGATCAGCGCCAGATCCTGCGGGGTCGAGACGATCACCGCGCCGCTCGGGCGATATTTCTGGATCATCGTCAATTGCACGTCGCCCGTGCCCGGCGGCAAATCGAGCACCAGCGTGTCGGCCGGTCCCCAATTGGCGTCCATCATCTGCGTCAGCGCGCCCGCAGCCATCGGCCCGCGCCACGCGATCGCCTGGTCGGCGGCGACGAGCATCCCCATCGACAGCATCGGCACGCCATAAGGCGTCGGCACCGGTTGCAACACCTTGTCGCGCGCGGTTGGCTTGGCATTGGCGACGCCCATCAGCCGTGGCTGCGACGGACCATAGATATCGGCATCGACCAACCCGACGCGCCGCCCGGAGCGCGCCAGCGCGATCGCGAGATTGGCCGAGACGGTGGATTTGCCCACCCCGCCCTTGCCGCTTGCCACCGCCAGCACGATTCGGCGCGAACGCTGGCTGGTCAGCGCAACGCGCACGCTGGAAATGCCGGGAACAGCGGTAGCCGCGGCGCGGACATCGGCCTCCAGCGCGTCACGCGCAGGCTCGTCCAGGCCACTGACATCGACGATGATGCTGGCGCGTCCCTCCTCGATCCTGCCGGTGGCGCGCCCCTGGGCAACGCGGAGGAGGGCTGCATCTAGCAAACTACTATCGGTCATCGTGCGCAGATAGGCGACGCGGATGCGCTTGCCACTGTTTTTCGCAAGAACGCACCCCTATAAAGGTTTCATGACGATCTTATCGGGCTGGTTTCAGCGCTTCTCCATCCTCGCCGCCGACAATAAGGGACCGTGGGGCAGCGGCTCCGGGTCCGACAATGGCGGGGGCGACAGTGGCGGCCCGCGCAACCCATGGGCACAGCCGCCCGGCGGCAAGCCGCGTGGCACTACGCCAGGGCCCAGCGCGCTCGATGAATTCCTCAAGCGCGCGCGCGGCGGCGGAGGCGGCTCTGGTGGTGGCGGTGGACGCCCCCGGATTCCCGGCGCGCCCAGCGCAGGCCAATTGTGGGTGATCGCGGTCGGCATCCTGCTGGTCGCGTGGATTGCCCTCACCAGTTTCCATTCGATCGGCCCGCAGGAGCGCGGCGTCGTCACCGTGCTCGGCCGCTATTCGGAGACGCTCGAGCCCGGCATCCGCTTCACCTTGCCTGCGCCCTTTGTCGAGGTCGCCAAGGTCGATGTCGCCGCGATCAATACCGACACCTTTCCCGATGACAGCAGCGCCGTCACCGCCGGAAAAGACACCGACAAGCTGATGCTGACCAGCGACCAGAACATCGTCGATCTCGACTATTCGGTGCGCTGGCAGATCGCCAACCCGCAGGACTTCGCCTTCCAGATCGCGCGCCCGCGCGAGACGCTGCGCGCCACCGCGCAAAGCGCGATGCGCGCGGTCGTCGCCACCGCCACGCTCGACGAAGCGATCGGTGCCGGCCGCACCGCAATGGAGGTGAAGGTCCAGCAGGCAATGCAGGAAATCCTCGATCGCTATAATGCGGGCATCCGCATCCAGGGCGTCGCGATCAAGGGCGCGCAAGCCGCCGCCCAGGTCGCCGACGCCTTCAAGGAAGTCTCCGCCGCGCAGCAACAGGCGCAAAGCGACATCAGCCGCGCGCGCGGCTATGCGCAGCAGGTGCTGGCCAAGGCGCAGGGTGAAGCCGCGGCCTTCGACGTGATCTATGCGCAGTATAAGCTCGCGCCCGAAGTGACGCGCCGCCGCATGTATTACGACACGATGGAGCAAGTCCTGTCCAAGTCGGACAAGACGATCATCGAATCGCCGGGCGTTGTCCCTTATTTGCCGCTGCCCGGCATGCGCCGCGTGCCGTCGGCACCGTCCCCCGCCGTAGCCGCTCCTCAGACTCCGGGAGTCGCCCAGTGAACCGCGCCCTGCTCCGCAATCCCATCGCCCTTGGCGTGTTCGCCTTGGTGTTGCTGATCCTCGCCGCCAGCACCTTCGCGATCGTGCCCGAGACGCGCCAGGCGGTGGTGCTGCGCTTTCAGCAGCCCGTGCGCACGATCAACGAATATCGCCCCAATGAAGTGTTCGGCCAGACCGGCGCGGGCCTGACCGCGCGCGTGCCCTTCATCGATCGGCTGGTGTGGGTCGACAAGCGCGTGCTCGATGTCGAACTCGACAACCAGCCTGTGCTCTCGACCGACCAGACCCGCCTGGAGGTGGACGCCTATGCCCGCTTCCGCATCGTCGACCCGTTGAAGGCGGTGATCTCGACCGGCAGCACCTCGGTAACCGAACAGCGCGTGCAGGATCAGTTGAAGCCGCTGTTCAGCTCCTCGCTGCGCAACGAACTCGGCAAGCGGCCGTTCGCCGCCTTGCTCAGCCCCGAACGCACCCAGGTGATGGGCAACATCCGCGCCGGTCTGCAAAAGCTCGCCTCGCAATATGGCGTGCAGATCGTCGATGTCCGGATCAAGCATGCCGATCTACCCAGCGGCACGCCGTTCGACAGCGCGCTCAACCGCATGCGCACCGCGCGCCAGCAACAGGCGCTGACGATCAAGGCACAAGGGCAGCAGACCGCGCAGATCATCCAGGCGCAAGCCGATGCCAAGGCCGCGCAAATCTATGCCGACGCCTTCAACAAGGACCCCGATTTCTACGATTTCTATCGGGCGATGCAGTCGTATCGGTACACCTTCGCGCAGGATGCCAAGGGCCAGACCTCACTGGTCCTGTCGCCCGACAATGCCTATTTGAAGGAATTCCAGGGACGACGCTGATCGATGGTTCCATAACCCGCCATCAGCCGTTCATATTCAATCGCCGTTCAGCATCGCTTAGTATCTACAAAAGCGATGCTGCCAATTGGTAGACGAGAGGAAACGACCAAAGTGCGCTACGCCTACGCCATTACCGCCGCCCTGTTGCTGAGCGGCACCGCGACCGCCATTGCCTTGCCGTCCGCCGGGGGCGCGCAGACCGCGCAGAACGAGCCCGCCGTGATGGCCGCCACCGCCCCCAAGCCGGGCGCGCCGATGAGCTTTGCCGATCTGGTGGCGAAGCTGCAGCCGGCCGTGGTGAATATCTCGACCAGCCAGCACATCACGCAGCAGCAACCCGCCAACCCGTTTGCCGGCACCCCGTTCGAGGGGCTGTTCGGCCAGCAGGGCCAGGGCGGCAATGGCGGCCCCGCGATCACGCGGGAAGCAACCTCGCTCGGGTCAGGCTTCATCATTTCGCCAGACGGCTATGTCGTGACCAACAACCACGTCGTGGCTCCCGGTGCCAAAGGGGCAACGGTAGATTCGATCACCGTAACCCTGGTCGACCGCAAGGAATATGTCGCCAAGCTGATCGGGCGCGATCCGACTTCGGATCTGGCGCTGCTCAAGATCGATGCGAAGAACCTGCCCTTCGTGAAGTTCGGCGATTCGGATGCCGCGCGCGTTGGCGACTGGGTCGTCGCGATCGGCAATCCGTTCGGCCTGGGCGGCACGGTGACGGCGGGCATCGTCTCGTCGCTGCACCGCGTCACCGGAGGCGGCGCTTATGATCGCTTCATCCAGACCGACGCGGCGATCAACCAGGGCAATTCCGGCGGCCCGATGTTCGACCTCAACGGCAACGTCATCGGCATCAACTCGCAGATTCTGGGCAGCACGGGCGGCGGCAATATCGGCATCGGCTTTGCCATTCCGGCCACCGACGCCAAGCCCGTCATCGAGAAGCTGATGAAGGGCACCAAGATCGCGCGCGGCTATCTCGGCGTTGGGCCGCAGCCAATCGACGACGATCTTGCCTCGTCCTTCGGCCTGGTCAAGAATCACGGCGAACTGCTCCGCAGCATCGAGCCGGGCCAGCCTGCCGAAAAGGCCGGGCTGAAGGTTGGTGACGTCGTGCTGCGCGTCGGCGGCAAGGATGTCACGCCCGACCAGTCGCTCAGCTATCTCGTCGCCAATGTGACGCCGGGCAGCCGGGTGCCGCTCGACATCATTCGCCAGGGCAAACCGCAAACGATCATCGCTACGATCGGGACGCGCCCGCCCGAGGATCAGCTTGCCGCCAAGGCAGCGGGCGAAGAAGGCGATGATGGGGATGACAGCGACAACCCCACCGTTGGCCAGGCAGCCGCCAATGCGCTGGGCGTAACGGTGCAGACGCTGACCCCGCAAATCGCGCGCACCTTCAACGTCGATTCGTCGGTGCAGGGCGTGGTTGTCGCCACCGTCGATCCGTCGAGCGATGCCGGGTCGAAGGGCCTGAAGCGCGGCGACGTGATCGTCTCGGCCAATGGCGTTCCGGTCACCACGCCAGCGGCGCTCGGCGCGGTGGTCGCCCAGGCCAAGGCCGCTGGCCGCACGCAGGTCGCGCTGTATCTCGTGCGCGGCCGTCAGCCCGCTTTGTTCATCGCGGTCAAGCTGAAGAAGTAAGCCTATCGATCCCTCTCCCGTCGTTCCCACGGGAGAGGGATTTTCCTTCCGCCGCCCCGCTTTTCGCGCGATAGCTTTTCGCCGAAATCGCGGGAGGCTTCATGAACGAAACGACCAGTATCTTCCTTGGCGCGGGTGCCGGTGGCAGCAATCCCCAGCAGCTCGAACTCAAGCGCGCCAATCGCCACGGGCTGATCGCGGGCGCGACCGGCACCGGCAAGACCGTCACCGTCCAGGGCATCATCGAAGGCTTTTCGCGCAACGGAGTCGCGTGCTTCGTCGCCGATGTGAAGGGCGATCTGTCGGGCCTCGCCATGGCCGGATCGCCCACTGCCAAGAATCACGACATCTTTGCCGCACGCGCCAAGGAAATTGGCGACGACACCTGGGCCTATGCCGATACGCCCGTGCAATTCTGGGATCTCTATGGCGAACAGGGCCATCCCATTCGCACCACCATCACCGAAATGGGGCCGCTGCTGCTCTCGCGTCTGATGGACTTGAACGAGGTGCAGGAAGGCGTGCTGACGATCGCCTTTCACGTCGCCGACAAAGACGGGCTGCTGCTGCTCGACCTGGACGATCTGCAAGCGATGCTGGTCAGCTGCGGCGAACGCGCCGACGAACTCACCACCACGTATGGCAATGTCTCGAAGCAATCGATCGGCACGATCCAGCGCGCCTTGCTCCAACTCCGCAGCCAGGGCGGCGAGCATTTCTTCGGCGAGCCCGCGCTCGATCTCGATGATTTCATCGGGGTGGACGACAAGGGGCGCGGCATCGTCAACATCCTCGCCGCCGACAAATTGATGGCGAGCCCAAAGCTCTATTCCACCTTCCTGCTGTGGCTGATGAGCGAATTGTTCGAGCATCTCCCCGAGGTCGGCGATCCCGACAAGCCCAAATTGTGCTTCTTCTTCGACGAGGCGCATCTGCTGTTCGATGCCGCGCCCAAGGCGTTGCTCGAAAAGATCGAGCAGGTCGTGCGCCTGATCCGCTCCAAGGGCGTCGGCATCTATTTCATCACCCAGAACCCGATCGACATTCCCGATACGGTGGCGGGCCAGCTCGGCAATCGCGTCCAGCACGCGCTGCGCGCCTTCACCCCGCGCGATCAGGCGGCGGTGAAGTCTGCGGCCACCACCTTCCGCGCCAATCCCGGTGTCGATGTCGAAACCGCCATCACCGAATTGAAGGTCGGTGAGGCTCTGGTGTCGCTGTTGCTGCCCGACGGATCGCCCTCGCCTGTCCAGCGCACGCTGATCGCCCCGCCCGCCTCGCGCGTCGGACCGGTCACCCCGGTCGAGCGCGGCGTGATGATCCAGACCGATCCGGTCGGCACCAAATACGACACCGCGATCGACCGCCAATCCGCCGAGGAAATCCTCGCCGGCAAGGCGCAGGAAGCAAGTGCAGCCGCCGCCGAAGCCAAAGCCAAAACCGAGGCCGATAAGGCGGCGGCGGCACAGGCCAAGGCCGACGCCGTTGCCGCGCGCGAAGCCGAGCGTCAGCGTGTCGCGGCGCAACGCGAGGCCGACCGCCAGGCCCGCCTTGCCGCGCAACAGGAAGCGGCAGCCGCCAAAGCCGCCGCCAACTCGCCGTGGAACCGGGCGATCACCTCGGCGACCCGCTCCGCCTCCTCCGCAGTCGGGCGTCAGGTCGCCAATGAAGTGTCGAAGACCGTGTTCGGATCATCGCGCGGTGCCGGAGCCGGGATCATCGGCGGGCTCGTGCGCGGCGTGCTGGGGGGGCTGTTCAAGGGGCGCTGACCCCAGTGCCGCCGCTCCTCGCGAGCGGCGGCACCCCGCCCGGCATCAGAAGCTGATGCTCACCGTTCCGAACACCTGACGCGGGGCAAGCGGGAACACGCTGTAGGTGTTGGTCGCCGACCCAATGCTTAGCGACGACGCCGCCTTGCGATCGGTGATGTTGGTCACGTTCACGCTGACTCGCAGCGCTTTTGCCACCAACCGTTGATCGAGCGGGATCGTCGCCCCGATCTGGCCTGCCAGCGTGAAATAGCCCCCGACCGACAGATCGTTGGTGTAGGTCGCATAACGACGACCGATATAATCACCGATCAACTGACCGTCGAAAATCCCGTGTCCAACCGACAATACGGTCTTGTTGAGCCAGTCGGGCGATCCGGGCACATTCTTGTCCTTGGTCGGGATCGTCGTCGTTCCGCTGATATAATCGGCTTTATATTTCGAGGTGTTGTACGAAAGCGCATTGTACAGCGAGACCCGCGGCCCGGCGTGCAGCGTGAACGCGAAATCCACGCCGTTGGTCTTCACGCCACCGACGTTCTGAATGATCGCAGCGCCGCTGGTGATCGAGTTGACGATCGGGTTGGGCGAAATGCCGAGTAGCCGGTTCGAGAAATCGACGTGATAGACGCTGAGCTGCCCCTCAATCGACAGGCCGCCCCCCAGTTGGTGATGCGAGCGCACGCCTCCTTCATAGGTCCAGCTCGTTTCGGGCTGGACGGTCGAGGAAAACAGGTCGAACGCCCCTTGGCTGCCCAGTGCAAAGGGCGACAGGCCAGCCGCAGCGCTCGTCTGGAACTGGCGGATGTTCTTCTGCGCGTTGACGAACAACTGATCGTTGGGGGTCACCTCCCACACCGCGCCCACTTCGGACAAAAACACCTTGGTCGTCTCAAGCGCGCCATTGGGAAGCGCGACGGTTCCAGCGAACGAACCCAGCAGCGGTTGGACTTTGATGCGCTGCGTGGCGAATTGATAGGTGGACTTGAAGCCGCCGAGGATCGTCAGCGTCGGCAGGACGTGCCACGCATCCTGCACATGGCTCTGCAACTGGTCGACGCGCACTTCGCTATAATATTGAGTGATCAGCGGGTTGAGCGTGTCGCGCGGACGCTGGTACGGCGTCGACGGATTGTTGACGTCCAGCGCATACCAGCGGCGGAAAGCCGACGAGCTCTGCCGCTCAAACCAGCCACCAAATTCGATGTCATGATTGCCGAGCGACAGTTTCAGCGTCTGGATGATGCCGCCGCGATCGATGCGATATTCGGTCGTACGCGTCGCAAAGCCCGATCCGCCAAACACGGTCGAGAGGTTTTGCCCCGGATAATAGACCGAAAAGAGCTGCGGCAGGCCAGCAACCGTGATCGGCCCGGCAACCACGCCGACGCCATCATTGTGGTGATAATAGACCTTGGCGTCATAGGTCACCGCGCTGCTCAGCTTTGCCGTCATCGCGACATAGCCGAGATAATCGGTGCGTTGCGCGTCGCTGTAATAGTTACGGTAATTGTCCTTGGCCGCCGCATATTCGGCCGAGGTCAGATAGGCGACTGCGGTCTTGAAGTCGGGGTAGAGGAACGGGCGCGTGTACGGCACGCTGCCGGGCACCTCGCCCTTTGAAATATTGACGACGGTCGCGTCCTCATTGGGTTCGGTCTTGTCCGAATAGGCGAAATAGCCGGTCAGCTTGATCGATCCGCTATCGTGCACGAACTTGCCATTGGCTTGATAGCCACCTTGATGGCCATTGAAATCCCACGCGCGCGCATCCTGTCGCACGCCCGAGACATAGAAAGCGTTGCCGCCGCCGAGGTCACCGCTGTCGAGCCGCACGTAGGTGCGAAACGCGCTGTAGCTGCCAACCGTCTGCGCGACCGTGCCGCCGAAACTATGCTTGGGATCGCTCGAAAAGGTATCGATCGTGCCGCCAAGGTTGCTGGTGGAGGCGGTGCCGAGATCGCCCGCACCGCTCGCCAGCGTCACCTTGCCGACGTTTTCCGAAATGATCGCACGTTGTGGGGACAAGCCATTGTAATTACCATAATTCTGGTCGCCGAGCGGAATGCCGTCAAGGGTATAGCCAAGCTGTTGCTGGTTGAAGCCGTGGATGAACAGCGAGATGTTCTGTTCGTTATTGCCCCATGGATCGGCGGTGAGATAGGTCACGCCGGGCAACGTCTGGATCGCCTTGAGCGGGTTGATGCCGGGCAGGATCTTCTGGATCTCGGTGCTGTCGAGCTGGGTCACCGATCGCGTGCTGCGGCGCGCAGTGACCAGAATGTCGGTCTGTGCCGCGTCGTCGGGTTGCGCAGCAGGGGCTGCCACAGGTTCGCCAGGCGCAGGCGCGGGTGCGACGCCAGGGGTCGCGGCGTTGGCGACGTTGGACAGGCCAGCGATCAGCCCAAGCGCCAATGCGACGCGCGAAACAGTGTGAAACGACATCGAAACCGACCCCTTGTGCAATGCAACAATCGGGGCGTTACGAGCCTTGTGCGACGCACCTGCTACGCGGTCACGTCGTTTCGATGACGCTTTGATTTCAGTTTTGCGGCGATGCGCAAAAGGCTCAGCGCGGGATCACGCCGCTTGCCGCCAGCCGATCGAGCGCTTCCACAGACAGCCCCAGCGCCTCGCCCAGCGCCGCACGCGTATCCGCCCCGGCGCAGGGCGGCGCGCGATCATAGCGCGCGGGCGTTGCGGACAATTTCGCCGGGAAGGCGACGACCTTCAGCGGCGTGCCATCCTGCCGCGCCATCGGCTGCACCGTGGCGCGGTGCGCCACATGCACGTCGGCGATGATCTCGGGCAAACCGTTGACCTTGCCGGCGGGAAGCTTAGCCGCCTCCATCGCCGCGATCAGATCGTCCGAGCGCCACCGCGCGACGGCGGGCGCGAGATCGGCATGCAGTGCCGCGCGGTTCGCACTGCGCAGCGCGACGCTGGCAAAGCGCGGGTCGTCGCCCAGCCCCTCCAGCCCCAGCACGCGCAGAAAATCGCGGAACTGCCGATCATTGCCAAGCGCGACGACGATCTCGCCATCGGCGGTCGCATAGTCGCGATAGGGCACGATATTGGGATGGTCATTGCCCATCCGCACCGGCACCGCGCCGCCATTGAGATAGTTGGACGCCTGGTTGGACATCATCGCCAATTGCGTGTCGAGCAAGGCGCAATCCACATGCTGCCCCTGCCCCGTCGCGTCGCGGTGGCGCAAAGCGGCGAGGATCGCCACGGTGGCATAGGTGCCGGTGAACAGATCGACGATCGGCACGCCGACCTTCATCGGCGGGCCGTCGGCTTCACCGGTCACGCTCATCAGCCCGCCCATCGCCTGGATCAGGAAGTCATAGCCGCCTTTGTCGCAATACGGCCCGTCCTGGCCGAAACCGGTGATCGAGCAATAGACCAGGCGCGGGTTGATCGCCGAGAGCGCGGCATAATCGAGCCCATATTTGGCCAGCCCGCCGACGCGAAAATTCTCGACCACGACATCGCTCTCGGCGGCAAGGCGGCGGATCAGATCGGCGCCCTCGGGCTGGGCGAGATCGATCGCGAGCGAACGCTTGTTGCGATTGGCGCAGAGATAATATGCCGAATCGCCCGAATCGTCGGCAAGCGCAGGCGGCCCCCAGCGGCGCGTGTCGTCGCCCTGCCCCGGCTGCTCGATCTTGAGCACCTCCGCCCCCAGATCCCCCAGCATCTGCGTCGCCCACGGCCCGGCGAGCACGCGCGACAGATCCAGTACCTTGATGCCGGCCAATGCGCCCGGCGTGGAAGCCTCGGTCATGCTCCGGTGTCGAGCCGCACGAGCACGACGCCCTCCTGCACTTGCCCGCCAATTTCCGCATTCACTTCGGCAATGGTGCCGTCGAACGGCGCGGTCAGGCTATGCTCCATTTTCATCGCTTCGAGCGTGACGAGCTTCTGGCCCTTGGTGACGCTGTCGCCTGCCGCGACATCGACCGCGATGATGCGGCCGGGCATGGGCGAGAGGATCGCGCCGTCGGCGGCATACGCGGTTGCCGTCGTGCCCGATCTCACTTCATTGATGACAAACGAGCTGCCAATGTCGTTGACGAGCCACCCTTCCGCCACACGTTCGATCCACCGGGAAGCCCAGACAGGTTCTTCTTGTGCGGCAATCTCCGCCATGTGCTCCCCATCGGTTAGGCGAATCAGCGCAGCGGCGGGAGCAGAATTGAGGCGAAAGCCAAGCATAGCGCGCCACGGCCCCTGCGAGGGCGATACACCAATATCATAGCGATCGCCGATACGTTCGCCCCTGCTGTCTGCGAGTATTGTGGAAGCTGCCCATTCCCAAGCCGCTGCGCTCGGCCCGCCGCTAGGCACGAGTGAATCCGCCTCACGCGCGATCAGGCCCGTATCGATAACGCCTTCGACGAAGGCGGGGTGGCCGAGCGCATTGACCAAAAACTCGGCGTTGGTGCGAACAGGCCAGCAAATCACGTCGGCGCATTTATGCGACAGTGATAGCGCCGCTTCTTTCCGAGATGGGCGATGGACAATCAGTTTCGCCAACATGGGATCATAGAACGGCGTCACTGCGTCGCCTTGTTGAAACCCAGTTTCAACTCGCAAGCGATCTCGTCGGGAGCGGATCGGCAACGAAAAGTGTGTCAGTTGCCCAGTCGACGGCAAGAACCCCTTTGCCGGGTTCTCCGCATACAGTCTCGCTTCCATCGCCCAGCCGTTGATCGACAGTTCCTCCTGCCGCTTCGGCAAGGGCTCACCGCTCGCCACGCGCAATTGCCATTCGACCAGATCGACCCCGGTAATCTCCTCGGTCACCGGATGTTCGACCTGCAGCCGCGTGTTCATTTCCATGAACCAGATGCGATCGGCGCGCAGCCCCTCGCTCGCGTCGGCGATGAACTCGATCGTGCCCGCTCCGACATAATCGACCGCGCGCGCCGCGCGCACCGCCGCCGCGCAGATCGCCTCGCGCGTGTCCGGGTCCATGCCGGGCGCGGGGGCTTCCTCGATCACTTTCTGGTGGCGGCGCTGGAGCGAGCAATCGCGCTCGAACAGATGGACGACGTTGCCGTGCGTGTCGCCGAACACCTGCACTTCGATATGGCGGGGCGAGAGGATGTATTTCTCGATCAGCACTTGCGCATTGCCGAAGGACGACGCCGCCTCGCGCTGGCACGACAGCAGCGCATCGGCGAAATCCGCAGGGTCATCGACCCGCCGCATCCCCTTGCCGCCACCGCCCGCCACCGCCTTGATGAGGACCGGATAGCCGATCGCTGCAGCTTCCCCCGCCAGTCGTTCGGGGGCCTGATCCTCGCCGAGATAGCCCGGCGTCACCGGCACGCCCGCCGCGATCATGCGCGCCTTGGCGGCATCCTTCAGCCCCATTGCGCGGATGCTGTCGGGCTTCGGCCCAACCCACACCAGCCCGGCATCGATCACGGCCTGCGCAAATTCGGCATTTTCGGACAGAAAGCCGTAGCCGGGATGGATCGCCGCCGCGCCCGTCGCCTTGGCGGCGGCGATGATCTTCTCCCCCACCAGATAGCTTTCGCGCGCCGGGCTGGGGCCGATATGCACCGCTTCATCGGCCTGGCGGACATGCAGCGCCTTGGCATCGGCGTCGGAATAGACCGCGACCGTGCGGATGCCCATCGCGCGCGCGGTGCGGATGATGCGGCAGGCGATTTCGCCGCGATTGGCGATGAGCAACGACTGGATCACCTTAGCCCTCGCAACCAGTGGTGCGCGACGACCACGTCAAATTCTGAATTTTCCAGCGTCCGTTTTCGCGCACCAGATCGAAATGGTCATATCCGCAATGGTGCACCTTACCGTCGATCAGGAAGGTATAGGGCCCCCACACCATCGCGATGTCCCCGTCGATTTCGATCGCGGCGTCGCCGAGCCGTTCCTGAAAACGCTCGGGCCCCGGCGTGAAGCGGGCGAGCAACTCTGCGCGAGTCTTGTGCGTGATTGTCGAAGCGCCCGCTTGTTCGGTCGCGATCGTTGCGCTGGCATCGGGTCGCAGCGCCTCGCCGATCGCCACCGCATCGCGGGCGGCGATGCCGTTGAGCAGGGCCGTGACCGGGGCCATCACTTGCGCTTCCTCGGTTGCTGGGGGCGGCAGGCCGGTGCCTTTGGGCAGCGGCTGCACTGGCGTCGTCATCGGCGACATTTGCGCGGCGAGGGCGAGTGCGAAGATCAAAGGCATAGAGCTTCCTTAAATCCTCCCCGGAACGGGAGGGGGACCGCCCGCCACTTCCGGCGGGTGGTGGAGGGGGACCTCCACCGGCGTAACACGAGCGGAGAACCCCCTCCACCATTTGCCAGAAGAGGCAAATGGTCCCCCTCCCCGTGTCGGGGAGGATCGAGACGGCGCCTCATCCCCATCACATGCGGAACACGCCGAACGCGGGGCGCTCGGGGATCGGGGCGTTGAGCGTGGCGGCGAAGGCGAGGCCGAGCACGTCGCGGGTCTGCGCCGGGTCGATGATGCCATCGTCCCACAGCCGCGCAGTGGCGTACCAGGGGTTGCCCTCATCCTCATATTTCTGGCGGATCGGTGCCTTGAAAAACTCGGCCTCCGCCTCGCTCCAGCCGTCTGCATCGCGGTGGACCGTCGCCAGCACCGACGCTGCCTGTTCGCCGCCCATCACGCTGATCCGGCTGTTGGGCCAGGAGAATAGGAAGCGTGGGCTATAGGCGCGCCCGCACATGCCGTAATTGCCAGCGCCAAAGCTGCCGCCGATCAGCACGGTGATCTTGGGCACGGTCGCGGTGGCGACGGCGGTGACGAGCTTTGCGCCATGTTTGGCAATGCCTTCCGCCTCATATTTGCCACCGACCATGAAGCCCGAAATGTTCTGCAGGAACAGCAAGGGAATGCGGCGTTGGCAGGCGAGTTCGATGAAATGCGCGCCCTTCTGCGCGCTCTCGCTGAACAGCACGCCGTTATTGGCAAGGATCGCCACGGGCACGCCCCAGATATGCGCGAAGCCGCAGACGAGCGACGTGCCGTAGAGCGCCTTGAATTCGTGAAACTCGCTGCCATCGACCAGCCGCGCGATGATTTCGTGCACGTCATAAGGCGCGCGGACGTCGCTCGGCACGATGCCGTACAGTTCCTCGGCATCGAAGCGCGGCGGGCGCGGGTCCTTGAGGTTCACCCCCGCCTGGACCGGCAGTGCCAGGGTCGAGACGATATCGCGCACGATCGTCAGCGCATGCTCATCATTCTCGGCAACATGATCGACCACGCCCGAACGGCGACCGTGCGTGTCCGCGCCGCCCAGTTCCTCGGCCGAGATCACCTCGCCGGTCGCGGCCTTGACCAGCGGCGGGCCCGCGAGGAAAATGGTCCCCTGCCCGCGCACGATGATCGTCTCGTCGGACATGGCGGGGACATAGGCACCACCCGCGGTGCAGGACCCCATCACGCAGGCGATCTGCGGGATGCCCTTGGCGCTCATATTGGCCTGATTGAAGAAGATCCGCCCGAAATGGTCGCGGTCGGGGAAGACCTCGGCCTGGTGCGGCAAGTTCGCGCCGCCGCTGTCGACGAGGTAGATGCACGGCAGATGGTTCGCCTCGGCAATCTCCTGCGCGCGCAGATGCTTCTTGACCGTCAGCGGGTAGTAAGTGCCGCCCTTCACCGTCGCATCGTTGCACACGATCATGCACTGGCGGCCCGACACGCGCCCGATCCCGGCAATGACGCCTGCACCGGGGACTTCATCGTCATAGAGGCCATTGGCCGCAAGCTGGCCGATTTCGAGGAAGGGCGAGCCTGGGTCGAGCAGCCGCTCGACCCGGTCGCGCGGGAGCAGTTTGCCGCGCGCGGTGTGGCGCTCGCGGCTCTTCTCGTTCCCGCCAAGCGCGGCCCGCGCGACATCGCCGCGCAGCCGCTCGACCAGCGCGCGGTTGTGCGCGGCATTGGCGCGGAAGGTTTCGCTTTCGGGCGAGAGCGCGGAGGTGAGGATAGGCGCGGTCACAGCCCCTCTCCCATCGGGAGAGGGAGGGAGCCGCGAAGCGGCGGAAGGGTGAGGGTGACCGACGCCATGTTCCGATCGTCCTCACCCTTCCCCCTCGGCTGCGCCGAGCGGGCCCCTTCCCTCTCCCAAAGGGAGAGGGAGTGTACGTCTGTGCGCACCACACACCCCATCACGCCGCCCCGATCAGTTCGCGGCCGATGAGCATCCGGCGGATTTCGTTGGTTCCCGCCCCAATGTCGAGCAGCTTGGCGTCGCGGTAATAGCGTTCCACCGGCCAGTCCTTGGTATAACCCGCCCCACCCAATGCCTGCACCGCCTCGTTCGCCACGCGCACGGCATTCTCGCTCGCCAGCAAAATCGCCCCCGCCGCATCGAAGCGCGTGGTCTTGCCCGCATCGCACGCGCGCGCCACGGCATAGACATAGGCCCGCGCCGAATTGAGCGCGACGTACATGTCGGCGATCTTCCCCTGCATCAGCTGGAACGCGCCAATCGGCTTGCCGAATTGCTGCCGCTCGCGGACATAGGGGACAACCACGTCGAGGCACGCCTGCATGAGGCCAAGCTGGATCCCGGCGAGCACGGTGCGCTCATAATCGAGCCCGCTCATCAACACACCAACCCCGCCATTGACCGGGCCCATGATGTTTTCTTCCGGCACCTCGCAATCGGTGAAGACGAGTTCGGCGGTCGGCGACCCGCGCATCCCCATTTTGTCGATCTTCTGGCCGATCGCGAAGCCCGGCATGTCCTTCTCGATCAGGAAGGTGGTGATGCCGCGGCTGCCCTCGCCGGTCTTGGCATAGACCACCAGCGTATCGGCATACGCCGCATTGGTGATCCAGAATTTGGTGCCGTTAAGGACATAGCCCCCCTGCACCTTGTCCGCCTTCAGCTTCATGCCGACGACGTCCGACCCGGCACCGCTTTCGGACATGGCGAGGCTGCCGACATGCTCGCCCGAAATCAGCTTGGGGAGATATTTCGCCTTCTGCTCCGGATTGGCCCAACGCGCGATCTGGTTGACGCACAAATTGGAATGCGCGCCATAGCTGAGGCCGACCGAGGCCGAGGCCCGGCTGACCTCCTCACACGCCACGACATGGTCGAGATAGCCCAGGCCAAGCCCGCCATCCGCTTCCGCCACGGTGATGCCGTGCAGGCCGAGCGCCCCCATTTCGGGCCACAGGCTGTGCGGGAACCAATCCTCGGCATCGACCCTGGCCGCGATCGGCGCGATCCGGTCGGTTGCGAAGCGCTGAGTCGTATCGCGGATCATGTCCGCGGTTTCGCCCAGCGCGAAATCCATCTGGCCTATCATGTGCCTCTCCTCATCCTCGCTTTGCGCACCCGATAGCGCGTGTCGATTCAAATCGTAAGGCCTTGCGCCTGCAGCGATTGAACGCGAGGGGCGATGGAGAAGACAACGCCTGTCCAACAACGTCCGGCGACGCGCACGAGCCTATTTCAGAGAGGACTTGGAGCGGGTGAAGGTATTCTAATAAATATCTAGAAATAAACAACAATTTTTACTATAATTACCCACACAGAACCTACACAGGCACGAAAATCCAATGACTTAGTGCGAAAATCTACACAGTTTCTGCACAGTGGGACAAGGCAAATGGCATTCATCACCGACAAAGAGCAGATAAAGGCTGGCCTCATCATCTTTCGTCGCGGCGATGTCGAGCACGACCAGTATTATTGCCGCGTGAGAATTCAGAACGAAGACCGTTACAAGACCATTTCACTGCGCACGTCGGATCGGCAGACGGCGCGCGACCGTGCAATGGATCAGGATGCCGATATTCGCTTTCGGGTGAAGCACGACGTTCCCGTATTCAATCGGCCCTTTTCGCAAGTGGCAGAGGAATACGCAGACGCACAGCAGCGGCGCGCGAAGGCTGGCGAGATCAGCCAAGCGCGAGCGATGAATGTCAGGAACAAGGTCAACGGGCCGCTCAACGCCTATGTCGGCAGCACCCAAATTCACTTGGTCAGTCAAGAACGCTGGTCGGAATATCCGTTGTGGCGGCGCGAGAACGGCGTCGGTCGCCGCAAGGGCAAGATCAGCGATTCCACTATCCGGATCGAAATGAGCATTTTTGCGGCCATCATGAATTACGCCGTGAGCAAGCGTTATGTTCCAGCCAGCCACCGCTTTGAGGGGATGCCGAAACTCAAATCCAATCGACGCGACGAGTTCACGCTGGAGGAATACCGCAATCTGCACAGCGCGGGTCGCAAATGGATGAAGGAGGCGACCACCCCGCAGGGCATCTGGTATCGCCAGATGTGCTACAATTTCATTCTCGTCATGTGCAACACGGGGATGCGCCCGCCCGAAGCCAAGAATTTACGCTGGCGGGACATCACCAAAGCGAAGGATAAGGATGGCACCGACATTCTGGTGATCTTCGTTCAGGGCAAGGGCAAAACGCGCCAGCTAATCGCGCCCAAGAGTGTCGGGGAGTATCTTGACCGCGTTCGCGCGCATTCCAAAGCCACCGAACCCGATGACCATGTCTTCACCATCATCAATGGCAAACCGGCAGTCTGGCTTTACCGCGATACCGTCGAGGAATTGCTGAAATATGCCAAACTCCGCGACGGGCCGAGCGGCATCCCACGCACCACCTATTGCTTCCGGCATACCTATGCGACGTTTCGGCTTTCCGCCGGGGTCGATGTCTATATTTTGGCCCAGCAAATGGGCACCTCGGTCAAAATGATCGAACAGCATTATGGCCATGTGAACACCATCAAGCATGCCGACAGGGTGCTGATGGGCATCGGCGGATGGGATGCCATGCACACCGAAATGGACGCCGAAATCGACAAGCAGGAAGCGAAGGCAAAAGCCGTGCAGTCGATCAAGGCGAAGCAGCCCGTGAAGCCGTCCCGTACCAAACGCTAGCGGCGCATCGGGTCAGCCGTCGAGTTCGATGGCCGATGCATTGGCGCTGGCGTTGCCGAAATCACAAAGCGCCGCTGGCGCTCCTCGTTTGTGAATTCGGCCCAAAGCGGGCTTGGGAAACAGGTGCGCCCGGCCCGTAGCACCCCCATGATCGCGTCTTCCGGCAGGCTGGTCGCTTTGCCGCTGGCAATCTTGAGCGATCAGCAGGCCGGTCTTCCTATCCCTTCGACTCCGGGGACACCTTTGCCGCTGTGGCTTTACTGCTGAGGGCGCGCGGCTTGCGCTGCGCTTTCATCACGGGCGAAGCTACGTCGCTGGGAGGCGTCACTACGCCGAGCTTGGGCCGTGCGGTGCTTTTTCGGCCTAGCTCAAGATTCAACGCCATCGCCTTGCGCGCTTGTGAGTAAGCGGGTGCGGTCATCGGATAGTCGGCAGGCAGATGATAGCGCGTGCGATATTCCGCAGGGGTTAGCCCGTGCGACGTCAGATGGCGCTTGAGCACACTGTAGGGCTTGCCGTCGATCATCGAGATGATCTTGGCCGGGTCCGCAAGGCTCTTGCGGACAGACACCGCAGGCGTGGCAGCCTCCATTACTGGCGGCTCGATAGAAGCGACACCCAGCCCGGCAAGCGCGCTGTGAATCGCAGCAATCGCTTCGCCGATCTCACTCGCGTCAACGTGATTATTCGCCACAAAGTTTGCGGCAATTTCCGCTGTGAGTATCACCAGCGTGTTGGGTTGTTCCATGCGGCGGCACTCCGTTAGCTTTCGTAATGGCATTCCGTGCCAGAAGCAGGCGCATTCTTCAATGCAGGCGGCCGCGCGGCGATGCTTGTGGCGGACGCCACATCGGCGACGGCGGGGCACAATCGATCACCTGCGATGCCCCTCGTCGTCACGCGCAAAATCACCCAGGCGCGAAAATAACGCCTCGGGGGCAACACCCGTGTTGTTTGTCACCGACTGCCCGACTCTCGACATGCCAGTCGTCCTATGCCGCCAGCCCTCATTGACTGGGGTTCTTGAGGAGGTCGCGCCATCCTCACTCCAAACCTTGAGCCCGTAGGAATGGCTTGCGAATCACCCACTTTGGTTGAGATTCGCACGAGCTACGCATAGCGTCGCGGCATGGGGGCGGAGCGCATTCACGAGTTGACGCCACGCGAGCGCGACTGTCTTCGGCTGGTTCGGCGTGATCGGTCGTCGAAGCAGATTGCGATCACCCTCGGTATCTCGCATCACACGGTCGATGCGCGACTGAAGAAAGCAATTCAATTGCTTGAAGTTACCTCGCGCTATGAGGCGGCGCGGCTGCTGGCCGAGTTTGAAGCCGACACCGAAACCCCATACCAACCCTTGGTATCCCAACCGCAGCCCGTTGCCGTCACGCCCATTTCCGACGAGCAAATGCTTCCAGAACGGAACGAGCCGCAACCGCAGTTTCGGGTGCCGTTCCTCAGGCAAGGGAGGCGCGTCAATGACCTAGCACCGTTGCAGCGATTACTTTGGATCGGCGCACTGTCGTTGCTGATCCTGGTTGCATTCGCCAATTTCACCAATGCGCTCGATGTCTTGCAGACCATGACCAAAGGTCTCGTCCGCTAACCGTGCCATCCGTCAAACGCTTGCAAACGCGGCGCACCCGTTGCCGCGAAGGGGATCATCATGCCTTCCAAACAGACCCGCTCAGCCGTGCGGATTGCACGGTCGCTCTCTCCTGCCGAGCTTGCCATGAATGAAGCCACGTTGCGGCTGCTCGCCGTTGGCACGGAAGTGCTCACGGCGCGCATCAGCGGCGGCTTTCATCCGATCGAAGCCCAACCCGCGATCGACGGCATTGGCCGCGCGACGGCCATGCTCTTTGGCGCGATGCGCGAAATGGCGGAAGCCCATGGTACGCTTAAAACTACCGCAGAACAGCACCAGATTCTCGGCTTCGGGGACGTGTTGGAGTGCCCGCCACATGACCAGCCAAGGGGCCACGCCGAGAATGTCGTCTCGCTCACCCTCGCTGCCTGAGGAATTACCGCTTGACCACGCCTCCATCCGATGGTGCGCCCATTGCCGATGACCCAGATGGTGTTTCTCGGCCTACTCCTTGGAACGCTGCTCTATGCGACGTTCCAAGGAGCAGCGCCCGAGCGCATCGGCGCGTTGATTATCGCCTCGGCAACGATTGCGACGATCGTGGTTCCAAAAGTTGGCCAAATCACGTTCGCCCGTTTCGAACCCAATGTGTTCGCCGTCGATCTCTTGACGGCGATTGCCTTGATCCTGCTAGCGCTACGCGCCCAACGTTACTGGCCGATATGGGCCGCCGCGTTGCAGATCGACACGGTGGTCAGTCACTTCGCAATGTTGTTCGCGCCGCGCGTCATGCCCTGGGGCTACGCCGTCGCGGAGATCGCCTGGAGCTATCCAATCGTGATCCTGCTCGCCGCAGGCGTTGCGCGCCACCAGCAGCGCAAACACGCCTATGGCAACGATCCGAGTTGGTCTACCAACCCCCATTAGGAATGTCCCATGTCGGATGATTCAAATGCCACGCAGTCAGACCTGCACACCGCACTCGCAGCGCTCGCGCACGAGGTCAAAACCCTCCGCGCACGCATCGAGACCGTCAACCCAACCTCAATCGCGCACTGGGCAAACCAACATTACCAGCTCCGCCGCCACCGCAACACGATCTTTTCCGATGAGGGCGATCTGTTCCGCGAACCTGCCTGGGACATATTGCTCGATCTCGCCGCCGCGACCGCGCAAGGGCGCGAAATCTCGGTATCCAGCGCCTGCGTGGCTGCGCATGTCGCGCCTACCACCGCATTACGATACATCAGCCACCTCGAAACACGAGGGCTCGTCTATCGCGTCGAAGATCCGTCCGATCGTCGCCGAAACTTCCTGCATCTAGGCGAAGGCGTGATGGAGAAATTGGTGCGGGTGCAAGGCAGCGAACCTCAAAACAGGCTTCGCCTTGCACCCATCGACTGCACCGATATTAAATCAATGTCAGAACCACTGCGCCACGCCGCCATGCCGTGAGCAGGTGCCGGAGCGATGGGCCGAGGAGCTGAACGTACCGTCGCGACACTTGGCCGTCGCACCATTGGGCCCCGCCGGATTGGTGCTCTGCCCGGACACCGAACGTGCCGCAGGTGCGGCAGCAGGAGCCGCGCGCGGCGCGGGCGCAACCGGCTGCGCAGCGGGGGCTGTCGCGACAGCTTTGCACGCCGCTTTGTTTGCATTGCCTGCTTTCGTGCAGTCGTAGTTGCGCGTCGTCGCGGGCTTGGAAGCAACGGCATTATCGTTCGCGGGCTTTGCCGCCGGAGCGACGGCCACGCCTTTGCACACTGCCTTGTTCGCATTGCCCGCTTTCGTGCAATCATAATTGCGGGTCTTTGCGGGCGTTGCCACGGGTGCTGGCTTCGCAGCCGTCGCCGCTGCTGCCTTACACTCCGTTTTGGTGGCATTCCCGGCCTTGCTGCAATCGTAATGGCGCACCGACTGCGCACTGGCGGAACTCGCCGCTAACACCGTCGCCAGCAACGCCCCTGCGACCATCCACCCTTTAGTCATCGTCATTCTCCCGCCACTCAAAGCCATTGCGATACGCCGCCATGCCACGAGCAGGTGCCCCGGTGGCTTTGGCTGAAACTCCATGAACCGTCCCGGCACCGCGCCGATGCGCCGGATGGCGCGCGCCGACTATGCATCGGTCGATGGACGCGATGCCCGTTGCGGGCCGTGTAATAATCATCGCCCGAGCCAACGCTCGTGGCGGAATGATGGTGATGATGGTGGGTACGGCGCGCATCCACCGAAGCGGGTACCGAAAGAGCCGCGACAATTGCCAGTAGTGCAAACGCTCTCAACGATTCGTTCCTACCCATTGTCCGCGTGGCGCAACCTAACGTCCGGCAGGCGTTTGACAACCTCGGTCCAGGTCACGCGCTCGCCAGCATTGCCGCTGCGTCTGGCTTCATCGAGCCGATCCTGTGCGTGCGCCTCTGCGTCGTCGCCGTAGGTCGCAATCAACATGATCGCTACCGACGTGAATTCCCACGCCGCAACCGGCGCTGCATCGGGTTCGATGTGATCCACAAGAGCTCCGCTGCGGACGTTTAAAAATACGACGCGATACCCGCCACCAGGCCCGCTAACATAAGGGCTGCAACAAAAGCGGCCTCAAGCGTCAGCCCCCTAAGCCGCCACTTCACTGCGGCGCGCAATCCAGTGGTGACCACCGTCGCAGCACGGCAGTCATCATTAGCACCTGTGGCAACCGTAATGACGTCCGGTACGTGGGTTGCTGTAATGCCCGCCTCGATGGCTAGACCCAAGGCCGCCAATATAAGTCCCGCCGTGGCTACCCCGGTGAACCATCCCGGAATAATGCACCCGGCCACCTCCGTGTGATCGTGCCGTAACTGGCGATGTCATTGAGCAGGCAAGCATCGCGAGCGTGAACAGTCGTTTCATCAGCCGAGTCTCCGACGAGTTGAACGCCAGACACTTCGAACGAAACCTCCAGAAGGTCAATTGTCGTACCAGTGATTTTATCGGAGCACGCTCACGTTTGGGTTTGCTTTCAGCGTGGCAGAATTTGACTCCCAATGAACGTCCGCCAACCACCTCACGGCATGTAAGTGGATACGCGTCTGGGGCAGGCCCGCCACCGGTAAACCCAGCTCGCTTCCGCGCGCGATGCGCTTGTGCAGCTCCACTCCCTTCGGGCGCTGGCGCGGGGTGTGACCCGTGGCTCGGTGGCCCGCCCCCTGTGCTTCCCATCGCGCCGCAGGATGGTCCGGCGGCGGACACATAAAGGAGCAGATCATGGCAACCCAATTCAAACCTGTCGTCAAGCCGAGGCACCGCATCTACAATGTTACCGGCACGGGCACATCCTCGAACTGGACGGAGATCGGCGCGGCCTGGCCAAATCGGGACGGTGAAGGCTTCTCGATCACCTGCGATGCTTCCGCACTCTCGATGGAAGGCCACATCGTAATGCGCAAGGTCACCGCGCGACCTTAAGGATGGAGGCCAGCAATGAGACCCATCGCCGCGACCATCGGGTGGCAGGCGTTTCTGCCGCCTGCGCCCCGTCACTCGCGGCTACGGCGGCTGAGCGAGCGCAGCACTTGGCGTCGCCAACGACGAACCTGATAATAAGCATTCACCGAGCGCGTTTGGCGTCGGATTGTTGCCGCGAGACACCGATAGCAGTGTGATACGATGATGTTGGACATAGCTTCCTCCCTTGCCCCGCACGGAATTGCGCGGGATGGAAGGCGGGAAGCCGTTCGCCCTAACGCCTCGGACAGGGCCGGAACGCCGCATCGCGGGCCGCTGCTGCACGTCAGGAAGCGAGGAGCCTTTTCCGGGGCGAGCGAACGGCTACAAAAGCCGAGACCGGTGCATCCCGTAGGGGGCGATCAGGAGGAGCCAATGCCATCGACCGTCTTTGCTTCGCTGATGAGAACTCTCGGGACGCTGGCAGCGTTCGTCTCACTTGCCACAGTGCTGAATGGAGCAAGCTTCGCCAGAACGAAGCCTGCTACCGCAAATGGTGTCGCGTGCAGCCGTGCGGACACCGTGCGTTGCAAGCGGCTCTGGCTCTTGGATGCCAAGAGGGTGAACCCGCCTGACCGGGTTCGCCCAATGGCAGGCCTTGCCTGCGACCACCGGGATGGCAGGCATCCCATGTGCCGGGAGGTCGTGGTTATTCGAGGTGGACGCAGATAACCGCCATCGCTTGGCCATCGAAATTAACCAAATCTTAGCAATCTTTGGTGTATTATTAGAATATATCACTGACGCGCGCGAGGTATCTATAGCGGCCAACCCGACATCTTCTGACCAGCATCATCCGCATGCTGATGATGCGCAGGCTAGGCTGCGGGCCGAATTGCTCGGGCAACTCGTCGCCGGTCAGTTCGCGTTGGAAGCAGCACTTTCCGAGTTGGCCGGTGCCGATCCCGCCATTCGCGACCGGCTGCGCAGCCAGATCGGCCTGTTAGCCGGATTGCAGCAACAAGTGGGCACGGCCACAGGCGGCGCGCTCAGCGCCCTGCGGGCCGAAGTCGCCAACCTGGCCGATAGCGCCACCGCTGCCGCGCGCGATGCCCGCACCAGCGCCGCGGATAGCCTGGCCGCCAATTCGCCTGCCGCCGCAGCACGCCAAACCATTCTCGATCTCAGCCATGATTATTACGATCGCAAGGTGCTTGACCCCTACCTCAAATTCCAATCCGAAGAGGACGAGAAAGCCTATCGGAAACGTGAGCTGGAAAATCAGGAAGCCATCAGGCGAGAACTGGCGAAGGGAACACCTGAGGGCGATCACAACGCCGCGCTCATCTTTAACCGGCAGTTGAATGACGCTCGTGACCATGGCGCGGATGCCAGCCCCGATTTTGCAGATATAATGCGCCGGAGCCAAGAGGCAGTACGCGATACCGGAGCGAACATTGAGCAACCGAAGGTCAAGGCCACCCAACCGAATATTACGCCACCGCCGGTGCCGGATAGCGAACTTGCGGACGTCAGTGCCATTCTCAAATCGGCAGGCGTGACGACACTAGCCGAAAACACTTCCAGTCCCGGCACCGCCGGAACGCCGCGCATCAACCGCGAAACTACCGCGCCCGCACGGAGCTAATCAGTTTGCCAACCCGATCTTTTTGCACTCTTCGACTAACTGCTGCTTATACTGCGGGCTTCTATTAATATTGATGGCCTCTACGGCTATCGCATGGTCGAAATCGTCTTGGACCTGCTCGTTGGATAAATCTTGCAGATGCGCCAGCTTTATCGCGGCATCGTAAGCTGTTTTAGCGCTAGTCGGATCGGTTCGAACGCTCGTCACAACGAAGCAGCGCAGCGCGTAGTGATAAGCCTTACCGTAATCGGGTTGCGCGGCCTGGGCGAAGGAGTTGTTGGCGATGACCATGCTCATGATCGTCGCGAGCGTGAGCCGCATCACTTCGGCCCCTTGTAGGTGTAGCGGTGCAGGATCAGCCCAGAGGCCACACTCGGGCCAAGTGTCAAAATCGCCTGCGTAAGTGCCCGCTCGAAATCGGCTTTCGTCATGTGCTCGTGATGCTGAGCTACCGTGACATCAAATCCGCCATTGTTGGTTTGGACATCGTATACGTGGGCCATGCTTTCGCTCCCGTTGATCCGGGAGAAAATGCCACCCTGCAACAAAATCGGCAATTTTGTTGCAGGGTGAAGTGTTTAAATTCAGTAGCTTAATTCGACGAGCGCGACGCCAGGTTTGCGCCATAACCTCGGACATTCAGCCTACGGTATCCGTTTGGGCTCAATTCTGCTCGACCAGCCAAGCCACAACCACCAGATTGCCCTCAGGCCACGTCCGAAAGGGCTTCGGCGCTCTGCGCAGGTGCGTCTTCCACGATGCGTTCACCGCTTAGGATCGACCAAAGCGCTTCACCAATCCACTTTGCCAAGAGAGGCGGCACTGCATTTCCTACCTGTACGTATTGCTGAGTCCGATTGCCCTTGAAGAGATAATTGTCCGGGAACGTTTGAAGGCGCGCGGCCTCCCGGACCGAAAGACTCCGACACTGCAGCGGGTCTGGATGAATGAAATAATGTCCGTCCTTTGAGATATGGCTTGTGATGGTGGTCGAGGCTGAATCGGGTAGCTGGACGCGAAAACGGTCCGCGAAATCACCGGTGGTCCAGTTGTGGTGTTGGGGCGCGAGCTCACGTGGAAAGTCGGATGCCTTTGGCGAACGGCCTGCGACCCCGGCAAACGCCGCTGCGTAAAAGTAGCGCGAAAGATCGCTCTCCATGTGCGTACGTGCAAAGTGATTGGGTACCTGCTTTAGCAACGGATCGACGAGCCAGTTACGAAGGTCCTCGGGGCATGAACTGGCGATGCCGGAGCCTCGCCCCATTCTGGGCGGCATGGAGTCCAACCTGCCGAATTCGGCTCGGTGATGTGACGCAGCTTGGGTAAATGCTATCTGCTGTTCGTCCGGAAGTCCTGAATCCAGAACACAAACGCGGTCCATCGCCGCGACGACGGCCTGCTTCCATTCTTCGGGGCCATCCTGCGTTCTGCTCAGGCCGCTGCGCAGCTTTGGCAAGCCTTCAAGCACATTTGAAACCGTCGCACTTGATCGGCGACGTTCAAGGAGATTGGCAAATGACGCATCAGGCAGGGCGGTCGCGATGTCAGACCGTATCCCCACAATAATGACGCGGTGTCGCGCTTGCGGTACGCCGAAATCTTCCGCTCGTACGACGAAATCAGCAGCCCGGGGTTTGATCCTACCCACTTCCGGCTGACGGCGGGTACGCGGAGCTAGTGCGAAAAGTTCATAACGGACGCCGCCGCGACGATCCGCGCGCAGATCGTCAAGAACCCTGTCAAATATTTTGCTTTGTCCATCCACCGATGAAGAAAGAATCCCCTTCACGTTCTCCATGACGAATGCCGCTGGACGCAGGTGATCCAAAATCCTGATGTATTCCCGATATAAAAAATGACGCTTGTCTTTTTGCGGCTCGTAGTTGTCTTTCCCCTGATTACGCACGCGTCCCGCCAATGAGTACGCTTGGCACGGTGGGCCACCGATCAAGATCACGTTTCCACCGTTATCTCGATGAATTTGATCTAGGCGGCGGTTAAGCTTCCTGCTTACCCCTTTTGCACCCAGCTCCAGCTGCCATGCTTCCGCTTCCGCGGCGGCCCACTCTGCCGGATAGCAGGCCTTCCAATCCGGCTCCTCAGCAGCGCCATTCAGAAAATCGTAGTATGCCTGTGGGAATGCATCACCGAACTGGCGCAGAAAGCTTCGCAATTGAAGCGTCGAATGCGCGGCCTTGTCCTTCTCAACGGACAATGCGATCGAGAATGCACGATTCCCGTCCTTGCTGAGTACGCTCGAGAAACCTTCAGCGAGCCCTCCTGGGCCTGCAAAAATGTCGACAACGGCGTATCTTGGCAAGAATCAGACCTTTGGGAATCACGAGCGTGAAAGGCTCTGAATATCACATCAATCTGAAAGGGACAGGCAGCTAGTATGGTGGACGTAGTTGCGCCTCCCGTTCGCTCGCGCATGATGGCTGGAATTCGTGTGGCTGACACCAAGCCCGAACTTCAACTGCGGCGACTCCTGCACGCTGCGGGTCACCGCTACCGCCTGCATCCGCATGATCTGCCGGGCAAGCCCGATCTGGTATTCCCCCGGCGAAGGATCGCCATATTCGTACATGGCTGCTTCTGGCATCGGCATGAGGGATGTCACTGGTGCTCGACACCAGGCTCCAACTCAGAATTTTGGGGCGCAAAGTTCGCACGCAACGTCGAGAGAGATAGGGATCAGGTCGCTGCGCTCAGCGCCATGGATTGGCGAGTAGGCATTGTATGGGAATGCTCGCTTCGTGGCGGCGGCGCGCGCGGGACAATCAATGCACTGGACAAGTGGTTTGATTCGGACGAGCCGTCCTTTGAAACCGGGTTGGTCCGGGAACGAAAGGCATGAGAAGGTGTCCAAAGTGAGATTCTGATTGATGCATTGGCACCAGCAGTCGCTACAGTTAGCGCAAAGGGGGACTGGCGATGGCGGATGCAAGTCCGGACAAGCTTCGGTTCAGGCCGAAAGCGCGGATTATCAGAACGATTGGCGACCAGCTCATCAGCGGCCCGGAAGCCGCGGTTATTGAGCTTGTGAAGAATGCCTATGACGCTGACGCACATCGCGTCGTTGTGAAGTTCTATCCTCCCCTCGTTCGTGGCGCGGGACGGATAACCGTCAGCGATGACGGTCATGGGATGACGCTGGCAGATATTCAGGAAAAGTGGATGGAACCCGCGACCAGCTCCAAGTTGACCACGCGGCGATCTCCCGAATTGAAGCGAGTCATGATGGGATCGAAGGGAATTGGTCGGTTTGCTGCCGCCAAGCTCGGCGGGCGTCTGGGGCTGAACTCGATCACCGAGCGTCAAGGCGAGCGGCAGGAAGTCCTGATACCGGAAATTGACTGGAGCATTTTCAACGGGGACACCTACCTCGCCGATATCGCAATCGACTATTTTACGCAGTGCGCCGATCAACCAACCGGCACCGAGCTTGAGATTACAGAACTCAGCGAGGACTGGTCGGAAGCCAAGATGGTGCGGTTACTGCTTGAGCTGCGAAAGCTGGTTTCGCCTCTCCAAGACAAGAGTGTTGACGATAGTTTCGAGATATTCCTTGATTTGTCCGAATGCACGCAGGTAACCGCAGGTTTCGACGGGGCGTCGATCATCGGTCGACCCCAAGAAGATTCCGACGACACCGATCCGCTCCATCGATATCAGGTGCTTCCTGTTCCCCTGATGACGAGCTGCGACTACGAAGTAGTCGGCTCATTTGATCAGGCTGGGAAATTCACAGGAACCTTCGAAAATCGGCGAGCCGGATCAGCACCGGAATCATTTTCGTTCAAGGTGCCCATTCATAACGAGGAAGATCCCTGTGGTCCCGTCGGCGTTCGACTATTTCTGTTCGACCGAGAAGCTGATGCTATCCGCAGCAATCTTCGAAGCGCAGGCCTTGGCGATATGACGGCCGCGAAAGCACGTCAGATTCTCGATAGCGTCACCGGCATAGCGATCTACCGGGAAGGATTTCGCGTCCGACCTTATGGCGACGCCGATAACGACTGGCTCACCCTCGATAAAGAACGAGTCAATGATCCATCCATGCGTATTGGCCACAATCAGGTAGCCGGTTACGTTGCCGTCGCTGGCCCCGAAATATCGCACCTAGAAGAGCGCAGCAGCCGTGAAGGTTTCGAATCAAACGGAGCTTTTCGTCGTCTTACCCGCCTCGTCGAGCAACTGCTTCGCCGCGAAGTTGAACCCCGGCGTTATCAGTTTCGGGAGAAGGCGGGGCTTTCACGGGGGCGAAGTACTACCTTTGAGCAAATTCGCAAGGTCACTGATCTGAGCAGCGTCCGCTCCTTCACCGCGTCACTTGCGCCTGAAGAGCGGCAGAAAGCGGAAGCCGCAATTGACCGTCAGGCTCATTTGATTTCAGACAGGATAGCTGACCTCGAGGATAGGCAACGGAAGCTTGAGGCTGCATCTTCACTTGGAGCGATCATATCAGAGGTCGTTCACGAGGGTATGCAACCTGCCGCTTACATCGCGACAACAGTAAATCGCTTAAGACGATTCTATCCAGATCTTCTTGGTATTCGTGGACCGCTGGTTGATCGCGCAAAGCAGGAATTTGAAACAAAGCTGCCGCACCTTGCGGAAGAAGGCGTTAAGCTGGTGGATCTCTTTAATAACCTACAACCGCTAACAGCGGGAAGGCGGAGCGAGGCAGCCTCTTTCAATGTGGTCAATGCACTGCGCGGCGCAAAGGCGCTTTTCGAGCAAAGCGATATATCTATTGAGATCGAGAACCCTGACAAGGTGATGAACATCTTCGGTCATGCGGGCGATCTCAGCACTGCCATGGTTAATCTGATAAAAAACGGGATTCACTGGCTGCGGGATGCCCGGATCAAGAATCCGCGAATCGTGCTCAAGGTACGTGGGAAGCCCGGCGAGGCAATTATCATCGTCGAAGACAATGGCCCGGGCATACGAAAGGAATTCATGAATTCCGTTTTTGATGTAGGCTTTTCCCTGAGAACTGGGGGCACCGGATTGGGCCTCAATATCGCGCGAGAGGCGCTGGCGCGCTCCGGTGCTAGCCTAGAACTTGATCCAGAATTTGAGGGCGGCACGCGGTTCGTGATCCGGTTTCCACTGGAGGGGGTTAGGGCATGAACATCAAGCGAATCCTCTTTGTGGAGGACGAGAAGCCACAACTCGACCGGTTTGAGTCGGCTGTTGGCGACTGGAACGCCGAACAGGGAAAGAAAAAAAGAAAGTTCGAATGGCATCTGTGCACGGATGTTTCCAGCGCTGACGCAGCGCTTCGTGAGCAGCGGTTTGATTGCGCCTTGTTTGATTTGCGACTGCCTGCAGGGACTGCGGGCAGAAAGACGGAACCCGCTGGAAGTGATCTCGCGTTGAAGGCGCTCAACGAGCTCGGGATTCCCGTTGGCCTGATGAGTGCCGACTTGTCAGTCGTTTCGACAGAGCTGACGCAGCAGACGCTCGTCAAGCAATTCAACAAGGGCACGATCGACCGGGGGGACGGTACGAAGGATGCCTATGCTCAAGCGATAGAGTGGTTCGCAGAATATTGGGAAATGATGGACGTTCTCAGCGCCGCGCGCGCGAGGATGGAAAGGGCCGGAGGTGAGATTTTCGTCGAACGTATATGGCCCCGGTGGGACAAACTGGAGGCGATGGAACGGAGCGACCCGAAAGCTCTGGCTGGTGTGGTTACGCGGCAATATGTTACCCACTTGGCAGATTTACTCGGGATCGACGCGCCTGATGCGGAGAGCTGGCATCCATTCGAAAATTACGTGACACCTCCGCTTCTTGCGGATCGTGCGCATACTGGTGACATTTTCGAGATCGACGGCGAACTTTGGATCGTCCTCACTCCGCAATGCGACATGGCAACCGGGAAGGTGAAATCGGTACTGTTGGCGCGATGCGTGCCGGGGATCGACAAATGGAAAGAGCAAGTCGCAGCATTCAGGGCTGCAACGAGCAAGAGCGCCAAGAAGGAGCCGAGCACGTTCCTGAGAGATTTTGTGAATCAGAACCTGCCCGTCTCACGGCATTTCCTGCCTCCGCTCCCCGGGTCCGACACGCCGATGCTCGTCACGTTCACCGATGTAAGGACTATTCCAATGCCGGAGATTGTGCCGATTTTGGGTCAACGGAAGGCGTCGGTCGCGACGCCTTTTCTTCCAAACCTGGTCCAGCGCTTCGGCGCTTATATAAGCCGAACCGGTCAACCTAACATCGACATAGGCAAGCTTTCCTGACTCTCGCGCGATGTCGGGCAATTGGCGCGTTAGAAGACAGGCTTTCGTCTTTGGCTGCCATCTAAGATCCGATTGGCTGGTGGCAACCGGTCAGCGAACGGTTGGTCAGGGCACCCCGGGACCACTGCGTTGTGAGAGCTGATTGACATACGGCTCGCTGATTATCTCGCTATTGAATGCCCGGAGATGTTCGGTTCGTCCATGAGCGAGGGGCAGCTATCACATGCAGTCACCTAGAAGCGGCCGGACAGAAAACAGCCCGCAAGCGGCAGCCGCTGTCCATGATCGAAAATTTATCCGCGCAACCCTATTGCCGATTTTGTTGCAGGAGGGTCGCGTGCGTTTTACTCCGACAAGCAGTTGGCAGATTCTGAACGACAAGGGGCACAGGAAATATGTCTCCTCTGCCGAACGCTGCCGTTTTCTGGCGGTTGTGGATCACTACCCGCCGCCGCTGCGTGCGCTTGGATATGTCCTCGCCTTTAGTGGCTGCCGGATCAGCGAAGCCCTTGAACTGGGCGCACACCAAATTGACGCTGGGCAATACCGGCTCATTTTTCGCACGCTCAAACGGCGGCGCACTATCTATCGAGCGGTTCCCGTTCCCGACCACCTGATTGAGATGTTGCTCGCCCTCAAGCCGTCCGCCGACGGTCGCCTTTGGACGATCCATAGATCGACTGCCTTCCGGCATATCCGGCAAGCCATGGTTGCAGCCAACATCCAAGGGCCAATGGCCTGCTGTCGCGGGCTGCGCCACGGATTCGGCATCCATGCTGCCACTAGCCGCATTCCGCCGAACCTCATCACCAAGTGGATGGGCCATGCCTCAGGTAGCACCACGGCGATCTATCTTGATGCCGTGGGTTGGGAGGAACGCGAGTTCGCCGGCCGAATGTGGTAAAGGCCGGTGATGCGCCGCAAGCACCTATTCGGGACTTGGCCTGCGGATGGCCCTCTCGATGAGGCCCGTCACACGTGTCGGCTAGACAGGCGCTGACGAAGAGAATGTGGTGAGGTCGGTGGTGAACAGCCTGCGCCCATCGCCACACTTCCTGAGCCTCGCCCGCATGCACTTTCGCGATGGTCCCGGAGGAGACGCATCACAGAGCGATGCTCAAAACTCTATCGCCTAAAAAGCCTTTATGAAACCTAGCCAGCAATCTTTGCCGGAGGCGGAAAAATTGTAGGTTGCGGTAAAGTCAGCCGAACTGGTCGCGGTGGTGCAGGCTACCGTACTTTCATCCGTACCCCAGCCGCTCACGACGATGCCGCTGTAGGGCACGCCATCATCGAATTTTTTGTCAATGTTCCATGCTTCGGCGGGAGTAAAATTCGCCGTCCATGTGCTTCTCCAGTCGGTAATAAAAAGGACGTTACCATAGCCCCGGTTATCAAATCGGCCTGGGTTTCCCGAAGCCGGACCTTCATATTGCGGTTGCCAGAAAGCGGCGCTATCCACTTTCGCACGGGGCATATTGACCCCCGGCTGAATCAGAGTGGGTGCAGTTGTGCCCCACGCGCCGGTATATTGCCCCTCGATCAGGCCAGCATTCGCCAATTGCTGCCAAAAGCGCACCGCTTCATACGCTGCATCAATCTTCCCACTGCCATCCCCATTGCAGGTTTTTTGATCGGTAGAAACAATGACGCCACAGGCCGCATCGCTGGGTGCAGCAGTGCCGCCCGCTAGCCCCCAGAAGCTGGTGGCATTGGTCATATCGCCGGGAATGGCAAAATATTTGTCCCTGAACGTAGCCACAGCAGTACGGTTTTTTTGATACTCTTCGCCGACGCTGCGCAATTCCGCCGCGCGGATGAGCGACTGGCCAGCCAAAATTCCGCCCGTAAGCAAACCCAGAATGACGAGCACTATACTTAATTCGATCAAGCTGAATCCGGGCTTGGCGGGATAAATATAAACTCGTATTCTCCTTATCATAAGATATATTTCATCCCCTTTTATCTAATACCGGCGAAAAGTACGCAGAATTAATTGACGCGGAACGCCAGCGCGCATTGGGGGCCGCTGGATATGGAACTGTCCAGCTGGTACATATTGTCCGTCGATGTTGTGCCTACCGTGCAGAACTTCGAGTATTGGGCTGGTCCAGTGATTATACGTCCGGTAGAAGTAACGACACCTGTCTGCGGTAGGCCGTCATCCATCTTCGTGTCGATATTCCAAGCATCCTCCGTCGATAGAAGCAGGCCAGGCGTTACAGCAGTGCCGCTGCCAAAAGTGGGATAGGATCCAACAAATAAATAGTTGGAACCGCTCGTGGCGTAGCATGCATTGAAAAATTGCGCTCCTGGTCCACAGCTCGCCATGAAGGCGGCTAGCCATATATAGCCATTGGATAGCGATAGCGCAGGTACATAGCCGCTGGGGTTTGCGCCGCCACCGGCGTAGTTACCTGCATAAGAACCGGCAACTAGCCCGGCATTCGCGAGATGTTGCCAGGCGCGTGGGGGCTCACCACTGCCATTACCTGTGCCACTTATAAACCCATCACCATTGCCGTTGCAGGTGGCCGTGCCGGTGCCAGCGGTGCTGTAGCAGGTGGTATCGGTGCCATCGGCCGCGCCCGTACCACCGGCCAACCCCCAGAAGGCAGTGGCGTTCGTCATGTCGCCGGGTAGCGCAAAATATTTATCGCGGAAACTGTAGATAGCAGCTTTGTAGGTATTGATATCGGCGCTCACCTTGCGCAGTTGGCTCGCGTGAATCAGCGATTGGCCCGACAACACCCCGCCAACCAGCAGCCCAAGGATAACGAGCACGATGGAGAGTTCGATAAGTGAAAACGCAGATTGTCTTGAGATCGAGTTCATTTGACCTGAAATATTTGGACAATATTATCTCAGGCTCATGGAAATGTGAATTGCTATCTTTGCATCGTTCGTAATCGTCGCTCCTATTGACCCGCCTTTACCGGCCGTATCGAGGTCACCATCGGCCCTGCGGGACGGTGCGGCCATACCGCTGCCGCGTACTCTACGATCTTCGCCACATCGCCCTGCTGGAGGCGGCGCGCCAATTCATCGAGACCGCTACCCTCAATGACGAATTGGCGAGCGCCGAAGTCGAGAGAAACCATCCGCTCGCCGATCGTGTCGATGGCGTTGAGGCTGAAATACGGGATGGCGGTGCCGTGCCAAAGCCCCGCCTTCGCGTCAAACCAGCGCAGGCCGAGCATCATGGTACTGCGCAATTGCCCACGCAGGAGAATCCACGGCCGGTATTCGCACGGATCGATGCGGGGCACGTCTACATCGTCAGACATCGCCGCCGCCGTTACAGTGGGTTGTTCGGGCGGAGGAGTCGTCCCGTTGCGGCGCGGCTCGAACATCGACTGCCAGTTGCCCAGCTTGGCGGGATCGGGTTCCCAAGGCTTGTGCGGTTCGCTCATGTCAGCGGTCCATCGTTGGTGAAAGGTCCGGCGGGCGGCGTGGCGGGGTGCGCGACAGGTCGGGCGGATCGCTGAGCCTGTCGGCCATGCGCTCGAACCATGCATGGAAGCGCTTCGCCATGCTCGCCGCCTCCCCGACGCGGGTCGGGGACGCCGCGAGCCGGTCGAAGGCCGCCTTGGCGCGCGCCTCGACCACGCGGTAATGCCGCGCGACCTGAAATTGCCCGAACCGTTCCTGCATCACGCCATGGAGCGTCTTGAGGTGCATTGCCACACCGAGGAACGGTTCGGGCAATTTCGACAGGCCGCGCTCTAGGTAGGAGCGCCGGTCGATGCGTTCCGCCGACCCGGCGCGTTCAAGCGCGGCATTCGCGGTGTTTTCCCAATCCTCGCGGCAACGCTCGTAATAGGCTGCCGAGTTCCAGCTTTGAGCATTGGACTCGACCATCACCGGCCTGCCATCCGAGTGGGTGCGCCCCATCGGATCCGGCACCCAATCGTGCCGCGACTTGTCGCCAAACCCGGAGTCCAAAATCTCGCGCATCGTGAGTAAAACGTGCGCGTGGGGCTGGTCCTGGCCGTCCGCTGCCTTCGGGCAGTGGATCGCGACATCCGCAATCATGCCGAGATCCACGAAGTTGCGCCTCACGAAGTCCCGCACCAGCGCGACCCGTGCGTCCGGTGCAATTTCTCGCGGCAGCATTATGCGAATTTCCCTCGCCGTCTGCGCATCCTTCCGGCGCTCGCGCTTATCGACCATGTTCCACAGGGATTCCCGGTCGAGCTTGCGCGCCCAGGCCGGGGCATTGTCCGGCACCATGATCTCCTTGTGTACGATCCCCGTCTTGCGGGTGTAGTCGTGGGTGATGCCCTGCCGCTCATCGTGCAGACGTTCACCTGCCCGATAGGCGGCAGCCGCGACCGGCGATTGCCCCGCCGACCGCTTAATCTGTTGGACCCTCATGCTAAACAGCGCCATCGCCCCCTCCATGGATGACGTGGCGTGCCCTGTGGCCGCTTCCTAAGATCAGAAGTCTATCCCGCGGGAAGAGTTCACAGCTACGTTCGCCACCTGAAGTGGTGTCGAACGTGAACTCCTGCGGAAGGCCTTTTGATCTTATTGTGCGCACAACATGGTTAACAATTCGATAATACCGAATTGTAAGCGCTTCGTTCGCTGTCGCTTTTGGCGTAGAGCGACGCCGATCGCTCGAGTCCATCCGGCCCGAGCGGGCGCAATCAGGAGTTGCGTGATTGCTCATTGCTGCCCCCGCAACAGCGCGTGGCAGTAGGGCGGCAGCGCACGGTAGGCATCGGCAAGGCTCGGCACCGCCATCCCCGGGCGAGCCACGACCGCGACAACGAATGACCTGGTGCGTCGCGGCCGCCGCCGCTTGAAGCAGCAGGTCGCCAACCGCAGCGCCATGGCGATGATCCCGATACCGCCCGCCAAGAGGCCCATGCATATCGCCGCGTCGGATACGGATGCGCCACCGCTAAGCATCACGCCAAACAACGCCGCGCCCAGCGCGAGGATGATGGCCCGACCCCAGACGCGCCTACGTTGGCGCGGCGTGGCCGGGGCCAGCCCATTCCACTCGCGCTCCCATGCCCGGTACGCGCTGGCTTCCGCGCTCGCCTTCTGGATGGTTCCGAGGATCGCCACGGCAAAGATGACGATGAGGACATTGCCTGCATGAAAGCCGGCGAGCAATGTGATGCCGCCGATCAGCCTCAGCGGCACGGCCACCGCCGGATGCCCCATCACCATCGTTTTGATCGCTGGTTTCTTCATTTCTGCAGAAACTCCACCATCAGGAAATTGCTGTTGGTCGCAGCGAAACAGTGGCCCGCGCGGAACCAGATAGCGGTCACGCGCCCCCGGTTGGCGGTGCCGCCTGTTTTCAATCCGCGTGCGAAGAAGCCCGGCTCGATCACCCAATCGGTCTGCTCCGACCATGATTGGCTGTTGTTCCAGCTCGAATTGCCGCCCCGGCTGCGGCCCCAATTATCGCTGCCGCCATGCGAACTGCCGGTGCTGGAATTCGAGCCGTAGGACGAGCCACCGCTTGCGTGGCTCGAACTCGACCCGGCGCTACTGTTCGTGCCGTAGTTCGTACCTTCACCCATGTTCAGGCCGTAATTTTCGCCACCACCTGAGCCTTGGCTGGAACTCCAGCGCATATGCTGGGTGCGGCCCAGCTTGCGGGCGAACCATTCGTTGGTCTCCGCGCAGGCCGAAGAATGCAGCACGATATTGTTGAAGGCGCTAGCGAGGTGCTCCGTTCGGTCATGCGGATGGTCACCGCCGATCATCGCCCTGATGGTCGGCAGGCTCTGCGTGGCGAAGATGACCATCGTCATCGAGCTACGGATTTGCGCTAAGGCCTCGGCGTCCCGGAAAAGGAAATTCTGACATTCGTCCGCGCCGATTATTAGCGGTCGTACACGCATCGCCTCGGGCATCGCATTACGGCTGAGGATCACTTTGTAGACGACGTGCTTTGTGATCTTTTGCAGGATCGCGCCGTCAGCGCCATGCACCTGCACCGGCACATTCATCAGAATGATCGCGCCCGACATCATCAGTTCGGCGGGGAACAGATCAAGGTCCCCACAAAGGGCGTCTTTGAGAATACCCGTCTCGAACCGCGACAACGACGTCGTCACCGAGATTCGGATGTTCCCGGCTGTCTTCGCATCGAGGGTGCAGAACTCTTCCCAATAGTCCATCGCGCGTTGGCCGGTCTCCGCATCGAAGCCGGGGATCGGTCCCGCCGCCAACCGTTTGGCGGCTGCATTGAACATTTGCCCGAACACAGAATCCGCTTGCCACTTCGGGTCGCGCATTTGTTCGAGCGACATGGGCGCGCTTCGAACAATCGCCAGCAGAGTGCTATTGCGCACCGTTCCCTCTGCCGCATAGGCGATGGGTACAACGGCGCGGAGCATCTGCTGAGCGCTATCCGTCCAGAATTGATCGCCCGGTTTGCCGGAACTCGACCCGGACTCACGCACGATCTCGAGCATCGCCATTAGCAAGTCGATCACGGCGTTGATGCTGCCGGTGCGTGCCAACTCGTAGGCAAGTACGTTGAAGCCGTAATTGCGCCCGTCCCAACCGATCAGGGAGTCGCGGCGACCCGCCTCGGCGCAATAGGTGCGGATTGCTTCGGCATCCTCGGGCTTTGCTATGCAGAACAACCCGCCCGCACCGAGTTTGAGCGCACCGAGGATTGCGTGGCGGTAGCTCGCGCTCGATTTACCGGAGCCGGTCGTGCCCAAAATCAGGGTATGACTGTTCGCCGCTCTGCCATCCCAATGGTCATACGGCGATAATTGCAACAGTGGCGCGTCGAGCGCGCTCAGGTGCTTAGCCATGGCAGCTTCCTATAGGTCGATGCCGCGATCCTGGGCCTTGGGGTCCTTGGCCGCTTCACCGCGATCATGTTCGGGGGTGGGTGACTGGTGCGAGCGCTCATCACGTTTGAACCAGCCAAGCCGTTCGCCGGGAGATTGCTCCCCCGGCGAATTGACGGTGATGGTTTGGCTGCGCGGCGTGACCGCCTTGCCGAACCATCCTTCTTCCAGCAGCTTCTGGCGGATGTCCGCCACCGCTGCGGCGAAGCCATTGGCGAAGCGATCACGCATCGAACTTCACCCCGCAGCACAGGCACCGCCAGCGCGGGCGCACAAAGTTGGCGATGTGCCGCGCATAAAGCGCGCTCAGAATATCGACCGCTTCCTCGGTGCGGCCTTCCTGCACCAAGCCATCCGCCTCGTGCACCAATTCCCGGTGCAGATGCAGGTCGATATGGCAGTCTTCGTAATCGCTCGCGCCGCAAGCGGGGCAGATCACGGGATCATGATGCCCGCGCGTGGCAATCCAATCGGTCACGTACATGTACATTCTCCGAAGATGTGGCGCGCGCGAAACCGCTATCGGCAAGCCGCGCGCCCGAGGTCAGGTTATTTGCCAATGCACGCCCGTTCAGACTGCCGGCGCATGGTCGCCATCTGAATCAAAGGTCGCGCCGCAATTCTGGCACCGGCATTCCTTGTAGAGCGCGTTGATGCCCTGCATTCCGAGCGCTCCCAGACCAGCGAGTACGCTCCAGCGGCGGTCGCCAAATGTCTGGAGGAATCGCGCTGCGTCCGTCGCCCGAGCGATATGCGCGGACGTTAGCGGCTTGTTCGAGACTACATTGGGTGAGTGGCACTGGGGACAGTTCAACATGGTGAGTTCCTTGTCGAATGAGGGTCAGTGGAAACGGTGGCCGCAGGCGAGGCATTGCTTCTCGCCGCCGCCCGGCACGCGTTTGTAAACCTCGCGACCGACCGTCACGGCCAGATGGGCCATTTTGAGGTAGGGGTGCCGGTGCGATAGATGCCGAAGCATCTGTCCGGCACCGCGCGCGCCGCGCTCGAAATCATTAGCCTCGGCAGTCTCGGTGGTGCCGCCGCATTTGGGACATTTGGGGTAGAGCATGATCGCGTTTCTCCAAAAATTTGGGCGCACGAAGCCATCACGCGGGAAAGTCCGCGCGCCCAAGGTTTTAAGTTGTTGTTTATTAGTTAGTTATGCCACCGGCGGCTGTGCCGTGGCGAACAGGCTGAGGGTCCAAGTGATAACGACCGTGGTCGCCACCATCGCAGCCGCAGCTAGGTAAACTTTGCGCAATTTTCTCACCGTCCTTTCGGTTTAGCGTCGCCGGCAGAAATGCTCGGTGAAAGGACCTTGGGCGGAGGGAGGGCATCCGTGCAGGCGCACAAACGGATACAAAAGGAAACAGCCTCTTACTCTGAACGATGGCCGGTCCATGGGCAGGCTGACGCCTATCGCGTCGGGGGACCAGAACTCTTTTTATCAGTGGTTCGGCAGCGCGGCGCGAGAGATAACGCCCGGTCAACAATTTCGTCAACTTCGCTCAGCGTGCCCACGCGTCTCTCACCGCAATCGTCCAGGCCAAGCAATGCCCAAAACTTCTGAACCTTGGCATCATCACTAGAATATCCGCCATCCATGGCGCCGATATAATAATAACAATCAGCTTCATTATCATCAGGAGATACGAATTTTAAGTCGATATCGGCCTCGACAGGATTGATCCCGCACCGATTTGCGAGATCGTTGATCTTACTCAAAACCCAAACTTCGCCACCACTAGCCATAAATATGATTTAATGATATTACATATCATTAACAGTGTCTAGAAAAACTGCTGCCCGTTCTATCCGGAATGCCGGGCTGCTATGCACCGCACCGAGACCGCTGAACGGAAGGGTAAGGCGACTTGGCGACGGATGAGAGAATGTCGGCTAATCCCCCAACCTATCCTGAGAGCGGCACCTATGCAGACCTGCTTCTTTGGCATTTAGAGGTTTGGTGGACGCGCCCGGGAGGAAGTCCAACCCAGCGGGGCGCAACTCCTTGGGATATAAGAGCATTTAGAGATGAAGTGTTTAAAGATGACAAAGGTGTTGATCCCGATGGGCCGTATAAGAAATACCGCAGTTATACCGGGAAATATCAGAAATATCCTCCTTCTGAAGGAAAGGCCAAAATAATATCAAGACTTCTCTTTAATGGAGAGGTTCAGTTCAAGCGATGGGAAAATGATCTCAAAGAGGCTAGAATACGTAGTGCCGGCAAGGGCAATAATATTGCGAATATTTCGATCAGCGCGGCGATAGCTAAACTTGAAAAGGCTCTTGCCGAGGAAGCGGCTCATTCCGAAGAGTTGACTAAGCAGCTTCCCGAACACCTCGACGCTGTGACATTCACGCATCGCCAAACGCACAAATTCAAGGCCGAGGCGGCTAGGCAAAATTCCGCGCTGGTGGCAGCTCGCCTGACTTCATTTTTCGCGGGTCGGTCAAGTGACCTTAAGGCTATTGAGGATTTTGTGAACCGGCGCATGGCAGGCGGCTCGCAAGGCTTGCTAGTCATTGCCGCGCCCGCAGGTTTTGGCAAATCCGCGTTGGCGGCTCGTTGGTGCCATCTGGCCGAAATGGTCGCCAATCGCCGGGTCGTGAGGCATTTTTGTTCGACCTCGACTGGGCAAACGACCACCTCACTGGAAAACATCTACGCGCATCTGCATTATCAGGTCGCGACCGTTTTCAATGAACCAATCGATCAAGCGGGCGATTTCGACGCATTGGTCGCGTTGCTCGCAAAAGCGCCGCCAGATGGTCAGCACTTGGTGCTTTGGCTTGACGGGATTGACGAGGCCAATGGCACGATAGAATGTTTTCTGCCCGCGCAACTCGGTGAGCGCGTCTGTGTCATCGTCACCGCGCGTGCCGACGACGCCGTAATCCCACCCTATCTCGCTCCGTGGCTCCAAGATGACATGGCTAGATTTCATCGGCCTGTTCGCCAGTCGCTTGCAATGCTGCCGTTCGACGATGTGGAAGAGTTGGTCGATCAACGCTTCGATGCCGAGGACTTGGTCGCACCGGACGGGCTAGCAGAGAGAATATTCCGCTCATCTGGCAGCGGATATCCCCTTTTCGTTCGCTATATGGCGGAAAGTGCGGTCGAATCTGCGAAAACGGGGGAAAATGTTGACCTTGGGGAAACGCAAGGTTCGCTCATTGGCTTTGCGGAAGCGGAATTTAGGCGGCTGAAAAGGCTCGAACGGTGGCCCGACTTTCAACCCATATTTGCATTTCTGACCCTTGCACGCGAGGCGATGCCGATCGACGAGATGTCCACGCTGATCGGCAACCGCATCTTCCCGGACGCGCTCCCGCCCCAGTTAATGCGTTGGCTGACTCTGGTCGAAAGTGCGGATCGAAGGGCCGCGCCGCTTCTGAGCTTCGCGCATCCGCTGCTAGCTCATATCTTCGGACAAGCGATTGGTTATCAGCAGCAAGGGGCGCTGACCAACCTCTGTAAGAAAGCTCTCGTCGAGCCTTTTTCCGAGTGGCCGCGTTACGCGTTCCGGCATCTCCCGGAACACTTGGCGCAGGCCAATTCTTCTTCGGATCTCGCCACACTTCTATCTGACCCGGACTTTATTTCCGCGCGTTTGGCCGCTTTGGGGCCGGAAGATTGTCCGCAGCGCATGCTGTCCGATTGGAAAACCTGGGTTTGGAAAGCCAAAGACGATTGGCTTCTCCAAATAGCAGATAGTTCTGATCCGATGCGGCATCTGCGCTTCTGGGAGAACTATCACCCTCTCATCACCCACGCGACAGCACTAGAAATGCCCAATGCATGGCGTCAGCTCATGCACGATAGCAATTTGATCCATGGGCCGGAATATTCCCCTGTCATTGGTTGCAAGCGCTCTGAACTCACGAGTTCGCTGGTGGCGCTCGGCCGGCAAGAGATGCTCAATAATGCGATTGCATTGGAAGATGGCGCGGGCATCCTGTCTTGGAGCAGGCACGCATTACAGCTTTGGGGACCATCCGCAGATGAACGCGCGCCCCTGCTCGGTCACGACGGATGGGTCCATGGCGCGCTGGCGCTGGAGGGTGGTGCAGGGTTTTTATCGTGGAGCGAGGATAGCACACTGCGGCTCTGGGGACCGGCAGGTGAAGTTGGTCCGGCACTACGCGGCCACGCGAAACCCGTAAGAGACGTATTGGCGCTAAAGAAGGGTGCGGGTTTTTTATCCAGAGACATGCATGATATTCGGCTTTGGAGTCCGTTCGGCGTTGAACGCGCGGTCATGCGGCACCCTGACGACTATATCGACGGCATTGCGATACTTGAAGGCGGTACAGGCTTCTTGTCTTGGAGCAGTGACGGCGAACTGGGACTGTGGGGACCGGCGGGCGAAGAGCGAGCCGTGATACGAGGCAAACACCTCCTCGTTGACGGCGTTCTGCCGCTGAAACCCGATGTGGGTTTTCTTTCTTGGTGCAATCGCGGGGAGCATTCCCTGCTGCTTTGGGGGCCAGAGGGCGACCGATATGAGCGATTATACTTTGGGCATGACGGTGACATCACCGGGGCGTTAGCACTGGAGGATGGAACAGGCTTTCTCACTTGGAGCAAAGACAAAACACTTCAACTTTGGAGTTCGGAGGGTGACGAACGCGCTGTTCTGCGCGGCCATACAGACTCCGTTCTGGGAGCGTTCACGCTAGAGAGTGCTGCTGGCTATTTATCTTGGAGCGATGAAGAGATCATACTTTGGGACCGCGACGGCGAAGAGCGCGAATCGATGCGTGACCATTTGGGCTGGATCAGGGGTGCAATTGAACTGAAAGACGGCATCGGCTTTCTATCTTGGAGCGACAACGCCGTGACACTTTGGAATCGCCGAGGTGAACTGTCGAACATATGGCTGATGCCGAGCCTAGCCATTGGCGCAATAAAACATGTCGAACCGTTCGGGGATTCGGACCGTTATCTGGTATTATTCGGTAACAATATCAGCGTTGTACATTTGCCGCCGATCGATGAATAGCCGCTAACGCTCTTGGATCGTTGCTGACCAATCGGTAAAGTAATGAGCCTTGAGGCTTTGCCGCTGGCGCGCTGCGAAGCGCTTTCCGCTGAGCTTCCTCCGTTACGCTCCGTGCAGCCGATCTTGCCGAACGATCGCCCAATGTTCCAGTGGTTGCGGATCACGCCAAACAGGTAAACCCATGATGAGCGAGCGAGTTCTTTTTCGGCTTAACCAGTTCGAGCCGTTTCACTTCGACGTAGGCGCTGAACGATTTACGTTTCGGGATACGAGCGAATATGCAGTGATTGGCAATGTTCCGGCCGGCATTTCGGATCAAATCCGTCTGGCTCCGCGCGGTCGCTTCTTTCGCATAACAGTCGTCGAAGATCCCGTGGTTCATAATCCCACCGGTGTTGAAGCGGGCTGGTATGTCGTCAATGAGATCGACAAGGAACGAGCTGAGAAACTGCGGGCGAGTTGGGCAGTTCTTCGATCACAGCCCACTATCTGTAGCGGCTCGCAATGATGATCGCGCGGAACTACAATACGGGAGACTTTCGCGCTCGGATTATGTGAGACGCTAACGATCGTCCGACGCACATGGTTTCCACGTTTCAGGCCCGATGCGTACAGCTCAGATTGTGCCTCAAGCCAGAGTCGCACGAAATTTGTCGTAAGACTTTCAAAAACAACCCGTAAGGATATTGTCAGGATCTTGGGGGTGTTGGCGTGAACGAGAGGGTCGAACTGGACAAGCTGTCACCGACCGCACCAATCGATACTGGCCTCATTGCGCTTGTCGTTACGCTTCAGTTCCATGAAATCGCGTCCGATTCCGGCCAACTGCGTCACGAACTCGGCTCGAGCGAGGCAGTGACATCCGCCGACCTCGTTCGGCTCGCGCGACGCATGGGCGTTCGCGCAAAGCATGTGAATCAGACATTCGCGGCACTCGCCACGCTGCCGCTGCCCGCGATCGCACACCGATCGGACGGCAGTTTCGCAATCCTCGTGCGGGCAAGTCCCACGCTTGCGCTTGTGCAAGACCCGGCCAGTGGCCAGTCCAGCCGCTTGAACGAAGCCGAATGGAATGCCGTTTTTGATGGCGAACTGGTCCTCCTGACGACTCGCACCAGCGTAAGCGGGGCCGGCCGCAAGTTTGACGTCTCATGGTTCATCCCGGCGCTGGTGCGATATCGAGGGTTGCTCGGCCAGGTAATCCTCGCATCGTTGGTGATCCAGATCATCGGGCTGGTGTCGCCACTCATTTTTCAGGTCGTGATCGACAAGGTTCTTGTTCACCGCTCACTGACGACGCTTGAGGTGATGTCACTCGCATTGTTGCTGGTCGCGCTGTTCGAGACGGCGATCACCGGCTTGCGTCAATATCTTTTCGCACACACCACCAATCGCGTCGATGTCGAACTGGGGAGTCGGTTGTTCCGTCATCTGCTGTCGTTGCCAATGAGCTATTTCGCGGCGCGGCGCGTGGGCGACACGATAGCGCGGGTGCGGGAACTGGAGACGATACGCGAGTTCCTGACCTCGAACTCGATCACGCTGGTGCTCGACCTATTGTTCACCGTCGTATTCCTTGCTGTCATGTATCTCTATTCGGCGGTTTTGTTCTGGGTCGTGATCGTCAGCCTGCCGTGCTACGTCATCGTCTCCCTTGCGGTCTTGCCTGGGCTGCGCCGCAAGCTCGATGAACGATTCAGACGCGGTGCCGAAAACCAATCCTTCCTCGTCGAAAGCGTGACAGCGGTAGAGACACTGAAGGCAGCAGCGATCGAACCGCAGATGCAGGCGCGGTTCGAGCGACAGCTGGCAGGCTATGTCGATGCCGGGTTTTCCGCCGCCATGCTCGGCAACTGGGGAAGTCAGGCGATTGGACTGATCGGCAAGCTGACGACGGCAGCGATCCTGTTCGTGGGCGCGGGACAGGTCATCGACGGCCATTTGACCGTCGGGATGCTGGTTGCGTTCAATATGCTCGCCGGGCGGGTGTCCGGACCCGTGCTACGACTTGCCCAACTGGCGCAAGATTTTCAGCAGGCGCGGCTCGCGGTCGAACGATTGGGCGATATTCTCAACGCGCCAGCTGAAGCAGCCTCGGGCGCGCGCTCGAATCTACCGTGCATCCAGGGCGATATCGTGTTCGACAAGGTCCGGTTCCGTTACCGGGACGACGGTCCGGAAGCATTGCGTGGAGTCGAACTTGCAATCAAAGCTGGCGAGACCATAGGCGTTGTCGGCACGTCGGGTTCGGGTAAATCGACGCTCGCCAAACTCATCCAGCGATTGCATGTGCCGACCCAGGGACGGGTTCTCGTCGATGGCGTCGACCTGGCGCTTGTTGATCCGGCATGGCTCCGGCGGCAAATCGGTGTCGTGCTTCAGGACAATATTCTGTTTAACCGCTCGGTGCGCGAGAATATCGCGCTCGCCGATCCCACCATGGCGATGCAAGGCGTAATGGCGGCGGCGCAACTGGCAGGGGCGCATGACTTCATCCTCGAACTGCCTGAAGGCTATGACACGCGCATCGACGAGCGCGGCGCGAACCTGTCGGGTGGACAACGCCAGCGCATCGCCATTGCCCGCGCGCTTGTCACCGACCCGCGCATCCTCATTCTCGACGAAGCGACCTCGGCGCTCGATGCCGAAAGCGAGGAAATCATCCAGAAGAATTTGCGGATGATCGCCCAGGGACGGACAGTGATCATCATTGCGCACCGAATGTCGTCGGTACGCCAGTGTCACCGGATCGTGACATTGGAGGCGGGCGCGATCCTTGAAGCCGGCACGCATGAGGAGCTGCTCAAGCTGAAGGGCCGCTATGCCGATCTTCATGCCCGCCAGATGGGCATCCATGGAGTCACGGCATGAGCGGAACGGTCGCCCGGCATTGGAATGTCCTGCGCGATAGCTGGGTGGCCGAGACGGAACGCCGCACAACCTCTACCCGGCACAGCGAAACGCGGTTTTTGCCAGCCGCCCTCGAAGTGATGGAAACGCCGCCCAACCCGCTCGGGGCGTGGCTTTTGTGGGTGCTGATCGCGTTGGTAGGGATTGCCATACTATGGGCCTGCCTCGCGCGCGTCGATGTCGTCGCAGTCGCACCCGGCAAACTTGTCGCAACCGGCCATAACAAGCTCGTGCAGGCGGCCGATCAAGGCGTTGTTCGCGCCATCTACGTGCGCGATGGCCAACACGTTGCTGCGGGCCAGGCTCTGGTCGCGCTCGATCCAACCACGGCCGGTGCGGATAAGGCTCAAGCCGAAGCGGCGCTATTGTCCGCTCGTATCGACGCAGCGCGCGGACATGCTCTGCTCGACGGATTTCAAGGCGGGTCGGCACGCTTTATTGCTCCACCCGGCGCGCCGTCTGATGTCGTCGGGACGCAGGAGAGCCTGATCGCGGCGCGGCTTGCAGAGGTGCGGCAACATACGGCCAGCCTTGATGCACAAGCCGAGGAGGCCCGCGCCCAGGAAGCTGGTTCGACCGAAGAAAGTCGGCGTTTGACCGACACGCTGCCTCTGCTCGCGGAGCGCGTTCGGCGGCGCGGCGTCCTCGCCGACAAGGGGCTATCGTCCAAGATTCTCCAGCTCGAACTCCAACAGCAGCAGGTCGATCACGAGCGCCGTATTGTCATCGAACGCGAGACTGCGCGCCGCGCGCGGGCGAGCAGGTCGGACTTCTCAGCACAGGCTGCACAAATCCGTGCGGAGGGGAAACGCGATGCGCTGACCGAACTTGCCAAGGCGGAAGCCGACGTGCGCCAGCGCGAGGAGGAGCTGACCAAGGCCAACAACCGTTCGGGCCTACAGATGCTACGCGCGCCCGTCGCCGGGACGGTGCAGCAACTCGCGGTCTATACCGAAGGTGCGGTGCTCAAGCCAGCCGACCCGATCCTCGTTATAGTCCCGGACAATGCACGCCTCTTTGTAGAGGCCGAGGTGCTCAATCGCGATATCGGTTTTGTCCGCAAAGGACAGGACGTCATGGTCAAGCTCGATGCCTATCCATTCACCCGGTATGGTCTGCTTCACGGCAAATTAATCGGCATAAGTCGCGACGCTGTCATGGAAGAGAAGCTTGGACAGGTGTATGAAGCGCAGATTGAACTGAAAGAGGCGGTGATCTTGGCCGATGGTCGCACCGAACGACTGCAACCCGGACTCACCGCTACTGCTGAGATCAAAACGAATACCCGGCGTATCGTCGATTACTTGCTCTCTCCGCTCGAAAGGCGCATCTACGAAGCGGGACGAGAACGATGATTTATCATCGTATGCGCAAATGATTATTAGGAAATTATCGAGAGTCGATAACGGATGCGTTGGAACAACCCAGGCAAACGAAACCAGCGAAGCGACAAGCAGCAGGCGCAATCTTACACCCCGGCCAACGTCTTTGCGGGAACGGATGAGAGGAACTATCAATGCGTCGCTCGACAGCATCTGCCTTACTTGGGGGCTTTCTGGCACTTCACATTGCAGGAACGCCTTTTGCGTCAGCTCGCGCCCGCGACCAGATCCCCACGGGAATGGGCTCAGCTATGAGGGCAACGTTTGGCAATTGGATCGCCTTCACCACCTCTGCACCGGCCTCGAAACGTTGTATCGTCAACAATGGGCCATTTTGGTTTCAGCTATTCCCTGACGGGCACCGAGAGTTTGGCGTGCGTTTCTTCCCGAATGAGGCGGACCTTGCAGCCAATGCAGTCCGTGAAAATGAGCCCGGCATATTGTCGGCTCGTCGGGTCATAGGTCACTCTGATGTTTATCGCATCAGGACGCTTGCCCTGCCAAGAGACGATACAGGCAAATCTCCGGATGAAAATGACGTTGTAATAGATGATCCGAGATTGAAGATCGAGGTAAAGTCCTCGCATGATAGGGTTTGGAAGGACCCTGTGTCCTTGATCGACTTTCTGAAAGGCGAACGAGAAGTTCGAATTATTTTTGACGCGAAACTCCGTTATCCTGAAAAGAGAGTCGATACTGCGCGTCTTAAAGAGGCGATCGATTGGTGTAGTGGCAGCTTTTCCAAATAGGAGGCTCTGATGGCAGTCAGTCTAGTACAGGTAAGTGGCGCATTCACAGATGATAGTGGCACAGATCCTTCAGGTGAGCAGGGATCTGGCGTAGTTATTGGCAACGGCTACGCCTTGACTGCAGGTCACATTGTATTCGAATTCAATCGCCAATCGGCCGCTCCAGCGGTGATTTCCTCGTTTGCAGGTGCGTTCGACTACAGAGGCTATCAAGGAGCCTATCTTAGTGCGGCCAATGCTAGCCTAAATACCATCACTGGCCTGTATCCCGCTAATACGACAATTGAGGCTAAGCTTTTTTCACAAGATTCTGTAGTGATACAGCAGTCAGGTGTGACAGTATCGAAAACTTCAGCCGGACTTGGTGCTTTTAGTGACGTGAATGACCTTCTCTCTACGAAAACTATTCTCCAAGGTTCTAGTGCGGTAAGTCGAGATGGCCTGAACACTGGTCAAGTCTCAGGCAAGATAATATCAATCTATCAAGGTGATCTTAAGTTTAATAAACCTGCGAACACAGGGTCTCCTAACACCCCAGGGGATAGCGGAGGCTCCTATTCGTTGAATTACGACAGAAAAACTTTCATCCTAGGGACTCAATCTTCAAATAAGGGCGGCACCGCAGCGCTGGGGACGATCCTGACGTTTCAAAACATCAACGACATAACGGCAACGATAACCGCCAACGAAACCGGCAATATTTCCGATGTTGAGCCTACTAACCTCTTCGTTGGTTCGACCGTCGGCGACACGATCACAGGCTCATTCAGGTCTGATCTCATAATCGGGCGCGACGGTAATGACACATTGGACGGCGGAGATTCGGCAAGCGCGACGCGCTGGGGAAACGATCAGCTTTTTGGCGGCATGGGCGACGACACGCTAATCGCTGGCAAGGGCAACAATCTGTATCATGGAGGCAACCAGAATCTGACGGCTGCTGGCGACCTGACGACCGACGGCACGGACACGGTCGATTATTCGCAATTGACGGCAACCGATCCGAAGCTGGGCATTAAGGTCCAGATTGGCACGACCGTGGTCAACAACACTTGGAAGGCGAACAAGGATTTCTCCCATGCCAGCTTTGTAACCGACTTGGGCCGCGACAAGGGCGTTGACACGCTGATCTCGATCGAAAAGGTGACGGGTACCTCGGCAGACGATATCGTGGCAATCAAGCAGCTCTCCGCGACGACGCTTGCCAATGCCAACCACGTCGGAGGTATCGACGTCATCGACCTTGGTGCCGAGGATAAATCGAGCAAATACAAGGGCGACTATGTCGACCTGTCTGGCCTCGACGAAGCCGCCAAGGTCACGCTAAACGGATCCTCGCTAAACGTTGCGGCAGCAGCTGATGCGACACGCGTCGTGACGATCAAAAACGACGAGCATATTATCGGCAGTAAGCAGAACGATCTGTTTCAGGCTCAGGGAACGCCTGCCGCGATCGACTTTGCCAGCGGCGGCGGCCATGATCTGGTTGAGACTGAAGCGGGCGGGACGTATGATCTGAAGCTGCGTGGGCTGAACGTAGCTGATATTACAATTATTGCGGGGGGTCAGGATCTTTACCGTTCGGTTGGCGATGGTACGCACTCGACTGATGTCTACGAATTCATCGCCTTTCAAATCAATTCGACTGGCGAGACGATTACGTTTGTGAACAAGGACGAGGCAGTGGCAGTTGGCCACGACCCTGATGGCCCCAGTGGAGTGGACGACGCTATCGCGCGGACACCGATCACTTCGGTGGAGTTCGCAAACGGAACCAAATGGGATGCTACCCAGATATGGAACGCTGTTGGGAACGGTCACGGTAGCGCCAACGGTACCGCAAATGTGAGTTACGACACTTATGTCGTTAGTCAGTATTATCCGGGCAACCAGCAGCAATTCGTCACACACATAAATGCTACTTACTTCCAGGCTGATCCCGTCAATGCTCCCTCTCCAACTGCGGCATTCCTAGCAGTTAACCCGCCCACGCAGGAATCACTTGCAGCGTCCAGAACAGGCCACATTGCCACGGTGCCGGTTGCGCTAGCGGCTCCCGCAGAGCCAGTTTTTGTCGCCGACTCCAGCCTTGCGGACTCAGACCAAGGTGCTCCGCAGAAGGGCGTAACGCAAATATACGCCGATCCAATCACCACGGTCGGGCAAGGTTCTTCGGCTGAAAGCGATCTTTCGTCGACCATCCAATCGGGTAGTGCGAGACTATCGGATGCGGCACTTATCCTACGCAATTACAACACGAACCGCGCATCCCCTCTGTCGGCCGTGATTGACTCCACCGCCAACCTTGTCGGCTCTCGGATACGGCAAGGCTCACAAATCCAGTTCGGAACGATTCCCTCGATCGACGCTGTCGGAGCGTCCAACTTCAATAGGCTAATCGAAGCGATGGCCGCTTTTCATGCCGGCGAAGGAATTGGCACACTCGATACTTCGGCGATGCGTAACCGTGAATTTGGGTCACATCCGCTCACGCTCGCGGTTGCGCACTGACTGGCTGCGCGGTCGAACCCGATGAGGCTCAGCCGCGCGCTTCAAGCATAGTGGGTAACACGCCAGTCGCGCTCGTTGGATGGGAACTCGGCAGCGGTCGCGGTCATGTCGAGCCGTTGGTGCCGCTCATCGACGCGCTCCTCATGCAGGGCTGGCGTGTGGTTGCCGCAATGCGCGATGTCGCGACGGCGCGCTCGGCACTCTCCAAACTCGCTCCTGCGTCTATTGGAAGGCTAGATCTGCGCCAAGCACCGATCTTCCTCCACCGCGCGGTGCCGCCACCTCGCCCGCTCTTTTCGCTTGCGGAGATCTTGGCGCATGCGGGTTTCGCCGATGCGAAACTCTGGCGTCCGGTGATGACGGCTTGGGGTCGTATTATCGACGAGGTTGGCCCCCAAATCGTGATCGCCGACTGCGCACCAAGTTTGGCATTGGCGGCGCGAGGCCGCGTGCGAACTATCGTAACCGGCAATGGCTGGACGCTCCCTCCTGATCTGGAATTCGTGCCGCCACTGCCGCTGCGGGATTATAATCGCGAAGTCGCGGTTGCGGCGGAAAGAGCAATTCACTCAACCGCGGCCAGATTGAAAGGAGATTCTGACGGGCTACCGCGCTTCGTGGATTTGCTGCGCGGGGACGAAAACTTCGTTTTTACGCATCCGCTGCTCGATCCTTATCGTAGCACACGGCGCGAACGGACTTGGTGGCCGGCTAACATCCATGTCTTGCCCCGATCGAACGTGAGCCTGCCGGAAGTCGTCGCCTATCTACCGAACAGGCACCCAGCTCAGGCCAACCTTGTCGACGCGATCGACAAAGCAGAGATGCGAGCAATCGCCTATTTTGGCAAAAGCGACCTCGCGTGCAGCGATCGCATCGCGATTTCAAAAAATCCGCTCGACCTCGCGCATGTCTTAGCTAGAGCACCATGCGCTGTTCATCATGGTGGGCTGGGTATGACTGGGTGGTGTCTTGCCCACGGCGTCCCGCAACTATTGATGCCAACCGACCTGGAGAAACACATGAATGCCGCCGCAGTCGTTTCAGCAGGCCGTGGAGTTGTGGTTTCACCGAATACACAGGCTGCGTCAATTGCAGTTGCGATCCAGCATGCAATCGGCCTTGAGATTGATGTGCCCGCCGCGAGTAACCCGCGAGAGACCGTCGAGGCGGTCATAGACGCGTGTACGTCATGTCGATGAAACGACCCGAAATACGGCCATCCTCAGGAATAAGAATATCGCAAAGAGCATTCAAAAGATGAAAAGTCTGGGTTGGCGTTGCCTTCGGCCCGCGCTCTAGGCGCTGCGCGCCCGGAGCCTTTCGTCTCTGCCATCCGGTGACGATCGCGAACGCATAAGAAGGCTTGGGGCTTTGCCCCTGGCGCGCTGCGAAGCGCCTTCCGCCCAGCTTCCTCCACTACGCTCCGTGCAGCCGGTTCCCCGCGAAGGCGCTTGCTCCGCTTGCACCCCCAGTCTCGCCGACGGGCAAGGGTTCAGATGACCACTGAACCCCAGACCCAACGGAGATAGAAATGGGAGCAACCTTCACCATCAACCGAACCGAACAACCCCGCATCTATGTGGCGTGCCTTGCGGCCTACAATAACGGCATCCTGCATGGCGCATGGGTCGAGGCGGCGCAGGAGCCTTGGGCGATTTACGATGAGGTGCGCGATATGCTGGCCGCATCGCCCGTCGCCGGGGCGGAAGAATGGGCCATCCATGATTATGAAGGGTTCGGCGAGGTTCGTATCGAGGAATATACCGGCTTCAACACCGTGGCCGAACTGGCATCCTTCATCGTCGAGCATGGAGATATGGGCGCGGCATTGCTCGACTATTTCAGCGGCGATCTCAACGAGGCGCGCGAGGCGGTTACCGATCGCTACCTTGGCGCACATGCTAGCCTTGCCGGCTACGTGCAGGACGTGACCGAAGAGTCGACCGGCATCCCCCCTAGCTTGCGCTGCTACATCGACTGGCAGGCGATGGCGCGCGATGCTGAGATGAGCGGCGACCTGTTCTCCGTCACCGTCGCGTGGGATGTGGTGCATGTGTTCGCGGGGTGCTGACATGGACCAGCAACCGCAGACCTACCGGCTGACATGGCAAGGCGTCGAGATCGAGGCCCGCTATTGGCCACGCAAGTGGGGCGTCACCGCGCACCTAGAAATCGAGAGCATTTACCCGGAGCGGGTACCGTTGCCGATCACCAGTACCGGCTACCGTTCGCACTTCCATCAACCGGGCACCATCGAAGCCCTTGGCGGCGACGTGGTAGCGCAGGTCATCGCATGGTTGGAGGACGAAGCCCAAAGCCCGCAATGGCTACGCTATGTTGAAGCGTCACGGCAGGGAGACTTGTTTGGGTAAGGCGGCGGTTCGGCGAATCGGAAACGCCCACGTTTGTCTAAGTCGGACCGCCGACAAACAGTTCCGCAAACTATTCTACACAAAACCTACACAGGCAAAAACTGCCGATATTTATCTTTATTATTCAAATCTTTGGATGAATCCAAAGATCTGGAGCGGGTGAAGGGAATCGAACCCTCGTCGTAAGCTTGGGAAGCTTCTGCTCTACCATTGAGCTACACCCGCATACCGACCGCCTGGCGAGCGCCAAAGGGGGAATGCCCCCTTACCGCGCGCCGCGTCGTCGATCCTGTGCCACTGGCACATTCGTAGCCGACAGGTCAACGCATTCTCAGCGATCGTTGGACGGTGCCGACGCAGAATGTGCCCGCGGATGTTGCGGACAGCCTCGGATTATGACCCGCCACACCGCAATACCGTATCGGCGACCATCCCGGTCGAGACGCGCGCCACGCTGATTTCCAGAGGCGACGCGGTGCGCAAAACGAAGGGCGCGGCGATCCGGGTCATCTCAGAAGCTTTGCCAAAGCATTTGAACGGAACCGCGATCGAGCGCCAGCTCCCGACCGGCAGCGCCGCCGCCGGAATGGCAACGGTGGCACCGCACCCTCCCCCGCCGCACGCGACCCCCAAGGTCACGTCCGCGCCAACCGGTCGATCGACCCGCAGCGTCGTGACCAGCATCACATCGCCATTGGTTTCGCGCCCGAGATCAAGGGGATCGGTCGCCTGCAAGGCGATCGTCTGCGGGCCGCCGCCGGCCAGCGAGAAGTGCCGAGCCCCTTCCTGCACCCCATAATCGACCGCCGTCACCGTCACCCGTCCGCCCAGCGCCTGCGCGGGCACGGTGGCGATGCGAGTCCCGGAACCGGTGCCGTCGCCGATCTGCAGCGAGAAGCCGGGGGTGGGCCGCCCCGCCGCGAAATAGACGCCGTCGGTCCCGGCGTCGGTGACGCCGGGATCCTCCGACAAAGGCTTCCACGCAGAGGTAGCTTCGCGTCCGCTCAGCCCATAGCCGAACGGAAACAGCGGCGCGTCGCCGGGCTTGGCGGTCATCGGCCAGGCGGCCGGCAATTTGCCCGTGAACGGTGCGGCGGCGGTCTTGGCGGCGAACAAGCGGTCGGCCACCCCCGCCCCTTCGGTGCCCGGCAACCACGCGACGACAAAGGCGTCAGCGACATTCAGCTCGGGGTTCACGAACAGCGGGCGCCCGGTCAGCATCACCGCCACGACCGGAATCCCTTGCGCCTTCAACCGCCGCATCGTCTCCAGCGGCCCGCGCAAATCGGGGCGCAATTGCAACGATTTGATGTCGCCCTGAAACTCGGCATAGGGCGTTTCGCCAAACACCACGATCGCGGCATCGGGTCGCGTCTTGAAGGTGCCGTCGGGCGCGAGTTCGGCATGACCACCGCCCGCCTTGACCGCGCTTTCAATGCCCGCCCACAGGCTGGTCGCGCCGGGGAATTTGCTATTGTCGAGCCCGGTGCCTTGCCAGGTGATCGTCCAGCCACCCGACTGCCGCGCAATATCGTCAGCCCCGTCGCCCGCGACCAGAATATTGGCCTGCGGCTTCAGTGGCAGGACACCGCTATTCTTGAGCAGCACCAGCGACTTGCCGACCGCCTCGCGCGCCACCGCGCGGTGCGCCGCCGCGCCAAGCACATTCCAGTCGCCCGCGAGCGGACGCGTCGAGGGTTTGCCCGCCTCGAACAGCCCGAGCCGGAACTTCACGCGCAAAATGCGCGCAACGGCATCGTCGAGCCGCGACATCGGCACCGTGCCGTCTTTCACTTGCGCGAGCAAAGAGGCGTAGAGCGGACGCCAGCTATCGGGGGCCATATACATATCGACCCCGGCGTTGATCGCCTGCGGGCAGCTTTCGTTGCTGCACCCGGCAATCTGGCCATGCGCGTTCCAGTCGGTGACGACGAAGCCGCCGAAATGCATCCGACCCTTCAGCACATCGGTGACCAGCCCTTTATTGCCCGCAATCTTTTGCCCCTGCCAACTCGAGAAGCTGGTCATCACGGTCGCGACACCGGCACCGATCGCGGGGAGATAAGGCTTGCCGTGGATGTCGCGTAGGTCGGTCTCGCTGATCTTGGCATCGCCCTGATCATGCCCCTCAAAGGTGCCGCCATCGGCGAGGAAATGCTTGGTGCTCGCCAGCACGTGCGGGCCCGCCAGGATGCGGCTGCCATCGGGCTTGCCCTGCAGCCCGACGATCATCCGCCCGACATAACTCGCGACCAGATCGGGATTCGAAGAATAGCCCTCATAGGCCCGCCCCCAGCGATAGTCCTGCGGCACGGTAATGGTCGGGGCGAAGGTCCATTCCTGGCCGGTGGTGCGAATTTCAGCGGCGGTCGCGGCACCGATCCGCTCGATCAAGGCGGGGTCGCGCATCGCCCCCAGCCCGATATTCTGCGGAAACAGCGTCGCGCCGATGATGTTGCTATGGCCGTGGACGGCATCGATCCCCCACAGGATCGGGATGCCCGATCCGCCCGCCGACCGATCGACCGACGCTTCATAAAAGGCATCGGCCAAGGCCAGCCATTTCGGCGCAAGCGCGAAGTCATCGCCGCCCGGGCCGGAATTGCCACCGTTGAGGATCGATCCGAGATGATAGCGACGGACATCGTCGGGCGTTACGCTGCCAATGTCGGCCTGGATCACTTGGCCGACCTTTTCCTCAACCGTCATGTGCTGGAGCAAGGCGGCGATCCGCGCCTCGTCGTCGCGCTTGGTCGCAACCGGCCAGACGGCCTCGGGCCAAAGTGCTGGGTGAACCACGGGGTTTGCCACCGGTGCCGCGGCCGGCAAAGCCGTTGCGCCAGCCACAACGGAAAATGCAGCGCAAACTGCAAGCCTCGGGATCATGCCCCCTCCTCCAGAAATCCGGTCATCCCCTGAACGGTGGATCCGTGGGGCGTTGTTGACAACGTTGACAAGGCGCTGTCAAGGCCTGTGGGGGATCGATCGCTCCTCCACGGGCGGGAAAAGAACCACCACCGCAACGGTGAGAAAGGCGACCGCTGCCAAGATCATGAGGATGGAACCGCGCGGCGCGAACAGCGCAAGCGCGATCAATTGCGGGGCAAGCGCCTGGGCCAGTTTGCGCGTGATCGTCGCGACCGCATAAACGCGCACTGCATAGCCGGCGGCATGGGCCTCCTGCTCGCACGCCGCGACAGCACCGGGGACGAGCGACCAGAACATCACCGACATACCCTGAACCGCGATGATCGACAGCGTAATCCACACCAGCATCGGGGCCAGCCCCCGGCTGACCGAGGCCAACACGACCGCGAGAAACAACAGGATCGCGCCAAGGCGCAAGGTCCGCGCCTGCCCGATGCGCTCGGCCAGTCGGCTCCACAGCGGCGCGGTCAGCAACAAGGACAAAGACGGCGTCAGCGCGACATAATAGCCGATATCGGCGGCCCCCACCTGATCGAACAGAAATAACAGCGATTTATTGAGCAGGGTGACCGCCAGCCCGACCATTAAAATCGTGGCCATCAACCGCCGCAGCGCGGACGATCGCGCGACCAGCGTAAACATCTCGGCGATGGTACGGCCCAGATGCAGGCGGGCAGTGGCGGGTGGTGCCACCCGCTCGCGCGTGCCCCAGCTTGTCGCCAAAAAGGCCGGCATCGCCAAGGCGGCGAGAATCAGCGCGCCCAGCCGAAAATCCGCCCCCCCGACTCGCCCGGTTGGCAGCAACGCGTATGTCAGTGCCGCGATCAGGCCACCAAGCGCGGCCCCCTGCATCCGCGCGCTGGTCAACACCAAATGATCGTTCGCATCGGGCGAGATGCGGGCCGTGAGCGCGCCATAGGGGATATTGCCGACGCCATAGGCAAAGCGCAGCCCCAAATAGGTCACCAGCGCATATCCCGGAACCCAGGCCGCAGGGACCGGCGGAGGCGCGAACGCCAAGCATAAGAGCAGCACCGAAAGCGGGCCGCCGACCGACACCCATGCGCGCAGCGGAACCCGCGGCGCGAGCCGATCGGCCACTGCGCCGACCAGTGGATCGGTCACCCAATCAACCGCAGCACCCGCGAGGAAGATGCCTGCGGCAATGCCCGGTGCCATGCCCAGATCGCGGATATAATAAAACAGCAGGTAGAGCTCGATCGACTGCCACACGAAATTGAAGCCAAGATCACCGGCCGCGTAATACCAGGATTCCCAACGCCTTAGCATTGCCTATGCGTGGGGCGGCGCGGCGGATTCGCGGATCAGGAGCGTGTGGCGATGCAGCACGCGGGCAAGCGGCTCGCGATCTTCAAGCTGGGCGATCACCATCTCCGTCGCCGCCACCGCCATCTCGAACACCGGCTGCCGCACCGTCGTCAGCCGCGGCCAGGTGATTCGCGACACTTCCGAATCGTCGAAACCAACGATCGACAGACGTTCGGGGATCGACAGGCCAATCTCGCGCGCCGCCATCATCGCCCCCACCGCCATATCGTCATTCTGCGCCAGAATCGCGGTCGGGCGATCGGCGCGCGCGAGAATGTTGCGCCCGGCGGCAAGCCCGCTGTCGAAGGTGAACATGCCGGGTTCGATCCGGTCGAAGCGCAAGTCGAGCCCGGCCTGATGGAAGGCCTGCATATAGCCAAGCATCCGCGCTTCGGTCGATGGATGCGTCGGGTCGCCGCGGATGATCGCAATTTCGCGGTGGCCGAGGCCAATCACATAGGCCGCAATTTCGCGGGCCGCAGCAACGTCGTCGACGAGATTGCTGGGCGCCGCCTCGATCATACGCGTCGGCGCGATCCGCGCGCAGCGAATGCGCGCTTCCTTCAACTGATTGAGAATCAACGGATGATCCGACGCAGGCGGGGCGAGCACCACCCCATCCAGGGCGGCCGAGCGCAACAGGCCTACCACCTCGGCCGCGTTCTCCTGCACCGATCGAATCGGGATCACCACCAGGCGATAGCGTTCGTTGATCAGCCGTTCCAGCACGCCCTTCTGCAATTCAACGACATAGCTCGGGCTTGGGTTTTCATAGACCAGGCCGATCATGTGCGATTTGCGCCGAACCAGCGCCTGCGCAAACACATTGGGGTGATAATCCAGCGCATCGGCTGCGGCCCGGACCCGCTGCTTCACCGCGGCGCTGACATGCGGCTCGTCATTGAGAACACGCGACACCGTTTTGGCCGAGACCCCCGCCAGCCGCCCCACGTCAACAATCGTCGTTCGTTTCATGCCACTCAAACCCAGATCCGCCGCTCAATAGACCAGAACAAAACCTGGTGCGCTAGATGTCTCTGATAACGTTGACACCTGCTTTCCCCCTCGGTCGAGCGTGCAGCGCGGTTCCGGTTCGACGAGGATCGGGCATCGCGCAATACGTAGAGCTTGCTTGCCCCGTGAGAAGCTATCGAATTTTCTGTATTTTTGTGCGCCGCACCATCGAATTCACGCCCACCCAGCGGAGCCGCGCGCGGCCGGCACGGCGATGTCCGTCAACGAAGGCGTATTGACAACGTAAGACAATCTGATAGCGCTATTCGTGCCGCATCCATTGGGGGATCGGCATGGGGTTTCAAGCGGCCAGATAAGGCCGCGTCATTTTGGGAGGGGGGCTCAATGAAGAGCTTTGGTCACGCGTCGGCTTATGTCTGGTCGGCTTCGGTAGTAGCGCTCGCCGCGGGGCTCGCGCTCCCGCAATCCGCCCATGCGCAGAGCGCGCCGGCTCCACAGGACGCCAGCAAGCCTGCCGACTCGACGACGGGCGACGATATCGTCGTCACCGGCGTCCGCGCCAGCCTTGAGCGATCGATCGCGATCAAGCGCAATTCGACCGGTATCGTCGACGCCATTTCGGCCGAAGATATCGGCAAGTTCCCCGACACCAACCTCGCGGAATCGCTGCAGCGCATCACCGGCGTGTCGATCGACCGCGTCAACGGTCAGGGCGCGCAGGTCACCGTGCGCGGCTTCGGGCCGAGCTTCAATCTCGTAACCCTCAATGGCCGCACCCTGGCGTCGTCTTACGTCCAGACGGTCGGCGGCGACGAAAGCGCCGACGGCACCGTCGGCGTGACGCGCTCGTTCGACTTCTCCAACCTGGCGTCGGAAGGCGTGAAGACGCTGGAAGTCTACAAGACCGGCCGCGCCGCCGTCCCCTCGGGCGGTATCGGTGCGACGATCAACGTCGTGACGCGGCGTCCCCTCGATTCGCGCCAGTCGGGCTTTAACGGCACGCTTGGCGGCAAGCTCAACTACGACACCAGCGCCAATGACTGTGTCGATTGCGGCTCGAAGGTCACGCCGGAAATCACCGGGCTGGCGAGCTGGTCGAACCCCGACCAGACCTTCGGCGTGTCGCTGTTCGGCAGCTATCAGGAACGGCACTTCTCGACCGTGTCGGCGACGTCCAACGCCTGGAATATCCGCACGCTCGCCGATTTCCTCAACCCCAGCAACGGCTTCGTCAACGCCGCAACCAAGATCAACAACGCGCCGACCGACCCGAACCAGCTGGTCTCGGTCCCCAATGACAGCCGCTACCACTTTTCGGACGACAAATATCAGCGTCTGAACGGCCAGGCGATCGTCCAGTTCAAGCCGACCGACGCGCTGACCATCACCGCCGACGCGCTGTTTGCGCGTACGCTGCAGGACGAGCAGCGCTCGGATGAATCGAACTGGTTCAACCGCCCGTTCGATGTCGTCACCTTCGACAGCAACAAGGCCGTCGCCACCACCACCTACCTGCATGAGACCATCGCCGGCGTGAAGGACACCGGCTTCGAGCAGCAGGCGCGCGCGCAGAAGAACCAGCTTGAGGATTACGGCCTCAACGCCAAGTGGGACATCGCGCACAATTTCACGCTGACGATCGACGGCCATTACGGCAAATCGTCGGTGCTGCCGAACAACAGCAACGGCACCAGCTCGACGCTGGTTGGCCTGGGTGCGAACGTCATCACCGCGCACTCGGTGGATTATAGCGGTCAGATCCCAGTGCAGGACATCTCGATCAGCGATGCCTCGCTTGCCGGCGGCAATCACAATGGCGTGCTCGACGTGAACGACGTTGGCTCCTCGATCGGGCGTACCTACACCACCAGCCAGCGCCAGAAGGTCAAGGAAATCCGTGCGGATTTCGGCTGGGATCTGGGTGGCGGCAGCCGCTTTGATTTCGGCGGCCTCTATCGCGATACCGACACCAACCAGCAATTGACCTCGACCCAGCAGACGCTGGGCAATTGGAGCGTCGATTTCCCCGGCGACGTCCAGAAGCTCGCGCCTGGTGTGCTCAAGGACTTCTGCCTGCTGTGCAAATTCAACAGCTATGATCCAAAGGGCACCGGCCCCAACCTGGTCGCCTTCCGCGGTGACGCGCTGACGCTCTACAATGCGCTGTCGTCGGCTTATGCCGCGAAGGGCAACAGTGTGGCGATCACCGCCAGCCAGAACAACACCGTCAAGGAAACGATCTACGCGGGCTATGGCCAGGTCACCTGGAAGGGTGAGATTGCGGGCCACAATGCCACGCTCGTCGCCGGTGCCCGCTATGAACATACCAAGGACGAAGCGATTTCGCTGCAGGCGGTGCCAAACCAGATCGCCTGGGTTGCCGATAACGACTTCACGATCAGCGTCGGGGCGACCCCGCAAACGCTGCGCGGCTATGGGTCGTACGACAACATCCTGCCGTCGTTCGATTTCCAGGTCGAGCTCAAGCGCAATTTGATCGGCCGCTTCTCGGCGAGCCGCACGATCGCCCGCCCGAACTATGACAATCTGTTCGCCTCGACGAGCGTCTTCGCCCCTTCGCGTCCAACCGCGATCGGCGGCGTCGCCACCGCCAACACCGGCAACACCAACCTCGCGCCGCTGATCTCGGACAATTTCGATCTGTCGTTCGAATATTATTTCAAGCCTGACAGCTATGTCTCTGCGGGCTTCTTCGACAAGCGCGTGCACAATTTCATCGGCACGGGGCTTTCCAACGGGTCGCTGTTCGGCCTGCGGGATCCGAGCTCGGGGACGCCAGGGACGCTTTCGGGCACCGCCAAGGCGGCGCTCAGCGCGCTGGGGGCCGATATCAGCGACGTCAACCTGTTCACCTATTCCGCCTTGCTCCAGCGGGATGGCGCAGCGGCGGCGGCAACGCAGTTCAACGCGCATTACAGCTCGGTCACCAAGACGGTCGACCAGGCGTTCGTCAACCAGATCCTGTCGGCGGTCGATATCAATGGGTCGTCGTCCGATCCCTTGTATAACTTCACCATTTCGCGCCCGATCAACAACAAGGACGCGGAGATTTACGGCTTCGAAATCGCAGGCCAATATTTCTTCGGCCAGACCGGCATCGGCGTCTCGGGCAGCTTCACCTATGTGAAGGGTGATGTCGGCTTCAACAATGGTGGCGATCCCAATGTCGACCAGTTCGCGCTGACCGGCCTCAGCAACACCGCCAACGCCACGCTGATCTACGACAAGCACGGCATTTCGGCACGGCTCAGCTACAATTGGCGTGACAAGTTCCTGTCGCAGCTCAACCGCGACAGCTACAAAAACCCGGTCTACACCAAGGCGTTCGGTCAGCTCGACATGAACATCAGCTATGATCTCAACAAGAAGATCGCGCTGTCGATCGAAGGGATCAACCTGACCAATGCGAGCCTGCGGACCTATGGCCGCTCGGAAAGCAACGTCTGGTTCGCCCAGGAATTGCAGCGCCGCTTCTTGTTCGGCGCACGCTACCGCTTCTGATTTCCTCCACCTTGCCGGGTGCTTCCGCAACGGAGCACCCGGTTATTTTTGGGGGCTTTCGGTCGCGCGGATCTCGTGCCGCTTGGCGCAATCCCGATCGGCGATTACCACAGCGTATGACCAAGACGGTTCTTCTCGATACCATCGCCCATGCTGACCTGCGCGTCGCCATCGGCTACTCTGCCCATTTCGGCGATGCGGTGAACGAATGCGTCGTTTTTCCGAGTGAAATCGACGAGGTGCAGCGCGATTATCCCGTGCTGTTGCGTCGTGACGAGGCCGGGACCTTCTATGCCGTGGCGCTGCTCGGCCTCGACCCCGACGAAAACCTGTTTCTCGATGCCGCCGGATGGCAGGCGCGGCACATCCCAGCAATCCACCAGCGCGGCCCGTTCCTGATCGGCCTGGTCGATCGCACGATCGACGGGCAGACGCGGCGCGAGCCGATGCTGCATGTCGATCTCGACCATCCCCGCATCGCCGCGGCACCGCAAAGCCCGCATGCGCAGGCCGTGTTCCTGCCGCATGGCGGATCGTCGCCCTATCTCGACCATATCGTGCGGGTATTGCAGGTCATCCATGATGGGCATCAGCAGCGCGACGCCATGTTCGCCGCCTTCGAACAGGCTGACCTGATCGAGCCTGTCACACTGGAAATCGCGCTCGACGCGCATACCCGCTATGATGTGCCGGGTTGTTTCACGATCGGCACCGATCGTCTGGCCCGGCTCGATGCCACGGCGCTGCACGCGCTCAACCAGAGCGGCTACTTACGGCACGCCTTCCTGATCGCGTCGTCGCTCGGCAATGTCGCGCGGCTGATCGAGCTCAAGAACCGCAAGCGCCGCGCCGAACTGGGCGAACCCAAAGCGGGCGCACCAGTCCCGGTATGAGCACCCCCACGCCCGAGCCGCTGCTCGACCCGGCTGGCTTGATCGCGCGGCAGCAGCCTGTCGTGCTGCGCGGCTTGGTCCGGCATTGGCCTCTGGTCGCCAAGGGCCTTAAGGGCCCCGAGGCGGCGGTGGCCTATCTCAAGTCCTTCTACACCGGCACGGCGGTGGTCGGCTATAGCGGCCCGCCCGAGATTGGCGGTCGGTTCTTCTACAATGCCGACCTCACCGCGATGAACTTCACCGCAACCCGCGTGAAGCTCGATGCCTTTCTCGACCGGATGCTCGCCACGCTGGACGATGCGCAAGCGGATGCGCTCTATGTCGGCTCGACCGATCTCGACACCTATCTTCCCGGCTTTCGCGCCGAAAACGACCTCGCCCTTCCGCCAGCGGCGTTTGGCGGTGCCACCCCGCTGGCGAGCATCTGGATCGGCAACCGCACGACGGCGGCAACGCATTACGACATGTCGAACAACATCGCGTGTTGCCTGGTCGGGCGGCGGCGCTTCACGCTGTTTCCGCCCGATCAGGTCGCCAACCTTTATCCCGGCCCGCTAGAACCCACCCCAGGCGGGCAAGTGGTCAGCATGGTCGATCTGCGCGCGCCCGATCTCGATCGTTACCCGCGCTTCGCCAACGCGCTCGCAGCCGCGCAGGTGTTCGATCTCGAACCCGGCGACGTGCTCGTCTACCCGGCTTTGTGGTGGCACAATGTCGAGGCGCTCGAGCCCTTCAACGTGCTGGTCAATTATTGGTGGAACGCAGCACCGCGCTTCCTCGACACGCCGATGACCACGCTGCTGCACGGCCTGCTCAGCTTGCGCGACCGCCCTTTGACCGAGAAGCAGGCGTGGCGCGCGCTGTTCGACCATTATGTGTTCGGCCCGGCCGATGCTGCGGCCGACCATCTTCCCGAAGCGGCGCGCGGGCCGCTCGCGCCGCTTGATGATCTCACCGCGCGGCGCTTGCGCGCGCATTTGCTGCAAAGGTTGAACCGATGACCGCCGCCCCTCCCCGCGCCGATACGCAGACGATCAAGCGCGTGGTGATCGCGGGCGGCGGCACGGCGGGCTGGGTCGCCGCGGCGGCACTGTCGAAGCATCTCGGGCCCTTGCTCGACATCGTGCTGATCGAATCCGACGAGATCGGCACGGTCGGCGTCGGCGAGGCGACGATCCCGACGATCCGCACCTTCCACCGCTTCCTCGAAATCGACGAGCGCGATTTTATGCGCGCGACGCAGGCGACCTTCAAACTCGGCATTGCCTTTGAAAACTGGGCGCGGCGCGGGGATCGCTACATCCATTCCTTCGGGCGCGTCGGCCAGTCGATCTGGATGGGCGATTTCCAGCATATGTGGCTGCGCGCCCGCGCCGAGGGCGCGGGCGGCGCGCTGGGCGACTATTGTTTCGAGCTGACCGCAGCCGAGGCTGGCCGCTTCGCCACCGGGCCCGACGCCAAGATCAACTATGCCTATCATCTCGATGCCTCGCGCTACGCGCTCTTCCTGCGCCAGTTCAGCGAAGCGCGCGGCGTTACCCGCGTCGAGGGCAAGATCGGGCAGGTCCACCAGCATCCCGAAACGGGCTTTATCGAAGCGCTGGAGCTGGCCGATGGTCGCCGGATCGAAGGCGATCTGTTCATCGATTGCACCGGCTTTCGCGGCCTGCTGATCGAACAGACGCTGCAGGCGGGCTATGAGGATTGGAGCCACTGGCTGCCCACCAACCGCGCGCTGGCGGTGCAGACCAAGGCGGTCCAGCCCGCTTTGCCCTATACCCGTGCGATCGCGCATGAGGCGGGCTGGCAATGGCAGATCCCGCTGCAACACCGCGTCGGCAACGGCCTGGTCTATTGCAGCGACTATCTGTCGGACGATGCCGCCCACGCAAAGCTGCTGGCGCAGATCGACGGCGAGACGATCACCGACCCGCGCCTGATCCGCTATGTCACCGGTCGCCGCAAGCGCGTGTGGGACAAGAATTGCGTGGCGCTGGGGCTCGCCAGCGGGTTCGTCGAGCCGCTGGAATCGACCAGCATCCACCTGATCATGATCGGCATCACCCGCCTGATCCAGTCCTTCCCGTTCAACGGCATCAAGCCCACGCTGGTGCAGCACTACAATGCGCTGGCTGAAACCGAGCTGGAGCGCGTGCGCGACTTCATCATCCTGCATTATCATTTGACCGAGCGCAGCGACGATCCGTTCTGGGATCGCTGCCGCACGATGGACATCCCCGCTACGCTCGCCCAGCGCATCGCCCTGTTCCGCGAGGCTGCGCTGACCCCGCAGACCGCCGACGATCTGTTCCAGGCCGATTCCTGGCTGCAAGTCATGCTTGGGCAACGGCTGGAGCCCGCCAGCTATCACCATATGGGGCATATGCTGAGCATCGAGCATATGCAGCGCGCGCTCGACGACCTGAAAGGCAATATCGCGAGCGCGGTCGCGCGGATGCCGACGCATCAGGCGTTTCTCGACCACTATTGCGCCACCTGACGCCTTCCTGATCCTGCCCTGAAACAGGCAACAGCGCGCGACGCGCGTACCAAAACGATCGAACGTGCGCTGTTAATCTCTATATCCCACGATATATAGCGAGTCGCCGATACGGAGCACCGTCGGCCAAAGCTGGGGATTTGCATGCGATCGTCGATCTTTACCGCCACCGTGTCGGCGGTTGCTGTGCTGGCGCTGATGCCCTGCGTCGCCGACGCCCAGCCCACCCCCGATCAGCCAAAATCCGACGCCGCGATCTATCCCAATAGCGACATCGTCGTCACCGCGCGCCAGCGGGCCGAGGATTTGCAAAAGGTGCCGCTCGCCGTGTCGGTGGTCGGCGGCGCGCTGATCGACCGGTCCTACACCGTCAACACCAACCAGTTGAGCCTGCTGGTGCCCGCGCTCAACTACAGCTCGGCCAATCCACGCAACACCGCCTTCACCATTCGCGGCCTTGGCAGCAGCGTCGTCGCGGTCAGCCAGGCCAATGACGGGCTGGAACCCGGGGTCGGTTTCTATGTCGACCAAGTCTATCACGCCCGCCCCGCCACCGCCGCGTTCGATTTCTCGGATATTCAGCAGATCGAGGTGCTGCGTGGGCCGCAGGGCACGCTGTTCGGCAAGAACACCACTGCGGGTGCGATCAATATCACCACGCGCGCGCCGACCTTCACCCCCGAAGCGAGCGAGGAACTGTCGGTTGGCAGCTACAACTTCGTCCAGGCCAAGGCCTCGGCCTCGGGGCCGCTGATCGGCGATACCGTCGCGTTTCGGCTGTCGGGGCTGGTCACACGGCGCGACGGCGTGATCGACAATGTCCGCACCGGTGCCAAGGAAAACGGCATCGGCAATCAGGCGGTGCGCGCGCAGATCCTGTTCAAGGCGACCACCGATTTCCAGCTTCGCGTGACCGGCGATTTCACCAATTTCGAAAGCGAATGCTGCACCCAAGTCTATCTGCGCGTCGGCCAGAGCCTGCGTGCTCCATCTCGGCAATATCCGGCGCTGGCGGCGCTGTTCAACTATACCCCGCCCAGCACCAATCCCTATGACCGCCTGACCGACATTGACGCGCCATTGGGCGTGAACACCAATGAAGGCGGCGTCTCGGCGATTGCCGACTGGAATGTCGGTTTCGCAACGCTCACCTCGGTCAGCGCGTGGCGCTTCTGGAACTGGGATGCCGCCAATGACCGAGATTACACCGGCATCCCGGTCCAGCTCAGCCAGCACATCCCCTCGCGCCAGGATCAATATAGCCAGGAGCTGCGGCTCGCCTCGAATGGCGACCACCGGCTTGGCTATGTCGCTGGCCTGTATTTCTTCGACCAGAAAATCACTGGCGAACCGATCAGCATCTATGGCCCGGCGGCGGCTTATTATCTGATCGGCCAGACCACCGGCACGCCCGCCGTCGCGGTGCCCGCCAATTTGCTCGACGGCTATGGCACGGACGGCCACACCCGGCTGAAGGAAGACAGCTACGCCGCCTTTGCTGAACTCAACTACAAGATCCTGCCGCGCCTCACGCTGACTGGGGGCTTGCGCTACACCTATGAGGTGAAGGACGGCACTTACGACACCACCGTGTTCGGCGGCCCCGCCACGACCAACACGACCCTCATAAACGCCCGGCTCGGCGTGCTGCGCCCGCAAAGCTATGTCGCGCATGACCGCGAAAGCAACGTGTCGGGCCGCGCCAATCTTGCCTGGCAAGCGACCGACACCGTGATGCTCTATGGCGGCTATGCACGCGGCTTCAAATCGGGTGGGATCAACCTGTCGGGTCTGCCGCTCAACACCGCCAACCAGCCGGTGCTCACCACCGCCGTGATCCGGCCCGAGCTCAACACCACCTATGAAGGTGGGATCAAGGCCGCGCTGTTCGACCGCCGGTTGGTGGCGAATCTCGCGGGCTATTACACCGATGTCCGCGATTTCCAGGCGACGATCGTCGACAGTTCGCAAACCGTGGCGCTGCGCGGTTACCTGTCCAACATTCCCAAGGTGACGGTGAAGGGCTTCGAGGCCGATGTCACCGCCAATGTCACCCGCGCCTTTCAACTGCGCGGCAATGTCGCCTATGCGCATGGCAGCTATGCGACCTATCCCGCCGGCCCCTGCCCGCTTGAGGTGCAGACCGCCGCCACCGCCGCGTGCAACTTGACCGGACGCCCGCTTGCCGGGCTACCCAAATGGTCAACCACGATTGGCGGGGACTACACGCTGCCGCTCGGCAGCGCGGCGCTGATCCTGCACGCCGATTCAAGCTGGCGCACCAGCTATTATGGCGACCCCAGCCTGTCGAAATACACGCTGATCGACGGCTACAACGTCACCAACGCCAGCCTTGGCCTGCGCAGCAAAAGCGGGCTCGAAGTCGCGGTGTTCGTGCGCAACCTGTTCAACGCCAAGTACATCCAGAATCTGACGATCCAGGCGGGCAATTCGGGCCTGATCCTCGGCACGCCAAGCGACCCGCGCGTGATCGGCGTCACTTTGCGGGCGCGGCAGTAAGGGCCCTCCTCCCCGCCCGCGGGGAGGAGCAAAGGGTCAGTACACCACCACGCTGCGGATGCTCTCGCCTGCGTGCATCAAATCAAAGCCCTTATTGATCTCGTCGAGCGAGAGAACGTGCGTGATCATCGGGTCGATCTCGATCTTGCCGTTCATATACCAGTCGACGATCTTGGGCACATCGGTGCGCCCCTTGGCCCCGCCAAACGCGGTCCCGCGCCAATTGCGCCCGGTAACGAGCTGGAACGGGCGCGTGCTGATTTCCTTGCCCGCCTCGGCCACGCCGATGATGATCGACGTGCCCCAGCCGCGATGGCACGCCTCCAGCGCCTGGCGCATCACGGTCGTGTTGCCGGTGCAATCGAAAGTGTAGTCCGCCCCGCCATCGGTCAGCGCGACCAGATGCGCGACCAGATCGGTCACGTCCTTCGGGTTGACGAAATGCGTCATGCCGAACTTGCGGCCCCATTCCTCGCGGTCGGGGTTGATATCGACGCCGACGATCATGTTCGCGCCCGCCATCCGCGCGCCCTGCAATACGTTGAGCCCGATCCCGCCCAGACCGAACACGATGACATTGTCGCCGACTTGCACCTTGGCGGTGTTGACCACCGCGCCGACCCCCGTCGTCACGCCGCAGCCGACGTAACAGCTCGTCTTGAACGGCGCGTCCTCGCGGATCTTGGCGACGGCAATCTCGGGCAGAACGGTGAAGTTCGAGAACGTCGAGCAGCCCATATAATGGAAGATCGGCTGGCCTTTGTAGCTGAACCGCGTCGTGCCGTCGGGCATCAGCCCCTTGCCCTGCGTCGCGCGGATCGCGGTGCAGAGGTTGGTCTTGCCGCTGAGGCACGATTTACACTGGCGGCATTCCGGCGTGTAGAGCGGAATGACATGGTCGCCCGGCTTGACCGAAGTGACGCCCGCGCCGACCTCGCGCACGATGCCCGCACCTTCATGGCCCAGCACGCTTGGGAACAGCCCCTCACTGTCGAGCCCGTCGAGCGTATAAGCGTCGGTATGGCAAATGCCCGTCGCCATGATCTCGACCAGCACTTCGCCCGCCTTCGGCCCGTCCAGATCCAGTTCGACGATTTCGAGCGGCTTCTTGGCTTCAAAGGCGACGGCGGCGCGGGTCTTCATGGCGGACACTCCTGGAAACGTGTCTCCTCCCTTACGACCGCCGCCCCCCGCGTCAACCGCCCGCGCCGTTCAGCCGCCATGCCGCAAAAGCATGGTCGGTATCGCCCTTTAGAAGAACAGCTTGCGGATCGACACGCGCACCGTCCGGCCCAGCGGGTTGAGATAATCGGGCTGATACGCGACCGGCGTCGTGCCGTTCGAATCCGTCACGCGCTGGCGCGAATCGAAGATGTTGTCGAAGGCGACCGCGACGCGCATCCCGCGCATCCACGGATGCTTCTTCACCAACTCAAGCCGCTGCCCGAGATCGCCGAACAAGCGCAAGCTGACCGTCGCCAGATCCGAGAAATGCAGATCCTGCGGATTGGCGGCGGTGCCGCCATTGACGCTGGTCGCGCTCTGCCAATTGGCCGACAGCCGCACGCCGATGCCGTTATTGCTATACCCGGCCTGCCCTTCCAGTTCGTGGCGCGGTTGGCCGCCGCTGCCGCCGATCGCATCGCCGCGCAACAGATCGAGCGAAGGCCCGCCTTGCTGCACCAGCACGCGATCGGTGAAATGCCACGTATGATAGAGCGCGAATTGCAGGCGGCCACCCGTCGCGCCGCGCCCGCCGCCACCAAAGCCGCCAAAGCCGCCGCGTCCGGCACCGCCGGGGCCACCCGGGCCACCGGGACCGCCGGGACCACCAGCACCCGGCCCGCCCGCGCCGCCGCCACGCTCCGCACGGGCCTGGGCGATCTGCCGCGCGACGCTATCGGGGATCTTGATCCCGGCAAACGGATTGGGCCCCTTGCCCGCGCGCCACGCCTCGATCTGCTTTTGCAATTTCGACTTTAGCGGCATCGAGAAATTGATGCCCCAGCGCAGTTCCGACCGGCTGCTCTCGGCAAAGTTGATCGGCCGCGTGTCGATCCGCTGCAGATTGCCATCGACATCGCGCGTGAAGCGCGACGGGAACGCGGCTTCAATCGCCGAACTCGCGCTCGGGAAGCTGGCGACCGGGTTTTCGGTGCGCACATCGACATAATTGGCCGACAGCGACAGATCCTTGGTACTCCACGGCTTCAGCGTGACGCCGAGCTTGCGCGTATGGCTGTTGCTCGCAATCAGATTGGGATTGCCGCCGGAAACCGTCGTCACCACCGCGTTCACGCCGCGCACATAATCGAACACGGGAACGTTGGGCGTCACCACTTGCGGGTTGCCGAGTTGCTGCGCGGTCGGCGCAGTGTCACGATCGGTGACTGAGGCGATGATCCGCAGCGGCACCACCGGCGACCAATTGAGGCCATAGCCGAGCGTCGTCAGCGTGCCGAAATCCGACAGATGATCGACCGCGACATTGCCGTTCACCGACAGGCTGCCAATCACCGGCAGCACATTCTTGGCGCGGCTGGTCAGCGGCACGTCGATATTGAGCTGACCGTTGACGGTGTTGCGCGAGACGCCGCCCAGCGAGGTCAGCCCGGCGCGATATGACTGGCTGTTGAAGTCGCTGATATCACCACCGAGGTGCACGCTGGTCGAGACTTCGCCGGCCGGCAGCTTGAACACCGCGCCGTTGAGCAGCAGGTCAATCTGCCCCTCGTCCGAGGTCGAATAGCCGCGATTGACCGGCGACAAAGCCGCCGCAGACCCGAGGCCCGTATCGGTAAAGGTCTTCGATTCATTGTGATCATAGGCACCGGTGACCGACCATTGCCAGCCACCGCCCACCACGCCGTTAAACGCCGTGCCAAGATGCGCGCCAACGGTCGAGTTGCGCTGCTTCAGCGGCGTGACATTGCCGCTTGGCACGCCATTGACGACCACCGCATCGGCCGGCAGCCCGAGCAAACCCGTGGTGTCGGTTGCCGACAGCGTGGCGTTTACGGTGCCCGAAATGTCCCCGAACATGCGCGCATAGGTGGTGTTGGCGTTGAAGGTGCGACCCGAGGGCAGCAAGGTTCGAAACGGGCGTTGGTCGGTCGTGCTGACAGGGCTGCCGCCGGTGGCGGACGATTTTGTGGTGGGCTGGATGTCGCGCTCATTCTCGGTCAGCGCGTCTGATGCCTGATATTCGAGGTGCAGGTTGACCCGCCCCTTATTGGCGATGGCGAGCAAATCGAGTTCGGCCTGCGGGGTGTTGCGCCCGCCCTCTGTTGCCGCTTTGTCCGACAGCTCGACCGTCGCTGCGCGGAAGCGCCGCCGCAGCACGAAATTGACCACCTTCTGGTCGGCGCGATAGCCATATTTCAGCGCGACTTCTTCGGGCAGGATGTCGACACGGGCGATCGCCTCGGTCGGCAAGTCGCGTATCTCGGCAAAGCCGGAAATGCGCCTGCCGTCGATCAGCACCACCGGCGCGCCGCCGCTGCCACGGTCGCTGCGGATTTGCGGCGCGAGTTCGGTCAGCAATTCCGAAACCGAGCTGACCCCATAAGACCGGATATCGGCCGGCCCGAGCTGTTGTTCGGGCGGAATATCGCCAATCACCGCGCCCGGCTGCTTGGCCCCTTGCACGACAATGTCCGGCCCCTCCTCGCTATCATCCGACACGGGCGGCTTGGTGGATTTGGCAGGGGCCTGCGGCACGCCAGTGGACTGCGACGCCGCTTGCGCGCTCGCCGGCGCGGGGGCTGCCGCGAGTGCAAGCGTCAACAAGGTCGTAGTGGCAGCCATAACATATCCGTAGATCGAGGTTAGAAACGATTTGAGCCGCCTAGCCGCCAAGTGTCGCAAGAGTGTGTCAGACAGGCGATACGCTGGCGCAGACCCCGCGAGTGCGGTAGCGCAGCGCTATGAGCGAAGATCGATTCGAACGCCACCGGCAACCCTGGACCAGCGACGAAATCCAGAAGCTGCACACCCTTGCAAAAAAGGGCATGGCGCTCAAGGCCATCGCCAAGGCGCTCAAGCGCAGCGAGGAATCCACCAAGGACCGCGCGAAGGTCGATGGGTTGACCATCGCCAAGCTGCGGTGACATGTTGCGTCGCAATAGAGTCGGTTAGGGCCGAACCGAGACAGTTGATCCGGCCCCGGAACAATCCCTAACAGACGACGTTTGGCGACGATTGCGCAGGGTATCCACCATGCGCCGACTTGGCCCGGAGCGGTGGACAGCGATGACGGTTCGGTTTTTCTCCCTGCATACAGTTGCGCTGCTTGGCGGTTCGGCGCTGCTCCTCAGCGGGTGTGGTGCCTCCTCGCAGAATAAGAAGAACGCCGCCAAGGGGCCGCCCCAGGTCGGCTTTGTCGTCGTCCAGCCGACCAGCGTGCCGATCGTCACCGAACTCGCCGGGCGGACCGCCGCCTATCAAAGCTCGGAGGTACGGCCGCAGGTCAGCGGGTTGATCCTGCACCGTTTTTTCACTGAAGGCGCGTTGGTACGCCAGGGCCAGCCGCTCTACCAGATCGACCCGAGCCTGTACCGCGCCTCGGCAAATCAGGCGCAGGCCAACCTCGCCAGCGCGGCCGCCAATGCCGAGGCAACCAAGGCGAAGGCCGAGCGGTACAAGCCGCTGGCCGATATGGAAGCGGTCGCCAAGCAAGATTACACCGACGCCACCGCCACAGCGCGCCAAGCGGCCGCAGCCGTGCAACAAAATCGCGCCGCGCTCGAGACGGCGAAGATCAACCTGCGCTTCACCACCGTTCCTGCGCCGATCACTGGGCGCATTGGGCGATCGCTCTTCACCGAAGGGGCGTTGGTCACGGCGAGCCAGACGAGCCCGCTCACCACGATCCAGCGGCTCGATCCGATCTATGTCGACATCCAGCAAGCGAGCGCGGATCTGCTGCGTCTGCGCCGCGCCCTCACCAGCGGCGGTGCCGTTCCAACGCGCGCCGATGTGCGGTTGAAGCTGGAGGATGGCAGCGATTACGGCATCACCGGCGACGTTGAATTTTCGGAAGTCGTCGTCGATCCGACGACCGGCACCGTCACGCTGCGCGCCCGCTTCCCCAACCCCAAGGGCCTCTTGCTGCCCGGCATGTTCGTCCGCGCGAGCTTTGCGCAGTCGATCGATACCAAGGCGTTCCTCGTGCCGCAGCAAGCGGTGTCGCGCGACCCCAAGGGCAATGCGACGGTGTTCGTGGTCGGGCCGGGCAATAAAGCGATCCAGAAGACCATCGTCGCGCCGCGCACGCAGGGCGCATTCTGGGTCGTGACCGATGGCCTGAGCCCGGGCGACAAGGTGATCACGCAGGGTGTCGGCAAGGTGAAACCCAACCAGCCGATCAAACCCGTCAGCGCCGACACGCCGCAGACGATCAAGGCACCGACCTCTGACAAGTCGAAGGGCTGACCGCCCGTGATCTCGCGCATTTTCATCGACCGGCCGATCTTCGCCTGGGTCATCGCCATCATCATCATGCTGGGCGGGATCGGGGCGATTTATACGCTCCCCGTCGAGCAATTCCCCGATATCGCGCCGCCCAACGTCAATATCCGCGCGACCTATCCGGGCGCATCGGCCGAGACGCTGGAAACATCGGTCGCCCAGGTGATCGAGCAACAGCTCACCGGCATCGATGGCTTGCTGTATTTCAGCACCAGTTCGTCGTCGCGCGGGCAGGTCAACATTTCCGCGACCTTCGCCAAAGGCACCGATCCCGACATCGCTCAGGTGCAGGTTCAGAATAAGGTCCAGCAAGCGCTGCCGCGCCTGCCGCAGCAAGTGCAGCAACAGGGCATTACCGTCACCAAGTCCAACCCCGACTTCCTGCTGATCGCCGCGATTTACGACACCAGTGACCGCACCACCAACCAGGACGTATCCGACTATCTGGTTTCCAACCTGCAGGATTCGATCGGCCGCCTGAAGGGTGTCGGCGACATCAACGTGTTCGGCGCGCAATATGCGATGCGCGTGTGGCTCGATCCCAACAAGCTCGCCAGCTACAGCCTCATCCCCGGCGACGTCGTCACCGCGATCACCGCGCAGAACACCGAGGTTGCCGCCGGCGAAATCGGCGGCACGCCCAACGCCCCCGAACAGGTGCTCAACGCCACCGTCACCGCCCAGTCACGCCTGTCGACCCCCGAGCAGTTCCGCGCGATCGTGCTCAAGACACAGCCCGACGGATCGACGGTGCGGCTGTCCGATGTCGGCCGGATCGAGCTCGGCTCGGAAAATTACGGCATCACCAGCCGCGTCAACGGCCACCCAGGTGCCGGTCTGGCCGTCAGCCTGGCTCCCGGTGCGGACGCGCTCAGCACCGCCGAGCTGGTAAAGAGCGAGATCGAGCGCGCCTCGAAAAACTTCCCCAATGGCTATGCCTACAGCTTCCCGCAGGATTCGACCGCGTTCATCAAATTGTCGGTCGAGGAAGTCGAAAAATCGCTGATGGAAGCGATCGCGCTGGTCGTCGTGGTCATGTTCGTGTTCCTGCAAAGCTGGCGCGCCACGTTGATCCCAACGATCGCGGTGCCAGTGGTTTTGCTCGGCACCTTCGGCATTTTCTCGCTGGCGGGTTTTTCAATCAACACGCTCACTTTGTTCGGGCTGGTGCTGGCGATCGGTTTGCTGGTCGATGACGCGATCGTCGTGGTCGAAAACGTCGAACGCCTGATGGAAGAACATCCCGAAATGTCGCCGCGCGACGCGACGATCAAGTCGATGGACGAAATCACCGTCGCGCTGATCGCGATCGCGCTGGTGCTGTCGGCGGTGTTTCTGCCGATGGCGTTCTTCGGCGGCTCGACGGGGGTGATCTACCGGCAGTTCTCGATCACGATCGTATCGGCAATGGGATTGTCGGTGCTGGTCGCCCTGGTGCTGACCCCGGCGCTGACCGCCACCTTGCTGAAGCGCAAGGACAAGACCAAGCAAGCGAGCTGGCTCGACCGCAAGACCAGCGCGGCCTCGGAGTGGTTCAACACCGGGTTTGACCGAATGGTGACGCGCTACGGCAACGCCGTGTCGCGCGTGGTCGATCGCAAATGGCTGTTCCTGCTGATCTACGCCGGGGTCGTCGCGATCCTCGCGATCATGTTCGTGCGTTTGCCGACGGGCTTCCTGCCGACCGAGGACCAGGGCATCGCCCAGATCCAGTTCAACCTCGCCCCCGGCGCGACGATCAACCAGACGCGCGCGGCGCAGATGCAGATCGAGAAATATTTCGCCGGCCCCGAGGGCAAGAATGTGGACGGATATTTGACCGTGGCCGGCTCGGGCGGCGGCGGGGTCGCGGGCGGGCAGAATGCCGGTCGCGGCTTCATCGCGCTCAAGGATTGGGCCGATCGCAAGGGCGCAGTCAACGGTGCCGACGCGATCACGCAACGCGCGACCAAGGCGCTGAGCGGCCTGCGCGACGTCGAGTTTTATGCGACCGTGCCGCCGATCGTGCGCGGCCTTGGTCAGTCCAACGGCTTTACGATGGAGTTGCAGAACACCGGCGGGCTCAGCCGCACCGACTTCAAGGCGGCACGCGACAGCCTGCTCGCCGCCGCGCGCGCCGACCCGACGCTCGCCGCCGTGCGCCCGACCGATCTCGATGATCAGCCGACGCTCAAGGTCGATCTCGACGCGCAAAAGCTGAGCACGCTCGGGCTGACGCAAAGCGACGTCAACACGACCCTGGCGACCGCCTGGGGCGGCCGCTACGTCAACGATTTCAACGATCGCGGCCGCGTGAAGCGCGTCTATGTCCAGGGCGACGCGCAATATCGCGCCGCTCCTGAAAATCTCGCGCAATGGTATGTCCGCGGATCGAGCGGGCAAATGGCCCCCTTCTCCGCTTTCTCCACCATTTCGTGGAGCAAGACCCCGCCGACGCTCGCGCGCTTCTCCGGCATCTCGTCCTATGAACTCTCCGGCCAGGCTGCCCCGGGCAACAGCTCGGGCACGGCAATGAACCGCATGACCGAACTGGCCGCGCACTATCCCGGCATCAGTGTGGCATGGAGCGGCCTGTCCTATCAGGAGCGGCTGTCCTCGGGGCAAGCCCCGTTCCTCTACGGCATTTCGCTGCTGGTCGTGTTCCTGTGCCTTGCCGCTTTGTATGAAAGCTGGTCGATCCCGATCGCGGTGCTGCTCGTCATCCCGCTCGGGCTGGTCGGCGCGATTTTCGCGGTGACGCTGCGCGGGCTGCAGAATGACGTCTATTTGCAGATCGGGCTGCTGACGACGATGGGCCTCGCCGCCAAGAACGCGATTTTGATGATCGAATTTGCGGAACAGGCCGAAAAGTCGGGCAAGCGCGTGATCGAGGCGGCGCTGGAAGCCGCGCGCATCCGCTTGCGGCCGATTTTGATGACCAGCTTCGCCTTCATCTTCGGCGTGCTGCCGCTCGCCATCTCGACCGGCGCGGGTGCCAACAGCCGTATCGCGATCGGCACCGCCGTCATCGGCGGGATGCTGACCGCGACGATTTTGGCGATCTTCTACATCCCGCTGTTCTTCGTGCTGGTCCGCCGCGGCACGCGCGACATGTTGAAGCATCTGCACCACGAGCATCCCACTCCACCCGCCGCGGCCCCGAGCCAGCCGGAGCCAACGGCATGATCCGCAAAACCGTCTCGCTGGCAGCCCTGGCGTCGCTCGCCGCGTGCTCGATGGCCCCGAAATATGTGCGGCCGGAGTTACCCGTGCCGCCGAGCTGGCCGGTCGGCGATGCCTATCTCAAGCAGAGCGAAATCACGCTGCCGAGCGTCAGCTACCGCGACATTTTCCGCGATCCGCGCCTGCAAAGACTTGTCGAGCAAGCGCTGGTCAACAATCGCGATTTGCGGATTGCCGCCGCCAACATCGCCACCGCGCGGGCGCAATATGGGATTCAGCGCGCGGCGTTGTTGCCCGAAGTCGATGGAGGGCTGAGCTTCAGCCACCGCGACAACGGTACCAGTGGCGTCTCGTCGGGCAGCACTGGCGGATCGACCAGTGGCGGCACAGCGACGAGCGGGTCGGGCGTTCGTGACACCTATTCGGCCAGCCTTGGCCTTACGGCGTTCGAAATCGATCTGTTCGGCCGTGTCCGCTCGCTGACCACCGCCGCGCAGAACAGCTATTTCGCGACCGAGGCCGCCGCGCGCGCCACCCGGCTGACCCTGGTCGGCGACATCGCCTCCGCCTGGCTGAACTACGCCTCGGACCAGAGCCTGCTCAAGATCGCGCGTGATACTGCGGCCAGCGCGCAGCGCAGCGTCACGCTCACCAAAGCGCGGCTCGATGGCGGGATCGCGCCGCGCACCGATCTCGATCAGGCGCAGATCGTGCAGCAGACCGCCTTGTCCGATCTCGCGACGCAGACCACCGCCGTTGCCCAGGATATCAACGCCTTGCAATTGCTGGTTGGTGCCCCGGTCGACCCGACCTTGCTGGCAAGCTCAATTGAGGAAGCCGCACCGACGATCGCCGAACTGCCCGCAGGGCTCGATTCCGGTATCCTGCTGCGTCGCCCCGACGTGGTGCAGGCGGAATATACGCTGCGCGCCGCCAATGCGCAGATCGGTGCGGCGCGCGCGGCGTTGTTCCCGCGCATTTCGCTCACCGCGCTGGCCGGGCTTGCCAGCACCTCGCTCAGCAACCTGTTTACCGGCGGGGCCTTCAACTACTCGGTTGCGCCGAGCGTAAGCTATCCGATCTTCCGCGCCGGTGCGGGTCGCGCGGGTGTCGCGCAATCGCAGGCGCAACGCGATTCCGCGCTCGCCAGCTATGAAAAATCGATCCAGACGGCGTTTTCGGAAGTCGCCAATGCGCTGGCCCGACACGGCACGATCGGTAACCAATTGGCGGCGCAAGAGGCGCTGACCAAATCCGCAGGGGACAATTACCGCCTGTCCGACGCGCGCTATCGCGGCGGCATCGACACCTTCCTGCAAAGCCTTGATGCGCAACGGTCGTTTTATTCGGCGCAGCGCTCGCTGGTGACGACGCGGCTGACCGGTGCCACCAACCGGGTGACGCTGTACCGGGCGCTGGGCGGGGATGCTGCCTTGGATGTGACGCCCGCAGGACCGCAACCGCTCGCGCCGCAACGCTAAGCGCCCACCCCTCTAAGCATCACAGTGCGGTGCCGGCCCGTATTTTGCGGCAGCAAGAGGTGACAATCGCAGGCAGGCATGCCAGCCTCCGTGCCGGGGCGGTCGATCGGGTGGCATAGGCCAAGCTCGAGCGTGGTGTTTTGGGGAAACGATCAGCATGGGCCATCACATTCGCCGGTTCGCGGCAAAAGACGAAACGGCCATGCAGGCGTTTGCCGAACGCTTGCCCGAGCATGATCTCTTGTTCCTCGGGCGCGATTTACGGCATCCGCGCGTGATCGCCGCCTGGGTAGAGGCAATTGGCGAGGGGGCGATCGACAGCCTGATCGCCGAGGATGATCATGGAAAACTGGTCGGTGCGGCCGCCTTGGTACGCGACCCGTTGGGCTGGAGCGGCCATGTCGGCGAAGTGCGTTTGCTCGTCTCCCCCGAAAAGCGCGGTGCCGGGCTGGGCCGCGATTTGCTGGAGGGCATTTACGCGATCGCGATGGAGCGGGGCCTTACCAAATTGACCGCGCAGATGACCCCCGACCAAATCGGATCGGTCATGCTGTTCGAAAGCCTTGGCTTCCGCGCCGAGGCGTTGCTCAAGGGCCAGGTGCGCGATCGCGCGGGAGTGGCCTATGACCTGACCATCCTCAGCCACGACATGCCCGCCACGGCGAAACCGCGCTCGGCCGAATCGAGCGAGACGGCTGCCTGACCGCGTGCCACGACGACAGAGGAGCAAGGGCGCTCGACCCGAGCGCCCCTGGCCCGATCACGCGTCGCCGCGCACCGCGCCGACCGCGTCGCGGCCGAATTGCAGGATCACTTCCCCAATCTCGCGCGCCTGGGTCATGCTGCGGCTGCCCTGTTCGCGCAGGAACTCGCCCTGGATCTTCATCACTTCCGACAAATCCTTTGCCGAGGCAGCGGCGCGCATGGCCGCGAAGGCCTCACGCGTGTTGGTCTCGGCCTGATCGAGCAGCTTAAGACCGACACTGGCGCTGTTCTCCGCGATCTTGGTGCTGGCTTCGCGGATCGACTCCGCGGCTTTTTGAGCCGGATCGGTGATGGTTTCCTTGAAAGCGTAGCTCGCTGTATCCGTCATGCGCTCGTTTCCTTCTGCTGCCACGCCGTTTTGGTAACGGCCGATCGCGTCAACGCATGAGGCGGCGAAGAGTGGCGCTGCGCGCCGCTTGACCACAGCATCTGTCCTCTCCTGCCGACGTCGTCCTGCGTCGCGACGCGGATGGTGAACCTCGCCGCGCGCTTGGGCAAGGGGCGTTGGCGCTGTGCACGCAACGGGCGCGCCCTTAACGCGGCCTTAGCTCGGCCTTGGCATGACGAACCGGTGAACGCCGCCTTCATCCCGATGCCTGCGCGCCCGCACCGGCGGGGCCTGCCGCCAATGGCCCTGTCGCTGCTGCTTGCGGCGGTGCTGGCGTTTGGGCCTATGCTCTTGACGCTCGATCCTGTCGCCGCGCTTGCACGCTTCTCGAATGTGACCGCGAACTTGGCCTTTGGCGCATTCTGCGCGCTGCTCGGCATCGCGGTCGTGTCGCTTGCCGCCTTGGCGATTTTGCGACGCCTCGGCGTGGCGGCACCCGAACGGAGCGCCGCGCTTTTCGCGATCGCGCCCTCCCTCCTGCTTCAGCCGGGCCTGAACGGGCTAAGCGACGCCTTCTGGATCGCGGCGTGCCTGATGGCGCTCGCGGCAGCGCTCGATCGCCGCCATATGCACATGCTCCTGTGGTGGGGAGCGGCGCTGGCTTTCGATCCGCACGCGATGTTCGTCGCGCCCCTCCTCCTGGCGTTGCTGATCAACCGCCACGTCCCGGTGCTCCGTTGGGCCGTCGCGCCACTGATCAGCCTCGCAACATTGGCGGTACTGTTCGCGATCGGATGGCCGATGCCCGGCTGGGAAAGCCTATTTGCGGGTCGGGCCGACGGCCTTCCGCCGCTTTCCGCCAACGCCCCCAATATCTGGGCGATCGTGCAAGCGCTCCCGCTGGGCGCGCTGTCGCTGTCGGGCCTCGCCGGTACGGCGACCATCGGTGTCAGCGCTGCCTATATCGCTCGCTTCTCCGCGCAGCGGCTGAACGGTCAGTCGCTGATCGCGGCGGCCTTGCTCGCCGCGCTGATCATGGGCGGGCTCCTGCCGTATCAGCAGGCCGATTGCTTCCTGCTGGCCGACCTGCTGGCGCTAATCCTCGCCCTCGCCCGTCATGACCGGGCAAGCTGGCGAGTCGCCATGCTGGTGCAGGCCGGATCGGCTTTAGGCCTGGTTGGCAATCGACTGGACCTTCCCGCCCTTGCCATGCTGGGCGCGGTGGCGCTGCTAGCGGCGACGCTATCGCTCGCCCGCACGGTGCTGCAGCCTGCGGCCAACGACAATCCCCTTATGGCACGCCCGCCAGCGAGAACTTAGTTCTGTAATTTCTGCACGCTATGCTAGCCAAACCCCAGATTCGGGGTGTTGTGAGGGTGGGGTAGATGGCGATTTTCACGAGCAGTTCGCGCGGTGACCGGGATGCAGGACCGGGGCTTCCCCCCGCACCGCCGATGCCGCAAAGCGCCAATGGCAAGCGTGGCATGTTCTCGGTCATTGGCCCCGACATGGTAATTACCGGCAATATCGCGGCGACTGCCGACTTGCATATCGACGGTCGCGTCGATGGCGACGTGCACTGCGCCAACCTCGTCCAAGGCAATGACAGCCGCATCAACGGCGCAGTGACCGCCGAAATCGCGCGGCTTGCCGGTGCGATCGAAGGATCGGTGTCGGTCCGTCAACTGACCATCGAACGCGCCGCCCGCATTATCGGCGATGTCGAATATGAATCGATCGCGATCGAAACCGGTGCCTCGATTGATGGGCGTCTGAAGCATATCGCCGCCGACTCCGGCACGCGCGCCTTCGACCGCACCCCACCCGTCACCGCGAAACGCGACGACGATGTGGTGCAATTTACGACGGCACCGACCGCCGCCTGATCGGCTCCCGCCGGCCCAAGCATTGCGACCCATCGGGTTTGCGTGCTTGGGTCGGCACAGTCCTCAATCGCCGCATTTCCTACCGCAGCAAATCACGATAGCTGGTCGGCGGAGTCGGCAACGTCAGCCGCGCCACGGTTCCAGCGAGCAGCACCACGGCAAGGGCCAGCCCGCCGATCCGCACCGCGCGCTTGCTCTGCCGCCAGTCCCCCCACAACAGCACCGTCGCCAGCGTCGTCGCGACCATCGGCCACAAATGATAGCGCAAGTCCGAGGCAATGCTCAGCACGCCGAAGCTCAGCTCCAGCGTGATCGCCGAAACCAGCAGCGCCAGCGCCAGGTCACGCGGCGGAGCGCTTGCGCGCGGCACCGCCGCCGCCAAACCCACGATCGCGACCGTCAGCCACGCAAACGGCCATCCGAGCGGCGTTTCCGCCATCCACTTGGCAGCCACCTGCCACCCGCGCGCCGCTGCGCCGGGGTTGCCCAGGCCAAGGCTGTTGGGCTCGCTCCGCGCCGGTGGAGCAGCACCCGGCCAGCCGGCCGGCACCAGCCAGCGTTCGGTCGAATTGAAATGCGCCAGCCGATGCGCCGCATAGGCCAACGGGTTTCGCACGATCGCTGCGACCAGCATCCGGTAGAGATCACCCGCAGGCAGCCGTTGCAGGCGCGCCACGATCGGCGCGCAGCGGGTTTCCTCGCCCAGCGGATCCCAGAAATACGGTTTGACGCAATGCCCCGCCACCAACGCCCGCGCCTCAAGCGGGGTAAAGCCAACCGCCGCATCGGGCGCACGGGCCGCTATCCCGGCAAGATCGTAGAGCGCCTCGGTCCGCTCGACACCGCTCGACGCCGCGCCCAAGGGCCCGTGATTGAGCAGCGGTGCCACCAACAACACCGCCGCCACCCCCGCCAGGCCGAGCGCAAGCTGCGTCCACCAGCGCCCTGTCCCGAACAGCATCACCGCCAGCGGGACGGTCGCGAACACCGCGTTCGCGCGCACCAGCGTGGCATAAGCCAGCAACGCCGCCACAATGATGAGCGCCCAGACGGGCACGCGCGCGCCTTTGAGCCGCCACCACGCAATCCCACCGGACGCCGCGAGCACCGCGCCCAGCATTTGTGTGTCCTTGAGCACCGCCGCCTGCCAGCCAAGGAACAAGGGCAGCGCGCCGATTGCGAGCACCGCCGCCGCCGCACGCCGCCGCCCCAGCCGCGCGAGCGCTGCCGCGATCAGGCCGAACCCGGCCCAATATAGCGCCATCTGCAAGGCGAACATCGGCTCGCTGGTGCCGCCAATGGCCGCGTGCAGCGCGTTCCACATCCGCGCCATTGCGGGTGGATGCCAGTCTTCATACGCACCGGTCAGCGCCTGGGCGAACTGGCCGACGCTATCGTACATCGCGATGCCCGGCCAGAACAGCGCCAGCGACCCCACCAGCAACAGCAGCGTCACCCCGGCAACCGTCCAGATGCGGGGCGGCTGGGTCGTCATATCGGTCGCGGACGTCCCGCTACAGGCGTGCGAGCCCCCATCAGATGTGAAGCGCGCGACCGTACGCGCCGAGCACGCTTTCATGCATCATTTCACTGAGCGTCGGGTGCGCGAACACGGTTTCCATCAGCTCGGCCTCGGTCGTTTCCAACTGGCGCGCGATGACATAGCCCTGGATCAGTTCGGTCACTTCCGCGCCGACCATGTGCGCGCCGAGCAATTCGCCGGTCTTGGCGTCGAACACGGTCTTTACGAAACCCTCGGCCTCGCCCAGCGCAATCGCCTTGCCATTGCCAATGAAGGGGAATTTGCCGACCTTCAGCTCGTGCCCGGCTTCCTTGGCCTTGGCCTCGGTCAGCCCAACGCTCGCGACTTGCGGGCGCGAATAGGTGCAGCCGGGGATGTTCCACTTGTCGAACGGATGCGGCTTCAGCCCCGCCAGCGCCTCGACGCAGACGATGCCCTCATGGCTCGCTTTGTGCGCGAGCCACGGCGCGCCCGTCACGTCGCCGATCGCATAGATCCCCTCGACATTGGTGCGCGCATAGCCATCGACCTTGATGTGCCCGCGATCGGTCGCGATCCCCAGCGCTTCCAGCCCGATATTCTCGGTATTGGGCACGATGCCGATCGCGACGATGACATGGCTGAACTCTTCCGAGGTCACCGTGCCGTCCTTGCCCTTGATCTTGGCGGTCACGCCCTTGGGCGAGGTGGTCAGGCCTTCGAGGCCGGTGCCGGTCAGCAGCTTGATTCCCTGCTTGGTCAGCGCCTTGTCCATGAAAGCGGAGACTTCTTCATCTTCCACCGGCAGGATGCGCGGGAGCATCTCGACGATCGTAACATCGGCGCCCATGTCATTGTAGAAGCTGGCAAACTCCACCCCAATCGCGCCCGAGCCGATGACCAGCAGCTTGGTCGGCATTTCGGTCGGCACCATCGCGTGGCGATAGGTCCAGATGCGCTCCCCATCAGCCTTGGCGAAGGGCAGATCGCGCGCGCGTGCGCCGGTGGCGATGATGATGTGCTTGGCTTCCAGCTCGGCGGTCTTGTCACCCTGCTTGACGCTGAGCTTACCCTTGCCGGTCAGCGTGCCGACGCCTTCGTACACCGTGACCTTGTTCTTCTTCATCAGGCCCTTGACGCCGGCATTGAGCTGGCCCGCCACCTTGCGGCTGCGCTCGACGATCTTGGGCAGATCGAAACCGACATTCTCGGCCTTCAGGCCATAGGATTCGGCGTGCTGCATGTAATGATAGATTTCCGAGGTGCGCAGCAACGCCTTGGTCGGGATGCAGCCCCAGTTGAGGCAAATGCCGCCCAACCGCTCGCGCTCGACAATGGCGGTCTTCAGCCCAAGCTGCGCCGCGCGGATCGCGGCGACATAACCGCCGGGGCCGGAGCCGAGGATGACGAGATCGAACGTATCAGCCAAGGGAGGATCCTTTTTGTAGCGGGAGCGGACGATCGTCCTCCCCCATCGAAACCAATGTAAAGCGCCCGGCCGCAGCGCGCGAGGTGCCCTCGCCGTGCCGGTCGCGCCGCCAGACCTGTACGGCGACATTCATCGAAGTGCGCCCCGTGCCGACGATCTCGGCATGGAAGCTCACCTCATCGCCAATCTCCACGGGCGCGGTGAAGCTGAACCCGTCCGCCGCCACCACCGGCGCGCGCGCGCCGCAAAAGCGCGAAGCCACCGATCCGGCCGCCAGCGCCATCTGCCCCATCAGCCAGCCGACGAAGATCTTGCCATAAGGGTTGGCGTCGCACACCATCGCGGTCGCGCGAATGGCGGGCGCGCTATCAGGCGGCAGGTCACTCATCGAGGGACCGACCACCATGATCGCTGCGCCATGCATCCCGGAGCGGCCGAATGCCCATGGCGACCACCACGACCATCACGCCATAAGCGACCGCCCAGATCGTGTCGGCCGCATGCGGGAGCGCCCAAACCGCCCCTGCCGCCAGAAACGCGGTGGCGAACACGCCAACCGCGATGTGAAACACCTCGATCAGAGTGCGCCGCATGACAGGCTTATGCCAGCATCGACAGCGGCGCTTCGACCAGCGTCTTGAACGCCTGCATCAGTTGCGCGCCGTCCGCCCCATCGATCGCGCGGTGATCGAAGCTGCCGGTGGCCGACATTACCGTCGCCACGCCGAGCGTGTCGTCGATGATATAGGGGCGCTTCTCGCCCGCGCCGATCGCCATGATCATGCCCTGCGGCGGGTTGATGACTGCCTCGAACTGCTTGATCCCGTACATGCCCATGTTGCTGAGCGAGGCGGTGCCACCCTGATATTCCTCGGGCTTCAGCTTGCCATCGCGCGCACGCGCGGCGAGATCCTTCATCTCGGTCGAGATCGCGGCCACACCCTTGGTGTCGGCCCCGGCGATGATCGGCGTGATCAGCCCGGTCGGCGTCGACACCGCAACCGAAATATCGGCGCGGCTGAAGCTGATGAGTTGGTCGGGCGTGAACATCACGTTGCACTTGGGCACCTGGATCAGGCTGGCGGCGAGCGCCTTGATCAGCAGATCGTTGACCGACAGCTTTACGCCGCGGCCCTCAAGCCCCTTGTTGAGTTCGCCGCGCAGCTTGAGCAGCGCGTCGAGCCGGATGTCGACCGTCAGATAAATGTGCGGAACCGTCTGCTTCGATTCGGTCAGGCGGCGTGCAATGGTCTTGCGCACGTTGCTGAGCTTTTCGGCGGTGTGCGGAATATCGGGGATCGCAGCGGGCTTGGCCGGAGCGACCGCCGCCGGGGCGGCAGGAGAAGCAACGGCTTCGGCAGCTTTGGGGGCCGGTGCAGCAGCGGCCTTCGCGCCATCGACGTCCGCCTTTACGATGCGGCCATTGGGGCCCGAACCCGTCAAGGTCGCCAGATCGATGCTCTTTTCCGTCGCGATCCGGCGCGCAAGCGGGCTCGCCTTCACGCGATCGCCGCTCTCGGCCTTTGGCGCAGGGGCGGCAGGGGTTGGTGCGGGGGCCGCCTTGGCCGCCACCGGCGCAGGTGCCGCGACGGGAGCCGCAGCAACCGGCGCAGCCTTCGGCGCGGGGGCCGCATCGGCGCTCTCGCCCTCTGCGATCAGCGTGGCGATCACGGTGCCGACCTTCACATTGTCAGTCCCTTCCGCGACCAGAATTTTGCCGATCACCCCTTCATCGACCGCCTCGAATTCCATCGTGGCCTTGTCGGTTTCAATTTCGGCCATCAGGTCGCCGGATTTGACCGTATCGCCCTCTTTCACCAGCCATTTCGCCAGCGTGCCTTCCTCCATCGTGGGGGAGAGAGCTGGCATTTTGATTTCGACCGGCATCAACGCGTCCTCATCTAACCGAATCCGTAGCGCCCGTCTCTCGCGCCCGTTGCGCGAACGGTCAAGACCGCTGCTTGTCAGACACGTCGGTTCACCCCACTTAAGCGCCACAATCGCTTCAGGGGGCGGGCGACAATGCGTATTTATCTGGTGGTGATCGACGAGACGCCCGAAAGCAGCATTGCGCTGCGCTTTGCCGCACGGCGTGCGGTGAAGACCGGCGGCGGGGTCGAAATCCTGGCACTGGTGCCGCCCACCGAATTCACCGCCTTTGCCGGCGTGCAGGCGACGATCGAGGAAGAAGCACGCCACCATGCCGAGGGGCTGGTCGCCGCCGCTGCCGGTGCGCTGATCGAGGAATCGGGGCTGAAGCCGCAGATCACCGTGCGTCAGGGCGAGGGCCCCAAGGTCATTCGCGAGATGATCGCCGCCAATCCCGACATCGCAGCTTTGGTGCTGGCAGCCGCCGCGAGCGGCGCGCCCGGCCCGCTGGTGGCGCATTTCGCGGGCACCGACACCGGCGCGCTGACCATCCCGCTGATGATCATCCCCGGCTCGCTCGACCGCGAGGCGATCGACCGGCTGAGCTGATCCGGCGCACCCGAAATCGCCAAACGGACGCGAACGAGCACGGTACAGGGATTTCGGAACGGTATAGGGATGTCGGAGATGACCCGTCGCGAGAATATCACCAAAGCGTTCCTGTGGCTGGCGGTTCTGGTCGGCGGCCCCTTGCTCGGCGCGAAGCTCTTCGATCTGATCGTGCTTGCCGGGGCGTGGAGTGCCCATCCGCCGCATTCACTGGCGATGATGCCCTATGGCAAAGCATGGCCAGTCGATACCGGGGTGTTCTTCATCCCCTTTTCGGCAGCGATGCTGATTGCCGCGTTCGGCGCGCTGGCGGCGGGCTGGACGACGCCGTGGCGCTATCGCTGGCTGCTATGCGTCCCGTCGCTCGGCATTCTGGCGCTGCTCGTGCTGACCGTCATCGCCTTTTGGCCGATGAATGCCGCGCTGTGGTATCACGGCATCGCCTCCCCGCGGGACACGATATCAGACGCCGAATCGGTCGCCATGGCCCGGCAATGGGTGGAACTGGACTGGGTGCGCGTCGCAGGTGCGGCGGTCGCGTTCGTTGCGGCGCTGCGCGCGCTCACATTGCCGTGGCCAACCGAGGTGGCTCCACGCGATTCGCTGGTCGTCCGGTTGCTGCTTTTGGCTTTCCTGGCTGGCGTGGCCGCGTTCGTCATCTGGTTCGTCTCGAACATCTAGCCCGCCAGTCCCGCCGTCTGGGGACGGTGGACAGCAACTTGCGTCGCTTCCGATATCCCGCCACCATATGCCCATGCGTTCCCTCCCCACCGCAGCCGCGCTCGCCATCGCGACGCTCGCCACCCCTGCCCTCGCCCAGGACAGCGCGCCCGACCCGGCCCGGCTGAAGGCCACGGTCGAAAAACTCGTCAGCTTCGGCACGCGCCACACGCTGTCTTCTGCCGACGATCCGGTGCGCGGCATTGGCGCCGCGCGCAGTTGGGTCGGCGGCGAAATGACGCGGATTGCCGATGCGTGCGACGGCTGCATCACCGTCGCCAATCTCGCGCGCACCTTCACCAACGCGCGCGCACCAAATGGGGTCAATGTGGTCGATGTGCTCGGCTTCCAGCAAGGTCTCGACCCGAAGCGCGTGATCATCGTCGGCGCGCATATCGACAGCCGCGTCAGCGACGTGATGGACGCCACGCATGATGCGCCCGGTGCCAATGACGATGGCTCGGGCGTCGCTTTGGTGCTGGAGGCCGCGCGCATCCTGTCCAAGGAAAAATTCCGCGCGACGATCGTCTATGCGGTGTTTTCGGGTGAGGAACAGGGCCTGTTCGGCGGCACCTTGCTCGCCGAGACCGCCAAGCAACGCAACTGGACCATTTCGGCGATGCTCAACAACGACATCGTCGGCAATACGATGGGCCAGAACGGCGTGCGCGTCGCCGATCGCGTGCGGGTGTTCTCCGAAGGGATCCGCGCAGCCGAAGACGTGCCCGCGCAAATGGCGCGGCGCGGCAATGGCGGCGAGGATGACGGCCCGTCGCGCGCGCTCGCCAAGGCGATCGATGGCGTGGCGCATACCCTACCCGGCGGGCTCGACGTGTTCGTCGATCGCCGCCCCGACCGCTTCGGGCGCGGCGGCGACCATGAGCCGTTCCTGAAGCTCGGCTATCCGGCGGTGCGCTTCTCAGTGGGCGCAGAAAACTGGACCCAGCAGCATCAGGACGTGCGCGTCGAAAACGGCATTCCTTACGGCGATACCGTCGACAAGATGGACTTCCCGTATCTCGCCAAGGTCACCGCGATCAACGTCGCCACCATCCGCCGCCTCGCCGCCGCGCCCGCCGCGCCGGAGGGCGTGACGGTGGCGGGTGCGCTGAGCTTTGACACCACGGTCAAATGGCAGCCCGTCGCCGGGGCAACCGCCTACCGCATCCACTGGCGCCGCAACGACGCGCAGGACTGGCAGAAATCCACGGACGTCCCCGCCTCATCCACCAGCACGGTGCTGAAGGACATCAGCGTCGATGACCATTTCGTCGGCGTCAGCGCGGTCGCAGCGAACGGGGCGGAAAGCCTGGTCAGCTTCGCCGGGCCGGAACCGCGCGGCTAAGCAGCCGTCTTAGCTCCCCTGAACCGGCTGTTCGACCCGACGGCAGCCGCAGCTCGGCCGCCGCACGGGGCGATAATGCCGCTTCGGCGCGGCGCGATAGACGCGGCGGGCCGCGACATAGCGCGTCCGCGATTCCTCGACATATTCGGTCGTGGTCGTCGTCGTGGTCACGATCGGCGGCCCTTGGATCACCACGGTCGTCGTCGGACCAGCATAAGCATAGCCGCTCGCCGCATAGCCGCCCTGCATATACCCACCGGTCGAATAGGTGGTAACGGTGCCGCTTTGCACGACCGGCGGCAGCGAAATGTACGGCTGGGAACCATAAGACTGGCCATAGGATTGGCTGTAGCCGCTGGCATAGCCGTCATAGCCGCCCTGACCATAGCCAGCGCCGTCCCAATCAAGCCCGTTCACCGAATCCCACACGCGCCCGCGCCCATCGACCAGCACGGCGTCGTCATAATAACGATGCCAGCTATAGCCTGCAGGCGGCGGGGCGAGCCCATAGCTACCAAAATCGGCGATATAGAAGCTGGGCGAGAACCAATATTGCGGCAGCGCATAGCCGCGATGCGGGCGACGATAGGCCTTCCAGCCGCCCGGTGCATTGCTCCCGCCCGACCAGCGCCCGCCATTATAGCCACCCCAGCGCCGTTGCGTGGTCTGCTGCGGCGGGCGGCCCGGATAGGATTGGGCCGGATAGGATTGGGCCGGATAGGCTTGCGCAGGATAAGGCTGCGGCGGAACGGCTTGGCCGGGATAGGCGACCGGCGGCATCGGCTGCGGCGGCGCGGGCATCGACGGAGCGGGATAGGAGGGCACCGGATAGGGCGCGCCAACCGTGCCGCCATTCTGCCCGATTCGCTGCGCTTCCGCACCGCCCGCGCCGAATGCGGTAACCATTGTGAGGGCGGCAAGAGCTAGGGTTCGCATGGTAAACTCTCCGGTTGTGGTGCCGCCCCCCAAAGGCACGTCACCAAATCATTAACGTCCGGATTACCATTTTCGGCAGTTTTCCGCCACATTCGGGTGTGTCCCGAAACGGATCACCCCGCGATACGCGCCGCCAGCACCGCCATCAGCGCTTCGCACCCCGCTGCATCCGCTGCATCGAAGCGTGCGGGCGTGGGGCTGTCGAGATCGAGCACGCCGATCAAACGCCCGTCATGGACGATCGGTACGACCAGTTCCGACCGGCTCGCCGCATCGCAGGCGATGTGGCCGGGAAAGGCGTGGACATCCTCGACCAATTGCGTCTTGAGCGTCGCCGCCGCCGCGCCGCACACCCCGTCGCCGATCGCGATGCGGATGCAGGCGGGCTTGCCAAGGAACGGCCCAACCACCAATTCGCCCTCGACCAGCCGATAGAAGCCGGCCCAGTTCAAATCGGGCAGATATTGCCAGATCAGCGCCGCGACATTCGCCATATTGGCGATCGCATCGCCCTCCCCCGCCGTCAGCGCATCGAGCGCCGCATGCAGGTCGCGGTAAAGCTCGGCCTTGGATTCCGCCGAAATCGTAAAATCGTACATCGCTATCTCCGTCGCCGCCCATGTGGCGAAGCAGCGCCAACGGAACAAGCCCGCAACCAATCGACCAACGCGCGCGCATGTTTTAGGAGGACGGGCATGGTCGCCATTCCCGTCACCCGATCGATCAGCATCGACAGCGAGGAGCTGCAGGAATCCTTCACCCGCGCCAGTGGTCCGGGCGGGCAGCACGTCAACACCACCGATAGCGCCGTGCTGCTGCGCTTCGATGTCGGCGCATCCCCCTCGCTGCCCGATGCGGTGAAGAACCGGCTGGCGGTGCTGGCAGGATCGCGGCTGACGCGCGACGGCGTGCTGGTGCTGCGCAGCGAAGGCGCGCGCTCGCAATTGCTCAACCGCCAGGAAGTGCGCGACCGCCTGATCGAGCTGATCCGCGAAGCCACCATCGTCCCCAAGCGCCGCCGCCCGACCAAACCCTCCAAAGCCGCCAAGGCCAAGCGGATGGAGGGCAAGACCAAGCGCTCGACCGTCAAATCGCTCCGCGGCCGGGTTACCGACTAAAGCGGCAGCGAACGCGCACTGGACCTTTGACGCGACATCCCTATATACCGCTCGGTATGAATAGCGTTTGTTCCCTGCCGGCCACGAAAGGCCGCCCGCGCGAATTCGACGTGGATGAGGCGCTGGCCGCGGCGCTGATGGTCTTTTGGCGCAATGGCTATGAGGCCGCGTCGATGACCGAATTGACCAGCGCGATGGGCATCACCAAGCCAAGCCTCTATGCCGCGTTCGGCAATAAGGAAGCGTTGTTCCACAAGGCGCTCGATCTCTATGAGCGCGAAAAGCTCGCTTATATGAAGTCCGCGCTCGAAGCGCCGACCGCGCGCGACGTGGCCGAGCGCTTGCTGCGCGGTGCACTCGAAATCCAGATGAGCACGTGCGACCCCAAGGGCTGCCTCGGCGTCATCAGTTCGGCCACCTGCGGTGCCGAAGCCGAACCGATCAAGGCCGAGGTCGTCAAACGCCGCGCCTCTTCGGAAGCCGCCTTGATCGCGCGCTTCGAACAGGCGCAGGCGGCGGGCGAACTGCCCGAAGGGATGACCCCGGCCGCGCTGACCCGCTATCTGTTCGCCATCCTCCAGGGTCTGGCGATTCAGGGCGGCTCGGGTGCCACCTGCGAAGAACTGTCGCAACTGGTCGAAACCAGCATGGCGGTGTGGCCGACACGATAAGGGTCGGAATAAAAAACGTCGGAATAAATATTCCGATCGGTACAGAATGCTGTTGACGCACCGCACAATCGCTTTATATACCGAATGGTATTGAAGCTGGGTCCCGCGGGGGAACCGGTTCTGACAGAAGGGTCTCCGCCAATGACCAGCACGCGCATCTAACCCAACCGCCAGCGGCCGCACCGACTGGCGATCCCACATTTCAAGAACGTGTCTTCGGAGCGCCCCGCGCTTCCGGCTGCGTTCCCGCACGTCCCACGACTGGCCGAGTACGAACGCAGGCGCGTTCGCGCACGGTGCTGCTCGTCCATATGATCGCCAAAAGCCCAAAGGGGGATTTTCCATGGCCTATCTGGACCTTGATTCCATGTTCGCCGGCCCTGTCACCAGCAGCGCCGCAGACGCCGACGAAGCGCAAACCGGCTTTTCGGGGCTTGAATGGAGCGTCATCGCGCTCGCACAGCGCGACACACTCGCCAGCCTCGCCGAGCCCGGCCGCATGTCGCGCGCGCTCGGCAGCCTGTTCGGGCGCGGCCCCTCGTCGAGGCTGGCCGACCCTAAATTGGAGGCGTTGCGCCGCGCCGCAGTCCTGGCCCGTCATCGCGGGTTCGCGCTGCCCATGTCCGAAATCCACAACTTCCATTCCGTCGGCTTCAGCGAAGCGCAGATGGAGACGCTCGTCACCAGCGTGACGGGCATGCGCGTCGGCCGGACCGACCAGAGGATCGCCGCATGAATATGATTGCCCCCATCGACACCACCCACGCCGTCGTTCCCGACGCGTCGCACCCGCCAGCAAAACGGTGGACGCGCTGGCAGAAACGCACCGCAATCCTCGTGCCGATCGCCATTGCCGGGGTGATCGGCGTGAAGCTGTTCGATCATTCCGATGCCGTCGCCGCTGCGCCGCCGCCCGCACCCGTCACCATCGCCACCCCGCTGGTCCGCCAGATCAGCGAATGGGACGATTATGTCGGTCGCTTCGCCCCGAGCCGCAGCGTCGAAGTGCGTCCGCGCGTGGCGGGCGAAGTCACCGGCGTGCACTTCCGCGATGGCGAAGTCGTGAAACAGGGCCAGTTGCTGTTCACGATCGACTCCCGTCCCTTCGCCGCCGCGCTGGCCGAGGCCCGCGCCAATGAGGCGAGTGCGCAAAGCGCGCTGGTGCTGGCACGCACCGACCTTGGGCGTGCGACGCGGTTGATTGCCGATGACGCGGTTTCCGCCGGGGAAATCGATGCGCTGCGCGGCAGGCTCCAGGCGGCGCAAGCCGCGCTCGCGGCAGCCCAGGCCCGCGTCCGCGCCCGTGCGCTTGACGTATCCTTCACCCAGATCCGCGCGCCGATCGGCGGGCGCATCTCCGATCGCCGCGTTGACCCGGGCAATCAGGTCGCGGGCGGCGAAGGCACTGGCGGCACCGTGCTGACGACGATCAACGCGCTCGACCCAATCTACTTCACCTTCGATGGATCGGAGGCGTTGTTCCTCAAGACGCAGCGCAACCGCCAACCCGGTGCCGCCGCGCCTGCGGTCGAAATCCAGTTGCAGGACGAGACCAGCCACCGCTGGAAGGGCAAGCTCGATTTCACCGATAACGGCCTCGACACGCATTCGGGGACGATCCGCGGCCGCGCGGTGCTGGCCAATCCGGGCCTGTTCCTGACACCCGGCATGTTCGGCAACATGCGCCTCGCGAGTGCTGGAACCAAGCCTGCCTTGCTCGTCCCCGACGATGCGGTGCAGACCGACCAGGCGCGGAAAATCCTGCTGACGGTGGATGCCAACAATGTCGTCACGCCCAAGCCGGTCACGCTCGGCGCGGTGGTTGACGGGATGCGGGTAATCCGCTCCGGGGTTGGCCCGAACGACCGCATCATCATCAAGGGCACGCAAATGGCGATGCCCGGTGCCAAGGTCGCGCCCACGGTCGGCAAGATCGCGGTGTCGGCGGATACGGCAGCACCCACTGCGCAGCCGATCGCGGGCGAGGCGACCTTGTCCGGGCGTTAAGAAGAGTATGAGGATCGTTTTCAACGCACCCACCCCTCCCCGTTCGCCCTGAGCCTGTCGAAGGGCACCTCTCCAAGCGGACGCCCGCTCCCGTGGAGAGAAGGGCTTCGACAAGCTCAGCCCGAACGGGGCGGAGGCGTGGTTTGAAAACGACCCCAGCCGAATAACCGATCGATTCATCACTGCCGTTCGTCCCTTTGGCACCCGCTCCTCGGATGCCGATCGGTGGCGCGCGCGCTTCTTTCGAGGACAGTGTCCATGCGCTTCTCGCGCTTCTTCATCACCCGGCCGATCTTCGCCGGGGTCATTGCGGTGGTCATCACCATTGTCGGGCTGATCGCCTATCTCGGCCTGCCGGTGTCGCAATATCCCGACATCGTGCCGCCGACCGTCACGGTCAGCGCGGTCTATCCCGGTGCCTCGGCCGAGACGGTCGCGGAAACCGTCGCCGCGCCGATCGAGCAGGAAATCAACGGCGTCGACAACATGCTGTACCAGTCGTCGCAATCGACCGGCGACGGCAAATTGACGATCACCGTCACCTTCAAGATCGGCACCAATCTCGATGCAGCGCAGGTGCTGGTGCAGAACCGCGTCGCGGTTGCGGTGCCGCGTCTGCCCGAGGATGTGCAGCGCCTGGGCGTCGTCACGCGCAAGACCAGCCCCGACTTCCTGATGGTGGTGAACCTGGTTTCGCCCGACGGCTCGCTCGATCGCGGCTATATCTCCAATTACGCGCTGACGCAGGTGCGCGATCGTCTCAGCCGCATCGACGGCGTCGGCGACGTGCAATTGTTCGGCGCGCGCGATTATTCGATGCGCATCTGGATCGATCCCGGCCGCGCCGCCGCGCTCGATCTGACCGCAGGCGAAATCGTCGCCGCGTTGCGCGCGCAGAACGTCCAGGTCGCCGCCGGCACGCTCGGCCAACCGCCTTACGCACAAGGGAATGCCTTCCAGCTCAACGTCGAGACGCAAGGCCGCCTGACCGATCCCAAGCAATTCGCCGATGTGGTGATCCGCACCGACAAGGACGGCCGCCAGGTCAAGGTATCGGACGTCGCCCGCGTCGAACTCGGCGCGCAGGATTATGGGGCCAACACCTATATCAGCGGCAAGCCGACCGTCATCGCCGCGGTGTTCCAGCGTCCCGGCTCCAACGCGCTCGCCGCCGCGCAGGCCGTGTCGGCCGAGATGGAGGCGATGTCGAAGAAATTCCCCAAGGGCCTCGCCTACCGCGTTATCTACAACCCCACCGAGTTCATCGCCCAGTCGATCGACGCGGTGAAGCACACGCTGATCGAGGCGATGATCCTCGTCGTCCTCGTCATCCTCGTCTTCCTGCAGAAATGGCGCGCAGCGATCATCCCGATCGTGGCGATCCCGGTATCGCTGATCGGCACCTTCGCGGTGCTGGCGGCGGTCGGTTACTCGCTCAACAACCTCTCGCTGTTCGGGCTGGTGCTGGCGATCGGCATCGTCGTCGATGACGCGATCGTCGTGGTCGAGAATGTCGAGCGCAACCTCGAACACGGGCTTTCCCCATTGGAGGCAGCGCGCAAGTCGATGGACGAAGTGTCCGGCGCGCTCGTCGCGATCGTGCTGGTGCTGTGCGCGGTGTTCATCCCGACCGTGTTCCTCACGGGTCTGTCGGGCGCCTTCTACCGCCAGTTCGCGGTGACGATCTCGACCGCGACGATCATCTCGCTGCTGCTGTCGCTGACGCTGTCGCCAGCACTCGCCGCGATGCTGCTGAAGCCGCATGCACCAGCGGATTCGGGTGGCCGCATCACGCGCTTCGTCCGCAACGCGGGTGACCGCTTCAACCGCGGTTTCGAGCGGATGAGCGTGGCGTATGGCACCCTCACCCACCGTCTCGTCACCGCACCGCGCAAGATGATGCTGGCATACGGCGCACTGATCGCGCTCACCGCCTTCGTCTTCACCGTCACCCCCTCGGGCTTCGTCCCCGCACAGGATCAGGGATACTTCCTGACCGTCATCCAGTTGCCGCCCGGCTCCTCGGTCGAGCGCACCGATGCCGTGATGCAGAAGGTCGCCAAGCGCATCCTGCCGCTGGCTGGGGTCAAGGGCGCGGTGATGCTCGCCGGGTTTGACGGCCCATCGCAAACGCTCGCCCCCAACAGCGCCGCCGCATATATCCCGCTGAAGAGCTTCGAGGAGCGCCAGAAACTGGGCGTCACCTTCGCCGGGATCATGGCCGAGGCGCAGAAAGCCACTGCCGACATCAACGAAGCGCGGCTGCTGATCGTCCCACCCCCGCTGATCCAGGGGATCGGCTCGGCCGGTGGCTATCGCATGATGGTGCAGGACCAGGGCGGCCACGGCTATCCCGAGATGGGCAAGACCGCCTATGACCTGATCGGCAAGGCCAACCAGACCAAGGGCCTGGCACAAGTCTACACCTTCTTCGACACCGCCACCCCGCGCATCTTCGCCGATGTCGATCGCACCAAGGCGAACATGCTCGGCGTGCCGCCGGAACGTGTGTTCGAGGCGTTGCAAGTCTATCTCGGCTCGGTCTTCGTCAATGATTTCAACCTGCTCGGCCGCACCTACCGTGTCACCGCGCAAGCCGATGCGCCGTTCCGCAACACCACCACCGACATCGCCAATCTCAAGACCCGCTCCAACACCGGTGAAATGGTGCCGATCGGATCGGTCTCCACCTTCCGTGACAAGACCGGGCCGTATCGCGTCGTGCGCTACAATCTGTTCCCGGCGGTCGAGGTCGATGGCGACACCGCCAAGGGCTCGTCCTCGGGCCAGTCGCTGGTCGCGATGGAGAAGCTCGCCGATAGCACCCTGCCGACCGGCTACGCGCATGAATGGACCGGCATCGCCTTCCAGCAGAAATCGGCCGGCAGCACGGCGGGCCTCGTCTTCGCCATGGCAGTGCTGTTCGTCTTCCTCGTGCTCGCGGCGCAATATGAGAGCCTGACGCTGCCGCTCGCGATCATCCTGATCGTGCCGATGTGTCTGCTCGCGGCGATGACCGGCGTGAACCTGCGCGGCATGGACAATAATGTGCTCACGCAAATCGGCCTCGTCGTGCTGATCGCGCTTGCCGCCAAGAATGCGATCCTCGTGGTCGAATTCGCCAAGCAGGCCGAGGAGCAAGACGGCCTGTCGCCGGTCGAAGCCGCCGTCCGCGCCGCGCGGGACCGGTTGCGCCCGATCCTGATGACGAGCTTCGCCTTCATCCTCGGTGCCGTGCCGCTGGTGATTGCCGAGGGTGCTGGTGCCGAACTGCGCCAGGCGCTCGGCACGGCGGTGTTCTTCGGCATGATCGGCGTCACCGGCTTCGGCTTGCTCTTCACCCCCACCTTCTACGTCGTCGCCCGTGCGCTGGCGAAGCGGCTCGAACGCCGCTCCGCCAGCCCCGCCGCGAGCCATGGCCCCGCTGCCGCGCCCGCGCTGCAGCCAGCCGAATAGGAACGATCATGAAAGCCGCCTTGCTTACCAGCCTCTCCGCGCTCGCGCTTTCCGCTTGCGCCGCCGGGCCTAACTATGTCGCACCGGTCACGCCGCACAGCGCTGCCGCGCCGTTCGTCACCGCCAATGCGGCGACCGTCACCACACCCGCCGATCAAAATTGGTGGCGGCTGTATCGCGATCCGGCGCTCGACGCGCTGGTCGCCGATGCGCTTGCCGCCAATACCGATCTGCGCGTCGCGGTGGCGCGGCTCGATGCGGCCAAGGCGTCGCTGCGCGGCGCGCGATCCGACCGACTGCCGCAGGTAACCGCAGGCGCGAGCGGCACCTATGGCCGCTTGCCACAATCGCAGCGCCTGCCCGGCAGCAACCGCGAAGCGGCGGTGTTCGATACCGGGCTCCAAGTTTCCTATGAAGTCGATCTGGCTGGCCGTGTCCGGCGTAACATCGAGGCAGCGCGCGGCGATGTCGCGGCCTCCGCCGCCGATGCCGATGCGGTGCGCGTGGCGATCGTCGCGGCCACCACCCGCGCCTATGTCGACGCCGCCGCTGCTGCGGAACGCCAGGCGGTGGCCGAGCGCATCGTCGCCTTGCTGAGCAAATCTGCCGAACTGACCGGCAAGCGAGTCGAGGCCGGGCGGGCGACCAAATTCGACTCTGTCCGTATTGCAACGCTGCGCGATCAGCGCGCTGCGCTGGTGCCCGCAATCATCGCCGAGCGGCAGGCGGCGCTGTTCCGCCTCGCGACGCTTACGGGTCGCACCCCGCAGGACCTGCCAGCAGCGGCAAGCGCCCGCACCACCACACCGCGGCTCGATCAGCCGATCCCGGTCGGCGACGGAGCCGGTCTGATCGCGCGCCGCCCCGACGTGCGCGCCGCCGAACGCCGCCTTGCCGCCTCCACCGCGCGGATCGGAGTGGCGACCGCCGATCTCTACCCGCATATCACGCTGGGCGGATCGGGCGGCGTGACCGGGCCATCGCTGGGCGACCTGTTCACCGGCGGCCCGGTGCGCTGGCTGGTCGGCCCGTTGCTCAACTGGTCGCTCAACCAATCCGCCGCGCGCGCCAAGATCGCAGGCGCACAAGCGGAAACGCGCGGCGCGCTCGCCAGCTTTGACGGCAGCGTGCTCGGCGCGCTGGAGGAAACCGAGACCGCACTCTCAACCTATGCGCGCGAACTCGACCGGCGCGCGCAGCTGCAATCGGCGCGCGACAATGCCGAGACGGCGGCGCGCATCACCCGCGCCCGCCAGCGCGAAGGAACGATCGATTTCCTCGAGGTGCTCGACGCCGAACGCACCTTCGCCGATGCCGATGCCGATGTGGCCGCCGCCGACGCGCGCATCGCCGATGCGCAAATCGACCTGTTTCGGGCGCTGGGCGGCGGCTGGCAGACTCGGGTCAGCTAGTCCCCCTTTCCCAAAGCGTGCGAAATCCCTAACCGGGGTCGGTGATCGTTCTTAACGACCCCGGTTTTGGCACCGCGACCTGCCGCTGCAGGCGGCGGTCGCGTGTGGCCGCTCGATCCGGCGCGAGCGCGCGATGATCAAGGTCGTCAGCTACAATATGCACAAGGGCATCGGGCTGGACCGCCGCCGCGATCCGCGCCGCATCCTGGATGTGCTGCGCGAGATCGATGGCGACGTGATCGCGCTGCAAGAGGCCGACCGCCGCTTCGGCACCAAGGCGCAAGTCATCCCGCACGCGTTGATCGAGGAGCATTCGCCGTGGCACGCCGTTTCCTTCGGGCATGACGGGGCGAGCATGGGGTGGCACGGCAATGCGATGCTGGTGCGCAAGGGGAGCGAAATACGCGCCGCCACATCGCTGCATTTGCCCGCGCTCGAACCGCGCGGTGCAATCCGGGCGGATGTGGTTATCGGCCACCACGCGATCCGCGTGCTGGGGATGCACCTCGATCTGTCAGGCCTGTGGCGCAGGCGGCAAGCGCGCGCGATCCTCGCGCATATCGACGCCTGCCCCGCCCCGCTGCCGACGGTGCTGATGGGTGACCTCAACGAATGGACCGCGCGCGGCGGCTGCCTGCACGATTTCGGGCGGGAGTATCCCAGCGTGCCGACCGGCCCCAGCTTCCATGCGCGCCGCCCGGTCGGGCGACTCGACCGGATCATGACGCGCGGGTTTCGCGTGCTCGGCTGCGGCGTGCATGACAGCGCGCTGGCGCGGCGCGCGTCGGACCACCTACCGATCTGGGCGATGCTGGAGCCGCTGTAATGCGCGAAAAGGAACTCCGCCTCGCGCTCGTCTGCTATGGCGGGATCAGCCTGGCGGTGTACATGCACGGCATCACCAAGGAAATCTGGCGGCTGGCGCGCGCCAGTCACGGCTTCCACGCGGCAACTGCGCCCGTCGGCGGCAGCGAGGGTGTGTATCGCACGCTGCTGGAGGAAATCGAGGCCGAGACCGGGCTGCGGCTGCGCGTGCTGATCGACATCATTGCCGGGGCGAGCGCGGGCGGCATCAACGGGGTATTCCTGGCGCAAGCGATCAGCGCCGGGCAGAGCCTGGAACCGCTGACCGATTTGTGGCTCGATTCCGCCGATATCGAGGCTTTGGTCGATGAAAAGCAGGCCCCTGCCCACCCGATGACCAAGATTTGGGCGCTGCCGCTGGCCTGGATGGCGGCGCGGCGCAGCGTCGATGGCATCGACGCCACGGTCGAGCCCGCCGCCCGCGACGAAGTCCGCGCCAAGCTGTCGCATTTCGTGCGCTCGCGCTGGTTCGAGCCGCCCTTTGGCGGGGAGCGCTTTACCGGGCTGATCCTCGATGCGCTCGACGCGATGGCCGCCGCACCCCGCGAACCGCGGCTGCTACCCGATGGCCAGCCGCTCGACCTGTTCGTCACCGTTACCGATTTTCGCGGTCATCCCGAACGGCTGCGGCTCAACTCTCCGCCCGAAGTGGTCGAGACCGAGCACCGCGTGATTGTGCCTTTCACCGATCATGGGCTCGCTTCGGAAACGCTGGCGCATCCCGCCGAACTCGCCTTCGCGGCGCGCGCAACCTCCAGCTTTCCGGGGGCGTTCCCGCCCTTCATGGTCGGCGAACTCGATCGCGTGCTGGAGGCGCGCAAGGTGCCGTGGATCAACCGCGCCGCTTTCCTGCAACGCATCCTGCCGCGCCAGGCCGCCGCCAATGCCGCCGATAATGCGGTGCTGATCGATGGCTCGGTGCTCAACAATGCGCCGTTCCGTCCCGCGATCGAGGCGCTGCGCGAACGCCCGGCGCGGCGACAGGTCGACCGGCGCTTCGTCTATATCGACCCGCACCCGCGCGGCGGCTTCGGTTTTGGATCGACCAAGGCGGGGGCACCGGGCTTTTTCCAGACGATCATCGGCGCGATTTCGGAGCTGCCGCGCCAACAGCCGATTCGCGACAATCTCGAGGAAATCGCCGAACGCTCAGGGAGGATCGAGCGGATGCGCGCAATCATCTCCGCGATCCGGCCCGAGGTGGAAAAGCAGGTCGAAGCGCTGTTCGGCTACACGCTGTTCCTCGATTCGCCGACGCCCGCGCGGCTCGCGGCATGGCGGCAGCGCGCGCAAACTGCGGCGGCCAAAAGCGCGGGCTATGGCTATGCCGCTTATGGCCACCTCAAGATCAACGGCGTGGTCGAGACGATTACCGATCTGCTGCATCACGCGGGCGGCGAGCCCGGCCCGCAGCGGTGGCGCGGCATCCGTCGCCACATCGCCGATGCGGTCAGCGCCCGCGGATTCGACGACATGCAGCCGAGCTTTTCGGGCGGGGCGAGCGCGACCACGATCGCCTTTCTGCGCACCTTCGATCTCGGCTTCCGCCTGCGTCGCCTTCGCCTGCTCGCGCGGCGTATCACCGATCTCGAAGGCGATCAGCCCGACGCCGAACTCGATCCGATCCGCGAGGCGATCTATATGAGCCTTGCCGACTATCTCGAATGCAAGCGCACCGATCGCTACGTCGGGTTGCGCAAGGAGGTGCGGCTGCTGCGCGGCGATGCCGGGCCGTTGCTCGACAAACTGGGTGCGGCGATGGACTTGACCGCGCTCGACCTGCGCACAGAGGAACGCCTCGCCACCGCTTTTGCGGGGCTGGCGCGCGAGATCAAGCGGCCGATCCTGCTGAGCTATCTGGGCTTTCCCTATTTCGACGTCGCCACGCTGCCGCTGCTACAAGGCGAAGGGCTCGACGAGTTCGACCCGATCAAGGTCGACCGGATTTGCCCCGACGACGCCACCGGCATCCGCAGCGGTGGTGCCGAGGCGACGCTGAAGGGCATTCAGCTCAACAGTTTCGGTGCGTTCTTCAGCCGTGCGTACCGCGAGAATGATTATCTGTGGGGGCGCCTCCACGGGGCGGAACGCCTGATCGACATTGTGCTGTCGGCGCTCGACCCGGCGCGCACGCTCAAGCCCGGCCGCACCGCCGCGATCAAGCGCGCGCTGTTCCTCGCCATCCTCGACGAGGAAGAGCCCAAGCTGACCGCCGTGCCTGGCCTGTTTGAAACGCTCCGCCGCGAAATCGGGTAAGGGCACGTCTCCCCTCCCTGGAAGGGAGGGGTTGGGGGTGGGTTGGCCCGTAATTCGAGCGCACCCCTCACCAGCAGCCGACCCACCCCCTGCCCAGCGTTGGGTCGGTCATGCCCCCAGCATGACCTGAACAGCGCGGCGCGCTGTTCACCCAACGCTCTTCCAGGGAGGGGAGGAAAGGACGCACCAAGCAGGCTGGCAATCGTGACGCGTTCGCACTAACCTCAGGCCCATGCAATTTCTGAAAATCCTCTTCTGGTGCCTCATCGCCTTCATCGCGGCGATCTTCACGCTGGAAAACTGGACCAGCGTGACCCTCAAATTGTGGGGCGGGGTGGAGGCGCTGATCAATTTGCCGCTGCTGCTGTTGCTGACCTTCCTTGCCGGGCTGCTGCCGACGCTTGCCTGGCATTCGACGCTGCGCTGGCGCTTGCGCAACCGGCTCGCCACCGCCGAGCGCACGCTCGCTGACCTGCGCGCGGCGATGGCCCCGCCGCCTGCCGCAGCGCAATCGCCCGACCCGATCGAGGCCCCCGCCTCGGAGCACGCCGCATGAGCAACCGTCTGTTCGTCGCGCTCGACACGCCCGAGCTGGACAAGGCGCGCGCGCTCGCCAGCAAGGTCCGCCACCATGTCGGCGGCATCAAACTCGGCCTCGAATTCTTCATGGCCAATGGCCGCAGCGGCGTGCGCGACATGGCCGAGCTCGGCCTGCCGATCTTCCTCGACCTCAAGCTGCACGACATTCCCAACACCGTCGCCAAGGCGATCATGGCACTCCGCGGGCTCGATCCGGCGATCCTGACCGTCCACGCCGCCGGGGGCCGCGCGATGCTGGAAGACGCCAAGGCCGCCGCCCCGCTCGGCACCAAGGTGGTCGCGGTGACGACGCTGACCAGCCTCGACGGGGCCGACCTCAAATCGATCGGCTGTTCGGGCGACCCGCATGAGCAAGTGCTGCGGCTGACCGAGTTGGCACGCGATGCCGGCGTCGATGGCGTGGTCTGCTCGGGCGAGGAAGTCGCCGCTGCGCATAAGCTGTGGCCCAAGGGCTTCTTCGTCGTCCCCGGCGTGCGCCCGGCAGGCGGTGTCGTCGGCGACCAGAAGCGCGTCGTCACCCCGCGCGCCGCGGTGAATGCCGGCGCGTCGATCCTCGTCATCGGCCGCCCGATCACCCAGGCCGAAGACCCCGATCTGGCCGCGCGCGAGATAGCCGGGACGCTCTGAGCACGCCCGCCTCGCGACACCGCCGGGGCACCAAGGACACCCAATGACCACTGCCAAGATTTGCGGGCTATCGACGCCCGAAACGCTCGACGCCGCGATTGCCGGTGGGGCGAGCCATGTCGGCTTCGTGTTCTTCGCCCCCTCCCCGCGCAATCTTTCGCGCGATCGTGCGGCGCAACTGGCGGCGCGCGTGCCCGGCCATGTCGCGCGCGTCGGCGTGATGGTGAACCCCGACGATGCGCTGGTCGAGCAAGCGATTGCCGCCGGTCAGCTCGAGGTGCTGCAATTGCACGACACGCCCCCAGCCCGCGCCGCCGCGATCAAGGTGCGCAGCGGCCTGCCGATCTGGGCGGCGGTCGCCGTGCGCACCCGCGCGGATCTGGCGCTGGCCGAGACCTTTGGCGGCGTCGCCGATCGCATCCTGTACGACGCCAAGACCCCGCCCGGCGCGGCGCTGCCCGGCGGCATGGGCGTGCGCTTCGACTGGCATTTGCTCGATGGTTTCCGCCATCCGCTGCCCTGGGCGCTGTCGGGCGGGCTCGATCCGCTCAATGTCGCAGAGGCGGTGGCGGTGACCAGGGCGACGCTGGTCGATGTCTCCTCCGGCGTGGAAAGCGCGCCCGGAATCAAGGATGCGACCAAGATCCGCGCGTTTCTGGAGGTCGTGCGCGACCTCTGATTCCGTTCGTGCTGAGCCTGTCGAAGCACTGCGTCGCCGCCCAGCCCGCCAGATTTCGTGCGGCGCTTCGACAAGCTCAGGGCGAACGGGGTTGGCTGGCGCTCTACACCTGCTAAACGGCACCGCTATGAACGCCCCCAACTCCTTCCGCACCCAGCCCGACGAGCGCGGGCATTTCGGCGCATTCGGCGGCCGCTATGTCGCCGAGACGCTGATGCCGCTCGTGCTGGAACTCGACACCGCCTATCGCGCCGCCAAGGCCGACCCGGCTTTCAAGGCGCAGTTCGACGATCTGCTCGAACATTATGTCGGCCGCCCCAGCCCGCTTTATTATGCCGAGCGGCTGACCGACGCTTTGCGCGAAGGCGCGCCCGCGGGCAAAGGCGCGCAAGTGTGGTTCAAGCGCGACGAACTCAACCATACCGGCGCGCACAAGATCAACAATTGCATCGGGCAGATCCTGCTGGCGATGCGCATGGGCAAGACGCGCATCATCGCCGAGACCGGCGCTGGCCAGCACGGCGTTGCCACCGCCACCGTCTGCGCGCGCTTCGGGCTGCCCTGCGTCATCTATATGGGTGCCAAGGATATCGAGCGGCAGGCCCCCAACGTGTTCCGCATGAAGCTGCTGGGCGCCGAAGTGCGGCCCGTGACCAGCGGATCGCATTCGCTGAAGGATGCGATGAACGAGGGCATGCGCGACTGGGTCGCCAACGTCCACGATACCTTCTACATCATCGGCACCGCGGCAGGCCCGCATCCCTACCCCGAAATGGTCCGCGATTTCCAAAGCGTGATCGGCATCGAAGCGCGCGCGCAAATGCTCAGCCGCATCAACCGCCTGCCCGATCTGCTGGTCGCGGCGATCGGTGGCGGGTCGAATGCGATCGGGCTGTTCCACCCGTTCCTCGACGATGGCGACGTGATGATGCTCGGCGTCGAAGCCGCCGGGCGCGGGCTCGACAAGGAACATGCCGCCAGCCTCGCCGGCGGCGCGCCGGGCATCCTCCACGGCAACAAGACCTATTTGCTGCAGGACGAAGACGGCCAGATCACCGAGGCGCATTCGATCTCGGCCGGGCTCGATTATCCGGGCATCGGCCCCGAGCATTCGTGGCTGCACTCGATCGGCCGGGTGGAATATACCTCGATCACCGATAGCGAGGCGCTGGATGCGTTCCAGTTGCTGTGCCGGACCGAGGGCATCATCCCCGCTTTGGAGCCATCCCACGCCATCGCCGCCGTCGCCAAGCGCGCGCGCGAAATGGACAGCGACCAGATCATCCTCGCGAATTTGTGCGGGCGTGGCGACAAGGACATCTTCACCGTGGCGGAAGCGCTGGGGGTGAAGATATGAGCGCAAAAGCCCTCTCCCCTTCAGGGGAGAGGGTTGGGAGAGGGGAAGTCAGGTGCGCGACGCCCGACTGACCGCCTACGCCAAAACGATGCGTAAAGAGCCCTCCGAACCAGAGCAGCGCCTCTGGCTCGCGCTACGGGCCAAGCGCTTCGAGAACGTCAAATTCCGTCGTCAAAAGGTCATTGGCCGCTACATCGCCGACTTCGCGGCACGCGACCCGATGCTGGTGATAGAACTGGACGGCGACACCCACGCCGGACAAGAAGGCTATGATGAAGCCCGAACGCATTTTCTCCAAGAACAAGGCTATCGCGTGATCCGATTCTCGAACATCGACGTCATGACCAACCTTGAGGGTGTGTTGCTCACGATTGCGAGCGTGATCGCTACTTCCCCTCTCCCAACCAGCGACGGGTCGGCCATGCTCCCAGCATGGCCTAAACAGCGCGGGGCGCTGTTTACCCGTCGCTCCCCTGAAGGGGAGAGGGCTAAGCGATGAAACCCTTTTCCGCAAAGGCCTTCACCGCCGACCGCGCCTGGGGCAGCAGCCTGTTGGGCGATTTCGGCGACGTGGCAGTCCGCCTGCACTGGACCGACCAGCCCTATCGCTGGCATCGCAATACGGGCCGTGAGGTGTTCGCCGTACTCGAAGGCGTGATCGACATGCATTATCGCGAAAATGGCGTGGAGCAGGTCGTTCGGCTTCATGCCGGGGACGGCGTCTCGGTCGAGGATGGGGACGAACATGTCGCGCACCCGGTCGGGCCCGCGCGAATTCTGGTAGTAGAGCGCAAGGACTCCGAATGACCCGCCTCGCCGACGCCTTTACCAAAGGCCATCCCGCGCTCGTCGCCTTCGTCACCGCGGGCGATCCTACGCCGGACGCCACCCCCGCCATCCTCGACGCCCTTGTCGAAGGCGGTGCGGACGTGATCGAACTGGGCATGCCGTTCACCGATCCGATGGCCGATGGCCCCGCAATCCAGGCCGCCAATATCCGCAGCCTGGCAGCGGGCACGCGCACCGCCGACATCCTGGCTATCGCCAAGAGCTTCCGCGCGCGCCATCCGCAGGTGCCGCTGGTGCTGATGGGCTATGCCAACCCGATGACGATCCGTGGCGGCACATGGTTCGCCGAGGCCGCGTGCGATGCCGGGGTCGATGGCGTGATCTGCGTCGACATCCCGCCCGAGGAAGACCCCGAACTCGGCCCCGCACTGCGCGCGGTCGGTATCGACCAGATCCGCCTCGCCACGCCGACCACCGATTCCACGCGCCTGCCGACCGTGCTGGAGGGGGCGAGCGGCTTCCTCTATTACGTGTCGGTCGCCGGCATCACCGGGCTGCAACAGGCAGCACAAACCTCGATCGATGCGGCGGTCACGCGGCTGAAGGCGCATACCGATCTGCCGGTTGCGGTCGGCTTTGGCGTGCGCACCCCCGAACAAGCCGCCGCAATCGCGCGCGTGGCGGATGGCGTGGTGGTTGGCTCGGCGATCGTCGATCTGGTCGGCCAGCATGGTGCCGCTGCACCGGCCGCCGTAAAAACCTATATTCAATCCCTGTCGCAGGCGATTCACGCCGCCCGGAAGGAACTCGCATGAGCTGGCTTACCAGCGTGCGCAACGCGCTCGCTTACGTCGTCCCCGTCAAGAAGGAGACGCCCGACAACCTGTGGCACAAGTGCAAGGGCTGCGGGACGATGACCTTCGTCAAGGAACTGGAGGACAATCTCCATGTCTGCCCGCATTGCGACCATCATGATCGCATCGGGCCGCTGCTGCGCTTCCAATATGTGTTCGACGCGGGCAGCTACAGCATCGTGCCGCTGGCCAAGGTGCCCGACGATCCGCTGAAGTTCCGCGATACCAAGCGCTATGTCGATCGCATCAAGGCGGCGCGTGCCGCGACCAATGAAGGCGATGCGCTGATTACGGCGCGCGGCACGATCGAGGGGCATAAGGCCGTGATCGGCGTGCAGGACTTCGCCTTCATGGGCGGCTCGATGGGCCTCGCGGTCGGCGAGGCGTTCGTGCGCGGGGTCGAGACCGCAATTGCCGACAACTGCCCGTACATCATCTTCACCGCCGCCGGCGGCGCGCGCATGCAGGAGGGCATTCTCAGCCTGATGCAAATGCCGCGCGCGACCGTGGCGATCGCCATGCTGCACGATGCCGGCCTGCCCTATATCGTGGTGCTGACCGACCCCACCACGGGCGGCGTGACCGCGAGCTATGCGATGCTCGGCGACGTGCAGATTGCCGAGCCGGGCGCGTTGATCGGCTTCGCCGGGCAGCGCGTGATCGAACAGACGATCCGCGAAAAGCTGCCCGACGGCTTCCAGCGCGCCGAATATCTGCTGGAACACGGCATGATCGACATGGTGAAGCACCGCCGCGACCTGCGCGCGACGCTGGCAAGCCTGATCGATTACCTCTGCGGCGCGAAGCAGGCGGCGTAGGCGCAATACTCCCCTCCCGCTTGCGGGAGGGGCACCATCAAACTCCCCTCCCGCTTGCGGGAGGGGCGCAGACGTAAAACTCCCCTCCCGCTTGCGGGAGGGGCTGGGGGAGGGAATGGAGCAACGGACCAAAGCCCGAGCGCTACGCGGCAACGCCACCGCAGCCGAGGTCCGCTTGTGGCGCGCGATCAGTGCGCGCAAGCTGGAAGGTGTCCGTTTCAACCGCCAAGTCCCGATCGGACCGTTCATCTGCGACTTCGTCGCGCGCAGCCTCAAGCTGATCATCGAAGTGGATGGCGACACGCATGGGGAAACGCGCGAGCAGGACGAAGAGCGTACGCGCTATCTCCAATCCGAAGGGTATCAGGTCATTCGCTTCTGGAACAACGACGTGCTGGGGAACCTTGATGGGGTGGTGGCCGAGATCGCGCGGGTGGTGAGCTTGCTGAGTATTCCCACCCCCTCCCCCAGCCCCTCCCGCGAGCGGGAGGGGAGTTTATAATGGACACCGCCACCTCCACTAACGCCGCCGTGCAGACGCAGCTCGACCGTTTATGGTCGCTCTCGCCCGGTGCCGACATTCTCGGACTGGAGCGGATCACCGCGCTGCTCGACCGGCTCGGCAACCCGCAGCACCGCCTGCCGCCGACCATCCATGTCGCGGGCACCAACGGCAAGGGCTCGACCTGCGCCTTCCTGCGCAGCGCGATCGAGGCCGCCGGGCTGACCGCGCACGTGTACACCAGCCCGCATCTCGTGCGCTTCAACGAGCGCATCCGCGTGGCGGGCCGGTTGATCGACGACGCCGCTCTGGCGAAACTGCTCGAAGACGTGCTCGATCATGCCGAGGGCATCGGCGCGAGCTTCTTCGAAGTGACCACCGCCGCCGCGTTCCTGGCCTTCAGCCGCACGCCCGCGGATGCGTGCATCATCGAGGTCGGGCTCGGCGGGCGGCTCGATGCCACCAACGTGCTGACGCGCCCGGTCGCCACCGGCATCGCGCAACTCGGCATCGATCATCAGAGCTTCCTTGGGGATACCGCCGAAGCGATTGCGGGCGAAAAGGCCGGGATCGCCAAGGCCGGGGTTCCGCTGGTCACGATGCGCTATTCCGCATCGGTCACACAGCGCGTCGCCGAGGTCGCACAGGCGGCCGGCGCGACCGTGCTGCCGACCGGCACCGACTGGCGCTTCACCGTGGAGGCCGATCGCCTGCTCTATACCGATACGGCGGGCCAGATCGAAACCCCGCTGCCGACGCTCGCCGGGCCGCACCAGCCCGAAAACCTCGCACTCGCCATCGCCTTGCTGCGTCACCAGACCGCGCTGACCATCCCAGCCGAAGCCTATGCCGCCGCCGCGCGGAACACACGCTGGCCCGCGCGGATGCAGCGGCTGCACGCCGGGCCACTGACCGCGCTGCTCCCGCCCGGCAGCCAGCTTTGGCTCGATGGCGGGCACAACACCGCCGCCGCCGCCGCCATCTCCGCCACGCTCGATGCGATCGCGCATCCCGGCATCGGCCGCAGCGAAGTGCATCTGGTGCTGGGGATGCTCGCCAATAAGGATCCCGCAGGTCTGCTCGCCCCCTTCGCGCGCGTCGCCACCACGCTCCACGCGGTGCCGGTGCCCAGCCACGAGCATCACGCGCCCGCAGCACTCGCCGCCATCGCGCACGACCTTGGGCTCGCCGCGCATACCGCCCCCGATGTCGCGACCGCGTTGCGCGACATTACCGAGATTGCCGACCCGGCCGAGCCGCCGATCGTGCTGATTCTGGGCTCGCTCTACCTCGCCGGTGAAGTGCTCTCGGCGAACGACGAAGCGCCCGACTGACGCTTCTTTATTGCGATTGACTTGCAATAGCGAATCTCGGAAGATGCTCCCCTGCAACGGAGCATCGCCATGACCACTGCCCCCAATTCGTCATCCGCGCCGACCTCACCGTCGCGTTATTCGGCAAGCCTGCCCAATCCGATGCCCGACGATCCCAATCGGCGGCTGCTGCTGTTCGCCTTCCGCCGGATGGGCGCGCATGGCCTGAAGGACGCGCATGCCGCGAGCGCGCTGTTCCAGGCGTTCGGTCAGGATTTCCGTCGCCCCTTGCTGCTGATGCGCACGATGATGGCCGATCTTGCGCACAATGCGACCTGCCCGATCACGATCGCGCCCTGCTGCTGCATGCGGATGACCGCGTCGGAAGCGACCATCCTCACGATCGTCGACCGGGCGGAAACCGCGCCCGACAGCGCGCGGCTGTTGCTGGGGGATCTGATCGGCCTGCGCCGCCCCGATGGCGTGCTCGCCAGCATCACCGCCGTCGCGAGTGCCTTTGCCGATGCCGGGCGGCCGCTTACGCCTTGACCGCGCGCAGTTCGCCCAGCCGCGCCATCGCCCAGCGGTACATTTCGGCTTCCGCGGCGCGCTGCTGGCGGTCGAGCAGCTTCATCCGCGCCTCGACCTCTTCCAGCACCTCGCGCGCCTTCTTGTCCCAGCCCTGTTCGAGCAGCAGCGCGGCATAGCGGCAGCGCCCCTCCTCCCCCGGCAAGCGCGTCACCAGATCGGCATACAGCGCCAGCGCCTCGTCCTTGCGCCCCAGCGCATCGAGAATGCGCGCGCGCAGCAGGCCGATCCGGTCGCGGTCGCTTTGTGCCGAGGCGGGCGGCGCGGCGTCGAGCGTCGCCAGCGCGGCGGCCGGATCGTGCGTCTCGAACTCGGCGCGGGCGCGCTTCTCGGCGCTGCGCGTATCGACCGGGCCGCGCTCGGCCGCCTCGCGGTAGAGCGGCAACGCCTCGCCATAATTGCCCTGTGCCGCCAGCGCATCGGCCAGCCGCATCCGGTTGGCGACGGTATCGGCGAGCGCCAGCGCGCCACGCGCCGCGCGCACATCCTTGTCGGGATCGAGCTTCGCCGCCACCGTCGCCCGCGCGGTGCGGACATGGCGGTTGCCCTGGAAGCGCGGATACACTTCCAGCACGACATAAGCGATCGTGCTGGCGAGCGGCAGGAACACCAGCGCCATGATCCACAATTGATTGCGCCCGTTGCGGATCACGTCGATCACGCACAGCACCTGAATGGCGATGGTGAGGAGGTAGAACATCGGTATCACGCTCCGCCCAGTTAGTCCCGCGCGCGCGGGGTCATCGAGACACCCGGCATCAGCCTTCCCCACGCACCGCCGCCGCGCTGCTGCGGGTCGAACGCCACCATTCGAGCAACACAAAGAAGATCGCCAGCAACCCCAGCACCGCAACCTCGCGGAACACCGCCGCATAGCCGATCCTGTCGATCAACTCGCCCGCAAAGCCCTTGCCCAGCGACCCGATAAGAAACGTCAAGGAGGACAGCAAGGCATATTGCACCGCCGAATATTTCTTGCTGACGATGCCCGAAACATAAGCGACAAACGCCGCGCCTGCGATGCCAGTCGAGACGTTCTCATAGGCGATCGTCAGCAGCAGCCGTGCGATGCGCAGATCTCCGCCAAGCGCCTGCGCCAGCACATCCAACCGCAGCGTCTGCAATACGATGTCGATATAGGGCGCACCGTCGGCGAGATCGGCATAGAGGAAATTGCCGAAGATCGGCAGCGCCGCCCCGATGAGCACCGTTGGAAACCGCCCGATCCGCACGAACAGATAGCCGCCGACGCTGACCCCGATAATCGACATGACGATGCCGAAGATCTTGGACGCGAAGGCCACCTCGTCCTTCGTATAGTGCATGTAATCGAGGTAGAACGGGTAAGCGAACGAGGCCCAGACATTGTAACACAAGGCGTACGTCAGGATCAGCCCGATCACCACCAGCACCCCCCAGCGCATCCGCTCGGTCAAATCGGCAAGCGGCGCGATCAGCGCGCGGTAAAGGTGGTTGGCGATGGTGCGTGCCGGCGACACGCGCGTATCGACGACGGCCTGCACTTGATGCCCGCGCAGCTTCAGCCAGTTGAGCACGGCTGCCACGATCAGCGGAACGATCACCGTCGCCAGCACGATCAGCGGCCCGTTATATTTCAGGAAATCGCCCGCCGACGGCCGTTTGCCGCCCGGCGGCACCTCGGCGAGCATGCTCGTCATGAACACAATGATGCGGACGATCGCCCACACCCAGCTCGACCCGACAATGAGGAGCGCGATGGCGCGCGCGCGCGGCGCGATCTCGCCGGGCTGGTCGAGCAAATCGGCTGCGACATCGGGGCTGCGTTCGGTATCGGGCGCGGCCAAGGCGATCAGCAGCATCACCCCGATCAGACACGCCATCAGCAGATAGACCGTCGGCCATGACATGCGCGCCGCCAGAAACAGCGCAAACGCCCCGCCGACGATGCTCGCGGTGCGATAGCCGAGCTGGTAGATTGCGGACAGCAGTTCGACCGGCGTGCGTTCGTCGGCCACATCGATCCGCCACGCATCGATCGCCACGTCCTGCGTCGCCGAACCGATCGACGCGACGAAGGCGAACAAGGCAAAACGCGCAATGTGGACGGTGGGGTCGGTCACCACCAGCCCGATCAAGCCCAGGATGATGAGCCCCTGGCAAAGCACGATCCAGCTTTTGCGCCGTCCGATCCGCCCGAGCAGCGGCGGACGCGTGCGATCGACCAGCGGCGACCACAGGAATTTGAACGCATAGGTCAGCCCAACCCATGACAGCACGCCGATCGTCGCGAGGTTGACCTTCACTTCGCCGAGCCACGCCGTCAGCGTCCCGATCAGCAATGCGAATGGCAGACCCGAGGAGAAACTGAAAGCGAGCATCGACGCCGCCTTGCGCGTCTGCAGCGCCGCCTTGAGCAGCCGCCAGCCCTTGGGCTTGATCGGCGGTGCAGGATCCTCGCGCATTTCCGTAACAGTCACAGTGTCCCCTTCGAGCCTCAAGCCAACAGATCGGCCCGCGCGCCGGAGACTAGCGTCAAAAATCACCAGTGAAAGGGTGATGCGCAGGGATGGGCCGGGCGATCGTCCTTACCCGGACCAGCCCCGGACAAAGCCGGGTAAGACCGATGGCGACCTACGCCTCCGCCACACCCGCAAACAAGCTCAGCCCGCCCGGCACGCGCCGCGGTTTCTTGCCGTCGAGCACCGCCTCGATCGCGGCGATCGCCGCGAGCAGATCGCGTTGCGCATAAGGTTTGGACAGGCACCCCGCCGCCACCGCACGCCCGCCCTCGGGGCACGACCCGGTGACGAAAAGCACCGGCACCCCGGCCTGATGTGCTGCGCGGGCGACGTCTATGCCGCTGCCATCGGCCAGGCTGATATCGACCAGCACCAGATCGATCTCGCGCGCATCGGCGATCACGGCGAGCGCATCGCTGACGCGGTCGACGGTCGCGACCATTTCGAATTCGGCCTCGCGCAGGAAATGCTCTGTATCAAACGCGACCAGCGGCTCGTCCTCGACGAGCAGCAATCTGGAGATCCGCCGCTTCTTTCTGGCGAACAGCATCGTTTCCACCACCCACTTCGTGCCCGCGCTCAACAGGCTGCGCGTCCCGCCCTCGTTACGCACCCGTGCCTGAACGCTCGGCTACGAGATAGGACGCAATTTATTTTATACGGGCACTTTCCCACAAATTGTCTATCAGGGCGCTGTGTCAAGACCAGCAACCCCCAAAGATCGCCCCAAAGAGCAACAGCGGATCGCCAAGCTCCTCGCCCGCGCGGGCGTCGCCTCGCGCCGGGAAGTCGAACGCATGATCGCCGAAGGCCGCGTCGCCCTGAACGGTGTCGTGCTCGATACCCCAGCGACCATCCTCACCTCGCTCGCCGGGGTCACCGTAGATGGCGAACCCGTCGAGGCGCCCGCCGCCGCGCGGCTGTTCCTTTATCACAAGCCGCCCGGCCTGCTCGTCACCGAGCGTGATCCGGCCGGCCGCCCGACCATCTATGATCGCCTGCCCGAGGGGCTGCCGCGCCTCGTTCCCGTCGGCCGCCTCGATCTCGCGACCGAGGGGCTGTTGCTGCTCACCACCGATGGCGAACTGAAACGCCAGCTCGAATTGCCCGCCACCGGCGTCGAACGCGCCTACCGCGCCCGCGCTTACGGCCCGATCACGCAGGAACAGCTCGAAGAGCTGATCCACGGCGTCGAAATCGAGGGCGTTCGCTATGGCGCGATCGACGCCAATCTCGAACGCCGCACCGGTGCCAATGTCTGGATCGAACTGATCCTGACCGAGGGCAAGAATCGCGAAGTGCGCCGCGTGCTCGAATATCTCGGGCTCAAGGTCTCGCGCCTGATCCGCACGCGCTACGGCCCGTTCGTGCTGGGCGATCTGCCCGTCGGCGAAATCGGCGAAGTGAAGCAGCATGACGTCGTCGCCTTCCGCAAGGACCCGACGCGCAAGGGCGGCGGCGAAGCGCCCAAGCTGGTGGAAAAGGCCCGCCCCGCCGGGCGCGGTCGCATTAATCCCAACGAATCCACCGCCCCCACTTCGCTGCCCAAGCCGCGCCCGGTGCGGCGCATCACCAAGGCGACCGCCAACCGCGCCGACAAAGAAGCCTTTGCCGAGCCCGCGCGCCAGGCGCAGCCCGGTCGCGATCCGGTGGTGCTGACCAAGGCGACCAAGGTGAAGCGCTTCTACGACGCCAAGCCCAAGGCCGGCACCACCGCGCCCGTCGCCGACACGCGCCCCAAGCGCGTGTTCAACCCCGAACTCGGCCGCAACGTGCGCGCCAAGCCGCCGCGCGACGCCAAGCCGGTCGACCGCGCCGAACGGACCGAGCGCCCGGAACGTGCCGAACGCGCGCCGAACAAATCCACCCCGCGCACGCCGGGCAAGGCCATGGCCCGCCCGTCCAAGCCGCGTACCGTCAAGACCCATAAGAGCCGGACCAGGAAGTAATGCGAATCATCGCTGGAAAGTGGCGCGGTCGTCCGATCGTCGCGCCGAAGGGGGATGCCACCCGTCCCACCGCAGACCGTGTGCGCGAGGCGTTGTTCTCGATGCTCGCCAGCCGCCTCGGCAGTTTCGAGGATCTGGCCGTGGCCGATCTGTTTGCCGGATCGGGCGCGCTGGGGCTGGAGGCGCTGTCACGCGGTGCCGCCTCGTGCATCTTCGTCGAACAGGACAAGGCGGCGCTCGACGCGCTGCGCACCAACATCACCAAGCTCGGCGGTGCCAAGGAAATCGGTGCCGATGTCCGCGCGCAATCGGTGCTGGCGCTGGGCCATGCGGTCGCCCCGCTCGACCTGATCGTGATGGACCCGCCTTATGATAGCGGCGCGGGTGCGGTCGCGCTCGACAAGCTCGCCCGGCTCGGCTGGATCGGGGATGCGACCTGGATCAGCATCGAAACCGCCAAGCCCGAACTGGTCGAAGTGGCGGGCTTCGTCGAAGACGTCAGCCGCGTCCACGGCAAGGCGCGCATCACGCTGCTACGCCGGGGTTAAAGCCCCAATCCCTCTCCCACCAGGAGAGGGAGGGAGGCGCAAAGCGCCAGAAGGGTGAGGGTGACGCGCGCGAAGGCGACCCAGGCCCGATCACCCTCACCCGTCCGAGCTACGCTCGGCCACCCTCTCCCGCTGGGAGAGGGAAGATCCTCAGATCTTGGTCAGTTCCAGGAAGATCCAGTACAGGCTGCCCGACAGCAGCATGGCAGCGGGCAAGGTCATCACCCAGGCCAGCACCATGTTGAAGATGGTGCGGATCTGCAGGCCCGCGCCGCTTGCGACCGAAGCCCCCGCAACACCGCTGGTCAGGATGTGCGTCGTCGATACCGGCACTGCGATACGGTCGGCAAAGGCGATCGTCACCGCAGCGACGATTTCCGCCGCAGCGCCCATGCCATAGGTCAGATGCGTCTTGCCGATCTTCTCCCCCACGGTGATGACGATCCGCCGCCAGCCGACCATCGTGCCCAGCCCCAGCGCCAGCGCGACGATCACCTTGACCCACACCGGAATGTAGCGCGTGCCCTTTTCCAGATTGCTCTGGAATTTGGCGACCGCTGCTTGTTCCGGTTCGGAGAAGCTCGCCTTGATGCCCTTATCGGCCATGGCCAGCCGGGCGCTGTCAAGCAGCAGATACATGTCGTTGCGCAAATTGGGGGTGGCAGCCGCCGGGACCTTGTCGAGCGAGCCATAGCCGCCGATGCGCTGCGCGATATTGCCCGACAGCACGCTGATCGCGGAGAAGACGGTGCGGTCGCTGCGATGGCTCTGCAACGCTTGCGTCAGCGTCGCCCGCGCATCGCCCAACGCGACGGGGGCCGTACCGCTGGCATGGGCCGCGAAGGCCTGGCCGGCCGCCGTCACGCTGGCGACGAAAGCCGGCGTCTCGCTCTGCGGCATGGTGCGGTTGAGCGCATAAGCGGTCGGCGCGCAGCCGATCAGGATCAGCATGATCAGCCCCATGCCTTTCTGCCCGTCATTGCTGCCGTGGAAGAAGCTCACCGCGGTGCAGGTGCCGATCAGCAGCGCGCGGATGCCGCGCGGCGGCGGCGCGTTGCCTTCGGGTTCGCTATAGAGCTTCGGGTTGCGGATCGTCCGCTTCATTATCCACAACAGCACCAGCGCGCCGATGAAGCCCATTAGCGGGCTGAACAGCAGGCCCGAAAAGACCTTGACCGCCTGGCTCCAGTCGACGCCCGAGGTGCCGCCCCGGCCCGCCGACAGCAATTGGTTGGCAAAGCCGACGCCGATGATCGACCCGATCAGCGCGTGGCTGGAGGAATTGGGGATACCGAAATACCAGGTGGCGAGGTTCCAGATCACCGCCGCCAGCAACAGCGCGAAGATCATCGCAAAACCGGCATTGCTGCCGACATGGAGGATCAATTCGACCGGCAACAGCGTTATGATCGAATAGGCCACGGCCCCGCTCGACAGCATGACGCCGAGGAAATTGCAGCAGCCCGACCACACCACCGCCAGCGGTGCCGGCATGGAGTGCGTATAGATGACGGTGGCAACGGCGTTCGCGGTATCGTGGAAGCCGTTGACGAATTCGAAGCCGAGCGCGATCACCAGCGCGAGGCCCAGGAACACGAAGGTGCCGAGCGCGAGGCCCTCACCCACTTCGGCCGTGTCCACGAAAATGCTGTAGGCGGCATAACCGAGCCCGACCGCCAGCAGCGCCAGGAAAATCCAGCGCCCAGCAGGGTGCAGTCGATGATCGAGCCGCGGCCCGTGCGGAGCGTCCGTCGCCGATTCGGGGGACGCTATGAAGGTGGTAGCCATGCCGTTGAAGGCCTTCGCTCGGTTGTGTTACGGGTTGATGACGCGCGGTGCGGTTGGTCGCCCGATACCCGCCTAAAGTATCAAAAGCCAGCCCTCAAAGGCAGGTCCGTGGGGCAGGTCGCCAAGGAACGCAGGGCTGCCGATTGTGAAAAACGGCTGGTGTCGGATGCCGTCATCGGTGAACGATTTGCACAGTGCGGCCCGCTCGCTTATGCAAGCGGCGTGGGCGGAAGGCGAGCTGGAGGGGCTATCATCATGTTTGACGTCGCCTCGACACCGGGGGACATCGGCCAGCGCGCGCAACAGCATCTTGCCCGCGGCTCCAACCGCACGCAGCGCGCTCCATTGCGCGTGCTGACCTTCCTCAACAGCTTTGCCCCCGGTGGGGTCGAACGCATCGCCGCGCGGCTGCATGCCGCCTGGACGATGGCCGGGGTCGATGCGCAGATGGTTGTGGCCGATGCCAGCATCGCGCCGCCGATCGCTTTGCAGGCCTTGTCGCAAGTCCATCACAAGCCGCGCGGGCGCGGGGTCACGCGCTTCGCGGCGTTGCTGCGCGGCATCCCCGCGATCATCGCGCGGCAGCGCCCCGATGTGCTGTTCTGTGCGGGCAATACCTATACCGCGCTGGCGGTGGCGCTGAAGCTGACGCTTGGGCCTGCCTGTCCGCCGATCGTGGTAAAGATCAGCAACGATCTCGTCCGCCCCGACATGCCGCTGCCGCTGCGCTATTTCTATCGCCGCTGGCTGCGCATCCAGGGTCGGCACCTCGACCATTTCGTCGGCATGGCCCCGGCGATGCGCGGTGAAATCGCGCGGCTGGTCGGCGTGCCGCAAAGCCGGATCAGCGTGATCGCCGACCCTGCGCTTGCCGATGCCGACCTCCGCCGCCTCGCCGCAGCACGCGATGCCGTCGTGCGCGCGCGGCCGGGCCGGCATTATGTCGCAGTCGGTCGCCTTGCCCCGCAGAAGAATTTCGCGCTGCTGCTCGAGGCCTTTGCGCGGATCGCCAAGCCCGACGACACCTTGCGCATCCTTGGCGAAGGCCCCGAACGCCGCGCGCTCGAGGCGCAGGCGGCGCGGCTCGGCATTGCCGGGTCGGTCTATATGCCCGGCCATGTCGATCCGCTCGACGCCTGGCTGGCCGAGGCCGACGCCTTTGTGCTGTCTTCGGATTATGAGGGCGTGCCTGCCGTGGTGATCGAGGCGCTGGCGGCGGGGCTGCCGATCATCGCGACCGATTGCTGCTGCAGCATGGCCGATCTGCTTGGCCACGGCACGCTCGGCCAGCTGGTCCCAACCTGCGATGCCGCCGCGCTGGCACAGGCAATGATGACGCTCGCCCCCGATTCGGGCACGACCATTGCCGCACGCCGCACCGCCGCCGCGACCTTCACGATCGAAAGCGCCACCGACAAATATCTGGGGCTGATGCGCACGCTCGCCGCCACCCGCGCCGCCGAGACCGCGCCCGACACGCCGCGCAACGACCCAATCCCAAGCCCGGCGGCCTAGCCCCTCTGCACGACGCGCTTGCCCGACGCCGCCGCGTTCCCTACCTGTTCACCAATGACTCTCCCCGCGCCCTCGCCCCAGGATCCCCCCTATCTGACGGGCCTCAACCCGCAGCAGCGCGAAGCCGTGCTGACCACCGAAGGCCCGGTGCTGGTGCTGGCCGGGGCCGGCACCGGCAAGACCGCCGCGCTCACCGCGCGGCTCGCGCATCTGCTCGCCACCCGCAAAGCCTGGCCGAGCGAGATCCTCAGCGTCACCTTCACCAACAAGGCCGCGCGCGAGATGCGCCACCGCGTCGGGCGGCTGGTCGGCGATGTGGTCGAGGGGATGCCGTGGCTCGGCACCTTCCACGCGATCGGCGCCAAGATGCTGCGCCGCCATGCCGAACTCGTCGGCCTGCACAGCAACTTCACCATCCTCGACACCGACGACCAGTTGCGCCTGTTGAAGCAACTCATCCAGGCCGCCGATCTCGACGAGAAACGCTGGCCCGCGCGCCAACTTGCCGGGCTGATCGACGGCTGGAAGAACAAAGGCCTCACGCCTGCGCAAATCGATGCCGGCGAGAGCGAACTCTACGCCAATGGCCGCGGGCAGGAACTCTACGCCGCCTATCAAACCCGCCTGATCGCGCTCAACGCCTGCGATTTCGGCGATTTGCTGCTGCACATGCTCGTCATCCTGCAGCGCGACCGCGAGGTGCTGGCCGACTATCAGCGCCGCTTCAAATATATCATGGTCGACGAATATCAGGACACCAACAGCGTCCAATATCTGTGGCTGCGCCTGCTCGCACAGGAGCGCAAGAACATCGCCTGTGTCGGCGATGACGACCAGTCGATCTATTCGTGGCGCGGCGCGCAGGTCGAGAATATCCTGAAGTTCGAGAAGGATTTCCCCGGCGCCAAGATCATCCGGCTCGAACAAAACTACCGCTCCACCCCGCATATCCTCGGCGCCGCCTCGGGCGTGATCGCCAACAATAGCGGTCGCCTCGGCAAGCAGCTCTGGACCGAGCTCGACGCGGGCGAGAAGGTCAAGGTCTTGGGCGTATGGGACGGCCCCGAGGAAGCCCGCCGCGTCGGCGAGGAAATCGAAAGCGCGCAAAGGGCGGGCAAGAGCCTCGACGACATCGCCATCCTGGTGCGCGCGCAGCACCAGACGCGCGAGTTTGAAGACCGCTTCATCGCCACCGGCATCCCCTATCGCATCATCGGGGGTTTTCGCTTCTACGAACGCGCCGAAATCCGCGACGCGCTCGCCTATTTGCGCGTGGTGGCGCAGCCCGCCGACGACCTCGCCTTCGATCGCATCGTCAACGTCCCCAAGCGCGGCCTGGGCGACAAAGCCGTCGCCAAGGTCCACCAGCTCGCCCGCGCGCAGCACGTGCCGCTGGTCACCGCCGCCGCGCGGCTGCTCGACACCGATGAACTGACGGGCGCCGCGCGCAAATCGCTCGGCAACCTCGTCATCGACATGGCGCGGTGGCGCGCGCAAATGACCGAGCTGCCGCATGGCGACCTCGCGCGCATCATCCTCGATGAAAGCGGCTATACCGCCGCGCTCCAGGCCGAGAAATCGGTCGAGGCGGCGGGGCGGCTCGAAAACCTCACCGAACTCGTCCGCGCGATGGAGGAATATGAGACGCTGGGCGCGTTCCTCGAACATGTCAGCCTCGTCATGGACAATGAGGCGTCGGCCGAGGACCCCAAGGTCACGATCATGACGATCCACGCCGCCAAGGGGCTGGAATATGACACGGTGTTCCTGGTCGGCTGGGAGGAAGGGCTGTTCCCGTCGCAGCGCGCGCTCGACGAAGGCGGCACCAAGAGCCTGGAGGAGGAACGCCGCCTCGCCTACGTCGCCATCACCCGCGCGCGCCGCCGCGCGATCATCCTCCACGCCGCCAACCGCCGCATTTACGGCCAATGGACCAGCAGCATCCCCAGCCGCTTCGTCGGCGAATTGCCACCCGAACATATCGAGGCGGAATCGAGTCTCGCGGGCGGCGAAAGCCTGTGGCGCGCCAATTGGTCCGAACGCGCCGACCCCTTCGCCAATGTCGCCCGCAGCACCGGCCGCGGCCCCGGCTGGCAACGCGCGGCGGGGATTGGCGGCACCAAGCCCGGCGGCGATTTCACCAGCCGCACCTTCTCGCGCGAACCGTCGCGCGTGCAGGAATCGCGCGCCTCGGCGATCAGCCTCGGCAATAAAGGCCGCTCGGACGTGGCGGTCGGCATGCGCGTGTTCCACCAGAAATTCGGCTACGGCCTGATCGCCGAGATCGAAGGTAATAAGCTGGAGATCGACTTCGAAACCGCCGGGCGCAAGCGGGTGATGGATAGCTTCGTGACGGTGGGTTAATTCTTCTCCCTCTCCCCCTTGGGGGAGTTTCGGGTCGGATCGTCCCCCGGACGATCCTCAACCGTGCGGGGCACGGTTGACCCGAAACTGGTCGGGGAGAGGGGCAGTATCAAGCGCGCCCTTGGCCAAACACGCGAAATGGTCTATCTACTTGGTCCAAGAAGGACCCTCCTTATGCGCATCTCCGTATCCGACGCCAAAGCCCAACTCACCGACCTCGTCCGCCGCGCGGAAGCAGGCGAGGAGATCACGCTCACCCGCCGCGGCCACCCGACCGTCCGGCTGACGCGCGTCACCGACGAAGTCGACATGGCGGCGGTGCGCCAACGGCGTCTCGATGCCATCGATCGCGCCATAGCGGCGGCGCGCGAACGCGGCCCCGATGGCAAGCCCGGCGCCGCCCGCAGCGCGGATTATCTGTACGATGACAACGGCCTGCCTGCATGATCGTCGTCGATACGTCGGCGCTGATGGCGATCCTGCTGGGCGAACCCGAAGCCGCCGCGTGCCGCGCCGTCGTCGCCCGCGCGCTGGACATCCGCATCGCGGCACCGACCCTGACCGAAGCCCTGATCGTCGCGGCCGGTCGCGACTTGCACGGCGAAATGACGCGCTTGATCGACGACCTCGCGCTGACCGTAGAGCCGCTGACGGTAGAGCTCAGCTACACCGCCGTGCGCGCCTATCTCCGCTGGGGTAAACGTCACCATCCCGCCGCCCTCAACATCTGCGACGTCTTCGCTTATGCGCTGGCGACGGCGCATAACTGCCCGATGCTGTTTGTCGGCGATGACTTTGCCCGGACCGATGTGGCGGCGGCGCTATTTTAACCTTCCGGGCCGGTGACTAATTCCTTCAAGCGAGCGACGATTGCATCTTCAAACTTATAAAGGTCCGTAAGCATCGAAACAGGATGGCGTGTTTCGGTTTTTCCCAAGAACGTGCCCAAGTATCGAGTATTCAAGCTGTTAAAATGCAAACGCGCCAATGTTTTTCGATTATTATCGTCCAACAATATTGCGCAATAGCTTTTAGAGTCACGAATAACGACACGCTTCGGATCGACATGGCGAGCAGCGATGGCTTGAACGATCCGGAAGCCGGAAATTTCGTCATCTGTGGTGCTAATGCCGTCTTCAATCTGTGACATATCATCGGACGCCCCTTCCGCTACGGGGTCATCATATGGATTGGCGACATTCAACGCGTTTGTTAGCCGATCATTCACTCGATCACGAATCAATCCCGAAATAGAAGCGATAAGGATTGGTTGAAACTGCTCGCGAACCGCAGCAGTCATTCTGCCACCGGGCAGCACCCGGGCAGCCATCATCTTGACAAACTCGTCCGACGGACTGGCAAATTCTTTCTCGATCTCGATCCGCATTTGCGATTCCAGCTTTAGCCGGCCCGCCTCAGCAACAATGGCATCGATGTTAAACTGATGACGGGTGAAGCGCTCTAGCGTTTGCGGGTCATTCCGTCGGATCGAATCCATCGAAAATATGTAAAATGGCTTGTCGTCCATCTTATTCGGCTGCTCGATATCGGAGTAGAATTTATACTCCACTCCGTTCGTAAGGATGGCAACGCGCGCATCCGTTGTCGAGAAATAGCGATAAAGCTGGCTCGCGTGCTTGAGGTCGAGATCGACCGAAGATGGTTTACACTCGACCAAAATTGACAGACGACCGTCAATGCAAAGTGCGTAATCGACTTTTTCGCCTTTTTTGATGCCAACGTCCGCCGTAAATTCGGGAACCACCTCGCTAGGGTTGAACACATCGTAACCCAAGGCTTGCAGGAACGGCATCACAAGCGCAGTTTTCGCCGCCTCCTCAGTGAGCAAAAGCTCCCGGTGCTGCATCGTGCGCTTCTCAAGTTCTACTAGCTTCGTTGCTAAGTCCATGAAAGTCTCCCCCTTACGGCAACATGCGCGAGAATTTTACGAAGTGAAAGATGCGCAATGCGACATTTGGCGTCAATTAGGCCGTATTTTCAAAAGCGCTAATCAAGCCCCCACCCGCTCCACATCAATCTCCCCCGCCCGCGCCCGCGCCACCGCCAGATCATGCACCGCCTGCATCCGCATCAACGTATCCGCGCTAAGCCCAAACGCCTTTTCAAAGCGGATCGCCATTTCCGCCGACATCCCCGCACGCGCGCCCAGCAAGTTGCTCATCGCCCGCCGCGTCACGCGCAGCTTGGCCGCCGCGTCGGTCACCGACAGGCCATGCGGCTCGATCACCTCCGCGCGCAGCCACGCGCCCGGATGGACCGCGAAACGGGAAGGCAGCTTGATCGCCATTCCCCCCGCCTGCCCAACTCACCCCATCCCCACAACCGCGCGCTCCAAGCTCGTCTGCACGATCGCGCGGTGAAACGGCCCGATGGCGCGCAGGTACATCCGGCCCAGCGCATTGTGGCAATGCACCACGCTCACCAACGCCAGCGTTCGCCCGCCATCGGCGGTCCCCTGCACCAGAATCGCCCCGCGGAAATCGAGGTGGCGGTCGTCCTCGCCCATGATCAGCTCGTGTTCGGTCTGGGAGAGGACCGGGAAGAATCCGATCACCGGCCCCCGCCCCGCTGCCGCCGCGGCGATCTGGCGGGAGGTCTTGACGCCGACCAGCGCCACCGCCGCATCGCGCGTCGCCATTAGCGAGCGCACCCACCACCGCGACAGGCCGCCCAGCACCGCGCGCGCAAGGACGCCGACATCCTCGGGCGCGCCCGGCGGCAGCGCGACCGCATAGGCATCGACCAGATCAGCCCCCTTATAGAGCGGAGCAAGCGCGCTCTCGCGCGGCGGGAGGATGGAGCAGGCACGAGTCATGCCGCCTCATATCACGATCCAACCCCGCCACCCGCAAAATCCCGCCCAGAACCCCCGCTGTCCTACAAACCCGCCGCTATGGCATAGACTCGGCGATGCGCTCCCGTCCTGCCCCACCGTCGGCTCCGCCAGCCCAGCCCGACCCCGCAGCACCCGCTGCGGCGGACCCCGTTGCGCCAGACATCGCCTTCACCCCCGTGCCAAGCGGCTCGACCCGGCATGACGGCTGGACGCCCGAGCGCCAGCGCGTCTTCCTCCAGCAGCTCGCGCGCATCGGCTTGGTGTCGGCGGCGGCGGGCGCGGTCGGGATGTCGGCGAAATCGGCTTACGCGTTGCGCAAGCGCGCCGGTGCGGAGAGCTTCGTGGCAGCGTGGGAGGCGGCGCTCGGCGAAGGGCGAGACCGCGCGCGCGATCTGGCGATCGAACGCGCGCTCACCGGTACCGCGACGCCGATCTTCTATCGCGGGCGGCAAATCGGGGAGCGGCGCGTGTTCGACAATCGGCTGGTGCTCGCCGTGCTGCGCGCGATGCCGCCGGTCGAGCCAGAGGCCATGAGCTTGCACGCCGCGCTGGCAGCGCTGTACGGCACGCCCGGCGATGAGGAGCACGCCCGATGACCGCGCCCCGGCGCGCCGTTCGTCGCCCGTCGCCAACGCTTCGACGGGCTCGCGCGGAGCCGTCGGCTTACCTTCGTTACCTTCGCCCAATGCGCAATGCCGCTGGCCTCCACCCGCGCCCCGCCCCATACAGGCGCCATGCTGTTCCTCGCGCTCAAAGCCCTGATCTCGGGCATCCTGATTGCGATCGCCTCGACGCTGGCCAAGCGCTATCCGGGGTTTGGCGCGCTGGTGGCGTCGCTGCCCTTGGTGTCGGTGCTCGGCATGATCTGGCTGTGGGGCGAGAAACCCGACCCCGCCAATATGGCGGCGCACGTCCAGGCGACCTTCTGGTATGTGCTCCCCTCGCTGCCGATGTTCCTCGTCATCCCCGCCTTGCTGCGCGTCGGGATCGGCTTCTGGCCCGCGCTCGGGCTCGGCTGCGCGCTGACGGTGCTGCTGTATCTCGGCATGGTCGCGCTCGCGCCGCGCCTCGGCATCGCGCTGTAACGCGCCAACCTGTACGCCACACTACAGACCCGTTCAGCAACCATCGCGACAGTAAAGCGTAAGTGTTTCCTCACGCCCGATCGACGGGCCGAAAGGACAGGACATGAAGCTGACCCACCTTATCGCCGCCGGGCTCATGGTTGCCGGGCTTGGTGTTTCCACCGCCGCCTCCGCGCAGGATTATCGCGGCGATCGCCCCCGTTATGACCATCGCTACGATCACCGTGGCGACCGCCGCGACTGGCGCGACCATGGCCGTTATTATAGCGGGGATCGCCACCGCCCGCGCTGCCACACCGAATGGCGTCACCATCGCCGCGTGACGGTCTGCTATCGCTGATTTGGGCAGGAGGAGGGGGTTCGCCCCCTCCTCCACCAAAATGTCATCTGGACGTCATAAAAAGTTCACGGCATGAAGGGTAGCCGTTCGCGGCATCGCATATCCCTTCCCAGTCGGCGATTGCGAACATCGTCTGCTCATCAGGCGCCCCGTGACCCGTCCCACCACCACCTTCTTCACGCTCCCCGCGCCGCTCTATCCCGGCAGCACGGCGCAGCCTGGCCTCATCCCCGGACGCTGGCTCGTGCTCGGGTTCGCGGTCAGTGCTGTGTGCGTCGGGGCGCTGCTGTGGGATGCCGGGATGACGATCAACCCGCGCACGCCCAGCGCGCTGATCTTCGCCGCCTTTGCCGCGCTGGCGCTCGGCTTGCGCTATTCGATGCGCGCGCCCGCCAGCCCGGCGCAGCGCGTCGCGCGCGATCTGTCGGAATCGGTCGGCCTGTTCACCGGGATCGCCTTGCTCGGTGCGGTCGCCACCTATCCGCTTGCCGCCGATACGCGCGGCAGCATCGATCCGCTGCTCCAGCAGATCGACGCCGTGCTCCATTTCGACTGGCTCGCCTGGTATCGCGCGGTCGCCGCGCACCGCACGCTGCAACTGCTGGGGACCGCCGCCTATCAAAGCATCTTCGTCACGCCCGCGCTGATCCTCGGCTATTGCGCCTGGGCCGACAAACGCGCCGAGACGCGCGCCTTCATCGCCAGCTTCTGGGTTGCGGCCGTGCTGTGCCTGCTGCTGTTCCGCTATCTTCCCGCAGTCGGGCCGCTCGCCACGCTGTGGCATGGCCCCGTGCCCTATTTGCCCGAAAGCGCGCTGTACGAGGCCGAACTGATCCCGCAACTGCGCGCGCATACATTGCTGGAGGTCGATCTGGGGGCGCTGCGGGGCCTTGTCTCCGCACCCAGCTTCCACACGGCAAGTGCGGTGCTGTACATCGCGGCCGGCTGGCCGCTGCTGCGGCTGCGCTGGCCGGTGGTGGTGCTGAGCGGGGCAATGCTGCTGGCAACGCCGGTCGAGGGCACGCACTATCTGGCGGATATGCTGATCGGTGCCGCCGTCGCCGGCGTGGCGGTCGTCTGTGTCGCGAGGGTGCGCCGCCGTCTGGCGGCGCGCGGGCGTTAAGCCTCCACCGCCATCAAGGCAGCTTCGGCATATTTCGGATCGTTGGCGGCGAACAATGGGTTGGCATCGAAGTCGCGCTCGGTCAGCCCGACGCCGTTGAGCCCAGCCAGCTTGAACGTCCCAAGCTTCAATTCGCGCGGCGGCTTGCCATCGCGCTCGAGCACGACGCCGTCCACGAACAGATCATCGTGGCGGGTATAGATGATGTGCGGTGCGAGCGTGATATCGGTGCGATTATAGGTCGCGCGCAAGCACCGCTTGCGGACAATAGCTTCGAAGACAGTCGGAACGGGGCCGGTCGGCCCGGATGGATTTTGCACGGCGTGGCCCTGATACTCGGGAGTCTTGATGACACCGCTGTACCGAAAATGGTGCGATGCAGCAAGAACCAACTCCGCCCCGCCCATGGCAGAGAGTGGAGAGCGAGCGCCTCATGTCCAATTCCTATCGCCTCCGGAGGGCGTCTGCCCTAACAGCGGGCGCGATGTCGCATCGCTTGATCACCTCGCTGGATCTGTCCCCCCACCCCGAAGGCGGCTGGTATCGCGAAACGATGCGCCAGCCTTCGCCAGATGGCGGTCGCGGGCTGGCAACGGCCATTCTGTTCCTGCTGGAGGCCGGGCAGCGCTCGCACTGGCATCGTGTCGACGCGACCGAATTGTGGTTGTGGCATGCGGGCGCGCCGCTCACCTTGCTGATCGACCAAAGCGAGCATCTGCTCTCCGGGGAAAGCCCGCAAACCATCGTCCCTGCCCAGGCGTGGCAATCGGCCGAAGCGCGCCTTGGGTGGGCGCTGGTCAGTTGCGTCGTTACGCCTGCCTTTGATTTTGACGGGTTCGAGCTGGCACCGCCCGGCTGGTCCCCGCATTGAGGGAACCGCATCGGCCTCCGCCCGTTCGAAGCGAGCAAGGAGACGATGCCATGTTGACTGACAACACCGCGAACGAAGCGGAAATCGAAGCGAAATTCTGGAAGGCGTTGCGCTCCGACCGGACGATGATGCTCGGCCTCGCCGGCGTCGACGAAGGCCATACGCGCCCGATGACGGGGCAGCTGGACGGCGATGAAGATCGCGGCCCGATCTATTTCTTCACCGCGAAGGACACCGAACTGGTCGCCGACCTGAAGTACGACAGCCGCGCCGTCGCCACCTTCGCTTCCAAGGGCAATGATGTGTTCGCGACGATCCACGGCACCTTGGTCGCCGAGAATGATCGCGCGGTCATCGACCGGCTGTGGAACAGCTTCGTCGCGGCCTGGTATGAAGGCGGCAAGGACGACCCCAAGCTGCAATTGCTGCGACTGGATGCTGAGCGCGCGCAGATCTGGGTCGATGCGTCGAGCATGCTCGCCGGGGTGAAGGTCCTGCTCGGGATCGACCCCAAGCAGGATTACAAGGACAAGGTCGCCGAAGTTTCGCTCGGCTGACTATAAATGGGGAAGGCCGCTTGCACTGTGTGGGCCGAGGATTAGCACGCTCGCATGATGGATGGCCTTCCCCTACCCCGCCGCTACGCGGCCATCGCCGCGCTTTGCCTCGGCACCGCGCTGATCATCATCGACGGTGGCGTCGCCAACATCGCGCTGCCGACGATCGCGCGCGATCTGAGGATCGACCAGTCGTCGGCCGTAACAGTGGTGACCGTCTATCAGTTGATGCTGGTCATGCTGCTGCTGCCCTTTGCCGGGCTGGGGGAGCGCATTGGCCTGAAGCGTATGTACCAGATCGGGCAGATGGTGTTCACCGTCGCCACGCTGCTGTGCTTCTTCGCCAAGAGCCTGCCCTTCCTGCTCATCGTCCGCGCGGCGCAGGCAATGGGCGCGGCCGCGGCGCTCAGCGTGTCCTCCGCGCTGATCCGCTCCACCTACCCCGCCAAGCAGCTCGGCAGCGGGCTTGGCATCAATTCCGCGATCGTCTCGGCGGGGGCCGCGCTCGCACCGTCGCTCGGCGGTTTCATCCTCGGCGTGGCACCATGGCCATGGGTGTTTGCGAGCGCCGTGCCCTTCGCGATCGGATCCCTGATCCTTGGCCGCGCGCTGCCCGATACGCCGCCCGGCAACACCCCATTCGACGTTTTCGGCGGCGTGATGTGCGCGGCGATGTTTGGGCTGATCATCGGTGGTCTTGAAACTGCGGTCCATGGCGATAGCCCGGTCGTCTCCGCAGCGATCGTGCTCAGCGGCATATTGGTCGGCGTGTATTTTGTCCGGCGCGAGGCCAAGGAAACCGATCCGATCCTGCCGATCGACTTGCTGGAGCGGCCGGTGCTGCGGCTGTCGGTGATCGGGGCTTACACCGCCTTCATCGCCTCGATGACGTTGATCATCTCGATGCCCTTCCGCCTGACCAGCGAGTTCGGCTTCACCGCGCCCGAAATGGGGTTGTTGATGGCCCCGTGGCCGCTCACCAACATCATCGTCGCCCCGCTGTCGGGCTGGCTGTCGAGCCGCATTCCGGCGGGCGCGCTCGGCGGGATCGGCATGGCGATCTCGATCGTCGCGTTGCTGCTGATCGCCGACATGCCAGCCCACCCGACGCATTTCGACGTGATCTGGCGGATGGCGCTGTGCGGCGGCGGGTTCGGCACCTTTCTGCCGCCCAATGCCCGTCTCATCATCGGCAGCGCCCCGCGCGAACGGGCGGCCGCCGCCGGTGGCCTGGTCTCGACCACCCGTTTGCTCGGCCAGACCACCGGCGCGACGCTGGTCGCGGCCCTGCTCGCGCTGGGGATCGGTGGGGGAGCCACCCCGCCGCTGGTCGCGGCGGGCCTCGCCTTCGTCGCCGGGCTGTGCAGCCTGGCGCGGCTACGCCCCTCGATCCGCATGCCGCAGACCGAGGAAGCCGCAGACGTTCAGCCGGCGAGCCAAGTGCGCTGAACGCCCGCGCCGCGTTCAGAACACCGCCTTGCCGTCACCACCCAGCATCGCCTTGCGCACCAGCGGGATCGGCGGCCCGCCATAGCGCAGGAACTGGTCGTGGAACGCCTTCCATCCCGCGCGGCCGCCCGAGGGATATTTGTGCGTCGCGGTCCAGTCGGCGCGCAGCTTGCGGATCATCAATTTGCCCATCGTGTAATTGAGATAGGCCGGGTCATAGGTGCCGCGCGCCGACTGCTGCTTGGCATTGCCCTCGTCCTGATAGCATTGCTCGACGAACATCTTGCGGGATTGCTCCTGCGTCATGCCCTGCGTGTGCATCCCGATCGCCGACAGATAGCGGCAATCGCGCAGCAGCGCGTTCGACAATTGCCCGATATGCGTTTCGGCATCGCCCTTATGGAGCCCCGCTTCCCACATCATCTCCTCGGCATAATGCGCCCAGCCCTCGGCAAAGGCGTAGCCGACGAACAGCCGCCCGAAGATCGACGGCGAGGCATTGGCATGGCGGAATTGCAGGAAATGCCCCGGCATCACTTCGTGGACCGAGGTGAACAGCAAATCCATCTTGCCGGGAATGAACCCCTCCTGCTCGGCCTTGCTCCACGCCGGATCGGGCGGGGAGATGTAATAGACCGAGGGGATGCCCTTCTCGAACGGCCCGGGCGGATCGATATAGGCGCTGTTCTGCCGGTTATAGGGCGGGCTCTCCTCAACCAGCGCCTGTTCGTTGTCGGGGATCGTGACGATATCATTGGCCAGCACGAACGCGCGCAATTCGGGGATCTGCTTGCGCGCTTCGGCGACGGGATCGTTATTGGCGGGCTTGTTGTCGTTCATCTTGGCCATGCAGGCCGGGATCGTCGCGCCGGGCGCGAACTGGGCACATGCCTCGGCCAGCGCCTGCTGGTTGCGCAGCAGATCGGCCTTGCCCGCCGCCTCCAGCGTCGCCAGCGGCACATCGACGCCTTCGGTCATCTTGATCATGCGCGAGAAGCGGTCGGCCCCCAGCGCAAAGTCCTGCGTTGCCGATCCGCGCTGGCTCTCCACCCATTTGCCGAGATCGTGCATCGCCTTGGATGCCGCCGCCGCCGCCTTGTCGAATTCCTCCTGCAGCGCCGGGCTCTTCACATCGGCAAACGCCTTCTTCGCGTCCCCGGTGTAATAATCGCCAAAGCCGTTGAACGCCGCCACGCCGAAATTTACGTAGCTGAGCGGCATCGGGGCCTTGAGGTTGGCTTTGATCTGCGCGGTCGCGTCGGGGATTTTGCGCAGGAAGGTGATCATCGCGCGCATCCGCGTCGGCGCATCGGCATAATGGCGCGCGATATAGACATTGGGGTCGAGCCCGGCGTTTACATACCAGGCCGGGTTCTTGTGCGGGAAATCGGCGTCTTCCAGCCAGAACAGTTTGCCCTCGGCCACCGTCACCAGATAATCGCGCTCGAACGCTTCGTCCTGGCTCAGCTTGGCGGTGTTGAACGCCTTGGCCTTGGTGATCGCCTCGCGGAAGAAGTCGCCTTGCCGCTTGAGCCCGCCGGGAGTCCAGTCGCCCAACCCGCCGTCGAAATCATGCCGTCCCTGATATACCGCGTCAGCCGGCGAGATCTTGAACCAATCCTCGATGAAGGTGTCGCGGAAGCTCTTCCAATCGGTCGTGGGCAGCGCGGCAAGTGGGGCCATCGTGCCCTTCATCTCGGCCGATCGCGCGGAGCAGGACATCAGCGCGAGCCCCGCAATGCCCGCCAGTAACACCTTGCGCATGTTGATCCTTTTGATTCGTGTGCGCGCAGAAGCTGACAGCTTGCCGCAGCGCGCGCCAGCCCTTGAAGCGGACGCCACCCAGCGTTTTCGCAGGTATGAGTGGAACAACAAGAGCGGCGCGTGCACGGCACCGCTGTGGCGAAGCCGTCTACCGACATTGCCAGCCCATTTGCAGCTTACAGCAGCAGGCCGATCGACCAGAACGACCCGACAAGCGTCACGATCGCTATCGTTGCCTGAAAGATTCCCCAGGCATCCGAACTGCAAAAACCTGCAGGTGCTTTGATTGCCACGCGAATAGCCATCATCACTCTCCTGACCGGCGACGTTAGGCGTCGCTCGTATCAACAGAGAAGCTGATCCTGATGATCGAGACGGTCAAGCGAAATGCGTCGTCGGTGCGCTCACCCCGACGAAAGGATGAATAGCGGCCGAAGCCGCGCGCAAATGGTACGCGATAAAATGCTCCCGGGCCTGGTCACTTTCCGAGCGGGACGATCATTTCGTCCTGATGCGCGACACCCAGATCCTTGCGCGCCAATTCATCGACCAAATCGGGATCAGCGTGCTTCGGGTCGAGCAGGTCGACCCGATTCTTCAACTCGGACCGGGCCTTGTCGAGCATCGCAAGCTGCTGCTGCTTCACCGCAAGCTGCCGCTCGATGTCGCCATAGGCCAGGGCACCGTTCGGCCCGAAGATCGCATAGCCCCCGAAGAACACGCCGACGATCATCAACGCCGCCGGCGCGATGGCGCGGCGGAGCATGGTGCGGAGGAGAGATGGCTTCTTGATCACGGTCGCGATTCTCGCGCATCGCGACTCGTGGATCAAGCCCGTATTTACTACATTTTTACGCGCGGATGACGGAGCGCCCGGCATATACGCCAGCCCCCTCCAATTCCTCCTCGATGCGGATCAGCTGGTTGTATTTGGCGAGCCGGTCAGAGCGGGCGAGGCTGCCGGTCTTGATCTGTCCGCAATTGGTCGCGACAGCCAGATCGGCGATCGTCGAGTCCTCAGTCTCGCCCGAGCGGTGCGACATCACCGCAGTATAGCCCGCTCGGTTCGCCATCGAAACGGCTTCGAGCGTTTCAGTGAGCGTACCGATCTGGTTCACCTTGACCAGCAGCGAATTGGCATAGCCACCCTCTATGCCGCGCTTCAGGCGCTTGGGATTGGTGACGAAGAGATCGTCGCCAACGAGCTGAACCTTATCGCCAACGAGGTCGGTCAGCGCCTTCCAGCCTTCCCAATCATCCTCGGCCATGCCGTCTTCAATCGAGAAGATCGGATAGCGGCGCGTCAGATCGGCGAGATATTCGGCCATTTCATGGCTCGACAGGCTCTTGCCCTCACCCGAAATCTCATACTTGCCGCTCTTGTAGAATTCGGTCGCGGCGCAATCGAGCGCGAGCATCACGTCGTCACCGGGGGTGTAGCCCGCCGTCTCGATCGAGCGCAGGATGAATTCGATCGCTTCGTTGGTGGACGCAATGTTGGGCGCGAAGCCACCCTCGTCGCCGACCGAGGTCGCCAGGCCCTTTTCGTGCAACGCCTTCTTCAGCGTGTGGAAAATCTCCGACCCGCAGCGCACCGCCTCGATCATCGAGCTGGCACCAACCGGCACGATCATGAATTCCTGAAAGTCGATCGGATTATCGGCATGTTCGCCGCCATTGATGATGTTCATCATCGGCACCGGCAGGACATGCGCCGAGACGCCACCGACATAACGATACAGCGGCAGCGTGCGCGCATCGGCCGCTGCCTTGGCCACCGCGAGGCTGACGCCCAAGATCGCGTTGGCACCCAGGCGGCCCTTATTCTCGGTGCCGTCGAGTTCGATCATCGTATGATCGATCTCGCGCTGGTCCTCGGCTTCGAAGCCGAGCACCGCGTCGGCAATCTCGCCATTCACTGCGGCCACCGCCGCCTCGACGCCCTTGCCGCCCCAGCGGCTCTTGTCGCCATCGCGCTTTTCGACCGCCTCATGCGCGCCGGTCGACGCGCCCGAGGGCACCGCCGCGCGGCCGAAACTGCCGTCTTCGAGCATCACGTCGACCTCAACCGTGGGGTTGCCGCGACTGTCCAGGATCGTGCGGGCGTGAATGTCGATGATTGCGGTCATGGAACGATCCTTCTAACGGGTCTGAGAGGGTTCGCGCGTGCCTCTATCGGCTAAGTCGAAAGCCCGCAATTCGCATGGGGTGCCTCTCGTGCATTTGCGGCCGCCGATGGAACCCCGATACGGGCTTGCCGGTTACCTGTCGTAGACACTTCAACGAAGGGCGCTTGTCATGGCTACCACTCCGAACGATACGTCCACCGCGATCCACGAGGCAGAAGCGGCCGTAACCGAAGCCGCGCACGAGACGGCCAAGGCCACGCTCAGCGCGACGCAATTGTTCAAGGACAGCGCCGCCAAGCTCGGCAAGGAAGCCGTCGATCGCGCCAAGACCTATGCCGAAGACGGCAAGGCGCGCGCGGGCGGTGCGCTGGATGAAATCGTGAAAATGATCAACGATGCCGCAGGCACTGTCGATGACAAGCTGGGCGAGCAATATGGCCAATATGCCCGCACCGCTGCGGACAAGGTTGCGGGTTTCTCGGAAGGCCTGAAGGCCAAGGAACTTGACGACTTGATCGAAGATGCACGCGGCTTCGTCCAGAAGAGCCCGGCTATCGCAATCGGCACCGCAGCTGCGCTTGGCTTCGTGTTGGTGCGATTGATCCAGGCGGGCCTTGCCACCGATCATGACGACAAGGCCTGATCCGGCCATACCGGGGGGCAATGATGGACAGGGGTGAAGACCCGACCGAACAGGAGAGCCTTGCCGCTCTCCTGTCGCGTGTCGTCAGCGACGCAGAGCAAGTGGCGCGCGCCGAAATCGAGCTGCAAAAAGCGAAAGTCGTCGCCAAGATCGACGACGCCCGCAATGCTATCCTGCTGCTGGTCGCGGCGATCGCGATTGCATCAGTCGCGCTGACGGCGTTGGTGCTTGGCGTTTTGCTGGTGCTGGCGCAGCTTATCGGGCCGTTGGCGGCAACTGCGGCGATGGTTGGCTCGCTTGTTGCGCTATCGGCGCTCTTGGGATGGTTTTCGATGCGGCAATTCAAGCGCCTGTTCGGCGCAACCGAGGACCAGGCATGACCGGGCGCGCAATCGGGACTCGGCTGGCGTTGGCCCAGGCCAGCGCCGAGCAAGCGCGCGCGCGCTTGTCGGAAACAATCGGGACGTTGCAGCATCGTGCCAGCCCGCAAGTGCTTGCCCAGGACGTGGCCGAGTCGCTCAAGGCACGCGGCGTCGATGCGGTGCTTGGCGTTGTCGAAAGCGCCCGCCGTCGCCCGGCGCGCTTTGGGGTCGCCGCTGCGGTGCTCGGCCTTTGGTTGGCGCGCGGCCCGATCGTGCGCGCGCTTCGTCGCCCCTCCTCGGCTCGCTCTCTTAAAACACAGGACCACGCCCATGACTGATGCCAAACCCGTGAAACGAACGTCCAAGGCGGTTGCCAGCGTTCGCGAAGCCGCATCCAAGGCTGTTGCTACCACCGCGACGACAACGCGCGCCGCAACCGATAAGGCTGTCGCCGGGATTGAAGCCAATCCCCTCGCGGTCCTCGGCGGCGGAATTGCAATCGGTCTGCTCGTCGGCGCATTCGTTCCCCGGACCGACGCCGAACGCAAAATCCTCCGGCCGGTCGGCAAGCGTCTGAACGAAACCGCACGCGGTGCAGTCGACGCGGCTCGCGACACGGCAAAGGCCGAGCTTGACGTGCTCGGCCTGTCGCGTGACGCGGCGCGCGATCAAGTGAGCAAGCTGCTGGGTGGGGTGATCAAGGCGCTGACAACAGCCGGCACCGCGGCGCTGGCCGCCAAGGCGGTTGTCGAGCAGCCGCAACCAGTCGAGGGACAACCGGCGGCCCAGCCTGCGGATACGCCAAAAAACGCTACGTCAGCCGAATAAAGCTGCCACAACCAGTTCCCGAATGCGCCGGGCGCTCCTAAGACGAGCGGGAAACCCACGCATTTCGGGAAAGTGATTTTATGAGCAAACTCCACCTCGTTTTCGGCGGTCGCGTCAGCGATCCTCGCGGGCTCGATTTCGACGATCTTGGCTCGATCGATATCGTGGGCGTGTTCCCGGATTATGCGAGCGCCGAAAAGGCCTGGCGTGCGGCGGCACAGCGCACAGTCGACGATGCCGAGATGAAATATGTGGTGGTGCATCTGCACCGCCTGCTGCAGCCCGATTTGCTCGCGCCGGGCGCGTGAAGGCTACGCCCCTCTCCCGCAATGGGAGAGGGGCGTCACGCAGCGTTTTTAGATGAACTCGATTTTCGAGACGACATAGTAGCGATCGCCCGACGGGACGGTCACTTCCACTTCGTCCTCAAGCTTGCGCCCGATGAGCGCGCGGCCGAGCGGCGAGTTGTACGAGATGCGGCCGCCCTTGGCGTCCGCCTCGGTCTGGCCAACGATCTGATATTTGATCGGCTTATCGTCTTCGTCGAGCAGCGTAACGGTTGCCCCGAACACGACTTTGTCACCCGACAGGTCGCGCGGATCGATGACCTGCGCGCGCGAAAGCTTATCCTCAATGTCGCTGATCGAGGCTTCGATCTGGCCCTGACGCTCCTTGGCCGCATGATATTCGGCGTTTTCCGACAAATCGCCATGCGCGCGCGCTTCCTCGATCGCGTCGACGATCGTCGGACGCTCCGCCTTAAGCCGTTTCAGGTCCGCAGTGAGCCGCTCATAGCCCTCTTGCAGCATCGGCATCTTTTCGACGGTAGCCATCCCTCTTCGTCCTTCGTCTTCAAAATTCCCCGGTTGGCCGACCCTGCTGGGCCCGCCCGCACGTTGTTCTCATGTGGGGAATTAGGTGTGCGAGTGCGAATAATAGGATTGCAAGGGCCGTACTTCAAGGCTGCGTGTCGAAAGGGCGACAATCGCCAGTGCCGCCTCGACACTGGCAGGGGCTGTCGTGAAGTATGGGATCTTCAACGACAAGGCCGATCCGCGAATGGGCGAACTGTCCTTCAGGCTCTGCCAGCCCTCAGTGGTGTTGAAGATCAGATCGATCCCGCCATCCTTGATCCGGTCGACGATATGCGGACGGCCCTGCGCGACCTTGTTGACGCGTTCGACCGCGACGCCGTGCGCGGCCAGATACTCCGCAGTCCCGCCCGTCGCGACGATGGTGAAGCCATGCGCGGCGAGCGCACGCACGCCCGGCAGGATCACCGGCTTGTCGCCATCCTTCACGCTGACGAACAAGGCACCGCTCTTGGGCAGGACGGTGCCCGCGCCCAATTGCGACTTGGCGAAGGCGAGCGTGAAATCGGGATCGATTCCCATCACTTCGCCCGTGCTCTTCATTTCCGGCGACAAAACCGGATCGACGCCGGGGAAGCGATTGAACGGGAACACCGCTTCCTTGACCGCAAAATAGTCGATGTGGCGATCGACCTTGGGGAGGTCCGCCAGCTTCTCGCCCGCCATTACGCGCGCGGCGATCTTGGCGATTGGCGCGCCGATCGCCTTGGCGACGAACGGCACGGTGCGGCTGGCGCGCGGATTGACCTCGATGAGATAAACCCGCCCGTCCTTGACCGCGAACTGGATGTTCATCAGCCCGACGACCGACAAGGCCTTGGCCAGTGCCACCGTCTGACGCTCGATCTCGGCAATGATCGCGTCCGAGAGCGAATAAGGTGGGATCGAGCAGGCGCTGTCGCCCGAATGGACGCCGGCTTCCTCGATATGCTGGAGCACGCCCGCCACCGTCACATCGGTGCCGTCCGAGATCGCATCGACATCGACCTCGATCGCGTCGCGCAGATATTGGTCGATCAGAACCGGTGATTCGCCAGACACTTGCACGGCTGTCTGAATATATTCCTCAAGCTGCGCGCGTCCGTCGACGATCTCCATCGCGCGACCGCCCAGCACATAGCTCGGGCGCATCAGCACAGGATAGCCGATACGCTCGGCGGCAACGATCGCCTCTTCGCGGCTGCGTGCCAGGCCATTGGCCGGTTGCAACAGGCCAAGCTTGTTGACGAGGGCAGCGAACCGCTCGCGGTCCTCGGCCAGGTCAATCGCGTCGGGGCTGGTGCCAAGGATCGGAATCCCGGCATCCTGCAGCGCCTGCGCGAGGTTGAGCGGGGTCTGGCCACCAAACTGCACGATAACGCCCGCCAGCGTGCCGTTCTGCTGCTCGACATGCAGGATCTCCAGCACGTCCTCGGCGGTCAGCGGTTCGAAGTACAGGCGGTCGCTGGTGTCGTAGTCGGTCGACACCGTCTCCGGGTTGCAATTGACCATGATCGTCTCGAACCCGGCATCGGCCAAGGCGAAACACGCATGGCAGCAGCAATAGTCGAACTCGATCCCCTGCCCGATCCGGTTGGGACCGCCGCCGAGGATGACGACCTTCTTGGCGGAGGTCGGCTGGCTCTCGCATTCGGGTTCGCCGAAGCTGGGCGCTTCATAGGTCGAATACATATACGGCGTCTTGGCGTTGAATTCGGCGGCGCAGGTGTCGATCCGCTTGAACACCGGACGCACGCCGAGCCGGTGGCGCAAAGCCCGCACTTCCTTCTCGGTCACGCCGCCCGTCATCGCGACGACAGCCTCATGGATCAGCCCCGAACCGCGCGCCACGCCACGATCCATGCCGTCGCGCAGATTGGCGGATTTGAGCGCGAGATAGGCCAGACGCTTGTCGCTGAAGCCCATCGACTTCAACCGGCGCATGCCCGCCGCGTCGATCGGCAGGCCATTGCGGCACACCTCTTCCTCCGCCGCGACGATTTCGGCGATGCGTTCGAGGAACCACGGATCGAACTTGGCGAGTGCGTGGATTTCGGCGACGGTGAAGCCTTCGCGCAGGGCTTGCGCCGCGACCAGCAGCCGGTCGGGGGTGGCGACGGCCAAGGCCGCCTCAATCTCGGCGCGCGGCGCACCGACCAGGCGGTCGACCATGTTGAAGCCGGACAGGCCCGTCTCCAGCCCGCGCAGCGCCTTCTGCATCGATTCATGGATGTTGCGGCCGATCGCCATCACTTCGCCAACCGACTTCATTGCGGTCGACAGCACGGCCTCTGCCCCCTTGAACTTTTCAAAGGCGAAACGCGGGATCTTGGTGACGACATAATCGATCGTCGGCTCAAACGACGCCGGGGTGGCGCCGGTAATGTCGTTCATGATCTCATCGAGTGTATAGCCGACCGCCAGCTTGGCGGCGACCTTGGCGATCGGGAAGCCAGTCGCCTTGGACGCCAGCGCCGAGGAGCGCGACACGCGCGGGTTCATCTCGATCACGATCAAGCGGCCATCCTTGGGGTTGACCGCGAACTGCACGTTCGAGCCGCCCGTTTCGACGCCGATCTCACGCAGGCACGCGATGCTCGCGTTGCGCATGATCTGATATTCCTTGTCGGTCAGCGTCAGCGCCGGCGCGACGGTGATCGAGTCTCCGGTGTGGACGCCCATCGGATCGATATTCTCGATCGAGCAGATGATGATGGCATTGTCGGCGCGGTCGCGCACGACTTCCATCTCATATTCCTTCCAGCCGATCAGCGATTCCTCGATCAGCACCTCTGTGGTCGGCGACAGATCAAGCCCGCGCCGCACGATCTCCAGAAATTCCTCGCGATTATAGGCGATGCCGCCACCGGTGCCGCCCATGGTGAAGCTCGGGCGGATGATCGCGGGAAGCCCCGTGCGCTCGAGCCCGGCGAGCGCTTCCTCGACGGTGTGGGCGATCGCCGAACGGGCGCTTTCGAGCCCGATCTTGGTCATCGCGTCCTTGAACTTCAGCCGGTCCTCGGCCTTGTCGATCGCCTCGGCATCGGCGCCGATCATCTCGACGCCGTACTTCTCCAGCGTGCCATCATTGAACAGCGCCAGCGCGGTGTTGAGCGCGGTCTGGCCGCCCATCGTCGGCAGCACCGCATCGGGGCGCTCCTTGGCGATGATCTTGGCGACGATCTCGGGCGTGATCGGCTCGACATAGGTCGCATCGGCCAGCTCGGGATCGGTCATGATCGTCGCCGGGTTCGAATTGACCAGGATGATGCGATAGCCATCCTCTTTCAGCGCCTTGATCGCCTGCGTGCCCGAATAATCGAACTCGCACGCCTGGCCGATGACGATCGGCCCCGCGCCGATGACGAGGATGGACGAGATATCGGTGCGTTTAGGCATTTGACAGCATTGCTTTCATTGCATACATTGATAGCGAAGGAGATACGTCGTGGCTACTTTGACCGTTCGCAACGTGCCCGAAGAGGCCAAACACAGGTTTCGCCAAATTGCCGCGGCCCATGGGCGGTCGATGGAGGAACATCTGCGCCAGTTGGTGATCGAGGCGGATTTCGGTGATGCGGCGTCGGTAAGCCATGTCGCCGATGCGCGGGCCAGCTTTCGCCCAGCCCCGTCGCAAGAGGCCACGTCGCAGGAACATCGCGTCCGCAGCTTGCTCCAGCGGGCCGACGGGACGGCCAATGCCGCACCCGACAGCGCTCGCTATGCCGACATTCGCTTCATGACCGCCAAGGACGCGATGGCCGAATTGCGGCGACTGGCCAATGGCGTGGGCCTTGACCTGCCGCCGCCGCTCAATCCCAAAATCGAGGCTCCCGAGCTTTGATTCTGGTCGACACCAATGTGTGGAGCGAACTGACCAAGCCGCATGGCGACCCCGCCGTGCTGGCTTGGCTGGAGGCGCATGACGAGGATCTTGCGCTGTCGGTGATGGTGGTGGCGGAAATCCAATATGGCATTGCGCTGCCGGGCGCGGCGCACAAGCGCCCGTTCCTCCAGCCGTGGCTGGAAGGGCTGCGGGCGCGCTATTACCACCACACGCTGCGCTTTGAAGACGCAGATGCGGATCATTATGGTCGGATCGCGGCGCTTCCAGAGGTGAAGGCGCGCGAACCGCAAGTGTTCGACATGCTGATCGCCGCGCAGGCCCGATCCCGCGCGATTCCGGTTGCCACGCGAAACACCAAGGATTTCGCATGGACCGGAGTCGCGCTGATCGATCCGTGGCGGGCGTGACGCCTGTCATTCCGCGCCGTCCTCCGCGGTGCAGCCCCAGCCATCATATTCCACGTCGTAGATCAGCTCGATCTGCAAGCATTTGAGCGTCAGCGCGCGGATCGCGTCGTCATCCGACGTCTGTTCGCGGCCGAGGAACAGGCTGATCTCGCCTTCCTCATCCTCTTCACGCTCGATCACTTCAAAGCCCAGTTCCTCGGCATCCTCTTCCAGCCGGTCGAGCGCAGGCTCGGTGCCGCGAAAGCTGACATCGACCATGCGGACGATCTCAGGCCGATCTCCATTTTCTCGCAGGCTGGCGAGCACGTCCTTGTCGGCGGCCCATTCCTCTTCGAGGCGCGCAGGGGAGACTTCTGGGAGGGTCATGGCTGAGCTTTCGTAATAGTTTCGGGCTCGGACTGCTCGCGACCGATAAAGCCCATCTTGGGAAGGCCGCGTATCCGCTTCAGGCTGCTCAACGCACATTCGACCCGAGCATAACGGGTGTCCCGCGAAGGCTGAAAACGCAGGTCGTCATCTGGCAAGAGGTTGAAGGCGTTTCGTGGCAAGTGGCAAGATGCCGCGATCCTATCGAGTCTCGCTTGTTTTTGAGACGTCGACAGAGAATCCCAAGTAGGCGCGGAATTAGCGCAAAGCCCAAGCAGCAGGATCGGCAAGATCCAAGGCTTCACACCAACATCCCCACGAACTTCGCGAACAAATACAGGCTGTCCTGCGGGCCGGGGCTCGCTTCAGGGTGATATTGCACGCTGAAGGCGGGACGGTCGGTGAGTTCGATGCCAGCGTTGGAGCCGTCGAACAGCGAGACGTGGGTTTCGCGCGCGGTGGCGGGCAGGCTGGTGCGTTCGACCGCGAAGCCGTGGTTCATCGAGGTGATCTCGACCGCGCCGTCGCTGAGGCGCTGCACCGGATGGTTGGCGCCGCGATGGCCCTGGAACATCTTGGTGGTGCTGGCGCCGACCGCGAGCGCAAGCAATTGGTGGCCCAGGCAAATGCCGAACAGCGGCAGCCCGGTGTCGAGCAATTGCTGAATCACCGGCACGGCATAGACGCCGGTCGCGGCGGGATCGCCCGGACCGTTCGACAGGAAGATGCCATCGGGGGCGAGCGCCATCACCTCATCGAAGCTCGCTGTGGCGGGCACGACCGAGACATCGGCCCCGGCGGCGACCAGGTTGCGGAAGATGTTGCGCTTGGAGCCGTAATCGATCGCGACGACGTGGGGGCGCTTGGCACTCCCCTCCCGCTCGCGGGAGGGGTTGGGGGAGGGAACACCATCGGCGGCAAGCGCATCATCTGCGGTCAGGCCCTCCCTTAGCCCCTCCCGCGAGCGGGAGGGGAAAGATGTGTCATACCCTTCGCCCAGTCGCCACACGCCGCCCGCCCAGCCATAATGCGTTTGCGTCGTCACCGCGATCGCCAGGTCCATGCCTTCCAGGCCCGGCCACGCCTGCGCCATGGCCAGCAACGCGGGAATATCGAACACGCCGTCGGCGGCATGGGCGATCACTGCATTGGGCGCGCCGCCGCTACGGATGCGGCGAGTGAGCGCGCGCGTGTCGACGCCCGACAGGCCGATTCGCTTGTGCTTGGCCATCCACGCATCGAGTCGCTCGACGCTGCGGAAGTTGCTGGGGCCGGTCACATCCTCGCGCACGATCATGCCGAGCGCGTGGGGATCGTCCGCCTCGACGTCATCGGCATTGGCGCCGACATTGCCGATATGCGGGAAGGTAAAGGTGATCATTTGCCCGGCAAAGCTCGGGTCGGTCATGATTTCCTGGTAACCGGTCATCGCGGTGTGGAAGCAGACTTCGCCGACCGCGACGCCTTCCGCGCCGAAGCCGCGGCCCCACACCACCTCCCCGGTTGCCAGCACCAGAACGCCGGTGGCGCCTTGGGGAGCGATGCTGTTGGACGCAGGCAGAGGTTTGGCGTCGGCCATTGCGGCGGGCACTCCGTTTAAAAAATTGTCGATGTCGCTAAGCGGCGGGGACTAGGAGCGCGGGGGCGATGCGTCAATCCGATAAAGCCGCTATACCCGCCGACCACCGAAAAGGACGTTCAATGATTCGTGACGACATCAAGGCCGCGCTCATCACCGCGATGAAGGGCGGCGACAAAGCGGGCACCGCCACGCTGCGCCTCGTGCAATCCGCGATCAAGAACCGCGACATCGAAGCGCGCACCGGCAAAGCGCCCGAGGATGACGATGCGCTGGTGGTGGAAGTGCTGCAGAAAATGGTCAAGCAGCGCCGCGAATCGATCGAGATGTTCGTGAAGGGCGGCCGCCAGGAGCTGGCCGATGGCGAAGCCGCCGAAGTGGCGGTGATCGAGACCTTCCTGCCGACGCAGATGGACGAAGCGGCGACCGCTGCCGTTATCGAAGCGATCAAGGCCGAGCTGGGTGCCACGGGCATGAAGGACATGGGCCGCGTGATGGCCGAGCTGAAAGCGCGCCACGCGACCACGCTCGACATGAGCAAGGCAAGTGCGGCGGTGAAGGCGGCGCTGAGCTAACATGGCGGAGAGCGCAGCCCCGAGCGAGCGCGGCCTCCCCCCCTCCCGCAAGCGGGAGGGGCCGGGGGTGGGCCCACGCTATCGGCTGGGCCGACCGACTGCGGAAGCCCGCGAGGCTCGTAACACCGCGACCCCGCATGAGGAGATGCTTTGGCGGCAGCTCAAAGGAAAGCGGTTAGCCGGGCTAAAATTCAGCCGACAAATGCCTATCGTCGGATATCGGGTGGATTTTGTGTGTCGCGCAGAGAAGTTGGTCGTTGAACTCGACGGCAGCCAGCACGCTGAAGCGACGGAATATGACGAAGTGCGCACCCGTGCACTCGAGAGGGCGGGCTACCGCGTGATCCGTTTCTGGAATAATGATCTGACGTCGAACATGGCTGGGGTGTTGGAGACGATCGCTGCCGCTGCACTTGGCGGTGAGCGCGCGCCCACCCCCTGCCCCCTCCCGCATGCGGGAGGGGAAGAAAAGAACGCATGACCCTCTCCCCGCAATTCCTAGATGAACTGCGCGCGCGCACGCTGCTGTCCGGGCTGATCGGCAAGACCACCAAGCTGCAAAAGGCCGGGCGGGAATGGCGGGCGTGCTGCCCGTTCCATAACGAGAAGACGCCGAGCTTTTACGTCAATGACGATAAGGGCTTCTACCATTGCTTCGGCTGCTCGGCGCATGGCGATGCGATTCGCTGGATGACCGACCAGCGCGGCCTGCCCTTCATGGATGCGGTGAAGGAGCTGGCGCAGGCGGCGGGGATGGAGATGCCCGCAATGGACCCGCGCGCGGCGGAGAAGGCCGAGGCCGCCAAGGGCCTGCACGAAGCCTGCGCCGATGCCGCCGCCTGGTTCAGCGAGCAACTGAACGGCCTGCCCGGCGCGACCGCGCGCGATGTGCTGGCCAAGCGCGGGATCAAGGCGGAGACCGCGCGCGCCTTTGGCCTGGGCTTTGCGCCCGATTCGCGCGGCGGGCTGAAGGCCGCGCTGAAGGGCTATGGCGACCCGTTGCTGGTCGAGGCGGGCTTGCTGATCCAGGTCGAGGACAAGGCCCCCTATGACCGCTTTCGCGGGCGGCTGATGATCCCGATTCGCGATCCGCGCGGGCGCACCGTGGCGTTTGGCGGGCGCATCGTCGGCGATGGCGAGCCGAAATATCTGAACTCGCCCGAGACGCCGTTATTCGACAAAGGCCGCACGCTCTACAATCTCGACAAGGCCGCGCCTGCCACGCGCAAGACCGGGCGGGTGCTGGTGGTCGAGGGTTATATGGACGTGATCGCGCTGGCGCAGGCGGGCTTTGGCGAGGCAGTCGCGCCGCTCGGCACCGCGCTGACCGAGGCGCAGCTCGAACGGCTGTGGCGGCTGGCCGAAGTGCCGATCCTGTGCTTCGACGGCGATGGCGCAGGGCAAAAGGCCGCCCTGCGCGCCGCGCACCGCGCGCTGCCGCTGCTCGCCCCGGGCCGCAGCCTCGCCTTCGTCACGCTGCCGCAGGGTCAGGACCCAGACGATATGGTCCGCCAGAAGGGGCCGGGCGCGTTCGAGGCGCTGCTCAAGACCGCAGAGCCGCTGGTCGACCGTTTATGGTCGAGCGAACTCGCTGCCGAACCGCTCGCCACGCCAGAACAAAAGGCCGGATTGAAGCAGCGCCTGAAGGAGCGTGCCGAGAGCATCGCCGATCCCGGCGTCCGCACCGAATATCTCGCGGAATTTCGCCGCCGCTTCGACGCGCTTTATGCGCAGCAACGCGCCGCGTTCGTGCCGCGCGCGCCGTTTACGCCGCGGGGCGGTGGCGCACGCAAGCCCGGCCAGCCATGGAAGGCCCCGCCCGGCCCGGTCGGTGCCGGGGCCAAGCGCCTGCAACAGCATGGCATTGACGGTGTGTTGACCAAACCCGTGCTGGCGGGGCTGTTGCTGCATCCGACCGAAATCTGTCGCCATATGGGGGAGTTGGGTCGACTGCATTTGACCGATCCCGCCCTCGCCCATCTACTCGATGCGATGATTGATTCGGCCGTTGAACATCCGGCGCTTGATAGTGAGCACCTTCTTACCATATTGGCGGCATCTGGATTTGATATAATCGCGCAAGATTTGCTGCGGGCCGACCAACTCTCGTGTTCGTTTACGCAAAAGGACGCCGACCCCGCCAGGGCACGCGAGGACCTCGACGAGGCGATCGCGATACTGGTGACTCGGCCGGAGGTAGATGCGGCTTTGGCCGAGGCGACGGCGACGATGCAGGCGAATTATTCGGATGACGCATATGAGCGGCAAGTGTCGCTTGTGAATGAACAACAGGCTTTGAACGCGCGACTTGCCAATCTGGTGCAGTCGAACGAAGACGCCAGAGCTTTTAGTACTGAGGGCAATTGATGGCGAAGACGGATATGGCGGACGTGGGCGAAACCACCGAGGGTAGCGACGCACCGCTGATCGATTTGAACGACGCGTCGATCAAGAAGGTGATCGCCCGCGCGAAAAAGCGCGGCTACATCACCTACGAACAGCTCAACGAAGCCCTGCCCCAGGGCGAGATGTCGTCCGACCAGATCGAAGACATCAGCGCCGCGCTCAGCGAAATGGGCATCAACATCGTCGAGAATGACGAGCAGGGCGAGGAAGGCGACGACGCCACCAAGGCCGAGGACGATGACGACGCCGAGCCCGTCGACGCGTCCGAAGACCTTGGGCCTGCGCTCGACGTCAAGAAAAAGGAAGTCATCGATCGCACCGATGATCCGGTGCGCATGTACCTGCGCGAGATGGGCGCGGTCGAGCTGCTGAGCCGCGAGGGCGAAATCGCCATCGCCAAGCGGATCGAGGCCGGTCGCGACACGATGATCCTGGGCCTGTGCGAATCGCCGATCACCTTCAACGCGATCATCGCCTGGTCGACCGCGCTGAACGAAGGCACGATGCAGCTGCGCGAGATCATGGATCTCGACGCGATGCTGTCCAAGGACCCCGCCCCGGAAGCGCTGGCCGAAGCCGAAGAGGGCGATGGCGAGATTTCCGAAAAGAATGCCGGCCCCTCGTTCAAGGAAGAGGCCGAGCCCGAAGAGCCGTCGGTCGACGAGGATGAGGATGGCGAGCGCCGCACGCCGCGCGCCTCCGACGATGAGGAAGAGGACAACACCCTCAGCCTGGCGCAGATGGAAGAGCAGCTGAAACCCATTGCGCTCGAACGCTTCGCCAACATCACCGCGCTCTACAAGAAATTCTCCAAGATCCAGCAAGCGCGGCTCGACGCGATGGCGGGCGGCGGCGAATTGTCGAGCAGCGACGAGAAGAAATATCACAAGCTGCGCGAAGAGCTGACCGCCGAGGTCGAGAGCGTCCAGTTCCACAATGCCAAGATCGAATATCTGGTCGACCAGCTGTATGCCTTCAACCGGCGGCTGACCGCGCTGGGCGGGCAAATGCTGCGCCTCGCCGAACGCCACAAGGTGTCGCGCAAGGACTTTCTCGATCGCTATATCGGCCATGAGCTGGACGAACAGTTCCTGCCCTCGGTCGCCAAGCTCGACAAGAAATGGACCGCCTTCGTCACCAACGAAAGCGAAGCCGCCGACCGCATCCGCATGGAAATTTCGGACATCAGCCAGGCAACCGGCATGGCGCTGACCGAGTTCCGCCGCATCGTCAACATGGTGCAGAAGGGCGAGCGCGAGGCACGTATCGCGAAGAAGGAGATGGTCGAGGCCAATCTCCGCCTCGTGATCTCGATCGCCAAGAAGTACACCAATCGCGGCCTGCAGTTCCTGGATCTCATCCAGGAGGGCAATATCGGCCTGATGAAGGCGGTGGATAAGTTCGAATATCGCCGCGGCTATAAGTTCAGCACCTATGCGACCTGGTGGATTCGCCAGGCGATCACGCGCTCGATCGCCGATCAGGCGCGCACCATCCGCATCCCGGTGCACATGATCGAGACGATCAACAAACTGGTGCGCACCAGCCGCCAGTTCCTCCACGAGCAGGGCCGCGAGCCTACGCCCGAGGAAATGGCAGAACGACTCTCCATGCCCTTGGAGAAGGTGCGCAAGGTGATGAAGATCGCCAAGGAGCCGATCTCCCTCGAAACGCCAATCGGCGACGAGGAAGACAGCCATCTGGGCGACTTCATCGAGGACAAGAACGCGATCATTCCGGTCGACGCGGCGATCCAGGCGAACCTCAAGGAAACGGTCACCCGCGTCCTCGCCAGCCTCACCCCGCGCGAAGAGCGCGTGCTGCGCATGCGCTTCGGCATCGGCATGAACACCGATCACACGCTGGAAGAAGTCGGCCAGCAATTCTCGGTGACGCGCGAGCGTATCCGCCAGATCGAGGCCAAGGCGCTCCGCAAGCTGAAGCACCCGAGCCGCAGCCGCAAAATGCGGTCGTTCCTCGACCAATAAGCGACCTGGCCCGGCAACGCCTGCAGCGTCGCCGGGCCTGTTATTTCACCCGCGCGAAATTGCTCCATTTTGGAGGCGGTGTGTGGTTTCGCGACCGGCGTTGCGTACAGTGCGGGTATGTCGTCCCCCTCCGCCCCCGCTGCCGAACAGATGGTTACGGCATCTGATTTGGTGCGGCATTTCGGGGTATGGCAAGACCGCGCGGCCCGCGCTCCGGTCTATATTCTGCATCGCGGTCGGCCGCGGCTCGTGCTGGTTTCCGTGGAAACCATGAACGCGCTGTGCGCGAACCCTGCAAATGGGGCGCGCCGTAAACCTCTGCCCGCCGAGGCGATTACGGCAACGCAGTTGCTCGACAATATCCGTGACATCGTCTTGCTGGCAGACCGCGAGGCGACGATTTTGGCGTCCAGCCGAAGTGCGCGCGCGCATTTCGGAGACATTTCGACGCCGGGCACACCGGTCGACACCATCACGCCACCGCCATCCCGCGCGCTTCTCGGCCGCGCGATGCAGCGCGTGGGCAGTTCGGGCGTTGGCGAATGCCTGACGGTCGCTTCGGCGGCCCGCATCGGCCGCATGCTGGCGCTCAGGATCGAACCCATTGGCGATGGCACGGGCATCTTCGCAGAGGATGTCACACCCTAGCATCGTTGGCGCAGTCGGGCCGCATCGTGCCCGTGCTCCAAAGACGTGGTTGAGACACCCTTAATCGCAACTACACCAGGTCTTTACGCCCTTCGGTATAACCCTTGCCGCACTGCTTGCCCAACGGGCGCAATCCGGCGGCGTGGCCGGGAGATATAGGGACGACTCGAAGATCATGGTGATCGCATCGATACAGGTTAAGACAGGCGGGGTTGCCGGCAGCATCGCGGCTCTGGCCGCGAGCGACGGCTGTGCTGACCATGCGATCGTCCGACGTCTGACCCACGCCGTCGTCGCGGGCCGCGATCTTGCCGATGCTGTGCACACCCTGTGCGCCATTCACGGACGCCCGACCAACCTGTTCGAGGAGGCGAGTCGCCGCCCGGTTCCCGATCTCGACAATCGCTGGCTTGCAGAAGCGACCGAAGCCTTTGGCGTGGAGCGCGCCAATCTTGCGCGACTCACCGCCGCCGTCGGCCCGCTGCCCTCCACGCCGGGCCAGGCGGAAAGCGATGCCGCCTTTGCCGCGCAACGCCACGCCTTCGATATGCTGGCCCGTTCCGATCGCACGGGTTGCGCGGTCGGGGCGGCGATGGCGCTGGTGATCGATTGGCATGCCTTTCGCAGAATTCTGAACGCAGCGGCGCTCCGCGCCGGCCTCAACACCGTGCCCTCGGCCCTGCCCAGTCTTTCCGACATCACCACGCTCGCAACCGATGCTCTGCCGGCTCCCGTCCGCCGCGCAATCGCCTTCGGCGCGCAGCAAAGCTTCGCGCAGCATCGCGGGCTGTGCGATGTGATCGAGGCACGCGCGATCGCGCGCGACAAGCTATAGCCACCGCTTGCGCGCGGGGGGCGTTTCCCTCTATCGCCGTACCCGGTATTCAAATGAAACGGGATGCAGGCGATGAAGCGCTTCAACGGTACGCAAGGCTATGTCGCCACCGATGACCTGAAAGTCGCGGTCAACGCCGCCGTTACGCTGCGCCGCCCCTTGCTGGTCAAGGGCGAGCCCGGCACCGGCAAGACCGTGCTCGCTTATGAAATCGCCAAGGCGCTTGATGCCGAATTGATCGAGTGGAACATCAAGTCCACCACCAAGGCGCAGCAGGGCCTGTACGAATATGACGCGGTGGCGCGCCTGCGCGACGGGCAATTGGGCGACGAGCGCGTCCACGACATCGCCAATTACATCCGTCGCGGCAAATTGTGGGAGGCGTTCACGCGCCCCAAGCCGCCGGTGCTGCTGATCGACGAGATCGACAAAGCCGACATCGAATTCCCCAACGATCTGTTGCAGGAACTCGATCGCATGGAATTCCATGTTTACGAAACGCGGGAAACCATCCGCGCAGTCGAGCGCCCGATCGTCATCATCACCAGCAATAACGAGAAGGAACTGCCCGACGCCTTCCTGCGCCGTTGCTTCTTTCACTACATCAAATTTCCCGATCGCGAGACGATGCAGGCGATCATCGACGTGCATTTCCCGGGCATCCAGAAGATCCTGGTCAACCGCGCGATGGACATTTTCTACGACGTGCGCGACGTGCCCGGCCTCAAGAAGAAGCCGAGCACCAGCGAATTGCTCGACTGGCTGAAATTGCTGCTGCACGAGGACATGCCGCTCGACGTGCTGCAGAATCGCGACCCGACCAAGGCGATCCCGCCGCTGCACGGCGCGCTGCTCAAGAATGAGCAGGACGTGATGCTGTTCGAGCGTCTGGCCTTCATGGCGAAGCGGCAACAGAATAAGAGCTGAAGCCGCTTCGCCCCGCCTGGCGCGGAGGGGTATCCGCGCGGAGGGTTAAAGGTCGCGTTTTTCCAGCCGCGCCAGCAGCGCCGCCAGGTGATCGACCACGCGCTGCACCTCGGATGAGCCACTCCGCGCGCGCGGCGGGCTCGTGCCGACTTCGACGAGGTTGATCGCCTCGATCGGGTCGTTCGCCAGATCGTACATTTCCCATTCCTGCGGGACGACGCCCGACGGATCGAAATAGCGCGCCAATTTATAATCCGGGGTGCGAACGCAGCGGACATGGTTGGGTTGCTTGATCGCGCCCGGCAGCAGCAGCACGCCGGGCTTGCCGCCAGGGGGATTGGTGACCGCGTCGACCACCTTCTTGAACACGGCGAATTCTTCATAGGAATGTCGCTCGGTCGCGGTGCGCGCGGGCGGCAGAGGCTCAGTAATCTCGTCATCGGTGATGAACAGCACGCCTTCGCGCGGCAGGCCGTCTGGGTCGGTGATCGGCGCGAACTCGGTCTTGCCGTCGGCCGCCTCCTGGATCATCGTCGACAGGTCGACACCGGGAAGTGGCGGCACGGGGCGGTTGAGCGCCAGGCGCTGCGCGATCGTGCGGCGCTCTTCGGCGGTGACACCCGCCAGGCCCAATATGGTCGGCAGAATGTCGATATGGCTGGTCAGCGCGTCGATCTGCGCCGGGTCGGGCGCTGCCGGGGTATTGCCGCTTGCCGACGCCTCGGGGAAGCGGACCACCACCGGTACGTGCACCGCCTCCTGATAGGCGGCGTGCCATTTCTCGATCATCATGCCGTGCGCCGCGCCATATTCGCCATGGTCGGACAGGAACACCACGATCGTATTCTCGGCCTGGCCCGATTGTTCCAGCGCATCGAGCACCGCGTTGACATGGACATCGACCACGGCGTGCAGCCATGCATAGAGTTGCAGGAACTGCACGCTGTTGCGCGCGGGATCATCCGACAATTGGAACGGAATGCAGCTTTTGAGCGAGGCGGCGACTGCGGCGGTCATGCGGCGATCGAGCTCCTGTTCCGGGTCGGCGAGGTCGTTGTCGCCCGAGAGCCCCGCACTGGCGGCGGCGCTCACCAGCCCGTTGACGAGGTTGAACCCGCCCTTGGCAGCCAGCGCCAGCCCGACCTTATACGCCATTTCATGCTGGCAGGTCGGCTTGTCGAGCAGCGACTCGTCCTGCGTCGGCGATGCGTGCGCGCAAAGCTGCGCGAAGTCCTCCGGGTTGAGCGGGATGGTCATCGTCCCCGGTGTCGGCGGCAGGCTGAGATCGCCCGCTTTGGGCACAGTCAGCGGGCCGAAGATCGATTGCGTCGCGCCCTTCGCGTTGGGATCGTCATTGGGCAGTGCCTGGGCGATCACGCCGGGATAGGTGGCGATATCATGCGGATTGGCAAAAGAGGCGACCGCGAACCAGGGCGGGATCTTGCTGGTGTCGGGGCCGGTGGTGCTCGGGTCGACTGCTTCCATCTGGGCGTAGGCGTAATTGTAATTGGCACCCAGCCCCTTGCGGCGAAGGAAGGTGCAGGCGCTGTCGGTAAAGCCGACATCGCGATACACGCCAAGATTGTTGGGCTGCGCGCCGTGCGGCTCCGGATAGGATTCCTCCCAATCGTCAAAGCCATAACGATCGAGCGAATGATCGGGCGGGTTGGAGATGTGCCATTTGCCGAAATAATGCGTCGAATAGCCGGCCTCGCGCATCCAGGTGCCGAGCGTCGGAATGCCGCCCACCTCCAGCCACGGGAAATTGGGCGAATCGCCATTTTTGAACAGGCCATCGGTTTGGGTGACGCCGGTCTTGGTGCCATATTGCCCGGTATAGAGGACCGTGCGACTCGGCGTGCACGCACTCGCCGCGATCGTGTGGTTGCGCAGCACCACCGCGTTGCGCCGCAACCGCAACAGGCCCGGAAAGAACTTGGCATAGGGGTTGGTGTCGTCGATTTCACCCTGGAAACCGAGGATTTGTTTGAGCGGCTCGACGAACCCGCCATCAGGACCATAGCAAAATCGCGGGAAGCGGTACTGATCACAGGTAATCAGCAAAATATTGGGGCGCGTCGTTGAAGTCCCGTCTGTGCTTTTCATCACACTGCTCCTCACCGCTTCGCTTATGAAGTCTATATCATTACGATGGCAGCATGACACTTTGAGTATAAAAAGGCCAGCGAGTCATTCTTGTTAAACAAAGAGCGCTGCCACCGCGGACTGGATCGCCAGCACGACCGCATCTCCACATGCCGCGATAGCGGCGCGACGGACCGCCGCATTCAACATGGTAATTGCGTTCTAAACCTTGTAAATCAACGGCATGGTGGGGGCAGCCGTTTCAGGGTGCCAAGTATGCGTAGCGTTTTTCTTGCTTTCGCGGCGGCGCTGGCCATGCCGGGAATGGCGGCGGCGGCACCGTCGCTGCTGGACTATGTCGGGGAATGCGTTCCGTTTGCGCGTGTCGCTTCCGGCATCCAGATTTATGGCGACGCCTGGACCTGGTGGGATCAGGCCGCAGGACGCTATCGGCGCGGCGATACGCCCCGCCCCGGCGCGGTCCTTGTTTTCGCGCGCAGCGCACGGCTGCCGCTTGGCCATGTAGCGGTGATCAGCCAAGTCGTTGACCACCGCGTCGTCATGATTACCCACGCCAATTGGTCACGCCAAAATGGCGAACGCGGCCATGCCGAGCAGGATGTGACGCTGACCGACGCCTCGCCTTACAATGACTGGAGCGCGGTGAAGGTCTGGTATCGCGACCGCGACGGGCTCGGCAGCACGATCTACCCGACCTACGGCTTTATTTACGGGACGCCGGAAGCGCACGGCCCGCGCGCGCGGACGGCGGCGGAATTGACCGGGCGCAGCCCGGATTATGTCGGCGCGCTGATCGACGCCTATCGGTAACGCCGCGCCTGCTTGCAGGAGCGCACCGCACCGGGCATGTTGCGAATAACGGGGCATCTGCCCCCCTGCCCTGGCCTCTCCCCGGACGCGGGAGGGGGAAGAGATGTGCCATGTTTCTCGATTTCCTCGACGCCCTGCGCGCCGCCGGCATCCCGGCCAGCCTCAAGGAGCATTTGCTGCTGCTGGAGGCGCTTGACGCCGACGTGATCGATCGCACGCCCGAGGATTTCTATTACCTGTCGCGCGCGGTGTACGTGAAGGATGAAGGCCTGCTCGACCGCTTCGACCAGGTTTTTGCCAAGGTGTTCCGGGGCGTTGCCTCCACCTTCGGCCAAAGCCCGGCGGAAATCCCGGCTGACTGGCTGAAAGCGGTCGCCGAGAAGTATCTCACGCCCGAGGAAATGGCCAAGATCGAGTCGCTCGGATCGTGGGAGGAGATCATGGAGACGCTGAAAAAGCGGCTCGACGAGCAGCACGAGCGCCACCAGGGCGGCAGTAAGTGGATCGGCACTGGCGGCACCTCGCCTTATGGCAATTCGGGCTACAACCCCGAAGGCGTCCGCATCGGCGGGGAATCGACGCACAAGCGCGCACTGAAAGTGTGGGATCAGCGCGACTTCAAGAATCTCGACAACACGCGCGAACTGGGCACGCGCAACATCAAGATCGCGCTGCGCCGCCTGCGCAAATTCGCGCGCGAGGGGGCCGCCGACGAACTCGACATCGATGCCACTATCGCTGGAACGGCGCGGCAGGGCTGGCTCGACGTGGTGATGCGCGCCGAACGCCGCAATGCGGTGAAGCTGCTGCTGTTCCTGGATGTGGGCGGATCGATGGATCCGTGGGTGAAGCTGTGCGAGGAATTGTTCTCGGCGGCGACGAGCGAGTTCAAAAATCTCGAATTCTTCTACTTCCACAATTGCCCGTATGAGGGCGTGTGGAAGGACAATAAGCGCCGCTTTTCCGAACGCACCCCGATGTGGGACGTGCTTCACAAATTCGGCCATGATTACAAATTGGTGTTTGTCGGCGATGCGTCGATGAGCCCGTATGAGATCACCCATCCGGGCGGATCAGTCGAGCATTTCAACGAGGAATCGGGCGCGGTGTGGATGCAGCGGCTGACCAACACCTATCCGGCGGCGGTGTGGCTCAACCCGATCCCGGAACAGCAATGGGGCTATTCGCAGAGCCTGCGCATCCTCCGCGAATTGATGAACGAGCGCATGTACCCGCTGACGCTGGCGGGCCTTGACGAGGCGATGCGGGAATTGACGCGGAAGCGGTAGGCCGGGGTTTTAGGCCGGCATCGCCTGCAGCTTCTGCAGATAAGTTTCGATCAGAACGAGGCGACGTTTGCGCGCTTCCTCGGTAACCGCGCGGGCGGCCGCAAGCCGCTCCGCCGTAACGCGACGCATATAGAAGTGGCGATCGGATTCCACGACGTCCCATCCTTCCGGATATAAGCGATCCGACAAGGCCCCCGCCTGCCGCGAATCGTATAAAAACGTCATGACGATGGTTTCCGCACCGCACCATGACTCGATGACGGCCGAATCCCTGAGTCGTTGCGCAAGCGCGACGAACCGAGTGCGGCCAAGCGAGCTAAGTGTCAGTAAAGCAAATGAGGTTGCCGAAGGTGCGTCCACGCAGCTTCATCGGGCACCGTCAGCGAATCGAGGTCCGCCGGAGTCGCCGCCGTATCGTCCACCCACAACCGCAATCCCGGCCCGCCATTGATGACGTCGATCGGCAATTTGCCGAAGGCATATTCGTACGGGAAATCGCGCCACAGATCATAGTCGGGGTACAAACAGCGGATCGCCTTGAAGGCGAGCGCCTGCACCCGCCACGGGCGGAAGGCGGCATGGTTGTAGAAGGCGCTTTCGGCGTGGATCTGCACGCCGTTGCACAACGTCTTCACATGCTTGTGGAAGGTCGGCTCGAACCAGATGTCCCGTAGCGTGCAGCCGGTCAGCCAGTCGGGCGCGAGGCGGCGCATGTCCGCCACCACCGCGCGCGCACCGATATCGGGCGCGCCGAACAGTTCGAGCGGGCGCGTGGTGCCGCGCCCTTCGGACAAAGTGGTGCCCTCCAGCATGACGGTGCCGGGATAGGCGCGCGCCATCATGACATTGGGGGCATTGGGACTGGGGTTGATCCACACGCGGTCGGTCGGCCAGCCGAAGCCGGGGGCAGCGTCGGGCTGCCAGCCTTCCATTTCGATTACGCGATACTCGACATCGAGTTTCAGCAGATCGATGAACCAATGGCCGAGTTCGCCCATGGTCAGCCCGTGACGCATCGGCATCGGTCCCGCCCCGACGAAACTCTCCCAGCCCGGCAGCAGCGTGAGGCCCTCGACCGGGCGGCCAACGGGGTTGGGGCGATCAAGCACCCACACCGCCTTGTTGTGCTCAGCGGCGGCCTCCAGCACGTAGCGCAGCGTGGTGATGAAGGTGTAGATGCGCGTGCCGAGATCCTGCAGATCGACCAGCAGCACGTCGAATGTGCCCATCGATTGCCCGGTGGGTTTGCGGACTTCGCCGTAAAGGCTGAACACGGGCATGCCGTAGGTCGGATCGGTAAAGTCGGGCGACTCCTCCATATTGTCCTGCAGATCGCCACGCACGCCATGCTGCGGGCCGAACATCGCGGTGACGTTCAGCCCCACCGCGATCAGCGCGTCGACCGAATGCGTCAGGTCGCGCGTGACCGAGGCCGGGTGGGCGAGCAAAGCGATGCGCTTGCCCTCCAGCGGCTTGCGGAGCGCGGGGTCGGCGAGGAGGCGATCGATACCGAAGTTCATGCGTGCTCAGGTGCCGGGAGGGTCGCGATAAAGCAATCTCGATTGTGGAAATCGGGCGGACCGGCCGCATGGGCAAGCGCCCAATAGGATTTGGTGCCGTCGGTTTCCTCGATGACCGTGGTCAGACCTAGTTTCCAATCCAAGGTCTCGAGTTCGGGCGGGCCCTCAAGCAAAACCTGCATCTCGGCCCGTGGCACAGATAGGTCTCTTACGAACCAGTCCATCCGATGGATCGTAATGCCGAGCGCATCTTTCATACCATGTCGATAATCGTCGAACCTGTAAGCCGCCCATTGACGTCCAGGCGCAAAATTCATTTCGATATAGGAAGGTGTCGCGCCGGGAGCCAAGAAGACCTCGAAACAGCTATGCTCCCAGAGTCTGTCGAAACGTCCTTCAGCCGAAGCGTCTGGCCACCTTATGCTATCAAGTCCGCCATGCACACGGAAGTTCACGAGGAAGAAGCATCCGTCTGACCGTCGGCTAACACTAGCCTTAACGACCAAAGCTGCCCGCGGCGGAAAATCGGGATGCGGCACCAAACGATATTCCTTCCCCGGCGAAGGCCGGGGTCCAGTCGCGATGTCGGTAATGGCTGCGCGATCTGATCTTGCCCGCCGATCCTTCAACACCGCCGCTCCTTCTTGTTCCATGCCGGGATCACCCGCAGTCGGCGTTTGCCCCAATAGCTCAAATCCATCGAGACCCTGACCGGCATGCCGGTGTGGGTGTAGATGATCTGGTCGCCACGGTCGCCGCTGCCCGTACTGCAGTTCTTCCACCCCTGCTTCTCCAGCACGTCAGTGATCTTGTAGACGGCATATTGGTCCTGATCGTGCCACACCGTGACTTGGTCGAAGCCGCCGCTGCCGTCGTTGCCGGTCAGGTCCACCGCACCCTCATAGGGGCCCGTCCCCTCGATCATCACGCCGTGGCGGCGACAGCGCAGGCTGCCCCAATCGGGTGCGACGCAATCGGTGAAGCCCGCGCGGCGGGCATCGGCGACGCTACCGCTGACCGGGAGCCCGGCGAACATCACGCGCGGCGGTGGCGGTTTGGAGCTTTGCGCGCCGCATCCCGCTAGCAGCAGGAACGCCAGGCAGGGTGCGGATCGTGCCATGAACGGGAACCTTGGCGGTAGGGTGTACCGGTTAAACGAGAGGCGAAACCAAGACGATAAAAGCGACCGTCGCGATGGCATAGCCATGAATCACCAGGCGGAGGAAAGGTGCCAGGTAGCGCCCAAGCGGCAATCGCTGGAAAAATCCCGCGACTGCGCTTATGTGCCGCCATTCCCATGGCAACAACACTCCCCTCCCCGCCGAAGATCGGCATGGTCTCGCTCGGCTGCCCGAAGAATCTGGTCGATAGCGAACGGATCCTGACCAAGCTGCGCAGCGATGGCTATCAGATGTCGCCCGATTATGCCGGGGCCGATGTCGTGCTGGTCAACACCTGCGGGTTTCTCGATTCGGCCAAGGAGGAAAGCCTCGAAGCCATTGGCGAGGCGATTGCCGAGAATGGCCGCGTTATCGTTACCGGCTGCATGGGCAAGGAAGCCGAGACGATCCGCGCGCGCTTCCCCAATGTGCTGGCCGTTACCGGTGCGCATCAATATGAGGAAGTGGTCGGCGCGGTGCATGATGCGGCCCCGATGCCGCCGAGCGCGTTCCTCAATCTGGTGCCCGAAAGCGGGCTGAAGCTGACCCCGCGCCATTACAGCTATCTCAAGATTTCAGAAGGCTGCAACCACCGCTGCGCCTTCTGCATCATCCCGAGCCTGCGCGGCGATCTGGTCAGCCGCCGCCCCGATGCGATCCTGCGCGAGGCGGAGAAGCTGATCGAAGCGGGCACCAAGGAATTGCTGGTGATCAGCCAGGATACCTCCGCCTACGGCGTCGACATCCGCCACCAGCCGCGCCTGTGGCATGGCGAAGAAGTCCGCGCGCATATGACCGATCTGTCGCGCGAGCTGGGCAAATTGGGCGCATGGGTGCGGTTGCATTATGTCTACCCCTATCCGCATGTCGACCAGGTCATCCCGCTGATGGCCGAGGGGCTGATCCTCCCCTATCTCGACATTCCGTTCCAACATGCCAGCCGCAACGTGCTGAAGCTGATGAAGCGCCCGGCGAACGAGACCAAGGTGCTCGAGCGCATCAAGCATTGGCGGACGATCGCGCCGGATATTGCGATCCGCTCGACCTTCGTCGTCGGCTTCCCCGGCGAGACCGAGGATGATTTCGCCTATCTGATGGACTGGCTGCAGGAAGCGCAGCTCGATCGCGTCGGCGCGTTCCGGTTCGAGCCGGTCGAGGGGGCGGCGGCCAATGCCCTGCCCGATCCGGTGCCCGAGGAAATCAAGGAAGAGCGCTACGCCCGGTTGATGGAGCTGACCGCGCGCATCTCCGCCGAGAAACTGCAGGCCAAGGTCGGCCGCACGCTCGACGTGATCATCGACGAGGTCGGCGAGGATGGCGCGACCGGGCGATCCAAGGCCGATGCGCCCGAGATCGACGGCGAGGTGTTCCTGCGCGATGCCGGGCATTTGACACAGGGTGACATCGTCCGCGTCGAGATCGAGGATGCCGACGAGCATGATCTGTACGGGGTGCCGCTCGCCTGAGCGCCATCGCGGCTTGCGCAGCGGCCCCGCGCTTCCGATAAAGGGCGCATGATCTTCAACCCCGCAGCCCTGCTGCAGCCCGATCGCGGCCAGCCCGCGCGCCTGATCCATGTCGTACATCCCGACCAATGGGAGAGCTGGCTGAAGGCACAGCCGCCGCGCATCCGCACCACGGTGGCGGCGCATCGGCTGACCGGCAAGGCCGGCAACCGCGCGGTGCTGCCGGGCGATGGGCCCGACGATTGGGCGATGCTGCTGGTGTGCAACGAAAGCCTCGATTCGCCGTGGCGGATCGCCTCGCTGGGGGAGCAATTGCCCGAAGGCACCTATCGCCTGGCCGAGGGCGAACCCGGCGCGGCGATGCTCGGCTGGGCGCTCGCGCAGCACAAGTTCGACCGCTATCGCAGCGACGAGGTGGTGACCGGCGCGCGCGTGCTGCTGACCGGCGAGCCCGCGCGGATCGAGGAGACGGTGCGCCTGGCGCAGGCGGTCGCCAGCGTGCGCGATCTGGTCAACACCGCTGCCGCCGATCTCGGGCCCGCCGAGCTGGAGGGCGAGGCTGAGGCGCTGGCCAAGACCCACGGCGCGAGCGTGACCGTCACCAAGGGGGATGCGCTCATCAAGGGCTATCCGATGATCCACGCGGTCGGCCAGGCCGCCGCCAAGGGGCGCGAGCCGCGCCTGATCGAGCTCGAATGGGGCAATCCGGCGCATCCACGCATCGCGATCATCGGCAAGGGCGTGTGCTTTGATTCGGGCGGGCTCGACATCAAGCCCTCCTCTGGCATGCGGCTGATGAAGAAGGACATGGGCGGCGCGGCGCATGCGCTGGCGCTGGCCGGGCTGGTGATGGCGGCGCGGCTGCCGGTGCGGCTGCACCTGCTGATCCCGGCGGTGGAGAACAGCATAGCGGGCAACGCCTTCCGCCCCGGCGACGTGCTGCGTACGCGCAAGGGGCTGACGGTCGAGAACACCAATACCGATGCCGAAGGGCGGCTGGTGCTGGGCGATGCGATCACCCGCGCCGCCGAAGAGACGCCCGCGCTGATCCTCGATTTCGCGACGCTGACCGGCGCGGCGCGCGTGGCGCTGGGCCCCGATCTGCCCGCGACCTTCGCCAATGACGAGCCGCTGGCCGAAGCGCTGCTGGCGGCGGGCACGACGGTGTACGATCCGCTGTGGCGGATGCCGCTGTGGGATGGCTATGACGAAATGCTGTCCTCCGACATTGCCGACATGGTCAACGCGCCCGATGGCGGCCTTGCCGGCGCGGTGACGGCGGCGCTGTTCCTGCGGCGCTTCGTGCCCGAGGGGACGCCCTGGGCGCATTTCGACACCTTTGCCTGGCGGCCTTCGGCCAAGCCGGGGCGGCCCAAGGGTGGCGAGGCGCTGGGCCTGCGCGCGGCCTGGGCGATGCTGAAGGCGCGCTATCCGGGTTGAGCGGGGTGCAGTCGTCACCCCGGCCCTGTGCCGGGGTCCACCGGGATCCGAGACCTTCGGTCGCAGAGCGTGCGGCACGGTGGATGCCGGGACGAGCCCGGCATGACGGAGGAGCGGAGGCAGTGGTTGGGTGATAAGGCAGCGATGATCTTGCGATATTTCAAGGCGATGCTGGTGGGACTGGTCGCACTGGCGGCGCTGCCGATGGCGGCGATTGCCGCGCCCTCGCCGATCCTGCTCTCCGAATTCATCGATCCCGCCCCGCCTTACCCGCAGGCCCATGCCTCGACCATCGTCGAGTTGCCCGACGGCACGCTCGCCGCCGCGTGGTTTGGCGGCACCGGCGAGAGCCGCCCCGATGTGACGATCTGGTTCGCCCGCCGGGGGCCAGGCGGGTGGGACAAGCCGGCCGCGGTCGCCGATGGGCAAAGTGCGGACGGCACGCGCTACCCGACCTGGAACCCGGTGCTGTTCCAGCCGCCAGGCGGGCCGCTCACTTTGTTCTACAAGGTCGGCCCCAATCCGCGTGGCTGGTGGGGGATGGTCAAGACCTCCAGCGATGGCGGCCGCAATTGGAGCGCGGCGCAGCGCCTGCCCGAGGGCGTGCTGGGGCCGATCAAGAACAAGCCGGTGGTGCTGGCGGACGGAAGCTGGCTGTCACCCTCCAGCCGCGAGGAGGGCACGCCCGAACACAACCGCTGGTGTATCCGGATGGAGCGTTCGACCGATCAGGGGCGAAGCTGGACGGTCGAGCCGCCGATCGCATCCCCCATCGGGATCGAGGCGATCCAGCCGAGCGTGCTGCACTTTGCCGATGGTCGCCTGGCGGTGGTGGCGCGCACGCGGCAGGGCGCGCTGGCGATGAGCTGGTCGCGCGATACGGGCAAGAGCTGGTCGCCGCTGGTGGCGATCGACCTGCCCAACCCCAATGCCGGCACCGACGCGGTGACGCTGGCCGATGGGCGGCAGTTGATCGTCTACAATCACAGCGCGCACTGGCCCGACCGCCCCGGCGACGGCCCGCGCTGGCCGCTCAACATCGGCCTGTCGCGCGATGGGGTGGACTGGCGCAACGTGCTGACCCTGGAGGACAAACCGCTGCCCGATGGCTATGCTTATCCGGCGGTGATCCAGACCCGGGATGGGCTGGTGCACATTACGTATACGTATAACCGGACGCATATCCGGCATGTGGTGGTCGATCCGGCGCGGCTTGGGGGTTAAGGGGGGCAGATTCGATAAGTCAGCATCGTTGTATTAATATATACCGGCGACACTTCGTTCGATCGATTGTAATCGACCTTTATGCTCTGCTTGCTGCCGCGATCAAAACTGAATTGGAAATTGAATGAGTGCGCGAGCTGAATTCAACAACCTATTGAAGAGTAGATTGATCCCAGAATTCTGCTCCGATCCGGATCGGCGGCTCAACATTTTTGGCTTTGTCGAAAAATCAAATCGACTATCGGAGGAAGATGCAGAGGACTTTTTACGGGCGTGGCAAGCAGGGTTGCTTTCTTACAAAGGTCGAGGCCAGTATATCATTGGCAATGCAAAGGTACATGAGCAATTCTTTTGGACCGGGAGCAAAACGGCTGAACTCCGCACTTTTACGCTTTGGATGGAGCCGATCATCTCTATGGGAGCGATCGCGCGCTTGCATTTGGATTATCGCTGGCCAATTTCGCGCCTTGCTGCCCAATCGCCAGATTGGGCATATGATATCATAGCGCTGGGTAATGGCGGACCGACCGCCATTGTTGGGGAGGTGAAGAAGACTCGCGCCGAGGTTGACGATCTATTCGCACTCATGGTGCAATTCGGCGCAAACCCCGCCACCCCTGCGCCCTCATTGGGTAAAACACGTAATGCTTTCAAAAAGATACTGTCACTGCGTAAATTCCCAGCTCCGATACTATGGCTGATTGGGCCAAGCCGGTACGAACTGGTATTTCATGTGAGATACAGTGGCGATTTGGTGAGCTTCGAGCCGGCATCTCAGAATGGCCTTCTGTTTGACGGATAGAGATGCTTTATTTCTAATTTTGCGTTCAACCCCGACCCCGCACCGTCGCAGGCCAACCCACCCCCAGCCCCTCCCAGGGAGGGGAGCAAGAAGGGCACGGTCGCGCCTCCCCTCCCTGAAAGGGAGGGGCTGGGGGTGGGTCGCCCTCCGTATCGGGAAACGGCAGTCTGCACGAACGCCGAGGGTAAGCAATGGCGACGCTGAACAGCAAATCCCTCTCCCATCGGGAGAGGGAGGGAGCGGCGAAGCCGCGGAAGGGTGAGGGTGAGTGGGGGATGTGGCGCGGGTCGCCCTCACCCTTCCCACCGCTGGCGCGGCGGGCCCCTTCCCTCTCCCGGTGGGAGAGGGAGATGAGGGCGATGGTTCGCGGCCTTTACGCGCTTTTATCGGTCTTGGGCGTGACCCAGACCGACACCGGCACGACGAATTTGCCGGGCGCGGGTTTGCCGACTTCGACGCGGTCGGCGGTGACCAGTTCGCCGGTGGCGAGGTTGAAGGAAATCCAGGGCTTGGGCATCCGCCCGAAGGTCATTTTCTGGATGGGCTGGCCGGTGGCCGTGTTCATGATCGTGGCAATAACACTCATCGCGCCCCGATAAGCGGGCGGCGGTTTGCGTGTCCAGTGGGGATTGGCGATGCGCCGGGGTGGTACCCCGCCCCCCCCCCGTTCGTTTCGAGCGAAGTCGAGCATCTGTGTTGTCGGTCAAGGGGTGACTTGCGTCCAGTGTCGATTTTCAGTGATGAGGGTGTTTGCAAGGACGACGATTTTGCGGGCGACGGCAGCGAGCGCCAGTTTGGCGGGTTTGCCGCGTTCGATGAGGCCTTGGTAGAATCGTTTGAGATCGGCGTTGCGGCGGCTGGCGCTCAGCGCCGCCATGTAGAGAGCGCAGCGGAGCTGGGCACGCCCGCCATGGATGCGGCGCTTTGGCTGGGATGTCCCGCTATCCCGCGCAAAGGGAGCGAGCCCGGCAAGGGCTGCGGCCTGCTTGGCGGTGATGCGGCCGAGTTCGCCGAGCTGGGCGAGGAAGGCGAGCGAGGTGACGGGGCCGACGCCGGGGATTGAACGCAGGATACGGGCCTTGCGGTCGAGCTCGTGATCGGCCCGGATCATGGTGTCGATCGTGCTATCGAGCCGGGCGATATGGCGCTCGAGCGCGCGCAGGCGGGTGGCGAGTTCGCGCCGCAGGAAGGCGCTGGTGGCAGCGGCGAGACGATTGCCGAGCGCGGTGCGTTCAGCGATCGCGGCCTGGCGGGCGCTGGCGAGTTCCTGAAGCTCCTCTTGCGCCGGTGTCGGCGGGGCGACCGGATCGGGGCCAAGCCGCTCGGCCATGCGCGCCAGCATCGCGGCATCGATCGCATCGGTCTTGGCGAGCGTGCCGGACGCCTGGGCGAACAGCCGCGCGCGCAGCGGATTGGCGAGCGCGACCGGCAGACCGGCTTCATGCAGCCGACGATGGACGGCGCGGTGATAGCGCGAGGTCGGCTCCATCAGCACGAGCGCCACCGCGTGCTGGGTGAGCAGCGCCACAAGGTGGCGGTGGCCGTGCGCATCGTTGGTCACGCGCAACCGCTCGCCCAGCGGGTGCAGATGCACATCGAGATGCGCCTTGCTCACATCGATGCCGACATGGATCGTCGGCGTTGCCTCGGCCTTTTCTTGCATTCGGGTCTTGCTCCCCATCATCTGTTCAGGCCAGACAAAGAAGACGGACGGACCACGCTCGACTGCGGCGCATAGCCCAGAAACCCACGGTCCCGCCCGTCCGACCTGCAGGGGCGGCCACCCCTGCAGGTCAACCCTTCTGGATCACCAGATCAGGCCAGCCGCAACATGCAAGAAACCAGGCACAGCGCTTGTAGCTGTTTCTCGACTACGCTCGAAACGAACGGAGAAAGGGGAGCCGACGCGCGCCCTACCCCGCCGCTTCGATGATCGGCACGAATTTCGCCGCCGTCAGGCTAGCACCGCCGACCAGCGCGCCGTCGACATCCTCGGTTTCCAGGATCGCCGCCGCATTCGCGCCCGTTACCGATCCGCCATAGAGTATGCGGATCGTGTCGGCGGCATCGCCGACCAGCGTGCGCAGCTTGGCGCGAGCGATCGAATGGACTTCGGCGATTTCATCGAGCGTCGGGGTGCGGCCGGTGCCGATCGCCCAGCGCGGTTCATACGCCAGCGTCAGCCACGCGCCGGTGGCGAGATCGGGCACCGATTTTTCGATCTGCGCCTGCACCACGCGTGCGGCGCGGCCGGCGTCGCGCTCGGCATCCGTTTCGCCGACGCACAGGATGACGCCGAGACCGTGACGGTGCGCGGCGCTGGCCTTCGCCCAGGCATCCTGACTGGTTTCGCCCTGATCGGCGCGGCGTTCGCTATGGCCGACGATGGTGAAGCTCGCCCCCGCTTCGGCGAGCATCGCGGCGGACAGGCAGCCGGTGTGCGCACCGCTTTCCGCAGCATGGACGTCCTGCCCGCCAATGGCGAGGCCGGGCACGCGCTGGACAGCAGGGGCGATCAGCGTCGCGGGCAACGCAATCGCCACATCGACCGCCGGATGCGCGCGCGCGACCGCCGCGATCGTGTCGAGTTCCGCCAAAGCGGCGAGACTGCCATTCATCTTCCAATTGCCGGCGACCAGCTTGCGACGTGTCATGCCCATCCTCTTTTTTCTTACCTTTTGCCCTGCGATAACGCCCCTGCCGCAACGCACAAGTCCAAGCCCCGGCTTGAAGCCGCCCCGCCACCCCCCTAAAGCGGCAAAGATTACGCTCCAGACAGATTGGCCGCTCCCGCTCATGCTCAGTTTTTTCCGCCGAATGATCCGCCATCCGCTGGGGGCCGCCGTTGCGCTTGGATTCGTCGCGTTGCTTGGCCTGGCGTTCGTGCTTTCGGACAAATCGGGCCTGTCGGGCAGCGGCACGCCCGCCGCCAAGGGCGACACCGTCGCCACCGTTGGCAGCCAGACGATCGTGATCGGTGACTTGCAGGCAGCGGTGCAGCGCGACTTCAACCAATATCGGCAGGAGCAGCCGTCGCTGACGATGGCGCAGTTCGTTGCGGGCGGCGGATTCGATGCGAGCCTGGAGCGGCTGATCGATTCGAACGCCTTCCGCCAGTTCGCGCAGAAGCAGGGCATCGTCATCAGTAAGAAAGCGGTCGATGCGGTGATCGCCAGCCAGCCGGGGCTGATCGGGCTCGACGGCAAGTTCGACCAAGCGCGCTATGAAGCCGTGCTGAAGCAGAACGGTGCCACCGATACACAGGTCCGCACCGACATTGCCGACCAGACGCTGATGCGCCACCTGATCCTGCCGACGATCGGCGCGATTCAGGTGCCGGTGCAAATGGCGCTGCCTTATGCGAGCCTGCTGCTGGAGAAGCGCAACGGTACGGTCGGCTTCATCCCGAGCCAGGCGGTCGCCGCAGGCCCCGCGCCGACCGATGCCGAGCTTAACACCTTCTACACCCGCAACCTGTCGCGCTACCGCGTGCCGGAGCGGCGGATCGTGCGCTATGCGCTGATCAATGCGGCCACCGTCGCCGCCGCGCCGACCGATGCCGAGATCGCCGCTGCCTATAAGGCGCAGGCGGCAAGCTTCGCCGCCGCCGATGTACGCACGATCGCGCAAGTCGTGGTCGCCGATCAGACCGCCGCGACGGCGCTCGCCGCCAAGGTGCGCGCAGGCACGCCGATCGAGCAGGCGGCCCGCGCCGCCGGGCTCGAAGCCGCGACGCTGACCGACCAGCAGAAAGCGGGCTATGCCGGGCAGACGTCCGCCGCCGTCGCCGATGCGGCCTTTGCCGCCAAAGCGGGCGATGTCGTCGGACCGCTGCGCGCGCCGCTTGGCTTCATCGTCGCCAAGATCGTCAAGCAGCATATCCAGCCCGCAAAAACGCTGGCCGAGGCAACACCAGCGCTGCGCGAGACGCTGTCCAAGCAGAAGACCACCGCCGCGCTGACCGACAAGCGCAACGCGATGGAGGACGCACTGTCGAAGAGCAATTTCGAGACGCTGGTCACGCAGCAGAAGCTGACGCCGCTGCGCACCCCCGCGCTGCTGCCGACCGGTCAGGACATCGACAACCCCACCGCCAAGCCCGATCCTGCGATTGCGCCGATCCTCGCCGCCGCCTTTGCAGCGCAAGCGGGTGATGCGCCGCAAACCGTGCCGTTGGGCCCCGATGGCAGCTTTGCGTTGGTCGCGGTCGAAAAGATCGTGCCGGCCGCGCCGCGCCCGCTGGCGCAGATCCGCGACGTAGTGGTGCGCGACTTCACGCTCGACCGTGGCCAGCGCGAGGCGCGCAAGATCGCCGCCGCCGTCGTCGCCAGCGCCAATAAGGGCACGCCCTTGGCCGAGGCGATGGCCGCGACCAAGCTGAAGCTGCCGCCGCTGCGCCCGATCAACGCGCCGCGCGCCGCGCTGATGGCGAACCCGCGCCAGGTGCCAGCCCCGCTGTCGCTGCTGTTCAGCATGGCCGCCAAGACCACCAAGCTGATCGAAGCGCCGGACAGGGCCGGCTGGGTCATCGTTCATCTCGACTCGATCGAAGCGGGCGATGCGCGCGGCAACGACAAGGTCATCTCCGGTACGCGCTCCGATATCGGCAAGGTGATCGGCCGTGAATATGCCGGTGCCTTCGGCAAGGCCGTGCAAAAGGCGGTTGGCACCACGCGCAACACCGCTGCGATCGCCAAGCTCAAGCTCAACATGCTGGGTGGCGTGAGTGCGACCGATCAGCCCTGATACGGCGGCAGCACACGCCGCCCTCGCCGCCGGTCGTCCGGCGCTGCTGTGGCAGCGTCAGGTCGCCGATACAGAGACCCCGGTCGCTGCAGCCCTAAAGCTGATCGAGCCGGGGCGAGGCGACTTCCTGCTCGAATCGGTCGAGGGCGGGGAAACGCGCGGGCGGCACAGCCTGATCGGGCTCGCGCCCGATCTGGTGTTCCGCGCGCAGGGCAATGCCGCCGCGATCAACCCGCATTGGCTGACCGATCGCGAGGCCTTCGCCCCCTGCACCGAACCGACGCTGGAGGCTTTGCGCGCGCTGGTGGCGTCGTGCCGGATGGACGTGCCTGCCGAACTGCCGCGCGCACTCGCCTGTCTGGTGGGCTATTTCGGCTATGAGACGATCGGCCTGGTCGAGCGGCTGCCACGCCCGGTGACCGATACGCTGGGCTTGCCCGACATGATGTTCGTGCGGCCGACGGTGGTGCTGATCTTCGACCGGCTGGCCGATGCGCTGTTCCTGGTCGCGCCGGTCTGGCCCGACGCGACGCGTACCCCCGAGGCGATCGTGACCGAGGGACTCGAGCGGATCGAGGCGACCGCCGCGCGCCTCGCCACCGCGCCTTTGCCCGCGCCGGTGCGCGGCGAGGCGAGCGACATCGCGCTGACGCCAACGCTTGCCCCCGGCCGCTATGCCGAGATGGTGGCGCGGGCGAAGGACTATATCGTCGCGGGCGACATCTTTCAGGTGGTGCTGTCACAGCGCTTCACCGCGCCCTTCCCGCTGCCTGCGTTCGAACTCTATCGCGCGCTGCGGCGGATCAATCCGTCGCCGTTCCTCTATCATCTCGATCTGCCCGGCTTTGCGCTGACCGGATCGAGCCCGGAAATTCTGGTGCGGGTGCGCGACGGCGAGGTGACGATCCGCCCGATCGCCGGCACGCGCCCACGCGGCAAGACCGCCGCCGAGGACGAAGCCAACCGCCAGAGCCTGCTCGCCGACCCCAAGGAGCGCGCCGAGCACCTCATGCTGCTCGATCTTGGCCGCAACGATGTCGGGCGCGTGGCGACGGCGGGCAGCGTGCAGGTAACGGCGAGCTACACCACCGAATTCTACAGCCATGTCATGCACATCGTCTCGAACGTGATCGGCCAGCTAGCGCCCGAGCATGACGCGCTCGACGCGCTGTTCGCGGGTTTCCCGGCGGGCACGGTCAGCGGTGCGCCCAAGGTGCGCGCGTGCGAGATCATTGCCGAACTGGAGGGGGCTGTGCGTGGGCCCTATGCGGGCGGCGTCGGCTATTTCTCGCCCGACGGATCGATGGATTCGTGCATCGTGCTGCGCACCGCGATCGTGAAAGACGGCATCATGAATGTGCAGGCGGGGGCCGGGATCGTCGCCGACAGCGAAGCGGCGTATGAGCAGCGCGAGTGCGAGGCGAAAGCGGGCGCGCTGCTCGCCGCCGCGCGCGAGGCGATCGCGCGGGCGGCGGAGAGCGGGTTCGGGCAGTAACCGGCTAGCCCCCCCGTTCGCCCTGAGCTTGTCGAAGGGCAGCCCCCCACAGGCACGCGGTCGGCGATAGGAGAGCGGGGCTTCGACAAGCTCAGCCCGAACGGGGTAATGGCCTCTTACGGAACCTGGCTTGCCTGACGCTTGGCATCGGCCTTTTCGGCGGCATATTGTTCGGCGCGCAGCTTGGCGCAGCCGGTCTGGCCACCCGAGCCGGTCGGCGAACAGGTGTCGGGCAAGCCACCGGCGCGGCGACCGACCTCGTCCATCACCGCCACGCGATTGACCCAGCTCTGGTTCTGCGCCGGGATCGGCTTTTGGTCGCGCAGCGCCTTGGGAATGCGATAGGGTTCGCCGACACGCGCGCACACCACGATCTCTTGATCGGGATTGCTCGCCTGCGGGCAGGTCTCGTTACCCGTCAGCGTGACCGAGCGAATCCGGAGCGGCGGCTTGCCCGACTCGGCCTGTTTGGCTTCGGTCGTCGAAGCCTGCGGCGCGCTCTGCGCGACCGTCGCGGTGGGGACTGTAGCCAGCAAAAGGGCGACGGCGAAGGGGCGCAGCATGGGAATTTCTCCTTGGGACACGGTAACGTGTAGCACGTTTGGTTAGATCCAACCTGAACGGCGTCTTTATCACCGCGATTGTCGTATCAGCACAAACAGGTTAGCGGCGCGCCATGATCCTCGTCATCGACAATTACGACAGCTTCACCTGGAACCTGGTCCACTACCTGATGGAGTTGGGCGCGGAGGTAAAGGTGGTGCGCAACGACGCGCTGACCGCCGCCGAGGCGCTGGCCAGCAATGCGCAGGGGTTCCTGATCTCGCCCGGCCCCAAAACCCCGACCGAGGCCGGCATCTCGCTCGATCTGGTGGCGGCCTGCGCCGCAGCTGGGCGTCCGTTGCTGGGCGTGTGCCTGGGGCATCAGGCAATCGGCCAGCATTTCGGCGGCCGCGTGGTGCGCGGCGGGTTGATGCACGGCAAGACCTCGCCCGTCACGCATGACGGAACGGGCGTGTTCGCGGGCCTGCCCTCGCCTTTCACCGCGACGCGCTATCATTCGCTGATCGTCGAGGATCTGCCGGACACGCTGGTGGTCAACGCGCGCGCCGATGACGGATCGGTGATGGGCGTGCGCCATGCCACGCTGCCGATCCACGGCGTGCAGTTCCACCCCGAAAGCATCGCCACCGAACATGGCCATGCGATGCTGGCGAATTTTCTGGCGGATGCGGGCATATCTCCCCTCCCGCTTGCGGGAGGGGCTGGGGGAGGGCCTGTCCAAGACGCACAGCTCTCTGCCCCCCCTCCCCTAACCCAGTACCGGGTGGACGACGCCCCACGTCGTCCAGGCCATGCCGGGGGCATGGCCGACCCGGAACTCGCAAGCGGGAGGGGAAATTGAACCTCCTCCCCGACACGGCATCGCCGCTTAGTCGCGAAACCGCGGCGCAGGCCTTTGCCGACCTGCTCGACGCGCGAACGTCCGAGTCGGAGATCGAGGCTTTCCTGATCGGGCTAACCGAGCGCGGCGAAACCAGTATCGAAATCGCCGAGGCCGCCCGCGCGATGCGCGCGCGCCTGCTGCCGATCGATGCACCGCCGGGCACGGTCGATGTCTGCGGCACCGGGGGCGACGGGCATCATACGCTCAACGTCTCCACCGCCGTGTCGATCGTCGTCGCCAGCACCGGCGTTCCCGTCGCCAAGCATGGCAATCGCGCGGCCTCCTCCAAGGCGGGCGCGGCGGATACGCTGGAAGTGCTGGGGCTCGACATGCACCGCGCCGGATTATGCGCCGAGGGAAGCTTACGCGATATCGGCATCGCCTTCCTGTTCGCCGCCAACCATCACCCGGCGATGAAGCGGATCACGCCGATCCGCCAGCGGCTGGGACGGCGCACGATTTTCAACCTGATGGGGCCGCTCGCCAACCCCGCCGGGGTAACGCGCCAGTTGATCGGCATCGCGCGGCCCGATTATGCCGCAACCTATGCCGCCGCGCTCGAACAGCTTGGCACCGAGGCGGCGTTGGTGGTGTCGGGCGAGGAAGGGCTGGACGAATTGTCGAGTGCCGGCAGAAGCGTCGCGGTCAGCGTCGGCCAGGTTGACCTGCCCGACATCATCGTGCCCGAAGACGCGGGATTGCCGCGCCACCCTGTCACCGCGATCCGCGGTGGCGATGCCGCCTATAACGCCGCCGCGCTGCGCCGCTTGCTTCAGGGCGAAGCGGGCCCATATCGCGATGCTGTTCTCCTCAATGCCGCCGCCGCGCTGATCGTGGCGGGCACGAGCCAGACGCTTGCCGAAGGCGTGGAGATTGCACGCGACGCGATCGACAGCGGCGCGGCGAACGGCTTGCTCGATCGATGGATTGCCTATTCATGACCGACGTTCTCACCCGCATCCTGGAAACCAAGCGCGCCGAAGTCGCCGCGCGGAAAGCAACCACCGCGCTCGCCGAACTCGACGACCGCATCGCCGCGCAGACCGCGCCGCGCGGCTTTCGCGCCGCCTTGGATGCGCGCGCCAAGACCGGCTTTGCGCTGGTCGCCGAGATCAAAAAGGCCAGCCCATCCAAGGGCCTGATCCGCGAGGATTTCGATCCCCCCGCCCATGCCGCTGCTTATCAGGCGGGTGGGGCGACCTGCTTGTCGGTGCTGACCGACGAAGCATGGTTCCAGGGGGCCGACAGCTATCTGACCGCCGCGCGCAATGCCTGTGCGCTGCCGGTGCTGCGCAAGGATTTCATGGTCGATCCGTGGCAGGTGCCCGAATCGCGTGGGCTTGGTGCGGACGCGATCCTGCTGATCATGTCGGCGCTCGACGACGGGCTGCTCGCCGAGATCGAGGCGAGTGCGCTGGAATGCGGGATGGACGTGCTGGTCGAGGTGCATTCGCACAGCGAAATGGAGCGCGCCCTGAAGCTCAAGTCGCGGCTGATCGGCGTCAACAACCGCAATCTGCGCGATTTCACGGTGGATTTCGCGCGCACCTATGAACTCGTGTCCAAGGCGCCGAAGGATTGCACCTTCGTCGCCGAAAGCGGCCTCACCACCCGCGCCGATCTCGATGCGATGGCCGAACATGGCATTCGCTGCTTCCTGATCGGCGAATCGCTGATGCGCCAGGCCGACGTCGAAGCGGCAACGCGGGCGCTGGTGGGGTGAGCAGCGTTACGCCCTTCTTCTTCGATCTCCCCTCCCTGGAAGGGAGGGGCCGGGGGTGGGTTGGTGTGGAGATGGGGACGGCGTTCGATAACGAGCCAACCCACCCCCAACCCCTCCCTTTCAGGGAGGGGAGAAAGACGTGACCGACCTAACCCACCTCGACGCCACAGGTGCCGCGCACATGGTCGATGTCGGTGCCAAGCCCGACACCCGCCGCGAGGCCGTCGCCACCGGTCGCATCGACATGAGCGCCGAAGCCGCCCGCGCGATCCGAGACGGCACCGCCCTCAAGGGTGACGTCCTCGCCGTCGCGCGCGTCGCGGGCATCATGGCGGCCAAGCGCACCAGCGAGTTGATCCCCTTATGCCACCCGTTGCCGCTGACGCGCGTGGCGATCGATCTGGTGGTGGACGAAAGCGGCGTCACCGCAACCGCGACGGTGGCGACCGAAGGCAAGACCGGGGTCGAGATGGAAGCGCTGACCGCCGTTACGATCACGCTGTTGACGATCTACGATATGGCCAAGGCGATCGACAAAGGCATGACGATCGGCGGCGTGCAATTGCTGACCAAGACCGGCGGCAAATCGGGCGATTGGTCGCGGGCGGGCTGAATCACCTGCCTCGAAGATCAGCGTTAGCATCCGATGCTTAACAATAACATCGCCTCGGTGACACGATTGTCATTAGCGAAGGTTGAGCCAGAGGGTTATGCTAGCATGCTAATCATGCCGTGGAGACAACAAGATGCGATACGCGGTTTGTGCTTTTGCCCTCGCGGCCCTCGGATCTACCTCTGCGTCAGCGCAAGATCAATTTGCTGAGAGTTGCACCGGAACAGAAACCGTCCAATTTGACACGAACGCGCCTATGGTCGTTCCTTACACCATAACATTCAGTGCGGACCTGGCAGCAGGATATTATTGTTACGCAGAGTGTAGCCCCCAGCAGACATATCCCATTAAGGATCGGGCATCTTATCCAATAAAGCTGGCTGACACGCAGACGCCTGAGCAGGATCGCTTAATCACCTTCGATCGTAAAACCGCGACCCTCACCGACTATCAAATCATTCGAGTTGTTGGCACCACCATAAGAAACGCAAAGGCCACTTGTCTAACGGCGGCGTTCCACAAGCCGCAAACCGGCAACTGATCGCTGACGTGGGCCAAACCGGATCCTTGCGCTCTGGCGGCGCGCATATTCGGTTTGGCCCCCAACGGTGAACGCGGCCCGCCGAAGCAGGCCGCGCCCCCATCCTTAGAACTTGCCGCTCAGCGACACGCCGATGATGCGCGGGTCATTGAACACGGCGGCGTTGTAGTTATCGAGCACGCCCTTCAGGTTCTTCTCATTGGTCAGGTTGCGCACGAATACGGCCAGTTCGTACTTGTTGTCCGGCGCGGCGTAACCGCCCTTCAGGCCAGCCTCGAAGGTGCCGTCCGAGGTGTACTCGATCGTCTTGTACGGCACGAAGCTGGTATAGCCCTGCAGCGTGACGTCGCCCGCGAGGAACAGCTTGCCGCCATTGCCCAGCGGATAGTCATACCGGGCATTGGCATCGAGCTGATATTTCGGCGCGTCGGGCAGCACGTTGCCGTTGATCTGCGCGAGCGTCGCCGCGCCGACATTGATCGTCGGGTTGAGCACGGTGCAGGTGACGACGCCGTTGAGCTTGCAGACCGGTGCATACACGCGCGTGTCGTTGATCTCGGTGTGCAGCACGCTGCCACCCAGGCCGAGCGTGAACTCGGGCACCGGACGCCAGGTCAGCTCCGCTTCGCCGCCCCACGCCTGCGCCTGGTTGGCGTTGAACAGCAGGCCGTTATTGTTGGCGTCGTTGCCGTTCAACTGGATGTTGTGGACCTTGTAGTAGAAGCCCGTCGCGTTGAAGCGCAGCGTGTTGCCGAACAGGTTCGACTTGATGCCGGCTTCATACGACGTGATCGTCTCCGACGTCGCGGTGACGAAGGCCGAGCTGAACACGGCGTTACGACCCTGGATCGTCGGCCCGCGGAAACCGTGCGAAACGCGCGCGAACACGTTCACATTCGGCTCGACCGCATAGTTGAGGCTGCCTTCCCAGCTCGGCTGGGTATCGGCGAGGCGCACATAGCTCGCGGCCGCAGCCGGGAAGGTCGATACGCCCGCTGCGTTGCGCGGCGGCGTGACGAGGCGCGTGGTCTTTTCGTCATAGGTCACGCGTACGCCGCCGGTCAGCGTCAGCTTGGGGAGCAGTTCGTAGCTCGCCTGGCCAAAACCGGCATAGGACGTGTTGATGTTGCGCAGGACGACGAAGTTGTTCGGGTTCGGGTTGGTCCCGAACGAATTGTCGAGCAGGAAGAAACCGCGCTGGTCGAATTCGGTCGTATCGCGCGATTCAAAGTAGATGCCGCCGATCTGCCACTTGAAACGCCCGGTGCCATTGCTGGCCAGACGCAGTTCCTGGCTCAGCTGGTCGAGATCGCGAACGCGGCCCTGGCTCTCGCCATAGAATTTGCCGCCCGCGAAATTGACTGCGGCACCGCCATCGGTGTCGCCGCGGCTATAGCCCGACGTCGATTCATACGCAGTGATCGAGGTCAGCGTGACCGCGCCGAAATCGTTCTTCGCGTTGAACGAGCCGCCATAGGTCCGGTACGCCTGCGGATTGTTATGGCCCTCATCGAGCGCGATGCTGTCGCGCGGTTCGGCGCTGACATCGTTGGTGCCGAGCTTGATCGCGCCGCGATGGAAGATCGTCGAAGTGCCCGAGTAATTGCGCGCATGCGCCGAAACGATGCCGGTGAAGCCGGTTTCGGGCGGGGTCAGCATCAACTGGAGGCGGACGTCCTTCTCCTCGAAGCCGCCGAGCTTGTTCTTGCCGCCGACGGTGCCGTCATCGCTCGGGCCGGTATAGCTGTTGTCGATCCAGTTATCGCGACGCTGATACAGACCCGACACGCGGAACGAGAGCACGTCCTTGACGATCGGCCCGCCGACGCCGGCGTCGACCGACACGGTGTTGTAACTGCCATAGGACGCCGTCGCGCGGCCTTCATAATCGTTGGTCGGCTTGTTCGTGTCGAACTTGATGATGCCGGCCGTGGTGTTGCGGCCGAACAGCGTGCCCTGCGGCCCGCGCAGCACTTCGATCTGGTTCACGTCGAACACCGGGTTGGACTTCAGCACGACATGCTCGAGCACGACATCGTCCTGGATGATCGACACGGGCTGCGAGGCGCCGAGGTAGAAATCGATATTGCCGAGGCCGCGAATGTAGAAGCGCGGGAAGATCTTGCCGGTGGTCGTCTCGGCGTAAAGGCCGGGGACGCGGTTGGCGAGTTCGAGCAGCGTATCGCCGCCGCCCGCCGTGAAGTTGCGCAGATCGGCACCCTGCAGCACGCCGACCGAAACCGGCACCTTCTGCAGGTTCTCGCTGCGGCGTTGCGCGGTGACGACGATATCGCCGAGATTATCTTCTGCGGCGGGCGTCTGCGCCGCTGCGGCAGCAGCAGGAGCATCCTGCGCGCTGGCAGCGCTGGCACCGGCAAGCGCGACAAACGCGGTGCCGAACAGGAGTGCGGACTTTGCGACGAGTGATTTGGACACGATGTTCCCCATTTTGAGTTTAGCGTACTGCGGACATGACAACACGCGCGCAGCGCCCTTTGCGGGTGTCTGCGCGATGCGCTCTGAGCGGTCTTCGACTGGTACAGTCTGGTTGCTGAGGCGCGGCTAGGCCGAGATTATGTCGCGATTGTGACAGTTTGGGCAGAAGCCCGGGATTGCCACACGACTGTGGTTTCCGTGCAACTACCCCGGCGCGCGCGCGCGCCGTTCGCGCATTTGCGACACGGTCATACGATGGCGTAGGATGCGCGACGGTAGCGGGCGGAGTATCCGAATCTTGATCGAGAATACTGCGCGGCCCTGAGGGAATTGGTATCTGACCGAATGAATGACCTACGACCGAACCTGCTGGAACGTTTGCCGCTCCTGACCGATCGCCCGATCCTTGCCTATGTTTTCGCGGCGCTGTCGGCTGTTCTGGCCGGGCTCTTGCGTAGTGCGCTGAACCCGTATTTCCCGCCGGGATTTCCGTTTCTCACCTTCTTTCCGGCGGTCATTATCTCCGCCTTTCTCTGGGGTCGCGGGCCCGGCGTGCTGTCGGCCATTCTGTGCGGGCTCATCGCCTGGTACTTTTTCATCGCGCCGCTGTTCAGTTTTCAGATCGGAGCGCCCACCGCGACGGCCTTGCTCTTTTATATCGGCGTCGTCGCGGTCGATATTGCGCTGGTCGATATGATGCAAAAGGCCAATGCCCGGCTGCGCGAAGAACGCGAGCGCACGCGCGAATTGGCGGCCCAGCGGCTCGATCTGGTCGAGCGCAGCGATGTGCTGTTCAACGAATTGCAACATCGTGTGTCGAACAATCTGATGATGGTTGCGGCCTTGCTCAGCGTCCAGCGTCGCGCCCTTACCGATGCGGGCGCGCGGCAGATTCTCGACAACGCCGTCCACCGCGTCCAGCTGATCGGCCGGATCCAGCGCCAGCTCTATGATGTGAGCGGTGGCCAGGTCGCGCTGGATCGGTTCGTAACCGATTTGGTCGCCGATCTCGCCGAAGCCGGCGGCAAGCCCGGCATTGCGTGCCGGGTCGATGCGCAAGCGGACATGGTGCTCGATCCCAATGCGCTGATCCCGCTCGCCTTGATCCTGGCGGAAGCGGTGGCGAATGCGTTCGAACACGGCTTTGCCGACCGCGAAACCGGGCAGATCGACATCCGTGTTAAAAGCGCCGACGGCCTGTTGAACCTCTCCGTCACCGACAATGGCGTGGGCTTGCCGACCGACTTTGACATCACGCTTCCGACCAGTCTCGGGCTGACGATCGCGACGACACTGGCCCGGCAGCTTGGCGGCACGTTCGACGTGCAGCGCGGCGATGCGGGCGGCACGATCACGCGTTTGACGATGGCAAGCGCGACGCCCCGCCTGGCGGCGCGCTGATTCCCCCGCTTACACCTTTGAAAGCTGCCTTATGCCCGCTCCCCTGATGTCCGTGTCCGAAGCGCAAGAGCGCCTGTTCGCGCTGGGCACCGCAGTGGCGACGGAAACGGTGCCTTTGGCGGCGGCGGCGGGTCGCTGGCTGGCGAGCGACGTCTGTGCGCTGCGCACGCAGCCTTATGCCGACCTGTCGGCGATGGATGGCTATGCGGTACGGTTCGACGATTTGCCGGGCCCGCTGCGCGTGATTGGCGAGAGCGCCGCCGGGCGACCCTTTGACGGGACGTGCGGCGCGCGGGAGGCCGTGCGCATCTTCACCGGTGCGGCGCTCCCGTCCGGAGCCGATAGCGTGCTGGTCCAGGAAGAGGCGGCCCGCGACGGCGACAGCCTTACCCTGTCCGGCGACGGACCGGTGCGCGGCGGCAATATCCGTCGCAAGGGGCTCGATTTCACCAGCGGCGAGTTGCTCATCGCCAAGGGCGAGCGGCTGACGGCAGCGCGTCTCTCGCTGGCGGCGATCGCCGGGCACGGCGCGCTGACGGTCGCGCGGCGGTTGCGCGTCGCGGTGGTCGCGAGCGGTGACGAACTGGTCGCCCCGGGGGCGAGCGGTGCCCCCGAGGCCTTGCCCGAATCCAACAGCGTGATGCTGGCGGCGTTGCTGGCCGACTTACCGGTCGACATCCTCCCGCTCGGTATCCTGCCCGATCGACTCGATGCCATCGCCGCCGCCTTTGCTGCGGTGGACGCCGACATTCTCGTCACCACCGGGGGCGCTTCGGTCGGCGACCATGACCTGATCCGCCCGGCGCTGGAGGCGGCGGGCGGGACGATCGATTTCTGGCGGATCGCGCTGCGGCCCGGCAAGCCGATGCTGGCGGGGCGCTTGCGCGGGATGACGGTACTGGGCCTGCCCGGCAACCCGGTGTCGGCCTTCGTCACGGCGACGGTGTTCCTGCGCCCGCTGATCGCGCATCTGAGCGGCGCGCGCGCGGCCGTGCCGGTCTTACGCACCGCCATACTGGGCGCGGCCCTGCCCGCCAATGACCGGCGGCAGGATTATCTCCGGGCGCAAACCCGCGATGGGCGCGTGTATGTGGCACAGCGCCAGGACTCCTCGTTGCTGCGGACCCTTGCCGAGGCGGATTGCCTGATCGCGCGCGCGCCGCATGCGCCAGCGGCCGGAGCGGGCGACTCGGTGGAAATCCTCGCGCTCCCCTAAAGCCCACGCTTGACGCGCGATTTTTCGTTCCGTATAGGTTCGCAGTCTGTTCCGACGAAAGGGCCCGAGCGATGCTAACGCGCAAGCAGCATGAGCTGATCTGCTTCATCAACGACCGGCTTGATGAAACCGGCGTGTCGCCCTCGTTCGAGGAAATGAAGGAAGCGCTCGACCTCAAATCCAAATCGGGCGTCCACCGCCTGATCAGCGCGCTCGAGGAACGCCAGTTTATCCGCCGCCTGCCCAATCGCGCACGCGCGCTCGAAGTGCTTAAAATGCCCGAGCGCGGCAGCAACACGCCGACCAAGACCACCGCTGCGCCCGCCGCCAACGTTCGCGCAATGCCCGAGCCTGCCAATGACGTGATCGAAATCCCGCTGCACGGCCGCATCGCCGCCGGTGTGCCGATCGAGGCATTCGAAGGTGCTTCGATGCTCGCCGTCCCCGCCGCTTTGCTCGGCAGTGGCGAGCATTATGCGCTGGAGGTCGCCGGGGATTCGATGGTCGAAGCCGGGATTTTGGATGGCGATTATGCGCTGATCAAGCGCCAGGAAGTGGCGCGCGACGGCGAGATCGTCGTGGCGCTGATCGAAGACAGCGAAGCGACGCTCAAATTCTTCCGCCGCGAAGGCGCGATGATCCGGCTCGACCCGGCGAACCGGGCGTATGACCCGCAGCGTTATGCGCCCGCGCAAGTGCGCGTGCAGGGCAAGCTGGCCGGGATTTTGCGGCGGTACGACTGAGGGAGAAGTAGACAGTCGCCGAGCGCTACCGAAACACAGCGCTATGTAGAAAAGTTTGACGTCGATTCTGGCGATGGCCAGCAATCTTAAACGGTGCGAACGCTTTTTGTTCGTGCCGGCATTGTCTAACCACAGACCATAGGTCAGGTATCTGTCTTTGCGGGAGACAGCCGATGCTATTGCCTTTGATCGCTTTAATCTCGGCGGTCCCCGGTCAGGATGCGGGCAGGCCTCCATCTGCCGTTCCGGGATCAACCGCGCCTTCCCCAACCGCGCCTTCCAACGAGCAGCGCATCGCGCACGCGTCCAACACCGGGAGGCTAATTTACGGTTTCGATCGTGCGGCCTGGGTCAGCACCGATGCGCTGATGGCCGCAGTCCCGAAAGATCAACTGACCGGCGTGGGCGGATATGTCGTCGAAGTGTCCGACGAGCAAACCTTGCACGTGACCTACTACCGCGGGAGCAATGCAACCGCCCAGGCCTTTTTCGTCGCCGATGTTCGTGGCGGAAAGGTGGTGCGTCAGGAACAATTGCCCCAACCGGTAGCGCTCACCCCGTCGCAAGCCTTCCTCGCGCACGCACGCGAGATAGCGGTCGAACGCGCGAAGGCGCAAAAGTACGAACCGTGCACGCCAGCACCGTTCAATACGGTCGTGCTACCGTCGCCCAATGGGGGGCCAGTCGCGGTCTACTTGCTGACGGCCCAGCAGGATGCCGCCACCTACGTGATGGGAGGCAACTATCGCGTCGTCGTTGCGCCGGACGGACACGTGCTGTCTTCCCGTCCGTTTAATGTCAGTTGTCTCGCGATGAAGCCCCCCAAACTGCCACCGGGTGCAACAGCAGAAGGCTTCATGACCACGCATTTGCTGGACCCAGTTCCGACCGAGATCCATGTTTTTACCTCCTACAATCTGCATATGCCGCTGTTCGTGGGGACTGCGCCCAAAACGGTCTGGGTGGTGAAAGGTAGCTCCATCACGCTGGCGCCAATCAAATAGAAGGCCGCAGCGCCGCGCCACCAGCTAACGAACGCCCTCAGCGGTGGCGAGCCTCATTCCCTTTGCGGAACCGCGACAGCTTCGATGATACCGGAATCGTCACCCACGGATGCCGGTCGCCCGCATGACGGACGGTCCGCACCGAGGCCGTGCCCAGCGCGATCGCCACGCCGCCGCTGCGCGCCAGCGTCGCGCGATCAAGCCGCAGCCAGCGCGGTGCGCAGCGGCGCGGCAGGCGGCGTTCGCTGATGACGATGTCAGCGCTGGCGCACGCCGCAACCAACGCGGGCGCGGGGACGAGGTAGGCGCTGCGCGTCGCGAGGATGCGCCAGTCGCGGTCGCCCGCGCGGCGCGTCATCAGGCACAGGTCGCGGCTGCAGCGCGCCTCGGGTTGCTCCGACATCAGCACCGGCAAATCCTCGATCCCGCCATTCTCGGCCAGCATATCGGCGGTGTAATCCCCGGTACGGTCGCGCAGCAGCGCCAGATCGCCGTGCCCGGTGCGGATCGCGACGTGGCGACCATCGCCCGTCACCAGCACATCGGGCGCGGGCGTCAGCAGCGCCCACAGCGCGCCCGCCGCCAGCGGCAAGAGCCCCAACCGCCGCCAGCGCGTGCGCCATAAAGCCAGCCACAGACCACCCACCACCATCAGGGCGTAAGCCGCGCCCGGCATGGCGGGTAGCGGCGCGACCGATCCCGGAACGGCGGCGGTGGTGTGCGCGATCCACAGCAACAGATCGAGCGACCGCGCCGTCGCCCACCAGAACGGTGCTCCCGCGCCGATGCAATCGAACAGCAATGCCAGCGCTTCCAGCGGCATCGTCACGAAGGTGGTCAGCGGGATCGCCACGATATTGGCGACCGCGCCGTACACCCCGGCTTTCTGAAAGTGGAATAGCGAAATCGGCAGCAGCGCCAGTTCCACGACAAGGCCCGTCAACAATAAGGACGCCAGTTCGCGCGCGAGCTTCGCCAGCCGCGATTGCTCGCGCGGGCCGAACCAGCCGCGCACCGTCGGATGTTCGTTAAGCGCGATAATCGAAGCGACGGCGGCGAAGGACAATTGGAAGCTCGGCCCCGCCAGCGCCTCGGGATAGAGCAGCAACACGACCACCGCGCCCGCCGCGACCAGCCGCAGCGTCAACGCCTCGCGCCCCAGCGCCAGCGCGACGAGCACGAACAGCGCAGCGACGCAGGAGCGGATCGTCGGCACCTCGGCCCCGGTCAGCAGCGTGTAGCCGATCGCCGCGAGCGCCCCCGCCCCCGCTGCGATCAGCGGCAAGCGCCAGCGCAAGGCCAGCCACGGGCTGAGCGCGAGCAGCCGCATGACCAGCACCATCACCGCGCCGACCGCCGCCGTAATGTGCAAGCCGCTGACCGAGAGCAGATGCGCAAGGCCCGAACGACGCATCGCGTCATTGTCGGCCATCGGGATGCTGCCCTGGTCACCTGTTGCCAGCGCGGCGGCAATGCCTCCAGCCCCGCCCCCGCCCGCTTGCGCTTGAATATGCTGCGACAATCGTACGCGCAGCCCCGCTTCCGCCGCCGTGCCGCCGCCAGCGATGATGCGGATCGGCGCGAAGCCGCGCCCGGTCGCGCCGATGCCATCGAACCAGGCAGTGCGGGCGTAATCATAGGCACCGGGCACGGCAGGTTCGGGCGGCGGCATCAACCGCGCCGACAGCAACAACGTCGCCCCCGGCACCAGCCCGACTGGAACATCGGCCTCGGTCAGATTGACCCGAAGATGTGCAGGCAGCGTCGGCAATGGCTGGGGCGGCCCGCGCCGCTCGGGCACCGCCAGCACCCGGATCGGCGCGAGCCGCACGCGCACAAGACCCCGCGCCACCAGCGGCTCGACTCGTTCGACCCGCGCGGTGAAGGTCGCGATCGTCGGGCGGGCAAGCACACCCGCCGCGACTCGCTCCGAGCGGCTCCAGATCATTGCCAGCCCAAGCAAGACGCAAAACCCGCCCACCGCGACCACCCGCGCCGCCCGCCCATGTCGCGCAAACGCCACGCCGCCAAGCGCCACCGCCAGTGCAAGACATGCCGCCGCCCGCCACGCCGCCGGGTCGGGCAGCACGAACCACAAAGCGATCCCTGCGCCCAAGGCGACCGGCACCCACAAGGCCAGTTGGTCGCGCTCCGCCTCCAGCCACCGCTCGAGTCGGGCATTGACGGCGGCAAACCCCCGAAGCACGCCGATTTGAAGCGCGGGAAGGTGCGTGCTAGGGGCGCTCAAGGCTGAACCGGCCATCCATCCTTAAGTCTGGGAGTATGCGCGATTGAGCGCAATATCTGATCCCGCCACGGCCCCCGCCGTCGGCGCCACCACCACCCCCAATGACGCCACGGTCGTCACCCGGTTCGCACCGTCGCCGACCGGCTTCCTGCACATTGGCGGGGCGCGTACCGCCTTGTTCAACTGGCTCTACGCGCGTCACCATGGCGGCAAGTTCCTGCTGCGCATCGAAGATACCGATCGTGCGCGCTCGACCCAGCCCGCGATCGACGCGATTCTGACATCGATGCGCTGGCTCGGGCTCGACTGGGACGGCGAGGAAGTCTTCCAATTTTCGCGCGCCGCACGCCATGCCGAGGTCGCCTATCAATTGCTGGCGGCCGGCCAGGCATATAAATGCTTCGCCACCGCCGAAGAACTGACCGAGATGCGCGAGGCGCAGAAGGCGGCGGGCAAGCCGATGCGCTATGACGGCCGCTGGCGCGACCGGTCGCCTGAGGAAGCGCCCGAGGGCGCGCCGTTCGTCGTGCGGCTGAAGGCCCCGCGCGAGGGTGCCACCACGATCGAGGACCGCGTCCAGGGCAGCGTTACCGTGCAGAATGCCGAGCTCGACGATTTCGTGCTGCTGCGTTCGGACGGCACGCCGACCTATATGCTGGCGGTGGTGGTCGACGATCACGACATGGGCGTGACGCACATCATCCGCGGCGACGACCATCTCAACAACGCCTTCCGTCAGCTTCCCATCATGCGCGCGATGAACGCGATCGAGGGCGGCTGGCCCGACCCGGTCTATGCGCACATCCCGCTGATCCACGGGTCGGACGGCGCGAAAATGTCCAAGCGCCACGGCGCGGTCGGCGTGGAATTCTATCGCGACGAACTGGGCATTCTGCCCGAGGCGCTGGAAAATTATCTGCTGCGGCTCGGCTGGGGGCATGGCGATGATGAAGTCATCAGCCGCGACCAGGCGATCGCATGGTTCGATCTCGACGGCGTTGGCAAATCGCCCGCGCGGTTCGATTTGAAGAAACTCGAAAATTTGAACGGTCAGTATATTCGACAGGCCGACGATGCGCGCCTGGCCGAGTTGGTGGCACCGCGACTCGAGATCACGCCGAACGCCGAACAGCTCGATCTTCTGCGTCGCAGCATGGCCTCGCTGAAACCGCGCGCAGCCAATCTCAATGAATTGGCCAGCGGTGCTGCCTTTCTTTTTCGCACGCGCCCGCTTGCGATGGACCATGATGCGACAGCGCTGCTGTCGGGTTCTGCCCCAGCATTGCTCGCGCAGGTGCACGCGGCGCTTGACGCGGTCGAAGACTGGGATACGGAGGCGCTCGAAGCTGCGGTTCGGCAGGTCGCCGACGATGCAGGGGTCAAGCTCGGTCAAGTCGCGCAACCGCTGCGCGCCGCACTGACCGGACGCAAGACCTCGCCTGGGATCTTCGACGTGCTCGACTTGCTCGGGCGCGAAGAGAGCCTGGGGCGTATCGCCGACCAGATGGCCGCATAGACGTCACGAAAGGACGACCGATGACTGACACTGTCAAGCTGAACGCCGCAGACAAGGATCTCGATTTGAAGGTCCTGCACGGTAGCGTGGGTCCAGACGTGATCGATATTCGAAAGCTGTATGCCCAGACCGGGATGTTCACATACGATCCGGGCTTCACCTCGACCGCAAGCTGCGATTCGGCGATCACCTACATCGACGGCGACGAAGGCGTGCTGCTGCACCGCGGTTACCCGATCGGGCAATTGGCCGAACAGTCGAGCTTCATGGAGGTGTGCCATCTCCTGCTGAACGGCGAGTTGCCGACCAAGGACGAGCTCGACAAGTTCACCTACACGATCAGCCGCCACACGATGCTGCACGAACAGCTCGCAACCTTCTATCGCGGCTTCCGGCGCGATGCGCATCCGATGGCGATCATGTGCGGTGTCGTCGGCGCGCTGTCGGCCTTCTATCAGGATTCGGCCGACATCACCGATCCGCAGCAGCGCATGATCGCGAGCCATCGCCTGATTGCCAAGATGCCGACGATCGCCGCGATGGCGTATAAATATTCGATCGGCCAGCCGTTCATGCACCCCAAGAACGAGCTGAGCTACACCGGCAACTTCCTGCGCATGACCTTCGGCGTTCCGGCCGAGGAATATGTCGTCGATCCGGTGATCGAAAAGGCGATGGACCGCATCTTCATCCTCCACGCCGACCATGAGCAGAACGCCTCGACCTCGACCGTGCGCCTTGCCGGCTCGTCGGGTGCCAATCCGTTCGCGTGCATCGCGGCGGGCATCGCCTGCCTGTGGGGCCCGGCGCATGGCGGTGCCAACGAAGCCGCGCTCAACATGCTGCGCGAAATCGGCACGGTCGACCGCATCCCCGAATATATCGCGCGCGCCAAGGACAAGAACGATCCGTTCCGCCTGATGGGCTTTGGCCACCGCGTGTACAAGAATTACGATCCGCGCGCGACCGTGATGCAGCAGACTGTGCGCGAAGTGTTCGCCGCGATGAAGGTGTCGGACCCCGTGTTCGACGTCGCGCTGAAGCTCGAGGAAATGGCGCTGAGCGACCCGTATTTCATCGACAAGAAGCTGTTCCCGAACGTTGACTTCTACTCGGGCGTCATCCTCTCGGCGATTGGTTTCCCGACGACGATGTTCACCGCCCTGTTCGCGCTGGCGCGCACCGTCGGCTGGGTCGCGCAGTGGAATGAAATGATCGCCGATCCGGAGCAGAAGATCGGCCGTCCGCGTCAGCTCTACACCGGCCCGACGCAGCGCGATTACGTCGCGCTCGACGCCCGTTCGTGAACCCGGTGAAGGCGCTCGCCCTTGTGGCGGGCGTCATCCTACTGGCCTTCGGGGTGCTGTTCGCGGGCCAGGGCCTTGGCCTTATCATGTGGCCCGCATCGAGCCCCATGCTCGCCAAGGGCGAATGGGCGGTCTACGGCGCGCTGATCGCGCTGGCGGGTGGCGCGCTGCTGTGGTGGTCGCGGCGCTGAGCGCCCGACCACCCGCAGACCGCTGCGGTGGTTACTGAACCGACGCGCTACCGGCAGCATTGACCGCACGGCCATTGGCGCGCGCCGACCGCCGAGGCGCGGCGGACCCAGCCGGAGCAGCGGCGCTTCCCGTCTTGAACCGCTCGGTCTGCTGCGCCAGCGATCCAACTTCGCTGGTAAGATTGCGCGCGGCGGCCGACGTTTGCTCGACCATCGCGGCGTTCTGCTGCGTAGTACGGTCCATCGAACTGATCGCCGCCGAGATTTCGCTCAGAGCCGAAGATTGCGCCACGGCATCGTCGGCCATCGAGCCCAACAGATCATGGACCTTTGCCACATCGCCGGAGATGTCGGTCAGCGACGTGTCGACGTTTTTCACGGCATTGACGGCGGTGCCAATGTCGGCCTGCGTCACGGTCAACTGATCGCGCGCGCGCTTCGCCTCTTCCTCGGCACGCATCGCCAGCGCGGACACCAGATCAGCCACAACCGCGAAGCCACGCCCCGAATCGCCGGCGCGTCCCGCTTCGACGGCGGCGTTCATCGCGAGAACGCGCGTTTGGAACGCGATCTTGTCGAGGCCTTCGATCACCGAATCGATGCCCTTGGCACTCTCACCGACGCGGATCATGGCTTGGACGGCCTGGTCCGCGGTCGCGCGGCCATTGGCCACGGTGTCGGTCGCCTGTTGCGCGCGGTTGACCGTCTCGGCGGTCGCGGCGGCGGTTGCCTTCAGCCTGGAATCGATCTGCACCAGCGATGCCGACGTTTCCTCGAGGCTGGCGGCGGTGCCCTCGGTCCGGCGCGCCAGATCTTCCGAAGCGTGGGCAATTTCCGAGGAACCGGTCCGGATGCCGGCGCTGCTCGCCATCACGCTGCCGATCAAACCGCGCAGCGAGGTAAGTGCTTGATTAAAGCTGGTTTCAATTGCAGCAAAGGCAGGCGGCATGTTCGCAACGTCGCGGCTCAAATCGCCATCGGCCAGCGCGGCCAGGGCCTGCGACAGGCTTTCGATCGCCTTGTTGCGTTCGACTTGTGCCTCTTCGAAATAGATCGAGACCGACAATTCCATGTCGAGCAAGGCCGCTTTGACGATCGCGCTGCTCGCATCGGCGGCGCTCGGCCCGCGGAAGAACGACAACAGGCGCCGCCACGGCGACAGATGCCGCGCAATGCCACGGAGCAAATTTTCGAGGACCAACCCGTAAGCGCCGATATACCAGCGCGGTTCGAGGCCGATATGGGCGTGGATCGCGCCAATCCGGCGAACGCTGGCATGAAATTCCTGATCGAACGCACCCGTCGCAATACGAAGCCAGTGGCTTTCCTGCGCACGCTTGGCATGCGCCATATGCTGATCGTCGCGGAAGAAGGCGGCGGTTTCCGGGGTTCTGCGCGCGCTGTGATAGAAGCGGTCCAGTGCAGGGCTGAGTAAAGTCCGAACTAATGGCTGAAGCTCCGCCAGAACAGCACGTTGGGTTTCATCGATCGCCATGAAATCCAGGCGCGTTTGAACTTCCTTGTCGATCATACGTCACTGTCCCGATGTCTTGGAGCGTCCGCCCCCCATCGCTTTATAGACTGTGAGGTTGCTGCAGCGGCTCCCGCCACGGGCATTTTTTGACGATCTTATGCGCCTACGATCGTGGCGCTTGGACAGCAGCCGAAGTCTTAGATGCGCTCGGGCAATGTAAACACAAACCGCGCGCCTTGCCCGGGGGCGGAATCCACGGTCACGTCGCCACCCATCGCGCGCGCCAGCCGCCGCGCGATGTAGAGCCCCAGCCCGCTGCCGCCAACCTCGCGTGGATCGACCCGCTCGAACTTTTCGAAAATGCGCGCCTGATCCTCCAGCGCGATGCCCTTCCCCTGATCGGCGACGATCACCGCCGCGACCGTTCCTTCCCGTTCGGCGCGCACCCAGACCATGCCATCGGGCGGCGAATAGCGGACCGCATTGCCGATCAGATTGACCAGCACTTGTAGCGCACGGCGGAATTCGCCGGTTGCCGCCAGCGTCTCGCCCAGCGACGGGCGGTCGATCCGCACCTTCGCCTCGGATGCCCGGACCTGGAGCAACCCCGCCGCGCGGCGCGCGACATCCGCGAGATCGATGGCTTCCTTGGCCACCACGAAATCGGGTCGTTCGATCGCCTGGAGATCCACCAGATCGTCGACCAGCCCCATCAAATGCCGCCCGGCGCTGGCAATGTCGGCGGCGTAATCGGCGTAATCCTGCCGCAACGGGCCTTCCGACTGGGCATGAATGCTGTCGGCATTGGCGATGATACGGTCGAGCGGCCCACGCAGCGCCTGATCCAGCCGCATCGCAAAGGCGGTGGTCACCGCATCCGGAGCAACAGGCGGCGCGGGCGCGGTTATTGTTGTCGCCGGGTCGCCGTCCAGCGCATAGGCCGCGCCGACAAAGCCCGAAAAAGCGCCATTGGCGTCGGTCCGCGGCGTGGCGGCAAGGCGCACGCGGTGCCCGCTGGCGCGGATCGTCGCGACTTGATCGTCGAAGCGCTGTTGCAGCGCCAACCCGCCCAAAATCGGGAAGACCCCGCCATCGCCCTCCCCCAACACGAACAAACGCGTCAGCGGCTGGCCCAGCATGGCCGCACCATCGAAACCATAGCGTGCCCCGGCGGAGAGCGAGAGGAAGGTCAGCCGCAGTGCGCTGTCGGTTTCCCACAGCCAGTCGCTCTCGCTGCGCAGAAAGTCGGTCGCGCGCTCCTCTGCCGCCGCCGCCGGATGCCACGCCGCACGGCTGCGCCAGCCGGTAATGTGCAGCCGGACATTGCCCGAGCCTGCAACCGAATCGGGCTCAGCGCGCACCCACAATTCCAGGTCGTCCGGCCCATCCGCAGCAACCACGGCGCGGGACACCAGAATACCAAGCCGCTGCGCCAGGCGTGCGAGCGCGGCGATTTGCGGCACGGCGAGCGGCTGCCCGATATCGCCACCGGCGCGGGCGTTGAGGTCATGGAGTCGCTGATCCGCCTCGACCAGACGCCCGTCTTGGTCGACCATGCCGCGCACCGGCGGCAACATTGGCTCGCTCACATTCATTGGTGCGTCCCCCGCCCCAGTGCCACCAAGGCCGCGCGATAATCGCGATGCAGCAGCAATGGGGCAAGGGCGTGACGCGCGGTCGAGGGGGATATTGCCAGAATGTCGTTAATTCCGTCCGCGAAACGATCGAGGTTTCGTACCGGCTCGGCTTCGCACAGCGCAAGTCCGATCCGCGCGATTGCGGCACGATCCAGTTCAAGCGCGCGCAGCACCAGCCACAAGCGGCTGCCGTCACGGTCGAGAACGATTTCGCGCGCATCGGCATAATCCAGCCCCAGCGCACGCGCGAGCAACGCGATGAACAGTGCCAGCCGCCGGTCGGCCAGTGCCTCGACCAGGAGGATCGCCAATTCGCTCGCTTGCGGGTCGAGCGCGCTGGCGAGGCGCAGCGCCGTCGCTTCCAACCGGTCGCCCTCATCATGCGCGGCGATACTGCGCAGCGCCGCGTCGACCAGCGCGCGGTCGAGCAGCATGCGGGATTCGCCGTCCTGCGCCTCCAGACCTTCGCGGATTGCGGCGGCAACCCACCAAATCACGCGGTGGTGCAACTCGGCGGGAAGATCGGTGACGGCAGGCTGGCCGGGGGCCGGAGACCCGCGGCGACGGCTCTCCGCCGTCATCAACGCCACCGCGCTCGCTGAGATGACACGATCGGTCGCACTGGCGAGGCGCGGCAACAGGCTTGGACGATCGGGATCATCGGGCGATTCTCCCGGCAGCGCATCGGTCAGCAGATCCTGTTGGACGCGGCCGAGCAGTTCCCGCATCAGTTCGGCATCGCGCAGCACGCCCGCTTGCGCCAGCCGGTCAAAAATCGAGGCTCCCTCCGCCTCGACGGCGGCAGAGAGCAAAGCGGCATCGCGCGCCAGCAGCAATCGGGCAGCGTGATGGCGCAACGCCGCTTCTACCGACTGGACCAAATCGCCGAGCGTCGCCGCCATGGCGATTCGCGTGCGGTCGTCGAGCCGTGCAGCCTCAGCCAGGAAAAAGTCGGCGATGGCGATGCGCAGCCGATCGTCGGCGCGCGCGTCCGCCGCCGCTGCCCGGTTGAGCAGTGCGGTAACGGCCCCATTGGCCCCAGCATCCTTGTCGCCACATTCATTCGACATGATCTCGGCAATAAGGGGTTGTCGTTAAAGCGAGACTAAGGCTTTTCGAGAAAGCCCTCAATGGCGACCGCAAGCGTGACGACCGCATAGAGCGCGGCCAAGCCAAGCGCGAACAGCGGCTGGCCCAGCGCCAGCAGTGGCAGCATAAGCAGCGGATAGGCTACGGGGCTGGCCCATAAACGCCGGGCGTGCGCCGATCCCACAACCCGTTCGAGCAAGGCCGCGATGATGATCAAAGTGGTCGCGAGGATCAATCCGGCCGGCCGATCCGCGCCATAGCCGACCAGCAGCGCCGCCCCCGCCACGATCGCCGGGGTCAGATGCTCGGCAATGCGCGCGACCGATCCTTCGTCGCGCACCCAGGCCAGCGCCGCCGCGACCCCGGTGGCCCCGACGGCAAGATAGGTTACCGCCATGCCAACGGCCGGGTGCCCGATAAAAATCGTCAGCCATGCGCCAAGCGCGACCGCAACGCCCCCCGCCAGCACCGTGATCGTCCCGACCCCGCGCGTCATCAGCGGTGGCAAGATCAGCCGAATGAGCGGCGAAAGCAGATAGCGCTCGGCCCAGCGCGCCGGTCTGGCGACCAGCGCCGCAACCGTGCCATTGCCGCGCGCGGCCAGTGCCTGGGTGCTCCGCTCGATCGTGTGGCCGGGGGCCATATGCGCGTCGAGCCGGACCTGATCGGCCGCGGCCTGTGCGGCCACCCGCAACAAGGTCGACTGAAAATCATAATCGCGCGGCAAGGCGGCGACTTCGGCAATGCGCTTGCAGTCCAGCAAGGCAAGGCCAGCCCATGCGACGTTTGCGCCAACACGTTCATAGTGCGAGTCCATCTGATCGGTCACCAGCAGCGTGTCATGCGGCGCGGCGGCGATTGCCTGAACGACCTCGCTTGTGGTCACCACGCCGTCCGCAACGACCAACACGCGCGCGAGCGGATGGAGTTTTTCCAGCACTTCGCCTGCGCTGCGCACCGCATCGACCGACACGCCGCGTCGCCCGATGCGGCTGATCGCGCCAAGCAATTCCGGGGTCATGCGTGCGACGACCAGGATGATGTGGGTCGCGCCCGCCGCCACCAGCAAGCGCGCCTGAAACTCGATCAGCGTCAACCCGCCAAACGGCAAGGTCGCCGCGAGCACGCCTACGCGGTCATCGGCATCTTCGGTCGCAAAAATCAATCCAGCCAGCATCGCCTAGCTGTTAGGGGCTCGGCTCGATTAAGGCAAAGCCCGCAAAACGATCAGAGCCGTTCCACCGCGCGGCGCAAGCGCCGCATCAGCGCGGGGTCATGCGCCATCGCCTCGGCCGCTTCGGTGGCGATGGCCATCAGGCGGATTGCCCCGAAACTGGCAGCGAGACCGCGCATCCGCCATGCGGCCGCACGCCATGCCTCATCGCCTTGCGCCGTCTCGAGCGCGCTCAAGCCCCGCTCCACGCTCTCGAGAAATGCGCCGCGCAGTTCCGCGATCAGGGCGGGCTCATCGCCCACTGCTGCCGCCAAGGTCGCGTCAATTGCACCGGGATCATAGGCCATTGCGCCCGTCTAGCGCCTCATCCGTTAAGACAAGGTTTCGCTATTCGCTTTGAACTGACGACTTTCGTGATAAACAAGCATGATGAACGGGGGTTCTCGCATCATAGACCTGCGGCCGCACAGCGCCGCGCCACCCGCCCAAGCCGACGCGGAAGAGGGTGTGGCGATGGCGGAGTTTGCGCCCGTGCCGGAGGATCCCATCGAACTGACCGAGGTAATTGACGATCGACCGCCGTCGCGGCCGGTGCCGTGGCTCTCCATCCTGGGGATGCTCGCATCGCTGGGGTGGATCGGTGCGATGCTGTGGCTGTCGCGGGACAGCTTGGCCTCGCTGACGCCGCCTGCGCTGGTCAATTTCGTCGCCGGGCTGTGCGTGCCGCCAGCCTTGATCGCGATTTTGCTGGTGTTGGCGCTGCGCACCAGCACGGCGGAGGCGCGTCGCTTCGGGCAGACGGCACAGGCGATGCGCGCCGAGGCTGCCAGCCTTGAACGCACCGTCGCGGCCCTCGCCCACAGTATCGAAAGCAATCGCGCCAACCTGGCCGAGCAGACCAATGCCTTGATGGCGCTGGGCGATGGCGCGGTTGCGCGAATGGCCTCGATCGGGTCGGGCCTGACCACGCAAATCACGACCGCCGATGCCCATGCGGCGACCCTGGCGACGGCAGCGGACCAGGCGCATACTCGGCTGGAAGTGCTGCTGGCGCTGTTGCCGCGCGCGCATAACGAGACCGACGGGCTGGCGCAGTTGCTCAAGGCAACCGGCGTTACCGCGAGCGAACATGCCGCGGCGCTCGATGCGCAACTCACCGCGCTGGCCGAGCGTGGGCGCGAAGCCGATGCGGTCGCCAACGGTGCCGCGCAGAAGCTCGCCGCGCACATCACCCGCATGGAAGTGACCAGCGAGACAGCGGGCGCGCGGCTGGAACAGGTCACGGGCGACATGTCGCAGGCGGTCGATGGCTTGCTCGGCCGCACCGCCGACGCCGTCGACGAAGCGCGCAAGGGCATCGCCGCGCAGGGCGAGGCAATGCTGGCGATGCTCGGCACCAACCAGGCAGCGCTCGAGCGCGCCGCGCGCGACAGCGCCGAAGGCCTGGCCGCGCGCATCGCCGAGATCGAAACCCTGATCGACCGCGTCGCCGCCCGCCTTGCCGATCAACGCGCGGCCAGCGACACGATCGTCGAAGAAATCGACCAGGGGCTTGCGCGCGTTTCCGACACGTTCGAAACGCTGCATAACCAGGGCGTGCAACGCACCCAGGCGCTGGCCGCGTCGATCAGTGCGCTCGGCGGATCCGCCGATGCGATGACCGAGGCGCTGAAGACCGGCGACGAAATGGCGACGCATGCCATCGCCTCGACCGAACATTTGCTGATGGCGCTCGATTCCGCCGCGCGCGAGATTGACGAGACCCTGCCCGAGGCGCTGAGCCGCCTCGATGATCGGCTCGGCGTCAGCCGCAAGATCGTTGGGCAGGCCAAGCCCGAATTGCTGTCGCTGGTGACGGCGGCGGAAAGCACGCACGATGCGATCGAATCGATCGCCCATGTCATCGCGATCCAGCGCGACACCGTCAACGAACTGGCGAGCACGCTGCTCGAGACGCTGTCCGACGGCAAGATCAAGGCTGATGCGCTGGGCGAAATGGTCGACGATACGATCGGGCGCACGCATCGCTTCGCCGAAGATGCCGCTCCCCGGCTGGTCGAGGCGCTGCTGCGCGTGCGCGACACCGCCAGTGCCGCCGCCGACCGGGCGCGCGAAACCCTGGCGACGGTCATCCCCGAGGCAGCGCACGCCCTGGAACAGCAAAGCGCCGCCGCGATGGAGCGCGCGACGCGCGTCGCGGTCGAACGGCAGCTCGCCAGCATCGGGCAAGCGGGCGAAGCTGCCGCCGATGCCGCCGCGCGCGCGTCCGAACGGCTGACCCAGCAGATGCTCGCCATCGCCGATTCAACCGCTTTGGTCGAAAGCCGCCTGCAGGACGCGCGCGCCGAGCGCGAAAATGCCGATCAGGAAACGCTGGCACGGCGTGTCTCGTTGCTGATCGAATCGCTCAACTCCGCCTCGATCGACATCGCCAAGACCTTCTCCACCGACGTGTCGGACAGCGCCTGGTCAGCCTATCTCAAGGGCGATCGCGGGGTGTTCACCCGGCGGGCAGTACGCTTGCTCGACAGCGCCGAGGCGCGCGAGATTGCGCGCCTGCACGAAGAGGACCCCGCCTTCCGGGAGCAGGTCAATCGCTACATTCATGATTTCGAAGCGATGCTCCGCACGATCCTGTCGCAGCGCGACGGCTCTCCGCTTGGGGTGACCATCCTGTCCTCCGACATGGGCAAGCTCTATGTCGCGCTGGCGCAGGCGATCGAACGCCTGCGCGCCTGATCTACGCCGCGCGGGGCCGCCGGGTTGGTTAGATCGTCCGGCGACCGAAAGCCGGACGCCGCTCCACCAGCGGGTTGGATTCGCGCTCCAGCATCGCCAGCGTCTTTTCGAACAGCGGCCGCAGCGCAACGATATCGCTCAACGCCTCATCGGGGGTATCGCGGTTTTCGACACAGTCGCGCGCGATCGATTCGATCCGCTCCGCGATCTCGCCCAGCGGCTCGGCACCGAACTGACGCGCTTCGCCTTTCAGGGTATGCGCCGGGATCACCATTGCCGCCGCATTGCGCGCGCGCATCGCCGTTTCGATCGCGGCGACCGATTTGACGCCGTCCTCCCGGAAATAGCCCAGAATGCGGACGAAGCCCGCCCCGAGTTCGGCACGGGCACGCGTAAAAACGTTCCAGTCGATCAGGCTGTTCTCGTCGAGCGTCACCGTCATTTCCTCCAACCCGCACTCTCACCCGAAAGTACAGCTTGCTTCTACCTGCGCGAAGTAAACGAGCGGTTGACGCAGACACGAATCATTTCGGGTGCGTGACTATCAAGTTGCTGGTGTGACGCGATAACTCCGACGCAGCGCGCCGACCGGACTTAGCGGTCGAACGGGTTCTTCGGTGCCCGCAAGGTCAGCCGCACCGGCACCGCGCCAAAGCCCAGATCACGACGAATGCCGTTGATGAGATAGCGCTGATAGCTGGTCGGCAGTTGGTCCACCCGCGTGCCGAACAGCACGAAGCCGGGCGGGCGCGTCTTGGCTTGCGTAAGATACCGCAGCTTGATGCGCTTGCCGCCCGGTGCGGGCGGCGGATTGGCCTCGACCGCCTTTTCAAACCAGCGGTTGAGTTCGCCGGTGCCAACACGGCGCGACCAGGCGTCGCGCGTCTCGAACGCCACTTTCAACAACACGTCGATGCCCTTGCCGGTCGCGCCCGACACGGTGAGCACGGGCATCCCCTTGATCTGGCTCAGCCCTTCTTCCAGCGCGCCGCGAATGCCGTTGAACAGGCTGGAGCCGTTTTCGGCGATATCCCATTTGTTGATCGCGACGATCAGCGCGCGACCTTCCTGCAGCGCGGCATCGGCGATGCGCAGATCCTGCGATTCGAGCCCGCGCGTGGCATCGAGCAGCAGCACGACGACTTCGGCAAAATCGATCGCGTGCAGCGCGTCGGCGACCGACAGCTTTTCCAATTTGTCCTGCACATTGGCGCGCTTGCGCATACCCGCCGTGTCGATCAGGCGGACCTTGCGGGCATTTTCGCCAGGCTCGCGTTCAGGATCGTGCCACACCCAGTCGACCGCGATCGAATCGCGCGTGATCCCGGCTTCGGGGCCGGTGATCAGGCGGTCCTCGCCGAGGATGCGGTTGATCAGCGTCGATTTGCCGGCATTGGGGCGGCCGATGATGGCGAGCTTCAGCGGCGCTTCGGGGCTGTATTCGCCCTCGTCATCCGCATTGGGGATATCGGCACCATATTCGTCCTTGTCGGGCTCGATATAGGGCAGCAGCGCATCGAACAGTTCGACCAGCCCCTCGCCATGTTCGGCCGACAATTCAACGGGATCGCCAAAGCCAAGCGACAGCGATTCGAGGATGCCGTCGGCCCCTGCCTTGCCCTCGGCCTTGTTGGCGACAAGGATGACGGGCGTGGTCGACCCGCGCAGCCAGCGCGCGATTTCCTCGTCGAGCGGGACGATGCCAGCGCGCGAATCGAACAGGAACAAGGCGACATCGGCCTGCGCGACCGCGGCCTCGGTCTGCGCGCGCATCCGGCCGGGCAGCGAGGCGGCGTCCTGATCCTCATAACCGGCGGTATCGATGATGCGGAAATCGAGGCCGACCAGCGTGGCATCGCCTTCGCGCCGGTCGCGCGTCACGCCGGGGCGATCGTCGACAAGCGCCAGCTTTTTGCCGACGAGACGGTTGAACAGGGTCGATTTGCCGACATTGGGCCGGCCGATAATCGCGACCACGGGAAGATTGGGCATGCGCGCTCCATACGCCAGACGGGCGCTTTCGTCACCCCCGCGCGATTCGGGGACGGAAACGGGGTCCTAGCCGCGCATCACGTCGCCAATCGGCTCGGAGGTTATCGGATAGCCGAGGTCGTCGGGAATGCAGAGATGCTCCTCCCCGTCGCGCTGTTCCACCCACGGGGTCACGGCGCGGATTTCGTGCGCGGCGGCATGGGCGGCGGCGGCGGCAAAGCTCTCGAATTGCGCCAGCCGCTCCAGATTGCGGCGAGTCGGGAAAATGATGCGCACCCGCCCCGCATCGGCATCGTCCAGCACGCCTTGCGCGCTCGACCAGAAAACGCGGACATTCTCGGTATCGTCGACCACCGCCTCGGGGCCACCGAGCGACGCCTGCGCCAGATAAAAGCGCGTATCGAAAATGCGCGCAGGTGCGTGCGACGGCAGCCAGCGCGCGAACGGCACGAGCTGCGCGGGGTCGAGCGCAAGATCGAGATCGCGCAGCGCTGCCCCGATCGCCTCGCCGCGGTGGAGCGCCGCGCGCAATTCAGCGAAGGTCGCATCAGGCATCGGCGGCAGGCCGATGGGCAGGCCGACCTCCTCGATCGTCTCGCGGATCGCGCCGATGCGGGCGGCCATATCCTCGGGCTCGCCACCCAATTCCAGCGCAAGTGCGCGGTCGCCAGGGTCGATCCGCCCGCCCGGAAAGACCAACGCGCCCCCTGCAAACACCATCGCCTTGGAGCGTTCGACAAAGAGGAGTTCGGGCACCGCCCCACTGTCCCGGAACAGCACCAGCGTCGCGGCGGGGATCGCTTCGGTCATGCGCGGAACGCCCAGCGCAGGGTGCTGGCGATGCCAAAGGTGCCAGCGCGGAGCAATGGCCGACCAAGCTGCGGCTGGGCGAGCCCGTGCATGGTGCGCGCCCAGCCCGGCAGCAAATCCACCCCCGCCTGCAAGGTCATCGCCTGAAACGGCCCCGCCGCGAGCGACGGCGCAGGCTGATCGAGCAGAACATGCGCCACGTCGCGCGTTCGGGCATCAACGCGCAGTTGCGGCCGCATCGCGGTCATGATCGCTTCGGCCTCGGCGCGGCTATGCGGCACGGGCGACACGCCCAGCGGCTCGGCAATGCGGGCCATTTCGGTGACATAACGGTCCTGATCGGCGCGGCTCATCGTGGGCTCGCCATAGCGGATCCAGCCGTCCAGAAAGCACAGCACCTCGCACACATGCACCCAGGCGAGCAGATCGGGATCGCTCGCGGTGTAGGGCGTCCCGTCGGGCAAAGTACCGCCGATATTGTCATGGATTCGCCGCACCTTGGCGAGCATTGCCCGTGCGTCGTCCGGCGCGCCGAAGGTGGTGACGGCGATGAAGCGCGCGGTGCGGCGCAAGCGCCCCTGCATGTCCTCGCGAAACCCCGAATGGTCCCATACCCCCGCCAGCACCTTGGGGTGCAGCATCTGCAGCAGCAGCGCGGCAATCCCGCCGACCAGCATCGAGGTGACGTCGCCATGCACGCGCCACGCGACCGAATCCGGCGGGAACAGTGCGTCCGGGCTGCGCTCGACCGGCGTTTCGCCGCGCGCCTTGTCGTTGAACAGCGCGCGCACTTGCCCGACGATGAGCCCTTTCAGCGGACGGGTCAGGCGATCGGTTGGCGACATAAGCGGCATCGTGCCTGAATGGTTGGGACGGCGATAGGGTCCGTGTCGATCCACAATCACCCTGCCCGCCCTCGTCCCGCAAAATTGCTTCCCCGCTTTCCCGGCGCGTGGCTATACCGTGCCATCATCCGTCATTTCGCGAGGCTCCATTGCGCATTCTTCCGCTCACGCTTGCCCTGCTTGCCACGCCCGCTTTGCTATCGGCGCAAACCGCGCCGATGACGCCCGACACCGTCGCGGTGTACCAACAGGTCCGCCCGCAAGCCGATTACATCCGCCGCGAAGTGATGGTGCCGATGCGCGACGGGACCAAGCTGTTCACCGTTATCGTGATGCGCAAGGGCACGCATGGCGGCCCGATCCTGCTCAGCCGCACGCCCTATGATGCGGGCAAGGCGACGTGGCGCAATCCGAGCCAGAAGATCGAGGAAATCCTGCCGATCGCCGATGCCGAATTCGTCAATGACGGCTATATCCGCGTGTATCAGGACGTGCGCGGGCTGGGCAAATCCGAAGGCGACTATATCACGACGCGCCCGTTGCGCGGACCGCTCAACCCGACCAATGTCGACCACGCCACCGATGCCTATGACACGATCGACTGGCTGGTGAAGAACGTGCCCGAGAGCAACGGCAAGGTCGGCATTACCGGCTCCTCCTATCTCGGTTTCACCTCGCTGATGGCGCTGATCGACCCGCACCCCGCGCTCAAGGCGGCGGTGCCGCAAAGCCCGATGGTCGATGGCTGGGTCGGCGATGACTGGTTCCACAATGGCGCGTTCCGTCAGCCAAATTTCGATTACATCGTCGGCCAGACCGCCAAGAAGGGCGGTGCGATCGCTGACGGCACCGGTGAGGATTATGACGCCTATCTGAAGGCCGGGTCGGCAGGCGACTTCGCGCGTGCATATGGCATCGACATCTTCCCGGCGATCCGCAAGCTGATGGAACATCCCGCTTACGACCCGTTCTGGCAGGAACAGGCGGTCGACGTGCAGCTCGCCAAGCGCAAGCTGACCGTGCCGACGATGGTCGTGGTCGGCGAATGGGACCAGGAAGACAGCTATGGCGCGCCCGCTGTGTTCAAGGCGCTGAAGGACAAGGATCCGAACGCGCCGATTTCGCTGGTGATCGGGCCGTGGCGGCATAGCGGCGTCAATTATGATGGCAGCAGCCTGGGCGCATTGCAGTTCGAGGGCGACACCGGGCTGCAATTCCGCCGCAACACGATGAAGCCCTTTCTCGATCGCTATCTGAAGGACACCCCCGCCGACACCGAGCCGACCCCGGCGGCGATCACCTATGCCAGCGGGATCAACCAGTGGCAGTCCTTCGCCCATTGGCCAGCGGGCAAGGCGACGCCGCTCTATCTCCAGGCGGATAACAGCCTCAGCTTCACCGCCCCCGCCACGGCTGGCCAGGAACGCTATATCTCCGACCCGGCCAAGCCCGTGCCGTTCGTCACGCAGCCGGTGCATATGAAGGATCGCGCGGTATGGACGACGTGGCTGGTCGCCGATCAGCGCTTCGTCTCCAGCCGCTCCGACGTGCTGAGCTATCAGACGGCGGTGCTCGACAAGCCGCTGCATATTGCGGGCGCGCCGCAAGTCGATCTGTTTGCCGCCACCAGCGGCACCGACAGCGATTTCGTCGTCAAGCTGATCGACGTCTATCCGGAGGAAAACAGCGCGCACCCGGCGCTGGCGGGCTATCAATTGCCGATCGGCATCGAAATCTATCGTGGGCGCTATGTCCATGGCCGCGCCACCCCCGCCGCGCTGAAGCCGGGCAAGGTCGAGAATTACAAATTCGGCCTGCCCAATGTGAACCACGTGTTCCTGCCCGGCCACCGCATCATGGTGCAGGTGCAATCGAGCCTGTTCCCGCTCTATGATCGCAACCCGCAGACCTTTGTGCCCAACATCTTCAACGCCAAGCCCGGCGACTATCGTGCGGCAACGCAGACGATCGTCCATGCGCCGGGCGCGGCAAGTGCGGTGTGGCTGCCGGTGGTGGAGTGAACGGCACCGCGTCTTTTTACCGTAGCATCATGTCGCTAGGCCACGCTCACTAGGAGACCCTGCAATGCGCCGCGCCCTGATCCTCGCCTCGACCGCCCTCGCTCTGTGGGGTGCCGGGGTTGCCACGGCGCAGGATCAGGGCACGGCGCTACCGACCGGGCAAGCGCTCACCCCGCTCGCAGCGCCCGGTGCGCGCTTCGCACCGCTGGTGGCGCGCACCGGCCCCAACCCGGCATACATCGCGGATGGCGCGGCGGCGATCGCGGTAAGCCCGAATGGACGCGAGATGCTGGTGCTTACCAGCGGTTTCAACCGCTATAACGGCCCCGACGGCAAGCTCGTCCTGGCCCAATCCGGCCAATATCTGTTCCGCTACCGCATCGACGCCAAGGGGCCGACCTGGCTCCAGACGCTGACCATGCCCAACAGCTATTCGGGTGTCGCCTGGTCGCCCGATGGCACGCGCATTCTGGTGGGCGGCGGGGTCGATGATGTCGTCCATGTCTTCGAAAAGAGCGCCAGCGGCACCTTCGCCAGCGTCGGCAAGCCGATCCCGCTCGGCCATAACAAGACCGGCAATGGGTCTGAGGTGTTGCCGCAGGCGGCAGGCGTCGCGATCAGCCCCGATGGCACGCGCGCGCTGGTCGCCAATTATTACAATGATTCGGTCAGCCTGATCGATCTGAAGCGCGGCACCGTGCTGGTCGAACAGGATCTGCGCCCGGGCAAGATCGACGCCGCGCAAGCTGGGGTTGCAGGCGGCGAAAACCCGTTTGCGATCGTGTGGCGCGACGCCACCCATGCCTATGTCTCCGCCCCGCGCGACCGGCAAATCGTCGCGCTGGAGGTGACCGGCGACGCGATCAAGGTTGCCACGCGCATCGCGACGCTGGGGCCGCCAACGGCACTGCTGCTCGATACAAAGGCACGGCGGCTCTATGCGACCGAGGACAATGCCGACCGGCTCGCCGTGATCGACACCGCGCAGGACCGATTGGTGATGGAACCACGCCTCGGCTTGCCCGATGCGTTGGGCGCGACGCCGGGCAAGGGCGTAAACCCCAACGCTCTGGCGCGGCTTGCCGACGGGCGGTTGCTGGTGACCTTTGGTGGGATCAACGCATTGGCGGTGGTGGCCCCGGTCGATCAGGGGATGCAAGTCCAAGGATTGATCCCGACTGGCTGGTATCCCAGCGCCGTCGCGATCAGCGCGCAGGGCAATCACGTCTTCGTCGTCAACCGCAAGAGCCCGCCCGGCCCCAACCCGCTCGGCTGCGCGCCCAAGCTGGCGGTGCAAAAGGCGCAACCGACCGCGTGCGGGGCCGCCAACCAATATATCTTCCAGCTCGAAAAGGCCGGGCTGCTCGATTTCCCGCTGCCCGCCCCCAAGGCGCTGGTCGCGACGACGCTGCAAGTCGCGCGGAACATCGGGCTCGATGCCGCCCCGGCGCGCGCCGCCGCCGAAGCTAAACTGGCGGCGCTGCGCGCGCACATCAAACATGTCGTGTTCATCGTGAAGGAAAACCGCACCTACGATCAGGTGTTGGGCGATCTCGAAAAGGGCAATGGCGACCCCAAATTGGCGATCCTGGGGCAGGCGCTGTCGCCCAACCATCATCAGCTTGCGCGCCAGTTCGTCACGCTCGACAATTTCTATGACAGTGGCGAGCAATCGAGCACCGGCTGGACCTGGACCACGGCGGCGCGGGTGCCCGATCTGCTCGAAAAGAACGCGCCGGTAAACTATGCGCAGCGCGGCCTTGCCTATGAAGCCGAGGAAGCCGATCGCTCGATCTATACCGCCCTGACCCCAGCCGAGCGCCGCGCGGTCACCCCCAAGGCACCGACCGACCCCGATGTGCTGCCCGGCCCCGCCTTGCTGACCGCGCCCGATGGCGATGATGATGCCAGCGCTGGCCAGGGCTTCTTGTGGAATGCGGCAATCCGCGCCGGGCTGAGCGTGCGCAATTACGGGTTCTCGGATGCGTCGATCTACGACAAAGGCGAGCCCGGCGCGAAGCCGCTGGAGCGCGAACCCGCCAAGACCGGCACGCGCATCTACACCCCGGGCGACCGCCTGCTCGCCAGCCGCAGCGACCCGTATTTCCGCGGCTTCGACCAGAAGATGCCCGATTACTGGCGGATGCTCGAATGGCAGCGCGAGTTCGACGCCGCCGATGCCGCCGGCACGGTGCCGGCGCTCACGCTGTTGCGCCTCAGCCATGACCATTTCGGCGACTTCAAGGACGCGATCGACGGGGTGAACACGGTCGAGACCGAGATGGCCGACAATGATTACGCCGTCGGCCGCGTGATCGAGCGGATCGCCGCCAGCAAGGTCGCCGATTCGACCGTCGTGTTCATCATCGAGGATGACGCGCAGAATGGGGCCGACCATGTCGACGCACGGCGCAGCATCGCCTTCGTCGTCGGCGCGCATGTCAAGCAGCAGGCGCTGGTATCGACGCGCTACACCACCGTCAGCCTGTTGCGGACGATCGAGGCGCTGCTGGGGCTGAAGCCGCTTGGCCTGAACGATGCGCTGGCACTACCGATGGCGGACGTGTTCGACCTGACTGCGACGCCGTGGAGCTACCGTGCGACGGCGGCTTCGGTATTGAAGACCACGGCCTTGCCGATCCCCGACGACCGCTATGCCGTCGCCGCGCGCGTCTGCCCCACGCACACCGCGCAATATTGGGCGGACGCGATGCGCGGGCAGAATTTCGCGCAGGAGGACCGGCTCGATACCGCCGCGTTCAACACCGCTTTGTGGCGCGGGCTTGGTAGCGGGCCGGAGCCGGTGGTGCGCAGCGGGGCCGATCTGCGGCAAGGCCGCACGGCGACCACGACCGCCGCAGGCTGCTCATAAGGCAGAGAAACCAAGAGGATGGCGTGGTGGAGCTGAGGGGAATCGAACCCCTGACCTCTGCAGTGCGATTGCAGCGCTCTCCCATCTGAGCTACAGCCCCGCACCACGCCCCGGCCCTCTTTTCAGGCGGGAATGCCGCCTTAACGGGGCTTTTCCGCCGATGCAACATGCCGCAACCGCACCTGCGCCCTTTTTCGTTGCCAAAGCGCGCGCCGCGACATACCCCACCTTCGAAAACACGATGGAGGAATGCCGATGTCCCGCGCCTGGAGCCTGAAATCCCGTCCCAATGGTATGCCCGTGGCAAGCGATTTCGAACTGATCGATTTGCCCACGACCGCGTTGAACGACGGCGAAATGCGCATTGCCAATCGCTGGCTGTCGGTCGACCCGTATATGCGCGGGCGCATGAACGACGTGAAATCCTACGTTCCGCCGTTCGCGCTCGGCGAACCGATGCAGGGCGGCGCGATCGGCGAAGTGATCGAGAGCCGTGCCGAGGGGTTTGCGGTTGGCGATGTGGTGCAGCATTTTCTGGGCTGGCGCGATGAGGCGGTGCTGCCTGCGACACAGGTCCAGAAACTGCCCGCGCTCGGCGTACCGCCACAACAATTTCTGGGTTTGCTGGGGATGCCGGGGATGACCGGCTATTTCGGCCTGCTGCATGTCGCCGAGGCTAAGGCAGGCGACGTGGTGTTCGTCTCGGCGGCGGCAGGCGCGGTCGGATCGACCGTGGTGCAAGTCGCCAAGGCGAGCGGCATGACGGTGATCGGCTCCGCTGGCGGTGCCGACAAATGCGCGCTGGTAAAGGGGCTCGGTGCCGATGCGGTGATCGATTACAAGAGCGAGGGGCCGTTGCTCAAGAAGCTGCTGGCGGCGCTGCAGGGGCTCGGCAAGGACGGCATTGACGTCTATTTCGACAATGTCGGTGGCGAGCATCTCGATGCCGCGCTGGCGACGGGCAATCTGCACGCACGCTTCGCGATTTGCGGCATGATCGACATCTACAATACGTCCAAGCCGACCGAGTTGCGCTATCTCGCGCGGCTGATCGGGATGCGCATCCGCATGACCGGGCTGCTGGTCAGCGACCATATGGGCAAGACGGCGGAATTCTACCGCGTGATGGGCGGCTGGCTGGCCGAGGGCAAATTGAAGAATGAGGAAACCGTGTTCGAAGGCCTCGACGCAATGCCCGACGCGTTTTTCGGCCTGTTCACCGGCGGCAACACCGGCAAGATGCTGGTAAAGCTCTGATCCTTGACCCTCTCCCGCGCCAGCGGGAGAGGGCTTTCGCTTCGCTCAGAGCGCGCCCGAAAAGGTATCGCACTGATTGGGGTCACCCGTTTCCATCCCCTTGCGCAGCCACGCCATGCGCTGCGCCGAGGTGCCGTGGGTGAAGCTGTCGGGCACCACGCGCCCTTGCGATTCCTGCTGCAACGTATCGTCGCCAATTGCGTGCGCCGCAGTCAGCCCTTCCTCGAGATCGCCCGGATCGAGCCGATCCTTGTTCTGCGCGGCCCACACGCCAGCATAGCAATCCGCCTGCAATTCCAGTTTGACCGAAGCCTGATTACCCTGAACTTCACTGCCGCGTTGCTGGATCGCCGCCACCTTGTCCGACGTGCCCAGCAAATTCTGGATGTGATGGCCAAATTCATGCGCAATCACATAATCCTGCGCGAAATCGCCCTTCGCCCCGAAGCGATTGGCGAGTTCATCGAAAAAGCTGGTGTCGAGATAGATGCCCTGGTCGCGCGGGCAATAAAACGGCCCCATCGCGCTCTGCGCAGCCCCGCAACCCGAGCGGCCATCACGCGCATAAAAGACCAGCTTGGGCGGCTCAAAGCGCGCGCCGAGCAGCTTTGCCCAAGTCTTGTCGGCCGAACTGAAGGCATTGCAGGCAGCGAGGCTCTGCGCGTTTAGGCGGCAACTCGATGTCGTGTCGGTGCCCGCCTGCTGCTGACCGACCTGCGCGGTCGGCGCGGACAGTTGCCCGCCGCCGCCGCCGAGCATCCCCAGCCCTCCGCCGAAAAAGAACAGCACCGCCAGCAACACGGCGACGCCGCCGCAGCCGAATCGGCTGAACACCAGCGGCAGCAAGCCGAAGATCAGCCCGCCGCCACCACCCCCGCCAAAGCCGCCCAAGCCGCTGCCGCCGCCCTGACCGCGTTGATCCTCGACGTTGATGTTGGGGTCGAAATCGTCGAGGCGCATCGCAAGGGGTCCTGAGGTCGTTGCCGCTGCCGCATGAATGCGCGGGGACGGCGCTGGTTGCAACGGCTATGGCGCGCTTGGATGACGTCCATTTCATCAAACTGTCGTTGATCCTGCAGCGCAACGCGCGCATGTCCGGCGCATGGCCGATTCCGAGACGATCACGCCCAAGCGCCGCTCCAAGGCGCTGCCTTTGCCCGAGTGCGTGGCGTTGGTGTTGCAGGGCGGCGGCGCGCTCGGCAGTTATCAGGCGGGCGTGATCGAAGGGCTCGCCGCGAGCGAGATCGAGATCGATTGGGTCGCGGGGATTTCGATCGGCGCGATCAACGCCGCGATTGTCGCGGGCAACCCGCCGGCCCTGCGCGTGCAGCGGCTGAACACCTTTTGGGACCTGATGACCTCGGCGCTGCCGAGCTTCCCGCTCTTCCCCAATGACCATATCCGCGAATTCGTCCACGAATGGTCGGCGGGATTCGTGCTCGCGGCGGGCGTGCCGGGGTTCTTCAATCCCCGCTTCCTGTCGCCAATGTTCGCCGTACCCGGCACACCCGAAGCGATCAGCTTTTACGATAGCGCGCCCTTGGAAAAGACGCTGAACGACCTGATCGACTGGGATTTGCTCAACAACGGCCCGGTGCGGCTGTCGGTTGGCGCGGTCGATGTCGAAAGCGGCAATTTCAACTATTTCGATACGACCGAAACCCGGATCGATGCGCGTCACATCATGGCCTCGGGCGCTTTGCCGCCGGGCCTGCCCCCGATCGAGATTGACGGGCGACTGTGGTGGGACGGCGGGCTGGTGTCCAACACCCCGCTGACGCACGTGCTCGACCATCAGCAGGGTCCGCTGCTCGCTTTTCAGATCGACCTGTTCGCGGCGGCGACCGAGCGGCCGCGCACGATCATGGATGTGATGGCGCGCGAAAAGGAAATCCGCTTCTCCAGCCGCACCCGGCAAGTATCCGACCAGGTCATGCGCATCCGCCGCGACCGCGAACTGGCACGGCGCGTGCTCGCCAAATTGCCACCGGAACTGCACGACGACCCCGACGTTATCGCGCTCAAGGCGCAATCGAACGAGGATCCCGTCAACCTCGTCCACCTGATCTACCGCGCCAATGCCTGGGAGGGCGGCAGCCGTGATTTCGAATTTTCCGCCCGCACGATGCGCGAGCATTGGGAAGCAGGACAGGCAGCGGTCGCCGAGACCATGGCCAATGCCGAACTGGTTGCCGAGAATATCGAAACCGGCCGCAGCGCCGCCTTCGATTTGACCGTGAAGCACCCCACTCTACCAACCCTTTGAATCGCAACGGAGACTCCGCCATGTTCCTCAAGGGCAAGACTGCCATCATCACCGGTTCGACCTCGGGCATCGGCCTTGAATATGCCAAGGTCTTCGCCGCCGAAGGTGCAAGCGTCGTCATCAACGGTTTTGGCGATGCCGCCGCGATCGAAACCGAGCGCGCCAAGCTGGAAGCGACCAGCGGAGCGAAGGCGCTGTACGACGCCGCCGACATGACCAAGCCCGAAGCGATCGCCGCGATGGTGAAGCGCTGTCACGATGAACTGGGTGGCCCCGACATCATCGTCAACAATGCCGGCATCCAGCATGTCGCCAAGATCGAGGATTTTCCGGCCGACAAATTCGAGGCGATCATCAAGATCAACCTCAATTCGGCCTGGTACATGATGCAGGCGGCGGTGCCGTTCATGAAGGCGAAGAAATGGGGCCGGATCATCTCTACCGCCTCGGCGCATTCGCTCGTCGCCAGCCCCAACAAATCGGCCTATGTCATGGCCAAACACGGCCTGGCCGGGCTGACCAAGACGATCGCGCTGGAAACCGCGACCGATGGCATCACCGTCAATTGCATTTCGCCGGGCTATGTGTGGACGCCTTTGGTCGAAAATCAGATCCCCGATACGATGGCCTCGCGTGGCCTCACGCGCGATCAGGTGATCAACGACGTCCTGCTCGAAGCGCAGCCGACCAAGGAGTTCGTGACGGTCGATCAGGTCGCCGCGCTCGCCTTGTTCCTGTGCCGCGACGAGGCGAAGTCGATCACCGGCGCGAACCTTTCGGTCGACGGCGGCTGGACGGCGGCCTGATCGGGTAGCCATGGCCTTGGCAACCTCCGGTCGGCATGGTTAGGTATAGCCCTATCGCAACAGGGGATCGGTCGCTTTGAAGGTTTTAGCCCGAATCCTTGGGTCCGTCTTATGCGCGCTGCCCGCCGCACTGCTCGCTGGGTGCGGCGGCAAAGCCAGCAAGACGGTTGAAGTCAGCATTGCCCCCCCGCGATCGCTGCGCGGCACCGCAGCCGCCGAGGTTGACTGGCGGCACGTGGCAACTGCGGAAGACCGGACGCGCTTGCGCAACTGGCGCCAGGCGTGGATCGATGCCCTGGCCAAGGCGCAAGGCAGCGCCAAGGCGGCGGTTGTCGCCTCGGATTCACTGCTGTTCGACCCCGACCGGGCGCTGAGCGGGGCGATGCCGCCGCCCGGCAACTATCTGTGTCGCGTCATTAAATTGGGTGCGAACGGCACCGCGATGCACGATGTCACCACATACCCACCGGTCGATTGCAAGGTCGACGATGAGGGCGAGGTGTCGAGCCTGTACAAGGTTTCCGGCGCACAGCGCCCGGTCGGGCTGCTGTTCCCGGATTCGCAGGCGCGCACGATCTTTCTGGGAACGATGGTGCTGGGCGACGAGACCAAGCCGCTGAGCTACGGCCAGGACAGCAACCGCGACATGGCCGGCTATCTCGAACGGATCGGCGAAAAACGCTGGCGGCTCGTGCTCCCGTATCCGCGCTTCGAATCGTTGCTCGACGTGGTCGAGATCGTCCCCGCCCCCAAGCGCTAACGGGGCGGCCCCGCCGGAAGCGTGGCGGCATTCTCGCGCTTTTCCGGCCGGATGTAGATGGACGACAACATCGGTTCGGCGGCCTTCAGCTCGGTCTCGATCGTCTCGATCAGCGTCTCCGCTTCGCCCATCGTGATCTGATCGCGAAAATCGGCGCTGATCGCGACGAAGATGCTGTCGGGCGCGGTGTGGATGGTGCGGACATGGTTGACGGCGGTGATTTCGGGCCGTGCCGCAACGATCGCGCGGACCTTGGCCACCACCGCCGGATCAGCCCCCTCGCCGATCAGCAGACCCTTCGCCTCGCGCGCGAGCAGCGCCGCGACGATGCCGAGGATGACGCCGATCACGATCGACGCCGCGCCATCGATGCGCGGGTCGCCCCACATCTGGCTGGCCCATACGCCAACCCCGGCGACGATCAGACCCGCAATCGCGGCCGAATCCTCGAACAGCACGATGAACCCAGCCGGGTCCTTTGACTTGCGGATCGCCGCCCACCAGCCCTTGCCGCGATTGGCGGCGGCAAATTCACGCACCGCGATGAACCACGATCCGCCCTCCAGCGCGAACGAAACGCCCAGCACGATATAATTGACCAGCGGATCGCGCAGCGGTTCTGGCTCCAGAATGTGGACCCAGCCTTCGTAGATCGACACGCCCGCGCCCACGCCGAAGATCAGGATGGCGACCACGAAGCTCCAGAAATACAGCTCGCGCCCGTAGCCGAACGGATGGGCTTCATCCGGCGGGCGACGCCCGCGATGCTGGCCGTACAGCAGCAGGAGCTGGTTGAAGCTGTCGACGACCGAGTGGAACCCTTCGGTCAGCATCGCCGAGGAACCGGTGATCGCCGCAGCCACGAATTTGGCCAGCGCAATGCCGAGATTGGCGAACAGCGCCGCGATGACGACGAAATTGGTTCCACCTTGCTTGGATGCCGACATGGATTTCCCTATTTTTGGACCCCGACCTTTGGAGATGGCCAACGCATAGCGCGGCGGCTCGGCACCAAACAGCCCAACCGTCACACACTTTATTGACACCGGTATCAACGCGGTTAATCTTATCCACGAAAACAAGAATCCGCAGCGACGGATCGGTAGAGGATGCCGGGAGGAAGGGACGAAGCGACGTGCGGAGCAAGGACCGCGCACGCGAAACGCCCTGGATCACCCGCAAATCAGAAGTGCAACCGTACCGGTTCGGCGGGAAACCCCTGCATGACACCGGTGTCTGGTATGGAACGTTGATACAGGGGAGAGCGATCATGACCATCAAAGCGGTGTTATTGGTAACGGCAGCAGCCTTGGCGCTGGTCGGCTGCGGGGATTCGAGCAACGGCGGCGGCGTTGCTGTCGTTAGTGGTGGCACCACCGGGAGCACACCGACGCCAAGCCCGGCGACGCCAGCGCCAACGCCTGCGTCCTCGCTGGGGGCCGATGGCTGGGCGGCGACCGGCACCGGCACGACCGGGGGTGACGGCGCGGTGGCGGCCAAGACCTATACCGTCACCAATCGCAACGAGTTGATCCAGGCGCTCTACGGCAACACCGCCACGATCGCCGCCGATGGCAGCTATACCGGCACGCTCGATCCGGCGAAGAAGCTGATTTACGTGAAGGGGCGGATCAGCCTCAACGTCAACCAGGCGCTGACCGAACAGACCGCCGACGATTACATCAAGGGCAGTTGCGCGAGCACGACCTATGGGTTCACCGCCGAGGCCGCGCTGACCACCGCCTATCTCGCCGCCTATCGCCCGAGCGTTTATGGCAATGCCAGCTTGCCGATCGGCAATCCCGAGAGCGCGCGCGTCTGTGCGGCGGCGCTGCAAAAGAAGGTCGTGCAGATCTTCGTGCCGTCGAACACCTCGATCATCGGCCTGGGCAGCGATGCCAAGCTCGTCCACGGCAACCTGATCCTCGGCACCAGCAGCGCACCGATCGACAATGTCGTGGTGCGCAACATCACTTTTGAAGATGCGTTCGACTTCTTCCCGCAATGGGACCCGACCGATTCCACCACCGGGCGCTGGAACTCGGCCTATGATCTGATCTCGGTCCTGTATGCGACGCATGTCTGGATCGACCACAGCACCTTCAGCGATGGCGCACGGATCGACCGGTTGTATCCCTCGGTATGGACCGAGACGGTCGGGGCGGTGAATTACACCGGCAGCGACTTCAAGGTGCAGCATCATGACGGGCTGATCGACGTGACCAAGCTCGGCAATCTCGTCACGATTTCGAAGAGCTATTTCTTCGGCCATGACAAATCGTTCCTGATCGGCGGCACCGACACTGCGAGCAAGACAGCAGAAAACCCGAGCGTGCTGAAGGTGACCTTCCACGACAATTATTTCCAGGGCCTGCGCCAGCGCATGCCGCGCGTGCGCTTCGGCCAGGTCCATGTGTACAACAATTATTATGAGGTCTCGCTCGACCAAACCGCCGACGAACCCTTCCTGGTGGCCTGGACCGTCGGGCAAAGCGGCAAGATCATCGCCGAGAACAACGCCATCATCACGCCGGGAACTGCGGGGACCGTCAGCAATCTGTGGAGCATTTCGGTCAGCGCCGCGCGCACGAGCGGATGCATCACCACGGGTTACACCGCCGATGATTGCGCATCGACCTTTGCCGATTCGGGCACGCAATTGAACGGCGTTACCGTGGATGTCACCACCCCGCTGCGCGCCTCCAACGCTGCCGTCACCGCCAGCACCTGGTCGCCCGCCGCCAATTACAGCTATGTGCTCAAGCCGACCACCGGTCTGATTGGCACCGTCATCGCCAATGCGGGCGCGGGCAAGCTCTGACACCAGGGTCGGCCGAACACGGGCGCGTGCGTAGTTTCCGAAGCTACCACGCGCCCACCGCCGACGGATAGTGGCGGGATGCACGCCCCCGCCCCCGGCTCCCCCACCGCGCCGTTTTGGACGCGCTCCGTTGACGCGCTGTGTACCGAGCTCGACTGCAGCCATGACGGGCTGACCACCGCGCAGGCCGATGCGCGGCTCGCGCATTATGGCCAAAATGCCGATGCGACGGTCCGCCAGACCGGGCTGTTCCGCGCAATCGTCCGCCGCCTGTTCGAGCCGCTGTCGCTGATCCTGCTCGTCGCGGCGATCGTGTCGATTTCTACTGGCGACTCCGTGGGCGGCACGATCATCGTCGCCATTCTGGCGATCTCGATCGGACTTGAGGCGGTGCAGGAACGCCAGGCCCTGGGCGCGGCGGCGGCGCTGCGGCGGACGGTGGCGCTGAAGGCCGAAGTCAAGCGCGACGGCCAGTTCGTGCAGATTGCGGTCGAGGGCGTGGTGCCCGGCGACGTGATGCGCGTGCGCGCGGGCGACATCATCCCGGCCGACGGGCTGGTGCTCGATAGCGATGCGTTCACCGCCAATGAGGCGGCGCTGACCGGCGAGCCCTATCCGGTGGAAAAGCGCCCCGGCACGGTGACTGGCGAGACGGCGGGCGAGGCGTCGAACGCGCTGTTTCGCGGCGCGGTCGGCCAGACCGGGGAAGCAATCGCCTTGGTCGTCCATTGCGGGGCAGCGACCGTATTTGGCGGCGCGGCGGCGGCGCTGGACGAAGCGACCGAACTTTCCCCCTTCCAGCGCGACTTGCGCAGTTACGGGCTGCTCACCGCGCGGCTGACGATCGTGCTGGTCGTGGTGGTGCTGGCAACCAGCGTGTTCTTCGGGCGACCGGCGCTGCAATCGCTGATGTTCGCGGTCGCGCTGGCGGTGGGGCTGACACCCGAATTGCTGCCGATGATCACCACCGTCACGCTGTCGCGCGGCGCGATGCGGATGGCCAAGCGCAAGGTGATCGTGAAACGGCTGGCGTCGATCCACGATCTCGGCGCGATGACGGTGCTGTGCACCGACAAGACCGGCACGCTGACCTCGGCTGAAATCACGCTCGCGCGCAGCCTGTCGCCCACCGGGGCGGAAGACCCGCGCACCGCGCGACTGGCCGCGATCGCCGCATCGCTCGGCGGGGATCGCGGCGCGCTCGACGCGGCGCTGCTGTCCGCCGCGCCCGCTGCGGATACGGGCTGGACGCTGGTCGGACGCCACGCCTTTGATTTCGCGCGGCGGCTGGGATCGGTCGTCGCCAGCGGCCCCGAAGGCACGATCCTGATCGCAAAGGGTGCGCCAGAGGCGATCCTCGCTTTATGCACGTCGAGTCAGGGCGGCGGCGCGATGGGCGCGGCGGAACGCGCCGCTGCGCTGGCGCAGGTCACGGCGCTCGCCGGGCAGGAAGGCTTGCGGACCATCGCGGTGGCATCGCGCGCCTGGACCGGCCCCGCGCAAACCGTTTCGGCGGCGGATGAGACCGGCCTCGTCTTCGAGGGCCTGTGCGCCTTTGCCGATCCGCCCAAGGCGACCGCCGCCGCAGCCATCGCCCGGCTGGCGGCGGCGGGAATCCGGCTGAAGATCCTGTCGGGCGATGATCCAGTGGTGGTCAAGCGGCTGGCCGGACTGGTCGGCATGAAGGCCGACCGCGTGCTGTCAGGCGCGGACATCACGCACTTGTCCGACGATGCGCTTGCGGTGCAGGTGCGGCATGTCGACGCCTATGGGCGGCTCGCGCCCGACCAGAAATCGCGCATCGTGCGGGCATTGCAGGCGCGCGGCGCGGTGGTCGGCTATCTCGGCGATGGCATTAACGATGCCCCGGCGCTGAAGGGGGCCGATATTGGCCTGTCGGTCGCGGGTGCCACCGGAGTTGCTCAGGCGGCGGCCGACATGATCCTGCTCGACAGCGATCTCGCGGTGGTCGCAGACGGCGTCGAGGAAGGGCGGCGGACCTTTGCCAACATCCTGAAATATATCCGCATGGGGGCCAGTTCCAACTTCGGCAACATGCTGTCGATGGCGGTGGCGTCGTTCTTCCTGCCGTTCCTGCCGATGCTGCCGACGCAGATCCTGCTGAACAACCTGCTCTACGACGTGTCCGAAATCGGCATTCCGTTCGACACCGTCCGCGCCGAGGCGATTGCGAAGCCGCAAGTGTGGAACCTGCGCGACCTGGTGAAATTCGCGGCGATCATGGGGCCGCTCTCCTCGCTCTTCGACTTGCTCACCTTTGCCGGGCTGGTGCTGCTGTTCCACGCGGCACCACCCGAATTTCGCACCGCCTGGTTTCTGGAATCGATGGCGACGCAAGTGCTGGTCATCTTCATCATCCGCACCAATGGCAGGCCCTGGGCGAACCGCGCGAGCCCGATCCTGACGATGACGTCGCTCGGCGCGTTACTGGTCGCGCTTGCCCTGCCCTTCACGCCGCTGGCGCACTGGGTGGGCTTCCAGACACCGCCGCTGGCGATGACGGGCGGGATCGTGGCGGTGGTGGTCGCCTATCTGGTCTGTGCGGAACTGCTGAAAGGCATCGCGATACGGCCCAGCCGCGCGACCCGCCACGCGCATCAACGGGTGCCGATACCCCGGTGAGCGTCGCGCGATCGCGAGAAAATCTCCCAGGTCGCGATGAACATCGCGGCTATCACCGGCCCCACCACCAGCCCGTTAAACCCAAACAGTTCCAGGCCACCAAAGGTTGAAATCAGCACGACATAATCGGGCATTTGCGTGTCGCGCCCGACCAGAATCGGCTTCACCACATTGTCGACGCTGCTGATGATGAAGAACCCGCACAGCGCCAGCGCAATCCCCTGCCAGATCGCGCCCGTTGCCAGCAGATAGAGCGCCATCGGCACCCACACGATGCCCGTACCGATCGCCGGCAGCAGCGAGAACGCGCCCATCAGCACGCCCCACAGCAACGCGCCACCAATGCCGAGCCCCCACACGATCAGCCCGCCGATCAAGCCCTGCAGCACCGCGACGACCAGACTGCCCTTGATCGTCGCGCGCACGACGGCGGCGAATTTGTCGAACAGCGCGCGGCGATATTCGGGCAGCAGCGGGATGGCATGTTCGACCTTGGCGACGATCGTGCGCCCGTCGCGCAACAGGAAGAAGCAGAGGTACAGCATGATGCCGAGCGTCGCCAAAAGCCCGAACACGCTTTGTCCGAGGCTGAACGCGCGGCCCGCCAGCGAATCGAAGCTCTTAACCGCCCCGTCCGCGATCCGCGCCCGCACCGCCGCAAAATCGGTGAGGCCATAGCCCGCCAATTGCTGTTGGACCCAGTTCGGCAAGCGGCCCTCGATCTGGAAGAACACGAGATCGAAATCGATCTTGCCCGACTTGATCTTGGCGTAGAGCCCCGCCGCCTGTTGCAGCAGCGCCCCGCCCAGCAGCACCGTCGGCAAGATCACCGCGAGCAGGATGACCAGCAGCGTCAGCACGGTCGCAAGGTTGCGACGACCGCCAAGCGTGGCGGTCAGCCAATCGGTCAGCGGGGCGAACACGATCGCGGCAACCACCGCCCACACGATCGCCCCGAAAAAGGGCGCGATGAGCCAGGCGAAGACCAGCGACACGATCATGAGGAACGCCAGGAAGAACCCGCGCTCGAGCGAAAAGCCGCTTGAATCGGGTGCGATCATGCCGTCGCCGGACGCGCGATTGCGCCACGCCCCATGATCGCGCGCACCACCGGCTTGCACAGTTCGAGCAGGACCAGAAGGCCCGCCCCCAGGCCAAGCGCAAACGCCATGTCTATCCACGCGATCGACCCGAATTTCAGCAAGGTTTGCGCGGCGGGCAGGAAGAAGATCAGGCTGGCGATGATGACGATCGCCGCCAGCACGGCGCGCAGCGCACTATTGCGCCGCGCGAACGCCTCGATGATCGACGCGCCGAACGATCGGTTCACGAGGATCAGCGCGAGGATTTCGGCAATCAGCGAGAAGAAGATCAGCGCACGCACCTCCGCCTCGGGCATCCCGCCCTGCACTTCCAGCAGGAACACCGTTGCCAGCATGGCAAAGGCCAGCCCGCCCTGGAACACGCCCCATGCGATCATCGTCACGGAGAAGAGCGGTTCATTCGGGTCGCGTGGCGGGCGTTGCATGATGTCTCTTTCCCCGCGCTCGGCCTCGAACACAAGCGCGCAGACCGGATCGATCACCATTTCCAGCAAGGCGATATGGATCGGCCCGAACAGGATCGGCATTCCGAACACCAGCGGCAGCAGCGCCAGCCCGGCAATCGGCACATGCACCGCGAAGATGAACGCCATCGCCTTGCGAATATTGTCATAGATCCGTCGGCCGAGCGCGACCGCTTGCACGATCGCCCCGAAATCATCGTCGAGCAGCACGATCGCCGACGCCTCGCGCGCGACATCGGTGCCGCGCTTGCCCATGGCGATGCCGATATGCGCGGCCTTGAGCGAGGGCGCGTCATTGACCCCGTCGCCGGTCATCGCCACCACTTCGCCATCGGCCTTGAACGCCTGAACGATGCGCAATTTCTGTTCGGGCATGATGCGCGCGAACACGGTGACGGTCTTCAACCGCGCCGCCAATGCGGTATCGTCGAGCACGGCCAGTTCATCGCCGGTCAGCACATCACCATCGGCAATGCCCGCCTGCGCCGCGATCGCCTTGGCGGTGGCGGCATAATCGCCCGTGATCATCGCCACGCGGATCCCAGCCGAGCGACATTCGGCAACCGCCGCCTTCACCGTCGGGCGCAGCGGATCAGCGAGCCCGACCAAACCGACCAGGTCGAACGCGAAGCCCGCCTGCGTTTCCGGCCAATCGGTATTGGCGGCGACCGCCGTCGCCACGCCGAGCACGCGAATGCCGCGCGCCGCCATCCGGTCGACCGCGAGCGTCATGCGGTCGCGGTCACTGGGCGTCAGCTTGCACAGATCAGCAATCGCCTCGGGCGCGCCCTTGGTCGCGACAACCAGCCGGTCGTCATCGGTGCGCCAGACATTGGACATGGCGAGCAGATCGGGCCGCAGCGCATAGCCATGAACGTGGGTCCAGACCGGCTCGGATGGCGCGCAAACCTCGACATGCGCCTGATGCAGCGCGATTTCCATCGGGTCGGACGGTTCCACCGCACTGGCCCGCGCCGCCATGCACACGATCGGCCCGTAATCGGCAAAGGCGCACGGGGCCTCCCCCAGCGTCGCATCCTCGCCCGAGGCCAGCCACAAGGCGACCACCGACATGCGGTTTTCGGTCAGCGTGCCGGTCTTGTCGGTGCACAGCACCGTCGCCGACCCCAAAGTCTCGATCGCCGCCGCGCGCCGCGTCAGCACGCCGACCGCGCCGATCCGCCACGCCCCCATCGCCAGGAAGATGGTGAGGACGACCGGAAATTCCTCGGGCAGCATCGACATGCCGATCGCGATCCCGGCGAGGATCGCCTCGATCCAGCCGCCGCGCAGCAGGCCGAACAGCACCACCACCGCCAACGCCACCGCGCCCCCGCCGATCGCGCACCAAGTGACGATGCGAGTGGTCTCGCGCTGGAGCCGGGGTGCCTCGGTATCGAGCGTGGCGAGCGACTGGCCGATCTTGCCGATCTCGCTGCGCGGTCCGGTCGCGGTCACCTCGGCGATGCCGCTGCCGCGTGCGACCAGCGTGCCCGAATAGACATAGGGCTGATCCTCCCCACCCGGACGATGCGCGGTGGCAGGAGCATCGGCGCGAACCGCCTTGCCGACCGCCAAGGATTCGCCGGTCAACAGCGATTCATCGGCTTGAAGATCGTGCGCACTCAGCAAACGTCCATCGGCCGCAATGCGATCGCCCTGCTCCAGCACCAGCACATCGCCGCACACCACCTCGCGGCCCGGAATGCGCACGCGCTCGCCACCGCGGATAACCAGGGCGCTTGGCGCCGACAAATCGCGCAACGCTTCCAGCACATGCTCGGTGCGGGTTTCCTGGATCACCGTCAGGACGACCGAGAAGCTGGCAAAGGCGAGCAGGATCAACGCCTCGGTCAAATCCCCCAGCAGCAGATAGGCGACGCCGCCCGCCAGCAGCAACGCGAACATCGGCTCGTGCAGTACCTCGAACGCGATCCGGAAGGCCGAGCGCCGCCCGGCGCGGGGCAAGGCGTTGGGCCCGTCCCGCATGAGGCGATCGGCGGCGTCGGCAGGCGAAAGACCAGCGGGTGCGGGCGTCATCATCATGGTGGCTTCCCCCGACACCGTATCGCCGGTGACACGCTCCTGCGGACAGCGCAGGGTGCGCGCGCAAGAATAGCACCAGCAATGCCGCGTCGCGCCCGTGGCTGCTATGCGTGCTTTCCCCTAGCCCCCGCCGCAGACAGAGCGGGCAGGATCACCGCAAGCGCAGCCCGACCCATAGCGTGCGCGGCGTGCCCAGGTCGATCGATCCGGCGGCATTGCGCGTCACCACCGTTTCATCAAACAGGTTCTCGCCCCGCAGAACCACGGCGACATGGCGACCGACCGGCACCTTCACCACCCCGTCAAGCGTGGTCGCGGCGGGCAGCACATCGGTCTGCAGATCGTCCTCATATTGCCGCCCGACATAGCGCGCGGTCAGCGACGCGCTCCATCTGCGCGCCCCTACCCAGCCGAGCGTCGCGCTCGCGCTATGCCGGGGGCTTTGCGCAGGGGCAAAGCCGCCCAGCTGCGCCGATGCGCCCGAGGCATGCACCGTACTGTCGCTAAAGGCATAAGACAGGTAGAGCGCAAGCGCGCCACGCTTGGCGTGCGCCGTCACCTCCACCCCACGCGCGACGATCGCATCGACATTCTGCCGCTGGCGAAGGTTGGTCGCGATCGTGACATTGGCGATCGCGCCCGCGAGCCGATTGTAGAAGGCCGTGACACCCAAGGTGAGGCCCGCGAATGGCTTCAAGTCGAAGCCCCCCTCGAACCCGCGCAACCGCTCCAGTCCGAGCGCGGCATTGGCCTGGGTGGTGACGGGAAAGACGACGAACGGCCGGTACAACTCGTTCAGCGTCGGTAGACGAAAGCCGGTATAGGCCGCCGCGCGCACCGCCACCGCATCGCTCGCGTGGAACAGCGCGCCCGCGCGCCCGGTCCCCTCCACCCCCTCGCGGTTGGCAAAGCGCGTGTCGGTCGTCACCCGTCCGCTCGCGCTGGCCTCGCGGAAAAAGCCATTGCTGATCGTCCAGCGATCAACACGCCCTCCTGCCGTCAGGACCAGTCGACCGATCGTCCAGTCATCCTCGACGAACAGGCCGGTGGTACTGGTCCGCCCGCCGGCAGTGCGTCGCGTGGTGACGGCACCACTTGCGGCATAGGCATCCTCATAGAGCATCCCCTCGCCAAAGCGCGCATCCACCCCGATCCGCAGGAGATGATCGGGCCCGACGGGCGGGCGCAGCTCGATCTTCCCGCCAATCCCGGTCGCGGGCGTATTGCGCTGGTCGAGCGTGAGCCTGGCAGTGGTCGCGCTGATGACGCGGTTGGTGAAATTGCGCGCCTGAACATAGGCCAGCGCATCCACCGCCCAGCCACCGCGATGAATCAGCCGGACACTGGCGTCCTCGCCTTGTGAACTGCTGTCCGCACCCGCAAAGCGCAGTGTACGATTGTCGCGGAACAGCAGACCACTGGCCTGCACTTCGGTTTCGGGATCCAGCGGCACCACCGCACGCACGCTCCCGGACCAGTCGCGATAGCGCGCCCGTGCGCTGGCGGCGGTGCGCTGGGCGAACGGCGTTGTAAAAAAGCCGTCGCCGCGCTCGACCTTGCCCGACACGCTAACGAAGCCACTGCCGACATCGGGCGAGACACTCCCGGACGCTTCGACGGCCGAATTGCTGCCGTAAAAGACCTCGCCCGAAACCGGCGGCAAATCGCGCCGCGTTGCGCTCGCCAGTTCGATCGTGCCCGCCACCGCGCCTGCGCCGAACGCGCCCGCCCCGCCGCCGCGCGTGACGCGCACGCCCGACAGCCGATCCGCCGCCAGCGCGTTGAACGGAATGTAGCCAAAGAACGGGTCGGCCAGCGGCACCCCGTCCAGCAACAGCAGGGCCCGGCTGGAGGCATTGCCGCCCAAGGCACGCAGCGTGACGCCCTGGGCCGACGGGTTGGCCGAACGGCTGTCCGCCCGGCGAAATTGCTGGAAGCCGGCAACGTCGGCCAGGACATCCTCAACGCGGCCCGAGGCATCGCCCGTCAGCCGCGTGCGATCAATCACCACCGCCCCATAAGCGGGCACGCCAGGCGGCAGTGGCAAGGGCTGGCCGAGCACGACAATATCGGGCGCATCCGGCACCGGCGACGATTGGGCAACCGCCGCGCCGGGCGCGATCAGCGCCGCCAGCGCCAACCCGGACACAGCATTCGCACGGGCGGGCCTGCGCTTCCCTGTAGAGCGCAGCGCAGCCCCAACCCGCTCCGGCAATCGCGCGCGCCTAGTGCTTCTTGGGCTGCGGAACGCCGCTTACCCAGAAGATACCGCCCGGCTGCAAGGCGATGACATATTGCCCGCGATCGTCGCATTCGGCGATCCACGTCGCCTTGCCGTCGATCGGCTCATGCTTTTTCATCCGCACGATCTTCTGGCAGGTGTAGCCGCCATCGCGGATCGCGCGGAACATCGTCGTTTCCTGCAAGGAGGGCGACAACGCATCGATCTTCGCCTCCATCGGATCATGCGTCGCCACGGCGACAGGCTTGGCGCTGCCGCTCGGGCTGCCATCGCACGATGCCAGCGCCACCGTCAGGAGCATCGCCACAGAGATACGGTTCATCATGTCGCTCTTGTCCCTCAAATGCCGCCCGCCACAACCGTCCGCCCCGTCGCTTCCAACGCACGGGTAAGGTCAGCGATGCAGCGGTCGGCCAGCGCGGCGTCGGTTGCGCGCACCACGAAATTGGCACCGGTTCGGCCATCGCGAAAGAAGGGATAACTCCCAATAGCCACGCCTTCATGGCTCTTTTCGGCATCGCGCAGCAGATCGGCAATCTCGCTTTCGCCGACCCAGCAGCCGATCGTGCGCGACAGCACCGGCAACCCGCCCTCCAGCGTTCCGGTCAGCGCGTCCAGCATCCCTGCGGTAATGTGCGGCACCCCCGCCATGATAAAGATATTGCCGACGCGAATGCCCGGCGCGCCTGACATGCGGTTCTCGATCAGATCGGCCCCCTCCGGCACGCGCGCCATGCGCTTGCGCGCCTCGGTCAGGCCGCCGCGTGTGGTGTAATAGGCCTCAAGCACCGCCACCGCCTGCGGGTGATAGACCACCGGCACGCCCAGCGCCTCGGCAATCGCATTGACCGTAATGTCATCATGCGTCGGGCCAATGCCGCCCGTCGTGAACAGATAATCGTTGCGCGCGCGCAGGACGTTGACCGCCTCGACAATGGCATCGGTCTTGTCGGGCACGACGCGCACCTCGGCCAGGCGGATGCCCTGCACGTTGAGCCAGGTCGCGATTTGCGCGATATTCTTGTCCTGCGTGCGGCCCGACAGAATCTCGTCGCCGATCACCGCCAGTGCAGCCGTCCAGATGCGTGTCGTCATGCTTCCCGCATAGCCCGCATCGGGGCCCTCGCAAAGCCCAAGCGGCTTCGCTATATCGCGGGGATGACCGAATATGTAACCGTAACCGCCGACGCGCCCACCGCCCGTACCGGCGCTATCAAGCTCCATGGCCCCGAAGCCTTCGCTGGCATGCGCGCCGCCGGGCAGCTTGCCGCCGAAGCGCTCGACATGATCGTGCCGCACATGGTGCCCGGCATGGCCACCGCCGAGTTGGACGCGATGATCCGCCGCTTCATCGTCGATCGCGGCGGCGTGCCCGCGACGCTCGGCTATCGCGGCTATACGCATTCGAGCTGCATCTCGACCAACCATGTCGTCTGCCACGGCATCCCCAGCGACAAGACGCTGAAAAATGGCGACATCGTCAATGTCGACGTGACGCCATTGCTGGATGGCTGGCACGGTGACACCAGCCGCATGTATCTGGTCGGCGACGTGCCGATCAAGGCGAAGCGCCTGGTCGAGGTGACCTATGAATGCCTGATGCTCGGCATCGAGATGGCCAAGCCCGGCAATCATCTCGGCGACATTGGCGATGTGATCCAGCGCCATGCCGAAAAGCATCGCTACGGCGTCGTGCGCGATTTCTGCGGCCACGGCGTCGGCCGCCTGTTCCACGATGCGCCGGAAGTCGTCCATGCCGGTCGCCCCGGCACCGGCCCCGAGTTGAAACCCGGCATGATCTTCACGATCGAGCCGATGATCAACACCGGCCGCCCCGACGTGAAGGTACTCGACGATGGCTGGACGGCGGTGACGCGCGACCGTTCGCTGTCGGCGCAGTTCGAACATTCGATCGGTATTACCGAGGATGGCTGCGAAATCTTCACGCTCAGCCCCGGCGGGTTCGACAAGCCGCCTTATTGAAATCTGATACCCGATCGATCGTAGCGAGACATCGGAAAAGGCAGCGTGGGCGGGGCAAACCCGTCCCCACGCTGCCGCCAGGTTCAGCTGACTTTGCTTACCGTGCCGTGCGTAATGGTGTGGTTGCCATAGGTATACGTGCCGACGCCGTTCCATTCCGCATCGACGGCCAGCGCCGCCGAGAAGTGCGCGAGATAGCTGCCGATCGCGGGCGGCGGCACCGACACGACATATTCACCATGCAGCGCGATAAGCCGCGTATCGTGCCCGAAACCGGTGTGATGCAGCACGCCGCTGACGGGAAATTCGATCGATCCATAGGGTGGCGGCAGCGACTGCGTAATATGCGCCGTGCCATGGATTTGACCAGAAACCGCATTGACCAGCAGCGACAAATGCAACGTCGGAGCCCCGACGATCGGCTCAATACCGAGCTGGACCAACAGCTTTACTTGATAAAGCCCTACTGCTTCAGACATGGTTTATCTCCTGCGTCTTGAGAGAATAAAACAACACGTCGAGGATTGAGTCGTTACGCGCATCGTACATTTTCTGTATAATTTTACACGGACACCCTTGCATAAAAATCAAGGGGTAATGCACGACTCCCGACTCGACCTTGCAAGAGTATCATTTCTCTCTTTGAGTCTAAAGCCGCTTTTCTCGGGTAAGCGCCTGAGCCACCATCACTCCGTGTGCAAATTTCTTGTAAGCGCGGAAGTTTTTATTTCATCTTTTGGGGTCCATCGAGTCGACACGATCGCCCACCCTGGCGTGCCCCGACGGCATGGTTGTGCCTCTCAATCCGGCAATTCCCCCGCCTCCTGCCCATTTGTTGAGCATCGTGACATGGCACCCAAGCCGCTCCAACGCACTTTTGCGCCTCTCGCGCGGCTGGCACGGTTGTTGTAAGGTGAACCGACATAATGGGAGTGCGCACTGCGTGAAAAAGATCGAGGCGATCATCAAGCCGTTCAAACTCGATGAGGTGAAGGAGGCGCTGCATGAAGTCGGCGTCAGCGGCATCACCGTGACCGAGGCCAAGGGTTTCGGGCGGCAAAAGGGCCATACCGAGCTGTATCGCGGTGCCGAATATGTCGTCGATTTCCTGCCCAAGGTGAAATTGGAAGTCGTCGTCGAGGATGCGATGGCGGAGCGCGTGGTCGAAGCGATCGCCGCCGCCGCGCAGACCGGGCGTATCGGCGACGGCAAGATCTTCGTCATTCCGGTCGAAACCGCGTTGCGCATCCGCACCGGCGAGCGTGACGAGGATGCCATTTGACGCAGCGCAACATTGTGTGACAACCCGAGCATCCGGGTGAAATGTGAGTCCCGATTCTACGCGGGACATTGACTGATAACGAAAGGGCGTGGGGACATGGCGAATTCGGCTCCAAACACTGCGAGCGACGTGCTGAAGATGATCAAGGAGCAGGAGATCGAGTGGGTCGATCTGCGCTTCACCGATCCCAAGGGGAAATGGCAGCATCTGACCATGGTCGCCGGTGTCGTCGGCGAAGACGAGCTGACCGACGGCTTCATGTTCGACGGTTCCTCGATCGAGGGCTGGAAGGCGATCAACGAATCCGACATGATCCTGAAGCCGGATCTGGACGCGGTGTGGACCGATCCGTTCTCGGCAACGCCGATGCTGATCCTGGTGTGCGACATTGTCGAGCCGTCGACCGGCGAACTCTACGCCCGCGATCCGCGCTCGACCGCCAAGCGCGCCGAGGCGTATCTGAAGACCACCGGCATTGGCGACACAGTCTATATCGGGCCGGAAGCCGAATTCTTCATGTTCGACAACGTCCAGTTCGAAAACAGCTATTCGACCAGCTATTACAAGATCGACGATATCGAGCTGCCGACCAACACCGGCACCAGCTATGACGGCGGCAATCTCGGCCACCGTCCGCGCGCCAAGGGCGGGTACTTCCCGGTCGCGCCGGTCGACAGCGCCGTCGACATTCGCGGCGAGATGGTGTCGACCATGCTCGAAATGGGCCTGCCCTGCGACAAGCATCACCACGAAGTGGCCGCTGCCCAGCATGAGCTCGGCCTCACCTTCGGCACGATGACGCTGACCGCCGACCGCATGCAGATCTACAAGTACGTCTGCCACAACGTCGCCCAGGCGTACGGCAAGACCGTCACCTTCATGCCCAAGCCGATCAAGGAAGATAACGGCTCGGGGATGCACACCCATCTGTCGATCTGGGACAAGGGCCAGCCGCTGTTCGCAGGCAATGGCTATGCCGGTCTGTCGGACACTTGCCTGTATTTCATCGGCGGCATCATCAAGCACGCAAAGGCCGTGAACGCGTTCACCAACCCGACCACCAACAGCTACAAGCGTCTGGTGCCGGGCTACGAAGCCCCCGTGCTGCTCGCGTATTCGGCGCGCAACCGCTCGGCCTCGTGCCGCATTCCCTATGGTACCGGCCCGAAAGCAAAGCGCGTCGAAGTGCGCTTCCCCGACGCCATGGCCAACCCGTATCTCTGCTACGCGGCGCTGTTCATGGCCGGCCTCGACGGCATCCAGAACCGCATCCACCCGGGTGAGGCGATGGACAAGAATTTGTACGACCTGCCGCCGGCAGAATTGGCCGAAGTGCCGACCGTGTGCGGCTCGCTCCGCGAAGCGCTCGACAGCCTGGCCGCCGATCACGACTTCCTGCTCAAGGGCGACGTGTTCTCGAAGGACCAGATCGAATCGTACATCGAACTGAAGATGCAGGACGTGGCGCGTTGGGAAATGACGCCGAGCCCGGTCGAGTTTGATATGTATTACAGCTACTGAGGCGCGGCCACGACCGCGCCGATGCGGACGAGGGCAAAGCCCAAGTCCGCACAGGAGCTGTCGGCCGGCCTCGCTTCAGCGAGGACCGACGGCGTGGTTTGCCACGACGTGATCGAAGAAAGGGCGTCCGGAGCGATCCGGGCGCCTTTTCTCTTCGTGAACAACCGCACAACCGTCGGGCAGCGCGCTCCAACCGCGCGCTCCCCGCCCCTTCCGGCCGTTGCACGAATGCAGTAACGCCGAGGCAAGCATCCTTGAGGGGCTCGGCGGTGTCTTTAGCGAACTCGGGGGGGTGGGGTGAGATGCTGCAACGCTTCGGTGAAGAGATATGGGCGGCCAATGGCCCGACGGTATCCGTCGCGGGCTTCGACTATCCCACCCGCATGATTGTCATCCGCTTATCCGATGGCGCACTCTTCCTCTGGTCGCCGACGGCGTTCTCCAGCGGCCTTCAACGTGCCGTCGATCGGCTAGGACCGGTGCGCCACATCGTCGCGCCCAACACATTACATCACGCCTTCATTGGCGATTGGCAGAAGGCCTATCCAGATGCCAAATCCTATGCCGTGCCGCAATTGCGCGCCAAGCGCCCGGACCTGAAGTGGGACAGCGACCTCGATGATACGCCCGCAGCGGCCTGGTCGAAGGATATCGACCAGGTGGTCGTTCGAGGGAATCGCATCACGACCGAAGTCGTCTTTTTCCATCGTCACAGCCAAACCGCGATCTTTACCGATTTGATCCAACACTTTGAGCCGGAATGGTTCAAAGGCTGGCGTGCGGTGGTTGCGAGATTGGATCTCCTCACCGCGCCCCAGCCGACCGTCCCCAGAAAATTCCGGGTAACCTTTTACGATCGCAGCCTCGCTCGAAACGCATTGCAACGGATTATGGCTTGGCCGACCGAGGCAGTGCTGGCAGCGCACTCCGAACCGATACCGCATGACGGTCGAGACGCCATCGCGCACGCCTTCGAATGGTTGCTCGGTCGATAGCGTTTAGCAAAGGCTGCCGCCGCTCAATCTTCCAGATCGAGAAAGTTGCGATTGGCGTGACGGGTGGGCGCGGCTACCGTCCGATCGCGCAACCAAGCTGGCCTTGGAGCACAGGTTGTTCGCTCACATCAGGAGATGACGCTTGTCGCGGTTCCGGTTTGTCATGTGCTCGCTCCTCACCTTCTGCACCGCAGGAGCCGCCTCAGGCCAGGCAGCCAAATCCGATAGCGCGCCAGCCCGCGTCCAGATCCCGAAGGACGAACGCGAAGGCGTATGGCAAGCCCCCGTCGACGCTACGCAGGTGCCGCTATGGCCGGCAAACGTCGCCCTCGCCAAACCCGACAGCGGCGATCGTCCCGAAGCAACGGGCAATGGCACCGGTCTGGTTGGAGGGCGCAAATGGCACTGGGCAACCTATGTCACGCGACCAACCATGACGCTCTATCGCCCCAAAGGGCCGCACAACGGGGCCGCGATGTTGGTGCTGCCAGGGGGCGGATTTGAAGTCGTCGCCACCGATTTGGAAGGCACCGAAATATGCGACTGGGTGGTCCAGCAGGGCATGACCTGCGCCATGCTCAAATACCGGACCCCGCAAGCCTGGCCGGCGGAAAATGGACAGCAACGGCGGCCGAAGGTGCTGTTGGCGTTGGAAGATGCCCAACGCGCGATGGGTTTGCTACGACAGGATGCCGCCAGCTACGGCATCGATCCCCATAAGATCGGCGTAATCGGGTTTTCAGCCGGTGCCTATCTCGCCGCGAATATGAGCAATACGGAAGAGCGCACCTATCCGCCAGCCGACGCGGCCGACCGCCAATCCCCACGACCCGACTTTGCGATCATCGCCTATACGGCGCGCATGGTGGACACCAGCAAGGGGCGGAACAGCCTGGACTTGCAACCCTGGGTGACGATCAGCCCGAAGGCCCCGCCGACGCTCATCCTTCACGCCATGAACGATTCAATGGACAATATCCGGCAACCAATGGCCTATGCGCTGGCGCTGAACGACGCAGGCGTACCGGTCGATCTGCGTCTCTATGCGAAGGGCGGCCACGCTTTCGGCATGCGCCCAACTGCCGATCCGATCACCACAGAATGGCCGGGGCAGGTCAAGCAATGGCTGCATGACATCGGCATTCTTTAATGCCGAACACCCGCCCCCTCACTCATCAAACGCCGTCCCGCCCTTCTCGACCGTCCGCCCGTTCAACTGCCCCCACAATTGCGCCGTCCCCGCCTCATGCGCCTTGTTCACATATTGCGAGGCGACCAGCCATCCCTTGATCGGGCGTAGCGGCAGCAGGCATCCCGCCAGCATCAGCGGCAGCGAGGTGACGGCATGGACCCAGAAGGGCGGGCTGAACGCCACCTGGAACCACACCACCACGAACAGCAATGGAAAGGCGACGATGCACAAGGAGAAGAAGGCCGGGCCGTCATCCGGCGAGGCGAAGCTGTAATCCAACCCGCACACTTCGCAGCGATCGACCACCTTCAGCCATGAGCGGAACATATGCCCCTTGCCGCAGCGCGGGCACAGGCCCTTGGCCCCGGATTTGAGGATCCAGCGCCATTTTTCGCCTTCAGTCTGTGTGTCCGCCATGTCTGATCCAACCTTTTCGCTGCCGTCTAGATAGGAACCCGCGCGCCGACTGCGATGAGACAAAATGCCCAAGGCGGTTACACGGTCAGCACGGTCGCGCCACACGTCTCCCCGGCTTCCAGCGCGCGGTGCGCGGCGGCGGCGTCTTCCAGCGCGAAGGTCTGGCCGATTTCGGGGGTGATCGCGCCCGAGCGCAGCATCGTGAACACGCGGTCGATCCCGGCCTGGCGCTCCTCGGGCGTGACATAATAGCTGAACAGCGTCGGGCGGGTGACGAACAGCGACCCGCGCGCCGACAGGATGCCGAGATCGACCCCGGTCACCTTGCCACCGGCATTGCCGAAGCTGACGATCAGGCCGCGCCGCGCGGCGCTGGCCAGCGAAACCTCCCAGGTCGCCATACCGACCCCGTCGAAAATGATCGGCACGCCCGCGCCGTCGGTCAGCTCGCGCACGCGCTGCGCCACATCCTCGCTCTTGTGGAGCAGCACATGGTCGGCCCCCGCCGCCTTGGCCTGCACCGCCTTTTCCGGGCTGCCGACGGTGCCGATCACGGTCGCGCCGATCGCTTTCAGCCAGCCGACCAGCAAATGCCCGGTGCCGCCCGCTGCGGCATGAACCAGCACGGTCTGTCCGGCCTGCACGCGCGCGCAACGCTCGATCAGGAATTCGGTGGTGCAGCCTTTGAGCAGCACGGCGGCGGCGGTCTGGTCGCTGATATCATCGGGCAGCTTGAGCAGGATCTTGGCGGGGACATTGCGTTCGGTCGCATAGGCACCGAGCGCGGGGCCGAAAGTACCGACACGGTCGCCCGGCGCGACCTCGGTCACGCCCGGCCCCACGGCGGTAACCACACCCGCCGCCTCCGAACCCAGCCCACCCGGCAACGCCATCGGGTACAGCCCGGTGCGGTGATAGACATCGATGAAGTTCAGCCCCACCGCGACATTGCGCATCCGCACTTCGCCGGGGCCGGGATCGGGCAAATTCACATCGACCCATTCGATCACTTCGGGGCCACCAATACGGTCGATCCGCGCAACGCGTGCCATCTGCCTATCTCCTTATCGAACCGCCCCAACCGACGACGTACGTTTCGGGTTGCAACCTATTTCGTCCCGCTCCATTTGTCGTCGCGTACCAGAAATTCAAGACGGTGGAGAGCGGCGATGAAGAGCTACCTCAAACAGTATATCAACGGTGCCTGGGTCGACAGCATCGGCGGCACGCGCCACGCGGTGATCAACCCCGCGACCGAGCAGCCCTGCAGCGAAATCACGCTCGGCACGCCCGCCGATGTCGATGCCGCCGTCGCCGCCGCGCGCACCGCGTTCGAGAGCTATTCGCAAACCAGCGTCGCCGAACGCGCCGCGCTGCTCGAACGGATCATCGAGGAATATAAGAAGCGCATCCCCGATCTGGCGCAGGCGGTCAGCCAGGAAATGGGCGCGCCGATCGGTTTTGCCACGGCGGCGCAAGTGCCCGCCGGGCTCGGGCATTTCATCTCCACGCTGAAGGCGCTCAACGCCTTCCAGTTCGACGAACAGCTCGGCCGCGCGCGCGTGGTGCATGAACCCCTCGGCGTCGTCGCGATGATCACCCCTTGGAACTGGCCGCTCAACCAGGTCACTGCCAAGGTGGCACCCGCCCTGGCAGCAGGCGACACGATGATCCTGAAGCCAAGCGAGGAATCGCCCGGCTGCGCGGTGATTCTGGCCGAGATTCTCGATGCCGCAGGCGTTCCGGCGGGCGTGTTCAACCTGGTCAATGGCGACGGCGTGGGCGTCGGCTCGGCACTGTCGGCGCACCCCGATGTCGACATGGTCAGCTTCACCGGATCGACTCGCGCCGGCATCGCGATCGCGCAGGCAGCGGCGGCGACGGTCAAGCGCGTGCATCAGGAACTGGGCGGCAAGGCGGCCAATCTGGTGATCGAAGGCGCGGATCTCGCCGCGGTGCTGCCGCCGACCGTGCAAGGCGTGCTCGCCAATTCGGGCCAAAGCTGCATCGCGCCGACGCGCCTGCTGGTCCACAAAAGCCAGGTCGCGGACGCCACCGGCATCGTCAAGGCGATGATGGAGGGCACGCAAGTGGGCGACCCGGCCGAAATGGGCGCGCATATCGGCCCGGTCGTCAACAAGGCGCAGTTCGACAAGATCCAGGGGCTGATCCAGTCGGCGATCGACGAGGGCGCGACGCTCGTCACCGGCGGCACCGGGCGGCCCGATGGCCGCAATGTCGGCTATTTCATCAAACCGACGCTGTTTGCGGACGTCACGCCCGACATGCGCATCGCGCAGGAAGAGGTGTTCGGCCCGGTCGCGACGATCATCGCCTATGACAGCGAAGATGAAGCGGTGAAGATCGCCAACGGCACGCCCTACGGCCTGTCCGCGACGATTTCGGGTGATGCCGCTAAGGCCGCCAAAATCGCACCACGGCTGCGCGCCGGGCTGGTGACGATCAATTCGTGGAGCCCGGACGGCAACGCCCCGTTCGGCGGCTACAAACAATCGGGCAATGGCCGCGAAAACGGCAAGTTCGGCCTGACCGACTTCATGGAAGTGAAAACCGTGATCGGCGAGCCTGCCTGACCCCAAGCGCGGGCGGCGGATGCGCCGCCCGCCGACGATCGGCTAGGGCGTTACGCCGGCTTGCGTAGCGGCTGGCTAAAGCTTTTCAGCGTGAAGCTAGCGCCCTCGCGCACGATATGGTGCTTGGGCGGCTGCGGCTTTTGCGGGGGCCGCTGCGTTTCGGCAGTTTTGGGCAGATCCGGCATTGGCTTTACCTCCAGGGCGGCACCGCTCGCTGGGAGTGGTGAACGCCTCTGCCAGCAATATAGTCGCTTCCGCGCAGAATGCGAGCAGGAAGCCCGTCATCACGAACAACAGCACCTGGCTGCGCGCCCGCGCCTTGGCAACGTTGTTACGGCGGTTGGAGGTTGCCGCATCGGCCAGTTCCGCGATCATCAGCGTTCGCAGATCATCCCGAATCAACCCGTCGCGCTCAAGCGCCTTCTTGCCAATGTCCTGATAGAAGGTGCCCAAGGTTTGGGCGTAATCCAGAATTTCGACATCGCTGGGCGGATAGCGATACTCACGCAGCCGGATGACGTCCCAGAACCAGCGCCCGGCGACGACAAAACACACGAGCGCTCCCACCAGCAGAACGGCCACCGCGATCGTCCAGCCCGGCTCGCGCACCGAAAAGGCCGAGCGATAAATGCTCGGCAGGACCGCGACGGCAAGACCCAGGATCGCCGCGAAAAACGGCAGTGAGCGCCAGATGGCCTCGTCGGCATCCAGCTCGCGCTTATAGGAGTCCGCAAACAGCGCTGAGAGATATTCGTCGGTCTTGGTTTCCGCCACCGCCTGCTCCCCGCCTCAATAATCCTTCGATACGCGCAGGTTTGCGCTTTGCCGCCCCAGCGTCGAGATGCTCGACAACACCGACAGCCAACGCGTCACCTGGAACTCGACTTGTGTCGCCGAATAGCCCGCCCCGTCGGAAACGATCTCGGCGTAGAAACGCCGCGTAATGTATTTGCCCGCCGCGACCGAGGTGCCCTGCCCGGTTTGCGGATCGGCGGGGAGGATGCGCAGGCGGTCGAGCCCGGCCACGCGGCGCACCGCGTTGATCGGATCGAGCCCACCCTTGCCGTTTTGCAACGCCGCCACCGCTGAGGCCAATTGCAGTGCCTCGGGGGCGGACAAATTGGTGATCGAGGTGCCGAACAACAGCCGCGACAGCAATTCGTCCTGCGGCAAAGCGGGCACGCTGGAGAAGGTGATTTCGGGCTTGAGCGCGGGGCCGGTGACGTTGATCGACGCGTTCAGCCCCGTGGTGTTGGCGTTGGCCGAGATATCCAGCGCCGGATTGGCGGGCACTTCGCCGGCAAACAGGATCTTGCCGCGTTCGAGCGCGAAGCTGCGCCCCGCGAAATCGTAATTGCCCTGCACCAGATCGGCACGACCGGTGATCGCGGGATTGTCGGGCGCGCCGCCGATCTTGAGGTCGGCCGACCATTCGCTGCGCAATCCGAGCCCGGTGACCAGCACCTGGTTGGCCGCGCGCGCATGGATGGCGAGCTGCCACGGCGTACGCGGCGCTTCGTCATCCTCCGCGCCCCCGCCGGGCACGTTGATTTCGCGAATGGCGAGTTGCGGCACCGCGCTGGCCGCACTCGCCTGGCCCAGGCGATAGCGTGCCTTGTCGAGCTTCAGATCGCCCGAGATCGTGCCCCCTGCCCCATCCGACTGGAAGCGCAACGGGCCAGTGACGGTCGCGCCGATATCGTCGCGCGCGATCATCACCGCGCGGTCGGTCTGCAAGGTCAGGTCGAGCCCGAGGCCGTTCTTCGCCGCAAAATCGAACGTCCCGCTTCCGTTGACACGCCCGCCTTTGCCCGCGTCCGCCGCAAAGCGATCGATGGTGAGGCGCGACCCGCCGAAACGCCCGGCCGCCTGCACATTGGTCAGCACCGTGCCCGTCGTCGCGCTTTCGATACGCGCGCCCTTGGCCTGGACGACACCGGTGATTTGCGGGTTGGCGATCGTCCCGCCAACGTCCGCACCGATCGCGACCGGGCCGGTCAGATCGAACAGTTCGACCCCGGTCAGCCGCCAGATCGTGTCGGCAGGCCCGTCATAGCGAAGCTGCGCAAACGCCCCGGCATTGGACACGCGCGTCGCCAGATCGGGGCCTGCCGGCAAGGTCAGCAGCATTTGCGCGCGCCCGACGGTCTTGCCGCCGGTGGCCGCGACCGCACGCGCGGCGATGCGGTCGGGCGACAGCACTCCGGCAATCCCGACATCGACCGGACGCGATGACAGGATCAGGCCCGAACGCGTCAGGCCACGCACCGTCATGTCGATCTTGCCGGTCGGGGCCGCGCCGCCGCCTTGCGCATAGGACAGGGTGCCCGAAGCATTGCCGCCGAGGCCAAGCCCCGGATAGCCGATGTCGAGGATCGACAGCGGCATCCGCGTGAGCGTCGCATCGATCGCGCTCGATTTGCCGGTGAAGCGGCCCGACAGCTTCGCGTCCCCGCCCGAGAAGGTGAGGTCGGTCGGAGCCAGTCGCCAGCCATCGCCATCGCGCGTGAACACCGCAGGGGTGACGAGCTTCAGCGGCCGACGATCAAGCGTACCCTGCGCGGTCACAGAGTAGCTGTCCGGCGTCACGCGAGTGAGCGACTGAATATCGAAGGCACGCCCGGTCGACCCGGCGATCGAGGCGGTAATGGAGCCGGTGCCGCCGCGCAGCGAGGCGCGCGCAGCAAAGCGCCCGATCACCAGCGACCCGCGCCGCAACCCAGCGCCGGTCACGCTCGCTTCAATCGACGTCCCCGCCGGATCGAGCAGCGCCACCGCATCGAGACGCCCGCGCCGCAACACCACCGCATCGCTCAACCGTGCTGCGGTGGCATCGAGATGCGCCTCGATCCGCTGATGCTCGCCCACCGGAGCGAACAGCACCGCGCCCGACAAGCCCCCACCGGCCACCGCCAGCGTGCCGTCAAACCCGCCCGGCACGATCCGCAGCGGCCCCTTGGCATGTGTCCCGCTCACCGCCAGATCGGCGATGGAGATCGTCCCGTCGCCGCCCTTGGGCAACAGGATCGCGCCATTGCCGCTGAACGCCCCCAGCCGCGATCCGCCGCGCGCGGTGAAGGTGAACCCCTCTGCCGTCGGATCGAGATGCGCGATCACGTCGCTGAGGCCCATCGTGTCATTGGGACTTTTGAACACCAGATCGAGCGTCGGATGGTCGATCTTGCCATCGAGCTTCAGCGTCAGCGGGCCATAGGTTGCTTGCTGGCCCACCCCTTCGAAATGGAAGGTGCCGTCGCGGCGGCGATAGCCATTGCCGGTGATGCGGATTTGCGGCGCGGTCAGCACGAGATGGTTGAGGTGCAGGATCCCGTCGGGGGTCCGCTCCAAGCCAGTGACGACGCGCGGCAACCCGCCTGCCAGCGACCGGAAGAACGCATTCTCCAGCGTCAGCATCCGCGCCGTGCCCTGGCCGACGACGCGCGTGCCGTGGCCGCCAGGGCCCGGCACCGCCTTGAGCTCCGTCTGCACATCGACCACGCCGAGGCCGGGGATGCGGTAGCGCCCCAGGCCACCATTCAGACCAATATCATAGCGCCCGTCGCTGAGATCGAGCAGCAGGTTGATCCGCCCGTTGAGCTTGTCCGAGCTCAGCTTGAGGTCGTCGCCGATGACCAGCTTCGAGGTCACCCGCAGCACGCCATCGATCGTGAGATTGCGCAGAATGCCGCCCGCCACATCGCCAACCCCGGTGACGCGCGCCGCGACCGCGTGGATCGGCAGCAACACCGGCTGTTTGGACAAATGCCCGCGACCGGCGGCGTGGAAGTCCTCGAAACCCGTATCGTCAAAGGCAAAGCGCGCTGCGCTCAGGCGGTAGTCGAAGGCCGCCGTCGCGAAGCGACCGTCGAGGATGGTGCGCAATTCGATCGCACGCCCGGTCATGTTGGGGAACAACGCCGGTGGCCGCAGCAGGATCGCGTGGAGCCGCACATTGCGATAGGCGCTTTCCGCCAGGTCAAGCGTGCCATCGCCAGTCAGGCTGAGCGAGACCGAACGGAGCGACAGCGTGCCCTTGAGCTGCCGGTCGACCAGCGTAGCGCCACCATTCACCAGCACGCGCGGGGCGGTCAGCCGTTCGAGCTTGCCATGCACCAGCGGCCCCGGCGTCAAGACACCCGAAAGCGTATAGGCCCCGGCGCGGTTGGTGAGCGCGAGATCGACCAGCCGCGTCGGGCCGACATCGGCAATCGCCTTGCCCCGCCACGCCTGCCAGCTTCCCTTGCCCCCAATATCCAGCGCGATCGGGCGCGCGACCCCGATCAGCTTGGCGAGCACGCCCGTGGCGCTGCCGCGCGCCCGCGCCGCAACCTCCAGCCGGTTGCGATCGGGCTCGGCGTCGAGATGGACGCGCAGCCGGTCACTCCCCGCCACCATCGCCGCCAGATCGATCAGCGCGCGCCGATTATGGATGTCCGCGCGCGCGCGCAGCCGCCCGATCCGCTCCACCCCGGTCACCGCGCGCCCGACGATCAGCCGGTCCACCGCCAGTGCGCCGATGCGGATATCGAACCCCGGCAGGATCGGCCCCTTGGTCTCGGTCGGGCGCGTCTCGGGCACTTTGGACAGCGTTGCGCTCGGAATGCGCAAGCTGATGATATCCAGCCGATTGTCGAGCCAGCGCAGCGGCGACCAATGCAGTTCGGCGCGCGGTGCGGCAAACACCAGCCCCTTGGGATCGCGCACCCGCACATCGATCAGCGTCGCGCGGCTGTAGATCGATCCCTCGATCCGACCGATGCTGTAGCGCAGACCATTGGCGGGCCGCAGACCGGCGATCGTGTCGGCAATCATCCGGTGCCCGATCGCGGTATCGACCAGCCCCAGCGCCGCGAGCAGCACCAGCAGCAGACCGAGCGTTGCCCCCAACACGATCCGCCCCCAGCGCCGGCGACGCGGCGGCACAGGCGCGGCTTCGACCGTTTCGGGAAGCGACTCCCCGGTCAAAACGCCTGCCCCAGCGAGACATAGACGGCCACGCGCGGATCCCCCTTGGCGGGGTTTACAGGCGTGCCGACATCGATGCGGATCGGCCCGAAATTGGAATAATAACGCACGCCAATGCCGGTGCCGTAGCGCATCCCGCCCAGCGTCGGGATGCCGCCGGTATAGATGTTGCCGCCATCGAAGAACGGCACCACGCCGAAATGGCCGAACGCCTTGACCCGCGCCTCCAGCGAAAATTCGGCAAGGCTGCGCCCGCCGATCGGATCGTTATTGGGGTCGCGCGGGCCGATGTCCTGATAGCCATAGCCGCGCACCGAGGCACCGCCACCGGCATAGAAGCGCCGCGACGGTGCCACCGCGTCGCGCGGCGCGCCCGCGATCGTGCCCAAGCGGATACGTCCTGCCAGCACCGCACCGGTCGTGATCGGCTGGTAAGCGCTGGCGTCGATCTGAATCTTGGCATAGCCGAAGATCGATCCTTCCAGCGACGCTTCGGGCGAGAAACGTCCACTCAGGCGGAAACCCCGCGTCGGGTTGAGCAGATCGTTGGACCCGTCATAGCTGAGCGTCGTCGGCAGCGCCGCGATGAAATAGGTGCGGCGGCGCGGGGCACCCGTCGTCACGATCACGTCGCGCTCGTCGGACGCGGCCAGTTCCCCGCCGAGCGACCAGGTCCACTTCTTCTGGAAGAAGATGTTGGTCTGCCGCTCCAGGCTGCCCGACAGCGACACGGTGCGTGCCTGATAGGCAGTGCGCTTCAAGTTGGACGCCACCGCCTGGAAGGTCAGCACGCGGTCGCGCCCCTCGAAATTGTTGCGGCGGAAGATGACGCTCGCCAATTGCTCTTCGGTGCCGAGCACCCCGCGCAGCGTCAGCGCGCCTTCGGGCGGGAACAGGTTGCGGTGCGTCCAGCTCACTTCAGCGCGCGCGCCTTCGCCGGTGCCATAGCCAAGCTCGCCGGCAATCGTGTGCGGCGGTGCCGGTTCCAGGCCGACCGCAATATCCACCGTGCCGGGTTCGGTGCCTTCGACAGGCTCGATCTTAGTCGAGGAGACCAGCCCGGTCTGAATCACCGCCCGCCGCAAATCGACCAGCGCGGAGGCATCATAGGTCTGGCCGGGAACGAAGCGCGCAATGTCCTGCACATGTTTGGCCCCGAACACCTTGTCGCCCGAAGTCATCACGATCTTGCCGAAGCGGCGCTCGGCCCCCGGCACCACCGCCATATCCAGCGTGGCGGTGTGCGCGGCGCGATCGACGACGATTTGCGGATCGCCAACCACCGCGAACGGGAAACCGCGATCGTTGATTGTGGTGCGCAAACTCGTCGCGCCCGCGACCACCGCATCCGAATTGACGGCATCGCCCGGATTGACCCCGAACGCGCGGCGGAGTGTGGTGGCCTTCGCGCCCGCCGCCTCCACGCCTGCAACGTTCACGCCCGCAAAGGTGTAGAGTTGCCCGGGCTCGGCATCCAGCACGACCAGCGGTCGCGCGGCCGGTTCCACGCGCGTCGTCACATGTGCGTCGTAATAGCCTTCGGCCCGCAGCAATGTTGTCAGCAAGGTCGCATCCTCGCGCGCCCGGCGATCGAGCTGCGCGGCGTTCGCGGGCTGGCCGACATTGGCCTTCAGCGTCGACAGCTGGGCAAACCGGTCGCTGAGCAGGCTGCTGGCGACATCGTCGATCCCGTCGACGCGGAAATCATAGCGGGTGTCGCCGGTCAGCGCGGTCGGCGTATCCGCCGCAACCGGCTCTGGTGGGGCCTTGGACAAATCGGGCCAATCGACCCCCAACCCCGGCAACGGCGCGAGCGGCGATTGCGGATCGAGCGGTGATACCTTGGGGTCAGCCTGCTCGGTCGACGGACGCACTTGCGCCATCGCTCGCGGGCAAGCCACACAAAGGAACCCGGCGGCGGCCAACGACACGCCCCGCCGCCCGACCGAAAACGACATGGCTCGTCCTAGCCCGGCTGCGCTCCCAGTGACAGGGGGTTAGTCGCCGATTTGCGCGCCGATCAATGAACCGTGCCGACGGCGCGATCGGCCGAAAGCAACACAATCAGCCGTTCGATCTGCCGCCAGCGGCAAAAGTGCAGATAATTGCCAAGGTCGCGACTGCGGTCGGCCCGCGCCGCCGCCTCCAGTGCCGCCTCTTCGCCAAAGATCGCGATCAAATCGGTCGCATCGACGAAAGCAGCGCGGTCCGCAAGATAGGGCAAGCAGGTCATCAACGCTCCACGCTCAATTGGCTCGCCGGCAAGCGTGCGAGCGTCGCGGGTATCACGAGGCGTGCCAGTTTCCGCAAAAGCGCGGCAACGCGCGCGCCGTAAGGGTTAACCAAGTCCATCCCACCCGCCGGACGCTCTCACGATGGGACGCTGGCGTCCTGCACCGGGACATGGCAAAGCACCCGCATGGCACGCTCCCCCGCTCCCCGGACGCCGCTTGCAGGCGGGTTTTTGATCGCAATCGGCGCGATGGCAGGTGCCGGGGTCGGGCTGTTCTCGCCGATCGGGCCGACGCGGGGGTTTCTGATCGGCATCACGCTTGGCGGCGTGTTGTCGCTGGCGCTGTGGCTGATCGACCGGCGGAAATAGGGCTTAGCGCAAGGTCCGCGACAGCCACACCACGCGTCCGATCACGTCGACCGACGCCGCCGTGATCGCGGGATAAGCGGGATTGTCGCTGACGATCCTGTACCCGTCTGTGGTTATGGACACGCGCTTCACCAGTAGCACCCCGTCCCGCCGCAGCACGAAGATCGCCGGGCTGGCGCTGACCCGCGTGTCGCGTTCATCGATCACGATCTGGTCGCCATCGGCGATCGTCGGCAGCATCGAATCGCCGCGCGCGCGCAGCATTGCCGCGTGCGCGGGACGCAGCCGCAAATCGTCGAGCAAGCGCGGGTCGAGCAACATCTCCGCCACGCCCGGATCATCGGCGGCCACCGTCCCCGGCCCCGCCGACACCTCGACATCCAGCCGCCGGATCGTCGCCATCGGCGTTGACGGCGTGCCCCCCAGCTCGGCTGCATCCACCCGAAAATAAGCGGCGAGCAGGGCCCGGTCGCGCTCCGCCAGATCGCGCGGCGTCCCGCGCCGGACATATTGCTGCAGATAGGCATCATTACGCCGCAGCATCCGCGACAGCGCAGCATAGCTCGCCGTATCGGCATCGATCAGCGCCGCCAGCCGCGCCCGGGGATCGCCTCGCTCCATAGTCGACACGATAGCCATAGGAAATTTCCTAGACAAGTTGGAAAATGGAACAGATCGTGAACTTCGGCGCGAATCACGGGAGATTGGACATGTCGGTGCTGCAGAAAATCGATCGCTATTTGAAGGCTACGGCAATGCCACCGACCAAGTTCGGGCGGCTCGCGGTGCGTGACCCGCGGCTTGTCCACGATCTCAGGCGCGGCCGCGAGCCCGGCCCGCGCATGGTGCGCCGGATCGAGGCCTTCCTCGCCGCGCAACAGGTGCAGCCATGAGCCGCGGCCCCGATGCCGCCACGCTGCTGCGCCGCGCACTGGAACGCGATGCGCGCGCGCAGGGATGTGCCATTACGATCGGTGCCCTGCACAGCACGCGCTGGGCCAGCGCGACCTTTATCGGCGCACAGCATCGGCTGACGCTGGACGCGCCCGACGATGCCGCGCTGGCGCACTGGCTCGGGGCGCTGCCAGAAGTCGAACTGACGCTGCGCGGTCATCTCGTCGCCGATGCCACGGTTACCGCGATCGCGCGGAGCGACGGACGCGCCGAGGCGACGATCGAGGTGCTCACGGTCGAAGCCTGACGCCGCGAGCGGGCGCGGTGGATTGTCGCGCGCGCGCGGCCCGGCTACGGCTGCGCTATGTCCGACCCGCGCATCATTGCCGTGACCCTTGACGAGCGCACCATCCTGTGGCGCTCGGCCGATATCGAGCAGGAACGGCGGATCGCGATCTTCGACCTGATCGAGGGCAACCATTTTGCGCCGCAAAAGGCCTATCCCGATGGCTATGCCGGGCCATATAAGATCGATCTGACGGTCGAGGAAGGGCGGCTCGGCATCGGGATCCACCGCGAGGATGGCACCCATCTCGAGACCTATATCCTTGGCATGGGGCGCTTCCGCCGCCCGATCAAAGACTATTTCGCGATTTGCGACAGCTATTATCAGGCGATCCGCAACGCCACGCCTGCGCAGATCGAGACGGTCGATATGGCGCGGCGCGGCATCCACAATGACGCCGCCGCGTTGCTGAAAGAACGGCTGGAGGGCAAGATCGACATCGATTTCGATACGGCACGCCGCCTGTTCACGCTGATTTGCGTCCTGCACATCAAAGGGTAAAGCGGGCGGCATGGGGCGTTGGAAAAAGCGGATCGGCCTGGCCGGTGCCGCCATCATCACCATCGGTGTGGCATATGCGGCAGGCTGGACCTGGATGCACCATTGGCGGCCGTCCGACAAATACGCCTTTCAAGGCGTCGATGTCGCCGAGGCGAACGGCGCGATCGACTGGTGGGCGGTAAAGCGCGCCGGGGCCGATTTCGCTTATGTCCGCGTCACCAGTGGTGCCGACCGACGCGACGCCCGCTTTCAGGAAAATTGGGCCGCCCTCTATGAAACGGGGCTGCGCCGCGGGGCCAGCCATTTGTATTCGATCTGCCGCCTCGCCACCGATCAGGCCAATCTGTTCAACACCACCGTGCCACGCGACGACAGCGCCCTGCCCGCCGCGCTCGAGCTCGATTTCGCGGCGGATTGCCCCACGCGCCCGGCCCCGCAGATCGTGCTCGACGAACTGCGCCGCTACATCACCATGGTCGAATCGCACACCGGCAAGCCCGTGCTGCTCAAGGTCAGCAAGGCGTTTGACGCGGCTTACGGTGTGACACTGGCGATCCCGCGCCCGGTCTGGGCAGTGCAGGATTTCTTTCCGCCCGATTATCCGGCACGGCGTTGGCGGATGTGGCAGGCAAACGGCACGCGGCGTATCGACGGCGTCGACGGGCCGATCCATTGGGACGTAGTGGCACCATGACCGAAGACAGCACCCGCGACACGCTGATCGCCGCCGCCCGCGCCGCCGCGCGCAACGCGCACGCGCCCTATTCGCGCTTCGCCGTGGGCGCGGCGGTGCTGCTGGCGGACGGGCGCATCGTGACCGGGGCCAATTTCGAAAATGCCAGTTATGGCCTGTCGCTCTGCGCCGAGACGGTTGCACTCGCCACCGTCAACAGTGGCGGAAGCCTGCGTGAGGTGGTGGCGATTGGTGTGATCGGCGGGGCGATGGACGCGGATGGCCGCCCGACCGGCAGCACCCCGGTTGGCCCATGCGGGCGTTGCCGCCAGGTCATCAACGAAGCCGCCGATATGGCGGGGCGCGACATCATCGTCTGGTGCGGTGCGGCCGAGGGCGATGCGGTCGAGCGACGCACCCTTTCCGAGCTGCTGCCACACGCCTTCGGGCCAAAGGATCTGGGCTTGGGCGCTGCCGGGTAGCCGCGCGAGATGACCGGATCAGAGGCCCCCTTGCCCGTATCGGCATTTCCGGCGAAACGCGGGGATCGAAGGCCGACACCATAGGGGAATCATTCGCATGTCGATCATGTCCGACCGCTGGATCCGCGAGCAAGCGCTCGCCACCGGCATGATCGAGCCGTTCGTCGATGGCCAGAAGCGTGAAGGCTGCATCAGCTACGGCCTGTCCTCCTATGGTTATGACGCGCGCGTGTCGGACGAGTTCAAGATCTTCACCAACATCGACAGCGTCATCGTCGACCCCAAGGATTTCGCGGCGAACAGCTTCGTCGACCGCAAGACCGACGTCTGCATCATCCCGCCCAACAGCTTCGCGCTGGCGCGCACGGTCGAATATTTCCGCATCCCGCGCGACGTGCTGGTCATCTGCCTCGGCAAATCGACCTATGCACGCTGCGGCATCATCGTGAATGTCACCCCGCTGGAACCCGGCTGGGAGGGGCATGTCACGCTGGAATTTTCCAACACCACCCCGCTCCCGGCCAAGATCTATGCCAATGAAGGGGCGTGCCAGTTCCTGTTCCTCGAAGGCAATGAGCCGTGCGAGACCAGCTATGCCGACCGTGCGGGCAAATATATGGGCCAACGCGGGGTGACACTGCCGCGGTTGTAATGCCCTTCGATCGCGACGCTTAAGCCGCCCCGAAAAAGTAACTGGTCCCCACGATCGAGCGGATTACCTTGTCGGGCATCGCGGCCAGCGCGGCGGCGACGAACGTTTCGCCGGAGCAGTGACCGGGAATGATATAATCCGGGTTGATTGCCTGCATCAGCGCGAGCGTTTCCATCGCCTGATCGCGCGTCTGTGGGGGAACGAGGTGAAACCCGCCGACGATCGCATGGACCTTATCGACGCCCGAGACGGCTTGCGCGCGTCGTACCGTGTTAATGATGCCGCGATGGCTACACGACCCGATCACCACCAGTCCGCGCCCGGCAACATGGAATGCCGTGCCCAATTCATGCTCGGCATCATCGACGACGAAGGGTCTGTCGCGCTTGGCAAGGTCGAGCAACCTTCTATCGCAATTCTGACCGGGAAGCATGCCCGTGGGCACGCGCGGGCGCTCGGGCGAGACGAACGGGATACGGCCCGTGGTAAAACCGTGCCCTGCCACGACCTGCGAATCGCCCGAGACGATGAGATCGATCCCGGCGCGCCCTATCGACGCTCGGTCGATTGCGCCAAAGGGCGAGCCATCGGGCTCTGTGCCCCGCAGGCGAGCGCAAAAGGCTTCCTCGCCTCCTACTAATAACGGGGTGCGGCGGCGGACCTTTCCCGTGGCCAGGAAGCCGTAAAGCCCGCCAAAATGATCGTAATGGCCATGGCTCAGCACCATCGCGTCAATCGCACCGGGATCGACACCGAGCAGCGCCATATTGTTGAGCAATGCCGCCGCAGTATAGCCAAAGTCGATGAGGGTCGTATGTGTACTCGCACCCACCGACGACCGTGCCAAAAGCGAATAGCCCCACTGGCCGGCAAAAGCCGTGTGATAATCTGCGGTAATCGGTGGCGGAACCACCCGGATTCCCGGTCGCGTTACTGAGGCACCGAACACACCGGTCGTGCTATCGATCAGAACCGTCAGGTGCAGTCGATCGACCACAGGCACCAGAAGCGGCGGTGCCGCGCCGATCGGAAAGGCGGGCATCAAGGCGGCGCCCGTCAGCGCCAGCAAGGATCGGCGATTCAGGTCCACAACGTCCTCCCTTTCCGCGCGACACAAGCCTGACAGATCGCCAGTTGGTCCGCAATATTGGCAGCGGCAGTCGCGTCGGTCTCAAACAAAAAAGGCGGCCCCGAAGGACCGCCCTGATTGTGCATCGACAGATCGTAAGCGATTAGAAATCGTTGCGATATTGCTCGTTGCCGATGAAGCCGAGCTTCGAGACGTTCGAACGCTTGATGATCGCCAGAACCTTGTCGACCTTTTCATACTTCGCCGCCGGGTCCGGTTGAAAATGCAGCTCGGGCTCGGGGTTGAGCTGGGTCGTCTGCACCAGATATTGCTGCAGCGTCGCCTCGTCGGTCGGTGCGCCGTTCCACAGGATCACGCCATCCGGCTGGATGACGATCTTGTTCTTTTGTGGGTCGACGTCAGGCTTCTTCGCGGATGGATCGTTGATCGGAAGATCGACCTTCACCGCGTGCGTCTGGATCGGAATGGTGATGATGAACATGATGAGCAACACGAGCATGACGTCAATCAGCGGCGTCGTGTTCATGTCCATCATGGGCTCGCCTTCGGCGCCGCCACTGCTGATTGCCATGTCAAATACTCCTTGGTGCTACCGCACGCATTACGCCGACGGGCCACCCGTGGGGGGCGGTTCCGAAATGAAGCCGACCTTGGCGAAACCAGCCGACTGCATCGTGTAGATCGCGCCACCGATGCAGCGATACGGCGTTTCCACGTCACCGCGGATATGCGCCTCGGGCAGATCTTCGGTCGTCAAATTCTGAGCACCGCCAGCCTTTTTGACAATCTCTTCGAGCTTGTCGGTCGCGCGCTTGAGCAGCTCTTCATGCGTAACCCGCGTCAGACCCCAATAGATGGCGCACTTGCCGTCGCTATCCTTGGTGATCGAGAGCGAGACGTTCTCGGGCTTGGTCACCGTCGGGTCGTACCGCACGTCCGGCAGCTTCAGCTTGACCGACTGCACGATCGCCGGAACCGTGATGAGGAAGATGATGAGCAACACCAGCATGACGTCGACGAGCGGCGTCGTATTGATGTCGGACATCGGGGCGTCATCGCCGCCGCCACCTGTACTAATCGCCATGAAAGGCCATCCTATTCGTATCGGTCAGGCCACCCGATAAAGCCGGGCGGCGAAAGAAACGGGGCCGCCGCTGGGAGCGGCCCCGCTCGGTACTCTTAGACGCGGGTCTGCACGCCGCCGGCCTGGCCAGCCGTGGTCGTGGCAGGCTTCGGCGCAGTTGCGGTCGGAGCCTTCTTGCCAGGAGCGACCGGACGCACCGCACCGTTCGAGGCGAGGTAGCCGAGCACGTCGTTCGAGAACGCGCTGAGATGCTCGGCAATGCCCTTGTTGCGGCGCTGCAGGAAGTTGAAGGCGAGCACGGCGGGAACCGCGACGACCAGACCGAAGGCGGTCATGATCAGCGATTCACCGACCGGACCTGCGACCTTGTCGATCGATGCCTGGCCAGCCTGGCCGATGCCGATCAGCGCGCGGTAAATACCGAGCACCGTACCGAACAGACCAACGAACGGTGCGGTTGCGCCGACCGTTGCGAGGAAGGCGAGACCGCCACCGAGCTGCGAGTTGATCGCTGCTTCCGAACGCTGCAGCGAACCGTGCAGCCAGTCATGCGCTTCAACCGGATCGGTCAGGCGCGAATGCTGTTCCTGCGCTTCGATGCCGTCGTCGACGATCTGCTTGTAAGCCGAGTTCTTCTCGAGCTTGGCAGCGCCTTCGCGCAGCGAGTTCGCATTCCAGAAGGTCGCACGGACGCGACGGCCCTGGTTGATGATCTTCTGCTGCTCGAACAGCTTGGTGAACAGGATGTAGAGCGTGAAGAACAGGAAGATGGTCAGGATTGCAGCCGTCGTCCAGGTGACGGGGCCGCCCTGCTTCATCGCGTTCATGAAGCCGAAATTGTCAGCAGCCGATGCACCGGCAGCGAGAATGGTGGTGGACATTGCGAAGACTTCCTTCTCGAAAAATGCCCGTGCGCCTCACCCCGGAGCACGCACGGGTGGATGGTTTATTGAGGCAAGCGCCAAACGACGTTACGCGAAGACGACGAGCGGATCGGATTGCCCGCACTGTCCAGGGCAGGCGTATACCGCCCGCGCCGCGTAATGTTCGAGCAAGCAGCGCGATCGAGCGAAGCGTTACCGCTCGATGCGACCACTACGCAGTTCTCGACACGGCCCGCGGTGTTGATTTCCCACTTGATCTTGCTCGTGCCCTGCGCCTCGGCGCTCAGTGCGTCCGAAGGATAGTCATCCGTCGTAACCCATTGCGACGGGTCGCCCTTGGGACCGGCCTGCTTGTTGATCGTCGGCGCTGGCGGAGCAGCAACCGGAACGGGAGCAGGCGCTGCGGCGCGCGGCGTAATCACCAACGCGGGCGGCGGAACGGCAACCGAGACCACAGGAGGGGGCGGTGCCGTGACGCGCACGATCGGCGGCGGCGACACGACCGGCGGGGTCTGAAGCTGCGGCTGCTCGGGCGGCGGGGGCGGCGGTTTGTCGGGTGGGGGCGGCGGTGGTTCAACGACGTCGAAGGTGTTCAGCTTTTCGGTAACCTTCTTGATGTATTTGAAGGTCAGACCGTTCACGAAACCCCACGCGAACAGCGCGACAATGATCGACACGATCACGATCGAAACCACGCGGCTGCCACTCGTATTGCGATCAGCGTAAGCCATTCAGAAACGAAACTCCTCTTTTCCGGTCACGACGGTCCAAGCCGATCCGTAACGTCCGCTCGTTATTCCGGCCTGCCATGGGCTAATATATCCTGGACAGGCCCAACCTCTATCGCGCCGAAAACAACGACGCAAACGCTTTGTCTCACGCAACAAACGTACAACCGCCGCATGGCAGAATTATTTCTGTATAAAAAATGCTTCCTCGGATACCCGTTGGGAATGCCAAAGTTCCCAAAAATCGCCCTGACCGCCGCAATTGTCGGACTTTCCGCCCCCTCCGCCGTTGCAGCGCAACATGCTCCGATCGCTGCGGAAAGTGCCGCGCCAGCGCCCGCTTATGCCGATTATGCGGACCTCGTCGTCGCGGCTCCGGTCATCGTCGATGCGACCATTCGCAGCACCGTCCGGCTCAAGCCGACCGATTCGGCGGGCCTCCCGCCCACTATGGCGCGCCTTTATGTGGAAGCCGACGTCGCGGCACTGATTCGCGGCACGGACGCCATGCCCGCGCGGCTTGGCTACACGCTGGACGTGCCGCTCGACGCCCATGGCCGCGCCCCGCAATATCGCAAAAGCCGCGTATTGCTGTTCGCGCGTGCGGTGGCCGACCAAAACGGGCAGATTCAGCTCATTCGCCCCGACGCGCAGCGCGGCTGGACGGTCGCTGGCGAGGCGTTGACGCGGCGAATCGTTCGCGAAACGCTCGCCCCCGACGCTCCGCCAACGGTGACGGGTATCGCCAACGCCTTTCACACACCGGGCGACCTGCCCGGCTCGGGGGAAACGCAAATCTTCCTATCGACGGCGGACAACCGCCCGATTTCGCTGACGATCGAGCGCAAGGCGGGCGAAGCGCCGCGCTGGTCGGTCGCCTTGAGCGAAGTGGTGGATGCCGCCGCGCCACCGCCGCCGCGCGATACGCTGTTATGGTATCGGCTGGCGTGCAGCTTGCCCGCGACCTTGCCCGACGCCGTGCTGCACTCGTCCGGCGACGATGCGACGGTCGCCCGCGAGGATTATGCCTTGGTCATCACTGCGCTTGGGGCCTGCGATCGCGGCGGACGCCCCTAATCGCGCGCGCCGATGCGCAACACCTGGCCCGTCGAAGATGTCGCCGCTGCCAGAAAGAGCGCGGCGGCGAGGACATCGTCCGCACACGCGCCATCAGCGAGATCGAGCGCGGCCACGCGCATAGTTGGTGCGGCGTCGATCGCGATCGGGCCAATGCCTGCGATCAGCAATGCCCGGTCCAATTTTGGGACGGTTTCGGCAATGACGAGCACCACCGATCCGCCGTCACCCCGCGAATCGGATATCGTATGCCGAAGGTGGACGAGCGCAGCGGCATCGGCGGCGATCACGACGCGCGCCTGCCCCGCCAATGCCGCCGCCACCGCCTGCGTCACCGGCGGTTCCGCACCAGGGTGATCCCGATCGATTCGCCCGCCTCGGCGATGGCGAGCTTGACGATCGACACCTCGACCCGCGTCACGCGCGCATCCTGCAGGAACAGCGTTTCGCAAATATGCTCGGCGACCGCCTCGACCAGCGTGAAATGCACGCCGGTGGGCAGCGCCGTCGTCGCGGCATGTTTCAGATCGAGATAGTTTTTGGAGGCCGACAGCGGCGTATCGGGATCGAAACGATCGGGCACCGCCAAATCCACCGTCAGCGAAATGCGCAGCGGTTGCGGCAGATGCGTCTCCTCCGAATAGATGCCGGTCAGCACCATCACTTCGAGATCATGGACGTTCAGCGTCAGGCGGTCGGTCAAATCTGGCCCTTCTTGTCGATATGGGCGCGCGCCATAGCAGATCGCGGGCGCAGGGGAACCGTCACGCGGCGGCGCTGCTCCGCGCCGATGCGGCCGCGTGCCACCGCCGCAGATTGCCGAGGCCTTCCGGCACCGCCAGCCGCGCGGCCTTGGCGAAGTCGATCGTCACCAGCGCCGTGATATCCGCGAAGCTGTAAGCATCGGTCGCAATCCAGTCGCGCGTCGCCAGTTGCGCATCGAGCGCGGTGGAAAACGCCGCCCATAAAATGCCGCCACGCTCGGCCAGCTCTGGAATTTGCGGGATGGCGGGCCATTTGCCCGCAACGCCGCGATCGCGAAACGCCTCGCGCTGGTTGCGCAGGACGTAGACGACTGCGGCATAGCCTTCCTGCTCGATCCGCCGAGTCCACGATTCGATCCGCGCAATGTCGAGCGCGCTCTCGCCGAACAACGACGGGGCTGGCTGCAGCGCCTCGAAATACCGACAGATCGCTGACGATTCGCACAACACCTCGCCGGAATCGAGTTCGAGCGCGGGCACCACCCCACGCGGATTGATCGCGAGAAACGCCGCGCCCAGATGCTCATCGCTGCGCAAGTCGACCGGCACGCGGTCGACCTCGATTCCCTTTTCCGCCAGATAGATGCGAACGCGGCGCGGGCTTGGTGCCCAGGCGGCATCATAAAGTTTCACGAAGACTCTCCCCATTCGCCTTGCGTTCGGCGCGGTGGAGGCTAAAGCGCGCGGCCCCTTCGGTCTATGGGCCCGTTCCAGCGGGACACGGAAGGGGCGAGGAAACCGCCGTGATCGAATATGTGCCGATTGCCGATGTCGCGCCCGCTGCTGTCGAGGGACTGCTCGACCGTGCCTTCGGACCCGACCGCCATGAGCGCACCGCCTACCGCATTCGCGCCGGGATGGAGGCGATTGCCGCGCTGAGCTTCGCCGCGCTCGACGATGGCGCGCTGGTCGGCACCATCCAATGCTGGCCGATCCGCTTTGTCGGGGATGACGGGCAGGATGTCGCGATGGTGCAGCTTGGCCCGGTCGCAGTCGAGCCCGGGCGGCAGCAAGGCGGCATCGGGCGCGCGCTCACCGCCCACGCGCTGGCGGCGGCGGAACAGGCCGGTCTGGCCGACGCGATCACGCTGATCGGCGATCCCGAATATTATGGCCGCTTCTTCGGTTTCGATGCGGCGCGCACGGCGGAATGGCGCGTGCCCGGCCCGGTCGAGCGGCATCGCCTGCTCGCGCGCGGCGGCAAAGTGCCGAACGGGGCGGGCCTGCTCGCGCCGCGGATCACCGCGCTCGCCTGACGCGGGTTTACGCAACGCGCCGCCTGCCCTACCGCCGCTGCCATGCCGATGGAGCCGATCCCCGATCTCGCCGCTTTGTCGCTCGCCGACATTGCGCGCCTTGCCGAAGCGCGCAAATTGCCCCCGGTCGAGCGCTGGAACCCCACGCATTGTGGCGACAGTGAAATGCGCATCGCGCGCGATGGCACCTGGTTCCACCAGGGCTCGCCGATCGGGCGCGAGGCGATGGTGCGATTGTTCTCGACGATCCTGCGGCGCGAAGCCGATGGCAGCTATGTTCTCGTCACCCCGGTCGAGAAGCTCGACATCGTGGTCGAGGATGCGCCGTTCGTCGCGGTCGAGATGAAGGTGTCGGGCGAAGGCAAGGCGGCGACGCTCACCTTCCGGCTCAACACTGGCGATCTGGTCACCGCCGATGCGGACCATGCGCTGCGCTTCGAGCCACGCGAGGATGGTCCGCGTCCCTATCTGCACGTCCGCGCCGGGCTCGATGCGGTGGTGGCGCGCGCGGTCTATTACGATCTGGCGCAACGCGCGATCGACGGCGGCGACGTCCCGCCCGGCGTATGGAGCGCTGGCCTGTTCTTTCCGCTGGAGCCCTCCGCATGACGCTCGTTTCCCGTTTGCAGCAGGCGCTGGCCACGGGCCATGCCGATACGGTGCTGTTGACCGGCGACCATGTCGATCCCGATGCGATCGTCACCACGCTCGCTCAGGCAGCGGTGCTGATCCCGGTCACCGATCGTGCCGAACCGGGCGTGATCCTGACGCGGCGCACCGACACGCTGTCGCGCCATGCCGGGCAGATCGCCTTTCCCGGCGGTCGGATAGATCCGGGCGATGCCGGGCCGGTCGCGGCGGCCTTGCGCGAAGCCGAGGAGGAAATCGCCCTGCCGCGCACCCACGTCCGCATCGTCGGTGAGGCGGACCGCTATCGCACTGTCACCGGGTTCGAGGTGACACCGGTGATCGGCGTGGTGCCGCCCGATCTGGCGTTCATCCCGGCCGCAGCCGAGGTTGCGGAGGTGTTCGAGGTTCCGCTCGGCTTCCTGCTCGATTCGGGCAACCATATCGAGGCGAGCGTCGAGTGGCAGGGCCGCAACCGGCATTATTATGAGATTTTCTGGGGGGACCATCGCATCTGGGGCGCAACCGCCGCGATGATCGTCAACCTCTCCCGGCGGCTGCGATGGACCGCCTGACGCTGCCCGATGCGCCCTGGCGGCAGCGCGCGGGGCTGGCCGAATTGTGCGCGGTGCTCGGAGACGCGCGTGGCGACGCGCGCTTCGTCGGCGGGGCGGTGCGCGATTCGCTGCTTGGGCTGGACGTTGCCGATGTCGATCTGGCGACGCGCCACCCGCCCGAGGATGTGATCGACCTGCTCGCGCGCGCGCGGATTCGCGCGGTGCCGACGGGTCTTGCCCATGGCACGATCACGGCCGTGCTAGCGGATGGCTCTCCAGTCGAAGTCACGACCTTGCGCAGCGACGTGGCAACCGACGGCCGCCATGCCACCGTCGCCTTTACCGACGATTGGCGCGAGGATGCCGCGCGCCGCGATTTCACGATCAATGCGCTCTATGCCGATCCACAGACCGGCGAAATCTTCGACTATTTCGACGGCCTGGCCGATCTGGCGGCGCGGCGCGTGCGCTTCATTGGGGATCCGTTGCAGCGCATCGCCGAGGATCATTTGCGCATCCTGCGCTTCTTCCGCTTCCACGCGCGCTTTGGCGATGCGCCGGATGCGGCGGGGCTGGATGCCTGCACTGCGCGCGCCAATGATTTGATGGCGCTGTCGCGCGAACGGATCGCGGCGGAACTGCTCAAGCTGCTGGTCGCCCCCAATGCGGTGGCGACGCTGCGACTGATGGTTGAGCGCGGCATCTTCCGCCCGGTCCTGCCCGAAATCACCGCCGGAGGTGTCGAGGCCTTTGCCGACGTTGCGGGCAGCGAGACGCTGGCGGGCCTGACCCCCGATCCGATCCGTCGCCTCGCCGCCATCCTGCCGCGCGATGCGAAGGTCGGCGAGGATGTCGCCGCGCGGCTGAAACTGTCAAACGCGCAGCGCAAACGGATCGTCTCCGCGCTCACCCCCGATCTCGCCGCCCCGCAGGCGCTCTCCTATCGGCTGGGCCAGGACGGCGCGATCGACCGCGTGCTGCTGCATATCCCGGCGGCGATGGAGCGCGTGCTGGCGGTGCGCCAGATCCTCGATTGGGTCGCGCCGAGCTTCCCGATCCATGGCGGAGCGCTGGTCTCGCGCGGAGTCGATAAGGGGCCCGATGTCGCGCGGTTGCTCAAACTGGTCGAACATCAGTGGATCGCCGAGGATTTTCCGTCAGCCGAGCGCGCCAATGCCATTGCCGATGCGGCCGTCGCTCAATTCCTGAGCGACTCCAGCATCGCATAGGCGGCCTCGGCCTCCAGCGGGCGCGCGTACAGATAGCCCTGGCCATAGGTACACCCCAACGCCGCCAGCGTTTGCGACAATTCGTTGGTCTCGATTCCCTCGGCGGTGGTCTTCATGCCGAGCGCCTGCGCGAGCGACAGGATCGCGCGCACGATCGCGATTTTGTCGCGGTCCGCCAGCATCCCCGTCACGAAGCTGCGATCGATCTTGAGGATGTCGATCGGCAGTTTCTGGAGATAGGCGAGGTTGGAATAGCCGGTGCCGAAATCGTCCATCGCGATAGTGGTACCCAGCGCCTTCAGCGCGTGCATGATGCCGGCCATGCGGTCCGGGTCGGTTACCAGCGCGCTTTCGGTCAGTTCCAGCGTGAAGCGCGAACCGTCCAGGCCGTAAGCCGCAAGCGCCGATTGCACGACCGGCGCGATCGCGTCGCGCTGCAACTGGATCGCGGAGAGGTTGACCGCGAGCTTGACCCCGCAATCGCCCCCCATCCGCGCATCCCATTGCGCCAGCGTCGCCGCCGCTTCCTGAATCGCCCAGCGCCCGAGCGGAACGATCAGCCCCGATTCTTCGGCTACGGGGATGAAATCATTGGGCGAATATTCGATTCCCGCTTCGTCTCGCCAGCGCGCCAGCGATTCGAACGACACCAGCCGCCCCGTCGCGAGATCGCAGATCGGTTGATAGGTCAGCCGCATCTGCCCGCGCTCGATCGCGCGGCGCAGCGCGGTCTCCATGCCGAATTGCTCGCGCGCAATGTCGAACGCCTGGGTCTGATACGCCTCGGTCTTGCCGGTTCCCTTCGAACGTTTGACCGCAAACTGCGCGTGGCGGATCAATTCCTCGCCATCGTCGATCGCCGCCGTGCCGAACGCGATGCCGATCGAGCAGGCCACCCGAATTTCGAAATCCGACAGGCGGAACGGCGTGGACAGCGCGCCCTGGATCCGCTTGGCGACATGATCCGCATCGCCGGGCCCATCCTCCAGCGTCAGGAGAATGCCGAATTCATCACCGCCGGTTCGCGCCAATACGTCCTGCGCCCGCAACGCCCCTTTTAATCGACGCGCGACGGTGATGAGCAGTTCATCCCCCGCCATCGACCCCAGGCACGCATTGACCCGGCTGAAACGATCGAGATCGATGACCAGAACGGCATAACGCGTGCGCGACGCGGGCTCGTCGAGCAAGCTTTCAAGCCGATCGCTAAACCCCGCTCGGTTGGGCAGGCCGGTCAAACTGTCGGTCAGCATTTCCCGACGCAAATTGTGCTCGGTCCGCAATTCGGCGGTTTGGTCAACCAGGATCAGGACGCAGCGCTGATCGGGATTGATCGCCAGTCGCGCCAGGGTGGCCTGATAATAATGGCAATCGACCGCGTCGCCATATTCGATCGGAAATTCGGCGCGGAGCGAATCGCTGCGAATAAAGTCGGCGATCCGTTGCTCGATTTGCGCGACCAGCGAGCGCCGCCGGTCGCCAATGCCAAGCCCTGCAATTTCATAAGCGCGGTTGGCGGCCTGCACCACCACCCCCGTTTCGTGCAGCGCCAGCATCACCGCCGGCACCGGCAACAGCTCGATAACGCGCGATGCCAACATCAGCGACGGCGCATGCGCATTGTCCTGCGTCAGCGCATCCGCCGCAGTCGAATGGTTCAAAGCAGGATGCGAAACGAACGCCATTGTCGTAGCGATAGCGCGCAATCGTTAAGAACCCGCTCAACCTTCCGGTTTTTCAGTACGTTGGTGAAATGACACCGCTGGTACTGGCGCGTGCTAGAAGCGGTTGTCGCGCGGGAATCCGTTGGGTGGCATTCGCCCCGCAGCGCCCCGTGCGGCCCGCCATGGGGCAAGATCGGTTTCGGTGCGGATACGCCCGCTCTCCCCGCCCATCGGCCAGCTCAATCCATCGGCAAACACGAAGGTCGTCGCATCGGACAACCCACCATCGCGGAAGCGCATCAACTGCACCCCCTGCCCGCGCGCCATTTCCGCCAGTTCGGTCAGCGGAAACACCAGCAAGCGCCGATTGTCGCCGATCGCCGCGACATAATCGGCCTCCGGCGCGACCGGGCGGACGACCTTGAGCTTGGCCCCGATCCGCGGCGTGACGACGGTCTTGCCCTTGCGCGTCTCGGCGATGATGTCGGCGGTGCGGACGATAAAGCCGCGCCCGTCGCTCGCTGCGACCAGCAATTTCTCGGCAATCCCGGCGCGGAAAATATCGACGATGCCGATGTCGCCATCAAGATCGATCATCAACCGCACCGGCTCGCCAAAGCCGCGCCCGCCCGGTAATTTATCGGCGGCCAGCGTGTAGAAACGCCCGTTTTCGGCGGCGACGATGATCTTGTCGGTGGTGTGCGCTGTGAAATCGAACAAGGCGGCATCGCCTTCCTTGAACTTTACCGCCGCAACCCCTGCGGCATCGACATGCCCCTTCATCGCGCGGATCCAGCCGCGCTGCGACAGGATCACGGTGATCGGTTCGCGCTCGATCATCGCCTCGAGCGGGATGTCGCGCGCCGGGGCCGCCTCTGCGACAGTAGTGCGCCGCTTGCCGAGCTTGGTCTCGGGGCCATAGCGCTCGCGCAATTTGGTGAAGTCGCGCTTCAGCCGCGTGCGCTGGCGCGCCTCGCTGCCGAGCAACGCCTCCAGCCCGGTACGCTCCGCCTCCAGCGTGTCGCGCTCCTTGCGCAACTCCATTTCCTCGAGCCGCCGCAAGCTGCGCAGCCGCATGTTGAGGATCGCCTCGGCCTGGCGCTCGTTCAGGTCGAACTCCGCCATCATCACCGGCTTGGGCTCATCCTCGGTGCGGATGATCTCGATCACGCGGTCGAGGTTGAGATAGGCGACGATGTAGCCGTGCAGCAGCTCGATCCGGTCGGCGATCTTGGACAGGCGATGCGTGGTGCGCCGCTGCAGCACGATGAACTGATGCGCCACCCATTCCTGCAACGCCTGGCGCAAACTCATCACGCGCGGCGTGCGGTTGGCATCGAGCACGTTGAGGTTGAGGCTGAAGCGGACTTCGAGGTCCGACATTTTGAACAGGCTTTCCATCAGCATATCGGCCTCGACCGTGCGACTGCGCGGTTCGATGACGATGCGGATTTCCGAATCCGATTCATCGCGGATGTCGGCCAGGATCGGCAGCTTCTTGTCGTTGACGATCGCCGCGATCTGCTCGATCAATTTGCCCTTCTGGATGCCGTAGGGGATTTCGGTGACGATCGCGTTCCAGGTGCCGCGTCCCTGATCCTCGACATGCCAGCGTGCCCGCACGCGAAAACCCCCGCGCCCGGTGGCATAGGCCTCGGCGATCGACGCCGGGCTGTCGACGACCAACCCACCGGTCGGGAAATCGGGCCCCTTGATATGCTCCAGCAGCGCCGCATCCTCGGCGTGTGGATTGTCGATCAGCAGGATCGCGGCATCGAACAGTTCAGCGGCGTTGTGCGGCGGGATACTGGTGGCCATGCCAACCGCGATTCCCGCCGCACCGTTTGCGAGCAGGTTGGGGAAAGCTCCAGGGAAAAGCTCAGGCTCCTGCTCTTCATTATTATAGGTGGGTTTGAAGCCGACAGCGTCTTCGTCGAGCCCTTCCATCAAATCCATGGCGACTTGGGTCAGCCGCGCCTCGGTATAACGGAAGGCAGCGGCGTTATCGCCGTCGATATTGCCGAAATTCCCCTGCCCCTCAACCAGCGGATACCGCACCGAAAAATCCTGCGCGAGCCGGACCATCGCGTCATAGACCGAGGAATCGCCATGCGGATGATATTTGCCGATCACCTCGCCGACCACGCGCGCCGATTTCTTGTAAGCGGTGTTCGGGTCCATCCGCAGCTGGCGCATCGCCCACAGCAAACGGCGATGCACCGGCTTCATCCCGTCGCGCACATCCGGCAGCGAGCGTGCGGTGATCGTCGACAGCGCATAGACCAGATAGCGGTCGCTGAGCGCGCTATCGAAGGGCGAGTCCACGATGGCTTGGAAGGGATCGGTCAAATCGGTCGGCATGTGTCCGCGATAGCAGCCGCATTCGCAGGTGGCGAGATGGTCGCGTCGCGATTACACCCGAGAGATGATCCGTTTACTGTCCCTCGCCCTTCTCCTCCTGCCCGCAGGTACCATGGCCGATACCCCGCGCCCGCCCGAACCGCCCTTGCTCACCTGGCCCGACTTGACCGGGCGGGCGCAGCCGAAGCCCGACGCGACGATCGCCTATGGCGCGGATGCACTGCAACAGGTGGATGTGTGGCTCCCCGCCGGGGCCGGCCGACATCCCGTCGTGCTGATGGTGCATGGGGGCTGCTGGACGACCAGCATCGCCGATCGCAGCCTGATGAACTGGATCGCCGATGATCTGCGCAAAAGCGGGATCGCGGTGTGGAATATCGAATATCGCGGGTGGATCGTCCGGGCGGCGGCTATCCCGGAACTTTTCTCGACGCCGGTGCCGCCGCCGACGCGCTGACCGGAAACGCCGCGCGCTTTCATCTCGACACTACCCATGTGGTCGCGGTCGGCCATTCGGCCGGCGGACACCTGGCGCTGTGGCTGGCCGGACGGTCGCGACTGCCCAAGGACAGCCCCTTGCACAGCGCCCACCCGATCAAGATCCGCCATGTCATAAGCCTCGGCGGGTTGCCCGATCTGGAAGCGACCGCCGCCAGCCCCGATAACGGGTGTGGCACCGAAATCGTCGCGCAGCTGGTCGGCAAGCCCGGCACCCGCGCCGATGTTTATGCCGATACCTCCGTCCCCCGCCTGCTACCGCTCGGTGTGGCGCAGGATCTGGTCAACGGGCGTGCCGACGCGATCATTCCGTTGCGCCTTGGCACGGGCTATGTCGACCAGGCTCGCGCCGAGGGAGACCGCGCCGCTTTGCACATCGTCGAACGCACCGGCCATGTCGAACTGATCGCACCGGAGACGGCCGCCTGGGCGCAAGCAAAGGCGCTGATCCGCAGCGCGCTGGCCCAATGACGCGCGACGAAGCGCGCGCGCGCGACGCTGCCGATCCGCTGCGCGGCTATCGCGACCGCTTCGCGCTGCCCGACGGCGTACTCTATCTCGACGGCAATTCGCTTGGCCCCTTGCCGCGCGACGCCGCGCCCGCGCTTGCTGATATGGCCGGGCGGCAATGGGGCGAGCGGCTGATCCGCAGCTGGAACGAGGGCTGGATCGACGCGCCGCAGCGCATTGGCGGCAAGATCGCGGCGCTGATCGGGGCCGAGCCCGACGAAGTGATCGTCGCCGATTCCACCTCGGTCAACCTGTTCAAGCTGATCGTCGCCGCCCTTCGCCACGATCCGGCGCGCCACACCATTGTCAGCGAAACCGGCAATTTCCCGACCGATCTGCACATCGCCGAAGGCGCGGTCGGCTGCGTGGCCGGTGCCCGGCTGAACGCGGTCGCGCGGGGCGCGCTCAGCAATGCGATCGACGGCGACACTGCGGTAGTCCTGCTCACCCATGTCCATTACAAAACCGCCGAGCGCTTCGACATGGCGTCGTGGACCGCCGCCGCCCATGCCGCCGGGGCGCTGACCTTGTGGGACCTCAGCCACAGCGTCGGCGCGGTGCCGATCGACCTCAATGCCGCCGGAGCCGATCTCGCGGTGGGCTGCGGGTATAAATATCTCAATGGCGGGCCCGGTGCCCCGGCGTTCCTGTTCGTCGCGCGACGCTTGCAGGAGCGCTTGGCAAGCCCGTTATCGGGTTGGATGGGCCATGCCGCGCCGTTCGATTTTGCCGACGCCTATCAACCGGCCAGCGGCATGAAGCGATGGCTGGCTGGCACCCCTTCCATGCTGGCGATGGCGGGGCTGGAGGCGGGGGTCGACCTGTGGCGCGCCGTCGACCAGCAGGCGGTGGCGACGAAGAGCGCCGCGCTGTTCGATCAATTCGCCGCGATCGGTGCGCGCCTCAACCTCGAATGCGCCAGCCCCGCCAATCCCGAACGGCGTGGCAGCCATATTTCGTTCCGCCATCCCCAGGCCTATGCGCTGTGCCAGGCGCTGATCGCGCGCGGCGTGATTGGCGATTTTCGCGACCCTGATATCCTGCGTTTTGGCCTGACGCCGCTCTATCTGGGGTTCGAGGATGTGTGGTGCGCCGGATCGATCATCGCGGACATCCTGACAAGCGGCGCGTTCCGCGACCCCGCCTTCGCGCAGCGCAATGCGGTGACCTGATCAGTTGGGGCCAGCATCACTCCGCCAACCCGCACACCCCCCAAGCTGATTGCACCACCGCCGCGCTTTCGATATAGCGAGATCCTTACCGCCCCGGCCCGCGTTCCCCGCGTCGCCGGGGCCTATCGTTTTCAGCTTTTGGTTTTTAGGGGTATCCGCGCACATGGCACGCCGCCGCCAGATCTACGAAGGCAAGGCCAAGATCCTCTATGAGGGGCCTGAGCCAGGGACGCTGATCCAGTATTTCAAGGATGACGCAACCGCCTTCAACGCCCAGAAAAAGGGCACGATCAGCGGCAAGGGCGTGCTCAATAACCGGATTTCCGAGCATATCTTCACCCTGCTCGGGCTGATCGGCGTGCCAACGCACTTCATCCGCCGTCTCAACATGCGCGAGCAGCTGATCCGCCAGGTCGAGATCATCCCGATCGAAGTGGTGGTGCGCAACGTCGCCGCCGGATCGATTTCGACTCGACTCGGCATTGAGGAAGGCACCCAGCTTCCCCGCACGATCATCGAATATTATTATAAGGACGATGCGCTCGGCGATCCGATGATCACCGACGAGCATATCGCCGCGTTCGGCTGGGCCGGGCAGGAAGAGATGCACGACATTGCCGACCTGGCGATTCGCATCAACGATTTCCTGTGCGGGCTGTTCGCCGGGATCGGTATCCGTCTGATCGACTTCAAGCTCGAATTCGGGCGCGTGTGGGACAATGATTATCCCCGCATCCTGCTGGCCGACGAAATCAGCCCCGATGGCTGCCGACTGTGGGACATGACCACCAACGAGAAGCTCGACAAGGATCGTTTCCGTCGCGATCTCGGCGGTGAAGTCGAGGCGTATCAGGAAGTTGCTCGCCGTCTCGGGCTGCTGCCCGAAGGGGCCGACAATGCCGTGCTCGATCTCGAAAAGCATCGGCTGAGCAAGGGCAAATAAGCGCATGGCGGGGTGGCGGCAGCTTCGGGCCGCCGCCCCGGCGGCTGTGTGGCCTTATGCGGCCCTGGCGATCGCCTATGTGCTGAGCGTGCTGCGCGTGGTCGGGTGGGCCGCCCTCACCGACCCCACCGCACTCTACTGGCATGATTGGCAGGACCAGTCGCTCTACATACGCTCGGCGACCGCGCTTGCGACCGGCGATCTGGCACCGAGCCTGCATTATTACCCCTTGCTCTATCCGTTGCTCGGCCTGCCGTTCCTGCATCTGTGGCCGAGCCAGCCGTTTTTCTTCGTCAATCTGGCCTGCTATCTGCTGGCCTTTGCCGGCTTTCGCAGCGTCGCGCGCAGTTTTGGCGTGCCGCTATGGGGTGCGGTGCTGCTGTTTGCCGCGACGACGCTCCCGCAATTCGACATTGCCAAAGTGTGGATCGAGCCGTGGACGAGCACACCGGCGGCGGCGCTGCTGTGGCTCGCGCTCGGGTCGATGGCGCGGCTGTGGGAAGAGGCTTCGTATTCCCCCTTTTCCCTTCCCCGGGGAAGTAGGAAGGAGGAACGCCCAACGGGCGGATCTCGCTGGCCAGCCAGCATCCTCGGCCTGGCGCTCGGCCTGATCCCGTTCGCCCGCCCCGGCGACGTCATCATCGGCGCGATCATCGGGGCGTTCGCCATCGCCGCGTTGATCCGGGCGCGAGACGGGCGCGCTGCCCGCTATGCCGCTGTCGGCTTCATCCTGTCCTTCGGTGTGCTGGCCACGCTGTTCGTGGCGATCTACGGCCTGCGCCCCAGCCCTTACATGCTCTATTCGGCGCAATATGGCTTCAATTTCGCGTGGCTCGGCTGGAAGGCCTATGTCCTGCTGGTCGAGCCACGCGCCTGGTTCGGCGAAGGTGTCGGGTTGCTCGATGCGGCACCGTGGCTGTTGCTCGGCGGCGCGGGTATGCTCGCGGCCTGGTGGACCCCACCCGCGCGACGACCGGTGACCCTGGCGGTCGCTACGGCGGGGGCGGTCTATGTCATCCTGATGCTCGCTTATGTCGATTTGCTGCCGACCGGGCTGTGGCGCTTCAACAATGTGCATTATTTCAAATGGGTGCTCCCGCTGTTCGGGCTGTTCGCACTGCGTTTCGTGCTCGATGCGTGGCGGCGGCCGGTGACTCTGGTCGCGCTGCTGCCGATTGTGCTCGCGCTGACGATCCGGATCGACCCCGTGCCAGTCGAGGCCCATCAACCCGCGCGCATGGTGGTGTTCCCGGCCCCGGTCGGTGCCGCCTGGACACCCACCTATTTCGCCACCGCATGGTTGACCGACGCACGCGGCGAGCAACGCAACTCTTTTGATTACCATCAGATTTTGGTCGGCAATCGCGTGCGCACGGTTGCCTTGCGGCGGCCGTTTGCGGGCGATGAACGCTGGATCGGCGACGACCATGTCCGCGCGCAATTGGAGGGGCGCGATACTGGCGGCTATGCCCCGCTCTATCTCACCGGCCCGTGGCCCAAGACGGCGATCGCCCGCTATGGCGCGCGCACATCCTTCGGCCTGCCTCATTGGTTCGAACCGCGCGTGGCAGCTCCACACTGATCGCGCGCTACACGACGCTTGCGACACGGCGCGCACAGGGCCATAGGGTGCGCCGCTAACGACCAGCAGCCAGGACATGCCCATGAAGCTCCGCATTTTCGTCACGCTGAAGCCCGGCGTGCTCGATCCGCAGGGCCGCGCGATTCACAAGGCACTCGGCGGCCTCGGCTTCGCCGGCGTCAACGATGTGCGCGCGGGCAAGCTGATCGAACTCGACGTTGCCGACGACACCAGCGACGACCGGATCGACGCGATGTGCCGCGAATTGCTCGCCAACACCGTCATCGAAAACTATCGGATCGAACGCGTATGAAGACCGCGGTCATCGTCTTTCCCGGCTCCAATTGCGACCGCGACATCGCGACCGCGCTGCACGAGGTCAGCGGCGTCGCGCCGACGATGGTGTGGCATGCCGATAGCGAGTTGCCCGATGGCGTCGGCCTGATCGCGCTGCCCGGCGGCTTTTCCTATGGCGATTATCTGCGGTCGGGCGCGATCGGCGCACGCTCGCCGATCATGCGCGCGGTGACCGCGGCGGCCGAGCGCGGCGTGCCGGTGCTCGGCATTTGCAATGGTTTCCAGGTGTTGACCGAAGCCGGACTGTTACCGGGCGCGCTGATGCGCAATGCCGGGCTCGATTTCGTCTGCCGCGACGTCGCGCTGACCGTCGATAATGCGCAAAGCGTGTTCACCAGCCGCTATGGCGCGGGCGAGCAGATCATCATCCCCGTCGCGCATCATGACGGCAATTATTCGGCCGATGCCGAAACGCTCGACCGCTTGGAAGGCGAAGGCCGCGTTGCGTTCCGCTATGCCGAGCCGGTCAATGGCTCCGCGCGCAAGATTGCGGGCGTGCTCAATGCGACCGGCAATGTGCTCGGCCTGATGCCGCACCCTGAGCGCCGCATCGAAACCGCGGCGCATGGCGGCAATGACGGACGACGGATGTTCGAGGGCTTGCTGGAGCTGGTCGGGGCGTAACGATGGACCGACGCCCCTGCTTCCGTTCGTTTCGAGCGTAGTCGAGCATCTGTGTTGGCGGTCAAGGGGTGACTTGCGTCCAGTGTCGATTTTCAGTGATGAGGGTGTTTGCAAGGACGACGATTTTGCGGGCGACGGCAGCGAGCGCCAGTTTGGCGGGTTTGCCGCGTTCGATGAGGCCTTGGTAGAATCGTTTGAGATCGGCGTTGCGGCGGCTGGCGCTCAGCGCCGCCATGTAGAGGGCACAGCGGAGCTGGGCACGCCCGCCATGGATGCGGCGCTTTGGCTGGGATGTCCCGCTATCCCGCGCAAAGGGAGCGAGCCCGGCAAGGGCTGCGGCCTGCTTGGCGGTGATGCGGCCGAGTTCGCCGAGCTGGGCGAGGAAGGCGAGCGAGGTGACGGGGCCGACGCCGGGGATTGAACGCAGGATGCGGGCCTTGCGGTCGAGCTCGTGATCGGCCCGGATCATGGCGTCGATCGTGCTATCGAGCCGGGCGATATGGCGCTCGAGCGCGCGCAGGCGGGTGGCGAGTTCGCGCCGCAGGAAGGCGCTGGTGGCAGCGGCGAGACGATTGCCGAGCGCGGTGCGTTCAGCGATCGCAGCCTGGCGGGCGCTGGCGAGTTCCTGAAGCTCCTCCTGCGCCGGTGTCGGCGGGGCGACCGGATCGGGGCCAAGCCGCTCGGCCATGCGCGCCAGCATCGCGGCATCGATCGCATCGGTCTTGGCGAGCGTGCCGGACGCCTGGGCGAACAGCCGCGCGCGCAGCGGATTGGCGAGCGCGACCGGCAGACCGGCTTCATGCAGCCGACGATGGACGGCGCGGTGATAGCGCGAGGTCGGCTCCATCAGCACGAGCGCCACCGCGTGCTGGGTGAGCAGCGCCACAAGGTGGCGGTGGCCGTGCGCATCGTTGGTCACGCGCAACCGCTCGCCCAGCGGGTGCAGATGCACATCGAGATGCGCCTTGCTCACATCGATGCCGACATGGATCGTCGGCGTTGCCTCGGCCTTTTCTTGCATTCGGGTCTTGCTCCCCATCATCTGTTCAGGCCAGACAAAGAGGACGGACGGACCACGCTCGACTGCGGCACATAGCCCAGAAACCCACGGTCCCGCCCGTCCGACCTGCAGGGGCGGCCACCCCTGCAGGTCAACCCTTCTGGATCACCAGATCAGGCCAGCCGCAACATGCAAGAAACCTGGCACAGCGCTTGTGGCTGTTTCTCGACTACGCTCGAAACGAACGGCTCAAGGGAAAGCCTTTACCCTCTCAGGACTGGGGCCGCATCAATCCTAAATCTGAAACGGTGAAAAGTCCGTTCCACGGTCGTAAACATCCACGCCCTCGCTGCGCTTGAGCACGTTGACCACCAGATAGGTCGCCGGCGTCAACAGCACTTCCCATGACACTTTCAGCACGAACTGGCTGAGCATCACCATGCCGATCTGCTCGACCGGCCAATCGGCCAGCCCGTAAAAGGCGATCGGGTAGAAGATCAGGCTGTCCGCCCCCTCCCCCACGATCGTGCTACCGATCGTGCGCGTCCACAGATATTTGCCGCCGGTGGCGATCTTCATCTTGGCGAGCACGAAGGAGTTGAGCAGGTCGCCCACCCAGAAAGCGGTGATCGACGCCAGGATGATGCGCCAGCCAGCGCCGAACACGCGTTCATAAGCGGCCTGCCCGTTCCAGCCCTGTGCGACCGGCAAATGCACCACGGTCCATTCCATCACCGCCATGAACAGCAAGGCACCGAACCCCGCCCACAGCGCACGCCGCGCGCGGGCATAGCCGTAAACCTCGGTCAACACGTCATCGATGACATAGGAGACGGGGAAGAACAGGATGCCCGCGCCGAACGGCCACAGCCCGATCCACGGAAGATTGATGACCGAGCGCTTCTCCGCACCGATCACGTTCGACAGCAGCAGGATGACGACAAACGCCACCATCACGAAATCGAAATAGCGGAACTGCCGTCCACCCAGATCGCGTGCGTTGATACTCTGTGGTGTCGTCATGCGGATCCGCCTTTGCCCTCGCGCGGCAGTTATGAAGGCCGTTTCGCTACGCCGCAATCCACGCTACAGGCGAATCCGGTGCGCGCCCGTAGCTCAGTTGGATAGAGCAAGGAGCTTCTACCTCCTCGGTCGGGGGTTCGACTCCCTCCGGGCGCGCCATCCCGCCGATTGGTCACCGCGCTCTGCCTGCATGGCCGTGCGGAAATCCATGCGAAACAAACCGATCCTAGCGGGCGTGGCATATGCACACCACACCCCGCCGCCTCGCCCTCCAGAACCCGCTCGCGCTGGCGACATTGCTGCTTGGCTGCAGCCTGACCTCGCTCGCGCATGCCGACACCGGCGCTGCGCCCGCCGCTAAGGGCGGGGCGGCTGCGCCCGCCCGGCAGGCGAGCACGACCGACGACATCGTCGTCACCGGACGCGCCCTGCCGGGTGCGGTGATTGGCGACATCCCGCCCGAGAACCGCCTCAACCCCGCCGATGTCGCGGCGTACGGCGTGTCGACGATCAGCGAACTGCTCGATGCGCTGGCCGGCCAGACGCAAAGCGACCAGGGGCGCGACAGCAGCAGTGCGCCGGTCGTGCTGGTCAACGGCAAGCGCATTTCGGGCGTCAACGAAGTCGGCGACTTGCCGACCGAGGCGATTTTGCGGGTCGATATCCTGCCCGAGGAAGTCGCGCTGAAATATGGCTATGACGCGCAGCGCAAGGTGGTGAACATCATCCTGCGCCGCCGCTTCGTCGCCCGTATCGCCAATGCGAGCGCAGGCATGGCGGCTGCGGGCGGCGACGAGAATGGCACCGGCATGCTGGGCTATGTCCGCATTCACGACAATGATCGCTTCAACATCGCGGCGAGCGTCACAGCGACCGGCCAGGTGCTGCAAAGCCAGCGCAATGTGAAATCCACCAACACCGCGACCGACGCCACCGGCACCGTCGTCAACGATACCGCCGACCGCACGCTGCAACCGACATCGCGCAGCTACCGGCTGAACAGCGCGCTGGCGCATCGCCTGTCGGAAAGCGTCACCGCCTCGTTCAACGCGACCGGCAGTTTCCAGACCAGCGATTCGCTGAACGGCCTGCCGACCGCGACGCTGTCGGTGCCCGCGCAGGAGAATGAGGACGCGACCACGGTCCGGCGCGTGCTGACCGACCGCGCCTTGCGCCAGCATAGCGAAACCGCGAGTGCGCATGGTGGCGTTACAGTCAACGCCGATGTTGCCAAGGACTGGCAACTCTCGGCAATCGGCGCGTACGACCATAATGACGTCCGCACCACCACCGACCGGGGGTACAACACCGGCGCGTTGCAAGCCGCGATCGATGCCGACCCGAGCATCGCGACCAACGGCAGCGCCTTTTCCACCAGCACGCTCGGCAGCCTGCAGCGCCAGCATTCGGTGGCGATCACCGATAGCGGCAGCGCCAGCATCGTCGCGATGGGCAAGCTCGCGACCTTGCCCGCCGGGCCGCTGCGCACCACCCTGCGTATCGGCGGGGCGTATAGCGCGCTCTCCTCCGAGACGATCGGCGACGCCGCGACCAGCCCCACCACCTTCAGCCGCTCCGAATTCAACGCGCAGGCCAGCCTGGATGTGCCGCTGACCAGCACCAAGACGCACTTCCTGGAGGCGATCGGCACGCTGTCCGCCAACGTGAACGTCGGTACGACGCGGCTGTCCGATTATGGCGCGCTCGGCACGCTCGGCTATGGCCTCAACTGGACCCCGCGCAAACGCATCAGCATCATCGTCTCGGTCAATGAAGACCATGTCGCGCCGACGCTCGATCAATTGAACGCGCCGACCATCACCACCACCAACGTGCTGGTCTATGACTATCGCAGCGGTCGCACCGTTTCCGTCACCCAGATCAGCGGCGGATACTCGACGCTGTCGGCCGACGACCGCCACGTGTTCAAGGCCGCTTTGTCCTATGCCGCCCTTGCGAGCACGCGCACCAAGCTGACGCTCACCGCCAACTATCTCAACAGCCGCACCGACAATGCGATCGGCAGCTTGCCGACGCTGTCGGCGGCGGTCGAGGCAGCGTTTCCCGATCGCTATGTCCGCGATGCCTCGGGCACGCTGATCTCGGTCGATGCCCGCGCGGTCAATTTCGCGCGCGAGGAGCGGCAGGAGATTCGCTCGGGCTTCACCTTCTCGCGCGTGTTGCGCGCGGCCAAGCGGCCAATGCCGCCCGCCAACTGGCATCCGCCCGCCAATTTCCGGCCATGGGGCGGGGGGGCACCGCACCCAGGTGCTGCCGTTGCCGAGGGTGCCGCTCCGCACGCCACCCCGCCGCGCAACATGCCGACCCCCGACCGGGGCACGCCCGACCAGGCGGCGCCGGGGGCCGATGGCGACGACATCGTCGTCGAAGGCCACCGCGCACCACGTGAGGATTTCGGCGGGCCGCCGCCCTTTGGCGACCGCCCGCCCCCGCCAGATGGCATGGGCCCGCCGCCGGACGGCATGGGCCCTCCCCCCGATGGCATGGAACCGCCCCCCGGCGGGCCGGGAGGCCCTGGCGGGCCCGGTGGACCCGGTGGCCCTGGCGGCCCGGGTGGTTTTGGCGGTGGCGACAACAGTCTGCGGCTGCAACTGTCGGCGTTCCACAGCTGGTTCTTCCGCGACCGGCTGGTGTTGCGCGATGGCGGCGGCACGATCGATTTGCTCAATGGCGGCTCCACCGGCAGCGGCGGCCAGCCGCGCCACACGGTCCAAGTCGATGCCGGCATCGTCGACAATGGCATCGGGTTTCGGCTCAGCGGATCGTGGAAAAGCGCCACCACCGTCGACACCGCGACCGACGGCAGTGGATCGCTGCACTTCAGCGCGCTCGCCAAGCTCGATCTGCGCGTGTTCGCCAATCTGGAACAGCGCTTCCGCGGCCAGGCCTGGGCGCGCGGCACGCGGGTGACGCTGGCGGTCGGCAATGTGTTCGACGCGCGCCAGCGGGTGCGCGATGCGAATGGCGCGACGCCCTTGGTGTACCAGCCCGACCTGCTCGATCCGCTTGGCCGCACGCTGAGCCTGTCGCTGCGTCGGCTGTTTTAGGGGGGGGTGGCGCGGGGCGCGATGCGAGGATCATCGCCCATTTCGAGACATTCAGGAACACGGCGGCGGTCCAGCTCGCCGATCCGGCGGTACGCTTGCGGGCCATTCGCCAGAGAGCTCCCTTTCGAGAATTATTTCAGTATCGTCAGGCTGCTTGCCATGGTTATCCCACCAATTGTTCTTGAATATAGACGTTCTTCCAGAGCAGTATCCGATTACTAATAGATCGTCGTGGTTCCAGCGGATGTTCAGCGGTCCAAAATGGCGACCGTTCATATCTCCACCACGGAAAACCAAATCATTGTCGTTATCTAAACGGCGATTGGTAGGAACAATGACGACGACACTATCCATGGGAACGAGCGCTGCGGGTTCCTCTTCTAAAAGATAGGCAATTTTCGTGCGGTCAGGCGATAGTGTTTTGGCACGCACGTGCATTGGTTGTTCGCAGCCCGATAGTAAAACGAGTCCGGCCAATATCGCTGAAAAACGTGCGGTCGAGATGCTACGCATCAGCAGGGCATCGGCTGATCTTTTGCGTTCGTCAACGTCCGCTCCCCACCAATTCCCGCCGCTCGCTGCCCCACCTCCCAACCCCTCTCCCGCGGGGAGAGGGGTGTCGGATGCGCCTAATATCAGCCCTCGGCAGGGTTCGGCATAACGCCCGCCGCGATGGCGGCACCATAGGCTTGTGCGACGAAGTCCATCAGGGCGTTCGCTGATGGCGATGCCGCGGCGAAGGCGGGTTGCTGATGCGTTTCGCGCGCCACCATTTTCATCTTGCGGGTCAGCGCTGGATCGCCGCCCGTCGCCTCGAACACCTTGCCCATCCAGCGCCGGGCGAGGTCGATCGCTTGCGGGGAGTGCGGGTCGCCAATGGCCATCAGCCGGGTGGCCTCTTCGTGCAAGGCACCCCAATCCGCATCGGGCTGGTGCATGCCGCCATAGCCATTGGCGTCCAATGTCGCCTGATCGGCGGGAGAAAAGTGCTTGGCGGCGATCGCGTGATAGGCGGCGCTGACATCGTCGGTGCGTGGGTCGGTCATGGCGGTTTCCTTGGTGAGGTCCATCAATTCGTCCGAGGAAAGGCCCCCTTGGTGGGCGAGTTTGGCGCGCGCGGCCGACAGCAGCCGGAGCGCCTCCGCCACGCGCGTGGCTTCCTGGCGCAACACCTGCTCGTGCAGTTCCAGGAACGCAGCCAGATCCGCAAGGTCGCCCGACAGGAGATCGGCAATGCGACGGAGCGAAAAGCCAAAGCTCTTGAGCGCGATAACCTGATGCAGACGTCGGATCTGCTCGGGGCCATAGACCCGCCAGCCCGCCGCCGTGCGTTCCGCCCGCACCAGGCCGTACCGCTCATACACCCGCAAGGCCTTGCCGCTCACCCCAAAGCGGCGGGCGGCGTCTGCGGAACGGAGATACGGCTCGGTTTGCGCCACGGTGTGCCCTTCATCGAACGAATCGCTCTATCGGGCCTGCCCCAGGGGCCGGTGCAAGGGGAAAGTGCCTCAGCGACGCGAACGGCTTCAATTTCCCTGTCCTCTCGCAAACGGTCGCTCGTCCTGCGGCGTCGCCGCGAAAGATCCGCTATACATTGCAAAATCCAATCGAAGTTGAAACACTTTGAAATAATGCGTGCCTAAATTTCAACGTACACCGGCAATATAGCGCCAACTCATCAGAGCAATAGCCATTGTCATCGAACTTTCATAAGCGACCTACACGCCATTTCTTGGCAGCGGACACAAATAAGGTCCCGCCTGTATGGTCCAACGAGGGAAGACAATGCGCAAAACTCTTATGTATAGTGCCGCCGTGGCGGCGCTTGGCTTGCCGACGCTCGCGTCGGCGCAGTCGACCGGCTCAATCGATGCCGAAACCGATATCGTCGTCAGCGGCAAGCGCGCGACCGGGATCAATGGCATCGAAATCCCCGACACGCCCAAGGCCAAAGCGGTGCTGACGCAGGAGTTCATCGCGCACCGCGTTCCGGGCCAGTCGATCCTCGACACGATCAACCAGATCCCCGGCGTCAATTTCACCAACAGCGATCCTTATGGCGCATCGGGTGGGCAGCTCCGTATTCGCGGGTTCGACGGCGCGCGCGTGTCGCTGACCTTCGACGGTATCCCGCTCAACGATTCGGGCAATTATGCGATCTATTCCAACCAGCAGCTCGACCCCGAGCTGATCGAGCAGGTCAATGTCAATTTCGGCACGACCGACGTGGATTCGCCGACCGCGAGCGCATCGGGCGGCACGGTCAATTACCGCTCGCTCACCCCCACCGACACAATGGGTGCGACCGCCATCTATTCGCACGGCACCTATGACATGAACCGCGTGTTCGGCCTGTTCAACACGGGTGTGTTCACCGCGTTCGGGACCAAGGCATGGTTCTCGGCGAGCAAGGAAAGCTACGACCAGTATCGCGGCTATGGCAGCCTCGACAAAAAGCAGTTCAACGGGAAACTGTATCAGCCGCTCGGCAGCAATGGCGACTTCATCTCGATCGCCGGCCATTATAACGAGAACCGCAACAGCTCGTACAGCAACCCGTCGCTGGCCAATATCCGTTCGGTACTGGGCACGTCGGTGGTGCCGTCGACGATCGGCACAGCCACCCCCTACACGCTGTCGCTGAGCAAGAGCCAGTATGACGCGCTGTATAACAACACCTCCTCCGCCTTCCTCTACGATGCGAGTTGCTCACTCCCCTCGGCAAGCGGCGTCAACGGCACCAGCCAAAGCGACAAATCGGCCTGCTCGAACGTGGCCGCGACCGCGATCAACCCGTCCAACACCGGCAACGTACGGCTCAACTCGCGCATCACGCTGACCCGCAAGCTCACGCTGACCTTCGACGGTGCCTATAGCTTCACGCGCGCCAATGGCGGCGGGTCTTCGGTGCTGGCCGAAAGCAACGCCAATGCCACCAACGCTGCCGGAACTGCGGCGGCGTCGGGCGTCTACAGCTATCAGTTCCAGCGCCTGGGTGCGGGCACGGCCAGCGGGGTCGACATTAACGGCGATGGCGACACGCTGGATTATGTGCGGGTCTATTCGCCCTCGAACACGCGGACGCAGCGCTTCACCGCGATTGCCAATTTGCGCTACGAGTTCGACGCCGACAATACGGTGCGCTTCGCCTATACGTGGGACCGCGCGCGCCATCGCCAGACCGGCGAAATGAGCCTGCTCGATGCGACCGGTCAGCCCTATAATGTGTTCAGCGCGATCGACGGCGTGAGCGATTATGCCGTGGTCGATGCCGCCGGCAACGTGCTGCAGAAGCGCAACCGCCTGTCCTATGCGATCCTGCACCAGCTTTCGGGGGAGTATCGCGGATCGTTCCTGAACGAGAAGCTGAAGGTCGCGCTGGGCGTGCGTGCGCCGTTCTTCCGCCGCAACCTGACCAATTATTGCTACACCATCCCCGGCAGCACCAGCGATGCCTATTGCACGTCACAGACCGCGGCACAGGTGGCCGCCAATGCGACCACGGCGACCTATGGCCTGCCATACAATAACCGGGTGAAGACCTATAACGCCGTCCTGCCCAATGTCGGCCTGACCTATGCGATCACCCCGCACCTCAGCACCTTTGCCAGCTACTCCAAGGGTTTCTCGGCACCGCGCACCGACAACCTCTATGCCTTTGACGATGTGAAGATCAAACCGACCGGTGCGGTGAAGCCCGAGAAGACCGACACGGTCGACCTTGGCCTGCGCTACACCACCGCCTTGATCCAGGCGCAGGTGGCCGGGTGGTACACCTATTACGACAATCGCATCATCTCGACCACGACCGAGCTCGAGGGTGGCGGCACGCTGACCACCGACCGCAACGTCGGCGCGGTGAAGAGCAAGGGCGTGGATGCCAGCATCGGCATCGCCCCCGTGCAGCACCTATCGGTCTACGGCTTCGGCTCGTTCATCGATGCGCGGTTGCAAAGCGATGTCATCAACCCGACCACCGGTCTCGTCACCGCCAACACCGCCGGCAAGTTCGTCGTCGAGACGCCGAAATGGCAATATGGCGGTCGCGTGCAAGTCGACTTCGATCCGATCGCGATCGGGCTGCAGGTCAAGCATGTCGGCCGCCGCTATGCGACCGACGTCAACGACGTGATCGCACCCGGCTACACCACGGTCGATCTAGACACGCGGGTCGGGCTGAAACAGCTTGGGCTGCCGCAGACCTATTTCCAGCTCAACGTCGCCAACCTGTTCAACGAGCGCTATTTCAGCAATCTGACGACCGGCACCGACTCCACGAGCACAACGCGCTACACCTTCGGGTCGCCGCGCACCTTCGTGGCCTCGATCCACTTCGGCTTCTGATGCGGCGGCGGGGCGGATCGCACCGTGCGGTCCGCCCCGTTTCCGCCTCGGTTCAGGCCACCCGCGCCTCCACGCGCGGCAGAAACAAATACCCCCGATTGCGCACCGTGCGGATGATCTCGTCACCGCCATTGACCGACAGCTTGCGCCGCAAGCGGCTGACATGGACGTCGATCGTGCGGTCATTGCAATGGGGATTATCCCGCCCGGTCAGGTCCGCGAGATTTTCGCGGGAGTGGACGACTTGCGGATCGCGCAGAAAGATGGCGAGCATGCGATATTCGGTTTCGGTCACAGCGACGATCGCGCCGCCCGGTGCCGTGAGTTTGCGGCGACGCGAATCGAACGTCCAGCCGGCGAACGCGAAACAATCGGTCGGCGCGGGGGTTGCATGACCGACACTGATCGCCCCGCCCCGTGCCGCCGTTCCCGCACGACGGCGCAAGACCGAGCGAATGCGCGCCATGATCTCGCGCGGCGTGGAGGGTTTCAGGACATAATCGTCGGCTCCCATCTCGAGCGCAACGATCCGGTCGATCTCGCTCGAAATGGCGGACAGCATGATGATCCCGGGCCCGTCGGCATCGTGCATCAGCGAGCGCAGGATCGAGAGCCCGTCCTCGCCCGGCATCATGATGTCGAGCACGATCAGGTCGCATTCGCGCCGCTCCAACCGGTCGCGCAGGGCGGCACCATTGGCGACGGCCTCGGCCCCGAAGCCGTTTTCGACGAGAAATTCGGTGAGCAGCTCGCGCACGCCGGGATCGTCATCGACGATAACGATTCGGGCTCCGCTTGTGCTGGAGATTGCAGTATTGGCGCTAACTGTCATGGTCGAGAAACTCCGAAAGGGAACACGCTGCGGCGACGAACTGCGCCCCGCGCATGGGCTGCGTTCTTTTCCGCCCTGTTTCCGGCCATGTCCCCGATGTTACAAAGCGAGGCCGCTGCGCATCCGCCCGCCCGAACATGCCCTGACGGACATATCCCGGACACATCGCAGTCGCACCGCCGCGCGATGAGCCCGGCCACCCCGCCTCCGTCCGACGCGCCAACCTTGCTGATCGTCGATGACGACCATGCCATTCGCAGCTTGTTGACCGAAAGCCTCGGCCAGCACGGCTATCGCGTGGAAACCGCAGCCAGCGCGCAGGAAATGGACATGGCGCTGGCCCGTCACCCGATTGCGCTCATCCTGCTCGATATCATGATGCCGGGGGAGGACGGCATTTCCGCCTGCCGCCGCATCGCTCTGCGCGGCGGGCCGCCAATCGTGTTTCTCAGCGCGCTTGGCGATGAACCGGACCGGATCCTCGGCCTCGAAATCGGGGCCAGCCATTACCTCACCAAACCGTGCAGTGCGCGCGAAGTGCTGGCGACCGTGCGCGCGGCGCTGCGTGCGCGCGACGGCGCCGCCGAAGAACCGCGCCACTATCGTTTCCTCGATTGGCGCGTCGATTTCGCGGCGCGCGAGTTGATCGACGGCAGCGGCATGCTGGTCGATTTGACCGACGGCGAATTTTCGGTGCTGCGTGCCTTCGTCCGCCGTCCGCGCCGGGTGCTGACGCGCGATGCGCTGCTGGAGGATGCGCGCGGCCCCGACAGCGAGGCCTATGATCGTGCGATCGACGTGCAGGTCAGCCGCCTGCGCCGCAAATTGCGCGCGCGCGACGACGAGATCATCCGCACCATCCGCAACGAAGGCTATTATTTCGTCCCCAGCGTGACCCGGACATGACCGCCGACCGAACCGTCGACCTGCGGCGCTCCTGGCCGCTGTTCCTGCGCATCTTCAGCTTGATGCTGGGGACGGTGATCCTCGTCCAGTTGCTCAATTTCGGGGCGTTTCTGCTGATGCCGCCGCCCGCGCCCGTCATCTATACGACCAGCCGCCTCGCGATGGTCGCGCAATCCGGTCGTGATCCGACCAAGCGCCTGGCGATTGAGGAGACCGGCACGCCACCCGGACCGAGCCACGACGCCCGCGATCTCGCGCTGGGGCACCTGATCGCGACCGATCTGCACCTTCCCGAAACGGCAGTCGTCGTGCAATCCGATCAACGCATGGGGCCGACCATCATCGGTGCGTTTCACCCGCCCCCGCCGATGGGCATGGCAGACGAGCGTCGACGCCACCGCGCGATGGATGACGCATTGTTCGGCGATTTCAGGGTTTATGTTCAGCAGCCCGATGGTCGTTGGCATGTGATCACGCCGACCGACCGCATGCTGAGCCCGTGGCGCATGCGCTTCGTCCTGTGGTTCGTGCTGGCGGCGGTCGGCATTGCCCCGCTGGCGTGGGCGATGTCGCGCCGGATCGCCAAGCCGATCGCGCTGTTCGCGGCGGCCGCCGATCGGCTCGGTCGCGATCCCCGCGCCGCACCGCTCACCTTGTCGGGCCCATCCGAAATCGCCGAAGCGGCGGCGAGCTTCAACCAGATGCAGGAACGCCTCAACCGCTATGTCGAGGATCGCACGACGTTGATCGCTGCGGTGGCGCACGATCTGCGCACCCCGCTGATGCGGCTGTCGCTGCGCCTGGAAAAGGCCCCCGACGCGATCCGCCTCGCAGGCGAAGACGATATTCGCGAAATGAGCGAGCGGATCGGCGCGGCAATGGCCTTTGTCCGCGAGATGACCCGCCACGTCCGCCGCCAGCGGCTCGATTTGCGCTCGCTGGCCGAAAGTGTCGCGACCGACGCGGCCGATCGCGGCGGCGACGTTACGCTCCTGCCGGGGCCGGCGATCAGCATGGAGGGCGACGCCCCATCGCTCAAGGCGCTGCTCACCAATCTCGTGACCAATGCCGTGCATTATGGCGGCAGCGCACAGATCGCGCTGCGCCGCGAGCGCGATGTCGCGATCATCGAAGTCAGCGACAATGGGCCTGGCATGGTGCCGTCGGACCTTGTCCGTGCGTTCGAGCCGTTCTTCCGCGCCGAACGATCGCGCAATCGCGACACCGGCGGCACCGGCCTTGGCCTCGCCAGCGTGCGCGCGGTGGCCCGTGCGCATGGCGGCGAGGCCAAGATCGAAAACCGACCGACGGGAGGGCTGCTCGCGCGGGTGACGCTGCCGGTCTGAGCGCCTGTCCCGCGCGACGCCGGGGTTCAGCGCAGCAAACGCCACCAATGCTGCGCGACGAACAACATTGCGCGCAGAATCATTGGAACGTCGCCCCGTCAGCCAGCACTTTGGACGGGCTGAACCCTTGCTGCTCCAGGAACTGGTTGAGCCCGGTGACCAGTTCCAGCGCCGCCGTCGTGGTCAAGGCGACGCGCCCGACGACGACGCGCTCCAGCGCGGGCTGCGGACGACTATGGTCGCACCGCGCGCTTTCCAGCGTCAGCACGATCACGCCGTTGAGATTGGCCAGCCCCGAATAGCCGGTCGCGAAAATCTCGGGCGCAAACGGGTTGTCGATATAAGGGGGCTGCTCGGGGAGCTGCGGCGGGGGAACGAGCGGACTCTTGATGGCAACAAACATGGCAAGCCTTTCACTACATGCGCGCCGGATGGGGACAGCGCGCAGCGGTCTGGTGCGCTCCCCAAATGTCCATCAAATGTCCCGCACGTGGCGGCCCTGACACACGCCGCGCGGCAAAACGCGCCGATCGCCCCCGCACGACCGTATGTTTTACGCCCGACGCATCGGCGCGCGTGTCGGCAAAATTCGAACATCCACCGGACACATCCCCTGCCTAGCCCCGCCGCTGGTTGGAGATGCACTGATGTTGTTTGTGTTGGGCGTTGGCCCGATCGTTATCGCTTCCGCCGGCGTCGCTGTTACGCCGCCCCCCCTCCAAACGCCGCCACCGCCACACCCCGCTGCGATAGCGCGCACGATCGCCTCGCTTCAGGTCGAGGGGGCACAGCGGCTCGAGGCGGAAACCGTGCTGTCCTACACCAAGCTGCGCGTCGGCCAGGCGTTCAGCAACGAAACGCTCGATCAGGCGATCAAGGACCTCTACGCCAGCGACCTGTTCGCCGACGTCTCGATCAGCGGTGCCGAAACCGGCGCGATCGTGCTGCGGGTGCGCGAGAACCCGATCATCAACCGCGTCCTGTTCGAGGGCAATAAGCGACTGAAAGAGGAGAAAATCTCCAAGGAGGTAAAACTCGCCCCACGGCAGATCTTCACCCGCACCGCCGTGCGCCAGGATGTCGCGCGGATCGTCGAGCTCTACCGTCGCCAGGGCCGCTTCGCCGCTGTGATCGAACCCAAGATGGTGTCGCTCGACCAGAACCGCGTCGACCTCGTCTTCGAAATCAGCGAAGGGCCAAAATCGCAGGTCCGCCAGATCAACATCCTCGGCAATACCGTCTTCCCCGACAGCAAGCTGCGCGAACAGATGGCAACCAAGGCGGCCCGCCTCAAAACCATGCTGAGTTCCGACACCAGCTACGATCAGGACCGGCTTGCCTATGACCAGCAGAAGCTACGGCAATTTTACCTGACCGAGGGCTATGCCGACTTCAAGGTGATCTCCGCCGTTGCCGAGCTGACGCCGGATAAGAAGGACTTCATCATCACCTATGTCGTCGAGGAGGGCAAACGCTACAAATTCGGGGATGTCACCGTCGACAGCGACATTCGCGACTTCGACAATAAGCGTGTCGCCGCCAACCTCAACATCAACAAAGGCGAATGGTATAACGCCAAGCGCGTCGAATCCGCGGTAGACTCGCTCAGCGCCGCCGCCGGCGCGCTCGGTTACGCCTTTGCCGACGTCAATCCCGATTTCCAGCGTGACAAGGACACGCTGACGATGGGGATCAATTTCCACATCGCCGAGGCCAAGCGCACCTTTGTCGAACGCATCGACATCAACGGCAACACCCAGACGCAGGACAAGATCATCCGGCGCGAAATCCGGCTGGCCGAAGGCGACGCGTTCAGCAATTTTCAGGTGAAGCGCTCGCAGGATCGCATCAATTCGCTCGGCTATTTCCAGGACAAGTTCGAGATCAAACAGACCGAGGGCTCCGCGCCCGATCGCGTCGTGCTGACCGCCGACCTGCAGGAAAAATCCACCGGCGAGCTGTCGCTGTCGGCGGGCTATTCGAGCCTTGAGAAATTCATCATCCAGGCCTCGATCACGCAACGCAATTTTCGCGGCAAAGGCCAGGAATTGCGCGCGAGCGTCAGTTACTCGACCTATTCCAAATCGGTCGAACTGGGCTTTACCGAACCGTATCTGTTCAACACCAACATCGCGCTCGGTGGCGACATCTTCCGGCGCGACTACCGATCGTACAACACGATCGGCGACAGCACGACGACCACGTACAAGCAGGTATCGACCGGGTTTCAGATCCGCGCAGGGCTCCCGCTTAACGAATATTGGACGGCGTCGGCTCGCTATGGCCTTACCTATGAGCAAGTGTCGCTCGACCAGGCGACCTATTACACCAACGGCACCTGCGACGTCGCGCTGGCGGGTTCTTATCTCTGCGACGCGATCGGCAATCGCTGGACCTCGTCCATCGGCTATTCGTTCATTTTCGACAGCCTTAACAACCGCCTCCACCCGACCAAGGGTTCGCGCCTCTCGATCAGCCAGGATTTTGCCGGGGTGGGCGGCGATACGCGCTATCTGCGGTCGACCATCGTGGCGGCGAAATATTGGGGGCTGGGCTCGGGCTTCGTGCTCAACGCGCAAGCCGAAGGCGGGCATATCATGGGCATCGGCCAGGATGTGCGGCTGACCGACCGCTTCTTCCTGGGCGACCCGCAATTGCGCGGCTTCGACGTTCGCGGCGTCGGCCCGCGCGTGATCCGCCAATATTATGACACCTCGACCGTCCCGGCGACGCTGACCGCAGCCAGCAACAACACCTCCGAAGCGCTCGGCGGCGATACCTATTATCGCGGTCGGCTGGAGCTCGAACTGCCGCTTGGCGCGGGGATGCGGGAAATGGGCCTGCGTCCGTCCATCTATGCCGATATCGGCGCGGTGTTCGGGGGCGTAAAGACCCCGACCCTCGCCGATAGTTGTGCCGCCGCGATCATCGCCGGCGTCGCCTGCACCACCTCGACCCGGCAATATACCAATAGCAGCGGCGCCCTGTTGTACCTCGATTCGAGCGGCAACACGACCACCACCAACACCGGCACGCCCTATACCTATGCGCTGAGCGCCTATCGCGAGAGCTATGCCGGCAACAGCCCCAAGCCGCGCGTTTCGATCGGCATTGGCGTCAACTGGAATTCCCCGTTCGGCCCGCTCCGCATCGATCTTGCCAAGGCGCTGCTCAAGCAAAGCGGCGACGACACCAAGCTCCTCACCTTCAATGTCGGCGGCCAATTCTAGGGCCGCCATGCCAAACCGGAGCGCCCGTCCCAGGCGCTCCGGTCCGTTGCCTCAGAACTTCAGCGACACGCCGCTGAAGAACGCCCGACCATAGGGGTCATAGGTCGACGGATAGGTGTTGGCCTGCTGCTGATTATCGCCCAGGATCGGCGGTTGGCGATCGAACAGGTTGTTCACGCCCAGCGTCCAGGTGAACTTCTTCATCACGTCAAACGACAGCGTCGTATCGACATAATGATACGCCTTGATGTGATCGACCGTGTAGCCGCCCGAGTCATCATCCACCGGCGACAGATAGCGATAGAGCATCGAGAACGTCACCGGCCCCGTGGTCAGCGTCGTGCGGGCAGACAGGCGCCACTTGGCGTAGGGGTCGCCGCAATTGACGCCGAATTTGCCCGCACAGCTGACGTTGAGATCGGGCAGCGACGCCACCGGATTGATGTCGAACGCCAGCAGACGCGTGCCGCTCACGCGGAACGACAGGCTGCTATTCTCCGCGCCGATCTTAAGCGGCACCGAATAGCGCGCCTCGAAATCGATCCCGCGCGTCTTTGCGCCGCCGGTATTGGCGAGCAGGTTGACCGCACCCGTAATCGCATAGCTGTTGGCATCACGCGGCAGCAGCGAACAATACGAGCTGTTATACGCGACATAGCCGTTGCCCGCATTGCCGTAACAAGCCGTGATGATGTTCGCCGTGCCAGGGGTGGAGATATAGTTCGCGATGTTGATGCGATAATAATCGACGGTCAGCGAGAAACGCTTGAGGAAGCGTGGCTGCAGCACCGCGCCGACCGTATAGGTATTGGCCGTTTCCTCGCGCAGATTGCTGTTGCCGCCGGTGACCGAGTCGATCTGCGATCCGTTGTTGAAATCCGTCCCGAGCGCGCTGGCCCCAACCCCAGACGCCAGGCAGCTTGCCTTGAGATTGGCATTCTCGATCGCGGCCTTCAGCGTGCATGGGTCGGTTGCGGTCGGGAAATCCTGGGAGGTACCGCTATAGAGATTGGAGACAGTCGGTGCCCGCACTGCGCGCGAAAACTGCCCGCGCAGGCTGATATCGCGGATCGGCGACCAGACGAGACCGCCCGAGAAGGTGCTCACCGATTTGGCTGCGGTGGAATAATAAGAATAGCGATACGCGCCATTGGCAACCAGGCTGTGGATGAACGGCTTGTCGGCGAGCAGCGGCACTTCGATTTCACCGTATAGCTCTTTGACGTTGTATCCGCCCGACAACCCCTGGCTGCCGTTGAACCCGACCACATCCCCCGACGCCAGCGCTGCATCGGGATTGTAGCTGCCATATTCGTCGCGATATTCAGTGCCGATCGCGATCCCCGCCGGGCCAGCGCCAAGGTCGAACAGATTGTCGTTGGTGATCGCCGCGCTCGCCACCTTCTCGGTGATTTCGGCGACGTTGCGCGTATCGATCGAGATGAAGGCCGCGGCCGCACTGCTGATATTGCCCGCACCATAGATGTTGAGCGGCACGCAGCCGTTGCTGGTGTCGGAACAGATCAGATTGCCCGACGAATCATAGGTGGTCTTCAGCGCCTGCAGCACGCGCTTGCGCGATACGTTGCCGGTCTGCGTTTCCACCTGGCGGGTGTGCGAATAGCTGAAATAGGCGTCATATTTCCAATCGCCGGTAATCTCCCCCTTGGCACCGAACACGCCGCGATAGGCGGTGTTGTCATCGCTCGAGATGCGGGCACCGACCTCGGTCATGCGGCGATAGATCGTCGCGGTGGTATAGCCGTCGCCATCGGTATCCGCCGCTTTTAGCAGCGCCTGCGACGAGGATGAGAGGAACGACGAGTCATTGTCGATCTGCACCGCGCCGGTGAACGGCGTTGGCGCGAGCTGGTTCTTTACCTTGTTGTGGATGTACTGACCCTCGGCATAGAGCGTCAGGTGGTCGCTCACGTCATAATGCGCCTGGCCGCTGAACAGATACCGCTCCTGCGGCACCTGAAGATAATTGGACGGCGCGTAATTATAGGCGTCGGTCTTGGAGTTGTAGCTCGAATAGCTGCCGTCGGTGTCGAATTTGCGGCTGACGCCGCCAATCGCGAAACGCGTCCCCGGGATCGAGCCGGAGCCCCCCGCCGCCAGACTGGTCCCATTGTCCACCAGCGTCTGGCTGGAGTAACTGCGATCGCCCTGCAAAATTCCGTTACGCTTGGTGTAATCGCCATACAGCGTCACATTGCCGCGCCCGCCATCGAAGTTGTGGCCGACGAGCAGGTTGACGTCAGCCGTTCCGCCATCACCCTGGCCGGTAAGCCGGTAATTGGCATTGGCCTGGACGCCCGAAAAGTCTTGCTTGAGGATGAAATTGACCACGCCCGCAACCGCATCCGACCCATAGACTGCGGAGCGCCCGCCGGTAACGAGATCCACCCGCTCGATCAGCCCCGTCGGGACGGTATTGAGATCGACGATCTGCTTGGCGTCGTAGGAAATATAGCGTCGCCCATTGACGAGCACGAGCGTGCGCGTCGGGCCCAACCCGCGCAAATCGGCCGTGCTGACCCCGCCGCCCGGATTGTTGGAGGCACCCGTGGTGCTCGGCACAAGTTGCGGCAGGTCCTTCAGGATGTTTTCGACGTTGATCTGCCCGCTCAGTGCGATCTCCTGGCTGGAAATGACCGAGATCGGCGATGCCTGCTGCAGTTCCGGCCGTCCGATGCGCGAGCCGGTGACGACAATGTCGACCGGGGCGTCGGCAGCGCCGGGCTGATCCGCACTCGCCGTCTTATCCGAAGGCGTGGTTTGCGCGTGGGCGAACGTGGGGGTGATAACCGCCAAGGTGGTAGAAAGAAGTCTTGCAACGAGGGTGATGCGCATGGGCAAATCCAGAAAGCTCGGGTTGAACTCCGAATGAAACTTCGGATGTCACGAACGTCCTCTGAATCGCATTGCTACATCAATAAAAAAGGATCAGCCAAAGCAAGCCGTCATCTTTCTGTCACGCCAAAACTACTCTTTATTACGATGTATTGTCGATCTTTTAGTATTGTTACGTGGCATTTCATCGCAATATGTATTATTTATATTTCGCAAAGGAAAAGCCCGCGCAAGCGGCGTGCGCGGTAACGAAGATTGGGATTTCGCAAGCGCTTTGTCCGCAGCTTCGTATTAAAGAGCCCGCATGCATATTCTGCTCGCCGAAGACGATACCGAGACAGCGCGCTTCATCGCCGAAGGCCTGACTGCCCTCGGCCACCAGGTCACGCACGTCGCAACCGGGCCCCTGGCGCTACAGGCGGCGAGCGATGCCACCTTCGATGCGGTGATCCTGGACCGGATGTTGCCGGGCCTGGACGGGCTGGAGGTGCTGCGCCGCCTGCGCGCGGTCCCCAACCGGGTCCCGGTCTTGGTGCTGACCGCGCTGGGCGGCATTGCAGACCGCGTCGATGGGCTCGATGCCGGGGCCGACGATTATCTGGTCAAGCCCTTCGCCTTTGTCGAACTCGCCGCGCGGCTGAACGCGCTCGCACGGCGCGTGCCCGGCCCCGAGCAAACCACCCGGATCGAGATTGGCGAGATCGCGCTCGATCTGCTGCGGCGCGAGGTAACGCGGTGCGGCAAGCCGGTCCATTTGCAACCGCGCGAATTCGCCTTGCTCGAACAACTCATGCGCCAAGCCGGGCGTGTGGTGACGCGCACGATGTTCCTTGAGAACGTGTGGGGTTTTCATTTCGACCCGCAAACCAACATCGTCGAAAGCCACCTCAGTCGGCTGCGCACGAAGTTGCGCGAGGGGTTTAGCGACGATCCGATCGAGACGATCCGCGGCTCCGGCTACCGGATCCGAACCGATGCGTAAGCCGAAGGCAAGCGCGGCATACCGCATTGCCTTCACCTATTCGGCGGCCTTCACCCTCGCCATCCTGCTCCTCGGCGTGGCGATCTACATTGCCGCAGACGCGCAATTTCGTCGCCAGCAGGATGCCGCCCTGGTCGACGAGGCGAGCGCCCTTGCGCATGAATATAACGAAGGCGACTTGCCCGAAATTCGGCACGCCATCGCCAGGCGCGAAGGCAGCAACACCATCAACGCCTATGGCTATGCACTGTTCGATCGCACCGGGCACCGCGTCGGCGGCGGCCTGAACACCCGAAAGCCGCCAGTCGGACTGCAGGACATCGTGTTTATCGATCCTGTCGAGGGGGCCGATCACGCGCGCGCTTATGCCACCGATCTGACCCGCGGTCTTCGTTTGGTCGTCGCGCGTGACAGTGAGAGCTTGGAAGGAATCGACCAGACCATCGTGCTGATCTTTGGCGGGGCGTTCGTGCTGGTGATCGGCCTCAGCGTGGTCGGTGCCTTGCTGCTCGGCGGCTATCTCCAGCGGCGGCTCGATGGCATTAGCGGCGTCGCGCGCGCGATCATGGCGGGCGACATGGCGCAGCGCGTGCCACTCTCCGACCGCCGCGACGAATTCGATGCGGTAGGATCCGCGCTCAACACCATGCTCGATCGGATCGGGCAGTTGATGGACAATCTGCGCCAGGTCTCGAGCGACGTGGCGCACGATTTGCGCACGCCGTTGCTGCGCCTGCGCAACCAGCTTGAGCAAGTCGGCCAGGTCCCGGGAGCTGCGGAACGCGCGATCGAACAAGGCGATGCGGTGCTGGCGCTGTTCGCCGCGCTGCTGCGCATCGCCGAGGTCGAGGGCGGCGCGCTGGCCCGCAGCTTCGTCGCCACCGACCTGACGCTGGTGGTGACGGAAATCGCCGAAAGCTATGCACCGGCCTTTGCCGATAGCGGGCGCACGCTTGGCTGGTCGGTCGCGCCCGGCATCACGGTGCTGGGCGACCGCGAATTGATCGCGCAAGCGCTGATCAACCTGCTCGATAACGCCCTGTTGCACACGCCGCCCGGCACGCCGGTTGCCGTATCGTTGGAGGCAGATGCGCCCGTAGCAACGGTGTCGGTCGCCGATGCCGGGCCGGGCGTGCCGCCGGGCGACCATGCCCGCATCCTCCAGCGTTTCGCGCGCGGCGAGGCCAGCCGCACCACCCCCGGCAACGGGCTTGGCCTTAGCCTGGTCGCGGCCGTAACCGCCGCGCATGGCGGCACGATCGCGGTGGACGACAATAGGCCCGGCCTGCGCGTGACGCTCCGCATCCCGCGCGTGGACGTAGCCTAATTCTGCGCGACCCCAGCGGCGACCAGTTCGCGCCGAGCCGCATCGAATGCGCTGCGAAACTCTGGTTTCGCCAGCAAGCGTTCGGCGATGAGCAGCCCGAGCATTTGCCCCGCGCTCACGTCGCTGCGGAAATGCTGTTCGCACACGATCCGGCTTTGGCCATAGCGCGCGGCGCGCGCCAATAGCGCGTCCGCCTTTTCGGGCACCAGCCGCGCGAGCGTTTCGCCCATAGAAAACGCCATCGAGGTATGGCCACTGGGATAGCTCGACAGCGGATCGTCATTGCGCTTGCAGCTCTTCAGCGCGGGATCGACGATATAGGGGCGCGCGCGCTTGAAATGATCCTTGCCGCGGTCGACCGCCGCCTTTTCGCTGGCGCGCACTTGCGCCAGCAGCGCGGCGGTTGCGGGCAGCCGGTCGAGATCGAACTTGGGGCCGAGCACGCTGGCGAAGATCGTCGCGTTCTTGGTTTCGCCCTCCAGCCGCGCATCAGCTTCATCGGCAGCGGTGCGCGCCGCGCCCGCCGCGCGCAATTCGGCGAGTTCCGCCTGCGCCTGCACGCTACCCGCCGCTGGCGGCGGCGGCAGGACGAGTGCGGGGTCGAGGTCCCGCGCATCAAGCAACGGTGCCACCTTCGGCGCGGGAGCCGCCGCAACGCAGAGCGCCACGGCGGCGATAAGGGCCCGCTTCATCAGAAGGTCAACGTCACCTGGCCGGTGATCGCACGACCGGGCTGGTAATAATATTGGTCGAAATTGGATGTGCTGACAACACCGATGCCAGCGGTGTTCTTGCCCGTCCCGATCTGCGTCACCTTTTGCGAATTGAGCAGGTCGGTGACGTCAATTCCGACCCGGATCCGCCCGAAATCATAGCTCGTCGCCAGATTGACCGTGTTGTAGGGCGAAATGCGATAGGTATTGGCCAAGTCCGCATATTGCGGCCCGGTCCATTTGTCGGTCAGCGAGAATTTGATCGGCCCGTTCTTGTAAAGGATACCGCCAGCCGCCGTCGACATCGGGGCCTTGCCGATGATCGTGCGCGGGACGACCTTGCCCGTCACCGGGTCGGTATAGACATTGGTCTTGGCATAGTTGCGCGAGGCGTTGGCAAACACGGCCAGACCGTTGCCAAAGGCATAGGTCACCTGCCCCTCGACACCTTTGTACAGCGCACCGCCGATGTTGGTGAAGATCGTGCCGAGCCCTTGGCCGGACGTGTCGGTGTAGCTGTAGAATTTGTTGGTGAAGTTGATGACATAGACATCGGCGTCAAGCGACAGATGACTGCCGTGATACACCGCGCCCGCCTGATAGTTGGTCGATTTCTGCGGCACCGCGTTCGAGAAGGTCGTGTTGGCGACGTATAGCTGGCTCAGCGGCGGGGCGAGGAAGCCCTTGGCATATTGGCCGTAGATCGAAAAATTGCTGGTCGGCTGATAATTGATCGTCACGAACGGAAGATCAGCGCTGTAGTTATTGGCATTACGCTGCGCATAGCGCGTCGTCTGATTGTACAGCGCGTCGATCTTGCGACCGAAATCAACGTGCTTGAAGCCGGGTGTGATTTTCAGCCCTTCGATCGGGCGCAACTCGAGCTCGACGAATTCCTCGGTATGGTTGCCGCGCGACTTCTGGTCGAACTTGATATATTGCGGGGTCAATGCCCCGGGATTTAGCCCAGTCGCCGGGGCTTTTACGACTTTCTCGATATAGTTGAAGCCGCCCGTCGTCAGATCGACATCGGTCTGCTGACGATAGGTATGGCTGAATTCGAGCCAAGCGCCTGCCGTGATCGTCGCGAACGATGCAAGGTCGATCCGCACCTTGGCGATATCCCCGAACACGCGGTATTTGTTGGTCTTGGTATAGCCCGGAATGTCGCCCGGAATCGCTTTCCCATCGGCACCCGTCGTCGTGTACGCTGCGCCCGGCAGCGTGGTCACATCGTTCGCCGAGAGCGTCTCGTTATCATAGTAATAGGTATACGCACGGTTTTCGAACACCGCGCCCGGCGCAAGGTTCGCTTCCAGTTTGATGATTTCGAAATCTGTCGTCTTGTCGGTATGGTTGTACCCATAATATTGCGAAGTCTTCGGGTCGTTGTTCAGCCCGAAATATTTTCCGTACAGAGATTGCTGATACAGTGTCGAACCGTCGCTGTCGGCCTGGTTGAAGCGGTTCTTGTTATAGGTCGCGATGAAGGTCAGCTTCACGTCCGGGCCAACCGGGACGACGACTTTGCCGAATAGATTGTAATTCTGGTACTTGGAATAGCTCGTGCGGCCGTCACTATGGACGTACTGACCGCTGAACACCGCCTGCGCGCCATTGGCAAAGGTGCCGGTCTGCAACAGGCCCCGCGCAAGATAGGTGTTGAAGCTGCCATAGCTGCCGACGATCTGGCCGCCAAAGTCATCGCGCGTGGCGCGGCTGAACAGGTTGAAGGTACCGCCAAACGTCGCTTGGCCAAGATTGCTGGCATTGCCGGGGCCGCGATCGACGATGAGCGTCTCGATCGTGTTCGACGGGAAGAAGGTGGTCGAATGGTGCGTCGGGTCGTTGGTGTCGCCGAACGGCACGCCGTCATAGGTGACGTTATATTCGCCGTCCTGAAAGCCGCGGATTTGCGCCTTGGATTCGGACAGGCCGATACCGTTATTGCCGCCATAGTTGGAAACGCTCGGCGTGATCAGCGCGATCTGGTTGAAGTCGACCGTCGCCGGCAGCGAATCCTCGATGAACGAGCGCGAGACGATCGCTTGCGGCTGCGTCGTCTTCAGCGACGCCGTAACGGGTGCGAGCTCGTTGGCCTTGGTCGCGGTAACGACGATGTCGGAGCCTTCGGCGATGTCGGTCTTCGCGGCGGGTTCGGTCTTCTGCTCGGTCGCGGCGGCAGGCGCGGTTTCGGCCGCAGCGGCGGTGGCGCAAAACGAAGCGACAAGCGCAAAGGCGCTTACGCCGAGCAGACGCGAACGCGCCTCGGTGCGAATCGACATGATTTTGTTTTCCCCAACTCGGTGTCCGTCCCGGTGGGATCGGGCTATGGATCAGCCGTGACAGTTTCGTTGCAAATTGGCGTCAATTTCGAGATTGAGAAATTGTAACAAAATGTGTCAGCGGTCGGGCAAGGGGCTGAGGCGCACGGCAGTCGGCTCCGCGCCGGGGCCAATCCGGGTCAGAGCCCGCCATGGCGGGGACCGATCGGCACGCGCCGCGCCAAACCGGGTCAGACACGCCATAAAGCTGGGCGAGAACATCGCGTCCTTGGGTTCCTTGACGCACGATCCCGGCGGCCGATCGAACCCGTCAGCCGTCACCAACCCGATTGGCCCGGTCGGGTCCGCCAGTCGCAAATCGGCAATCGACTGCACTTCCAATTGGTTGACCACAATCGCCTCGGCACGCAGCGCATTGGTCAGCGCATCCGCGCCCTTTTGCGGCGAAGCGTCATCGGTCAGCACCGTCGGCCCATTGCGCACGACATAGAGCATCGGCGGGGATGGCGGGTTTGCCATGCCCTGCGACTGCGCCATCAGCGCCGCCGCGCGGCCCTCGGCATAAGCCTGCGCCGCGACCATCGTTTCGAACACCGATTGCCGCACGCCGCCGTCATAATAAACGCGGTCGCCCACCTTCACCTGCTGAAAAAACACCGGCATCGCCGCCGAAGCAATCGCCGCCCCGGCAATGCATTGCTGCGCTTCGGCCTTGGGCAAGGTGCGCGCCATCATCTTGATCGGCGCATAGTAAAAGTCGCCGCTTTCGGCATCGACAAAGCCGATAAAGGCGTCGGCGCTGGCATCGGAGGCGAGCGCGTCGATCATCGGACAGCCCTTTGTCGGATTGCCATCGACGCACAAGGCCGCGAGCACCTTGCGCTTCAGCGGAGCCAGCCCCGCGATCGACCCGGTAATGACCGCTTGCCATTGCGGGTTGCGGTTGACGATATCGCTCTCGCTTTGCGGCGCATAGGCCTGGCGCAGCGCGGCAAATGCCGGATCGGTGCCAACCGCCAGGAACAGCGCCTGCAATCCGCCCGTGCTGACCCCGGTAATCGTGCGGGCGCGGGGGAATTGATCGGGATGGGCGCTGCGCAACCGATCGAGAAAGCCGACGCCAAACGCCCCCCATTGCCCCCCGCCCGATAGCAGCAGCACGGCGTCCCCCGGTGAGGTGGCGATCGCCGCCTCGGGCGCAAGCAGCATTTTCGGTCGCATCGCGCTGCGCGCGCCCGCCGCGAGGCTTGCCTCCAGAGAAAAGCGCGCCCGTGGATCACTCGCCAGCGCCTGCACACGCGGCGATCCGGTCCCGGCATCCGCCTGAATGTCCTCAACCAGGCGCGACTTCGGCATCTTGACGATGTAATTCGCAAAATTCGGACAATCGATGCGAAGCGCGCCGCGCGTGGCGCACCCGCCGAGCGCCAGCGCCATGATCACCACCAGCCCCGCGCGAAACCCCAGCATGGCACGCCCCCAAATCGTTTCGGACCCAATTCGCACTTGCCAATAGACGCGACCCGCGCACGATGTTTTACTGGAGTCCGAAAAACGTGAAAGCCGCCGCGGGGGCGAACGGCCGGAGCGACGTGGGGAACGGCGCTATGGAGAACAGGACGCGGCATCGCTTGCGGCTGCTCGGAGCATTCGGGCTGTTCGCGCCCGACGGCACCCGCCTGCCGATCACCAGCCGCAAGGGCATTGCCTTGCTCGCCTTGATCGCCCTGGCCCGTTCGGGCGAGCGCTCGCGCGCCTGGCTGCAAGCGCAATTGTGGGGCGGCCGCGATCCCGACCAGGCGCGCGCCAGCCTGCGCCGGGAACTGTCCAATTTGCGGATCGCGATCAATGTCACCGACGGGCCGCCGCTCCTCTCGGCAGACTCAGTGAAGGTTCGGCTGGACCTCGAACGGATCGATGTCGATGTGCGCGAACTCCACACCGACGTCACCAATGTACGCGCACCCGCGCTCGCCGACCCAGGGGAATTGCTGGAGGGCCTCGATTTGCCCGGCGAGGAGGGTTTCGAGGATTGGCTCCGCGAACAGCGCCAGCAAGTCCGCACGCTGATCGAGCATGTGCATGTGCAAGCGTGGGAACGCATTGCCTTGTCCGACGCAGGGGTACCTGCACAGGGTGAACAAACCCCCGCCACGGCCGCCCCCGCTACCGGTTTTACTCCATCGTCGCGTAGACCGTCGGTCGGTGTGATCGGGTTCAACACGCGCTCCAGCGACCCCGACGATATCGCGCTTGCCGCCGCCTTTACAGACGAGATAGGGGACGCGCTTTCCCGGTTTTCGACGCTGTTCGTGGTGCTTGCCGGGCCGCGTGTGGAGCGGCCCCTGGACCACGGCCCGGTCTGCCGCGAATTGGGCGTGCGCTATCTGCTCGAAGGCAGCGTCCGGCATGAGGGCGACACCATCCGTATCCAGGTGCGTCTGACCGACGGCGTGGTGCGCGAACAGATCTGGGCGCGTCACTTCGACACCTCGCTCCACGCCCTGTTCGACGTGCAGGCCGAAATCGCCGCCACGGTCGCGCAACAGATCGACTCCTCGGTCGAAATCGCCGAGCGCACACGCGCCGCCGCGCAACCCGTCACCACCGCCGACGCCTATCATCTCTATTGGCGCGCCAACGCGCTGTTTCGCCGATGGGAGCGCGCACCGATGGCGGAAGCGATTGCGCTGGCGGGGCAAGTCCTTGCGCTGGAGCCCAACAACGCCTGGGCAAGCGCGCTTGCCGCCTTTTGCCATTCGGTCACCTTTGCCTTTGGCTGGACCGACGACCCCGCCGCGACACACGCCGCCGCACTCGGCCATTATGAACATTGCCTGCGATATGGCGACGACGATCCGTTCGTGCTGGGCTATGCGGCGGGAACGCTGGTCGGCATTGGCGGCGACATCGACATTGCCGATCAGTTGATCGACCGCGCGCTGGTCATTCACCCGGCCTCGGGGGCCAGCCTGTTCTGGGGCGGCTGGGTCGACATCGCGCGGGCCAACCCGGCGCGGGCGATCACGCGCTTTGAACAGGCGCTACGGATGAACCCGCGCTCGGCGGTGCGACCGCAAGCGCTGACCGGGATTGGGCTTGGCCTGCTCGCGCAGGGCGAAGTCGCGCGCGCACGCGCCGCCCTGCGCGAGGCGGTGCAATATCTTCCTTATGCCCCGGTTACCCTGGCGGCGCTGATTGTGGCCTTTACCCTGCATGGCGAAGAGCAGGAGGCGGCCCCCTTCGCTACGCGTCTGAGCGGGCTTGGCGGCACCCGCAGCATCGACGCGACCATTCGCGATCCCAAGATGCGCGCCCTGCTCGATACGACGCTCGCGCGTTACGCCAAGCCCCAGGCGGTCAACGCATCGCTACACAAAACCCCGCGCATTTCGGGCGAGAGCAGCCGGTAACGCGCCGCCCGCCAGCGCCCGGCGCGCGAGCGGGAATCGGTCGGCATCCCGAAATCGCGCATCACCCGCGTGCTGGTGATGACGCCTTGCTTGCCCCAATGCTGGCTGAACGGGATCCCGTCGCGCTCCAACGCCAAGGCCACGCAGCGGGCGGCGTCGGCGCTGTTGAGCGTGCGCAGCCCGTCCATGTTGATCACCACCGTGTCATCGAAGCGCGTGAACGCCATCAGCCCGGCCGCCTTGGTGACGAAGCGCAGCGTGAACACCTGATGCCCGCCGCCATGGGTGTGAAACGCGTCGAGCATGGTTTTGAGCGTCGTGGCCAAATGCGCCCGCTCGATCGCATAAGCGGCGTTATAGAGTTCGATTTCCCAGCCGAGGATCTTTTGGCGGACATGCGGGCCGTTGGCCCCACCCCAGGTCAATTGCCGTGGGGCGACGCCGGGCGCGGGTTCGGTCTTGAATTCCTGCGCGACCAGCCACGCCACCGCCTGCGGCAAGGGCAGCAGCAAATCCTGTTCGGGTTGCGCCGCCAGCGCGCGGCCCAGCAGATTGAGCGGCTCATGCGTCGGTTCGTGCGGCACATCGGGCAAGGTCGCCAACCGAGCGACCGCACGGTTCGGCTCGCGTTTGTAGAACAGCGTCACCATCGCATTGTGGGCATCGCCGCGATAGCCGGCATACGGGTGAAATGGGTCCAGAATGACCTCAATATAATATGGCGTGTCGCGGCTTGGCGGCCATACTTCGCGCGCGAAGCCCGCATAATCGCCCGCCTGTAACTGGCCGATCGCGGCGGGCGTGAGCGGGTGCTTCACCCGCACGAGATCGACCACGAAGCCCGGCACCGCCTCGAGCAGGACGGCGTTGACGATGCCAAGCCCGCCAAGATGGACCAGCGTCGCGTCGAACAGATCGGCTTCGAGCACGACATGATTGGCCAGCGTCCGCGCCGATGCCGCGGCCAGCCACGGCACCGGACCGCGTTCGATCCACCATGATTCGCCCGGCCCGGTCACGATATGCACGCCGCGAACGTGGTTCTGAAAACCGCCATAGGTGAGCGCGGACCCATGTACGCCGGTGCCCAGCATCCCGCCCACCGTCTGCCCGTCATGCGCGCCCGACGTCGCCAGCGAGAGCGACGGCTCCAGAAACGCATTGAGCTCGTGGATCGTCGTGCCCGCGTGCACCAGCACCATGCGATCGCGATTGACCGCCGCCGCCCCCAGATCGGCCGGGTCGACGCGCCAGACATGTTGCGCCAGCGTGGTCTGCGCAAGGCCGCCCGGCCCCTTGGTGATATCGCTGAACGACCAGGCCGAGCCCAGCACATTGACCGGTGCGCGCTTCTGCGCCGCATGCGCCAGCACCGCGCCCAACAGTTCGGCGGTTTTGCGCAACGCCGAAATCGCGTCGCTTGGCCCCGGCCCCGGAACCAAGGCGGCGGTTTCGACCTTCAGCCGATCCTGCGTATGGTGGTAATTGCGCCAATGCGGCGTGGTGGACCAAGACAGAGAGGGCACGCGCTTTCCTCCGAACACTAAGGTGCGCGTGTCGTGCCGCACGCCTGTCCGAATCGCGTGAAAATCAGAGGGTGCCGCCGCCGATCACGCGAATTTATCCGCGCGCCGCCGCCCGACCAGCAGCCCACGTTCAAGCCGCCCGCACAAGGCGGCGTAATAATCGTCGAGAAAGCCGCGATCGTCGTGATCGTCGGGCAAGCCTGCCTTGCGCCGGATCGCAGCGGCGACGGTGGCGATGGCATCGTCACGCCCGCTGCGCAGCACATCCTCCAGCGTCTGGAGCTCATACACCCCATACAGATCAAGCGCGGCTTCGGTGAAGATGCGGCGCGGGCGTTCGGTCGCGCGGGCCAGGTCCGCGCCCAGCTCGCCGCGCACCGTGCGCACCACCCAAGTGCCCGCGAGCAAATCGCCGATGCGCAAGCGATCGCGGTTGAACAGTGGGAAGAACAGGAAAATGCAGCTCCACCCGAGCGAGAAGATCGTCACGAAACTGTCCGCCAACCCCTGCACCGCTTGCGACATCAGGAACGTGAGCGGCAGGAACACCTCAATCTCGCGCATCGCGTTGCGCGCGATCACCGCGCCGCCGGTGAGCCGCGCGCCATCGCGCGCGACGACGCGCAGGCCCATCAACCGCTTGCCCGGAGTCGCGCCGCGCCCGCCCATTTCGAACAACACGAACCAGCCATTGCGCAGCACGAAGAAGCCGAGCAGCCAGAGGATCGCCAACGCGCTTTGCTTGCTGGCGACAAACAGCAGCGCGATCGCGATCGTCACCACGATCAGCAGGACCAACATCGACACAGCATCGACCATGAAGGCGGCGGCCCGCACCCCTGCCCCGCCCAGCTCGATCTGCAGATCGACTCCTTCGGGCGTGACGAAGCTGCGCCGCAACGATTGCGGCCCGGTCGCTGGGCGCGACCGATTACGCCGGAACAACGCCATGGCGGCCCCTCGGCAAATAGAAATAGAGCAGCCACCCGACCAGCATCGCCAGACCGATTGCGTAGCGCGACAAGTCGGCGGTGACCGTCTGCCGCCCGATCCCTTCGAGCACCCCGGCCACCGCCAGCATCACCACCGTGCCCGCCATTACCGTTGCCCCAGTCTTGCCCGCGGTAACCGCCGCATCCATCCGCGCCTGGCGGCCGGGAAAGGCGATCGCGGTGCCGATGCGGAACCCCGCCGCCCCCGACAGGATGATCGCGAACATTTCGGTGGTGCCGTGGATCATGATCCAGCCAACGAAGCCGAAGCCCAGCCCCTTGGGCGCGAACACCGCGAGAAACGCACCCAATGTCAGGCCGTTATAGACAATCAGCAACACCGTCGGCACGCCGAAAGCAAAACCCAGCGCAAAGGCGAAGATTGCGATTTGCGCATTGTGCGTGAACAGGAAGGCGGCAAAGGTCGCCAGCGCGTCCTGATCCTTGGTGTTATACAGCGTCTGGCGCAGGCTTTCGGCAGAGGCGGACGGGTCACGCCCCTGCGCCATGCCATCGCCGACAATGCCGAAAAACCAGCTCGGATCGCCGCGCACCAGCACATAGCCGACCACCGCCGCCGCGACCGTCAGCAGGAAAGCGACGAGCGTCTCGCGCCAGATCGAACGGACCGCAGTGGGCCAGGCGGCGCGGAAAAAGCGCCCCAATTGGCTCAGCGCCGAACTCGGCACGCCGTAAAGCTGGAAATAGGCGCGCGTGCAAAGCTGTTCGAGATAAACGATCAGCGCGCGATCAAGCGAGGTCTCGCGCGCCACCGCCAGCGACGACAGCGCCGAGCGATACAGCAAGGGCAGCGCCAGCAAATCCTCATCCTGCAGCGCGCGCACCGAGCGGCGCTCGATCCGCGAGACGAGATATTCCAGCCGCTCCCAATCGGCGGCATGGGCGGCGCGAAAGCGGCTGGCATTGACCAGCACCGGTTGCGGCGGCGCGAATGCGGAAACAGCCGCGGGGGCGGTGTCGGTCACAGCAGGTTCCTCCGCTTCAAATCGACATAACCCGCGACCAGTCGCTCGCCGACGCGATCATGCTCGGCTTCGATCACATGCACCCCCAGATGCTGCAAGCGGGTGAGCACCAGCTTGCGGTCGCGTAGCAGCGCCGCCGCCGTCACCGCGCGCGTCACATCGTCGGCGGTGGCGGGTGCGGCATCGGCGATGCGCTCCAGTTCCTCGTCGCGCAGCACCACGACCAGCAGCAAATGCGTGCTGACGATCCGCGCCGCCGCGCGCACCATGAAATCGGCCGAGGTCAGGTCGGTAAATTCGGTGAACAGCACGATCATCGAGCGCCGCGTCAGCCGCGCCGCCAGCGTGGTGAGCGCAAAGGTATAATTGGTTTCCTCAGCCGTATAGTCGATCGCCGCCGCCAGCCGCTGCAAATTGGCAAAGGCGGGCATCCCCGATACCACCCCGCTGGCGATGCGCGGGCGCGAATCGAACGCGTGCAGCGCAACCCGGTCGCCGAGCTTCAGCGCGATCCAGGCGGTCAGCAACATCGCCGAGACCGCGCGATCGATGCGCGGCAGCCCCGCGACCGGCTCGCACATCTGCCGCCCGGCATCGACCGCGAACACGATCTGGTTGTTGCGCTCGGTACGATATTCCTTGGCGTGGAGCTTGGTCTGCCGCGCCGATTGCTTCCAGTCGATCGCGCGGCGGTCCATGCCGGCGCGAAACTCGACCAGCGCCTCGAAATCGGCCCCATCGCCGCGCTCGATCTGCGCGATCAAGCCTTGCAGCGCGTGCCGCTGGAACATCTGCGCACCGCGATCGTGCAGCGGGCGGATGTCGGGCAGGATGGGCAAGGTCGCCGCCGTCGGAATCACCCGCTGCTGCCACGCCAGCCCGAACGGCCCGCGCCAGCGCAGCCAGATCTGCTCGAACCGCGCCGTCCCGCGCCGCACCGTCGCCAGCGGCAGGACCGCCGCGCCGCGACCGCCCCGAAGCGCGATCCACATCCGCCCGTCATTTTCCAGCGTCACCAGCGGGTTTAGCGCAATGGCGACTTCGGCACTGCCGGGTGCCCGCGCCCCGTCGAGGGCGACGCTGACCACCGCCTCCACGGTCGCGCCAACCGAGGCGCTCGGCGGCACGCTGATCTTGGCGGTGCCCGCGCGCCGCCCGGCCAGCGCATCGACGGCGGTCATCAACAATATGGCGATCGGCCAGGCGAGCCCGACGAACCAGCGCCCGGGCATCGCCACCGCCACCAGCAAGGCGACCGGTGCCCCCGCCGCCGCCGCCAGCACCGCCGTGCGCGTCGGGTAGATCACCGTGGCGCTTCGATCGTTTCGATGATGCTGGTGACGACATCCTCGATCGCACGGCCATCGATTTCGGCGGCGGGCGACAGGATCAAACGGTGGCGCAGCAGCGCCGGGGCCAGCGCCTTCACATCGTCAGGGATCACGAAATCGCGCCCGTCAATCGCCGCGCGGGCGCGCGCCGCGCCCGCCAGCATCGCGCCAGCCCGCGGGCTCGCGCCGCTTTGCAGATCGGCGACACCGCGCGTGCCGCGGATCAGCGCGGTGATATAATCGATCACCTCGTCGACCAGCCGCACCTGCCCGACCACCGCGATCGCATCGGCAATGGCGGCGGCATTGGCGACGGCCGCAACGCCCCATTCGGCGGGCTCCATCGCATGGCCGTGCGCGCCATGCGTGGCGATGATGCGGCGTTCCTCGGCGGCACTCGGATAGTCCACGGTCTGTTTGAACAGGAACCGGTCGAGCTGCGCCTCGGGCAACGGATAGACGCCCTGCTGCTCGATCGGGTTCTGCGTCGCCACCACCATGAAGCGCTCGCCGAGCGACAGGCTTTCGCCGTCGATCGTCACCGTGCGCTCCTGCATCGCCTCGAGCAGCGCCGCCTGCGTCTTGGGCGGGGTGCGGTTGATTTCGTCGGCCAGCAGCAGATCGGTAAAGATCGGCCCGCGCGTCAGCGTGAAAGTGCTGGTCTGGAAGTTGAACAGATTGGCCCCGATAATGTCCCCCGGCATCAGATCGGGCGTGAACTGGATGCGCCCGAAATCGAGCCCGATGACGCGCGCAAAACTGCGCGCGAGCAGCGTCTTGGCGGTACCCGGCGGTCCTTCGAGCAGGACATGCCCGCCCGCAAACAGCCCGACCAGCAGGACCTCGACCGTCTGCTCCTGCCCGACCACTGCCTTGCCGATCTCGCCGCGAATGGCCTGGGCCAGCGCCGCCACGTCCTCGACTGTCGTGATTGCACCCGTCACCGTGTCTTCTCCCATAACCATCGATGCAGCGCCTGCGCCGCCTGAAGCATATCGCGCGGGTCGCGCGCCGCGCGCACCTGCTCCGCCAGATCCGAAAAACGCGCGCGATCGGTAAGGCCATCGAGATGCGCGTCGAGCGCGCCATCGCGCAGCCGCGCGGGCACCCCGAACACACCCACCGCGCGCTCGCGCACCAGATCGCCATAACGCGCGCCCAACGCACCCTGCCGCCCGGCCTTGCGGACCAAAGCGGCGGCATTGTCGATCAGCGCGGTCTTGCCGAACGCAATCGCGCGCTCGCGCCGCCGTGGCGCGCCAAAGCGCGCCGTCGCCTGGATTCCGGCGAGCAGCGCCGCCGCCGCGACCGCCAGCGTCATCGCGAGGAAGGGCGGCTCGAACGCGAGCTTGAGCGGCGTCCGCGACCGGCCAAAGCCGTTCAGCGTCACGTCGAACAGCACCGATTTCGCGCCCGTCGCGTTGAGAAAGTCGAGCAACGCCAGCGCCGAGCGCGCCTGTTTGGCATCACGCATCGCGATGTTCGACAGCAAATCGGGGTCCGCCAGCACATAAAAGGGGTGCTCGCCAATCTGGCCGAGCACGATCCCGCCCTGATCATCGGTAATCAACGGCTTCAGATCCGCCCCCGCCATCGTCTGCAACGGGCGTGGCGCGGCAAAGTGCAGGTCGGCGGGCATCCAGGACAGGCCGACCAGGGGCCGCCCACCGCTCGGATGGCGCGCGATCTTCAGGTCATTCTTGGGGGCGAGCACGCCCTCGGGCTCGAACGTCGGCTGCAGCCCGCGATAGCGCACCCACCCCGAATGCTCGGTATCGGCGACGGTGCGCCATTTGGGCAGGATCACCAGCGTCGGCTTGAGCGCGCGCTGCTCGATCACCTTGCTCATATCGGTGCGTCCGGTCTCGGGCGTCAGCACCACCAGATCCTCGGTATCGAGCGCGCGCACATCGCGCACGATCTGGGCACCCCGCCCGGTCGCCTGCGCCAGTTGCACGATGCCGCTGAACCCCGTCGCCGCATTCGACAGCGCGTGCGCCCCGCCATTGCGGCCGGAGCGCAAATCGGGCGCATAGGCCCCGAGCACCAGCATGCCGAGGAACAAGGCAATCCCCGCGCCCACGATAATGCCGACTGTGCGCACGGAGAAGCCACCCGAGGTCGCCCCTGCAGTGCCGATCGCAATGTCGCTCATCCGCGCCACGTCCGGGGCAGCGCGAAATCGGCATAGGCCGCGCGCGCGCTTTGCCAGTCATCGGCGGCAACCGGGCGTCCCCCGAACAGGCTACGCTCGACCAGGCGCGCAATCCCCGCAAACAGGCCGCGCGCCGATGGCGGAATCGCGTCGGACGCGCTGAGTTCGCGACTGGTCAGCGCCGGGCGCACCAATTGCGGGCGACGCCGGGCGATGTCGTCGATCGAGCGGAACAGCAAATGGTGCACCGCCTCGGCATAGCGCCCCGCCGCCGCCAGTGCATCGGCCTCGCGCAGCCATTCGCGCACCGGTGCCGCCTCCGGCTCCCACCCGGCTTCCTCTTCGGGCATGATCGCCGACGGACGGGCGCGGCGAAAGCGCGGCAAGCGCCATTCGCCGTAGCGGATGCGCTGATAGGCCGCCCACAGCGCCGCCGCCACGGCCACCGCCAACACCGCCCATAAGAAGATCTTGGTATAAGGCCAGTTGGGAAAGAGCCCGTCCAGCCACGCGAAAAAACGTCCAATCGGGGCAAGCACATGCTGCAGCCATTTGCCAAACTGAATCAGCCATAAGGGCGGCTCGGGCGGCGGCGGCGCGGGGAGCAGCGTGAACTGAATCGTCGAATCCGCCTTCAGCGCCGCATGGGCCGCAGCGAAACGGTCGGTAGCGGTCGCCACCTGCTGCGATGTCCCCCCGCTCACTGTCATTCCCCCGGCAGCATGGGTCGCTACCCCCCTCAAACTAAACCAACTCTTCCGTCGCGCAATCGCCAAATTGCGCTGGACGAAGCGGATCGCATCCGCCACCCTGACAAGGGTCTAGGGTCGGGGGATACGCAGACATGGCGACTATCGCAGCAGCATCGGACCGTCGCATGTCGATTGGCCGGGTTTTCAACCGCGCCTTTGCAACAATCGGTGCCAATCCGCTGACAATGTTCGGTATTTCGTTCCTGTTCGGAGCGTTGCCGAGCGTTGTGCTCAAGGCTCTCCTGCAAAGCCCACGGGCAACACAGACGCTGCCGTTCAGTTCCACCGCGCTTCTGCTGACAGCGGGCGTGGCGCTGTTGACACTGGCTTTCAACTTTCTGGCGCAAGGCGCGCTGGTACGGGCAACGGTGGCCTATAGCGACGGGCACCCCGTCAGCTTCGCCGAATCCGCGCTTGCCGGATTGCGCAAAATCCTGCCGCTCTTCGGGTTGGCAATCTTGCTCGGGCTGATCGTGATCTTCGGGCTGGCCTTGCTGATCGTGCCGGGCATCATCCTTTACGTGATATTGTCGGTCGCCACCCCGGCCTTGGTCGAGGAAAATTCCGGCATTTTCGGTGCCTTCGGACGCAGCGCCGCGCTGACCAAGGGCGCGCGCTGGAACATCTTCGCGCTCGAACTGGTCGTGCTGGTGATCTACTGGATCATTTCGGCGGTGGTCGGATTGCTCTTCCTCGCGCTGATCGGGTTCCAGAATTTCGCCAATGCCGCGCAGGGCCAAGGCGGCCTGTCGATCGGGCTTATTGCCGTCAGCGCGGTATCGTCCACGCTGGTGATCACGATCATCTCGACGATCCAGACCTCGCTCTATGTCGAACTGCGCAACTGGAAAGACGGCCCGGCGGCGGAAGCGCTGACCGATATCTTCGGCTAAGGCGCTTCAGCGCGCGTTCACCGTGAATCGGCTTAGCACGCGGCGTTGGCCGGTAGTTCCAATCCGGCCCTGATCTGGTCTAAGGGCCCCGCCATGAATCGCTTCCTCTCCGTTCCGCATCCGCTTTGGTCGCGGCTTGCGCTATTGCCTTTTGCCATGCTCGCGCTCGGCGCGGGCGCGCCCAGCGGCGTGCTGCATGTCGCGGTCGACAATGTCCGCGCCCGCACCGGGCGCGTGCATGTTGATCTGTGCACGCAGGCGCAGTTCCTGAAGGATTGCCCGACCTCAGCCGATGCCCCGGCCCGGATCGGGCAGACGACGGTGACGCTGACCGGCCTGAAGCCCGGCCGCTATGCCGCGCAGGTGTTTTACGACCAGAATGGCAATGGCAAGATCGACCGCGCGCTGTTCGGCATTCCCAAGGAAGGCGTCGGCTTCTCCAACGATGCCAAGATCCGCCTGGCCCCACCCAAATGGGAGGAAGCGGTGTTCGACTATGACGGGCAGGAACAGACGATCCGCCTGAAATTGCGTTATTTCACGGGCCCGGACGCGCCCAAGCAGTGATTGCGCACCGCATCCAGCAACTCGTCGCGCTTGGCGTCAAGCGGCCGTTCGCGGTGCTTGCGGTGTGCCTCGCGCTGGTCGCAGGCGCGGCGCTCTATGCCGCCAGCCATTTCGCGATGACGACCGACACCGCCGCGCTGATCTCCCCCAAGATCGCGTGGCGGCAGAATGAGAAAGCGGTCGAGACCGCATTTCCGCAACTGTCCGACGTGCTGCTGGTGATCGTCGATGGCAAGACGCCCGAACTGGCCGAAGCCGCCACCGCGAAACTGTCCGCCGCGCTCTCCGAAGACACCCGCCATTTCCGCACGGTGCAGCGCCCCGACGGCGGCGCGTTCTTCGACCGCGAGGGGCTGCTGTTCGGCTCGACCGCGTCGGTAAAAGCGTCCACCAAGGCCTTGATCGACGCCCAGCCCTTGCTCGGTCCGCTCGCGAGCGATCCGTCCTTGCGCGGCATTGCCGGCGCGTTCTCGACGATGCTGACCGGTGTCGGCAATGGCGACGTGCCGCTCTCGCGGATCGACCGCCCGATGCGGACGATGGCGGCCGCGCTGGAAACTTCGGCGGCGGGCAAGCCCGCATATTTCTCGTGGCAGCAGCTCTTTGCCGAACCCGGCGCGGGAGCCGCGCCGCCGCTGCGCCGCCTGATCCTCGCGCAGCCCAAGCTCGATTATGGCGCGCTCCAGCCCGGTGAGGATGCCGTCGCCGCGATCCAGGCAGAAGCGGCGAAGCTCGGCCTCGACCAGGCGCATGGGGTGACCGTGCGCACCACCGGCGAAGTGCCGCTGGCCGACGAGGAATTCGCCACGCTGGAGGAGAATATCGGCTTTGTCGGGCTGATAATGGCCGCCGCAATGTTGATCACTTTGTGGTTCGCCACCCGCTCGGCGAAGATCGTCGCGGGAATTGTGGTGACGATCGTTGCCGGGCTGGTGGTGACGACCGCACTCGGGCTGCTCGCGGTCGGCGCGCTCAACCTAATCTCGGTTGCGTTCATTCCGCTGTTCGTCGGGCTCGGCGTCGATTTCGGCATCCAGATCGCGGTGCGTTTCAATGCCGAACGGCTCGACGGGGCCGATACGGGTTCCGCGCTGCAACGCGCGGCGGTGGCGCTCAGCGCGCCGCTGGCGCTGGCGGCCGGCGCGGTGTTCCTCGGCTTTGGCGCGTTCCTGCCGACCGATTATATCGGCATTGCCGAACTCGGCATCATTGCCGGGCTCGGGATGATCGTCGCGCTGGTCGCCAGCGTCACGCTGCTGCCCGCAATGCTGATGCTGCTCAAGCCGGGTGTGCCACACCGCGAAGTCGGCTTTGCCGAGGCGGCCCCGGTCGATCGCTGGCTGCACAGCCATCGCAAGACGGTGTTGTGGGCGTTCGGCCTGTCGATGGCGGGCAGCATTGCCTTGCTGCCGTTTGTCCAGTTCGACTTCAACCCGCTCCATCTGCGCGCCAAAGACGGCCCGGCGATGCGCGCGCTGAGCAATCTGATGCGCGACCCTTTGCGCACGCCCAATACGATCAACCTGCTCGCCCCCAATGCGGACGCCGCCACGGCGCTGACCGCGAAACTGGCCGCGCTTCCCGAAGTGGCGGAGGCGGTGTCGGTCGACAGCTTCGTCCCCGCCGACCAGGAGACCAAGCTCGCTTTGGTGCAGGATGCCTCGCTGCTGCTCGATGCGACGATCAATCCATTCGACCTGACCCCGCCGCCCAGCGATGCCGACTCCGCCGCCGCGCTGGCGCGTACCGCCGCCGAATTGCGCGCGACCGCGATCAGTCATCCCGGCCCGGCCGCCGATAGCGCGCGCCGTCTCGCCACCGCCTTCTCGCGCCTCGCAAGCGGCACGCCGCAGGACCGCGCGCGCGCGACGGCCCTGCTCGTGCCCCCGCTCGACACGATGCTGGGCCAGATCCGCGCGACGTTGCAGGCCGAAGCGGTGACGCGCGCCACGCTGCCGCCGGAAATTGCCGGGAACTGGGTCGCCAAGGATGGCCGCGCCCTCGTGCAGGTGTTCCCGAAGGGCGACAGCAACAACAACGCCGTGCTGCGCCGCTTCACCACGGCGGTGCGCGCCGTCGCACCCGATGCCAGCGGATTGCCCGTGGCAACGCAGGAGGCAGCGGGAACCGTCGCCTGGGCATTCGTCGAGGCGGGTGTGCTCGCGCTCGCCTTGGTCAGTGGCCTGCTCTTCTTGGTGCTGCGCGACGTGAAGGAGGTGGCGTTTACGCTCGCCCCCGTCGTCCTTTCGGGCTTCTTGACGCTCGGCAGTTGCGTGCTGATCGGGCAGCCGATCAACTTCGCCAACATCATCGCCTTCCCCTTGCTGTTTGGCGTGGGCGTCGCCTTCCACATCTATTTCGTGATGGCGTGGCGCGGGGGCGCGACCGATCTGCTGCAATCGAGCCTCGCGCGCGCGGTGCTGTTCAGCGCGCTCGCCACGGGCAGCGCATTCGGCAGTCTGTGGCTGTCGCGCCATCCCGGCACGGCGAGCATGGGCAAAATCCTGATGATCTCGCTGGCCTGGACCCTGGTCTGCGCCTTGATCTTCGAACCGGCCCTGCTCGGCCCGCCGCGCGCGAAAAAGGCTTAGGGCGCGGGGCTTACCGGCGCGGGCGCGCTGGGGGTGGCCGGTTTTTGGTCAGCGGGCGGAGCGGGATCGGCGGGAAGATCGTCGGCCGCAGGCTTTGCCGCCCCCTGCGACGCAGCGGGCGTGGGCTCGGCCGCCGCAGGATCGCTCAAAGGATCGTCAAGCGGGCTGCTCGTTTGCTTGCTGCCATGGCGCAGCTCCGCAACGGTCGCCGCACGGTCCTGCAAGAAGGCGGAGCGCAAGGTCGCATAGGGGTCGACCGCGCCGCCCAGCAGCGCCTTCAACTCGCCATCGGATTCGGCGCGGAGATCGATCCCGCTGAGCCCGGCCTGGGCGGCCTGATATTCGGCGCGATCGAACGGCGTGCCGATGGTCAGCGGCAGCACCGCGCCCTCGCCCACGCCGGCCCCGAAGTCGCGCAGCGTATTGGGGCCAACCAGCGGCAGGAAGATATACGGCCCCGGCCCCACCCCGTAGCGGCCGAGCGTGTTGCCAAAGCTGTTGTCATGATGCGGCAAGTTGAAATCGGACGTCTTGGCGACATCAAGCAATCCGCCAATCCCGATGGTAGAGTTGACGCCAAAACGCGCCAGCGTCTTGAGTGCGCGCTTCGGCTTCAACTGCAGCACATCGTTGGCGAAAACGAGCGGCTCGCCGACATTGGAAAAAACGTGGCGGATGCCGGTGCGCACCACCTTGGGCACGATTTTCTTATACGCCATCGACACCGGACGCAGGAAAATCCGGTCGAGAAATTGATGGATCGAGAACATCACCCGGTTGAAGCCTTCGAGCGAATCGCCCTTGGCATGGTGGCGGTGCACCCTGGGGGTTTGCCCGGCCATGCCGGGGGCGAGCGGCGGAGCGACCGGAGCCGCCTGCACGCGCGTCGCCGACGGAGCCGCCGCCGGTTGCTGCGCCGCCACGGGGGCGGCGAGCAGCGCGATTGCCACCGCCAGCACGCTGCTCGTCGATCGAATCGTCACTCGACTTAGCGCCCGCCCTTGGCGGCCAGATCGTCAAGGTGCGCGATCAAGGCTTTGGCACCGCCCTTGGCAAACACGCTCGCAAAATCGGCGCGGCGCGTTGCCAACTGGCTGATCGCATTCTTGTAATAGACATCGACGATCTTCCAGCTGCCGCCGCTCTGGCGCAAACGGTAGCCGATCGGAACGGTGTCCCCCTTCGGCGCGGTCAGCGTCGTGCGCACCAATTTGTCGGTGCCGCGCGTCTCGATACGGGGGTCGATGCTGAAGCTCTCCCCGTCATAGCTGCTGAAGTTCGAGGCATATTGGGCAACCGTCATCCGGCGCATCGCCGACACCAACGTGGCCTGGTCGCCCGGTGCCACCTTAACCCAATCGGGCCCGACCGACAGCCGCGTGATCAGGCCGATATCGAAGGTCTGGTCGACCACCGGGCCGATCCGCGCGATTCGGCCCTTGGTGCCAAGCGCGCTGCCGCCCTTCATGATCGTCAGCAAACCTTCGTTCAGCGTCTGAATGGGGGCACGCGCCGGATCGGTCGCTTGCGCGGCAAGCGGAACCGCGCTGCACAATGCCACCATCGGCACGACATATCGCAGGGAGAAAGTCATCAAGAGCTCCTGTTGGGACATTTGGCGATGCCCCAAATAGTGGTTGGCCGTTATCACCGCAGCGGCCCTAGCACAAACCGCTGTAGCGCCGATGAACGCTTTCGGGGCGATCGGGTACCATCGCCATCGCCATCTGCACGACGATAGAGGTTTTCCCGCTTTCTTTATGCTGCGACGCGGCTAGAATAAGCGACCGGGAGGCATACATGACGGATCCGTGTGCGTGCCCTCCGGTCCCGCGCCCGGTTTTCGGCATTTTGAGCGGACGGAAGGACTGTTTTTGCAAGTAATTTTGGCCAACCCGCGCGGTTTCTGCGCAGGCGTGGTACGCGCGATCGAAATCGTCGAGCGCGCGATCGACCGCTACGGCGCGCCGGTCTACGTCCGCCACGAAATCGTCCATAACCGCCACGTCGTCGACACGCTGCGCGCTAAGGGCGCTGTGTTTGTCGAGGAACTGTCCGATGTGCCCGAAGGCGCGATGACGGTGTTCAGCGCGCACGGCGTCGCGCGAACCGTCGAGGAAGAGGCCAAGGCGCGCAAGCTGCCGGTGTTCGACGCGACCTGTCCTTTGGTCACCAAGGTGCATTTGCAGGGTCGGCGCTATGCCAAGGCCGGGCGCACGCTGGTGATGATCGGGCATGAAGGCCATGCCGAAGTGATCGGCACGCGCGGGCAAGTCGATGCGCCGGTCCATCTCGTCTCGACCGAGGCCGATGTGGCAGCCCTCGACATCCCCGAAGATGCCGAAATCGCCTATATCACCCAGACGACGCTGAGCGTGGACGACACCAAGAACGTCATCGCCGCTTTGGCCCGGCGCTTCACCAATTTGATCGGGCCCGACGTTTCCGAAATCTGCTACGCGACGCAGAACCGCCAGAGCGCGGTGCGCGATCTGTGCAAGGTCGCCGATCTGCTGCTGGTGGTAGGCTCCGAAAACAGCTCCAACTCAAGCCGCCTGCGCGACCTGGGTGCCGATGAAGGGTTGCCGAGCTATCTCGTCGCCGATGGCAGCGCGATCGATCCGGCATGGTTCGCAGGCATTGAGCGCGTCGGCCTTACTGCTGGCGCGTCTGCACCCGACGAGCTGGTCGACAGCGTGATCGCGGCGTTGCGCAAGCTCGGCCCGGTCGAGGTCACCCAGCTGGCAGGCGTTGAGGAATCGCTCGAATTCGGCCTGCCGCGCGAGTTGCGCGATCCGCCAGCAACTTCCCAACAGCGCGTTTTGAGCGCATAGGAACCCCCATGAGCCTTCCCCTAGCCCCGCTTGCGCGCATCGGCGCCTACACCCTGAAAAACCACATCAAGGGCGGCAAATATCCGCTCGTGCTGATGCTCGAGCCGCTGCTGCGCTGCAATCTGGCGTGCCCGGGCTGCGGCAAGATCGATTATCCCGATGCGATCCTCAACCAGCGCCTGTCCTATGACCAGTGCATGGACGCGATCGACGAATGCGGCGCGCCTGCCGTGTCGATCGCGGGCGGCGAGCCGTTGCTCCACCGCGACATGCCCAAGATCGTCCAGGGCTATATCGCCAAGAAGAAGTTCGTCATCCTGTGCACCAACGCGCTGCTGATGAAGAAGAAGATCGACGACTATAAGCCGTCGCCCTACTTCACCTGGTCGATCCATCTGGATGGCGACAAGGGGATGCACGACCATGCGGTCGATCAGGCCGGCACCTATGAAGTCGCGATCGAAGCGATCGAAATGGCCAAGGCCAAGGGCTTCCGCGTGCAAGTCAATTGCACCGTGTTCGATGGCGCTGACCCGACCCGCCTCGCCGCGTTCTTCGACGAAATGCAGAAGCGTGGCGTCGAGATCACCATCTCGCCCGGCTATTCCTATGAGCGCGCCGCCGACCAGGAGCATTTCCTGACGCGCGAACGCACCAAGAATTTCTTCCGCGACGTGTTCCGCAAGGGCGATGGCGGCAAGGCGTGGACCTTCACCAACTCGCCCTTGTTCCTCGATTTCCTCGCAGGCAACCAGACCTATGAATGCACGCCCTGGTCGATGCCGCTGCGCACCGTCTTCGGCTGGCAGAAGCCATGCTATCTGGTCGGCGAAGGCTATGTCGAAACCTTTGCCGAGCTGATGGAAGGCACCGACTGGGATCAGTACGGCGTCGGCAAATACGAGAAATGCTCGAACTGCATGGTACATTGCGGGTTCGAGGGCACCGCTGCCAGCGACTCGATCCGCCATCCGCTGAAGATGTTCGCAATCGGCCGCAACGGCGTGCGCACCGAAGGGCCGATGGCCCCTGACATCGACCTGTCCAACGCCCGCAAAGCATCGGACGTCCACTCGCTACACGTCGAGCGCGAACTCGCGAAGATCAAGGCCGCCGACCCCGAGGGCTTCAAGCGCACCCAGCGCGCGGCGTAAGGATGATGTGATGGCCGGGAAACCTGTTGCGAAAGGCGGTCCCGGCCATACGGCAAGTGCGATTCAGGAACTGGATGTGGTGCGCCTGCTGGCCGAGGTGACGCTCGACGAAGGCCGATTGCCGGTCGGCACCTTGGGAACGGCGGTGTTCCGGCACCAGAATGGCGAAGCCTTTGAGGTCGAATTCACGACCCCGTTTCACGCGCTCCTGACGCTCAGGGCAAACGAGGTCGCCGCGCTGGATGGCTAGGCTATCCGGTGGTCGCCTCATAACCGAGGCGAAGGTCCTCGAATATTTGTTGAACGCCGAACACCCGTTCGGAAAGTCGAAAGCGGCATATTTCACGCGCTTCGGCTTCTCGCCCGATGCCCATGTCGTGCTGTTGGAAGCCTTGCTGGCACACCCGGACAGCAACCAAATTATCGCGGTTCAGGAAAATAATTTCGGCACGAAAAGCATCGTTCAGTGTACGCTGAGAACCCCTGATGGTCGTGACCCGTGCATTCGCTCGGTCTGGTTTCTGAAGAAGGGCTCGAAACTTCAGCGGCTGGTTACGGCCTATCCTGCGACCGAATAGCCCAATCCCCCAACGTCTGTCCGACGGACGCGAGCGCGTCGCGCAAGGCTTGAAACGCCGCACCGGCATCGCGGCCGGTGCGGATCAGCGCGGGGAGTTGCGCCGGGTTGCGCGCCAGCGACGCGAGGATCGCGCCGAGTGCGACGCCACCATCAGGCTTCATGCCGACCAAAGCGGCGGGCGGCAGCGCGTGATCGGCACTGTCAGAAATCGTGCGCAGAATCGCGAAGGGCAGGTCGTGCCGCGCGGCGACGCGGGCGGCGATGTGCGATTCCATATCGACCGCGATCGCACCGGTGCGCGCCTGGAGGGCAGCTTTTTCGGCGACCGAGGCGATGATCTGGTCCGCGCCGACGATGGTGCCGCGGTGGGCATTGGGCAGCGCGGAGGCGAGCCACGCCACCAACCCACCGTTCGTTTCGAGCAAAGTCGAGAAACCTGGCACCATCGCAGGTTTCTCGACTTCGCTCGAAACGAACGGGGTGTGAAGCGTTCCGACCACCACATCCCCTGCCCGCAAGGCCGGATCGAGCGCGCCCGCCACGCCGCAGGAGAGCACCGCGGAAACGCCGCCTGCCGCCGCCTCCAGTTCGCGCTCCAGCCGGGTCACATCGCCACCACCAGCGACGACAAAAAACCCCGGTCGCGCGATAATCGCCGCCTCGCGCGTCAGCCCGCAGGCGACGAGGATCGTCACATCCCGAACGCCGGGCGCGGATCGTTCGAGCGCTTCAGATTGCGATAGCGGGCCACCGCCCAGAGCGGGAAATAGACCGGATAGCCATGATAGCGCAGATAGAAGACGCGTGGAAAACCGCCGCCGGTATATTTCTCCTGCCCCCACAGTCCGTCCGCTGCCTGCGTCGCGATCAAATGGCGGATGCCGCGCTCGACCGCGGGATGATCGACCTTGCCCGCCGCCATCAGCGCGAGCAGCGCCCAGCCGGTCTGCGAGGCGGTCGAGGGTGCAGGCGTGTACCCTTTGTAATCGAGCGCATAGCTCTCGCAATCCTCGCCCCAGCCGCCGTCGAGATTCTGGATGTGGATCAGCCAGTCGGCACCCTTGCGCACCATCGGATGCTTCGCATCGAGCCCGGCGGCGTTCAAAGCGCACAGCACCGACCAGGTGCCGTAAATGTAATTCACCCCCCAGCGCCCGAACCAGCTGCCATCGGGCATCTGTTCCTTCTCCAGGAAGGCCAGCGCCGCCTTCATCCGGGGCGTATCGGTCTCGCCGAGTTGCGCCAGCATCGACACCACGCGCGCAGTGACGTCGCTGGTCGGCGGATCGAGCAGCGCGCCATGATCGGCAAAGGGGATGTTGTTGAGATAATGATAGCTGTTGTCGGCATCGAACGCGCCCCAGCCGCCATCCTTGCTTTGCAGCCCGACGGTCCATTCGACCCCGCGCGCGATCGATTCTTCAAAAGCGGCGGGGGTACGATCCTTGGCGCGGTCCATCGCCATCACCACCACCGCGGTATCGTCGAGATCGGGGTAATGCGCGTTGTTATATTGGAACGCCCAGCCGCCGGGGCGGACATCGGGCTTTTCCTCGGCCCAATCGCCCTTCACGTCGAGCACTTGCAGCGGCTTGAGCCACGCCAGCCCCGCCGCCGCGCGCGCCTCTGCCTCCTCGCCCCCCGCTTCCAGCATTGCGTGCGAGGCGAGTGCTGTATCCCACACGGGCGAGACGCAAGGCTGGCAATAGGCCTCGTCATCCTTGACCACGAGCAGCTTCTCGACCGATTCGCGCGCGATCGCCCGTGCCGGGTGATCCTCCGCATAGCCCAGGCAATCGAACATCATCACGCTGTTGGCCATCGCCGGATAGATCGCGCCCAGCCCGTCGACGCCGTTCAACCGCTCGGTCACGAAGGTGACGCAGGCGTCTATCGCGCGCTGGCGCGTGCCCTTGGGCCACAGCGGCTCGACGCCCTTCAGCACAACGTCGAGGCCGTTGAAAAAGGTGGTCCACGCCTGCTTGGTGCCCGCCGCCTTGCTGACCAGCTTGGCGCGCTTGGTCGTGTAAAGTTCGTCGACCAGCACGCCCGAGGGATTGCGCGCGACCGGCTTCTTCGCCGCCAGCACCAGCAACGGCACGATCACCGTGCGCGCCCAATAGGACATTTTGGAGAGATGCACCGGGAACCAGCGCGGCAGCAGGATCAGTTCGACCGGCAGCGTCGGCACCACGCTCCACGGCCCCGCGCCGAACAGCGCCAACTGGATGCGCGTGAAGACGTTGGCAGCCGCCGCCCCGCCCGCTTTGTGGATCGCCGTGCGCGCTTGCACCATGTGCGGCGCATCGATCGAATCGCCGATCATCTTGAGCGCAAAATAGGCCTTTACGCTGGCGCTGACATCGAACGCGCCGCCATGGAACAGGCCCCAGCCGTGATGCGAGGGCGACTGGATCCGGCGCAGATAGACGCCAATCTTGCGCTCGATCTCGGCATTGCGCGGTTCGCCAAGATAATGGCGCAGCAGCACATATTCGGCGGGGATGGTGGCGTCGGCTTCCAGCTCGAACACCCAATGCCCATCGGCATTTTGCAAGGTGCCCAGCGCCGCCGCCGCCTTGTGCGCGGTGGCATCGGCTTCTTCCAACAGGGCGCTGCGGTCTATAGTATCGATGCTCATGCCTGCGCCTTAGCCGAGCCGGGCACCCCGCGCCAAGCGGGCAGCGGTTTCGCCCGATCGCAAGGCACCTTCGATCGTCGCCGGCAGACCCGTTTGCGTCCAGTCCCCGGCCAGAAACAGGTTGCGCCAGCGCGTGGCGGCAGGCGGCCGCTTGGCATCCTGTTCGGGCGTGGCGGCAAAGGTGGCGCGCTTTTCCTTGACGATCTGCCACGGCGGCAGCGTCGGCGGCAGCCCGTGGATCGCGGCGATATCCGCCCAGAAGGTCGCGGCCAACTCAGCCCGGTCGGTGTCGACCAAATGATCAGCGGCGCTGACCGTCACCGAGATGCGATCGGCAAAAGAGAAGATCCATTCCGCCGTCCCGCCAATCACGCCGATCATCGGCGCCACGCCGGGTGGCGGCGTGTACGCAAAGTGCGCGTTGACGATCGCGCGGAAATCATCGGGCACGGTCAACCCCGGCACCAACGACGCCGCGACCCACGGCGGCACCGCCAGGATCACCGCCTCCTCCGCCGCGACCGGCTCTTCGCCGCTCCCGAAATCAAGCGCGATAACGCGATCCTCGGCAAAGCGAAGGCCGCGAAGCCGCCGCCCGAGCGTCAATGTCGTGCCCTGCTGCTCCAGCCACGAAACCGCCGGGTCGACGAATGCCGCCGCCAGCGTTGGCTCGGCAATGCGCGGCCGCATCGCACGCCCGCCTTTGCCCAGCGTCTCGCGCAGCACCGCCGCCGATAGCCGCGCCGAGCCCGACGCCGCCGCCGTATTGAGCACCGCGAGCAACACCGGCTCGATCAATTTGTCCCACACGCCCCCACGCGCATCGATCCGGCCGCCCACCGTCTGCGTAGCCGCCCCGCCCAGCAGACCCGCCAGCCGCAGATAATCACCCGCCCGCGTGCCAGGCACGCGGCGGCCATCGCGGAAGATCCACCATGGCACCGGCCCGTCATTGATGCGCACCGCCCAGCGCGCGCCGCTGCGCCGGTCGACGAACGGGAAATCGGCATGGAGCGGCCCGCTCAGCCGGTCGCTCGCGCCGATCGTCGCGAGATAGTCCACCACCGCGCGATTGCCCGACAGCACCAGATGGTTGCCATTGTCGATCGTCCGCCCGAGCTGCGGATCGTGATAGCTGCGGCAGCGCCCGCCGGCTTGCGCCGCACCATCGACCAGCTCCGCTTTATGCCCGGCGCGCGCGAGATCGACGGCGGCGGCAAGCCCCGCCATCCCGGCCCCGACAATCCGGACCCGCCCGATAGAATCCGCGCGCTTCAACGGAACAGGCTGAGCCGCAACACGGTGAACAGCAACGCGGCCTTGTTGACCTTGATCCGCTCGCGCGGCGGTGCCCAGCCCATTGCCTCCATCCGCACCAGGATGGGCGCGTACACCGCCGCCATCAGTCGCGGTGCCAGCAAATGCCCGCGTGGCCGCTTCGCCAAAATTGCCTCGGCCGCGCGGAAATGTTCGTGTGCGCGCGCCGCCAGCACGCGTGCAGCGGCATCGACGCGCGCATCGCCAACCACAGCCAGCGGATCGCCGAGCGGAATGCCCGCCGCCTGCAACGGCTCCAGCGGCAGATAGACGCGCCCGATCGCGGCGTCTTCATCCACGTCGCGCAGGATATTGGTGAATTGCAAGGCGAGGCCGAGATGGTGCGCCAGCGCGATGCCGGTCTCCTCCTCCATCCCGAAGATCTTGACCGACAAGCGCCCCACCGCCGAAGCGACGCGGTCGCAATACAGGTCCAGCGTGGCCATGGTCGGCCAGCGAACATCCTCGGCGACATCCATTGCCATGCCGTCGATCACCGCCAGAAAATCGGCCTTGTCGAGCGCGAAGCGGCGCACCGCCTCCGCCACCAGCGCCGCCTGCCCCGGATCCCGACCGGCGTAGAGCGACTCGATGTCGGCGCGCCATGCGTCCAAGGCGGCCGCGCGCGCTGGACGATCGCCGATCTCGTCATCGGCGATGTCATCGACTGCGCGGCAAAAGGCATAGACGGCGTACATCGCCTCACGCTGCGCCTTCGGCAGCACGCGCATCCCGGCGTAGAAGGAGCTGCGCGAGACTTGTGCCTGCAGATGCGCCGGGGTCGCCTTGGGGTTCATGCCCGCCCCTTAACCACTTGCTTTGCCGCCGCCAACGCTGCGAGCCCAAACGCCTCGCGCGCGCGGTGGTGGACGCGCTCGGAGAGCGGATCGCGCACTTTCAGGCGCGCGGTCAGGCTCGCGGCAAGGCGGTGGATGATCGCCACCTCAATCCCCAGCCGACGATCGCGAATCGCGGCGGCAAAGCCCGCCGACTGCGCCAGCAATACGCCCGATCGCGCCGCCAGATCGCGGATCACCGCGCGCAGCGCCGGGGTCGCCGTCGGCTGCCTTAGATCCTCGACCGTCGCGCCATGCGCCGCCATGACATCCGCCGGGAGGTAGACCCGCCCGATCGCGCGGAAATCCTTGGCGCAATCCTGCGTGTGGTTGATGACCTGTAGCGCCGCGCACAATGCGTCCGACGCGGGCCAGGTGGCGTGATCCTCGCCATGCACATCCAGCACATAGCGGCCGACCGGCATCGCCGAATAGCGGCAATAGTCGAGCAACGCGGACCAATTGGCATAGCGATCGACCGTGCAATCGCGCTCGAACGCGACGAGCAGGTCGAGCGCGTGCTGCGGGCTTAGCCGATGCGCCTCCATCGTCGCGCGCAGCGCCACCGAAGCCGCGTCGCTATCCTCCGTGCCGAGGATCGACGCGCGCATCGCAGCGAGCAGCGCCAATTTCTCGTCGGCCGAGGCGGCGGCGTTATCGGCCACATCATCGGCCGCGCGCGCGAAATGGTAAAAGGCCATCACGGGCGCGCGATGCTCGCGCTTCAGCAACACCGAGGCGACGGGAAAATTCTCGTCCTTATGCCCCTTGCCCGAGGCAAGCGCGGTGGCGGTGGTCGCGGTGCTCATGCCGACAGATCCGCTTGAACGCGGCCCTTCCACAGGCCCCCGCGTCCGCGCCCATGCTGCCACGCCGACAGCAGCGTGCAGCCTGCATAAAAGGTTGCGATCAATGGCAAGGCAGGTCCCCAAAGTGGCGAACGACGGTAAAATTGCAGCATCGGCTGGAACAGCAGCGCCATGATAGCCCAGGCCGCCAGCGCTGCATAATGCGCCGCGCCGCGCGCGAAAATCGCCAAGATCGGCGGCGCGAGATAGGTCAGCGCGAGGCCGAGCGTGGTGCCCGCCAGCAGCAACGGCGAATAGCGAAGCTGGGCGTAGGCGGAGCGCGAGATCATCGCCGCGACCGAGCCCCACGTGTCGTACCGCCGAATGCTGAGCGCGCGATCGGTCAGGCCAAGCCACACCGCCCCTTGCCGCTTCATCAACGCGCCGAATGCGCAATCGTCGATCAACGCGGAGCGCACCGCCGCAATCCCGCCCGCCGCCGCCAGCGCGCGGCGCTGCACCAGCATCACCCCGCCGGCCGCCGCGCCCAAACCGCGCCCGCGCCGGTTCACCGTCGCAAACGGGTAGAGCATCTGGAAAAACCAGACGAACGCCGGGATCAGCGCACGCTCGGCCAGACTCTCGCAGCGCAGCCGCGCCATGAGCGAGACCAGCACGCGATCATCCGCCACCGCGCGGGTGACCAGGCTGCGCACACTATCGGGCGCGTGCGCGATGTCGGCGTCGGTCAGCAACAGATAGTCGGGCGCGTCGCCTGCCGCAGCGATGCCTTGCGAGACCGCCCACAATTTGCCGGTCCAGCCGGACGCGAGCGGCGCGCCGGTGAGGATCTGCAAACGGTCTGATCCCACGGCGCGGGCGATGTCGGCGGTGCCGTCGCTGCTCGAATCATCGACCAGGACGATGCGGAAGTCGCCGGGATAGTCCTGCGCGGCGAGGCTCGCGATCGATTCGGCGATCACCTCGGCTTCATCGCGCGCGGGCACCACGGCGACGACGGAGGGCCATGCCCCTCCTTCTCCCCTCCCCGGAAGGGAGGGGTTGGGGGTGGGTTGGCCCGTTGAGAGCGCAACGCCTGCACTAGGCCGACCCACCCCCGGCCCCTCCCTTCCAGGGAGGGGAGCAATCGCGCCATCCCGCTCGCGCGTCAGCCAGAACCCGTCGCGCCCAAGCGCCAGCACGATCCAGATCAACAGCGACAGCGTGGCAATTCCGAGCGCGATCACGCCAGCATCCCCGCCTGGCGGAACCACGCCACCGCATCCTCCAGCGCCGCCCGATAAGGCCGTGCGCGATAGCCGAGTTCGGTCTCGGCCTTGGTGCTCGCATAATACATGTCGTGGGCGGCCATGCGCAGCGCATCCAGCGTCAGGAACGGCTCCTTGCCCGTCACCCGCGCGACCTGTTCGTTGATCCACGCCAGCGGGAAGAGCGGCGCGCGCGGGATCTGCACGGTGGGCGGCTTGCGCCCGACGATCGCCGCGACATCTGCCAGCATCTGGCGCAGCGACACATCCCGCCCGCCCAGCACATAGCGCTCGCCAATCCGGCCGCGTTCCATTGCCGCGATATGGCCCTCGGCCACGTCATCGACATGGACGAGGTTCAAGCCGCTTTCGACAAAGGCGGGCATCCGCCCCGACGCCGCCTCGACGATGATTCGCCCGGTCGGCGTCGGGCGCGCATCGCGCGGGCCGATCGGGGTCGAGGGATTGACGATCACTGCGGGCAGCCCCTGCTCGGCCACCATCGCCTCGACCAGCCGCTCGGCCACCACCTTGCTGCGCTTATAGGCACCGACCGCCTGTTCGGGCGTGGCCGGGCGCGTTTCGTCGGAGGGTTTGCCGTGGTCGGGCCGCAGCGTCGCCACGCTACTGGTATAGACGATTCGCTCGACCCCGGCGGCCAGCGCCGCCTGCATCACGGCGCGCGTGCTGGCGAGATTGTTGCGGACAATTTCCTCGGGGTCGGGAGCCCAGATGCGATAGTCGGCAGCGACATGATAGAGGTGCGCCACGCCCGCCATCGCCCGCGCCATCGCAGCGGCATCGCGCGCGTCACCCTCGACCAGTTCGCCCGGAAAATCCGCCAAATTGGTCCGCGCGCTGCCTGCCCGCGCCAGCCCGCGCACGCGCGCGCCGCCCGCTGCCAGCCGCCGCGCGACGGCCGAGCCGACAAAACCGGAGACGCCGGTGACAAGGATGATGGGTCGATCGGTCAAGCAGCCTCCAGTGGCGGTGGCTTTAGTGCGACGCGGCGCAAGAGCAAATACCAAGGGGCAGCGGACAGGCAGAAAGGACCGAACCGGTGCGAACATGACAGCTTTTTCATGTCCGCGCGCCTATACCCGTCCCCCGCGCGGCGTTACGAGGGAGGCATCGTGACCCACATTCTGCAGAGTATCGGTACGGCGCTGGGCTGGCTGGCGATCGTGCTGGCGGTGTTCGGCATCGTCTATTCGGTGGCCGCAGCGATCGTGTTCCGGCGCTTTTTCGCTGGTGCCAGACCAGCGTCCGCCCGCACCGAAGCTGTTACCCTGCTCAAGCCGCTTTATGGGGCCGAACCGCGTCTGTTCGACAATCTCGCGACCTTCCTGACGCAGGACCATGCCGGGCCGCTGCAACTCGTGTGCGGTGTGCAGCGCGCCGACGATCCGGCGATCGCGGTCGTCGAGGCGCTGAAAACCGCCTATCCGAACGCCGATATCGAACTGGTGATCGATCCCACGATCCACGGCGCGAGCGGCAAACTCTCCAACCTCATCAACATGGACCGCGCCGCGCGCCATCCCTTTGTGGTGCTCAGCGACAGCGACATCGCGGTCGCGCCCGATTATCTGGCGCAACTGCTCGCCACGCTCGACGACCCTGCGGTGGGCGCGGTGACCTGCATTTATTCCGGGCGCGGCGATGCCGGTTTCTGGTCGCGCCTGGTCGCAGCGGGCGTGACCTATCAATTCATGCTGGGCGTGGCCTTTGGGGTGTCGAATCGGCTGGCCGCGCCGTGCATGGGATCGACGATCGCGCTCAAGCGCGAGACGCTCGACAAGATCGGCGGCTTCCAGCGCTTCGCCGATGTGCTGGCCGACGATTATGCGATTGGCGAGGGCGTGCGCGCCCTTGGCCTCCGCGTCGCGGTGCCGCCGGTTCTGGTAACGCACGCCTGCGATGAAACCAGCCTGTCGCAACTATGGCGGCATGAACTCCGCTGGGGCGCGACCGTCCGGGACGTCGCCTTCTGGCCCTATGTCGGCATTGTTATCGGCCTGCCCTTCCCCACCGCGCTCTTGGCTGCGCTGTATGCGCCACAGTTCGGGCTTTTGCTCGCCCTTGCAGCAGCAATTGCGCGGTTGGTGGTTGTGCGAAACGTCGATGCAGCAGTAGGGGGGCGGATCGCACCGCTGTGGATGGCGCTGCTGCATGATGGCCTGGCTTTTGCGGTGTATATCGCGAGCTTCTTCGTGCGGTCGGTTGATTGGCGCGGTGCAACACTTAAAATGAAGACGGACGGCCGCATTGTCTCGGCCTCCACGGAGCAACAAGCATGATGCGGACCCTTTTCCTCCAGGCACCCTCTTTCGACGGGTATGACGGCGGTGCCGGGGCGCGCTACCAGATGAAGCGCGAGGTCAAATCCTTCTGGTATCCGACCTGGATCGCCCAGCCGGCGGCGATGATCGAGGGATCGAAGCTGATCGACGCGCCCGCGCACGACCAGTCGTGGGAGGACATCGCGCACGCATTCGACGATCGCGATCTGGTCATTCTCCACACCTCGACGCCGAGCTTCAACCAGGACATCCGCACCGCGCGCCTGATCAAGGAGCGCAACCCGAAGATCATCGTCGCCTTTGTCGGCGCCAAGGTAATGATCGAGGACAAGGCCAGCCTGGAAGCGTGCGAGGCGATCGACCTCGTTTGCCGCGAGGAATATGATTTCACCTGCGTCGAACTGGCCGAGGGCCGCCCCTTTGCCGAAATCGACGGCATCACGTGGCGCGCGCCCGACGGGACGATCGTGCGCAACAAGGACCGCGCGCAGATCGAGGACATGGACGTCCTCCCGATGGTCTCGCCGATCTACAAGCGCGATCTCGATACGTCGAAATATTATGGCGGCTATCAGCGCCATCCGTATGTCTCGTTCTACACCGGGCGCGGCTGCAAGAGCCGCTGCACCTTCTGCCTGTGGCCGCAAACGATCAGCGGGCATCGCTATCGCCACCGCAGCGTCCCCAAGGTCATTGAGGAAGTGAAATACATCCTCAAGGAAATGCCCGAGGTGAACGAGATCTTCTTCGACGACGATACGCTCGCCGATGCGCATGATTTCGTCGTCGAGTTGTCGGGCGAGCTGCGCAAGCTCGGCTTCGGCACGCCCGGCTTCCGCGTCACCTGGGGCTGCAATGCCAAGGCGAACGTGCCCCAGCCCGTGCTGAAGGCGATGAAGGAAGGCGGCTGCCGCGTGCTGCTCGTCGGCTATGAAAGCGGCAATCAGCAGATTCTGCACAACATCAAGAAGGGGCTGCGCACCGATGTCGCGCGGCAGTTCACCAAGGATGCGCATGCGCTTGGTCTGACCATCCACGGCACCTTCATCCTCGGCCTGCCCGGCGAGACGCTGGAGACGATCGAGGAAACGATCAACTACGCCAAGGAAATCAACCCGCACACGATCCAGGTGTCGCTGGCCGCACCCTATCCGGGCACCTTCCTGTACAAGCAGGCAACCGAAAATGGCTGGTTCGACAGCTCGCACGACCTGCTGACCGATGGCGGCAATCAGATCGCGCAGTTGAGCTACCCGCATCTGTCCTCGGCGGTGATTTTCGATAAGGTCGAGGAGTTCTACAAGCGCTTCTACTTCCGCCCGTCCAAGATCTGGGAAATTGTCCGCGAGATGCTGACCGATTGGGACATGATGAAGCGCCGCCTGCGCGAGGGGGTTGAATTCTTCGACTTCCTGCGCCGCCGCAAGGAAGCTGCATAAGGCACGGCCATGACCACGCTTGCCGAGATGACCGTCAATGAGCGGATCGCCGCGACCGGTCGCGAAGAAGCCTGGGATGCGGCGGTACGCGCAGGCGACCGCGACGCGATGATCGCGGTGTTGCGCCGCGTCGCCGTCGCCAGCCCGGGCAATGTGGCCGATGCGGTGCTGGCCGACCCGGAGTTTTACGGGTTCCCCCGGCGGTGAAGACCGCGATCATCACCGCCGATGATTTCGGCGTGTCGATCGAGGTCAATCGCGCGGTCGAACAAGCCAACCGCGAGGGGGTACTAACCGTCACCAGCCTGATGGTAACGGGCGATGCCGCCGCCGATGCGGTGGAGCGCGCGCACGCGACGCCGACGCTGGGCGTCGGGCTGCACGTTGCGCTGGCCGAAACCCCGCCCGCTTTGCCGCCATCGGATATTCCCGACCTGGTTGATGCGAACGGGCAGTTCCGGATCGAATCCTTGCCGGTCGCGCTGGCGCTGCTGGCCAAGCCGTCGGTGCGCCGCCAGTTGGAGGCCGAGATCGAGGCGCAGTTCGCTTTGTTTGCGGCGACGGGACTGGCGCTCGACCATGTCAATTCGCACAAGCATATGCATTTGCACCCGGTGATCGGGGCGACGCTGCTCAAGGTCGGGCTGCGCCACGGGATGAAGGCGCTGCGCGCACCGGTTGAAGAGCGCGCTTCGCTCGCGGCGTTCGAACCCGTCACCGGACTGGATATCGCCAAGCCGTTCGCGCGGCATATCCAGCGCTCGGGCCGTGCCGCCGGGATGAAAGTACCCGACCGCACCTTTGGCCTCGCCTGGTCGGGCGCGATGCACGCGGCCCGGTTGCGCGGCATTCTCGAAAACCTGCCCGATGGCGTGAACGAAATTTACCTGCACCCCGCGACCGGAACCTACCCCTTGGCCGCGCCGGGCTATCAATATGAAGCGGAATTGGCGGCGTTGCTGGATCCGCAAGCCCGTTCGATCGTTACGCGTAACGATATTAGATTGGCGCGCTTCGCCGATCTCTAGCGGGAGAAAGGCCCCATGAATTTCATCTCCAAAGCGATTGCCCCCGCATCCCCCGCGCCCGGTGCTCCCGTCCCGCTTGGCAGCACGGCCCACAAAATCCTGTTCTGCCGCACCGTGCTCGACACGCACGATCCCTATCGACCGGCGTTGATCGACTGGCCGGTGCTGGACGACGAGACCCGCAACCGGATCGTGTCGCTGCCGATCTGGGACATTGCCGTCGCGACCGAAGGCCGCGCGGGCATGAACGTCAAAACCTATGGCGAGCAGATCACCGATCCGCTGCTGCGCGACGCGATCGACATGAACGCGTTTGAGGAAAGCCGCCACAAGATCGTGCTGGCCGACATGGTGACCTTTTACGGAATCGAGTTGCAGCCGGAGGAAGCGTATAAACGCCCGCGCGACCCCGAATTCGCGTTCATGCGCACCGGCTTTTCCGAATGCATCGACAGTTTCTTCGGCTTTGGCCTGTTCAAGATCGCCAAGGATTCCGGCTTCTTTCCGCCTGAGCTGGTCGACACGTTCGAACCCGTGATGCGCGAGGAAGGACGGCATATCCTGTTCTTCGTCAATTGGGTGGCGTGGTGGCGGCGCAATATGCCGTGGTGGCGGCGGCCCTATTTCGAGCTGAAAGTGTGGGTGGTGTGGCTGTTCCTGATCTGGGAACGGATCGACATGGCCAAGGGCATGGGTGAGAACAACACCAAGGCGCAGGAAAACAATTTCACGCTCAACGGCTCCAAGGAACTGGGCGTCGAAATCGAATTCCCCGAACTCGCCGCGATCTGCCTGTCCGAAAACGACCGAAGGCTGTCCGTCTATGACCAGCGGCTGATCCGCCCGAAATTCGTTCCGGGTGCAATCCGTCTCGCGTTGCGGCTGATGGGCAAGAAGGCGCTGGCCGCGCGCTGATCGCCTGCCTTCGCGATGGATCGGGGCTTGATCGATTCACGCGAAGGCGCGAAGGCGCGAAGATGGTCGGACACGCCCGCGCGCAGCGCCCCAGATCCAATGTCAGCGAAAGCCATCGCTTTGCGATGCGCAGACGCTCTTTGCGCCTTTGCGCCTTCGCGTGCGCAAATTCGCTACCGCGCCGGAGCCGAGCGCCAATCGCGGTCGCGAATCGATGAACCGCTCCGCCCGGATCGGGCTGCTCCTTGCCACCGTTATCGGGCTGGTCGTTGCTGCGGGCGCGGTCGGCACGGTCGGGCTCGTCCAAGTCGGCGCGGCGATGGCGTCGATCGGCTGGCTCGGCATGGCGAGCTTCGTCTTATGGTCGGGCGGCGTGCTCGCCTTGCTTGGCATGGCGTGGGTCGCGGTCGCGCCAAGTGAGACTGCGGACCGCTTATGGCTGTTCGTGTGGGCGCGCACCACGCGCGAGGCCGCGACCGATATCCTGCCCTTTTCGCAATTGGGTGGCCTGGTCGTGGGGGCGCGGACGCTGGCCGCGTTCGGCGTACCGCAGCCGGTGATCTACGCCTCGATGATCGCCGATTTGACGACCGAGATGGCCGCGCAATTGATCTTCACGCTGTTCGGGGTGGGCGTGTTGCTGCTGGTGCTGACGCATGCGGCGGTTCAGCAGGGGCTCGTCCCGCTGGCGCTGGGGGGCGTGGGCGCGATGGTCGCGCTGATGCTGCTGTTCGTGTTCGCACAGCGACCGATGCTGAAGCTTGCGGGGTCGCTCGGCGCGCGCTTGCTGCCGGGCTCGGTCGCGGCAATGGCGGCGGTGCGCGAGCAGCTCGATGCAATCTACCGTGAACCGCGCCGCGTCATCGCTGCGTTCCTGTTCAATCTCGCCGCCTGGCTGGCCAGCGCCACCGGTGCCTGGATTGCCTTATGGTTCATGGGCAGCCAGGTGCCGTTATGGGCGGTGCTGATGATCGAGGCGCTGATCTTCACGCTGCGCAGCGTCGCCTTCGCCATTCCCGGCGCGATCGGGGTGCAGGAAGCCGCCTATGTGCTGATCGGCCCGCTGGTCGGCCTGCCACCCGCGACCGCGCTGGCGCTGTCGCTGCTCAAGCGCGCGCGCGACGTGGTTATCGCCGTGCCCGCCTTGCTGGTCTGGCAAATTGGAGAATATCGCCGCGCCGTCAGTTGAGCTTTGCGCGGCGTCAATTGCCCAAGCCAGTACGCCGCCGTATAGCGTAGAATATAGTCCAGTGAAGGTGATCCGATGATGCAACCGATGACCCTGCTGCTGGCCCTCCCCTTGCTGATTGCCGCCGCGCCCGATGCGCCGGTTCCCTGCCCGACCCCGCCCGCGCCGCTGCCTGCAAGCCTCGCGGCCTGGCAGACCGGCCTCAGCCTTGCCGCCGCCACCGACGCGCCCACGCTGGCGCATACCAAGGTGACGATCGGCAAGCGCGTGGAGGTGATGCTCGCCCCGACCGACACCGTTCGCTACCGGCTCGCGCCGGGGAAGCCGCCCGCGCCCGGCAGCATGGGGGGGTTGCTCGGCGTCACGGTGCGGCGCGCAGGAACCTACCGCGTCGCGCTCGGTGCGGGCGCGTGGATCGATATGGTGCGGGCGCACACCGCGCTCACCTCGGTCGCGCATGAGCATGGCCCTGCGTGCAGCGGCATCCGCAAGCTGGTTGATTTCAAACTTCGTCCAGGCCGCTACGTGCTGCAAATCTCGGGCAGCAAGGATGCCGCGACGCCGGTGCTGGTTACGGCGCTTCCCTGACCGGCGGCAGCGGTTCGGCGCGCAGCATCGCGTCGAGCTCGGCCATGGGTGCGGCATCGGCACTGGCGGCGAGATTGGCCTCGAGCGTCCGATAGGCCGTCAGCACCGCGCGGCCCATTGCGGTCAAGCTGGCCCCACGCGACTGTCCGCCGCCCGCCACCGTCTCGACCAATTTCTCGGTCCAGCAGCGATTCATGCTGTCGACCAGCAACCACGAACGGCGATAGCTCATCCCCATCGCGCGCCCGCCGCCCGAGATCGATCCTTCGCGGTCGATCGCTTCGAGCAAATCGGCCTTGCCCGGCCCCATTGCCAGCTCATCGCCGCAATAGATCTGCGCCTTGATCTTGAGCTGGCCGATCCGCATCCCCGCCTCCGTTGCAGCGCCAAGCCCTAGCATGGTGGCAATGCCGCGCAAACGTCGCTACGTCGCAGGCATGGCGAAGGTGCACCCGTTCCACTCGATCCACACCCACGGGCTGATCCGCGTCGGTGCGTGTACCCCCTGCGCGAGCGTGGGCGACACGATCGCCAATGCCGAAGCGACGATCGCGCTGGCCAAGGACGGCCACAAACAGGGCGCGGACTTGCTGGTCTTCCCCGAACTCAGCCTCACCTCCTACGCGATCGACGACCTGCATTTGCAGACCGCGCAGCATCACGCGACCGAGGCGGCACTGGCGGCGGTGGCCGCGGCGACCGCCAAGCTGCGCCCGGTGCTGGTGGTCGGCGCAGCGCTGCCGCGCAACGGGCGGCTGTACAATTGCGCGGTGGTCATCGCGCGCGGGCGCATTCTGGGCGTGGTGCCCAAGGTGTTCCTGCCCAATTACCGCGAATATTATGAAAAGCGCTGGTTCGCGAGCGGTGCCGGGATCACCGCGCCGTGCCACATCACGGTTGCGGGCCAGACCGCGCCGTTCGGCACCGATCTGCTGTTCGCCGCCAGCGACCTTGAGCATTTCGTGTTCCATGCCGAGATTTGCGAGGATTTCTGGGCGCCCACCCCGCCCTCGACAATGGGCGCGCTGGCCGGCGCGTTGATCTGCTGCAATCTGTCAGCCTCCAACATCGTCGTCGGCAAGGCACGCGAGCGCGCCCTGCTATGCGCCGCGCAATCGGCGCGCGCTGTGTGCGCTTATGTCTTTTCTGCAGCAGGACCGGGCGAGAGCACCACCGATCTCGCCTGGGACGGTCAGGCGATGGTGCATGAACTGGGCGAGTTGCTTGCCGAATCGAGCCGCTTCGGGCGTGCGCCCGGCCTGTTGCTCGCCGATGTCGATGCCGAGCGAATCGAGCAGGAGCGGATGCGCGTCGGCACCTTCAACGATGCCGCGCGCCTCGCCGACGACCCCGAAAAGCGCTTCCGCCGCGTGGCCTTCGCGCACAAGCCCGACTTTGGCGACATCGGCCTGCTGCGCGACACCCGCCGCTTCCCGTTCGTCCCCAACACGCCCGAGAAACTGGATGCCGATTGCTATGAGGCGTTCAACATCCAGGTCGAAGGGCTGCTCAAGCGCTTTCAGGCGGCGCAGGCCGAGCGCCTCGTCATCGGTGTATCGGGCGGGCTCGATTCGACGCATGCGCTGATCGTCGCGGCCAAGGCGATGGACCGGCTGGGCCTGCCGCGCGACCGCATCCTCGCTTTCACCATGCCGGGCTTTGCCACCAGCGATCACACCAAAAGCAACGCCTGGGCGCTGATGCGCGCGCTTGGCGTCGATGGCGACGAGATCGACATCCGCCCCGCCGCGCGCCAGATGCTCGCCGATATGGGGCACCCCTTCGCCGATGGCGCCCCCACTTATGATGTGACCTTCGAGAATGTGCAGGCGGGCCTGCGCACCGATTACCTGTTCCGCCTGGCCAATCAGCGCGGCGGGCTGGTGGTCGGCACCGGCGACCTGTCAGAGCTGGCGCTCGGCTGGTGTACCTACGGCGTCGGCGACCAGATGAGCCATTATGCGGTCAATGCGGGCGTACCCAAGACGCTGATCCAGTTCCTGATTCGCTGGTGCATCCGCGACCGGCAATATGACCCGGAAACCGACCAGATCCTCGAGGCGATTCTCGCGACCGAAATCTCACCCGAACTGGTGCCCGCCGGGGCCGATGGCGCGATCCAGAGCACCGAGGCGCGAATCGGGCCGTATGCGCTCAACGATTTCTTCCTGCATTATGTCGTGCGCCACGCCATGACGCCGTCGAAGATCGCGTTCCTCGCGCTGCACGCCTGGCGCGATGCAAGCGCGGGCCGCTGGCCACGCGACGTGCCGCTATCGGCGCGAGTCGCCTATGATTTGCCGACGATTGCGCTGTGGCTGGAAAAGTTTCTGGTGCGCTTCTTCGCGACGAGCCAGTTCAAGCGCTCGGCGATCCCCAATGGGCCTAAGGTATCGAGCGGCGGGGCGCTCAGCCCGCGCGGCGACTGGCGTGCGCCCTCGGACGGCACGGCGCGGGTGTGGCTGGAAGACCTGGCGCGCGGGCTGCCGCAGTAGCGCCATTGGCAGGCCGGGAGTGAGGGCGGAGTCCGCGAGACGCGCGGCTGCCAATTGTAGAGCAACCCACCCCCAGCCCCTCCCTTCCAGGGAGGGGAGGCGGAAGGCGTCGCGGTTCCTCCCCTCCCTGGAAGGGAGGGGCTGGGGGTGGGTCGGCCCGTAATCGGGCGGACCGGTCCGTTGCGCGGCACCCCTGAGAAAAACGCGCCCGAAGCGCCTTACTTGCGGCTCTTGCGCGCCGCGTAGCGGGCGTCGCGCGCCGCTTTCTTGTCGATTTCGGCCTGGATCGCGGCCTGCTTGGCCTCTTCGATCGCGCGTTCGGCGGCTTCGGCCTTGGCGATCTTTTCGAGCCGCGCCTGTTCGATCGCAGCCTTCTTCTCTTCGCGCTTCTTGGCCTCGGCGGCTTCCTTCGCTTCGCGCGCGGCGGCGCGGGCAGCGGCGACGGCCGGGTCGATCGGCGGCTTGGCCTTCAGCTTCTCAAGCGCGCGCTGTTTCGCGTCAGCCGAGAGCGCTGCGCGATCCTTGAACGAAGGTTCCTTATACGATGCCATGCGGGCCCTTTAGCGGGAGTCAGTCAGGAAGGAAATGGCGGAGAGGGTGGGATTCGAACCCACGGTGAGCTTGCACCCACGCCGCATTTCGAGTGCGGTACATTCGACCACTCTGCCACCTCTCCGCGAGGTCATATGATGCCGTCTGATGGGAAATCCAAAAAGCGGCACCGGTCGGTGAGCGGGGGCCTCTAACGCAGTGATCGGGCGGAGGCAAGCGTTTGCGCACCAGCAAAAGCGCAGCAATCGCTTGTGCGGCGCGTCAGAGCGCCTAAATTACAGTCATGCCCCGTACCACAACCTCGGCCCTGCCGTTCGACAGCACGATCACCCTCCCCCCCATTGCGCATGCCCGCTTCGCCATCGGTGATGTCGTGCGCCACCGCATGTTCGATTTCCGTGGCGTGGTGTTCGACATCGATCCGATCTTCGCCAATAGCGACGAATGGTATGACGCGATCCCGGAGAAGCTGCGCCCGCGCAAGGACCAGCCTTTCTATCATCTGCTCGCCGAAAACATGGAATCGAGCTACGTCGCTTATGTCAGCCAGCAGAATCTGGTGCCCGACGATACGGACGAGCCGGTCGACCACCCCGCCATTTCGGGGCTGTTCGGGGATTATGAGGACGGCAAATACCCGCTGCGGCGCGAACATCGCCACTGATCGCCGCTGCCACGGCATGACATAGAAAGGGGGCCGCGCAGGCCCCCTTTCCTTCTGTGCGAAGGGTGTTCGTTCAGAACTTGAACGAGACCTTCCCATAATAATAGCCGCCGTTGATGCCGTAAGCGGCGCTGAGCGGTGCATCGATCACGTTGCCGCCCGTGACCAGCGTCGTATTGGCCGTGCCCGGCACCAGCGCCACCTTCGGCGGACGCCGATTGAACACGTTGTTCGCCCCGAATGTCAGGTCGATTCCCCCCGGCAGCTTATAGGTCGCCTCCAGATCGGCGATGAAGGCAGTCGGCACCTTCTGCAGATAATAGGTGCCGCCATCCGGGCTCGCATAGGTCGATGTCTCGCCATAAAGCGTGCCACGCGCCGTCGCCGAGACCGGACCGATCGTCCACAAGGCCGAGGCGATCGCCTTGAACTTGGGAGACGCGGTTTCGAGGTTGGCGCGGGCGCTGGCGTCGAACAGCGGGATACCGCCGAGCGACGCCGGGGCCACGCCAAGCTTGGTGATCTTGGTCTCGTTATAATTGCCTGACAGGCTCCAGCTGACCGTGCCCCAGCTTCCAAAGTCCGAGGGCACGTTCGCCGTCAGCTCGATCCCGCGCGTGCGCGTGCTCGCGCCGTTGGTGAAGATGTTGATGCCGGTTTGCGTCACCGTCGGGTCGAGCACATTGCCATTGGCGACGATCGCCTGCGTCACGATCGCGAAGTTGGTGGCCCCGCCGCTGCCATAAATCGATCCGGTGCCGAGAATACGGTCGCGAATCTTCACTTGATAGGCATCGAGCGTAACCGTCAGCTTGCCCGTGCGGAACACACCGCCCGCGCTGAAATTGGTCGATTTCTCGGGCTTCAGATTCTGGAAGCCGATCAGCTTGGCCGCCGCCGAATTGGCCGGGAGCTGGACGAAGGCCGAGGTCGGCGAGACGTTGGTCGCCGAATAATAGGATTCGGCCAAGGTCGGCGCGCGGAAGCCGGTCGACACCGTGCCGCGCAAGGCAAAGGCGTGCGAGAAATCGTAGCGCCCGGTTCCCTTGAAGATCACCTGGCTGCCAAAGTCCGAATAATGCTCATAGCGCACCGCACCATCGAGCTTCAGCGCCGCGACCGGGGACGCGGCGACATCCAGATACAGCGATTCGTTTTCGCGGCTATGCGTGCCCGCGTCGGACGGACGGAAGCCGGGATAGGACTGCCCGCCTTCCTTGTAGATCGAGCCCGGATCGCCCGAGCCGATCGAATATTGGTTTTTGCGATATTCGCCACCGAACGCGACGTTCAGCGGTGCCGCCATACCGAGTTCGAATTCGGTCGAGAAATCGGCATTGGCGGTGAATTCGGACGAGGTGAACGATCCGTCATAGAAATCGCGCGGCGTGAAATGCGTGTCGACAAACAGCGAGCGGTTGGCCGAATCGAGCGTGTAGATGAGGTTCTTGTCCTTGCCGTACGTCGTGCTGAGGTCGAACTTCACCGCGCCGACCGCGCCCTTCACACCCCCGGTAAAGGCATAATCATCTTCGCGAATGCCTTCGCGCGGGTTGAAGCCTTGCGGGAAGGGAACCAGCTCGCCTGCCGTGGTCAGGCTGCCACCGACCCCGAGCACGGGGGAGGCAATCACGCGATCGGGAACGCGCAGATTCTCGTATGCGCTGGCGATCCGCTTGCTGAACGACCCGAAGCTGTAGGCGGTGACGTCGCCGAAATCATAAGCGGTGTTATACTGGACATTGGTCAGCCAGGACTTGGCATCGCCGTTGATGCGGTTGACGTAAGGGAAGCCCGGAATGTTTTTGTAGAGCGCCTGCTGTGCTGCGGAGAGCGCCGGGCTCGTTGCTGTGGTCAGCAATGTGCCGCTCGCATCGGTCACACGCCGATCAAGCCCGCCCACTTGCGTGAAATCGTGGAAGCGATGGAACAGCGTCACGTTGATGAAGCCATCCTCGCCGATCCTGGTCGCCAGATGCGCAGTGCCGGCATAGGTCGTTCCGCCGACGTCATAATTCTTGCCTGCGGTGGCATAGCCCGATCCACCCTCAGCATCGTCCTTCAGGATAATGTTGATGACGCCCGCAATCGCGTCCGATCCATATTGCGCGGCGGCACCGTCTTCGAGCACTTCGATGCGCGCAATCGAACTGGGCGAAATCAAATCGAGATCGGCCGTCGCCGCCCCCTGATAAGGGCCGCCAAGCACGGCAAGGTTGGCGGTGCCGTGGCGGCGTTTGCCGTTGATCAGCACCAGCGTGTGGTTGGGGCTAAGCCCGCGCAACCGCGCCGACAGCGTCAAATTGGCGGTGTCGCCGCCAAAGGCCTGCGCGGTGAACGACGGCACCAATTGCGTCAGCACCTGGTTGAGGTTGGGTTGGCCGACTCGCGACAATTCATCCGAGCTCAGCACCTTGATCGGCGTGGCGCTCTCGGCCGCCGTGGTGCCCGTGCGCCGCGTGCCCGTGACGATAATGTCGGATTGCTCGGGTGCGCTCGTATCGGGCGCGGGATCTGCCGGAGCCGGTGCCGCCGACATCGCAACACTGCTATCGGGTTTGGTGTCAGCAAAAGCGGGCGGTGCGGCCACGCTGGCGACGGCCAGCGCGAAGAGCGAAATCGAAGATTTGTACATGGCTGTGAGATCCCCCAAAAAAACAGGTGACCTTCAGTCCATCCGCCCCCAGCACTTTATGTTCTTTCGAATACGCACCTCATTTGCGTCGCCACTGAGTGACGGACACAGTTCCCCCTGCCGCACAGCACGGCATTGAAATAACCCTGCAGATAATTTGACACGACCAACTTAGTCGAATGCAGCACGCTGCATTCGGTATCTATGTATGTGGAATCCTTGTGATGCTGAACGCTCTAACGCGACATTTTATTGCCGGAATCGAGTTCGCCTCATCTGTTCCGAATCGGATGACGCCATAGACCGTTTCGCAATGCAACATAAAGTTCACGCAGAGCGGATAGTTCATCCAAAATTAGGACGGTTCCGGACCGACTATTGCGTTTGAGCAACAACTTTACGACGCATCCGGCGCGCCTCGGCGGTTGACAGCGCGCCCTGTGTCGCATAGTCGGCGCTTCTTTCCCGCGCTCGGCTCGCCGTGCGTGGGGCACAGGTATTTTTGAAAGTGATGAGGCCCATGTTCGCAATCGTGCGCACGGGCGGCAAACAGTATCGTGTTGCCGCCGGAGACAAGATCGTCGTCGAGAAGCTCGAGGGCGAGGCCGGGGCGTCGATTACGCTCGGCGATATCCTGCTGGCGGGCGAAGGCTCGGAGCTGAAGTCGGTCGAGGGCCTCACGGTCTCGGCAGAGATCATTGCGCAGGCGAAGGCCGACAAGGTCATCGTCTTCAAGAAGCGTCGTCGCCACAACTATCGCCGCAAGAACGGCCATCGTCAGCAGCACACGATTCTGCGCATCACCGCGATCGGTGGCGAAGAGAAGAAGGCCGCCAAGGCCAAGACCGCAGCTCCGGCGGAAGCCGCAGCACCGGCCGCTCAGGCGTAAGGAGTAATTCGAGATGGCACATAAGAAAGCAGGCGGTTCCTCGCGCAACGGTCGTGATTCGGCCGGTCGTCGCCTTGGCGTGAAGAAGTTCGGTGGCGAAGCCGTCATTCCGGGCAACATTCTCGTGCGTCAGCGCGGCACCAAATTTTACCCGGGCACCAATGTCGGCATCGGCAAGGATCACACCCTGTTCGCACTCACCGAAGGTCGCGTGACCTTCCACAAAGGCAAGCTCGGTCGCCAATTCTGCTCGGTAGAAATGCTGGCGCTTGCCGCTGAATAACATCGGGTGACCATCCGGGTTGCCCACCAGGGCGATCCGGGTAGTTCAGACTACCGAAAAAGGGAGACGGGTCGCCCCGGTCTCCCTTTTTTCATGCTCCCTCCCCACCCATTGTCGCTTGATCGTCACGAGAGACGGGCAAGCGACGGCGACGAGGAGAGTAAGAATGTTCGCTCGGACTCCGAGACTGACGCTACGGCCAGGCTGGCCGGAGGACGCCCCTGCACTCGCGCAGGCGATGGGGCATGAAAGCGTCGTCACCAAGCTGTCGCGCGCGCCCTGGCCCTATCGCGAGGAAGACGCGCGCGATTTCCTGACGCGCCCGCGCACGACAACCGATGTTCTCATGCTCATTACCAGTCTTGAAAGCGGCACGCCGGAGATCATCGGTGGCATCGGCGTGCACCCGGAGGGCGATCATTATGAACTCGGCTATTGGCTCACCCCCCATGCCTGGGGTCGCGGCTATGCCACCGAAGCCGGGCGGCAGATGGTGCAGATCGCGCGCTACGCCTTGGGTCTAAAGCGGCTGAGCGCAGGGCATTTCGCCGACAACCCCGCGTCGGGCCGCGTGCTGACCAAGCTCGGTTTCACCCCGACGGGTCGGGTCGAGCCGCAGCATTGCCGCGCGCGCGGGCACGATGTGCCGTGCGTGAAGCTGGAACTCGACCTGGACGTGGCCCACGCCATCCCGCTCGCGGCCTGAAGACCGCGGGCGCGTGCCGGGCTCTGGCGTCAGGTTGGCGCTGATGACCACCCCGGCGAAGGCCTGCGCCCAGGAGCGGAGGCCGATGTAATCGGCACCGCGATTCCCTCAATACTCCGGAACGAAACCGCCAAAGTCCGAGAATTTGGTGATGTTGGGCTCGAATCGCAGTGTCACCTTGCCGGTCGAGCCGTGGCGTTGCTTGGCGACGATCAGCTCGGCCAGGCCATCGACGCGTGACAGATGCTCGGACCATTTGGCGTGCTTGTCCTGCACGTCGGCCGGGCTGCCCGCCGTCGGAATTTCGGGCTGGGTCATGTTGAGATAATAGTCTTCACGATAGACGAACATCACCATATCGGCGTCCTGCTCGATCGACCCCGATTCGCGCAGATCCGACAGCATCGGGCGTTTGTCCTCGCGCTGCTCGACCGCGCGGCTGAGCTGGGACAGCGCCATCACCGGCACGTTCAGATCCTTGGCGATATTTTTGAGGCCGCGGCTGATTTCGGAAATTTCCTGCACGCGCCCGTCGCCCGAGCTTTTGGCGGTGCCCGACAATAGCTGCAAGTAATCGACGACGATGAAGCCAAGCTGGTTGTTGAGCTTGCGCTGCAAGCGGCGCGCGCGGGTGTGCAGCGCGCCGATCGACAGACCCGCGCTATCATCGATGAACAGCGGCAATGTCTCCAGGCTCGCCGCAGCGGCGGCCAGCTTGTGGAATTCCTCACGCTTGATCTTGCCCGAGCGCAGCACTTCGGAATTGATGCCCGATTGCTCCGCCAGAATACGCCCGGCAAGCTGATCGGCCGACATTTCCAGGCTGAAAAAGGCGACCTTGGCCCCGAGCGAGCGTTCGGGGTCGATCCCGTCGGCCATGTCGCGCATCCAGCGTTGCGCGGCGTTATAGGCGATGTTGGTGGCCAGCGAGGTCTTGCCCATGCCCGGACGCCCGGCGAGGATCATCAAGTCGGAACGGTGCATACCACCGATCTTGGCGTTCAGGCTTTCCAGGCCCGTGGTGATGCCCGAAATATGCCCGCCCGAATTGAGCGCGACTTCGGCCATCTTGATCGTGATGGTGGAGGCCTGGACGAAGGTCTTGATCTGGTTGTCGCTGCCGCCATCGGCGGCGACCTTGTACAGTTCTTCCTCGGCTGCCTCGATCTGCGCACGCGGGTTGACCTCTTCCGAGGTGTCCATCGCGCGCTCGACGAGGCCCCGCCCCACCGTCACCAGCGTGCGCAACATCGCCAGATCGTAGATTTGCTTGGCAAATTCGCGCGCGCCGAGCAGGCCGGCACCCGAACCGGTCAATTGTGCGAGATAGGCGGGGCCGCCCAGCTCGCGCATCCCGGCATCCTGTTCGAACATCGGGCGCAGCGTGACCGGACTCGCCAGCATGTCATTGCCGCGCAGCGTGCGAATCGCGGAAAAGATGCGCCCGTGCAGCGGCTCGAAGAAATGTTCGGGCTGGAGCCGGTCGATCAAATCATCCGCCAGGCGGTTGTCGATCATCATCGCGCCGAGCATCGCGGCTTCGGCCTCGACATTTTGCGGCAGGGTTACGGTTTCGGGTTCGGTCGGGGATGCGAATGCGGTGGCCATCCCCCCTTGTCCCACCCCAGCCGCCGCCACTCAAGGGGCAGGCGCGATTAAAGCCAGGGATAACCGCTCAGCGCGCGCCCGTCGCCATCCGGCGCAGCACCGCCAGCGTGTCCTCCAACGTCTCCTGCGGCGGCGGCGGGGTTGCGGGCGGGCGTTGCCCCACCACCCGCTCCAGCCGGTCGAGCAAGGCGTGAATCGTATCGGATGGATCGGCCCGGGCGGGCGCAACCGGCTGCACCGGCGCTTCCACCACGGGCTGCGGGGTCGATCGCACCATCGGGGTCAGCGGGAAGGTTTCGAAGCGCTCCCCGGGATCAAAGGTCTGCGGGCGTTCAGCGGGAAGAATCACGACAGGTCCCTCGCGCGCTGGGGTCGGCGCCCCGCTCAGCGGGGTTTCAGGCACCGCGACCCGGCCATAAGCGGCCAGTGGTTGTTCGAGATCAACCGGCAATGGTCGTTCGACCGGCGGCTCCACCGCCGCCGGTGCCGTGACGGGGACGGCGGGCGCGCGGACATCGAGAAACGGCGTGCCGAGATCGGTATTGGCGAACAGCGGCCGGCGGGCCGGCGCATCGGGATGCGCATCGGCGCGGCGCAACACCGGTGCACTGCCCCGCTCCCCGCGCGAGCGCTGGATCACGATCGTGCGCGCGCCGAAGGTCAGGAACAAAGCGAACCACGCCATCAAACCGATGCCGCCGCCACATAGCAGCACCAGCACCAACCGCGCGGTCAGCCCAAGCGGCGGTTCGGCGGCCGACAGCACCGAGGCGATCCCGCTATCCACGACCATCGATTCGAGCAGGTCAGTGGGCACCAGCGCGAACATGGCAGCGGTCAGTACGCCGATGACGGTGGCCGCCAGCGGTGCGACCGGGAGAATCAGAGATTGGGAACGGGAGAACACGGCCATGACGCAGACGATGCCACCGCACCGGTAAGTTTCTGGTAAACAGGCCCATAACGTGCAACATTAACGGCCCAGTTGCGCTCCGCCTCGACAAAGGCGCGGCCGCGTTCGCGCCGCCCGTCCCAGCCGTCGCGATCCCCGAGCAGCGCCGCCAGCGCGTTGGCCATCGCCACCGGGTCGTCGGGCGGGAACAGCGTGCCGGTATCGTTGTGGCGAATCAGCTCACGGTGCCCGCCAACGTCCGACGCGGCGACAAGACGACGCTGCGCCATCGCCTCCAGCGGCTTGAGCGGCGTGACCAGATCGGTCAGCCGCATTCGTTTGCGCGGATAGGCCAGCACGTCGATCAGGCTGTAATAGCGATCGACCTCGGTATGCGGGACGCGCCCGATAAAGTGGATCTGCGCCGCCACCGGTGAGGCTGCGGCCTGCGCGCGCAAGGCCTTCTCCATCGGGCCGCCGCCGACCAGCACCAAATGCGCCTTGCGCCGCGCCGCGACCAGCGTCGGCATCGCCGCGATCAGATCATCGAGGCCCTCATAATCATAGAAGCTGCCGATAAAGCCGATCACTTCGGCATCACGTAACCCGAGCGACTCGGCCAACGCCGAATCATAGGCCAAGGGATCGCCGAACACCGCCATGTCGACGCCATTGGGCGACACCAGCAGCTTGGCCGGATCGATTCCCCGCGCGACCAGATCGCCGCGCAGCCCCTCGCAAATCACCGCCACCGCGTCGGCGCGCCGCACCGCCCAGGTTTCGAGCGCGCGCGTGGCGCGGTAGCGCAGCGAGCCTTCGCGCCCGGTGCCGTTGCCAACGGCGGCATCCTCCCAAAAGGCGCGAATCTCATACACCAGGGGCAGCTTGCGCTTGCGCGCCACCCGCAGCGCGGCGACCGCATCCAGCACCGGCGAATGCGCGTGCAGAATGTCGGGCTTAAACTCCGCGACCACTTCCTCGATGCGGCGGGCAAAGGCGCGGATTTCGCGCAGCTCGCCAAACGGGCTGATCGTCTCGGGAACGGGCGGGGTGCGGAAAAAATCGATGCCATCGACGGTTTCCGCCGCCAAGTCGCGCGCGCCATTGCGCGGGCCGGTGACGGCGGCGACCTGCCAGCCGTGCCGCATCTGGCTCTTCAGGATCGCTCGCGTGCGAAAGGTGTAGCCGCTTTGCAGCGGCAGGCCGTGGTCCAGGATGTGGAGGATGCGCATGCGCGCTCCATAGCGCGGCACTGCTTAACGGAGCCTCAACCCGCACGCCCTACACCACTCCCGTGGAAAGTCAGGCCGCCTCATGATCGACAATCTCGCGCTCGCGATCAGCCATGGCCTGATCGCGCTGGCGGTGTGGCGATTGCTGCGTCGCCCCGATCTCGACCGCGAAGACACGCCGCCGCCCAGAAAGGGCCGCCCGCGTGCGTGACCTGTTCTTCGTCGCCTTTCTCGGCGCGTTCTTCGCGGCGGGCTTTCGCCGTCCGTTCATTTTCGTGCTGGCCTATGTCTATATCGACATCGTCAGCCCGCAGCGGCTGACCTATTATCTGCTCAACGCGGTGCCGATCTCGCTGATCGCGGTGGTGTTGTCGGTCGGCGGCTGGATGCTCGCAGACGGCAAAGCCGAAACGCGCATCGCGCCGCGCCAGGTGCTGATCGTGCTGCTGCTGGCCTATTGCTATGCCACCACGCTGAACGCCGATTTCCCGGTCGAGGCGCTCGATAAATGGGGGTGGGTGTGGAAGGCACTGGCCTTCGCCGCCTTCCTGCCCTTCACGCTGCGCACGAAGCTGCGAATCGAGGCGCTGTTGCTGGTGATGGTGGCGTCGGCGGCCTCGATCATCATCGTTGGCGGGGCCAAGACCATCGCCAGCGGCGGGGGCGGCTATGGCACGCTCAACCTGATGGTCTCCAACAATTCGGGGCTGTACGAAGGCTCGACCATCTCGACCGTGGCGGTCGCGATCATCCCGCTGATCCTGTGGTTCACGCGCCACGGCACGATCTTCCCGCCCGACTGGAAGGTGAAGGGCTTTTGCTATGCGCTGGTCTTCTCGTGCCTGCTGATCCCGGTCGGCACGTCGACGCGCACCGGGCTGCTGTGCATCGGCCTGGTCGCCTTGCTGATGCTGCGCGATGCCAAGCGGAAATTGCTCTATCTCGGGTTGTTGGGCGCAATGGGCGTGCTGGCGGTGCCGTTCCTGCCCTCCTCCTTCACCAATCGCATGAGCACGATCAAAACCTATAAGGGCGATGAATCCGCCTCGACCCGGCTCGCCGTGTGGGGCTGGACATGGGAGTATGCCAAGGAGCATCCGCTCGGCGGCGGCTTCGAAATGTACCGCCAGAACAAGATTCGCTATGACACCGAAAAGGTCGAGGGCGATGCCAGCAACGCCACCGTCGACCGTAAGCTGACCGTCGATCAGGCACGCGCCTTCCACAGCGCCTATTTCGAGATGCTCGGCGAACAGGGCTTTCCGGGGCTCGCCATCTGGGTGCTGATCAACCTGACCGGCATCCTCCGCATGGAGGTGCTGCGGCATCGCTACCGCAAGCAGGCCGAATACGCCTGGGTGACCCCACTCGCCGGCGCGCTGCAATCGGCACATATCGTCTATCTGCTGGGGGCGGCGTTCATCGCCATCGCATTCCAGCCCTTCGTCTATATGCTGATCGGCGCGCAGATCGGGCTCGACACCTATCTCGCGCGCAAACGTCGCGCGGCGGCGTGGCGGCCGATCCGCGCACCCCGGCCCGCGGCGGTCGCGGCATGAGCGGTCGGCATGAACTGCGCGCGCTGACCGGCATGCGCGGCATCGCCGCGTGGCTGGTGGTGCTCTACCACATCCGCCTGTCGGTGGCGGGGCTGCCGCAGAGCGTGGTGGCGGTGCTCGCCAAGGGCTATCTCGCGGTCGACTTTTTCTTCCTGCTCTCGGGCTTCGTGATCTGGCTGAGCTGGAGCGAACGCTTGCGGCGCGGCGGGATCGGCGCGGTGCCGGGTTTCCTGTGGCGACGGCTCGCGCGGATCTGGCCGCTGCATCTGTTCATGCTTGGCTGCGCGGTCGCGCTGGCGCTCTTGCTGCTGGTGCTGGGTAAGCACGATCCCGTGCATCAGCCCTTTGCCGATCTGCCGCTGCATATCCTGCTGCTGCAAAATTGGGGCTTTACCGATCATCTGGCGTGGAACGACCCGAGCTGGTCGATCAGCACCGAATGGGCGGCGTATCTGCTGTTCCCGGTGCTGGCGTTGAGCCTCGACTGGCGGCGCGTACCGACCTGGGCGGTGCTCGCCACGATCGCGGCGCTGCTGGCGTTGCTGCACGGCGCGATGGCGGGTGCACCGACGCTCGGCACCGATATCTGGACCTTTGGGCTCCGCCGCTGCCTGATCGAATTCGCCACCGGCTCCGCAATTTGCGCGCTGTGGATGCGCTGGCGTGATGCCCCCGCCCTGCCCGCTGTCTGGGCGACTCTGATCGGTATCGCCGGGCTGGCCGCCGCGGCCTTGGGCGCGCCCGAAACGCTGACCGTACCCGGCGCATTCGCCGCGCTGTTGCTCGCCCTCGCGCTAACCGCCGACCGGCGCGGCAACCCGCTCGAAACCCCGGCGCTGCACTCTTTGGGGGAAATCAGCTACGCGACCTATCTCGGCCACTTCCTGCTGTTCGGGCTGTTCAAGCTGGCGTTGGTCGAGGATGCTCATGCCATCCCGCCGCTGCTGATCGCGCTCTATCTGGCGCTGGTGCTCGGCAGTTCGGTGGCGCTCCACCATCTGGTGGAGCGCCCCGCGCAGAATTGGATGAACCGCATCCCCGCCCGCTGGCAGCGGACGGGGGCACGGGTTCAGGCTTCTTCCAGCGCTTCCTGAAGCGCTTCCAGGATCGCCGCGTTGAAGGCGGGGATGTCATCGGGCATCCGGCTGGTGATGAACTGGCCGTCGCGCACCACGGCCTCATCGACGACATCGGCCCCGGCATTGGCAAGATCGGTGCGCAGCGACGGCCAGCTCGTCATGCGGCGGCCATCGACGACATCCGCCTCGATCAACAACCACGGCGCGTGGCAGATCGCCGCGATCAGCTTCTCATCATCGGCAAATTCCTCGATGATTTCGATCGCACGATCATTCATCCGCAGCGTGTCCGGATTGGCGACGCCGCCGGGCAGCAAGAGCGCGGTGTAATCCTCGGTATCGACATCATCGAGCAACAGATCGGGCACGATCGTGTCGCCCTTCACATCATGCTGCATACCCTGGATCGGATCGATCTTGATCGAGGCGAGCGTCACCTTGACGCCGGCATCGAGCAGCGCCTGGCGCGGCTTGAACAATTCGTCCTGCTCGAAACCATCGGTCGCCAGGATCAGCACATGCGTGTCGGAAAGGTCGGTCATGGGGGATCTCCGCTGGGGGTTCGCGCCGCTCAACCCGCGAGCGCGCCTCCCCGTTCCGGAACGATGCGACGATCCGTGCATTGAAATGGGCGATGACTGCCGAAACACTTTGCGAAATCACCTATTGCGACGACAGCGAGCCCGGCATTGCGCGCAAGAAAATGCGCCATGGCTGGGGCTATTTCGACGCGAACGGCAAGCGCATTACCGATCGCGCCGAAATCGACCGGCTGAACGCGATCGGCCTGCCGCCCGCTTATCGCGACGCGTGGTTCTGCCCGACGCCCGGCGGCCATATCCAGGCGGTCGGCTGGGATGAGAAGGGCCGCAAGCAATATCGCTATCACACCGGTTTCCGCGAAACACAGGAGGCCGCGAAATATGATCTGTGCGCGCCGTTCGGCCGCGCGCTCCCCAAATTGCGTGCGCGTGTTGCGGCCGACCTCGCCAAGCGCGGGATCGGCAAGGATACCGCCGTCGCCGCAGTCGTGCGGCTGCTCGATCTCGGCAAGGTCCGCATCGGCAATGAAGGCTATGTGAAAGCGAATAAGAGCTTCGGCGCGACCACGCTGCGCAAACGCCATGCCGCGCTGAAGGGGCGAGCCTTGAAACTGCAGTTCAAGGCGAAGTCGGGCAAATTGCGCGTGCTGACCATCACCGACGGTTCGCTCACTCGTTTCGTGCGCAAATGCCAGGATCTGCCGGGGCAGCATCTGTTCCGCTGGGTCGATCAAGCGGGGGAAACCCACCCCGTCACCTCTTCCGACGTCAATGCCTATATCCGCGCCGCCATGGGGCAGGATTTCACCGCGAAGCATTTCCGCACCTGGTCGGCGAGCGTGCTGGCGTTTGAGGCACTGGCCGAAGCACGCTCCGATATCAGCCTCAAGACAATGCTGCTGCCGGTGAGCGAAACGCTGGGCAACACACCCGCAATCGCGCGCAAATCCTATGTCCACCCGGCGTTGCTGGCGCTCGCCAAGGACGGACAGACGGCGTTTCGCGCCAGCCTGCGCCTGCCGCGCCGCACACAATATCTCTCGCGCGCCGAACGCGGCTTGATCGCCCTGCTCGAAAGCGCCACGCAATTGGCGACCGCCCAAGCCGCCTGAAGGTTCCCATGACGACCAAAAATACGACCGCGATCCTGCCGCCCATTCGGGTGGGCGACCTGGACGATCAAGCCCGCGGCTTTATCGGCATCCTCTATCATTGGGTCCACACCCACTGGCTGCAGATCCTGATCGTGCTGGCGGTGGCGAGCGTGATCGTGATGGCGCTGCATTTCGTGCGACGGCTGGCGCGGAAATATTGCATGCGCGAGTCCGGCCCGCGCGGCTGGTTCGGCGTCGCAGCACGCGCGACGTTGCAGACCGGCAATGTCTTCATGGTGATGGCGGCCGCCAAGATCGTCACCGCCGATACTTTCGCGGGGACGCCGCGCGAGGTGCTTTCGCTGATCAACGTGCTGTGGGTGATCGTCGCGGTGTTCCAGATGGCGATCTGGGCACGGGAAATCATTCTCGGGACGATCGAACACCGCACCGGCGGCGACCATTATGCGGGCGAGGCGATCGGCAGCGCGATGAACATCATCCGCTTGCTCGTCAGCTTCGCAGTGTTCGCGATCGCGGCGATCGTCGTGCTCGACAATCTCGGCGTCAACGTCACTGGCCTAATCGCAGGTCTCGGCGTCGGCGGCATCGCCATCGGCCTGGCAGCACAGGGCATCTTCGCCGATCTGTTCGCCGCGCTGGCGATCCTGCTCGATCGCCCGTTCCGGCGTGGCGACGCGATCAGCTATGACAAATCGGCCGGCACGGTCGAGGCGATCGGGTTGAAGTCCACCCGCATCCGCGGCGTCACCGGCGAAGAGCGCATCGTCGCCAACAAGCAATTGCTCGAAAAGGAAATCATCAACAACACCCAGCGCGACTATCGCCGCGTGGTGTTCACGCTCGGGCTCGTACAATGGACCCCGGTCGAGACGATGGAAGCGCTGCCATCGATGATCAAGGATGTGGTCGAGGCAGGCGGCATGAAGTTCGTACGCGCCGGCTTCATCACCTTCGGCGCGCAAAGCTATGATTTCGATGTCGAGTTCGACTCCCCGACCGCCGCCTTCCAAGAGTTCTATGACGCGCGCCACGCGGTTGGCCTCGCGATCATCCGGTGCCTGAACGACGCGGGTATCCAGCTTGCCTATCCGACTCAGACCAGCTTCACCGCCGCGCCGGATGGACGGCTGGTACTGCCCTATCCAACGGATAACGCAGCGGCGGCCCCGGCTAAGCCCGCACCAAAGGGCACCAATGGTCGCACCGGCACCGGTGCCGCCCCGAGCGATTCCGCCGTCGATGGCGACGTCGGCACCGGCTGAGCCGCTATAGCGATCCCTCGTCGCCCTCCAGCGTATCGCGCTTGCGCCCGAAGATCCGCCCGAAGAAGCGCGAAATCGCCGCACCCGCGACCGCGAGCCCGCCCAGGATCACTTTCCAGAAGCCGAACACGATCGCCAGCAGCCCCAGCTTCTTGGCCACGACAACGCCCGCGCCCGCCGCGACCAGCCCGGCCAGGCCATATTCGGCGGTCTTGTCGACCGATTTGTCGTAATCGGCATAGGTCGACCCGGCCGTAAACGCCGCCGCCTTGCCGAAGTCGGTCGCCGCCGCGCGCACGTCGGGCAAATGCTGCATGTCGGACAGCATGTTGAGGCTCAGCACGCCCTTCCGTCCGAGCAGCCGCACATCGTAATTCAGCGCATCGACCGGTGAATCCGAAAATTTGATGTCGCGCGCCCAGATCAGCGAATGCGCCGCCGGGTCATAAGATGGCTGCTGCGCCCAACCGACCAGGTGGATCGTCGGATAGCCGCCCTTCTTGCGCTCATCATTGGCTTCGGCCTCGCCCGCGCGAATGCTCTCGACGACCTTGTCATAATCCTCGGTCTTGGCGTCCTTGTCGGGGACATAGCCCGTATCTTCATACGTGACGATCGCGCCCCAGACATTGTCGTAGATCGTTCGCCCCCTTTCAAACACGATACCCAGCACCCGGTCACCCGAGGAGGGCGGGTTCCCCCACACCTTGGTCAGGATCGTCTTGGCCTCGTCGGCGGGCACGAAATAATAGCGCTCGCCCAGATGCAGCACGGCATGCGCGGCGGGAATGGCAACATCGCCGCTTTGCTTGTGCAGCCCCTTCTCGAAGGCGATCGCCTCGGGCGACAATTTTTGCGGCGCGCTGTCCTTCTGCGCCTCCGCTGCCGTGGCCAGCACCAGTCCCAGGCCGAGCGCGCACGCGCTGGCCACAGCCTTGAATGTCATCTGCTAACCCCCCCGGTCGGCGCGAGAATCGCGCCGACCGACAAGGCCGTTAAATCCCGCCCTCGTCAAGACTTGGCAGCGTGGCATTCCTGGCCATCTTCGGGCCACGAGAGCAGTCCAACGCGCGCTCCTCCTCCCCTCCCTGGAAGGGAGGGGCTGGGGGTGGGTCGGCCCACAGGTCGAGCGGAACCCAGGCCATCGGCCCACCCACCCCTCAATCCCCTCCCTTCCAGGGAGGGGAGGCACCAGCAATCTCCGGCGCGTCTAAATCCCGCCCTCGTCAAGGCTCAGCAGCGTCGCATTGCCGCCTGCGCTGGTCGTGTCGACCGACACCGCGCGCTCGACCACGAAGCGGTGGAGATAGTTGGGGCCGCCGGCCTTGGGGCCCGTGCCCGACAGCCCTTCCCCGCCGAACGGCTGCGAGCCGACCACCGCGCCGATCATCGAGCGGTTGACGTAGAGATTACCGACCTCCGCCAGCGCTTCGGTTTCCTCGGCGGCGCGCGCGATGCGGCTGTGCAGCCCCATGGTCAGGCCATAGCCCTTGGCATTCACGCTACGGATCGTTTCGGCGAGCTTGCCCGACGGCCAGGTGACGACATGCAGGATCGGTCCGAACCATTCGGCGGTGAGGTCCTCGATCCGCGCCAGCCGGATCAGCGTCGGCGGCACGAACAGCCCTTCGGCCGGCGCGTCCAGCGTCTTCAGCACGGTCGCCCTTGCGCGATAGGCCATGAGTTTGTCATAAGCCGCCTGGTCGATCACCGGGCCGACATCGGTCGCGGGATCGCCGGGATCGCCGAGGCGCAGCGTGTCCATCGCGCCCTTCAGCATTGCGATCGTCGTCTCGGCGATTTCCTCCTGCAGCAGCAACAGCCGCAGCGCCGAGCACCGCTGCCCGGCCGAGCGGAAGGCCGAGGTGACCACGTCCGCCACGACCTGTTCGGGCAAAGCGGTCGAATCGACGATCATCGCGTTGATCCCGCCGGTCTCCGCGATCAGCGGGACGATCGGGCGCGTATCGTCTTCCAGCAGCGAGCGTGCGATTTTCCGCGCGGTGGCGGTGGAGCCGGTAAAGGCGACGCCCGCAATGCGCGGATCGGCGGTCAGCGCCGCGCCCACCTCGGGCCCGCCCGGCAGCAGGATCAGCGCATCGCTCGGCACACCCGCCTGATGCGCCAGTGCCACCGCGCGTGCGGCGATGCGCGGCGTCTGCGGCGCGGGCTTGGCGACGACGGTATTGCCCGTCACCAAAGCGGCGACGGTCTGGCCGAGGAAAATCGCCAGCGGGAAGTTCCACGGCGCAATCGTCGCCCACACCCCGCGCCCGGCATAGCGCAGCACGTTGCGCTCGCCCGTTGGTCCGGGGAGTTCGACCGGCTGCAGGCCATCGCGCGCGGCTCGCGCATAATAGCGACAGAAATCGACCGCCTCGCGCACCTCTCCGAGCGCATCCGGGATCGTTTTGAACGCCTCCGAGACGCAAATCGCCATCAATTCGTCGCGATGCGCCTCCAACAGATCGGCCAGCCGCTCCACGATCGCGCAGCGATCCTCAATCGACCGCCCCGCCCATGCGGGGAAGGCCGCGGCGGCAGCACCAACGGCCTTTTTCGCCTCTTCCTTCGTGCCTTTGTGGCTTTGTGCGAGATCATCTTTTTGCTCGCACAAAGACACAAAGCCACGAAGAGAAGACACCGTCTCGCCCAAGGTCGTACGATCCGCGAGGTCGACCCCGGCGGAATTCCTGCGCTCCGCGCCGAACAGGTCGACCGGCAGAGGAATGCTCGGATGCCGCGCACCGCCGACGGCGGCGATCTTCGCCACCGGGTCGGCCAGAATCTCCGCTTCGGTCAGCCGCTCGTCCGCCAATTGATGCACGAACGACGAATTCGCGCCATTCTCCAGCAAACGCCGCACCAGATAGGCCAGCAGATCGCGATGCCCGCCGACCGGCGCATAAACGCGGCAGTGGTAGCCATGCTCGCGCACCAGCCGCTCATACAGCCCGTCGCCCATGCCGTGCAGCCGCTGGAACTCAAAGTCGCGCGAATTGCCCGCCCATTCCATGATCGTCGCGACGGTCAGCGCATTGTGGCTGGCAAAGGCCGGGCGGATGTTGGGCGCGTCGAGCATGTCGCGCGCCACCGCCAGATACGACACGTCGGTCGCCGCCTTGCGCGTGAACAAGGGATAATCGGACAGCCCCTCGACTTGCGCGCGCTTGATCTCGCTGTCCCAATAGGCACCCTTCACCAGCCGCACGTTCATGATGCGGTCGAGCGCACCCGCCCACGCCACCACCGGCCGCGCGCGCTTGCCATAGGCCTGCACCGCCATGCCGAAACCGTCCCAGCCCTTCAGGCTCGGCAGCGCGGCGACCTTGCCAATGATGTCGAGGCTCATTTCCAGCCGCTCGCTCTCCTCGGCATCGACCGTCAGCGCGATGCCCTTGCCCGCCGCCTGCACGGCCAGCGCCTCGAGCATCTCGGTCAGCGCGGGCACGCATTCATCCCAGCGCGCCACTTCATAGCGCGGGTGCAGCGCCGACAGCTTGACCGAGATCGAATGCCCCGCCGCCGGATCGCGCCCAACCGCATCCACCGCATCGGTATAGGCCCGGAAATAGCGCTGCGCATCGTCATGCGTCCGCGCCGCCTCGCCCAGCATGTCGAAGCTCGCGGTAAAGCCCTTATGCTCGGGCTTCTTCATCCGCTTCATCGCTTCGTCGATGGTGCGGCCCATCACGAAAATCTCGCCCATCATCCGCATCGCAGCGCCCACCGCCTGGCGCACGAACGGCTCGCCTGCGCGGGCGATCAGGCGACGCAGCGAACTTTGCGCCTGCCCCTCCCCCACCAAAGCGCGGCCAACCACCAGACCCCAGGTCGCCGAATTGACCAAAGTCGAGTTGGATTTGCCGGTGTGCGCGCGCCAGTCGGCATCGCCGAGCTTGTCGGCGATCAGCAGATCGGCGGTCTCGGGGTCGGGCACGCGCAGGAACGCCTCGGCCAGCGACAGCAACGCGACGCCCTCCGACGAATTGAGCCGATATTCCTGCAGGAACTGGTTGACCCAGCCCTTCCCCTGCGCCGCGCGCAGGTCGGCGAGCAGCCCCAGCGCGTGCCCCATCACCCGTTCGCGCGACTCGGGGGTCAGCGCGGCACGGTCCAGGAGCGGCTTTAGAACATCGGGTTCGCTCGCTCTGTGCAAAGTGCCCATGGATTTGCGGGCGGTGGACGCTACGTCAAAGGTCATGTTCCGGTTTCCGGTCGGTGTGAGGCTTGCGCGCAGGCACGGCGGATGCCATTTGCTTGGCCGCGCCTATGCGACGAAATCAGCTTCAGGGGAATGCCGTGACGACCGTTACAGTCCAGGAAATGGCAGGCCGGATCGGCACCGAACAGGTGTCCGACTGGGTCGAGGTCAGCCAGGAAATGATCGACAAGTTCGCCGATGCGACTGGCGACCACCAGTTCATCCACGTCAACCCACAGATGGCGGCGATGACGCCGTTCGGCGGCACCATCGCGCACGGCTTCCTCACGCTGTCGCTGATGCCGCTGCTGTCGTCCAAGATCATCGACGGCGTCGAGATCGAAGGCGTCAAGATGGGCGTCAATTACGGGGGCAACAAGGTCCGCTTCCTCCAGCCCGTCCGCTCCGGCAAGCGCGTGCGCGGTCGCTTCAAGCTCTTGAGCTTCGATGAAAAGCGCCCCGGCCAGTGGCAGCAGACTAACGAATTCACGGTCGAGATCGAAGGCGAGGACAAGCCCGCGATGATCGCCGAATGGATCAGCCAGATTTTCGTTTGATGTAAACCATTTTCCCCTCCCGCCTGCGGGAGGGGTTAGGGGAGGGCAATTCCGACGCTCTCCCCACGCCCTCCCCCAGCCCCTCCCGCACGCGGGAGGGGAGTAAGAAGGAAGAAACTCCATGCGTTCCGCCGTCATCGTTTCCACCGCCCGCACCCCGATTGGCCGCGCGTATCGCGGTGCCTTCAACAACACCCCCGCGCCCACGCTCGCGGCACATTCGATCCGCGCTGCGGTCGAGCGCGCCGGCATCGAGGGCGGCCTGGTCGATGACGTCGTGTTCGGCGCGGCGCTCCAGCAGGGCCATCAGGGCGGCAACATCGCGCGCAACGCGTTGCTGCGCGCAGGCCTGCCGGTCAGCGTCCCCGGCATGTCGGTCGATCGCCAATGCGCCAGCGGCCTGATGGCAATCGCCACCGCCGCCAAGCAGATCATCACCGACAATATGGACATCACCATCGGCGGCGGCGTGGAGAGCATCAGCCTCGTCCAGACCCCGCAAATGCGCGTCGCCGCCGACCCTGAGCTGATCGCGATGCACAAGGATGTCTATATGACGATGCTCGGCACCGCCGAGACCGTCGCCAAGCGCTACAATATCAGCCGCGACGTGTGCGACGAATACGCCCTCCAGTCGCAGCAGCGCACCGCCGCTGCGCAGGCCGCTGGCTATTACGATGCCGAGATCATCCCGGTCACCGCCAACATGGCGATCACCAACAAGGAGACCAAAGAGGTCACCTACAAAGACGTGACGCTGACCAAGGACGAAGGCAACCGCCCCGAGACCACGCTGGAGGGCCTGAAGGCGCTGCAGCCGGTGATGGGCCCGGGCATGAATGTGACGGCGGGCAACGCCTCGCAGCTTTCGGACGGCTCCTCCGCTTCGGTGCTGATGGAGGAAAAGGTCGCCGAGAAGCGCGGGCTGCAACCGCTTGGCCGCTATGTCGGCATGGCGGTCGCGGGCACCGAGCCCGACGAAATGGGCATCGGCCCGGTCTTCGCCATCCCCAAGCTGCTCGAACGCTTCAACCTGAAGATGGACGATATCGGCCTGTGGGAGCTGAACGAAGCGTTTGCGGTGCAAGTGCTGTATTGCCGCGACAAGCTCGGCATCCCCAACGACCTGCTCAACGTCAGCGGCGGCGCGATCTCGATCGGCCACCCCTACGGCATGACCGGTGCCCGCGGCACCGGCCACGCGCTGATCGAAGGCAAGCGCCGTGGCGCGAAGTACGTCGTCGTCACGATGTGCATCGGCGGCGGCCAGGGCGCGGCTGGGTTGTTCGAGGTGCTGTGATTGCTCAGCGCTTCGGCAGGATTAGGAGAGGCGGCGTCGGGCAACCGGCGCCGCTTTTTTGTGTGAAGGGTGTCTTGCGACCACTTCGCGCCGGTCGCAATCGCCAAGCGACCCCCGCGACCGAATCGCCGCAAACGGCCAGCGTCGGTCATTACTTCGACACGGGTTTTGCGCAGTCGCCATGCCGCTGCCCTTGAATAGACCAGTGGCGTTCATTTCTGACCGGCGGCCCACCGGGCCTTGGTGCTTCGGGCTCTTGGACATCAACAAAATCCAAGCGCAGACTCGTGTTGGAATAATTCCCCGTCACATTCAGATGGTTTTGGGCTCGCGTCGGTGCCTCGGGTGGGATTTGGGATGCGTTGCGATCACTTGATTTGGGTGGCCCCAGACCGTGGTCATTCGCGTCCTGCTCGATAGCGATCCTGCCGATATCCGTGCTGGGTGCCATCATCGTTGTACCGACACAGGATTGGGTAGCGCTGAGTTTTCCGCTCCCAAGGCGGACTTGAAGACGGGAGCAATGCGCCGTTGCTGACGGAGCCTGCCCTTCACCAACCAGAATGCGCATCAGCGGCTCGACGTCTGTGTCCGCGAGGCACATGTGCCACGTTTTATCCGAACCGGTCGGGCGAAGGTCTTCTGGATTGAATGCGGTGCCGTAGGTGTAAGAACGCGACAGGGTCAGAGTCCAATCGCCGCCTTTTAATACTGCCCGCTTCCCTTCCACTACAATATCATTTCCGAGGGGATGCAGCTGCTGTTGTTGCAACTGCTGGGCATATGCATTCACGGCGACGCCGAGTGAGCACACCCCAAGGAAGATCGCAGTTCTGATCATCACCTCAAATGACTTTAGCCCCTCACCCGTGCGCCTTCATCCATTCCTCGACCACCGGGGCCACCTTGGTGCGCCATTTGGAGCCGTTGAAGATGCCGTAATGCCCGGCGCCCTCGGCCATGTAATAGCGCTTCTTGTATTCGGGGAGGCTGGTCGAGATCTTCAGCGCGGCCTTGGTCTGGCCCAACCCTGAAATATCGTCGCGCTCGCCCTCGATCGCCAGGATCGCGATGTCGGTGATCGCGGCGGGGTCGACCAGGCGGCCGCGGTGCGTCATCGTGCCCTTGGGCAGCGCATGATCCTGGAACACCACGTCGATCGTCTGCAGGTAGAATTCGGCGGTCATGTCGCAGACCGAGCGATATTCCTCGTAGAAATCCTTGGTCGCCTCGGCTTCCAGATCCTCGCCCTGCACCAGATGTTTGAACATCTCGTAATGCGACATCATGTGGTTGCCGAGGTTCATCGACATGAAACCGGCGAGCTGCAGGAAGCCCGGATAAACGCGCCGCCCGGCGCCCGGATAGGTGCCGGGGATCGTCGCGATCACATTCTGGCTGAACCAGCTGTGCGGCCGCTCGGTCGCCAGCGTGTTGACCGCGGTCGGCGCTTCGCGCGTGTCGATCGGGCCGCCCATCATGGTCAGCGTCTTGGGGCGCGCCGGGTTGTTGTCGGCGCTCATCACGCAGGCGGCGGCGTAGCACGGCACCGAGGGCTGGCACACCGCCAGCATGTGCGTGCCGCCCTGGCCTTCATTGCTGCCGATCGTTTCCAGGAATTCGATCAGATAATCGACATAATCGTCGAGGTCGAACTTGCCCTCGGACAGCGGCACCAGCTTCGCATCGCGCCAATCGGTGATGTAGACGTCCGCCACCGGCAGCATCCGCTCCACCGTGCCGCGCAGCAGCGTGGCGTAATGGCCCGACATCGGCGCGACGATCAGCAGCTTGGGGCCGCCTTCGACGCCCTTGCGCTTGAAATGCAGCAATTGCCCGAAGGGTTTGCGCAGTGCGATCTCTTCGTGGATCTCGACCGTCTTGCCGTCGATCGTGGTGAAATCCAGCCCGAAGGCCGGCTTGCCGCGCGGTGCGGCGGCGTGCGCGAACACCTCCAGCGCGGAACTGAGGATCTGCCCCCCGCCGAAATAGGAAAAGGGATTGGCCGGGTTGCTCAGCACCCCTGCGCTGAAGTCGGCCATCGCGCTGGCACCGGCCAGCAACGATTTTTGCATCTCATAGGCGTTGTACAACATACCGGACTTTCTAGCAGCGAAATCTCATCATAGCATCAAACTTATGCCGCACCGCCGCATTCGGCAATCCTCGCTTTAAGGTGAACGTTTCGACGGTGATCAGTATCCACGTTGAGGGCCAGCCCGGTCCCTGCTAGGCGGATGGACCATGGCAGACCCCCAAAGCGCGCTCCCCAGCGAACCGACCCAACGCAAGCTCAGCAGTCTGGCCATGGTGTGGCGCTATGCCAGCCGATATCCGGTGCAATTGACGATCGCGCTGTGTGCGCTGTTCGTCACTTCGGCCACGACAATCTATATTCCGTGGACGTTCAAATCGGTGATCGACCGCGGTTTTTCGCACGGCAGCGATATGGCGCATGTCGACCGCACTTTCTATTTGCTGTTCGCGGTCGTGCTGGTGCTGGGCATCGCCACCGCGATCCGATTCTATTTCGTGTCGTGGCTGGGCGAACGCACCGTCGCCGACGTGCGCATCGCGGTGCAGAACAATCTGCTTAACTTGACGCCGCGCTGGTTCGAGGAGAACCGCCCGTCCGAAATCGCTTCGCGCCTTACCGCCGATACCGGCCAGATCGAAATGGCGGTCGGCACCACCGTATCGGTCGCGCTGCGCAATGCCATTACCGGGATTGGCGGGATTGTTTCGCTGTTCGTGCTTGCGCCGAAGTTGGCGGGGATGATCCTGATCGGTATTCCGCTCACGCTGTTGCCGATCATTCTGCTCGGGCGGCGGCTGCGGACGCATTCGCGCACCAGCCAGGACCGCATCGCCGACATTGGCGCAATGGCGGTCGAGGTGTTTTCGGCGATGAAGATCGTCCAGGCGTTCGGGCAGGAACGCCGCGAGGCGCAGCGCTTTGCCGATGCGGTGACGCGCAGCTTCGCCGCCGCCAAGCGCCGCATCCTGCTGCGCGCGCTGCTCACGGCCTTGTTCATCACGTTGATCTTCGGCGCGATCACCTTGCTGTTGTGGAGCACCGTCGCCGATGTCGCGGCGGGGCGGCTGTCGGCGGGGTCGCTCACCGCGTTTCTGGCGACCTCGGTGCTGGTCAGCGGCGCGTTCGGGTCGCTGAGCGAAGTTTATGGCGATTTGCTGCGCGCCTCGGGCGCGGCCGAGCGGCTGGCCGAATTGCTGGACGAGCGGCCGGAAATCGCTGCGCCCGCCAAACCCATCACGCTGCCGCAGCCGCCGCGCGGGACGATCGAGTTCGATCATGTCGAATTCCGCTACCCCACCCGGCCCGATGTGGCGGCGCTGCACGATTTCTCGCTGTCGGTCGCGCCGGGCGAGACGGTCGCGATCGTCGGCCCCTCGGGCGCGGGCAAGACCACCTTGTTCCAGCTGATCCAGCGTTTCTATGATCCCTCGACCGGCGCGGTGAAGATCGATGGCGTCGACCTGCGCACCGCCGACCCCGCCGAAGTGCGCGCGCGCATCGCGATGGTGCCGCAGGAAACGGTGATCTTCGGCGCCTCGGCCCGCGACAACCTCCGCTATGGCCGCTGGGATGCGCGCGACGACGAGCTGTGGGCCGCCGCCGAGGCTGCCAATGCCGCCGAATTCCTGCGCAAATTGCCCGAGGGGCTCGATACCTTCCTCGGCGAAGGCGGCGCGCGGCTGTCGGGCGGCCAGCGCCAGCGCGTCGCGATTGCGCGCGCGCTGCTGCGCAACGCCCCGATCCTGCTGCTCGACGAAGCCACCAGCGCGCTCGACGCCGAGAGTGAGCGCCTGGTCCAGGAGGCGCTCGAACGGCTGATGGCCGAGCGCACCACGCTCGTCATCGCGCACCGCCTCGCCACCGTCCGCGCCGCCGAACGCATCATCGTGATGAGCGACGGCCGCATCGTCGAACAAGGCACGCACGGCACGCTGGTCGACCAAAACGGCCTCTACGCCCGCCTCGCCAGCCTGCAATTCAGCGAAGCCGCGTAACCTTACCGCGCAGCGCCCCAATCCCCTCCCCCCGTCAGCGCGTCGGCGAACCCTACGCGCCCTTCTTCGCGCCTTCGCGTCTTCGCGTGAATCAAAGAAGGTCTGTTCACGCGAAGGCGCGAAGGCGCGAAGAGGAGAAAAGGCCCCTTCTCCCCTCCCGCTTGCGGGAGGGGCTGGGGGAGGGCATGATCCAGCCAAACCGCACGGAGCGACCGGCCCCTGCCCGACCGCTCCCGCCAGGCGGGAGGGGAGAGACATGCGCGATTTCGACATTATCGTTTTCGGGGCGACCGGCTTTACCGGCCGTCTGGTCGCCGAATATCTCGCGCATAGCGGCGCGCCGCGCTGGGCGATGGCGGGGCGCTCTGCCACCAAGCTGGCCGAAGTGCGCGATCTGATCGGCGCGCCCGCCGACACCCCGCTCCTCACCGCCGATTCCGAAAACCCCGCCAGCCTGCGCGCGCTGTGCGAACGCACCCAGGTCGTGCTCACCACCGTCGGCCCCTACCAGCTCTATGGCAGCGATCTCGTCGCCGCCTGCGCCGAGACCGGCACCGCTTATGTCGATCTGTGCGGCGAACCCGCCTGGATGCGCCACATGATCGATGCGCACCATGCCACCGCGCAGCGCAGCGGCGCGCGCATCGTCTTTTCGTGCGGCTTCGATTCGATCCCGTTCGATCTCGGCGTGCTGACTCTACAGGAGGCCGCCCGCGCCAAGTTCGGCGCGCCCGTGCCGCGCGTGAAAGGCCGCGTGCGGAAAATGCAGGGCGGCTTTTCGGGTGGCACCGCCGCCAGCCTCAAGGCAACGCTCGCCGCCGCTGCCAAGAACCCCTCGATCCTCGGCCTGCTCACCAACCCGTTCGCGCTCACGCCGGGCTTTACCGGCCCGCATCAGCCGACCGGGCTGATCCCCGAATATGACCGCACGATCGAGGCATGGGTCGCGCCCTTCATCATGGCGCCGATCAACACCAAGAACGTCCACCGCACCAATTTCCTGCTGGGCGAACGCTTCGGCGCCGATTTCGTCTATGACGAGATGATGGTCGCCCCCGGCCTTGGCGACATGGGCAAGGCCGCCGCCGAAGCGATCGCGCGGATCAACCCGCTCGCCAGCGCGCACGGCCCCAAGCCCGGCGAAGGCCCCTCCAAGGAGGAGCGCGACGCCGGTTTCTACGACCTGCTGTTCATCGGCGAAGGTGCCAAGGGCGAACGCATCGATTGCGTCGTCACCGGCGACAAGGATCCGGGCTACGGATCGACCAGCAAGATGATCGCCGAAACCGCGCGCTGCCTGGTCGAGGACGTGCGCGGAGACGGCGGCATCTGGACACCCGGCGCGCTGATGGGGACAGTGCTGGCGGACCGGCTACAGGCGAAAGCGGGGCTGACCTTCCGCTGCGGGAAAAGCTCGTCCACTCCGCTCACCGTTCGCCCTGAGCCTGTCGAAGGGCCCCTCTCCCCAAAGAGCCACGCTCCCGAGGAGAGGGGGCTTCGACAAGCTCAGCCCGAACGGAAGGTTTACCCCCGCGCCTGCACAAAGGCAGGCACCGGCCCGATATCCTTGCCCGCCCCGCGCGCGACGGCGGCGGCCTGGTTGATGAAGTCCCACACCCGCTTGCTGAACCCGGCGTCGGCCGTGCCCTCCCACGCGCCCATATCGGCATAGAGTCGCGCCGAGCCTTCCCACATAGCCGGGGTGGCGACGCGGCTGAACGGTTCGAGCAGCGTCAGCCACTCCCGCACAAACGCCAGCGCCGCATCGCTGGCCGGGTCGAGCGGCAAGGCCGCCTCGATCCGGTCGCTCAGCGCCCGCCACTGCGCCAGATAATCGGGGGTCGAGACTTGCGGAGCCGCCCCCATTTGCGCGTGCCACTCGGCCTGTTCTTCGGGCGTGTAATAGCGGTCGATCACGTCCTTCCACGCTTTTGCCTGATCGTTCATGACTGTATCTCCATCGCGGATCAGCGAGCAAAGTGTCGCGGCATCGAGCGGCTCGCCTCGGTTGATGCGGGACAATGCGGAATCGATCAGGATGATGGCGTCGCCAATCTCCTGCGCCTGGACCGCCAGCCGCTCGCGTTGCGCGCTCAGCAAGGCGGCAAGGTCGATCGGTTTGCGATCGAACAGCCGCTTGATGTCGCCAAGGCTCAGCCCGGCTTTCTTGAGCGCGACGATGCGATGCACCCGCTCCAGCTCGGCCGGCCCGAACCAGCGACGGCCCGACTGGGTGCGCAGCGGCGACACCAACCCGCGCGCCTCATAAAAGCGCAGCGCCCTTGCGGTCAGGCCGGTGCGGCGGACCACTTCATCAATGGCAAACGTCTCATCCATGCCGCCCTTATGCCGGTTGACCTTGGGTCAACTTCAAGGGGTGTTTTGGAGAGCAGGCGGATTCTTTGGTGAGGCGTAGAAGGCGATCGAAAGGGAGCGGTGCGCACCTGCTCTATTCACGGCTTCTTCGCCTCTGCGGCCTTCGCCGCAAATTGCTGCCGCTGCTGCTCCTGTTCGGCTAGAGACGGAACCTGAAGTGCCTTGCGCATCGCGTCCGAGACCAAGGTACGGTCATACGGTTCCTGCGTGACAGCAGCCCCTTTGGGCATCCTATATTGGGTCCCAAGCACCTGCGGCTTATCGATGGCTAGAAGATAGCGGTCAAGCGTAGCGGAGGCGATCCACACCGCTCCTGACTTGCCTCGTGCCACGGCAATCGTCGCGAGGAGATGTGCCTTTAAATAGTCGTCTGCTTTGGCACCATGCTGAAAAATGAAGGCAGCGCGATAGAAGTCATCGCCGCTCTGAAGCGCGCCGGAATCAAGCAATTGCTCGGTGCGAGCCCGACGTTTCTCGTCAGCGGGACCGACAACAGACCAGTCGGTGCGGTCTGGTTGCCGGTCCGCCTGATCAGCATCGAAAATTGCCGTCATCTCGGCATTCGTCGGGCGGTTGATCACACGACGATAGCTACGCCCACTTTCCCACGGGCCTAATGCAGCCCCTTTTGATTCATCCTTGACCAGATCGAAGGGCTCAAACACCGTTCCGAGGTACGTGACACTCAGATGGCCTGCGTCGACACAGTGTACGTGGACATTGTCTGGAGTTGCCCCCGGTCTCGGGTCATCGAAGCTGATTTCAAGTTCGCCGTTCACCGATTTGACGGCCAGCGCCTGACGGCGAACCACGGGGCCGGTGATCTGCGAGAAGCTCTCGCCATCCTCGCTCTCCCAATTCTCAGGACGCTCCCACGTCGCCGTCGCGCCAGCGGGCGTCGCCTTGATATCCAGACGGAACAGCGTCTGACCGCTGGCCTGCAACGCCCAGTTCCCTGTTGCACAGGAGGGCGCGGCAACGGATGCGGAGGCGAGTAAGATGGCAAGGCTCAACATATGCTAATCCTGTCACCCTCGCCGGACGTCCGCAATCCTATTCGGCAGAGCGACCTTTCCGCAGATCTATAAAAATTCCAAACGCCCTCAACACCCTACCGCTTCTTCCCCTGATGCCGGATGTTCGCCGGTCGCCCGCGCCGCTTGATCACGCGCGCTGGTCCCTTGCCGCGCGGTTCGCGCTCGGGGGCGGCCCCGCGCCCCTCGACCATCTCGAAGCGCAGCGCCCCCGACACCGGGTTGGCCTCGGCCAGCCGCAGCGGCAGCTTCTGCCCGCTGGCGAAGACCGTGCCGCTATGCTCGCCGACCAGCGTGCGGCTGGCCTCGTCGAAGCGGAAATACTCGCCGCCCAGGTCGCGCACCGGCATCAGCCCGTCGCCGCCAATCCCCTCGACCGTCGCAAAAAAGCCGAAATTGGTCACGCCGGTGATGCGCGTCTCCAGCACTTCGCCGACCTTTTCGCTCAGGAAAGCCGCGACATAGCGGTCGATCGTGTCGCGCTCGGCCTCCATCGCGCGGCGTTCGAGCATCGAGATGCTCTCGCCGATCCGCTCCATCGTCGCGGCCTCGCCTTCGGTCAGCCCGCCGGGGCCAAGGTCATACGCGGCGACCAGCGAGCGGTGCACGATCAGATCGGCATAGCGCCGGATCGGCGAGGTGAAATGGCCATAACTGCCCAGCGCCAGCCCGAAATGCCCCATATTGGCGGGTGCATAATAAGCCTGGGTCTGGGTGCGCAGCACTTGCTCCATGATCTGCGGGCGCGCGTCGCTGTCGATCACTTTGTCGAGGATCTGGTTGAAGGTCTTGGGCCGCACCACCTGGCCGAGCGCGAACTCGATGCCATAGGTCTTGAGATAGTCCTTCAGCGCGATCAGCTTCTCGCGGCTCGGCTGTTCGTGGACGCGGTACATGACCGGCGCCTTCTTCGCCTCCAGCGCCTTGGCCGCAGCGACATTGGCGGCGATCATATAATCCTCGATCAACTTATGCGCATCGAGCCGCTCGCGCGGGGCGACCGACAGGATGCGCCCCTTCTCGTCGAGCACCACGCGGCGTTCGGGCAGATCGAGGTCGAGCGGCGCGCGCGCGGCGCGGGCTTTGGACAGCGCCTTCCAGCAGCCCCACAGCGGGAGGAGGGCGGCCTCGAGCAATGGAGGAGGTACGGCAAAACTTCCGTTCGGGCTGAGCTTGTCGAAGCCCCCGTCTCCTCCTGATGCCTCGGTCGACGTGGAGAGCAGCCCTTCGACAGGCTCAGGGCGAACGGAGGCTTGGCGAGCCGCGTGCGCATCCACCATCGCCTGCGCATCCTCATAAGCGAGGTTCGCCGCGATCCGCACCACCGCGCGGGTGAAGCGCCACGATTTCAGCGCGCCGCCTTTGCTCACCTGCAAATGGCAGACGAGCGCCGCGCGATCGACGCCCTCCTTCAGCGAGCACATCTCCGCCGACAGGCTTTCGGGCAGCATCGGCACCACCCGGTCGGGGAAATAGACGCTGTTGCCGCGCCGCCGCGCCTCGCGGTCGAGGCTCGATCCGGGGCGGACATAGAAGGACACATCGGCAATCGCGACGATCGCCTTCCAGCCGCCGTCATTGGCCGGATCGTCATCGGGCGCGGCCCACACCGCATCGTCATGGTCGCGCGCATCGGCCGGATCGATCGCGACGATCGGCAGATGGCGGAGGTCTTCGCGCGCGCCTTTGCCGGTTTCTGGGCCCAAAGGCTGCGCAGCCACGCGCACCGCTTCCTCCAGCGTCTCCGCCGAAAACACGTCCGGTATCCCCAGCTTGTGAATCGCGATCAGCGAGAAGCTGCGCGGCGCGAACGGGTCGCCCAGCACTTGCGTCACGCGCACGGTGATGCGCGGCGGGCGCCCGGCTTTTTCGGCCAGCACCAGATCGCCGACTTGCGCCGCGCCCGCATCGGACACCTGGAATTCGCGGCGCTCCTTCTTCTCCACGCCCTGCAGCCACAGCGTCGCGCCCTCCTGCCGCAGCACGCCAAGCACCAGTTCCTCGCCCTTGGGCAGCGTCTTCATCGGGTGCGCGATCCAGCCCTTGCCCGCTTCCTCGGTGCGCGCGAGGATGCGGTCGCCCACCCCCAGCGCGCCCTGCTTGCGCTCACGCACGCGCAGCTTGGGGGCGGGCGTCTCCGCCTCCCAGCGTTCGGGCACGGCCCAGGCGGTGCCGCTGTCGTCGACATCGGCGATGCGCAGCACGGTCACCTTGGGCAAGCCACCAAGCTTGTGGAAGGCGCGGCCGGGAGCGCTGTCGATCAGCCCCTCATCGGCCATGTCCTTGAGCAGCGCCTTCAGCAGGATCTTGTCCTGCGCGGTCAGCCCGAAGGCCCGCGCGATCTCGCGCTTGCCCGCCGGGGTCGGCGAGGCGGAGATGAAATCGAGGATCTGCTCGCGGGTCGGCAGGCCGGGCGTGCGCTTTATCGGTTTGGGCATCGGCCTAGCGATACGCTACGCGCGCCCAAACGGCAAAGGGCCCGCCACCGTGCACGGTGACGGGCCCTTCGCCGGGGTGGGGCTCAGAACTTGCCGCGCAGCGTCACGCCATAGGTGCGCGGTTCGGCAAGAAAGGCGGAAATCGTCTGGTTGGCGGTGCCGCCAAAGGCCTGGACGTTGGCGACGCTGCCCGATCCCTGGAAGGGCGTGCTGAACGCGACCTGCTCATATTGCGTATTGGTCACATTCTGCGCCCACAGTTCGATCGCCCACTGCTCCTTGGGCCCACGGATGCCGACACGCGCGTTCACCGTGGTGAAGCCGTCCTGCTTCTTTTCCGGGAACAGGTCGGAGCCGGTATTGTAATCGCTGGTGGTGCGCTGATCGACATAGATCAGCCCCGACAGGCCCGAACTGCCCAAACGCGGCGTCCAGGCGATGCTGCTGGTCACGACATTGCGCGGCGCGTTGGACAAGGCCTGCCCCGGCAGCAGGAACAAGGCGGGGTCCAGCGGAGCGCCGGTGTTGCGCCCGACCAGATTGTTGCGGAACTTGGTATCGGCCAGCGTATACCCGGCGGTGAAGGCGACGTTGCGCGTCGGGTAGATTGCCGCCTCGACTTCCACGCCGCGCGTCCGCACGCCGGGCCGGACATTGTTGGGATCGCACGCCCCGGTCGATGCCGATGCATCGCGGTCCGCGCCCGCCAAATCGGTCGAGCAGGAGTCGATATTCTGCACCAGGAAGACCGAGCCGTTGAAGGTGTTGAGCTGGAAGTCCTTAAAGTCCTGCTGGAAGGCGGCGACGTTCAGGTTGAAGCGGCGGCTGGTATATTTCACGCCGACTTCATAGGCGTTGACCTTCTCGGCATCGAACTGGAGGTTCGCGGTGCCAAAGCCAGCGCCACGCCCGCCAAACTGGCGCGGGTCGGTCGGCGAGAAGATCGGCTGGCCCAAGGCCGAGCGATCGAGGTTGAAGCCGCCTGCCTTATAGCCGCGCGAATAGCTGGCATAGGTCAGCACACCCGTGGTCGGCTTCCAGGAGAGCACCGCCGTGCCGGTGAACTCGCCTTCCTTGCGCTTGTCGCTCAGCTTCAAGGCATTGAGCGCCGAGCTGGAATTGCCCTGGCAGGTCAGGTTGACGACGCCCGCCGCCAGCGATTGCAGCGAGGCCGGCAGCGGCGTCGCGCCCCCGGTCAGATAGGGCGCGAAGAACGCTTGCTGCGTCGGGCAGGCGGTATTTGTATTGGTGAAATCGGCGCGGAACGTCTTTTCTTCATGCGTGTAGCGCAGGCCCAGCGTCAGATCGAGCGTCGGGGTGATGTGCACGATATTGTGCGTGAAGAACGCAAAGTTGCGGCTGCGCTGATAGTAATTGGCGTTGTTGTCGCCGACATTGTTGACCGTGCTGAGCGTGTTCAGACCGTTGATGAAGATCGGTGCCGCCGCGCCAAACGCCCCGTTCAACGTGGCGATACCGGTGGGGCTGAGACAGCCCGGTGCGCTGGGATTGCGCAGCACCGCAGCGGCGTTGATCGTCGCGACCAGGCGGCACGCGGCAAAGGCCCCATATTGCGAGCCGAATTTGAGGTTGTCGCGAACCGTCAGATCTTCATTGGAGAAATAGCCGCCAACGAGCCAGTCGAGCCGGTCCTTGAACAGCGATCCCTGCAGGCGCAGTTCTTGCGAAAACGTCTTGAACTGGCGGAACGCATTGCCGTCTGCAGCACGGTACAGCAAGTCGATGTTGCTGTAATCGACGTCGCCCGGAGCCTCCGCCTTATATTCGCGGTACGCGGTGATTGAGGTCACCGCGATGTCCCCGATCTTCCAGTTGATTTCACCCGAGATGCCGCCATCGGTGGTCTTGCCGCGGAAGCTGCGGCCCGGCGTATCGGAAGTCAGGCGATTATAGGGCGTCATGTTCGCCGGATACACGCCGCCCGGAAACACCCCGCCCATGCTGGTCATCACGTCGGTGATGCGGTTGGTGCGGCTGGCATAATCATGTTCGGGATTGGTCCCCGCCGCGCCCGGCGTCGGATCATAGGTTTCGACCGTCGAAACATAGACGGCGGCGCAGCAGGATTCGACGCGGTGCGTATAATCGCCGATCAACCGCACCGACAGGTCGGCAGTGGGTTGATACAGCAACTGCCCGCGCACGAAGTAGCGATCGCGATTGTTGAGCCGCTGGCCCGTCACCGCGTCCGTGTAGAAACCGTCGCGCTTCGAATAGACGCCATCAAGCCGCGCGGCGATCGTTTCGGTGATCGGGCCAGTGACGCTGCCCGAGGCGCGCACCGCATTGTAATTGCCATAGGTCAGCTCGCCATTGGCCCCGAAGGTAAAGCTCGGCTGCTTGGTGATGATGTTGAGCAAACCCGCGCTGGCATTGCGCCCGAACAGCGTTCCCTGCGGACCGCGCAGCACTTCGATCCGGTCGATCTCACCGAGATCGTTGAGACCGGCCCCGGTGCGGCTGCGATAGACGCCGTCGATAAAGGTCGCGACCGAGCTTTCCAGGCCGGGATTGTCGCCCACCGTGCCGATGCCGCGAATGCGCGCCGAACCGTTCGCCTCCGATCCGGTCGACGACACCAGCAAGGATGGTGCGAGCTGATTGAGCTGGCGGATGTCGTTGGCACCCGAATTGGACAGCGACGCCGACGATACCGCCGACACTGCAAGCGGCACGTCCGACAGCAGCGAATTGCGGCGGGTCGCCGTCACGATGATATCGCGGGTCGGTTCGTCGGTCGCCTCGGCCGCCGCCGGAGCCTTTGCGGCTCCCGGCGGCGACGACGGCACCCCGGCTGCAGGCGCGGTCTGCGCCGACGCTGGCATGGCGATCCCAAGCGCGAGCGCGGACATGGCACATGCAGACAACAAGGCGTTCGTCATATCTCTCTCCCCGAAGGGCCGGAACGCTAATCGGTTCCGTACCCTATCATCGAATTTAATCGAGAACGGGGCCGCGTCAAGCGCGGAAACGCCGCAAATGGCGGCACAGCTATAGGAGTTTTACGGACTTGCGATAAAAATGACACGGCCGAAGTGGCCAGAACGGACCTTCGAAAAGGGGGCGTTCATGGTGCACTAGCGAAGAGCGATACGATCCCGATCAATATCCGTTCAGTCGGGCAAAGCGCTCCCGATGGAATGCAGCATTGCCCCACATCGTCTCCAAAATGCGCGCGCGCTTGATGTAGAAGCCCGCATCATGCTCATCGGTCATGCCGATGCCGCCATGCAGCTGGATCATTTCCCGGCTGACAAGGTGCAGCGTGTCACCCGCCACCGCTTTGGCGAGGCTGACCGCCTGGTCGACGTCCGACCGTCCGACATCGATCGCTTCGAGCGCGCCTTCAACGACCGAGCGCATCAGCTCAAGCTCGGTGAACATCTTGGCCATACGATGCTGCAGCGCCTGGAAGGTTGAGAGCACTTGCCCGAATTGCACGCGCGTCTTCAGATAATCGTTGGTGGTGGCGAACGCTTGCTCGGCCAGGCCGAGCATTTCGGCGCACACCGCCGCTGTCGCGCGATCGACCACGCGCGCGGTCAGCCCGGTATCGCCGAGCCGCTCCGCAGGCGCATCGACGAAGGTGACCTGCGCATGGCTGCGTGAATCGGTCATATGGCGCGGGGAGCGCGTCACGCCGACATCGCCGGCAACCAGATACAGCCCATCCTCGGCGGCCACCACGAAAACGCCCGCGCTATCGCCTTCGGCGACGAACGCCTTGGTGCCGCTCAGCCGACCGTCGACCACCTTGGTCGCGATTTTGGCCGGATCGTGCACCGGCCCCTCATCGACCGCGAGCGTGGCGACCACTTCGCCGCTGGCGATGCGTGGCAACCACGCAGCTTTCGCCGTCTCGGATTCGCCCAAAACGATCGCGCTCGCCGCCGCCGACGTCGCCGCCAGCGGCGATGCCGCGAGATTGCGACCGAGTTGTTCCAGCACCAGGCCGAGCGAAAGATAGCCAAAGGCGGTGCCGCCAAAGGCTTCCGGAATGACGATGCCCGCCACGCCCATTTCCGAGAGCGCCTGCCACGCCGCCGGATCATACCCCTCGGCGGGGGCAGCCGCGCGCATCTTGCGGAAGGCGGTTACGGGCGATTCATTGTCAGACCATTCGCGCACCATGTCGCGGAGCATCGTCTGTTCTTCGTTGAGTACGGCCATGTCGCGGTCCCCGTTCTGTGATGGGTGAAACGGGGGAGGATGGCTTCAGCCATCCTTCACCCCGCCCCTCTCCGGCTCGCCGCGCGTCGCGGCAGCCTATCTCAAATTACTGGTGGTCGAGCATCCCGAGGATGCGCTTGGAAATCACGTTGTTCTGGATCTCGGTCGATCCGCCATAGATCGACACCGCCTTGCCCCACAGCCAGGTGCGCGTCTGGGTCAGCTCGTCCTCGCTGAACCCCTCGCCCTCCCAGCCGAGCCCGGCCATGCCCATGATCTCGATCGACAATTCGGCGCGCTCCTGCGTGATGCGCGCGCCGACATTCTTCATGATCGAGGTCGCTGCCGATGGCCCCTGGTTCGACTTCGCCTCCAGCGCGGCACGGCGCAGCGTCAGCGCGAAGGCGCGGCTGTCCATCTCATGCCGCACGATGCGCATCCGCAAATCGCTGTCGGGTACGCGACCCTGTTCGTCCGCGCCGCGATAGTCCTTGGCGAGCGCGCCTAGCGGCTTGCCCGCGAACAGCCGCGAGGCCCCGCCCCCGCCCGACAGGCTGTTGCGTTCGTGCTGCAGCAAGCGCGTGCCGATTTCCCAGCCCTGGCCTTCACGCCCGACGAGGTTTTCCTTGGGCACCTTCACATTGGTGAAGAAGGTCTCGCAAAACGGCGATTGCCCCGAAATCATCCGGATCGGCTTCACCTCGACGCCGGGCGCGGTCATGTCGATCAGCAGGAAGCTGATGCCGCCATGCTTCTGCGATTTGTCGGTGCGGACCAGTGCGAAGCATTTGTCGGCCCATTGCCCGCCACTGGTCCAGGTCTTCTGCCCGTTGACGATATAATGGTCGCCCGCATCCTCGGCGAAGGTCTGCACATTGGCGAGATCGGACCCGGCATTGGGCTCGCTATAACCCTGGCACCAGCGCACATCGCCCTTGGCGATCGCGGGGATATGTTCGTGCTTCTGCGCCTCGCTGCCATATTCGAGCAGGGTCGGGCCGAACATCATCACGCCCATGCCGCCAATCGGGTTCCACGCGCCAATCCGCGCCATTTCTTCCTGCAGGATGCGCATTTCGGCCTTGTCGAGCCCACCACCGCCATACGCCTTGGGCCAGCCGGGCACGCCCCAGCCCTTTTCCCCCATCGCCGTCTTCCACGCGATCTCCTCGGCGGAGAGGTCGGTCGGCCCTTCAAGCGCCGACAGCGCATTGTCTTTGCCCTTGAGCGCAGACGGAAAGTTGGCGGCAAGCCAGGTACGGGCCGTCTGGCGGAACTCGTCAAGCGCCGTCACTGGAGCGTCGAGTTCGGGCGCAGTCGCCATAAAACCTGTCCTTGTCGATCGAATCTGAAGATTGGGTATGGCATGCGATGCCACAGATTGCCCCTCGTGAAAAGCGGTATTGGCAATGCCGCAAGGCGAATCCGCTCGCTATGCCTGCGCCACCCAGCGCCTCGACATGTCGCAATCCGCCCACGCCTTGTTACCGCGCGCGGTTGCGCAGGCGTAACGGCTCCCCCATCTCCCCCGCATCCACAACAGGAGCTTGGCGCATGATCGACCTGCATTACTGGCCCACGCCAAACGGCCACAAGATCACGCTGTTCCTGGAGGAAGCCGGGGTCGAGTATCGCATCATCCCGGTCAACATCGGCGCGGGCGAGCAATTCCAGCCCGATTTCCTGAAGATCGCCCCTAACAACCGGATGCCCGCGATCGTCGATCATGAGCCGGTCGATGGCGGCGAGCCGATCGCCATCTTCGAATCCGGTGCGATCCTGCTGTACCTCGCCGACAAATATGGTGCCTTTATCGGCGCGGACCTGCGCAGCCGCACCGAGACGATCCAGTGGCTGATGTGGCAAATGGGCGGCCTCGGCCCGATGCTCGGCCAAAACCACCATTTCAGCGGCTATGCGCCAGAGAAAATTCCCTACGCGATCGATCGCTACGTCAAGGAAACCAACCGTTTGTACGGCGTCCTCGATCGCCGCCTGGCCGACCGCGATTTCATCACCGGTGAATATTCGATCGCCGATATGGCCTGCTATCCGTGGATCGTCCCTTATCAACGCCAGGGCCAGAACCTCGACGATTTCCCCAACGTGAAGCGCTGGTTTGAGGCGATCGCGGCGCGCCCGCACACCATTACCGCTTATGCCAAGGGTGCCGCGATCAGCGAGAACAAGCCGATGACCGAGGAGGCCAAGAAGATCCTGTTCGGGCAGACCGCGAAGGTTCTAGGCTAGCTAATCCCCCCGTTCCGGGGAGGATTTCTGTCGTTCGAAGATCGCGTATGGCCTTTCCTGCTCTCATCCTCTAGCGAATCGAATATTGGGATTTGCCGAGAAGGGACATGATGACCGCTGCCGAAATGCTCGCGAGCGACTTTGCCACCCTGCCCGACCTGATCCGCGCGCACGCCGCGGAACAGCCGGACAAGGTCGCGCTGGCCGAGGCAGGCGGCGAACTCGATTATGCCACTCTTGACGCGCTGGTGGACCGCATCGCCGCTGCGCTTCAGCGCGATGGCGTGCAGCAGGGTGACGCGGTCGCGATCGTCGCCGCCGCCAGCATCGATTATGTTGCGATCTTCCTCGGCGCGCTGCGCGCCGGGTGCGTGGCAACCCCGCTCGCACCGTCGGGCACCCCCGACAGCATCGTCGCGATGATCGCCGATTGTGCTGCCCCCATCACCTTTGTCGATACGGATGCGGCAAATGCGCTGAGCGGGCACCATATTCCCGGCAAGCTCGTCCATCTGAAATCGCTGGGATCCTGGCTCGCTCCGGTTGGCGCACAGCCGACACCGGTCACGATCGTGCCCGAGGATGGCTTCAACATCATCTATTCCTCGGGAACCACCGGCGTGCCCAAAGGCATCGTGCAGAGCCATGCTATGCGCTGGGCACATATCAGCCGCAATGAAGCCGCCGGGTTCGCGAGCGCGGTGACGATGATCGCAACGCCGCTGTATTCGAACACCACTTTGGTCAGCGTGCTGCCCACCCTCGGCTGGGGCGGCACCGTGGTGTTGATGAAGAAGTTCGACGCGCGCGGCTATCTGACGCTCGCCGAACGGCACCGCGCCACGCACACTATGCTGGTGCCGGTGCAATATCAGCGGATCATGGCGCTGCCCGATTTCGATCGCTTCGACTTGTCGAGCTTCCGCTTCAAGACCTGCACCTCCGCCCCCTTCCCGGCGGCGCTGAAGGCCGATGTCGTCGCGCGCTGGCCAGGGCTGCTGGTCGAATATTATGGCATGACCGAGGGCGGCGGCACCTGCCTGCTGATCGCCAACGCCTTTCCCGACAAGCTCCACACCGTGGGTCGGCCAGTCGAAGGGCACGACATCCGCCTGATTGACGATGACGGTCGCGAGGTGCCCCAGGGCGAAAGGGGCGAGGTCGTCGGCCGCAGCCCGGCGATGATGACCGCCTATCACGGTCGCAAGGATGCCACCGCCGCCGCCGAATGGTTCGATGCCGATGGTAACCGCTTCATTCGCCACGGCGACATCGGGCGCTTCGATGCGGAGGGGTTCCTGACGCTGCTCGATCGCAAGAAGGACCTGATCATCTCGGGCGGCTTCAACATCTATCCGGCCGATCTCGAAGCGGTGCTGGCGCGCCATCCCGCCGTTGCCGATTGCAGCGTCATCGGCGTGCCGAACGAGGCCTGGGGGGAAAGCCCGGTCGGCTTCTACGTCCCGCATAGCGGGGTCGACGCCAGCATCACCGAGATCCTCGAGTGGACCAATGCGCACCTCGGCAAGACGCAGCGTCTGTCGGCACTCCACGCGATCGCCGAACTGCCGCGCAGCGCGATCGGCAAGGTGCTCAAACGCGCGCTGCGCGACCGTTTGGCGGAGCACGCGCTGTGACGCCGATCCACCAGATCCTGTCCGCCGCGCACCCGATCGCGGGCGGTTTCCGCGCGGAGATCCCGACCGATTGGCTGCAGGGCCGCACCGCTTATGGCGGCTTGTCGAGCGCGCTGGCGCTGCACGCAGCGCAAACCATCGAGCCCGATCTGCCGCCGCTGCGATCGGCCCAAGTCTCGTTTATCGGGCCGCTTTCGGGCGCGGTCACCGTAACTGCCACCAAATTGCGCCGCGGCCGCACCGCCGCCTTCATCCAGGCCGATATCGTGTCGGAGGCGGGGCTCGGCTATCGCGCGACGTTCGTGTTCATGGCCGAACAGCCCTCGCGCATCGCGCTCAGTGGCGCGCTGCACCGCACGGTCACCCCGCCTGCCGCCGATGCGACGCTCTACACCGGGCCGGACGACTTCTTCACCGGCAATTTCAATTTCCTCGACTTGAAGGACCAGGCACCGGGCGAGGCCGAATGGCTACGCTGGGCGCGGTTGCGCGATGCGTCGGGGATCGATCCGATGGTCGAGGTGCTGGCGCTGGCCGATGCGCTCCCCCCGGCCGCACTCAAACTGCTCGGCAAACAGCCCGTCCCGCTCAGCTCGGTGACCTGGATCATCAACCTGCTGACGCCCGCCCCCGCCACCCGCGATGGCTGGTGGTTGCTCGCCGCCGAATCGTCCCACGCGGTCAATGGCGGGTCGAGCCAGACGATGATGCTGTGGAATGCCGACGGCGTTCCGATTGCGCAGGGCATGCAAAGCGTCGTCATTTTCGCATAACCCGCCGCTGCGCTGCGGTTTTGCGACATTTTGCGACACTTTGCCCCCTTTCCCGGGATAGGGATGCGACAGATGTCCCGGCATAACCCGGGCACCGACACGCCACCGTCGGGGGCAGCATCAGGAGATCCGCCGATGAAGTTCACCCGCATTCTCACTGCCGCCGCCGTCGCCGCGCTGGCGACCGCCGCTGCCATCGCACAAGGCGGTGGCATGGCGCAGGCCGACACCAATGGCGATGGCATGATCTCCAAGGTCGAAGCCACGGCGCAGGCGAATGCCCGTTTCGACGCGATGGATACCAACAAAGACGGCTTCCTCTCGGCCGACGAGCAGACCGGTCCGGCGGCACGCCTGCTGAAGCGCGCCGATACCGATGGCGACGGCAAGATCTCGCGCGCCGAATATCTGGCGCAAGCCGACAAGCGTTTCGCGCGCATCGACGCCAATGGCGATGGCCAGATCACCAAGGACGAATTGGCCGCCTGGACCGACCGCGCGCGCAAGGCCGTAATGCAGCGCCGCGACCCTGCGGACGCGATTGCGCCCGCGCCAGCCCCTTCCCCCAATCCGGGCCAATAATCCCCAGGCCCGGCCGCCGGGCGAGCCTGCCCCCCGCTCGCCCGGCACCTTTTTTCCAAGTGGATCGCGTCATGCTAAACACCGACACCATGGGGGATACGCCGCATCTCTTGCTGGTTGACGACGAACGCTCGATCCGCGAACCGCTCGCGCAGTTCCTGACGCGGCAAGGGTTCCGCGTGACGCAGGCGGGCGATGCCGAGGGCGCGCGCGCGCGGATGACCGCCTATGCCATCGACCTCGTCATTCTCGACATCATGATGCCGGGCGAAGACGGTCTGTCGCTCACCCGGCACATTCGCGAGAGCGGTGAAATCCCCGTCATCCTCCTCACCGCCCGCACCGAGGAGACCGACCGTATCGTCGGCCTCGAAATGGGCGCGGACGATTATGTGGTGAAGCCGTTTTCGCCACGCGAACTGGCGGCACGGGTCAAGGTGATCCTGCGCCGTGCCGCAGCGGGCGGCGTGCGCCAACATGCCCCCGAGAGCGGGTCGTTCGCCTTTGCCGGATGGGTGCTGAAATCGGGCGAGCGCACGCTGGTCGATCGCGACGGCGTCTCGGTGCCACTGTCGACCGGTGAATATAATTTGCTGCACGCGCTGGTCACGCGCCCGCGCCAAGTGCTGACCCGCGACCAATTGCTCGATTTGACGCAAGGCCGCGAAGCCGCCGCGTTCGACCGGGCGATCGACAATCAGGTCAGCCGCTTGCGCCGCAAGATCGAAGCCGACCCAAAGGCACCCGACCTGATCAAGACCGTATGGGGCGGTGGCTATACGCTGGCCGCCGAAGTGACCCGGCTGTGACGACGGCGCGCCCTTGAGGCTTCTTCCGCGCAACCTGTCCGGCCAGATGGCGCTGCTGATCGCGGTGGCGCTGTTCCTGGCGCAGGCGATCAATTTTGGCTTGCTGCTGCAGGAGCGCCGTCAGGCGCGGCTCGATCAGGCAACGGGCCCGGCCGTCACGCGCATCGTCGATGCCGACGAACGCATTGCGGCAGGCAAGAAGATTGGCGGCGGCGGATCGTGGAGCCGCACGCGCGTGCTGGCAGCCTCCCCGATCCCGCCCGGGGCGGAGCGGCTGGGCGATATCGAACGGGCCTTGCGCGTCGCCCTTACCGATGCCGGGGTCAAGGCCAACCGGATTGAGACGCAAGTGCTGCCGATCTCGCCCAATGATCCGCGCCTGCGCTATGTCAGCCAATCGCGCATCGAACGCCTGCTGCGCGCGGGGGCAGAGCTGGTCGTCGCGGTCGAACGCCCCGATGGGCAATGGATCGTGCTCAACATCGGCTGGACCCGCAACGATTCGACGATCCTGTGGCGCTTGTTTGCGCAGACCGCGATCCTCTACGGCGTCGTCCTCGTGCCCTTGCTGTGGGCCGGGCGGCGCATTTCGCGTCCGCTACGCCGCCTTGCCGCTGCCGCTCGCGATTTCCATCCCGGCACGGCGACCGAACCGATCGTCGAGAGCGGCCCGCAGGACGTGCGCGACGTGATCGTCGCCTTCAATGCGTTGCGGCTGCGCGTGACTGCCATGCTGGATGAAAAAGATCGCATGCTCGGGGCGATCGGGCACGATCTACGTACCCCGCTGGCGGCGCTGCGCGTACGCATCGAGTCGGTCGAGGATGACACCGATCGCGCGAAAATGGCCGATACCATCGCCGAGATGAACCGCACGCTCGACGACATTCTGTCGCTCGCCAGGCTGGGTCGCCCGAGCGAACCGCCGACCGAGGTCGATCTGGCGGCATTGGTCGATGCCGTGGTCGAGGATTTCCGCGATCTTGGCCATTCGGTCGGTTTTGAAGAGGCCGATCGCCTGCAAGTGCGGCTGCGCCCTTCGCCCATGCGGCGCGCGCTGCGCAACCTGATCGAGAATGCGCTGAAATATGGCAAGTCGGCCGAGGTCACGCTCACCGCGACCCCGCACGAAGTGGTGATCGCGGTGTGCGATCGCGGTCCGGGCATCCCCGCCGATCGGCTGGGCGACGTGTTCGAAGCCTTCACCCGGCTGGAGACATCGCGCAACAAGGAGACCGGCGGCATCGGGCTGGGCCTCGCGCTCGCACACGCGATCGTGCGTGAGGCAGGCGGCGACATCGCCCTGGAGAATCGCGACGGTGGCGGTCTGATCGCGCGGATTACGCTGGCGCGTTAACCCGCAAGGCGCTTCCGGTTTGCGCGAACGGCGCGGGAATAATGCCGGATGATCTTCTTGGTCGCCGTCGCAGGCGTCGTTCCCAAGCGGCCGGTCAGCAGCGCCATGTTCAACTGCAGCGCCGCCGTCATCTTCTCATCGACCATGCGATGCGCCTCGGCATCGCTGGCGGCATTGCCGTTGGGACCCGCCATCACCCGCTGCCAGGTACGCAACCCAATCACAGCCGAGGCTTCCAGCCCCAAGGTCCAGGCGTCCATCCCGATCCGGAGCCAGGGATTGCCCATTGGGCCGAGCTTGCGGTTACCACTCATCGGTTGCGATCCTTGATCGGGTCTATTCGGAAATTCCCTCTGCCAACGCTTGGCACCGGGATTCGCTGCGCACCCGTGAGGGTGCCGGGAAAGCCCGGCTCACGCCACCCCGATAATTTCGACCGCCTCGGCCTTGCCGGCAAAATCGACGCGCTCGCCAACCTCCGCGCCGATCAGCGCACGCGCCAGCGGTGCCTGGAAGCCGATGCGGCCCTCCGCCGGATCCGCCTCGTCGCCACCGACGATTTCAACCGTGCGGTCGGCACCCGCCAGGTGGTACGTCACGCGACTGCCAATACCGATCACGCCAGCTGGCGGCGCGGGCACGACTTCGGCGGTGGTCTGGCGGGTATGCCAATAGCGCAGCTCGCGCAGCACCGCGTCGCGATCGACCGCCGCCGCCTCGGCCAATGCCGCTTCCAGCTCTTCCACCTTCACCCCGATCAGCGCGAGGCCACGCGGCGTGACCAGATTCGGCCCGGGCGCGATCGGCCGTTCGAACTTGGGTTCCAGATGTTCCTCATCGCTTTCGCGACGGAAGGCGACGCTCATTCCGCTTCCTCTCGTGTTTGTTGTATAACGCGCTGCCGGACACTTGGGTGCAACGCAACAATCTGCTAGGCGCTGCCGATGCTGAATATCAATGGTATCACGGTGCGCCTCGGTGGGCGCGCGATCCTCGACGGTGCGAGCGCGGCCCTGCCCCCCAAGAGCCGGGTCGGCCTGATCGGGCGCAATGGCGCGGGCAAGTCCACGCTGATGAAGGTGATGATCGGCCAGCTCGAACCCGATCTCGGCGAGATCGAGATGCCGCGCGGCACCCGCATCGGCTATATCGCGCAGGAAGCGCCGAGCGGCACCACCACCCCGATCGAAGCCGTGCTCGCCGCCGATACCGAGCGTGCGGCGCTGCTGAGCGAAGCCGAAACCTGCCAGGACCCCGATCGTCTCGGGGCCGTCTATGACCGGCTGACCGCGATCGACGCCTATACCGCCCCGGCGCGCGCCGCGCGCATTCTGGTCGGCCTCGGCTTTGACGAGGAAATGCAGGGCCGCCCGCTCGACAGCTATTCGGGCGGCTGGAAAATGCGCGTCGCGCTCGCCTCCTTGCTGTTTTCCGAACCCGATCTGCTGCTGCTCGACGAGCCCTCGAACCATCTCGATCTCGAAGCGACGCTGTGGCTCGAGAATTTCCTGAAAAGCTATCCGGCGATGATGGTCGTCATCAGCCATGAGCGCGATCTGCTCAACAACGTGGTCGACACCATCCTCCATCTCGAAGGCGGCAAGGTCCATCTCTACACCGGCGGCTACGACAGTTTCGAGCGCCAGCGGGCCGAGCGCGTCGCCCAGCTCGCCGCCGCCAAGGCCGCGCAGGATTCGCAACGCGCCAAATTGACCGAATATATCGCCAAGAACAGCGCCCGCGCCTCGACCGCCAAGCAGGCGCAGAGCCGCCAGAAGATGCTCGCCAAGATGCAACCGATCGCGTCGATGGCCGAAGATCCGACGCTGTCGTTCGAATTCCCGTCTCCTGAAGAACTGCGCCCGCCGCTGATCACGCTCGACATGGCGGCGGTCGGCTATGCCGACAAGCCGATCCTGCAGCGCCTCAACCTGCGGCTCGATCCCGATGATCGCGTCGCGCTGCTGGGCCGCAACGGCAACGGCAAGACCACGCTCGCGCGCCTGCTCGCCGCGCAATTGCCGACGATGGACGGCGCGATGACCGCCAGCGGCAAGATGCGCGTCGGCTATTTCACGCAGTATCAGGTCGAGGAACTCGACGGCGACGATACCCCGCTCGAACATATGACCCGCATGATGTCGGGCAAGACACCGGGTGCGGTGCGCGCGCAGCTCGGGCGCTTCGGCTTCTCGGTCGTCAAGGCGACGCAGAAGGTCGGCAAGCTCTCGGGCGGCGAACGCGCGCGCCTCGCGCTCGCGCTGATCACCCGCGACGCACCGCACATGCTGATCCTCGACGAACCGACCAACCACTTGGACGTCGATGCGCGCGAGGCGCTGGTCCAGGCGCTCAACGCCTATGACGGCGCGGTCATCCTGGTCAGCCACGATCGCCACATGGTCGAACTCACCGCCGACCGGCTGGTGCTGGTCGATGGCGGCACGGCGAAGGAATATGCCGGCAGCATGGAGGATTATATCACTTTCGTGCTGGCGGGTGACGGTGGTGGCGAAGGTGCCAAGACCAAGGCCGCCAAGAAGGACGACAAGCCGCAATTGAGCGCCGCCGCCGTCGCCCTGCAAAAGCGCGCGCATGAGGCCGAGGCGTTGGTCACCAAGCTGACCAAACAACGCGACGCGATCGACCGTGCGATGCTGGACCCGAGCACCGCCGAGGCCTGGCTCGCGCGGCTCACCCCGGCCGATTTGACCAAGCAGCACGCGCAGATTTCGAAGAAGCTCGAAGCGGCCGAAGCGGTATGGTTTGAGATCAGTGAAACGCTGGAGCTGGCCGCAGCGTAACAAAGATGGTGCGGGTGGTCGGGGTCGAACCGACACTCCTTGCGGAACGGGATTTTGAGTCCCGCGCGTCTACCAATTTCACCACACCCGCAGCGTGGACGGTGCTGTTAGCCGCGACCGCGCCGGACATCAACCCCACATGCGCACAAGCAGCACCAGCAAGACCACGCCAGCGCCGATTGCCAGACTCCAGACGGTAAACGACACGACGCCTTTCCCTGGCCTGCCATCCACCCCGGGTGGCGCATCGCGTTCCGGCAATCGCGCTGCCAAATGAGCGCGAACAGCCTCAGCGATCCACAGCTCGGTCAAGCCGACATGACGTGCATACGTGCGTGCGAAGCCGACCGCATAAAGCGGTGCGCGAAAGACCTCATAGTCGGCGCGCTCGATCGCATCGAGATGGCGTTCGGGGATGCGCGTGTGGCGCGACACGTCGCCGATCGAAATGCCCATCGCCTCGCGCGCGCTCCGCAAGGCCGCGCCGGGAAACGCCTCAACCCTGAAATCTGGCGCGCCGCCCCCCGCGACGATGTCCGTTTCAGCGTGCGATTCACCAAGCACGGCCATACAAATCCCCCACCCCAGCGGAATCGTTACGGCAGCGTATGAAATATCACATCTTATAGTTACCCAGTTTGATAAACATCCCATGCGTAGTTTGAGCAAATCGGGTAAGAGAGCATCTCCTATAGCAGCCGGGGGGCGATCGGATCGGTGCAACATCTGAGGTGGGAGGTAGCGGCGCGGCCCGGCAGCCGCATGGTCGGCCGGGTTGTCAGCCAGATGCAATTGGCGTGTGGACTCGATGTGGTCCGCGTCGTCGAGGAGCATCTTCAACGCAAAATCCCGTTCGATCGCGCCATTTTTCTGCTGATGATCTTGCGCGGCAGCAGTTGCCTTCGCGCCTTCTGCAATGGCCTCGCTTCGACCGCGCCGACCGCCATTGACGGCATTAGCATCAACGCGGTCGCCATGTCGCTCAATCGACCGTTTGAGACGGTCCGGCGGCATGTCCACGCGTTGATCAGCGACGGGCTTTGCCAGCGTGTCGATCATGGCGTGAGCGTTCGCAGCGAGATTTTGGCGCTGCCCGCCTTCGTGACAGTGTTGCGCCTCTTGCACGACCATATGGTCAGCGTCATCGAAGACCTGGCGCACATGGGCTTTCCCTTGCCGCCAAACCATGTCGACCGTTTCTATGATCCAAACGCGACCATTGCCGCGGCAATCGATCTGATACTGGCACCGTTCGACTATATTCGGGACTCGCATGCAAGCTGGCTTGAGCTCGTGGTCGTGCATAGCGTGGCAACCGCTAGCGCGAACAAGATTACGCGCGACCCGGAACTGAGCCGGCGCTACGGCGAGGCCTACACCGCCCCCCCCCAGGATTTGCGCGAGCCGATCGCGATCACCGCCCTCGCCCGAACCTTGCGGATGAGCTATTCAACCGTGCGGCGCGAGGTTGAAAGCGCGGTCGCCGCAGGCAAGCTGGTGCGTGCCGGACACGGCGTGCTGGCCTCCGATGCGTATCTGATATCCGACGTCATCGTCCAGGCCGGAGAACGCGCCACCGCGCACTGCGCGCATGTCCTGCGGCGGCTTGGCCCCGGCGGATTTCGGTTCGACAACCCAACGCACTGCTATCTCGACGGCAAGCCGGCATTCCTGACCTTCGACTGAGCGTTCGATCAGTTGCGCGGAGCCTGGCGGCGATAGCTGAGCGCCTCGGCAACATGGATGCGCCCGACCGTCTCGACCCCCGCCAAGTCGGCGATCGTCCGCGCGACGCGCAGGATGCGCGTATAGCCCCGCGCCGACAATCGCATCGCTTCCGATGCTTGTGCCAGCAACGTGCGCCCGGCGGCATCGGGGGTGGCAACGGCGTCGAGCAAGGCCCCATCCGCCTCGGCATTGGTGCGCACGGCGTGATCGGCATAGCGCGCCCTTTGTATCGCCCGCGCCGCCGCGACCCGCACCGCTACCTCCGCCGATCCTTCTCCCGGCGGCGGCAGCACAAGGTCGGCGGCGCTGACCGCCTGAACCTCGATATGCAGGTCGATGCGGTCGAGCAGCGGCCCCGACACCTTGGCCTGATAATCCGCCGCGCAACGCGGTGCGCGCGAACAGGCCAGCGCCGCATCCCCCAAATGCCCGCAGCGGCACGGGTTCATCGCCGCAATCAACTGCACCCGCGCCGGAAAGGTCACATGCGCATTGGCGCGCGCGACGCTGACCGTCCCCGTCTCCAGCGGCTGGCGCAGCGAATCGAGCACCGCGCGCTGGAATTCGGGTAGTTCGTCGAGGAACAATACGCCGAGATGCGCGAGGCTGACCTCGCCCGGCTTGACCTTCAACCCGCCGCCGACCAGCGCCGCCATCGACGCCGAATGATGCGGCGCGCGGTACGGCCGCGTCCGCGTCAGGCGGCCGCCGCTGAGCGTGCCCGCGACGCTCGCCACCATCGACACTTCCAGCGCCTCGCTCGCATCGAGCGGCGGCAGGATGCCCGGCAGGCACGACGCCATCAGCGATTTGCCCGCGCCCGGCGGCCCCACCATCAGCAGATTGTGCCCGCCCGCCGCCGCGATTTCGAGCGCGCGCTTGGCCGTCTCCTGCCCCTTCACCTGGCGCAGGTCGGGCCCGTGCCCGACATCCTCGGCATCGCCGGGCAACGGCGCGCTCAGCAGGCCGTGCCCCTTGAAATGGTTGATCAGCGACAAGATGTCGGGTGCGGCCAGCACCCCCTGCCCCGCCCAGGCCGCTTCCGACCCCTGCGCCGCCGGACACACCAGCCCCATGCCGCGTTCCGACGCATGCAGCGCCGCCAGCAGCACCCCCGGCGACGGCGCGATCCGCGCGTCGAGCCCAAGCTCGCCCACCACGACATACTCGCTCAGCGTCTCGGCATCGACCACGCCCATCGCGCCCAGCAGCGCCAGCGCGATCGGCAAATCGAAATGCGACCCTTCCTTGGGCAAGTCCGCCGGGGACAGGTTGACCACGATTCGCTTGGGCGGCAGCGCCAGCCCCATCGCCGCGATCGCCCCGCGCACGCGCTCGCGACTTTCCGCCACCGCCTTGTCGCCCAGCCCGACGACGTTGAAGGCGGGCAGCCCCGGGATCAGCTGCACCTGCACCTCGACCGCGCGCGCCTCGAGCCCGAGATACGCCACCGTCGATACGCTCGCTGCCATCTGTGATCCCCCCGGACGCACTTGAACCATAACGCGTTTTCCGGCGGAGGGAACCGGTGCCGATCGCCGTCTTGCACAAACAAGACACCGGCCCCACATGCCAGGAAGATGATCACTTCCCGCAATCCGCTTGTTCGCACCGGCCTTGTCTCGGGGGGCGTCGTCCTGGTGATTCTCTCGCCGATCGTCGGCGCGATTCCCGGCCCCGGCGGCATCTTCGTGTTCGCGGCGGGCCTCGCGCTGGTGCTGCAAAACTCGCACCGCGCGAAAAAGCATTTCGTCACCGCCAAGCGCCGCTGGCCCAAACTCGGCCATTATGCCGATATGGGTTTGCGCCGCCAAAGCGCCGCACGCCGCCGCGCGCGCGACCGTGACGCGCGCGAGGATGGCCCGCCCGCCAGCTTTCGCGCCCGCCTCGCCGAGATCCTCACCCCGCCGCCCAGCGATCGCACACGTTGACTTTCCGGCACGTCCTCGGTAAGCGCGCACCTTCAAGGCCGTCCTCGTGGCGGCCATTTTCTATTTCGACGTGCCCCGTGCAGAATTTTAGGGAATGAACGATGAAGCGGACCTTTCAGCCGAGCAATCTGGTGCGCGCACGCCGCCACGGGTTCCGCTCGCGCATGGCGACCCCGGGCGGTCGCAACGTGATTCGCGCTCGCCGCAACCGCGGCCGCAAGAAGCTCTCGGCGTAACCGTACCCGTCGGGCCTCCCGACCTACGGACGCTCACGCGCCGCGCGGATTTTCTCGCGGCGAATGCGGGCAAGCGCGCACCCATGCCGGGCTTCGTCCTGCAAGTGCGCGCCCGCGGTGATGGCGATCCCGCGATGCGGGTCGGCTACACCGTTACCAAGAAAATCGGCAACGCCGTGGTCCGCAACCGCATGAAACGGCGGTTGCGCGCCTTGGCGCGCGAACTGTTGCCCGAGAAGGGCGTGCCCGGCGCGGACCATGTGCTGATCGGCCGCAACGGCGGAATCGAGCGCGATTTCACCGCATTACGCGCCGAACTCACCAAAGCACTGGCGAAGGCGGCGCGGTGAGCGACCACTGCACTCCGTTCGTGCTGAGCGTGTCGAAGCACGCCTCGCAACAAGGATCGCCCTCCTTGGGGCGGGTGCCCTTCGACAGGGTCAGGGCGAACGGCCATATTGGCGCTTCGCCGTGCTGACTCGCCTCCTCATCCTGCTGGTACGCGGCTGGCAAATCGGCCCCTCGGCCGTATTGCCGCCTTCGTGCCGCTACACCCCAAGCTGTTCCGCCTATGCAATCACCGCGCTTCGCCGCTATGGCGCAGTGAAAGGCGGGTGGTTGGCAGCCAAGCGAATCGCGCGGTGCCATCCCTGGGGCGGGTACGGACCCGATCCAGTGCCCTGATCGAACGGAAGACACCCGCGTGAAAGAAGATACCCGGAATTTCATCCTGTTCGCGGTGCTGGCCGCGATCATTTTGCTCGGCGGCAATTTCCTGTCGGCGAAATTCTTTCCGCATGCCGCCCATCCGCCCGCGACCAAGATGGTCGACGGCAAGAGCGAGGTTGTCGCCGCCCCAACCGGTGGCCCGGCGGTAACCGACGCGACGCGCCTGCGCGATCTCGAGGTCGTCCGCCGCGAAACCCCGCGCGTGGCAATCCAGACCGCCGATCTGCAAGGCTCGATCAACCTGAAGGGCGCGCGGATCGATGATCTGACGCTGACCAAATACAAGCAGACGATCGACAAGAACTCCCCGCCGATCCGCTTGCTCTCGCCGCGCGGCACCAAGGATGCGTATTTCGCGGGCTTCGGCTGGAATGGCGACGGCGTCACCGTTCCCAATGGCGATACCGTCTTCACCGCCAACGGCACAACGCTGACCCCCAACACCCCGGTCACGCTCTACTGGGACAACAAGCAGGGCCAACGCTTCGCGCTGACCTTCGCGGTCGACGCCAAATATATGTTCACGGTGCGCCAGACCGTCGCCAATGCCGGCCCCGCGCCGATTTCGCTGCGCCCCTATGCGCTGGTCTCGCGCGCGGGCGTCGGCACCGAGGCCGATACCTGGACCAACCATATCGGCCCGATCGGCGTGTTCGACAAAGGCGCCACCTACGACATCACCTTCGACAATCTGAAGGGCAAGGAAGCGAGCTTCCTCGGCAAGATCTGGGGCAATTCGGCCAAAGCGGGTGAGAATTTCTTCAACTCGACCGGCGGCTGGCTCGGCTTCGGCGACAAATATTTCCTCGCCGCCGTCATCCCCGATCACGGCGCACCGGTGCGTGCGGGCTTCCACGCCGCCACCGGCGACGTGTTCCAGGGCGATTTCACGCTCGCCCCGCGCGTCGTCGCGCCCGGCAAGGCGCTCGTCTCGACCGCCAAATTCTTCGCCGGTGCCAAGGAAACCAACACGCTCGACCGCTATGAGGACCGCCTCGGCATCCAGCATTTCGGCAAGGCGATCGATTGGGGCTGGTTCGAGATCGTCGAAAAGCCGATCTTCAAATATCTCGACTGGTTGTTCCGCATGATCGGCAACTTCGGTGTCGCGATCATCCTGCTCACCGTCACCATCCGCACGCTGATCTTCCCCGTCGCGCAGCGTCAGTTCGCCTCGATGGCCGCGATGAAGGCGATCCAGCCCAAGATGAAGGCGATCCAGGAGAAATACAAAGACGACAAGGCCCGCGCGCAGCAGGAAGTGATGGCGCTGTACAAGGCCGAGAAGGTCAACCCGCTCGCGGGCTGCCTGCCGACCTTGATCCAGATCCCGATCATGTATTCGCTGTACAAGGTGCTGCTGCTGACGATCGAAATGCGGCATCAGCCGTTCGTCGGCTGGATCCACGATCTGTCGGCACCCGATCCGGCGACGATCCTCAACCTGTTCGGCTATCTGCCTTACCATCTGCCGTCCTTCCTCGCGATCGGCGTGGTGCCGGTGCTGCTCGGCGTATCGATGTTCTTCCAGTTCAAGCTGAACCCGGCCCCGATGGACGAAGCGCAAAAGCAGGTCTTCGCGATCATGCCGTGGATGCTGATGTTCGTAATGGCCCCGTTCGCGGTCGGCCTGCAGGTCTACTGGATCACCTCCAACCTGTGGACCGTCGCGCAGCAGCGCCTGCTCTACGCCCGCCATCCCGGGCTGAAAGAACCGGCGGTGAAGAAGTGAGTTTCGACCCCGAAGACGTCGAAGCCGCGCGCAAGCTCTTCGCCGGCCCGATCGCGTTCCTCAAATCGGCCCCGACGATCGAGTTCCTGCCCGATGCGGTGGTGCCCGAAGTCGCCTTTGCCGGGCGCTCCAACGTCGGCAAATCGTCGCTGCTCAACGCGCTCACCGGGCGCAATGCGCTCGCGCGCACCTCGAACACGCCAGGCCGCACGCAGGAATTGAACTTCTTCGACGTCGGCAACCCGCTGGCGTTCCGCTTGGTCGACATGCCCGGCTATGGCTTTGCCAAAGCGCCCAAGGACATGGTCAAGAAGTGGCGCTTCATGGTCAATGATTTCCTGCGCGGGCGCGACGTGCTCAAGCGGGCGCTGGTGCTGATCGACGCGCGCCACGGCATCAAGGATGTCGACCGCGACATTCTGGAGATGCTCGACAAGGCGGCGGTCAGCTACCGCATGGTCATCACCAAGGCCGACAAGATCAAGGCGAGCGAACTGGCCGAGGTCACCCAGGCCACCGCCGACGAAGCGCGCAAGCGCCCGGCGGCGCACCCCGAGATTTTGGTAACGTCGAGCGAAACCGGCCTCGGCATCCCCGAACTGCGCGCAGCGGTGATCGAGGCGGTCACCAGCTAAGCGGGGTTTCGCGCCACGTTGGCGATCGCGCGCATCTGCGCTACATCAACGCCATGACTCGTCCGATGCGCCCCGCTTTGCTGCTCATCTCCGCCGTCGCGGGTTTCCCGACGGCAGGCTTCGCCCAGCAGCAACCGGCGGCACCGACCGCCCCGGCTCCCGCAACGACGCAGCCCTCCAACGACACGATCCGCCTGTCCGATAAAGAGCGCGACGCGATCCTGAACAGCAACACCGCCGAAAGCGCCGCCGCCGCGCGCGGGGAACGCCTTGGCCCCAGCAGCGGCGGCCCCGGCATTCATGGCGAAATCGGCGCGATGATCGGATCGAACGGCATGCGCGGCGTCTATGGCACCGCCGCGATCCCGCTCGGCGACAATGCCGGTGCCGTCGTTTCCTTCGAGAGCAGCCACTATAACTGGCCCCGCCGCACGCGCTGACCGGCCTCAGTCGGCGGTACCCCGACTTGTGCGCAACAGTGATTGAGGTTGGGTCCTAAGACAATTCGGCGTCAAAGCCACGGATGGCTAACGGTATTGAAAAGCCCGCGATTGATTAGTAAAATTGCTTGCTAATCAATCCTAGGCTAGCAAAATAGGATTTTGCGTGCGAGGTATATTTGAGAGGCGGGGAAGCCTGCAGGGGAACAGGCTCACATGATCGGAATGCCAATCGGTTTTTTGATTGGAATTTTGACCGGTACGATATTTCTCGTGCTTTTGAAGACAGTTCATGGAGCCAGAATTGCTAATACAGCCTCCGTGGTCGCGCTGGTTTCCGAAATATCCGCTATTCCGACGTGCTGGTTCGGCGGACCATGGCTGACAACGTCGTTATTGAAGCTAGTTGCTTTGCCGGACATGATTAACGCATATATCATCTCGCTTGCAGCGACCTTTGGTGTATTCGTCGCATTTCCGCTGTTCAGGTGGATTGGACAAACAGCAACGGCCCTAGGAAAGGAGACATAATGTTTGATCCTCTTTCCGATATTGCCAAAAATGCCCTTCTTGCTGTGAGCGGATCGCTCGTAGGCTTAATGGCTCTGTGGGTATCCCTCGAGACGATCCTTTTTCTAAAAAGAAATCGAAAAAGCATATGGAAAGTCGCAGAAAGAATATCATTCCCCTTCTTATCAAGTTTCGTCAATTTACTTACAGTATCGTATGTCATAGCAGCTGCTCACGCGCTACAAGTCGACGTAAATGTACTTCTGTCGGGCTTGACAACTATTTTATCAAGTAACCTTTTTTGGTTTAGTGCTGGCGGCATGTTTGGGTTAGCTTTATCCTCCGCAGGTAAAAATTGGTTGCAAGCCCGTCGCCACCAAAGGGAAAGCGCCGACGGCAGGTCAGCTCCAGTGCAAATGAATTAAATGTTAAATAGAGTTTTCGACCGCCATTGGAAAATCGCGTGTAGCCTCAAACCTCGATATACCGCGCCGCATAGTCCACCGGAAAATTGACCGATCGCGCGATGAAGCAATGCGCGTGGATCCGCCCATGGATCGCATCCGCCACCGCCAGATCGCTCCCCTGGGCCAGCTCGATCCGGGGCCGCAGCACCGCCTTGATGAAGCGCCCCGTGCCATCGGGCGCGCTTTCGCCGATGCCGAGCGGATCGTCGGTATAGCCCGTCACCACCACCCCGGCGACGCTCGCCAGATGCAGATACCACAGCATGTGGCAGCCCGAGAGCGTCGCCAGCAGCAAGTCCTCGGGGTTGGGCAGGCCGGGATCGCCACCCAATAACGGATCGTTCGAGCAGTCGATCACCGGCTTGCCCGGCGTCACGATCTGCCACGTCCGGTCATAGCTCCGATACTGCCGCGTCCCCTCGCCGCGATTGCCGGTCCAGGCGATCCGCGCGGTGTAGGGGTGCTCGGCCATATTACCCCTCGATGATATGCGGCACGAAGCGTGCGGTGTTGCCGGTGATCGGCCCATCCTCGCGAATACCCAGTCCGGCGGGCGCGCCATCGACGATCCACGCCCCCAGCACCGGGCGCTGCTCGCCGCTGCCGGGCAGATCGTACAGCGCCTGATAGACGAAGCCTTCCTCGCCATAATCGCCGCCGGTCTCGGCCAGCGTCGCGCCGCCTTTGACCAAAGTGACATTCGCCCCTTCGCGCGCCAGCAACGGCTTGCGCACGTAATCGCCCGCCAGCGGCACCCGCCGCGTCTCCAGCAAATTGGGATGCCCCGGATACAGCTCCCACAACACCGCCAGGATCGCCTTGTTGCTCCACAGCATCTTCCAGATCGGCTCGATCCACAAAGTGCTGCTCAGGCTCTCGAGCAGATCGCGTCCGAACGGCTCGTTCACCAGCCATTCCCACGGATAGAGATGGAAGATCGCGTCGATCGGTGCGTTGTCGAGATCGACGAAGCGCCGCCCGGCGCTGTCCCAGCCCAGATCCTTCAGCTCGATCAGCCGCGTATCGATCCCCGCCGCGCGCGCGGTATCGGCGAGGTAAGCGGTGGTGACGCTGTCCTCGCCCGCCGCATCCGCGACATGCGCCAGATACAGCGCGCTGCTCCCCGGCGGCGGCGCGATGTCGCGCCATTTGGCGATCAGCGCCTCGTGCAGGCTGTTATACTGGTCGTGGCTTGGGAAGACCGCTTCCTTCCAGTCCCACTGCACCACCGCCGCCTCGATCAGCGAAGTCGGCGTATCGCAATTGAACTCGAACAATTTGGGCGGGCCGGAGCCGTCATAGCCGAGGTCGAACCGCCCGAAATTGAGCGCCGGCGGCTCGGCATTCCAGGAATCGTAAATGGCATTGTGGCAGAAAGCGGGAATGCCGAAATCGCCGAGCAATTCGCGGTCGAGCACATGCTGCCCGGCAGCGAGAAACATCTCATACAGCTCGGCACTGGCGCGCTCGATCGTCTCGATCTCGGCCAGCGTGAAGCGATAGCAGGCGCTTTCGTCCCAATAGGGCTGGCCGCCGACGCTGTGCCAGACCAGCCCAAGCGCCTCGACCCGTGTTTGCCAGTCGCGGCGCGGGCTGCAATCGGTGCGGCGCATCTACTCGCCCGCCCCGCCGCCAAAGCCGCGCGCGCTCATTCCAAAGCCGCCGCGAGACACGGTCGCCGAGGAAGCGCGCGCATAACCGACGCCCGCGCGCGGGCTGGTATAGCCGCCCGAAAGCGCCTGCCCCGGCTGCGGCACCGCGCTGCCGCGCGACAGGAAATACCAGGCCGCCCCACCACCACCATGCCCGCCGCCACTGCGCACGCAATTGGCATCGTCGGTGCGCAGGCCCGCCGCATCGCGGCACACCGCAACATCCGACCTGGCGACATCGGCCGACGGGCTGCACGCCCCCGCCAGCAACGCCGTCGCCACCGCGCTGGTGATCGGCAGCAATCGTGCGTCAAACTTCCGGCTGGCCATCGTCTGCTCTCTCCCCAAATCCTCGCCGCTTCTACCGCCGGTTCGGTTGCACGAACAGCAAATCCGGATGACCGCGCGATGTTGCACCCCGCGCGGCGCTCGCTTAGGCAGGGCTCCATGAAACTGATCATCGGCAATAAAGCCTATTCCTCCTGGTCGCTGCGCGGCTGGCTTGCGTGCAAGCAGTCGGGCCTGCTGTTCGAGGAAGCGGTCGTGCCGCTCTACGATGCCGAATGGGACAAGCGCCGCGAGGGCGACGAATTCGCGCCCTCCTCGGGCAAGGTGCCGATCCTGTGGGACGGCGATGCGGTGGTGTGGGACAGCCTCGCCATCGTCGAATATCTCGCCGAAAAGACCAGCCGCGACCTGTTCTGGCCCGAGGACGCCGCCGCACGCGCGATGGCGCGGTCGATGGCGGCGGAAATGCACTCGAGCTTCACCGCCTTGCGCCGCAAGCACAGCATGAACGTCCGGCAGATCTTCCCGCCGCAACGCCCCGATGAGGACGTTCTGGCCGATCTCGGGCGGATCATGGAGCTATGGGCGCAGGCCCGCGCGCGCTTCGGCGGCGACGGCGACTTCCTGTTCGGCGCGTTCGGCGCGGCGGACATCATGTACGCCCCCGTCGTCACCCGGATCGTTACCTATTCGCTCCCGGTCGCGCGCTTTGCCACCTCCTATATGGACGCGGTGCTGCATCACCCCTTTATGCAGGACTGGATCGCCTCGGCGCAGGAAGAGGAGTGGGTGATCGAACAGTTCGAACAGCCCGCAACGCGGGCCTGACGAATCACGGCACGCGCGTCGTCGCATAGGGCGTGCCGTCCTTATGCTCATAGCCCTCGGCGGTGAAGCGCAGGTCGATATCGGGATAGTCCCCGCCAAGCCGCCGCTCACCCGCCCCGATCGCGACAAACACGCAATCGTGCTCTGTACGGTTCTGCAAATGATGCCCGTCGCGCACCCCGGCCGGGAAGGTTGCAATGTCGCCGGCGCGCAGCAGCGTCTCGCCGCCATCCTCGACCAGCACTGCCTCGCCCGACAGCATCACCACCATCTCGTCCTCGTCATCATGCCAGTGGCGCTGCGACGACCAGGCACCGGGTTTGAGCGTAACATGACTCGCCCCGAAGCTTTTCAACCCAGACACCGGTGCCAGCCGACGATACCAGCGCTGCGCCACCGGCGCATCAAACGGTGGCGGATAGCCGGTCGCGTTGGTTTGCGGGATTGTGTCGAGATCGAGCTTGGGCAATGTCGCCTCCCATGAAGGATAGTCTTTTGCCCGATCCGCTCGACCTCGCCAAGGCGCTGCTCGCTTGCGAAAGCATCACGCCCGCCCAGGGAGCGGTGTTCGATGTGCTGGAGGCCGCGCTGCTGCCGCTCGGTTTCACGGTCGACCGCTTCATCGCGGGGTCCGCGCCCGATGGCCCGGTCGAAAACCTGCTGGCAACGCGGAGCGGCGAGGGCACGCACGTCGCTTTTGCCGGGCATCTCGATGTGGTCCCGCCGGGCGAGGGCTGGGCCAGCGGGGCGTTCGTGCCGGAGGTGCGCGGTGGCCTGCTCTACGGGCGCGGCGCGGTCGACATGAAGGGCGCGATCGCCGCCTTCGTCACAGCCATCCCGCCCGAACCCGGCATACCGCTCAGCCTCATCATCACCGGCGACGAGGAAGGGCCTGCCATTTTCGGCACCCGCGCGCTGATCGAGCGGATGGCGGAAACAAGCGTGCGGCCCGATGTGTGTCTGGTCGGCGAGCCCACGTCCGCCGCGCGGCTGGGCGACACCGTCAAGATCGGGCGGCGCGGGTCGGTCAACATCTGGATCGGGGTGCCGGGCAAGCAAGGCCATGTCGCCTACCCCCACCTTGCCGACAATCCGATCCCGCGGCTGGTCGCGATGCTGGCCGAAATCGATGCGATCGTGCTCGATCACGGCAATGCCTGGTTTCAGGCGTCCAATATCGAGGTGACCGACATCACCGTTGGCAACCCCGCCACCAACGTCATCCCCGCCCGCGCCGAGGCCCGGCTCAGCATCCGCTTCAACGACGAACAGCGCGGGGCCGATCTCGCCGACCGAATCGAAGCAATCGTCAAGCGCCACGATCCCGCCGCCACGATGGTCGCGCGCATTTCGGGCGAGGCGTTTCTCACCGCGCCCGGCCCCTTCTCCGATCTGATCGGCGATGCGATCGCCGCGCAGACCGGCAGTCGTCCCGAGCTTTCCACCACCGGCGGCACGTCTGACGCGCGCTTCCTGTCGGCGCTGTGCCCGACGGTGGAATTCGGCCTGCTCAACGCGACGATGCACAAGCTGGACGAAGCGGTGGCGTTGGATGACTTGGTCGCACTGACCCAAATCTACCGCGACATTATCGTGCGCGTCGCTGCCCTGTAACCGATTCAAACGACTCAAGATTCCCCGCGACTCGTGGTGACTCCTCGGTTTGTGTGGACGCGAGTCTGCGGAATGGGTAAGCTCGGGCTTAACCATAACGGCACGCAGGCATGGCGATCGACCCCTGGTTCCCCATTGCAATCCTCTGCAGCCTGGCGGGATACGGATCGTATCTCGCCGGGCTGCGGCGGCAATTGGTGCAACCCAATCGCGCCTCCTGGCTGATCTGGACGGCGGCGACCGCAGTCGAAGCCGCCACCTATGCCGCGGTCAACCCCGCCGCGCTGCAAGGCTGGGTGTTCGCGCTCTCGACGCTTGCGTGCCTGGTGGTAACGATCGGCATCTGGCGGCGTTCGACCTGGAGTGCGCCGTCGCGCGGCGAAGTGGCGTGCACCGCCGCCTGCCTCGCCGCGTTGGTGGTGTGGATCGTGGCGCGCGATGCCTTTTGGGCGCACATGCTGGTGGTTGCCGCCGTCCCCGTCAGCTTCTGGCCGACCTGGCAGAGCGTAATGGAAGACCGCACGCGCGAACGCTCGCCCGCCTGGGGGCTGTGGACGATCGGCGATCTCGCGACCTTGCTGGTCGCCACGCGCCACGGCGACCAACATGCCGGCGAATATGTCTATATCCTGGTCGAATTGCTGTGCCACGCCAGCGTGTGGTTCATGGTCGGTCTGGCGACGATCAACCCGCTGCGCTCGCTCGGTTTCCGCAACGGGCGTTTCTACGTGCTGGACGCGTATGCCCCCACCGCCAATCTGTTCGCGGTTGGCGAGACGCATCTGGGCAAAGCGGTCTATGCCGCGCAGGGGTTTGCCGAGGGCGACGAGATCATCCGCTTCACTGGTCGCCGCTTCCGCGCCGACCGCGTGCCGAGCCTGATGCGCGGATCGAGCGACCGCTTCGTCCAGGTCACGCCCGAACATTATATGGGTCCGTCGGGCCGCATCGACGATCTTATCAACCATAGCTGTTCGCCCAATGCCGGTCTGCGCTTTGGCGGCAACAGCGTGGTATTGGTCGCCATTCGCGACATCGCGCCGGGCGAGGAAATCGCCTGGGATTATTCGACCACGCTGGCGGAATCGAACTGGCACATGATCTGCCAGTGCCGCAGCCCGGAATGCCGCCGCGTGATCGGCAATTTCTCGACATTGTCGCCCGAGCGGCAGGAATGGTTCCGCGCGCGCAACCTGGTCGCCCCCTATTTGCGGCGCAAGGATGAGATCGCGCTGCCGCGCGAGCGCGCCGCCTAAGCCCCCGCCAACATCGCGCGAATCCGCGCGGCGAGCGTGTCCATCGCGAACGGCTTGGCGATCAACGCCATGCCCGGTTCGAGCGGACCATCCCCAACCACCGCATTTTCGGCAAAGCCCGTGATGAACAGCACCGGCAGGTCCGGGCGGTGCGTGCGGGCGGCATCGGCGACCTGCCGCCCATTCATGCCGCCGGGCAAGCCGACATCGGTGATGAGCAAGTCGATCCGCGCGCGCGATTCCAGCACCTTCAGTGCCTGCTCGCCGGTTTCGGTCTCGATCGCCAAATACCCAAGTTCGCCGAGCAACTCCATGACGAGCATCCGCACGGTCGGCTCATCATCCACCACCAGCACCGTTTCGCCCGCACCAGCCGGGATCGCGGTCCCTGCCCTGGCTGCGGTCAGGTCGGCAGCCTCGCCGATATGGCGCGGCAATAGCAACGTCATCGTCGTACCCCGGTCGCGCGCCGAATCGATCTGCACATGCCCGCCCGATTGTCGCACGAAGCCATAGATCATCGACAGACCAAGCCCCGTCCCCTGCCCCATCGGCTTGGTCGTAAAGAACGGATCGAAGGCGCGCGCGATCACCTCCTGGCTCATGCCCGTGCCCGTATCGGCGACGCTGAGCGAGAGATAGGGGCCTGGCGGCACGTCGCGCTCGCCCGCCGCTGTCGCATCCAGCACGACATTGTGCGTGGTGATCGTCACCGTGCCGCCATCGGGCATGGCATCGCGCGCGTTGATGCACAGGTTGAGCAAAGCGTTCTCAAGCTGGTTCGCGTCCGCCAGGATCGGCCAGCTATCGGCTCCCGTCGAAACATCGAGCGAGATGCTCGGGCCCAGCGTCCCGCGCACCAGATCTTCCATCCCCGCAATCAGCTTGGCCACATCGGTCGGGCGGGGATCGAGCGGTTGGCGGCGCGAGAAAGCGAGCAAACGGTGCGTCAGCGCCGCCGCGCGCGCGGCACCGGATTGCGCCGCACCGATATAGCGCGGCAGATCGTCCATCCGCCCCTGGTTCAGGCGAAGCTGCATCAGTTCCAGCGCGCCCGAAATGCCGGTCAGCAAATTGTTGAAATCGTGCGCCAGGCCGCCGGTCAATTGCCCGACCGCCTCCATCTTCTGCGATTGCCGCAGCCGCTCCTCCAGCTCGCGCTGGCGTGTGACATCGACCCCGACCCCGACCACCTTGCCCGGCTTGCCGCCGGGATCGCGCAGCACATGGTTGCGCGCCATGATCCAGCGCACACTGCCGTCGGGCAATTGCAGCCGATATTCATTGGCACCATCGCCTCCGGTCGCGCGGACATGCGCGATCGTGGCCTGCATGCTGGGCAAATCGTCCGGATGGATACGCCCCATCACGTCCGCCAGCGTAACGCCGCGTGCCACATGCTCGGCGCTGAAGCCATAAAGCGCGGCAAACTCGCTATCGCTCTCGAAGCGATCGTTCGCGAGATCATAGGTCCACACCCCGACCCCATCCATCGCCTGCAACACCATCCGCGTGCGCGTTTCGGCCGCGAGCAACTCCTGATGCTGGCGTCGCTCCTCGGTAATGTCGCGGGCGTTGGAGTAGAGTCGGTCGCCGAACAGCGTGGTTTGCCAAGCAAAGGTGCGATAGTCGCCGGCCTGCGTCCGCAGGCGCTTTTCGAGCCGGTGGGTTCTGCCGGTTGCGGCGATCCGCGCGATCTCGGCGGCACTGCCCCCCGTGTCTTCGGGATGGCGCAACCATTGCGAATCGCGGCCCAATATGTGTTCGGCGGACCACCCCAGCGCGCGTTCCCAAGCCGGGTTCACCGCCAACCATCGCCCATCGTGCGTGGCGATTCCCAGCAAATCCTCGCTCACCTCCCACAGCCGGTCGCGCTCGGCGGTCCGCGCGGCGACTTCGCCTGCCAGATTGGCGTTCAAAGCCCGCAATTGCTCGACCGCCCGTACGCGCGCGACCGCATCCCAGCTGAGTTCGGCAACTTCCTCGATCAGCGCGATCTCGTTGCGGGTCCAATCGCGGGGCTCGGCATGGCTGAGGTAGAAGCCCCCCTGCCATTCGCCTCCGCGCAGCAACGGCACCGTGACCCCGGCTTTGCTGCCGACCAGGGCCAGCGCATCGGCAGGCGGCGCATCGCGGTCATTCGGCGTGCAGAAACTGATCGTCTCGCCTGTCCGCATGGCAGCATCCCAGCGCGCGCCAAAAACGGCAGCCGGAATCGGCCGAGTAAGCGGCGACAATGCTCCGCCAACCCAACCCGCCCGATATTGAACGATGTGATCCTGGGTGACATCGAAGAAGCCCGTCCGATCGACCCCCAGATAGCGGCCCAACGCTTCCGCAGTCAGGTGCATGACGTCGTCGGAATCGCGTTCGACCCGCTGCCGTTCGACCAGGTCCAGTACGAAATCCCGCTCGGTTTTCGCCGCGATCAAGGCGCGTTCGTTCAGCACCTGGGCGGTCACCTCCAGCCCTTGGTTGAGGATGCCGTGGGCGACCCCGTCCTCGTCCAGAATCGGCGAACTGTTATAGCTCCAGAAGGTCTCGGTCGGCACACCGCCGCGCACCATCATCAGACGTTGGGCGACGTGCGAGATCCCCTCCGCCGCCGCCAACGTCTCGCGAAACTGCGCCCCGAGCACCGGCCAGACATCGGGACGCGCCTCCGCTGCGGGACGGCCCAGAGCCCACGGATGGTTGTCCGCCAACACCGTCCACGCATCGTTGTAGAGCAGCCGAAAGTCCGGGCCCCAGTAGATCGCGGTGGGAAAACTGGAACGCAGGCAGAGCCCGACGCTGAGCTTCAGGGCAGCCGGCCAATCCTGCGGGGGCCCGAGCGGGTGCGAGGCCCAGTCGAAATCCCGCAGTAACGCGCCCACCGCGCCGCCGCCGTCGAGGAAGCGCACGCCTGCCCTGCTGCTCGCCGGGTCGGTTTTCGGGTTCTCGGGTGCCATAGCTTTGGTCTCGAACGCTGGCTTTAGCCGGACAGTGCGACGATGGGCGCCAACCCAACCGTGCGGACCCGCATCAACCCTGTCAACATACTACCGTTTTAGCGCAACTGGCGCGAAACGCGGGCGTACGATAAGAAGTTTCATTCGATACCAAATTAAGGCCAAACTTCAGATGCCGCTTCACGACCTCGCGCATTATGGCCTGTCTGCCGACCGTGGGTTCCTGTCCCCTTACGAAATTGATGAGATCGTCTTGCCTGGAGGCTTCGCGCCGGTCGAAGCGGCGGCCGCCAAATTGTCGGGGCTGGTGACCACCGGTCGTATCCGCCACTGGCTCGATGCCCTGCCCATGCCCGACATCGATGCCTTCCTCGCCGCCGCCAGCGACGCCGAAATCGGTCGCGCGATGGTGCGCTATTCGTTTCTCGTTCAGGCCTATGTGTGGGGCGAGCCGACGCCGCTCGCGCGGCTTCCCGCCACTCTCGCGGTGCCGTTTGTCGCGCTGGCGGATCGCATCGGCTTCCCGCCGGTGATGAACTATGCCGGCTATGTGCTCGACAATTGGTACAGGCTCGACAAAAGCGGCCCGATCGCGCTCGATAACCTGGTGATGGACCAGCATTTCGCGGGCGGTCAGGACGAAAACGGGTTTGTGCTGATGCATGTCGTGATCGAGGCGCAGGCCGGCCGCGCGCTCGATCTGGCGGTCAAACTGGTGCGCGCCAGCGATGGCGGCGATGCCGCGACGGTCGAAGCGCTGTTGGCGGAAATGCACCGCGTTTGGGACGCGATCAACGCGACCTTCGATCGCATGGCCGAACAGTGCGACCCTTATATCTATTTCAATCGCATCCGCCCCTATCTCAACGGGTGGAAGAACAATCCCGCTATGCCCGACGGACTGATCTATGACGGCGTTGCCCGCTTCGAGGGCAAGCCGCAGGCGCTACGCGGGCAAACCGGATCGCAAAGCTCGATCGTGCCGACGATGGATGCGCTCTTTCAAGTCGTCCATTCCGGCGACGAACTGCGCGATTTCCTGCTCGAGCTTCACCAATATCGCCCGCGCCTGCACCGCGCCTTTATCGAGGATGTGCAGGCCTCAAGCCGCCTGCGCAGCTTTGCGGTGACGCAGTCGCCGTCGCTGAAAGCGGCGTTCAACGCCTGTGTCGAGCAAGTCGCGCGCTTCCGCAGCCGCCACCTCGAATATGCCGCCGCTTATATCAACAAGCAGGCGAGCAACGCTGCGGGCAACGATCCCGACCTCGGCACTGGCGGCACGCCCTTCATGAAATATCTGAAAAAACACCGCGACGAAAACCGCGCGCAGGTGATTTGACCGAGCGCGCGGCCGCCTACAGCGCGCCCAGATCGATTTCTGCAAAACGGTCGAGCGCCGCGTCTGCGGGCGGCATCGGATATTTCAGGCCGGTCGCACAGTTGAACAATACGACCCGCTCATCCTCATCGACCTCGCCCGTGCGCAGCGCCTCGCGATAGGCAGCAAGTGTCGCGCCGCCTTCAGGGCATAGCAACAGGCCATCTTTCCGGGCGCAGTCATCGACCGCTTTCAGGATCGCGGGGTCACCCACGCCCAGCGCTTTGCCGCCGCTTTCGCGCACCGCGCGCAAGATCAGGAAATCGCCGACCGCCTTGGGCACACGAATCCCCGCAGCAACCGTCGCCGCATCCTCCCAGCGTTCGGCATGCTCCTCGCCCGCCTCAAACGCCCGGACGATCGGCGCGCAGCCGCTGGCCTGCACCGCATACATGCGCGGCCGCTCGGGGCCGATCCAGCCGAGCTGTTCCAACTCATCGAACGCCTTCCACATGCCGATGAGCCCGGTCCCGCCGCCGGTGGGATAGAAGATGGCATCGGGCAGCTTCCAGCCGAACTGCGCGGCCAGCTCCAGCCCCATCGTCTTCTTGCCCTCGATCCGATAGGGCTCCTTCAGCGTCGAGAAATCGAACCAGCGCCCTTCCGCTGCGCCGCGCGCAACGATCGCACCGCAATCGTCGATCAGGCCGTTGACGCGATAGACGCGCGCGCCCTGTTGCGCGATTTCGCGCACATTGATCTCGGGCGTGTCGTCGGGACAGAGCACAATCGTCTCGATCCCGCAGCGCGTTGCGTACGCCGCCAGCGCCGCCCCGGCATTGCCGTTGGTCGGCATAGCGATGCGGGTGACGCCCAGCTCCTTGGCCATCGCCACCGCCATCACCAGCCCGCGCGCCTTGAACGATCCGGTCGGCAAGCGCCCCTCGTCCTTGACCAGCACATTGGGGCTACCCGACGAACGCGGGATCGCGATCAGCGGCGTCTCGATCTCGCCCAGGCTGACGATATCGCGCGTATGCCGCACCGGCAGCACTTCGCGCCAGCGCCACAAATCGGTCGGGCGGGCGGCGATCATCGCCTTGGGGATGGCCGCCTTCACCGCATCCAGATCATAACGCACCAGCAACGGCCGCCCGACGCGCGACAGGCCATGAAGCTGATCGGCTTCATAGCGCTCGCCCGTCATCGAACATTCGAGATGCGTGACAAACGTCGCGCGATCGGCGGTGAGGTTGGCGTTAATCGTCATAAACTACTCGCTATCCTCATGAACGCCCAAACCAACAGCCAGACCGCCATGCCGACACCGGCAAAGAGCAAAGGCATAAACGCGTATGCAAGGGCGGCGACGCGCAGGCTGCGCCCGTAGCCAGGCAAAAAGAGGAACCAGACAAAAACAATCGGCAGCGCGACGAGCCCCAGCATAAACGCGGGATTGACCGCGCGCGGTTCTGCCGAGGCGGCGGTCACCACGTGCCGCCAGCCTCCTCGATCGCTTTCAGCAGCGCGCGCTTGCTCGCGGTGCGGCGGTTGCCGGAATTGCGGGGCATTTCGGTGATGCCGGTTTCGATCCGACGACGCTCGATCTCCGCGACGAATTCGTCAAGCGGGATCGGCTGGGATGTCTTCAACACCGAGGTCGCCACCAGTTTCTTCCCCCAAAAACCGCAAAGCTCTTTCGAAGTCGGGCCGAAGGGACATCATGCAATGATCCCTCGACCCAACACGATCACCCCGCCTTCGCCACGCCCACCAAAGCCGGCCGCAGCAGACGGTCCTTAATCATATAGCCCGACTGCATTTCCTGCACGACGGTGCCGACCGGCTGGTCGCTCGGTACTTCGAACATCGCCTGGTGGAAATTGGGGTCGAGCTTCTCGCCGATCGTCGTCATCTTTTTGATGCCGTGGCGCTGGAACACCGCTTCCAGTTCGCGACCCGTTGCATCCAGCCCAGCGACCAGGCCCTTCAGCTTCTCGTCCTCGCGCAGTTCGGCGGGAATTGCGTCCAGGCCACGCGCAAGATTATCGGCGACCGACAGCAAATCGCGCGCGAACGCCGTCGCGGCATAAGCGCGCGCATCGGCGGCTTCCTTCTCGGCCCGGCGGCGCACATTCTGCGCTTCGGCATGGGCGTACAGGACTTGCGACTTGGCGTCGGCAAGGTCGGCTTCCAGCTTCGCGACCCGCTCCTTCGCGTAATCCTGTTCGGCCACATCGGTCGCGGTTTCGGCGCGCAATTCGCTGGTTAGGTTGATCTTTTCGTCTTCGATCATGTCGTCACACTATCCAATTAGCCCATGAGCCGCGCGAGTGTCGCGGCCGTATAATCCACCATGGGCACGACGCGCGCATAGTTCAACCGTGTCGGCCCAATCACCCCAACAACGCCGACCACGCGACCATCAAGACCACGGAACGGCTTAGTGATGACAGACGACCCGGAAAGCGAGAATAACTTGTTCTCGGCACCAATGAAGATGCGCGTCGCATCGCCCGCGCTCGCGCTGTCGAGCAGCCGCGCGATTTCCTGCTTGCCCTCGAGATCGTCGAGCAACTCGCGCACGCGTTCCAGATCTGCAGCGGCGGTATCGTCGATCAGCCGCGCCTGACCGCGCACGATCAGCACCGGGCGGCGATCGGCGTCCTCGCTCCAGATGGCGAGACCGCGCTCGATCAAGGTGCGCGCGGCCCCGTCCAGCGCGGCGCGTTCGTCCGCCATCTCGCGCTCGAGCTTGGCGCGTGCTTCCACCAGCGTAAGACCGCCAAGCATCGCGCTCATATAATTGCCCGCCTCGATCAAAGCGGAGGGCGGCAGCCCGAGCGGGATATCGATCACGCGGTTTTCGACCGATCCATCATCGCCGACCAGCACTGCCAGCGCCTTGTCCGCCGAAAGCGTGACGAAGCTCATTTGCCGCAACACCAGGTCGCGCTTGGCCACCATCACCATGCCCGCGCACGCCGACAGGCCCGACAGCGCCGCAGTGGTCGCCGCGATCGCCTGTTCGACCGGCCCGGCCTGTTCGATCTGGCGCTCGATCGCGGCGCGTTCTTCGGCCGAGGGTTCGAGCGCCTGCATCATCCCGTCCACGAACAAACGCAGCCCGCTATCGGTCGGCATCCGCCCGGCGCTGGTGTGCGGGGCCGCGAGCAGCCCCAACTCTTCAAGATCCTGCATCACGTTGCGGATCGACGCGGGCGACAAATTAAGCCCTGACAGCTGCGCGATCGTGCGCGACCCGATCGGCGCGCCGGTCGCGAGATAGCTGTCCACCACCACGCGAAACACGTCCCGCGCGCGGTCGTTGAGTTCGGTGATCGAGGCTGAGGTCATGCCCGCTATATGGGGCCAACCTGCCTTTCGCTCAACTAGCCCCAAATCAGAACGGTTCGTCGAGGCTGATCGAGATCAGTACTTTTTCGGGGAACCAGATCGCGCCCCCGGCGCGTTATTGGCACACGCCATCAGGAGAGATCAATGTCCGACGTCAATACTGACGACGCACCCCTTTCTGCGTCGAAGCACACCGCCGCCGCAATCGATACGGCAACCGAATCCCTCATCGAAAAGCGCGGTGATACTATGGTCGGACGCGCCGTGACCATCAATCGCCCCCGCGCTGAGCTGTTCGCCTACTTCCGTGACTTCACGAACCTTGCACATTTCATGGAAAATGTCGAACGGATCGAGGTGATCGACGCCAAACGCTCGCATTGGGTGGTCAAGGCACCCGGCGGCCGCACGGTCGAATGGGATGCGCTCATTACCGATGAAGTGGAGGGCGAATATCTGGCCTGGGCGTCGCAACCGGGCGCGGACGTCGCCAATAGCGGGCGCATCGATTTTCGCGATGCGGGTGCCCGCGGCACCGTGGTCACTGCCACGCTGCTCTACGATCCGCCTTATGGCGTGGTCGGCAAGCTGATCGCCAAGCTGTTTCAGCGCGAACCCGCAATCCAGGCGCGGCGCGACCTGCGCCGCTTCAAGCAACTGATGGAAACCGGCGAAGTCGCCACCGCGGCGCGAACCCGAAAGCAATTTGAAGAGGAAATGGCCTGATGCGCGCACTCACCTGGCACGGTCGCCACGACGTCCGCGTCGATACCGTCGACGACCCCGAAATCATCAACCCGCGCGACGCGATCATCAAGATCACCGCCACCGCCATCTGCGGCTCCGACCTGCATCTCTATGACGGCTATATCCCGACGATGCAGGCAGGCGACATTCTCGGCCATGAATTCATGGGCGAGGTCGTCGAAACCGGCTCGGGATCAACGTTGAAGAAGGGCCAGAAGGTCGTCGTCCCGTTCACCATCGCCTGCGGCAGCTGCTACCATTGCGGCAAACACCAATATTCGGCATGCGACAACGGATTGCCCGCCGACAATCAGGACATTGCGCAAACGCTGTACGGCCAGCCGATGTCGGGCCTGTTCGGCTATAGCCACATGACTGGCGGCTATGCCGGCGGCCAGGCGGAATATGTCCGCGTGCCGTTCAGCGACGTCGGCCCGATCGTCATTCCTGACGGGATCGATGACGAGAAGGTGCTGTTCCTGTCCGACATCCTGCCGACCGGATGGATGGCGGCCGAAAATGCCGATATCGAACCCGGCGACACCGTCGCGGTGTGGGGCTGCGGCCCGGTCGGGCTGTTCGCGGTGCAATCGGCCTTCCTGATGGGGGCCGAGCGCGTCATCGCCATCGATCATTTCCCGCACCGGCTCGACCTCGCCCGCAAGTTCGGCGCGGAGACGATCAATTTCGAGGATTCGGCGGTCTATGAGGCGCTGATGGAGATGACCGGCGGGATCGGTCCCGATGCGGTGATCGACAGCGTCGGGCTGGAGGCACACGGCTTCTTCGTCGACAATGTCATCGACCAGATCAAGAAGTCGACCTTCCTCGGCACCGATCGCACCCATTCGATCCGCCAGGCGATCTTCGCCTGTCGCAAGGGCGGCCGCGTATCGATGCCCGCCGTTTATGGCGGCTTCGTCGACAAGTTCCCGCTCGGCGCGTTCATGGAGAAGGGCCTGACATTAAAGACCGGCCAGACCCATGTGCAGCATTATCTGCCCGGGCTGCTGGCGGCGATCCTTGAGGAGAAGATCGACACCACCTTCCTCATCTCGCACCGCCTCGCGCTAGAAGACGCGCCCAAGGGCTACAAGATGTTCCACGACAACCAGAATGAGGTGACCAAGGTCGTGCTGAAGCCCGGCCTGGCCCTGGCGTAACGCCACCTTTCTCCCCTCCCGCTGGCGGGAGGGGAGCAGCATCATGGAGAGAGACATGCCCAACAAATTTGCCATCATCACCGGCGCATCGACCGGGATCGGCTTTGAACTCGCCTCGCTCGCCGCGCAGAATGGGTACGACATCCTCGTCGTCGCCAATGAAGCGCTGATCGACGCCGCCGCTGCCGATTTCAAACAGTTCGGCACCACCGTCCAATCGATCAATGCCGATCTCTCGACCATCGCCGGGGTCGATGATGTGCTCGCCGCCACGGGCGGTCGCACGATCGACTTGCTCTTCGCCAATGCCGGCACGGGCACGGGCGGTGCTTTTCTCGACCAGGATGTAGCGGCGTGGCGCTTCGCCGTGGACACCAACATCACGGGCACGCTTTATCTCGTTCAGCGCGTGCTGAAGGACATGGTCGCGCGCGATGCTGGCAAGATCCTCGTGACAGGCTCGATCGCCGGCTACATCCCCGGCGCGTTCAACGCGGTCTATAACGGCACCAAGGCCTTTATCGACAATTTCACCGAAGCGCTGCGCAACGAGATCAAGGAGTCGAAGGGCGTGACGCTGACCACTCTAATGCCCGGGGCGACCGAGACCGAATTCTTCGATCGTGCCGGCATGGAGGACACCAGCGTCGGCCAGGCCAAAAAGGATGATCCCGCCAAGGTCGCCAAGGATGGCTGGGATGCCCTGATGAGCGGCAAGGGCCATATCGTGTCGGGCTTGCACAACAAGCTGCAGGTCGCGGCAGCCGGTGTGGTGCCACAGTCGGTCCTCGCCGAGGCGCATCGCCATATGGCCGAACCCGGCAGCGGGAAAGACTGAAGCGCAGGGCTAGTCGCGGTCGCGCTGCACCGTCCACACTTGCTCGCCTACCACCGTATCGGGGATCGGCTGGCCCGCGGCATTGCGGGTCGGCCGATAGCGCAATTTGTCGATGATCAACTGGCACGTGGCGGCATCGAGCGCGGCATTGCCGCTCGACCGGGTGATACGGCACCCCGTCACGCGCCCTTTGACGCCAACGTCAAATTCCATTTCGACCGTGCCCGAAACCCCCGCTTCATACAGCGGCCGCGGCAAATCGCGGTAGCGCAGTTCGCCGTGGATCAGCCGCAGCGGGATTTCCCCGCCACCGCCGCCATCGCCGTCGCCGCCGGATCCGCTGCCAGAGCCATTGCCCTGCCCGCCGCTGCCCGTACCCGGCCCGATCACCGGCGCGGCACCCGCCGATCGCTCCGCGCCAACCCCGGCGATCGGCGCGACCACCACGGGCGGCGGCGGGGTGTGAAGGACGATCGGCGGCGCCACCACCTCGCTCGCCTTGGCCTTCAAATTCGGGGGAGAGGCGGCGCCTTCCTTGTGCTTCTGCGCCTGGCGTGGGGCTGGCACCACATCCGGCTTGGGCGGCGGTGCCGGGGGGGCGACGACGAACGCCTTCAGATCCTCGACCATCTTCGTGCGGAAATCCACCGACAGCCCGTTAACCAAACCATAGCCGATCGCGACGACAAGCAAGGCGGCACCCCCCGCGCCCTTGATGCGGTCCTGACTCGAAGGCTGATAGCTATGCATCGCGTCGGCGTGGCTCCAATATCCAGGTCCCCCAGATAGGGGTGACACCGCCCCAACGCACGGGTACGGCGACGCGACCCATTTTCAGGAGACTCCCGATGCGCCCCAGCGGCCGTACCCCCGACCAAATGCGCGCGATCACCATCACGCCCCATTTCACGCGCCATGCCGAAGGATCGGTGCTGATCGGCTTCGGTGACACCAAGGTGCTGGTCACCGCCTCGATCGAGGAAAAGGTGCCGCCGTTCCTGCGCGGCAAGGGCGAAGGCTGGGTCACCGCCGAATATGGCATGCTCCCGCGCGCCACCCACACGCGTGGCAGCCGTGAAGCCGCCAAGGGCAAGCAATCCGGCCGCACCCAGGAAATCCAGCGCCTGATCGGCCGTAGCTTGCGCGCCGTCACCGATTTGAAGCTGCTCGGCGAGCGCCAGATCGTGCTCGATTGCGACGTGATCCAGGCCGATGGCGGCACCCGCACCGCCTCGATCTCGGGCGCATGGGTCGCGCTGCGCCTCGCCATTGACGGTTTGCTCGCCACCGGCAAGCTCACCGCCGACCCGCTGACCCAGAAGGTCGCGGCGATTTCGTGCGGCATCTACAAGGGCACGCCGGTGCTCGACCTCGATTATGACGAGGATTCGAACGCCGACGCCGACGCCAATTTCGTCCTGCTCGAAAATGGCAACATCGCCGAAGTGCAGGCGACCGCCGAAGGCGCGACCTATGATGAGGAAGCGCTGCTGCGCTTGCTCCGCCTCGCGCGCATCGGTTGCGCCGACATCTTCGCCGCGCAAGCCAAGGCCGTCGCAAAATGAGCGAGGCCGTGCCGCCGCAAGCGATCCGCAAGCTCGCCCCCGGCAAGCTCGTCATCGCCAGCCACAATGCCGGCAAGGTGCGCGAGATCAACGCGCTCCTTGCCCCTTATGGCATCGAAGCGATCTCGGCGGCCGACCTCGATTTGCCCGAGCCCGAGGAGACCGGCACGACCTTCGTCGCCAATGCCGAATTGAAGGCATTGCAGGCGGCGGATTTGTCGGGCCTCCCCGCGCTGGCCGACGATAGCGGCCTGTGCGTCGATGCGCTGGGCGGCGATCCCGGCGTCTACACCGCCAATTGGGCAGAAACGCCCAATGGCCGCGACTGGACGCTGGCGATGACCAAGGTCGAGCAAGCGCTCGCCGCCAAGGGCCCAGACGCCAGCCGCGACGCGCATTTCGTCTGCGTGCTCGCACTCGCCTGGCCCGACGGTCATGTCCAATGGTTCGAAGGCCGCGCCGACGGCACGCTTACCTGGCCACCACGCGGCGCGGTCGGCTTCGGCTATGATCCGGTGTTCGTGCCGACCGGCAGCGATGTCACTTATGCCGAAATGGACCCGGCGCAGAAGCACGCGATCAGCCACCGCGCGGCGGCGTTCGCGCAGCTGATTGCGGCGGTGCTGTAAACCCCAACCCGTCACCCCGGCCTTCTGCCGGGACCACCGTGCAAGACGCGCAACGCTAAAGTCACGAGACTTCCGCGCGGCTGGGTGGACCCCGGCACCAGGTCGGGGTGACGGACGGCTAGGGACGCATCAATCTCCCGCGTGCTGCCCCACCACATTCCCAGGCGGGGTATAGCGGCACACCAGATAGTCGTCGCGCGCACTGCTCGCGAGCGCACAGCCCATCTGGCTGGTGCGCCGCCAGATGATCTGCGTGTAATGCGCAACATCCTGCCAGCGACCGGTCGTGCTGATGTCGGGCACCGCGCCGGCGCGATAGCTGCGCCCCTCATCGACCCAGAGCTGAACCATCTCGTCGTATCGATAGGCCCCGCGCGACCCCATGAAGAGGTTCTCGCCCTCGGCGATTCGCCCGCGCGGCTCGGCCGAATGTTTGAACTCGCGCGTCGCGGCCAGCACCGCGGCATAGCGCGCAGCGTCCCCGGCGAGTTCGGCATTCCACGCCAGCGGCGGCGCGCCGACTGCGGCGCGCGCGCGATTGTGCCCGTCGAGCAGGGCGCGCTGCAGCAGCGATTCTCCCCGCGCTGCGGGCGCTTCGCTCAATCGTGGCTCGGTCACACGCGGCGGTTGATCGGGGTCGGATGCGACGCATCCCATCAGCAATGCCAGCGGCAGCAAAGCCGGCCAGTGAACGCGCATCTTTCGTAATCTCCCCGACACGCCCATAGGCTCCCGTTGATGAATGCCCCCGAAACGCCCCTGCTAACGCCTCCTTTGGCGCTTTATGTCCATTGGCCATTCTGCGTCTCGAAATGTCCCTATTGCGACTTTAACAGCCATGTCCGTGAAAGCGTCGATCAGGCGGCGTGGCGTGACGCGCTGCTCGCCGACCTTGCTTATGAAGCGCAAGCGCTGCCGGGGCGACGGCTCGGCTCGATCTTCTTCGGTGGCGGCACGCCTTCGCTGATGCCGCCCGAGACGGTCGCGGCAGTGATCGACGCCGCCACCATGCACTGGCCCGCCGAGCCAGATATCGAAATCACGCTGGAGGCGAATCCCTCCTCGGTCGAGGCGGCGCGCTTTGCCGATATTGCGCGCGCCGGGGTCAACCGCGTGTCGCTCGGGCTGCAAGCGCTTGACGATAGCGCGCTCGCCTTTCTCGGCCGCGCGCATGATGTGACCGAGGGCCTCGCCGCGCTCGACACCGCGCAGACCGCCTTTGCGCGCGTCAGCTTCGACCTTATCTACGCCCGCCCCGGCCAGACGCTGGCCGCCTGGGAAGCCGAACTCGCCCGCGCGCTCGCCTTCGGCACCGAGCATCTCTCGCTCTATCAATTGACGATCGAGCCGGGCACGCGCTTCGCGACCGAAGCCGCTGCGGGGCGGATCGTCATTCCCGATGGCGATTCCGCCGCCGATCTGTTCGAGGCGACGCGCGCGATGACGGCGGCGGCGGGGCTTCCGGCTTATGAAATCTCCAACCATGCGCGGCTCGGCGCGGAGAGCCGTCACAACCTCGTTTACTGGCGCTATCGCGATTATGCCGGGGTCGGCCCCGGCGCACATGGCAGGCGGGGCGGCCTTGCGACCGCACGCCACAAGAAGCCCGAAAACTGGATCGGCGCGGTCGCCCGCAACGGCCACGGCGCGCAGATCGAGGAACCGCTCGCGCCAAATGCCCGCGCGACCGAGGCCTTGCTGATGGGCCTGCGCCTGCGCGAAGGCGTCGATCTCGCACGCATCGCGCATCTGGGCGAGACAACGCCCACCGCGCTGATCGACCAGACCGCCGCTGAGCGCCTCGAACAGCAAGGCCTGATCGCCCGCAACGGCGACCATCTGGGCGTCACCGAAGCGGGCATGCTGCTGCTCGACGCAATCCTCCCGCTGATCGTGCGGGGGTAAAGCAAGAAATCACTTCCCCGGCGAAGGCCGGGGCCCAGGTGCGGGACGACCCTTGGGAGAGCACAGCACCCCCTTATTTCGGCCCTCACAACTGGGCCCCGGCGTCCGCCGGGGAAGTGGTTTTCTAAAGCCCCCTCAAGCCACAATCTTGTCCAGCGCCGTACAGAACGTCTTCATCTCCGCGCTCGACCCCACCGTGACGCGGCTGACCGTCGGCCAGATCGGCCAGGACCGCCCGATCTCGATGCTTTCCTTGCGGAACGCCGCCTGCATCTCGCTCGCTTTCTTGGTCTTCCAGTCGATCATGAACATGTTGGCGTTGGTCGGCTTGACGTCGATCCCCTTGGCCTTGAGGTGATCGAGCGTCAGACCGCGCGCGGTCTGCATTTCGGCGCGGCGTGCGGCAATCAGCGGCGCGGCGGTCAGGCTCGCGGTCGCACAGGCGATGCTGGTGACGGGCAACGCGCCCGATTGCATGCCGCCGTCATAGCGCATCATCTTGGCGATGTTCTTGGGGTTGGTGATGATATAGCCGACGCGCAAGCCCGCCATGCCGAACAGCTTGGAGAAGGTCCGCATCACGATCACATCGTCATGCTTCACCGCCAGATACGACGCGACCGGCACGCCCGCGAAATGCGTATAGGCCTCGTCGATCAGCACCATCGATCCGGCCGGCTTGTTGGCGATCAGCCATTCGATGTCGGCCAGCGGCGTGATCGTGCCCGTGGGGTTGTTGGGCGTGCATATATAATAGAGCCCGGCATCGGGATTGGCCGCCAGCATCCCCTTCACGTCATGCGTATAGTCCGCCGTCAGCGGCACCGCGTTGACCGGCGCGCCCAGCCACGCGGCGGTGCGCCCGGCCAGCTCAAAGGTGGGATTGGCGGTGACCAGCCCCTTGGTCGGCGAACAGAAGGTCACGACCGAGCGGCTGAGCGGATCGCTCGACCCCGGCCAGGGCGCGACATGGTCATAAGGGACGTTCTCGACCGCCATCACCGCCTTGATGAAATCGCCGCGCTGGTCCTGCGGCGAATAGCGATTGCCCTGCGCCACCATGTTAGTCGCGGCGAGCGCCCCCGGCGCGAGCGGGCCGGTCCAGCATTCGTTGGCGCCGATCCGCACCTTGGCGGTCGGCGCGGGATCGGGCACCCCGCCCGAGGCCCAGGCCGGGCGACCGATCGACGCCGCCACCGCCCCCACCCCGAACACCGCCGCGATTCGCGCCAGGTCGCGCCGCGCAAAGCCGCGGCTCATCAGATCATCCTGCGATTCTTCATTGAGATAGGTGCTGTGCGTCATCGGATCGGCCCCTGTTTTTGCGAAATCTCCTGTCTCTCCTGCACAGGCTCCCCGGCCCTTGGCGGCGAGTGTTCCGCAAATTCGACACAAAAGCTACATGCTGACGTAGAAAAACTACTTCATTGTTTCAAATGTACGAGATTGCGCGACATTTTACCCGATCGGCGTGATCATTGCCTCCTGTCACTCTGCGCAAACGCGCCTACGCCTTTGCGTTGACTTTTCCGCGCGGGCCGTTAAGGGCACGCACTCTCTCGTCGCGCGTCAGCACGGCGGGACCGTCCGAGACAGTAGGTGACCGGGATTTGCCGGTCTTAATTTCCTGCCGAGACGGGGACAGGATTTTGCCGGGGCGGTTTTTCCGCGACCGGCCTGCCGCCTCCCACCAGGGGCGTCGCTCCCATTCCCCATCGCTGGACAACACCGGATGCGCATTTGCGTGCCCGGTTCGTAACCGGCCTTGCCGTTCGCGGTAAGGTCAAAACGTGGAGAATGGCATGGATCGTGCTCAAAAGACCGAGCTCGTCGCCGAGCTGAACCAGACGTTTGCCGAAGTCGGCGTGGTGGTTGTCACCCGCAACTTGGGCATGACGGTGGCTCAGTCGACCAAGCTGCGTAACGCAATGCGTGACGCAGGGGCGACCTACAAGGTCTCGAAGAACAAGCTTGCCAAGATCGCGCTGGACGGCACCGACTATACCTCGCTGGGCGCTCTGCTCACCGGGCCGGTTGGTCTCGCCAGCTCCATCGACCCTGTCGCAGCCGCCAAGGTGGTTGTCGACTTCGCCAAGACGACCGACAAGTTCGAGATCGTCGGCGGGGCGATGGGCGCGACCGTCCTCGACGTGGACGGCGTGAAGGCGCTCGCGACTCTGCCGTCGCTGGATGAACTGCGTGCCAAGATCGTTGGCCTTCTGGTTGCACCCGCAACCAAGGTCGCGACCATCACCCAGGCTCCTGCGGCACAGCTCGCCCGCGTTCTCATGGCCTATGCCGAGAAGGACAAGGCGGACGCCTGATTTCAGGCCTTCGAGATTACACCCTGAACTGATTTTACTGGAGACTACACATGGCAGACCTCAACGCGCTGGTTGACCAGCTTTCCGCTCTGACCGTCCTCGAGGCGGCTGACCTTTCGAAGCTTCTCGAAGAGAAGTGGGGCGTTTCGGCCGCAGCAGCGGTTGCAGCAGCTCCGGCAGCTGGCGGCGGCGCCGCTGCTCCGGCTGCTGAAGAGCAGACCGAATTCGACGTCATCCTCACCGGCGACGGCGGCAAGAAGATCAACGTCATTAAGGAAGTCCGCGCGATCACCTCGCTCGGCCTGACCGAAGCCAAGACGCTGGTCGAATCCGCTCCGAAGGCGATCAAGGAAGGCGTGTCGAAGGACGAAGCCGCCAAGATCAAGGCTCAGCTGGAAGCAGCCGGCGCAACCGTCGAAGTCAAGTAAGCCGCAGCGGGAGAGACGCTTTAGCCTCGGCTAAAGCGCACTCCCGCAAGGCCGGACGGCGCGGGCCCAGCCCGCGTCCGACGTCATGGGCTTTGCCCATGACCGGCCCGCGACACAGAAAAGGGGCGGCACCACACGGTGCCGCCCCTTTTTTTACGTGCGCGTCATTGGCTTGGTCTTCCTCCCCTCCCGGAGGGCACCGAGGGGTGGCTCGGCCGATGGCTGGGAGCTTCCGTTCGTCAACGGGCCAACCCACCCCCAACCCCTCCCTTTCAGGGAGGGGAGGAAGACCAAGGTCGTTAGCGCACAACCACCGCAGAGTGCGCGCCATCGATGGCGGATGCATCCCCAATCCCAAGATCAACCCCCTGCTTCGCCGCCGCGCGCATCGCGACGGTGAAGCCGCTTGCAACAATCACCGCGCTCAGCCACCCGACCAGCAGCGAATCCACCACCAGCACCGGCCACAAGAGCGGCCTGGGTCCGATGATCGCGAGCGCGCCCAAAACATAATGCGGGATCATCAGCGGCAGGATCGCCACGAGCATGAAGACGAAGCTCCACAGCGTCTGGCGCGCCATGATCGCAACCGATCGCTGCGGACCGATTGCCGGGTTGCCCAGCGCCGCCGCGACAAACCACGGATGCAACAGCACGGCAAGGATCTGCAGCACGATGAATTCCACCAGCAGCAGCCACCCCTCGCGCGGAAGAACGAACAACTGTAGTGCCGCGGAGGCCAGTTGCACGACCAGCACCACCGCGAACAATCGCACGGCGGGCATCTCCGGGCGGGCGGCGCGTGCCGGATCGCGCCACGCCAGGAAGCGCACGATCCAATAGGTCGGCACGGTCAGCGCCGCGACCTTGAGCAGCCCGAACCCCATACGCCACGGGTCATGCTCCAGCGCTTTCGCCGCAGCGACACTCGCATAGAGACCGATCTTTACCTCGACGATGTGCTGCAGGATTTCGAACAGCACCGGGACCATCGTCAGCAACGGGCACGCGATCATAAAGGCGATGCTGCCGCGATAGGTCTCTGTGAATGCTTTCCAAAACGTCATGCCTCGTCCCCCTCAAACCGCAAAATGTCCCCCGGCTGGCAGTCCAGCACGGTGCAAATCGCCTCCAATGTCGAAAACCGGATCGCGCGCGCCTTGCCCGTCTTCAGGATCGACAGATTGACCACACTGATGTCGACCGCCGCCGCCAATTCGGTCAGCGTCATGCGGCGCGCGTGGAGCACGTCGTCGAGCTTCACCACCACCGGCATCAGACCGTCGCCTCAAGCTCGTCGCGCATTTCGGCACCGCGCGCGAACACCTGCGCCAGCACGAACAGCAGCAACACCGCGACCCAGCCGCCAAAAGCGGGCGTCCAAGTGGCGAACTGCACATGCAGCGCGGCGAACCACGCCGTCATCGCGCCCTGCACGAGATCGAGTAGCTGCAACCCCAGCATCGCCCAGGCGATCGCACGGATCCGCGTGGCATTTGCGGCGGTGAACGGATCGCCGCGCCGTACCGTATCGAGGATCGCCAGCAACTGGGTCAGGATGCGGTGCAGCACCAGCCCGGCGACAACGCCCCACACCATCACCACCCGCAGCGCGAGCATCGCGCCCTGGACGTTCAGCGTCGGCCCATATTTGCGCACCAGCCGCGCGACGAGCCAGCCGTCGATCGGGAACGACAGCAGGATCGCCACGACGAAGCTGACGATGCACACAAGATTGACCAGCAGGAACAACCGCACCACCAAGCGCGAGGCCTTCAAGACTCGATCGTGGCCACCCATCGCCATCTCCTTTACGATTATCGATATGATACTTATCGATAATCGTAAAGTGATCAGCGCGTCTCCGCGATCGGATAGGGCAAGGCGGCGACGGTGTCGTACATACGCGGCGGCGCATCGAGCCGGAATGGCTGGAGCTTTGCAGTGGCCCCGCGATCGATGCCGATGACGTAGGAACGGGCGGTCTGACCGCCACCGCCGACCCAGTCATAGGTGAGATTGACCGTCAGCACGGGCACGAACAGCACCCTGCCCGCCGCCTGCATCACCTCCAGCGTTTGCTTTGGATGCATGGCCATCCCGCTCAGCTCCACTGCACCGCCGGGCGGCAACGCGAACGGCGCGGCGAGTGGCTGGGCGATCGGGGTGGAAAACAGCGCCGCAATCGCTGCATCCTGCTGCTGCCCGGCGCTCAGCAAGCGGACGTCGAGCCGAATTTCGGTCGCTGCGCTTTCCCCGACATTGCGCACGACAATGACATAATCGATCGCGGCACTCAGCACATTGGTGCCCGCGCGCTTCACGGTCAGCACGAGATCGAGCACCGCACGCGCGTCTGCGGTGGCGACGGGTTCGATCGCGGGCACGGCGTTCGATGGAGCCGCAACCGGGGTCGGTGCAGGTGCGGCGGATGGCAGGTCACCCTCTGCGCCTTCTCCCAGGCCCAGCGGAAACTGTTCAGGCTCGGGGTCGCGACGCGACCTGCGATCGGTGGTTCGACGTCGCCACCACCATCCCGCCAGCGCCGCCAATGCGAAGGCCCCCGCCGCTCCTCCGAGCAAAAGCCCCACCGCGGGGCCCGCTGAATGCGTCGGCACCTTTACGGGTGACCGAGCCGGCGGCGACGGCATCATCGCGGGAACCGGTGTCGGAGTCGGCGTTGGCGTGGGTGCAGAGTTTCGGGCTGGCGTTGCGGTCAGCGTGGGCGATGGTGCCTTTGCCACTGGTTCCGCCCTAGGCCGGATCGGCGTTGGGGTCGGAACTGCGCGGATCGTCGGGACCACCTGCGGCGGCGCCACCGGCTGCGCGCTGGGGGCATCCGTCGGTGCCTCCCGGCGCGGCAGTGCACTGATCGTCGGCTCGGGGGACGGTATCGGTCGCCGCGTTGGGCGCGACGATGGCAGGCTGAAATCGTCGAGCCCGGGCAAGGGCTTTGCGTCCGGTGTATTCTGCGCGCGCGCCATGGGAGCAGCAGCCAGCAGCGCCGCCGCCACAGCAAGAAAAGACATCGGTTTCACCCGAACGGGCATAACGACAAATCGCGCACCGCCAAGGGCGAGACCATCAAGACGCGCCCGACCGCACCATTCATGCGGGCGACGCTCTATAAGGCGCGCCGATGCACGCAATTTCGTGATGGACTCGCATCCCCACCTATGTGGCGAACGACTCGCCACTCTTCCCAAATCAGCGACCAATACAAAAGGCCACAAACAATAATATTTTCCAAATAAACAAAGAGTCATTCTCCCTGTGTATAACATCACAGAGCGATCATTTTATCTTTTGCTTTATTTGTATCGCCGAATCACGGACCATCCAGCAGGAGTCATAAATCATGTCTACGACAAATATACACGTCACAAATGTTGACAATGAATTGTATATTATCGCATCCACTGGTGCAGGTAGCAGCGAACTTCTCCATGTGAAAGCAGGATACGGATCACCGGTCGACGTTTCGCTTGTTCCACAATACATACTTCAAGGCGGTACCTATCAACTCACCTTTATTGGCATCAACTGGGGCGGACCGGCCGCTTTCAAGGTTACAGTGACCACAGACGGCAAAGACACCGTTTATCCTCAGGCCCCAGTGGGTCAGGGCATCGGCGTGGTCTGGAACCAATCCATTGCCATCACCGTCTGATCAACCGGTCGAACGGGGGCGATGGCGCAGGATACCACGCCCGCCCCTGTTCGAAACGCCGAGACGCGCAGCAATGTCGCAGGTTGAGTTTTGGCCGATTGATCGGCACACCTGCAGCCCGCCAGCCCGCCCCCCCCTAGACGCTTGGCGCAAAGCATGGAGGCAAGGATGCATCATAAACGAGGCCGCGCGCGCTATCGGCGCGCCGGTTGCAAGCTCTGCAAGCCGTGGAAGGCAAATGGCGTTCGCACCGAGCGGATGGGTGGAGAGCGCTTCAGCGACCATCGCCGTCGCCTAGCATCGATCGAGGGGGCACATGCCTAACGGCAGCAGCGGAGAGAAACGCCACTGTATTTGACAGCGCCCCCTGCCCTGCCTATATGGCGCGTTCCACTGCAATTTTCGGGAAATGATGTGCCGTCGCGCAGCGCATCGATCGTATTGGAGATTGTAGTATCTAGAGACGCTTACAAGCTGCTGTCATCCGATGAGGAGGACATGCGGCTTTTTGCGTCTTTGGAGCGTGCCCGCCCGGTGGATTCCGGGCCAGATTATACAGCTTGAGGGCAGACATCTCCATGGCGACCAAAGCAATCGACGGCAGCACCCCCACGCGGCGCGCCGAAAGCGGCACGGCCAAGCGCCGCATCCGCAAGGTTTTCGGCAACATCCACGAAGTCGTGCAGATGCCGAACCTGATCGAGGTTCAGCGCGAATCCTACGAACAGTTCCTGCGCTCCGATCCGTCGATCGGCTATGTCTCCGGCCTCGAAAAGACGCTGCGCTCGGTCTTCCCGATCCGCGATTTCGCCGGCACCGCCGAGCTCGACTTCGTGAATTACGAGCTTGAGCCGCCCAAGTTCGACACCGACGAATGCCGCCAGCGCGGCATCACCTATGCGGCCCCGATGCGCGTCACGCTGCGCCTGATCGTGTTCGAGGTGGATGCCGACACCGATTCGCGCTCGGTCCTCGATATCAAGGAGCAAGACGTCTACATGGGCGACATGCCCCTGATGACGGGCAACGGCACCTTCATCATCAACGGCACCGAACGCGTCATCGTGTCGCAGATGCACCGCTCGCCGGGCGTTCTGTTCGACCATGACCGCGGCAAGACCCACGCCTCGGGCAAGTATCTCTTTGCAGCCCGCGTCATTCCGTATCGCGGTTCGTGGCTCGATTTCGAATTCGACGCCAAGGACATCGTCAACGTCCGCATCGACCGCAAGCGCAAGCTGCCCGTCACGGCGCTGCTCTACGCGCTCGGCATGACCGGTGAGGAAATCCTCAACCACTTCTACAACCGCGTAACCTTCGTGCGTGGCCAGGGTGGCTGGATCATCCCGTTCCAGGCCGAAAACTGGCGTGGCCAGAAGCCGATGTACGACATCATCGACGCCAAGACCGGCGAGATCGTGTTCGCCAACGGCCAGAAGATCAGCCCGCGCGCGGCCAACAAGGCGGCCAAGGACGGCCTGACCGACCTGCTGATCCCGACCGAGGAAATCTTCGGCCGCTACAGCGCCTATGATTTGATCAACGAGTCGACCGGCCAGATCTACATCGAGGCGGGCGACGAAGTGTCGGCCGAGAACCTCGAACTGCTCGACCAGGCGGGCATTGATCGCATCGAACTGCTCGACATCGATCACGTCGCCACCGGCGCGTGGATCCGCAACACGCTCAAGGTCGACAAGGCCGAAGAGCGTGAGCAGGCGCTGTCGGACATCTACCGCGTCATGCGCCCTGGCGAGCCGCCCACGCTCGAAACCGCAGAGTCGCTGTTCTCTGGCCTGTTCTTCGATCCCGACCGCTACGATCTGTCGGCCGTGGGTCGCGTCAAGCTCAACATGCGCCTCGACCTCGATGCCGAGGACACTGTTACCACGCTGCGCACCGAGGACATCCTCGCCGTCATCAAGACGCTGGTCGATCTGAAGGACGGCAAGGGCGAAATCGACGATATCGACAACCTCGGTAACCGTCGTGTCCGCTCGGTCGGCGAATTGCTCGAGAACCAGTATCGCGTCGGCCTGCTCCGCATGGAACGCGCCGTGAAGGAGCGCATGTCGTCGGTCGACGTGTCGACGGTGATGCCGAACGACCTGATCAACGCCAAGCCCGCGGTTGCCGCGGTCCGCGAATTCTTCGGCTCGTCGCAGCTGTCGCAGTTCATGGATCAGACCAACCCGCTGTCGGAAGTCACCCACAAGCGCCGCGTGTCGGCGCTTGGACCGGGCGGCTTGACGCGTGAGCGCGCCGGCTTCGAAGTCCGCGACGTTCACCCGACGCACTATGGCCGCATCTGCCCGATTGAGACGCCGGAAGGCCCGAACATCGGTCTGATCAACTCGCTCGCCAGCTTCAGCCGCGTGAACAAATACGGCTTCATCGAAACGCCGTACCGCAAGGTCATCGATCATAAGGTGACCGACGACGTCGTCTATCTGTCGGCGATGGAAGAGGCCAAGCACACGATCGCGCAGGCCAACGCCGAGCTGAACGCCGATAAGGGCTTTGTCGAAGAACTCGTCTCGTCGCGTCAGGCGGGCGAATTCCTGATGGCGATCCCCAACAACATCACCCTGATGGACGTCAGCCCCAAGCAGCTCGTCTCGGTCGCGGCATCGCTCATTCCGTTCCTGGAAAACGATGACGCCAACCGCGCACTGATGGGCTCGAACATGCAGCGTCAGGCTGTGCCGCTGGTTCAGGCCGAGGCACCGTTCGTCGGCACCGGCATGGAAGAGACCGTTGCGCGCGATTCGGGTGCGGCGATCTCGGCCAAGCGCGCCGGTATCGTCGACCAGGTCGATGCGTCGCGTATCGTCATCCGCGCAACCGGTGATGTCGAAGCCGGCCAGTCGGGCGTCGACATCTACACGCTGATGAAGTTCCAGCGCTCGAACCAGAACACCTGCATCAACCAGCGTCCGCTGGTGAAGGTGGGCGACGTGATAACCGCCGGCGACGTGATCGCCGACGGCCCGTCGACCGAATTCGGTGAGCTGGCGCTGGGCCGCAACGCGCTCGTCGCGTTCATGCCCTGGAACGGCTACAATTATGAGGACTCGATCCTCATTTCCGAGCGTATCGTGAAGGACGACGTCTTCACCTCGATCCACATCGAGGAATTCGAAGTCATGGCGCGCGACACCAAGCTCGGGCCGGAAGACATCACGCGCGATATCCCGAACGTCGGCGAGGAAGCGCTGCGCAACCTCGACGAAGCCGGCATCGTGTACATCGGCGCCGAAGTCGAGCCGGGCGACATTCTCGCCGGCAAGATCACGCCGAAGGGCGAAAGCCCGATGACGCCGGAAGAAAAGCTGCTCCGCGCCATCTTCGGTGAAAAGGCGTCGGACGTGCGCGATACCTCGCTGCGCTTGCCGCCGGGCGTTGCTGGTACCGTCGTCGAGGTCCGGGTGTTCAACCGCCACGGCATCGACAAGGACGAGCGCGCGATGGCGATCGAGCGCGAGGAAATCGAGCGCCTGAAGAAGGACTCGGACGACGAGCGCACCATCCTCAACCGTGCGACCTGGTCGCGCCTCAAGGAAATGCTGCTCGGTCAGACCGCGACCGCCGTTCCCAAGAACGGCCCCAAGAAGGGCGTGGTCATCGACGAGGACGTGCTCGACAGCGTCGATCGTCACGAATGGTGGAAGTTCGCCGTTGCCGACGACAAGGTCCAGAGCGATCTGGAAGCGGTCAAGGCGCAGTATGACGATGCCGCCAAGCTGATCCTCGACAAGTTCCACGATCGTCGCGACAAGCTCGAGCGTGGTGACGAGCTGCCGCCAGGCGTGCTCAAGATGGTCAAGGTGTTCGTTGCGGTGAAGCGCAAGCTGCAGCCGGGCGACAAGATGGCCGGCCGTCACGGCAATAAGGGCGTCATCTCGCGCATCCTGCCGGCCGAGGACATGCCGTTCCTCGCCGACGGGACGCCGGTCGATCTCGTGCTCAACCCGCTGGGCGTGCCGTCGCGCATGAACGTCGGGCAGATCTTCGAAACGCATCTCGGCTGGGCCGCCCGCAATCTCGGGCAGCAAGTCCATCGTGCGCTGGAAGACTGGCGCGAAGCCAATCCCGAACCCGCACCGGGCGCAATGCCCGACGCGGTCAAGGCGCGGCTGCTCGAAGTGTATGGCGAGCATTATGCCGCCGACATCGAGGCCCGCGATGCCGACCAGATCATCGAGCTGGCCGAAAACCTGAAGACCGGCATCCCGATGGGAACGCCCGTGTTCGACGGTGCGCGGGAAGCGGACGTTTCGGCGATGCTGGAACTGGCCGGTCTCGACACCTCGGGTCAGTCGGAACTGTTCGACGGTCGCACCGGCGACAAGTTCGACCGCAAGGTCACCGTGGGCATCATCTACATGCTCAAGCTGCACCATCTGGTCGACGACAAGATCCACGCCCGGTCGATCGGGCCGTACTCGCTCGTCACGCAGCAGCCGCTGGGTGGTAAGGCGCAGTTCGGTGGTCAGCGCTTCGGCGAAATGGAGGTCTGGGCACTTCAAGCCTATGGTGCTGCGTACACCTTGCAGGAAATGCTCACGGTCAAGTCCGATGACGTCGTCGGGCGCACCAAGGTCTATGAGGCGATCGTCAAGGGTGACGACACGTTCGAGGCCGGTATTCCGGAGAGCTTCAACGTGCTCGTCAAGGAAATGCGCTCGCTGGGTCTGAACATCGAACTGACCACGACCGAGCATTTCGACAGCGACGGCGTCGCGATCGCGGCGGAGTAACGCGACCTTCCCCCCTCCCGCTTGCGGGAGGGGTTGGGGGAGGGCCTGTAGGGTCAGGCACTTCCCGACGATATCCCCTCCCCTAGCCCCTCCCGCAAGCGGGAGGGGAATTGGAGAATCCAAATGAACGAACTGACCAATTTCGCGAACCCGGTCATCAAGGCCGAGACCTTCGACCAGATCCAGATCGGCATCGCCTCCCCGGACAAGATCCGCTCGTGGTCGTTCGGTGAGATCAAGAAGCCGGAAACCATCAACTATCGCACGTTCAAGCCCGAGCGTGACGGCCTGTTCTGCGCGCGCATCTTCGGTCCGATCAAGGATTACGAATGCCTGTGCGGCAAGTACAAGCGCATGAAGTATAAGGGCATCGTCTGCGAAAAGTGCGGCGTTGAAGTCACCGTCTCGAAGGTCCGCCGTGAGCGTATGGGCCATATCGAGCTGGCCGCCCCCGTCGCGCACATCTGGTTCCTCAAGTCGTTGCCGTCGCGCATCGGCCTGCTGCTCGACATGCAGCTCAAGCAGCTTGAGCGCGTGCTGTATTTCGAGGCGTATATCGTGATCGAGCCGGGCATCACCCCGCTCGAAAAGTACCAGCTGATGACCGAGGACGAACTCCTCGACGCGCAGGACGAATATGGCGAAGACGCCTTCTCGGCCGGCATCGGTGCAGAAGCCGTGCGCATCATGCTGCAGGACCTCGATCTTGAGGGCGAGCGCAAGGAGCTGCTGGAAGAACTGGCGGTCACCAAGTCCGAACTGAAGCCCAAGAAGATCATCAAGCGCCTCAAGGTCGTCGAGAGCTTCATCGAATCCGGCAACCGCCCGGAATGGATGATCCTCGAAGTCGTCCCGGTCATTCCGCCCGAACTGCGCCCGCTGGTGCCGCTCGACGGTGGCCGCTTCGCGACCTCGGATCTGAACGATCTGTATCGCCGCGTGATCAACCGCAACAACCGCTTGAAGCGCCTGATGGAGCTGCGCGCGCCGGACATCATCGTCCGCAACGAAAAGCGCATGTTGCAGGAAGCCGTCGACGCATTGTTCGATAACGGTCGCCGCGGCCGCACCATCACGGGTGCCAACAAGCGTCCGCTCAAGTCGCTGTCCGACATGCTCAAGGGCAAGCAGGGCCGCTTCCGTCAGAACCTGCTCGGCAAGCGCGTCGATTATTCGGGCCGTTCGGTCATCGTGACCGGTCCGGAACTGAAGCTGCACCAGTGCGGCCTGCCGAAGAAGATGGCGCTCGAGCTGTTCAAGCCGTTCATCTACGCCCGTCTCGACGCCAAGGGTCTCTCCATGACCCTCAAGCAGGCGAAGAAGTGGGTCGAGAAGGAGCGCAAGGAAGTCTGGGACATCCTCGACGAAGTCATTCGCGAGCACCCGGTCATGCTCAACCGCGCCCCCACGCTTCACCGTCTCGGCATCCAGGCGTTCGAGCCCGTGCTGATCGAGGGCAAGGCGATCCAGCTTCACCCGCTGGTCTGCTCGGCCTTCAACGCCGATTTCGACGGTGACCAGATGGCGGTCCACGTGCCGCTCTCGCTGGAAGCCCAGCTCGAAGCGCGCGTGCTGATGATGTCGACCAACAACATCCTGTCGCCTGCCAACGGCAAGCCGATCATCGTGCCGTCGCAGGACATGGTGCTGGGTCTGTATTATCTGTCGATGCTCAAGGAAGGCGAGCCCGGCGAAGGCATGATGATCTCCGACATGCAGGAGGTGCATCACGCGCTCGAAGCCGGCGCGGTCACGCTGCACACCAAGATCATCAGCCGCGTTCCGCAGACCGATGAGCAGGGCAACCAGTATCTCAAGCGCTATGAGACCACCCCTGGTCGCATGTTGCTGGGCGAGTGCCTGCCGCAATCGTCCAAGGTGCCGTTCGACACCGTCAACCGCCTGCTGACCAAGAAGGACGTCGGCGACGTGATCGACGAGGTCTATCGTCACACCGGCCAGAAGGAGACCGTGCTGTTCGCCGACGCGATCATGTCGCTCGGCTTCCGCCATGCGTTCAAGGCCGGCATTTCGTTCGGCAAGGACGACATGATCATTCCAGACGCCAAGGTCGGTCTCGTCGACGAGACGCGCGGCCTGGTGAAGGACTTCGAGCAGCAATATCAGGACGGTCTGATCACGCAGCAGGAGAAGTACAACAAAGTGATCGACGCCTGGAGCCGTTGCGGTGATCAGGTGGCGAACGCCATGATGGAAGAGATCAAGGCGGTTAAGCGCTATGACGACGGCCCCAATAAGGGTCGCGAAAAGCCGATCAACTCGATCTACATGATGGCCCACTCGGGTGCCCGCGGTTCGCAGGCTCAGATCAAGCAGCTCGCCGGTATGCGCGGCCTGATGGCCAAGCCGTCGGGCGAGATCATCGAAACGCCGATCATCTCGAACTTCAAGGAAGGTCTGACCGTCCTTGAGTATTTCAACTCCACCCACGGTGCCCGTAAGGGTCTGGCGGATACGGCGTTGAAGACGGCGAACTCGGGCTACCTGACGCGTCGTCTGGTCGACGTTTCGCAGGATTGCGTGATCATGGAGCTCGATTGCGGCACGACCCGCGCGCTGGAAATGCGCGCGATCGTGCAGGGCGGCTCGACCATCGCGTCGCTCGGCGAGCGCATCCTCGGTCGCACGACTGCGGAAGACATCATCGACAGCAAGACCGGCGAGATCGTTATCCCGTCGGGCACGCTGCTCGACGAGCCGATGGTCGCCCAGATCGAGGCGATCGGCACGCAGTCGTGCAAGATCCGTTCGCCGCTCGTGTGCGAGACCAAGATCGGCGTCTGCGGCAAGTGCTACGGGCGCGATCTCGCCCGCGGTACGCCGGTCAACATCGGTGAAGCCGTCGGCGTCATCGCGGCGCAGTCGATCGGTGAGCCGGGCACGCAGCTGACCATGCGTACCTTCCACATCGGTGGTGCGGCACAGCTCAACGAACAGTCCAATCTGGAGGCAGTGGCCGACGGCACGATGGAATATCGTGACCTGCGCACCATCACCGACCAGCGCGGCCGTCGCGTTGTGCTCAGCCGCTCGGGTGAAATCGCGATCGTCGATATGGACGGCCGCGAGCGTGCGGTGCACCGCATTCCCTACGGTGCCTATGTGCTGTTCGACGACAAGCACATCGTGTCGAAGGGCGATCGTCTGGCCGAGTGGGATCCGTTCACCATGCCGGTCATCACCGAGAACCCCGGCGTCGTGAAGTATCAGGATCTGATCGAGGGCAAGACGCTCACCGAGCAGGCCGACGAAGCCACCGGCATCTCGCAGCGGGTCGTGATCGAGTATCGCGCCAGCGGCAAGACCAAGGAGGATCTTCGTCCGCGCCTGACCCTCACCGGCGAAAGCGCCGAGGAGGCCGGTCGCTACATGCTGGTGCCGGGCGCAACGCTCTCGGTCGAGGATGGGGCAACGGTTCAGGGCGGTGACGTTCTCGCCCGTGTCAGCCGCGAAAGCGCCAAGACGCGTGACATCACCGGTGGTCTGCCGCGCGTTGCCGAGCTGTTCGAAGCGCGCAAGCCCAAGGAAAATGCGATCATCGCCAAGGTCTCGGGCCGCGTGGTGTTCGGCAAGGACTATAAGGCGAAGCGCAAGATCGGCATCCAGCCCGAGGATGGCGGCGAGGTCGTGGAATATCTGGTGCCCAAGTCGAAGGTCATCGACGTGCAGGAAGGCGATTACGTCAAGCGCGGCGATAACCTCATCGGCGGCAGCCCCGATCCGCACGACATTCTCGAAGTGCTCGGCATCGAGCCCTTGGCCGAATATCTCGTGTCGGAAATCCAGGAGGTCTATCGTCTCCAGGGCGTGAAGATCAACGACAAGCACATCGAAACGATCGTTCGTCAGATGCTGCAAAAGGTCGAGATCACCGACGGCGGCGACACCACGCTGCTGGCCGGCGAACAGGTCGATCGCGACGAGATGGACGAGATCAACTCGAAGATCGGCAAGAAGGATCGTCCGGCGGTCGGCAAGCCCGTCCTGCTCGGCATCACCAAGGCGTCGCTGCAGACCCGCAGCTTCATCTCGGCGGCGTCGTTCCAGGAAACCACGCGCGTGCTCACCGAAGCCTCGGTGCAGGGCAAGAAGGACACGCTCACCGGTCTCAAGGAGAACGTGATCGTGGGTCGTCTGATACCGGCTGGCACCGGTGCGGGCATGAACCGCCTGCGCGTCACCGCTTCGTCGCGCGATGCGGCGCTGCGGGTGCAGCAGCGGCGCATGGCCGAGGTGTCGATCATCGCACCGAACTCGGCCAAGGAAGAGCATGACGCCGAACTCGCCCGCTCGCCGCGCGATGCCGGCGGCACCGGTGACGATGCGCTGGCGGCGGTGACGCCGTCGGGCCATGGCACCGATGCGGATGCCGGCGAGTATCTGAACCAGGAGTAATCTCCCGGTTCGGGCACCCCGCCTGACCTGACAAAAAGGCCGCCGTCCGGGCAACCGGGCGGCGGCTTTTTGGTTGGAGACGCAGGCCGCCGACTGTGCCCCTTATGGCACCGTTCCGGCCCGGCGCACCGCTCATTCAGCGTGGTCCGCGAATCGCACAAAATTGGTCTGGTTAAGCCCAATTACCGTCCCAGGTTCTGCTCAGGTTCTATACACCGCCGAACCACAAAATTTGGACATCTCTGCGCGCGATGCGGTAAATAGCCGAAACACAACGACTTGCTTCTGCGGTCGGGCACGCGTGCCCTGTCATCGAATTGCAACTTTGGCATAGCCTTTGCGGACAGCATTGGTTATACATTGGCGTACCGTAGCGGTGCAATAAGACACCAATGTGATACCACATGATGCGGTAAAGTGGGTGGCCCCGGGCAGGACCGGGGCTTCGGATCGGAGGTCAGCCTGCGCTGTCTGGCCGATGTATTGGGGAGGGTTCTGATTTATGCGACTTCATACCGTTTTGTTGACCTCGAGCATCCTTGCCGGTCTCGCCAGCGCTCCGGCGATGGCACAGACCGCAACGCCGGACGCAGCGGCGGCCGCACCGGCCTCCACGCCACAGGCTGACACCGCGTCGAGCGACGATATCGTCGTTACCGGCATCCGCGAGAGCCTGCGCAGCGCCATCTCGGTGAAGCGCAACGCCAATGCCGTCGTTGACGTGATCACGTCCGAGGCGATCGGCAAGTTCCCGGATCGCAACGTCGCGGAATCGCTGTCGCACATCCCCGGCGTCAGCATCGACCGCCGCTTTGGCGAAGGCGAAAAGGTCGCCATTCTCGGCACCGATCCCGCGCTTAACCGCATGCTGCTCGACGGCCATGCGCTGGCCTCGGCCGACTGGGGCGGGAATGACAATGATCCGTCCAGCCGCACCTTCAACTATTCACTGCTCGCCCCGGAACTGGTCGAGCGCCTCGAAGTGTACAAGTCGCCGGAGCCGCGCATCGAAGAGGGCAGCCTTGGCGGCACCGTCATCGTGCGCACGCGCCGTCCGCTCGACACGCCGGCAAATTCCATCTTCGCCTCGGGCGGCTACAGCTACAATGATCGTTCGGACAAGGGCAATTTCCGCGGTTCGGGCCTGTACAGCTGGAAGAACAAGGACGACACCTTCGGCGTCCTGATCGCGGGTGGCTATGACAAGCAAACCATCACGCGCGCGGGCGTGGAATTCTTCGGCTATCAGAGCGGCGCGGACTTCTTCCAGAAGAATGCCGACGGCACCGTAAAGCGCGACGCGGCGGGCCAGGGCATCCTGCAGAACCCCAATGCGACGATCACCGGTGGTACCAAGGAAGACCTGATCAAGGCGGTGGCACCGTTCGGCATCAACTATGCCTATTTCCAGCAGACGCGCGAGCGCAAGACCGTGTCGGGCACCGTGCAATATCGTCCGGCACCGAACCTGACGCTGACCCTCAACGGGCTGCACATTGACGGCAATTACAACAATTACAGCCAGTCGATGTACACCATCCCCGTCGCCTGGACCGGTAACGTGCTGCAATCGGCCAACGTCTCGAATGGCGTCGTCAATGCCGCCTCGTTCGGCGCGGCGACCAGCCAGAGCGCAGAGCTCGATACCAACGTCCGCCACACCAGCCTGAAGACCAACAACCTGAATTTCTTCGCCGATTGGGAAGGCAGCGGCGGCACCAAGGTCAACTTCGCGGGCGGGTGGAGCCGTGCAGTCGGCGGCCGCAACCCCGAATATCTGTTCAACACCCAAACCAAGTTGCCGTTCAGCTATGCCTTTGGCCCCAACAGCGCGACCGTCAACTTCGTCGGTGATCTGACCAACCCCGCCAATTACTTCACCAATGCGAACAACAACCTGGCGCAAATCGAAGGCAAGCCGGTTATCGTCAACGGTACGCAGCTGAACGGCGCGCAGATCGGTGGCCTCGACTACAGCGTCACCACCGACCGCGACGTGTTCGGCGGCTATGACGCGACCATTCCGGTCAGCTTCGGTCCGTTCACGCAGATCCTGCTCGGCAGCAAGATCACCGACCACGTCAACCGGCTCGATGCGCGCGGCATCAACACCTATATGACGAGTTCGAAGACGCTGGCACAACTCGGCGTGGCGACCACGACGACGCCCGACGGCACCTTCGACGGCAGCGGCGGCTCGGGCAATGCCACCAAATATATCAACCTGTCGCAGCAGGCAGTGATCGACCTCCTCGCCAACGCGATCAACAGCCCGCTGGTCGCCAAGGTCGGTGCCTCGACCAAGGTGCAGGAAACCGTCGCAGCGTCCTACGTCCAGGCCAATTTCGACCAGGGCGGCGTGCGCGGCAATATCGGGGGTCGTCTGGTCTATACCCGCGACATCTCGACCTATGCGACGACGCTGAGCAACACGGTCGCACCGGTGCCCGTCCCGACGCGCACCACCAGCGATTATCTGAAGTTCCTGCCAAGCCTCAACATCGCTTATTCGGTCACCCCACAGGTGATCGTGCGCGGTGCGGTGGCCCGCGTGATTTCGCGGCCGCGTTATGAGGATCTGGCAGCGGCGACCTCGCTCAACGACGTCACGCTCGACGGCGGCGGCGGCAACCCGAACCTGAAGCCGTATGAGTCGACCAATTACGAACTGACCGCGGAATGGTATCCGCGCGCTGGCACGTTGGTTTCGCTCGAACTGTTCCGTCGCGATATCTCGAACTACATCATCAACACCCGCACCGACACGGTGTTCTACAACTCGCTGCAGGGCAAGTTGACCAGCTACAGCGTCAACCAGCCGATCAACGGCGGCAAGGCCAAGGTCAACGGCGTGCTGGTGGCGGGCCAGGCGGAAATCTGGGGCGGTTTCGGCCTGCAGGCGAACTATTCGTACCAGGACAGCTCGACGTCGTCGGTCGACACCACTGGTGCTTCGCTCAACCTGCCCTATCTGTCGCATCACACCGTCAACGTGATCCCCTATTTCGAAAAGGGGCCGCTGCAGGCGCGACTGAGCTACAACTATCGGTCGTCCTATTTCCGCACGATCGGCCGTCTGGGCTCGCGCGAAATGGTGGCACCGTATAGCCAGCTCGATTTCTCGCTGGGCGTGAAGGTCATTCCGGCAGTGACCTTGTCGTTCAACGCGCAGAACCTGCTCGATTCGACCTATCTGCAGTATAATGCGACGCCCGATCGTCCGACCGCTTTCTACAAGAACGGTCGCACCTTCGTCGGCTCGATCTCCTTCCGCATGTAACCCCCCTCCCCCTACATGCGGCAGCGCCGCCGCCCGGACCCCCGGGCGGCGGCTTTTTGGGGTGCGGGCACGACGGCTATGTCCTCTATACCAGGCCGTCGTTCACCCCATCCGCACGACCCGCGTGCCCAGCCGCTCGGCCTCTTCCGGGTCGTGCGTCACCATCAGGATCGGTAGGCGCAGCACGTCGCGCATATGTTCGATCGCCTGCATCACCTCCTCGCGCCGGGGCCGGTCGAGCGAGGACAAGGGCTCGTCGAGCAGCAGAAAGCGCGGGTTGCTCAGCAACACCCGCCCGATCGCCACGCGCCGCGCCTCTCCGCCCGACAGCGTGCGCGGCCAGCGGTCGAGCAGGTCGCCGATCCCGAGAAAATCGAGCCGATCGCCAATTTCCGCCCCACGCGGCGCGCCGTAGAGCAAATTGCCGCGCACGCGCAGATGCGGGAACAGCCGTGGTTCCTGAAAGACATAGCCCGCGCGGCGGCGTTCGGGCGGCACGTCCACGCCGCCCCCGAACAGCGTCTCGCCGCCGACACGCACATGCCCGCTATCAGGCCGCAGCAGCCCTGCCACCATGTTGAGCACGCTGGTCTTGCCCACGCCCGACCGACCGAACAGGATGGTCGCGCCCGATCCCGCCTTAGGCCCCGGCTCCAGTGTCAGCGCGATCTCGGTCGTGCCGATCCGCTTGGTGAGCGCGATATCAAAGGACATGACGCCCCGCCCCCATCCGCCGTGCCAGCACTTCCGAGGCGACCAGCGCCGCCAGCGACAGCGCGACCGAAATGCCGGAAAGCCGCCACGCCATCGCCTCGCCGCCCGGCTGCTGGAGCGCGCTGTAGATCGCCAGCGGCAGCGTGCGCGTCTGTCCCGGCACGTTGGAGACGAAAGTGATCGTCGCGCCAAATTCGCCGATCGAACGCGCAAAGCCCAGCACTGCGCCCGCCAATATGCCGGGCACGCTCAGCGGCAGCGTGATCGTCCAGAATATGCGCGCGCGCCCTGCCCCCAGCGTGCGCGCCGCGCGCTCCAGCCGCTGGTCGACCGCCTCGATCGACAGCCGCATCGCCCGCACCGTCAGCGGCAGCGCCATCACCGCCGCCGCAATCGCCGCGCCGGTCCAGCGGAACAGCACCGACACGCCGAGCAGCGCCTGTAACGGAGCGCCCATCACCCCATGCGGCGCGAACGCCAGCAGCAGCACCCAGCCCGTCACCACCGGCGGTACCACCAGCGGCAAATGCACCAAAGCGTCGAGCAGAACCTTGCCCGGAAATGTCCCGCGCGCCAGCACCCAGGCCAGCGCGAAGGCGACCGGCAGCGTCACCGCCATTGCGACCGCGCCGACCTGTAACGAGAGCAGGACGATGCCCCATTCCTCGGGCGTGAGCATTACCGCGCGCTGAAACCGAAACGCGCGAAGATCGCCCGCCCGCTATGCGACAGCAGGAAGCGGCGGAACCCCTCCGCCTCACGGTTGGTCGAGCCTTTCAGCCGCGCCAGCGGATAGGTGATCGGCGGATAGCTGCGCGGTGGGAACACGCCTGCGATCCGGACGGCGGACGAGGCACGCGCATCGGTCGCATAAACAATGCCGAGCGGTGCCGCCCCGCGCTCAACCAGCGCCAGCGCCGCACGCACGCTGTCCCCGGCGACGACATGCGGTTGCACTTGCGGCCACACGCCAAGCGCGGTCAGCGCGGCCTTGCCATAGCGCCCGGCCGGCACGCTGTCGGGATCGGCCATTGCGAGCGGCCCCGCCGCCAGCAGCCGCGCCAGCGCTGCCGGAGCCAACGGTACCTTCACCGGATTGCCCGCCGCAGCGACGATCACCAGCCGGTTGCCGAGGAACGGCGCGCGCGTGCCCGGCACGAGCAGCCCCTTGGCGGCGACATCATCCATCCACGCCTGGTCCGCCGAAACGAACAGGTCGGCGGGTGCGCCGGCCGCGATCTGGCGCGCAAGCGCCGAGGAGGCGGCAAAGGACAGAACGGGTTCGGCATGGCCCTGCGCCGCCCAGGCATGCCCAGCGGCGGTCATCGCCTCCTGCAGGCTGGCGGCGGCCAGCACCAGCGGTCCTTGCGATTGAGGCTTCGCCGCTGCGGGGGCGATCCCGGTCAACAGTAACAACAGAAGCAGGAGGCGTTTCATGGCCCGTCCATACGATAGCTGTATCGACGCGCATATAGCAAAACCCTCCCGCCCGCGCGTCACCCCGCCTGTACGCGTCCGGTGCGCACCAATTTGCCCCAGCCGACGCGTGGGCCGCGCAACGCCTGCGCAATCGCCTTGATCACAACGTAATACATGATCTGGCGATAGCCGATGCGCTGCGGGATCAGCAGCCACAGCAGCCGCCAATTCTCCCGCCGCTCCAGCGCGAACGCCACGGTCGCCGCGAGCAGATCGATCGCGGTGAACACCAGCCAGTAGATCAGCATCTTCTCGACATCATGCTGGGTCTGCGCCCAGCCATGCGCCTGGACCGCCAGATACGTCGTCACGAAGCTGACGATCAGCGCCAGATCGATGATCGGCGAAATGGCGGCGAACACGATCTGGAACAGGATCGCTTGCGGCAGGCCGACCCGGGCAAGCCCGCGCGGCTTGCCCGTCGCGATGATGATGCCGTGCTTCCACAGGCATTGCAGCGTGCCGAACGCCCAGCGGAAGCGCTGCTTGGCCAGCCCCTTCACCGTCTCGGGCGATTCGGTCCAAGCGATGGCATATTGATCATAGGTGACCTTCCAGCCCGCCCGCTGGATCGCGATGGTGAGGTCCTGATCCTCAGCCAGCGTATCGTCGGGATAGCCCCCAACCTGCTGGATCGCGGTGAGCCGCCACGCACCGACCGCGCCTGGCACCACCGTCATCGCATCCAGTCGCGCCAGCGCCCGCCGCTCCAGATTCTGCGCCGTGATATATTCAACCGCCTGGAATTTGGTCAGCAGGTTCACACGGTTGCCAACCTTGGCGTTGCCCGCCACCGCGCCGATCGTGGGATCGGCAAACCAGCGTGCCAGCCGCGCGATGGTGGTCGGCTCGAACTGGGTGTCCGCATCGAGCGCGATCACGATCTCGCCCGTTGCCAGCGCGAGGGCGTGGTTGAGTGCACGCGCCTTCCCGCCATTTTCGAGCGTGAGCAGTTTCACGCGCGGGTCCTGTGCAAAGGCCGAAGCGACGACCTCGCTGGTCTCGTCGCTCGACCCGTCATCGATCACGATCACTTCGACGCGCACATCGGTCGACGCGAGCACGCCGCGCACGGCGCGCTCGATCACCAATTCCTCGTTGAAGGCGGGGATCATCACGGTGACGAAGCGCGTCGGGTCGATCTCGGGGAAGATCGTCCGGCTCTCGCGTCGCGCCTGAATCAGCGCCAGCGCCGACAGGATCACCGCACGCGCGATGCCAATGGTGATGGCAAAGAAGAAGATCCATCCCAGCCCGATGACGATCGCGCCAAGCGCACTGAAGATGAACAGGTCGGTTGCCGCCGCTGCCTGATCGCTTGCCGACAGCTTCGGCATCGCGACGTCGCGCGGGATGCCGGCCAGCGTCGATACGGGCACAAAGGTGTAGCCCTTGGCGCGCAGCTGATCGATAATCTGCGGCAGCGCCTCAACCGTCTCGGAGCGATCGCCGCCCGCGTCGTGGAGCAGCACGATGTTGCGGCTGCATTGCGGTTCGGGATTGGCCGGGTCGCACTTCGCCGTCGGGTCGGTGACCTGCGCCACGGTCGAATCGATAATATTCTGGGTGCCCGGACGCTTCCAATCGCCCGGATCGACGTGCAGCCCGACCGAGATATAACCACGATCCTGCGCCTGCAGCGCCGGATCGATTTCGTCGGCGGTGGTTGGCTCGGCGTCCCCAAAATACGGCGCGCGGAACAGACGAAGCGAATGGCCGGTGAAGGCCTGGAACAAGCGCTGCGTCGTGTTGAGCTGAAAGGTCGTCTCGGCGAGCGACGCGCCGGCCAGATTGGGATGGGTATAGGTGTGGCTGCCGATTTCATGGCCCTCACGGACCATGCGCTCGAGCAGCGGCCGCTGGGTCAACGCATTTTCGCCGACGATGAAGAAGGTGCCGGGGACCTTCTTTTCCTTCAGGATATCGAGCACCTTGGGGGTCCAGGTCGGATCGGGACCGTCATCGAAGGTCAGCGCGACGAGCCCGGGCTTATAGCCCGTGCGCGCGACGATATAGGGGGAAGGCAAGGTTTCGAACGTGACATTGGCGATCGCGCCATCCTTGTTGGTCTGCACGCGCCGAACGCCTTGCACCGGCACGCCTGCAATTTTCAGGATTTCGCCGCTGCCATCGATGTCAACATCGGTGCCAGCCGGAATCTTCTCGATGGCGGACGCGGGCGGCAAGGTGCGGTGCGAGCGGCCAAAGATCGACCACAGTCCCGGATCCTCCGACCCCAATCGCCAGACCGCCACCCCGTCCAGCCCCGACCGCGCGAGGAAGCGCAGCTGGTTATAGGCGGACGCCGCATCCAGCATCCACACTTCGTGACGGCTGCCGTTTTCCTGATAGGCAAAGCCGGTATTGCCGCTGGCCTTGTCGAACACGGGCATCGCGCTCGATTCCCGCGCGGTTTCCCACGCTTCGTCAATCGCCAGCGGCTCGCCGGTATGATCGTGCCAATTATAGGCATAGCTGCCGATCGCAACGACAACCTTGCTGCGCGGCAAGCCATGCGCCGCCCGCGCAACCGACTGTTCAAACCACGCCTGCGACGCGATCGGCCCCGCTTCCCCGCCTGGCTCGTGCTCGTCATATGCCATCAGGAAGATGCGATCGACCACGGGGGCGAACGCCTGCAGATTCCAGCCATTCTCGCCATCGGCCTGCCCAATCGGCACGGCGATCGCAATCACCCAGCTGTGCTTGATAAACCGCGCCCGCGCCTCGGCGAGGAACGTGCGAAAATCGGCCTGCCCCTTGGGGCTAAGCTCCTCGAAATCGAAGAACGCGCCGCCCGCATGGTTTGCGGCCAGCCAGGGCTCGAGCTTGTCGAGCAGCGCCTTGCGTTGCGCCGGTGCCCGCAGCAGCGCCTCCATGCCGCGCGGATCCCAATTTCCGTTCACCGCATTCTGGATCATCGGCAAGATCAAGGGGCGGTGCGGCGACCGGTTGATGATCTCGCGCCCGGCAACATCGCGAAACACGGTGACCTTGTGATCTGGCCCCGTCACGGAGACCCAGCCCGGAATCAGCCAGTCCAGTTCATTGATATTACGACGGAGCGATGCCGCCGATGACTCATCCCATGGCGCATGAAAGGCAATCGCCAAGGGCTGGTCCACGCCGACTCCCCTGGGACGGGCACCAAGCAGCCGGGCATAGTCGTTCAGGTCATGCCGTGCCCGTTTCAACAGCGGCTCGTGCGGCGGCGGCAGCTTGGTCAATGCGGCATGCTCCGCCTCGACCGGCAGCAACGGCGCGCGCGGCACCGCCCCGATCGAAACTCCAAGCGCGGCAATCGCCACCACGATCAACAGCACGAACGCCGTTACCGCCACCGCGAAACGCCGACGGCGGCGCCCCGAGGCATCGTAGAAAACGGGGGCGCTGTTCATGGAATTCCTGTCCTCGGGTAAAATCATTATGATCGCATCGGCCCCTTCGCATGGCCTAAACGCGACGCCAACATGACATTCGTTTCATTTGTATCTCTATCGTCATCGTCAGCCCCGGCGCTAGGGCCAACGCATCTTGCCGCCGCCGAACCCCGCGCTAGGATACGCCTCACAGGAGAGCCCCAATGCGCCACATCGCGATCATCGGCTCCGGCCCCGCAGGCTATTATAGCGCAGAAGGCTGTCAAAAGACGTTCGGCGACGCAGCGCGCGTCGATATCATCGATCGTTTGCCGGTACCCTATGGTTTGATCCGCAGCGGCGTTGCCCCAGACCATCAGTCGATCAAAGGGGTCGCACGCCGTTATGAAAGCGTCGCGCTGAGCGAAACGGTGCGGTTTGTCGGCAATGTTACGGTGGGAACCGATGTTTCCATTGGCGAATTGCTGGAACGTTATGATGCCGTCATCCTCGCAACCGGAGCGCCGCTGGACAAGCCGCTCGGCGTGCCGGGCGATGACTTGCCGGGCGTGATCGGGTCGGCGGCTTTTGTCGGCTGGTACAATGGCCATCCCGATTTCGCCGATCTCGATCCGCCGCTCACCCGCGGCGATGCAGTAATCGTCGGGGCCGGCAATGTCGCGCTCGACGTTGCCCGGATGCTCGCAAAGGCCGAGGACGAATTCACCGGGTCGGACATCGCCGCCCATGCGCTCGGGCGACTGCGCGCAACCGAGCTGGCGACCATTACGATCCTCTCGCGCCGCGGGCCGCAGCAGATCGCGATGACCCCGAAGGAACTCGGCGAGCTCGCGTATCTTTCGCGGGCGCTTCCTGTGGTCGACGCTTCCGACCTGCCGCCACCCGAAAGCGATGCAGCACTCGAACCGGGCTTGCGAAAATCGATCGCGCACCTGAGGGCGTTTTCCGAACGCACCGACGATAAGCCCATCCACATCGTCTTCGACTTTTTCGCGCGCCCGCTTCGCATCGAGGGCGAACATGGTGCCGAGCGCGTCGTCGTCGCACGCACCGCGATCGATGATCTTGGGACCGTGCACGACACCGGCGAAACCTATGCGGTTCCTGCGGGCCTGGTCGTCAGTTGCATCGGCTATCGTACACCCCCGATCGCCGGGGTGCCCTATGACGAAAAGCTGGGGCGCTTCGCCAATGTCGACGGACGGATCGCGCCTGGGCTGTACGCGGTGGGGTGGGCTCGTCGCGGTCCGACCGGCACGATCGGCACCAACCGCCCCGACGGCTTCGCCATCGCGGAGCTGATCGCAGAGGACATTCCGGCCGACAGCGGCAAACGCGGCCGCGCCGACCTCGACGCGTTGCTTGCCGCGCGCGGCGTTGCGATCGTGACCTTCCGCGATTGGCAGAAGATTGAAGCGGCCGAGGTTGCGCGCGCGCGTCAGGGTGCCCCCCGTGAAAAATTCGCGACGATCGAAGAGATGCTTGCCGTCCTTCTTTAGGCGGTCGCGGTCAGGCAATCCTTGCGCGCGGCAATTTTTTGACTTGCTACCGCCGCGCCCTGCGGCTACGCGCTGCGCCCTGCAATGTGTCGGGGCGTGGCGCAGTCTGGTAGCGCACTGGTCTCGGGGTCCAGGGGTCGTAGGTTCGAATCCTATCGCCCCGACCATTGCTGAAATACGGCGGGTAGTTTGCCGATCACGGTAGCTCCGGCTGTTTCCAACGCCCCCCACCATCCCAATAAACGCTCCGGTACGGGCTTAGCCACTTGTCGTGCGCTTTCGCTTAGAGCAAGGCGATGTTGCATTTATGCAACAAAAATGCAATTATTTTGAAATATTTCAGAATGCGCCCATTGCGGACCTTCCACGCCTTGAGCTTCTGAAACCCCGTATTTAGCCTCCCATTCAGAACGGCGCAGCAGGGGCCGCGCCAAAAAACGGGGAGTCTCTATATGGTTAAGCTTCGCACACGTGCGCCCGCTGCACGGGCAGTCCTCCTCGCCTCCGCTGCAACATGGTCGTTTGTCGCCGCTGGCGCGACTCACGCCGCGACGCTTAACGACGCCCCGGTGGCCGCTGGCGGTGGGACCTATGTGCTCGAGCCGCAGAACGCGATCGCGGCTGCCCCAGTTGCGGCAGCGCCCGTTTCCGACCCGAGCATTGTTATCGCGCCGCCAGGGACGTCGGTGACCGATCGCGACCCGACCAATGTCACCGGCATCGGGCAAATGATCATCGACCAGAAGACCGGCTTCATCGGCCTGTGCACCGGCACGCTGATCAACCCGCGTACCGTCATTTTCGCGGCGCACTGCGTCAATGAAAGCCCGACGGGCACGGCCATGAACCCGTGGGGATATGGCACCGGCACCGGCCAGCTGCCGATCGCGTTTGGTTTTCAGGCCAACAATAATCTGGCGGGCAATTCGGCCTTCGGGCACTGGCTCAACGGCACGGCTGGCGGGGCCAAATATCTGACCTCGATCACCGACTATCTCTACAACGTCAATCAGGTGCAATATAACGCGCACTCGCTCGATCTGGGGCTGGCAAACAACTTCCTGCAAGCGGACGTCGCGGTCGCATCGCTGGACACCCCCGCCGCGAACGTGCCGACCTGGGCGCTGCTATTCTCGGCGCTGCCCGCACCCGCCTCGATCAGCGACACGACCGGCACTGGCTATCACGTGGCCATCGCCGGCTATGGCAACACCGGGACGGCGACCAGCGGCAGTTCGGTCGGCGTCGATTATCGGCGGCGCTTGGCAGAGAACTATCTGGGCTTGCTCGGATCGCTGGACGATATTGATATCGGCCTGTTCGGCATCACACCACGCGGCCGTCCCCAGAACCTCTATCAAATCGACTTTGACAGCAGCGGTGCGCCGAACAGCCGCACCAACGGTTTCGACTTCAATATCTTCAAGGATAATGCCCTGCCTGGAGAAGGAATCACCGGCCCGGGCGATTCGGGTGGTCCGCTGATCCTCGACCGCACCTATGCCAAGCAATTGGTGATCGCGGTGCTCTCGGGCGGGACGCGCTATTTCAGCGCGCAGCCCTCGGGCAGCTACGGCACCAGCGCCTTCTACCAGCCGCTTTATCTGTATTGGGATTATATCGCCGCGGCGAACCCATATCGTTATGTCAGCACGCTTGCGGGCGACGGCAATTGGACTGACCCGACGCATTGGGTGACCAACCTCGATCCCGCCTATAACGTCATCGTCAACGGCGCGCTGGTCAACGGCGTGCCCACCACCGCAGGTCAGGGCACCACGGGCACATCGGGAAAATTCGGCCAGATCTGCGATCAGGAACCCAATGCCGCCTATGACGTCTGCTATGACGTGAAAACCGGCGTCTATTACGACCACGGCGTCGCGGTCACCAACCCCGTTCCGGGGACCACTGCCAGCTCGACCGCGCTCCCCGCCGCCACGCTCGCCAACGGCTTGCCCGGTGCAACCAACTTCGTGCCGAACAATATCAATCCGGACTCGGTCAATCAGATCAACGCGCGCTATTTTGACGTAACGTTGGCGGCCGCCGGCACCACCACGCTCGGATCGGCGGTGACGATCGACCGGCTGACGCTCAATGGCTCTGCCGCCAAATTGACGGTCAACAGCGGCGCTTCGTTGACCAGCCTGATCAACATCAACCAGTTGCAGGGCCTCGTCACCAATAACGGCACGATCACATCGGCGGGCGACTATCTGTTGCTGACGGGCGGCATTACCGGTGCGGGGCGCTTCAACGCGCCGTTCTTCACCAGTGTGAGCGGCATGATCATGCCCGGCACCGCCGGGACCATCGGCACGATCACCTTCGGCGGCAATTTGGTGCTGTCGTCGGGAACGGTGCAGTTTATCGACCTTGGCCCGGCAGGCACGTCCGATAGGCTCGCGGTCACAGGTGCTGCGAGCGTTGGCGGGATCGTTGGCTTCGCGCCCGTCGCGGGCCACACGATTCGCTATGGCGATGTCTATACGATCTTGACCGCGCAAGGCGGCATCACCGGCACCTATGCGGCCCCGACCGCGCTCAGCGCGATCCTCACCCCGCGCTTCATCTATTCCGCCAATGCGGTGCAGGTGGCGATCGACGCCGGATTGTATGCAAACGTCGTTGGCAGTTCGCCGGTGCAGCGCGCTTATGCGCAATTGCTCGACCAGAACCGCAGCATCTACAACACCTATGCCGGTGTTTATGGCCCGCTCGATCTGCAGAACGCGGCCACGATCCAAGGCACGCTCGACAGTCTTGCGCCGCGTGAGCAGACCCTGAAGCGTGCGCTCGGCACGCTGGCAGTGGACAATATGCAGCGGTTTACCGCCGCCCGCCTGGCCAATCTCGATCATGGCGATGTTGACGGAACACTCGCGATCATCGGCAATCCGCTGATGTTCGCGGCGAGCCGCGCGGCGGGAGATGTCGTCGCCAGCGGTGCTGCCCTCACCGCAAACGATACGGCGCTGCGCCCGGGCAAGCTGCCCGACACGGTCAACGGCTACATCGCTGCGGGCTATCTCAACGGCAATAGCCGACCGATGCCGACCGCGGTTCCGCTCGGCGGGCGCGACACCTTTGACGGGTTCTACGTCGTCGGTGGCATCGAAGGCGAACTCGACAGCCGCACCGCCGTCGGCATGTCCTTCGCCTACACCAAGGCCAGCGGCTCCACGACCGGCGGCCAATATGCCCGGGCCGACCTGTTCCAGACCAGCGCTTATGGCAAGGTCGCACTGGTCGGGCCGCTCACCTTTGATGTTCAGGCTAGCCTGGGCTTCCTCGACACGACCACGCGCCGCAATGTTTCGCTGGTCGGAACGCCCTTCACGCTGCGCGGGCACGAAAGTTCGCTGACCTATTCGACCCAGCTCGGCCTGGGCTATGATATCGGCCTCGGCGGCGGCCTTAAGATCACGCCGCGCGCCGCGCTGCGTGCAGGCCAGATCGACTGGGCGGGTACCAATGAGACCGGCGGCGGCACCGCGCTGCGGATCGCCCCGCTTCCCTCCAACAGCGTTCAGGCCTTGGGCGGCGTCAATCTGAGCGGCGGCAAGACCTTCAAACCATATCTTTCGGCTTATTATGTGCACGCCTTCCGCAACCAGCCGAGCGCCTTTGGCGCGAATTTCGTTGGCGGCGTCGGGCCCAACACATCCTTCGCGCTGGCCCCGCAAGACAAGGATTGGGGCGAGATCGGCGGCGGTCTGTCCTACACGGCCAAGGACGTTACGCTCTCGGTTGGAGCCGATACCACTGCAGGCCGAAGCGATATCTCCAACCAAAGCTACCGCGCGACGGTGAAGATCGCTTTCTGATCGGGGCATCGCGCTGAGCCAAGGGGCCGTCCGGGTGACCGGGCGGCCCTTTGTGCATCGACGCTCGACGCGCGGCGGCTCTCGCTGCTACCGCTCAATGCCATGACTGCTCTCGAAATCGTCGCGTTCGTGCTTGGCCTGGCCAATGTCACGCTGGTCGTGCTGCGCAGCATCTGGAACTATGTGTTCGGGCTGGCGATGGTCGCGCTCTACGCGGTCATCTTTCTCCATGCGCGGCTGTACAGCGATGCGGTGCTGCAGGTGTTTTTCTTCGTCGTCCAAATCTATGGCTGGTGGAACTGGTCGCAGGCGCGGGCGCAAACGGGCGAGGTGCCGGTCGGGCTTATGACCAACCGCGCACGATTGACCTGGGCGATCGGGTGCCTGTTGGCGGCGGCGCTATGGGGATATGGCATGCACCGCTTTACCGACGCCTCCCTCCCCTGGGCCGATGCGACGCTCGCTGCGATGAGCGTCGCCGCGCAGATCCTGCAATCACGCCGCGCGGTCGAAAGCTGGTGGCTGTGGATCGTGGTCGATATCGGCTCGATCGGGCTCTACGCCGCCAAGGGCCTGTGGCTGACGATGCTGCTGTACGCGATCTTCCTGGCGCTGGCGATCTGGGGGCTGTTCGACTGGCAGCGCGTCGCCCGGCGGACCGCCACGGCATGACGATGATTTGCCTGCACGGCCCGGAAAGCACCGGCAAGTCGACGCTGATCGAACAGCTCGCCAAGCGTTATGCGACGGTGTTCGTCCCCGAATATGGCCGCACCTTCGCCGAAACCCATGGCACCGATTTCACCATGGCCGACCTTGTCGAGATCGCGCGCACCCACGACGCCATGACCCAGGCCGCACGCGCGACCGGCGCGAACCTGCTCTTCCTCGATACCGATCCGCTGATGACGGCGGTGTGGGCCGACATGCTGTTCGGCACGCGCGACCCGTGGTTCGATGCCTGGCATGGCACCGCCGACCTGTATCTGCTGCTCGATATCGATTTGCCGTGGGTCGAAGACGGCACCCGCCTGTTCGGCAGCACCGCGGCACGCCAGCGCTTCTTCGATCTGTCGCGCGCCGAGCTGGAGCGGCGCGTGCTGCCTTATGTGCTGATCAGCGGGCGCGGCCCCGACCGTCTTGCGGCGGCGCTCGATGCGCTCGCGACGGCCGGGGTGGAAGACCCGCCGATCAGGCGTTCTCCGCTCTGCGCGGACTAGAGCGTCAGACTTTAGCCCCCAATCCGTTCGTGCTGAGCCTGTCGAAGCACCCTGTCCACGAGCGAGCTTTCGCCTGCGACACGGGCCCTTCGACAGGCTCAGGGCGAACGGGTCAAAGCGAACCGCGCGCTCAGCCCTTCTTCGCTTTGAGCGCCTTAACCGCCGCCAAGGTGCCGGTGATGTGCCCCTCGGGCTTCATCTCGGACAGGACGTAGGCAATCTTGCCATTGGTGGCGATCACATAGGACGTGCGGTTGGTCCAGCCGGCCTTTTGCGGCAGCGCGACGTCATAGCCCGAGATCGTGGCAGGCGCGGCCAGCCCGACCGGGAATTTGTCACGGCATTCGACCGACGAGAATTCCTTGATCCGCTCGGCATTGCCAGCGGTCAAGCCGATCAGCGTCGCGCCCTGCTTCTCGAAATCGGCTGCGGCCTCGGCAAAGGCATGCGCCTCCGCGGTGCAGCCCGAGGTGAAGGCGGCGGGGAAGAAATACAGCACCACCGGCCCCTTCTTGAGCGCGGTCGCCAGCGTAAAGCTGTGCGTCTTGCCGCCAAGCGCGGCCTCGGTGGTGAAGTTCGGCGCGGTATCGCCTACCTTCAGCGCGGCCATGGCGGGGGTGGCAAAGCCAAGCGCGAGGCTGGCGGCGACAAATGGGATGGCAAACTTCATGGGCGACGTCTCCTAAAACGATCCGTCATCCTAGCCTGCCGCCCCCGCCGCCGCCAGCCCGCCCGTTAGCGCGACGGCGCGAGCTTGGTGTTGAGCACCCAGCCGACATTGTCATTCTCGTCGGCGACTTCCCACCACAGCCCGTTCTTGTTGCCGGTCGGGTAAACGATCGCACCGGCAGGCAAGGTGCGCAGCACGCGGCCGGTCGCACTAGCCGCCGAGCGCAAGGCCAGCGGGCCCTGCGCGGTGAAGGTCTTGGCAGGCGCGGCTTCGGCGGTGCCGGTGTCGCCCGGCGTCACATAGCCGAGCTCGTTGACCAGCTTGGAATAGGCCTGGATGAACGCCAGCGTCACGATCCGGCCGATATCGGTATTGTCATAGCCGCCGCCAATCACACCGCCGCCCGCAACGCCGCCAAACACGCCGCCGCCGCCGCCAAAGCTGAGGCTGTTCTTGGCGGCATAGCCGTCCTCGGTCGCCAGCGTTTCGGTGGTGCGCACATTGGTGATCGACAGCACCACATTGGCTTCCATCTTGCGGCTGCGCACGCCGCCGACGATCCCGCCGATCGGCCCTCCAATCAGGCCGCCGAGCCCGGCTGCCACACCGCTGCCGCTGGCGTTGCTGTTGGCACCCTGCACTTCAGCTTGAAGGACATAGTCGGCGGCCTTGATCTGGCCCTGGCCGACATTGGAACCGCGCTGCAGCCCGAGATCGCCGCCGATATCGCGCTCGCGTTGCGCCGCCTGCAAGCCGCTGCCGCGATCGACGATATTGAAGCAGCCTGAGCGCTGCACCAGCACCTTGAGCAGCTTCTGCGGCGGCGCGAGGTTGTACTGGGTCCAGCCGCGCGAATCGTCGCCATCGACGATCGAGATCGTGCCGTGTTTGCGCGCGCAGTGCGGCACGTCGTTCATCGTGGCTTCCTGCAGCTTCTGCGTGCCCGACGGCTTGGCCAGTCGCTGTGCTGCGACCTGCATCGGCATGCTCCCGATGATCGCTGCCATCGCCATCCCGGTCACGATTTTCGACATACCCTGCCCCCGCTTAGAGTCGTTACGCTGGCTCGATATCCGATTTGCGTCAGGCGGCATAGAGATGACCGCGATGATGACGGGCTTTGTGCAGGCGTGCAGGCGATGCTATGGCCCCCTCTTCTGTTTCCAGCACACAACCGGGCGAATTCGTGACCCCTCTTCAGAACATCCGCAATTTCAGCATCATCGCCCATATCGATCATGGCAAGTCGACGCTTGCCGATCGCCTGATTCAGGCGACCGGCGGCCTCAGCGACCGCGAAATGTCCGAACAAGTCCTTGATAATATGGACATTGAGAAGGAACGCGGGATCACCATCAAGGCGCAGACCGTGCGCCTGCGCTACGTCGCCAAGGACGGCATCGAATATGTCCTCAATTTGATGGACACGCCGGGTCATGTCGACTTCGCCTATGAAGTCAGCCGCAGCCTCGCCGCGTGCGAAGGCGCGCTGCTGGTGGTCGATGCCGCGCAGGGCGTCGAGGCGCAGACGCTCGCCAACGTCTATCAGTCGATCGAGCATGATCATGAGATCGTGCCCGTCATCAACAAGATCGATCTCCCCGCCGCCGACCCCGACAAGGTCAAGGCCGAGATCGAGGAAGTGATCGGCCTCGACGCCTCCAACGCCGTGCTGACCAGCGCCAAGGCCGGCATCGGCATCGCCGAAGTGCTCGAAGCGATCGTCACCCGCATCCCGCCACCCAAGGGCGATGCCGACGCGCCCTTGAAGGCGATGCTGGTCGACAGCTGGTACGACCCCTATCTCGGCGTCGTCATCCTGGTGCGCGTCATGGCGGGCGTGTTGAAGAAGGGCCAGCAAATCAAGTTCATGCAGGCCGGCACGCTGCATCTGGTCGACCGCGTCGGCTGTTTCCGCCCCAAGATCGAGCAATTGACCGATCTCGGCCCCGGCGAAATCGGCTTCATTACGGCGCAAATCAAGGAAGTCGCGCAGACCCGCGTCGGCGACACCATCACCGACGCCAAGCGCCCCGCCGCCGAGGCGCTGCCGGGCTTCAAGGAAGTCCAGCCGGTGGTGTTCTGCGGCCTGTTCCCGGTCGACGCCAATGATTTCGAGAAGCTGCGCGAAAGCATCAGCAAGCTGCGCCTCAACGACGCAAGCTTCTCCTTCGAGATGGAAACCAGCGCCGCGCTCGGTTTCGGCTTCCGCTGCGGCTTCCTCGGGCTGCTCCACCTCGAAATCATCCAGGAGCGCCTGACGCGCGAGTACGACCTCGACCTCATCACCACCGCACCGTCGGTGGTGTACGAACTCGAGCTGACGCATGGCGGCGGCACGATCGAACTGCACAACCCCGCCGACATGCCCGATCCCAACAAGATCGAGAGCATTTCCGAGCCGTGGATTCAGGCGGTGATCTATGTCCCCGACGAATATCTCGGCAGCGTGCTGAAGCTCTGCCAGGACCGTCGCGGCATCCAGAAGGACCTCACTTATGTCGGCGGCCGCGCCCAGGCGACCTATGAGCTGCCGCTCAACGAAGTCGTGTTCGATTTCTACGATCGCCTGAAGTCGCTCTCCAAGGGCTATGCCAGCTTCGACTACACCCAGATCGGCAAGCGCGAGGGCGACCTCGTCAAGATGAGCATCCTCGTCAACGAGGAACCCGTCGATGCGCTGTCGATGATCGTCCACCGCGGCACCGCCGAAGTGCGCGGGCGCGGCATGGTCGAGCGCTTGAAGGAACTGATCCCGCGCCATCTGTTCAAGATCCCGATCCAGGCGGCAATCGGCGGCAAGGTGATCGCGCGCGAGACGATCAGCGCAATGCGCAAGGACGTGACCGCGAAATGCTATGGCGGCGACGCCAGCCGCAAGCGCAAGCTGCTCGACAAGCAGAAGAAGGGCAAGCTCAAGATGCGCGAATACGGCAGCGTGAGCATCCCGCAGGAGGCGTTTATTGCGGCGCTGCGGATGGGGGATGAGGGGTAGCGTTAGCTGGGGTGCTGCGGCAGCGACTGGCGATGTAGGCCTGCTAGGCGGCTACGCGCCCCACGTTCTGCCGTTCGGCTTGGTAGTCGGCGATACCGAAAGCCGCAGTTCGTTCATCGGACTGGTGCACACGTTCGAACGCTTGAGCGGCTGACCTTTGGGGATTTCGCTGCCATTTTACATGGCTGGGCCAGATGACTGCTGTTTACGATGAGCTACCATACCGCAAGCCGCAGTCGAAACAAGCCGCGCTCGCGCTAACGAGCGAATAAATATAGGAGTCTATAGCAGTCCGGGCCGAGATCGCGCCCAAGCGTTCAATTCGTCCAATGAATGGAACACGTGCTTTAGCGCGCAATGGAGCATCGGATTGTTGCCGATCGGCAGCAGTCGCCTCGGGTCAGTCTGCAGTCCGACACAAAATTTACCCAGAGCATGGGCGTAACCAAGCTCAAAGCAAGCGCCTTCATCGACGCTACGTCCGTCGAGCACGATGAAGAAAACGTTACACGACTCGACAGCGGTGAGGTCGCCTTCGAACACTTTCACACGCGCTTCTTCGATCGACATACCGTCGGCGACCAGCTCGACAATAAGGTGATTGTCGCGCTGCGGAAGGAATACATCGAAAGTTCCGGACAGGATTTCCGTTAGCCGATCATTGAATGCTCTTTCCGAATACGAAAAGAGCGGTGCCGCCAAATAAAGTACAGGCTCGATCATGGCTTCGACAAAAAGAAGGTGAGGCGCTTGTTGAAGTCGAACTCCTCGTAATCGTCGAGGTGGATTGTCCGGAGGACTTGCTTCGTCACGTTCTCGACGTCCTGCCCAGCAGTTTCGAGGAAGGTCACATTGCCGAAGGCATTGTCGGCATACACCTCAACCAGTGCGTTCTGCTGCTCCTCCAGATACGCCTCCGTACCACCTCTTCCCCTCCACACCTGCCTGGTTTGAAGTGTGGGTGGGTCGCCCTTAAGGAGAATAAGATGCCCTTTCAGAAGTGACTGAGGTGCACCGGATTTTCCGGCGCATGCGGTCTCGAAAATGCTCTCGGCCTTCTGCTCGTATTGATCGGGCGGGGTAAATGCGAAGGCGTCGAGCGGCGCTCGATCCATAACATGAAGGCCCACGCCTGCCCGGGCGAAGCGACCGTTCTTCAGCCGTACCTGTTCAAGTATCCATTCATCTACACGCTTACGTTCAGCGGGCCCAAGCTGATCGGAGGGTTTGGCGATCAGAGGGTCTCGGGGACGTAGCCATTCATCGACGATTTCGATCCCTTGGAGGCGTGATATGACAGATGTCTTGCCAACCGAGACAGCGCCGGCGACATAATACAGGTAGCGCTGCGAGACCCCAGCACGGACGAATACATCGTTGAGCGTGTCCTCATCCTCTAATGCCAGAAGCTCGAGGAGTGCTTTGATCTCATCTCCGTCCAGATAGAGCGTTACCATGTTGAACAGGTCGAAGTTGGCCTGACTTGCTTCTTCCTGCTCGGAGATAGGCGGCGCGTCAGCACCGCAGTACCGAACATAGTAATGTACTGTGCCGGGTGCCGATCGCGCTGCCTGCCGTAGCAGGCTCCGAAAACCAGGATCGGTCAGCGAGAAACCGAGTAACAGGCAGGAGGATTTGCAGAAATAATTCAGCAGCAGCGCGAAGCTGCCGCGAACCGTATCGATGATCTGATTTGACAGAGCCTCCTCGGTGAGGATGACCTCCTCCGAGTATCGATCAATTGCTTGGAATGGGATGTACCCATTCGGATGGTAAACAACCGGACGGTCCTCTTGGACAACGAAATGCGGGCCCCAAGCGGAATAATAGCCGATCGTACCGTGCGGTCGGCGCGGCGAGGTTGCAAGGGCGCGCTCGAGGAAGTCGTCGAAATTATACGTCACGACGACTGGCACGTTGAAGGCGAGTGCGGCCAATTCCTCGAAGTAGGGATGAGAAGCCACGACCGTGTTCGGATCGGTGATGCCTTCATAGAGTGTGTCACGAAGAAGCTTGCGCCATTCGGTAGCGATCATGCCGTCGCGGTGGTTGACCAAGGTGGCTGGAAAGGCCGTGCCGGACTCCACAAACTTCCGGAACCTCGTTTGGAGAATTTGCGCCTGCATCGGCGCGGTCTCGCGACCGAGGTCCGGTCCTTTGGTAGTCGCGCGCGTTTCGATCTCGCGTGTTATTCGAGTGATCAGCTCATTCCAACTTGGCAACTTCGCAGACTGACTGACGCCAGCACCAAGCGCCAATCCAAGGCGCTTCCGCTGTGACAACTGGCGCATGTGAGCAATCGCTCGCCCATAACGCTTTACCAGCTCGACATGAATATCGCGCACTACTTGCCCCGTTCAAGCCTTGACCGAATCAGCACCGCGGGTACTCCGCTGCCGCCATCCGATGGATAGTGCCGGAAGCCTAGCCAGGACAGCGCAACGATACCACACTCCTTATAGGCATCCTCGGCGCGAAGCTCGACGCGCACTTGGCGGATTAAACCAAAACGACGCGCAAACTGAGCGGCGATGAGTAAACTCAGAAGAAAACGGCGAAGTCGAGATGCGTTGTTTAAGTTCACGTCATACGGTTTTATACTGCGGTCCGGATCGATGAGGCCGTATTTTCCCGACAGAATGAGCCAATCGTCGCATGTCGCCTCCACGGCCGCGCGATCGCGCAGGAAACGCGATGAGGTGTAGAGATCCCCCGCTGCGAAACGCGTCGGCCGCTTTAATCTCGAACACATCACTAAGCCGATTCTGTGCACCGGGCCGAACCTCAAAACGAAGCACCGACGAGGCACCTGAGACCCTCATAGCTCGAACTGGCGCAGTGTGCTCTAAACTCATGCGACAAATGCCGACGTAGACCTCTATCCTATCCCCCTGACTTGGACCAGGTGGATCGCGTTCGATCGGAGCTTGTTTCCTATCGACCGAATGACCGAATATATCTCGAACAGCGATTCGCAGTCGGGGAGCAGTCGTCCGAGTTTGGTCGTCGGCAAATCCTGGCCGCGACGGGCTACGAAAGGCAGCTATGGTATCATCCGCTCCGGAAAGCTGCCGGGCAACAGTCGGCCCAGCTCAAATCACAACTCCCTCCGCCCCCTCCCCCAAACACCAAGCCCGCCAAGCCTCCTCGGTCGCCGCAGCTTCCCATTGCGCCTGGGCGGCGGCCATTTGGGTGCAGGCTTCCTTTCGGGCTGTTCTGCGCGCGTCGAGCGTCGCGCCGACGACCATGGCGCTCGACAGGCCACGCTGCGTCATCGGCGCGGGACGCAGCATGGCGTCCTGCGCCCATACCGCCTCGCGCGCTTGTTGGAGCAAGGCGCGCCGCGCCTCGAAGGAATCCTCGGTGCCTGCCGCCGGATCGGGATCGTCGAGATGCAGGAACATGTCGTTCCAAAACGCGACGATCGCGTCGGGCCGGTCGATCACGCAGAAGATGAACTCGATTTCGGTCAACTGGCGCAGAGCGAAATCGGCCGCGACGATGTCGCCGCGCAAGCGCGCCTGGCGTTCGACTTTAACCTTATTGGTGTAGTGCCGCATGAAATCGTCGTGGCGCTCTGCACCGGCGCGTGCGCGGTCTGCCTCGGACATGGATGCCGGGTTGCGCGCCTTGCACACCGGGCAATTCTCGGCGGCCTCGCGCTCGATCGTCGCGCGGTTGCGCGTGCCAGGGGCGAGGCCGGGCCCGCCATAGCGGTCGGTCAGATGGTGGCGCAGGATGAACATCGTCAGCCGGTCATTATACCAGCGGCGTTCGCCGACCTGCTCGCCCTTGTGGAAGACCGGGACGGGCACGCCCTCGATCGCGCGTTCGATCGCGACATCGACCAGGCGCTGCACCCCGTGATCGAGCGCGGCGAGCCAGGCGGCGCGGAAGCCGTCGGCCCCCGGTTGTCGCCGGAGGTAATAGGCCCCCTCCGCGCTCATGTTGATGCGCCGGGCGGCGGCGGTGACCGACCCGGTTTCGGCGAGCGCGGCGATGAAGCCGCGCTGCCGCTCGGGCGTCCAGCCGTCATAGCGATATTTGCGGGGGACGGGCTCGAACGCGAGCACCGGGCGAGCGGTGGGGACGAGGTTCTGCATGTCCACGCATTTAACCGATATGGTTAGTGTAGGACAGTACCCTAGCCGACCGCCGCCCAGCGTACTTCGCCTTGGCTCCACGAAAGGAAAGCGGCCTCGTCCATTGGTTGGGCGATGGCATAGCCCTGGATCCCGTCGCAGCCGATGATGCGCAGGCTTCCTTTCGGGTCGCCGCTCGATCATCTGTCGCCGCCGCGCGACGCGCATCGCGCGAACCCCTTCGACAAGAATTCCCGTTCCGCCACCAATTGCTCGATCTTCGCGTGCAGCTTCGCGATCTCGATATCGCCTTCCGCTTCAATTGCCTTCGGCATCGACGGTGAACACCACCGGTTTGCCCCGCGACATCGGCTCCCACCCGGCCGCCATGGCGGCGCGCACGCACCGCGAAATTGTTGCGTCATCGAGTTGGAGACGACCGCGCGGCAAGCCCTTCAAGAGCCGCTTGGGCGGCGGGAATTGCACCCATGCTGCGCGTTTGGCGTCGCGCTGGAGAAGGGCAATCGTCATTCCCTTCCAACCTTCGTCATCCGCCTGATGCGGCTCACGCTGGAGGTGCCAATCATAGATAGTGCCATCGACCTCGACGGTGCCGCGATTGCTTTGAGATTTTGACATAGCAGGCGGTGTAGCATGCTAGCCCGGCCAAAGCACAGGTTCCAGGCTGGATAGGCGCACGGCTTAGGCTGGCGGACGTTGGAGACGCAATTTGCGATTTCGCGCCAACCCTCGCTCCATCGCTCCGGTTTAAATATCTTTGACTGATCCCACATCGACGGCGACGAAGAGCCCCCACTCGATCCAGCGGTCGCGGCTACCCGCCGAGCCGCACCACATGTCCCTTGCCATCATGGGATCGATTCCAAAGCTGGCCGAGATGCGTGCCAACGCCGCGTCTACATCGCTGCCGGCCAGCATCGCCGCAAGGAAGGTATAATGTGGCGCGCTCAGCGGAACGGTGCGGGTGATGTAGTCGCGTCGCACCAGGGCGACATGGCAAGGCTCCAGCGCGGGCAACAGCGGTGCCTCGCCGCGGCGCACCGCATGATAATAGCTGGCAACCGGGAAGCGATAGCGCCCCAGTGCAAAGGCAGGCTGAAGACGCAGCGCGCTGTCGGCGGTGTCGCTGGTCGCAAACACATTCCCTTCGTTTCCCTCGGCGTCGAACATCGTGAACGCCGCATATTCGAACCGGGCGAGATCGATCATGAAATCGACCCAGGCCTCAGGTGCGTCGGCATCGGGTCGGCGCGCCTCCATCCAGTCCGCGAAGCGGCGGCCGAGATCGTAGAGCGTGTGCCGCTCGGGCGGGCAGTCGCGGATATAGTCGGCGACGAAATCGTCGAACAGCGCCCGGCCAAGCGCATGGCACAGCGCGGGAAACTGTTCGCGCATGCACGCAGCGATGCGCAGGAAATAGCCGCGCTGGTAGATCGCCAATCCGCCCGCGGCACCAAGCCTGCCGTCGCGCGCGAACAGCGCCTGCGCCGCCGGATCAGCCCGAGGGTCGATCAGCGCGGCATGCATCCGGCTTTGCACGTCTGCCAACGCGCTCACGCCGCATCCTCCATCACGCTTGCCATCGCGCGAGGGATGAGGAAGCCGACCGGGTTGGAAACCCCGTCGCCGCCGCGCACGCACTCGGCCGCCCCGGACGACACGGTGTCACCCGCCATATACCGTTCCGCCTTGCGCAGCTCCGCGAGGCAGGCGTCGAAGCCGGGAATATGATCGTCCCATTCGAGCAAGGTGGCGGCCCCGCCGGTCCGCGCCCAGGCGATGCGGAACAACTCCCAAACCTCAGCCCGCACAGGGCGGTCATGCGTGTCGATCACATGGGTCCCGAAATCCTGATGCCCGGCGAGGTGCATCTGGACGACGCGCTCGCACGGAAAGGCATCGAGATAGGCGATCGGATCGCTGCCAGCGTTGAAGCAGCTGACATAGACATTGTTGACGTCGAGCAGCAGCCCGCAGCCGGTTTCCTCCGCCAGCGCGCGCAGAAAATCGGGCTCGCTCAGCGTCGACTGCGCGAAGCGGACATAGGAACTGGGGTTTTCGAGGATCAGCGGACGCTCCAGCAGCTCCTGCACCTGCCGGACGCGCGCGGCGACATGCGCCAGGCTCTCCTCGGTGAGCGGCATCGGCAGCAGATCGTGCGAATTGTGCCCGTTCACGCCCGTCCAGCACAGATGGTCGCTGACCCAGGCCGGGCGGATGTCTCGGGCCAGCCGCTTGAGCGAGGCGAGATAGGCGCGGTCGAGCGGGTCGGTGCTGCCGATCGACAGCGAGACGCCGTGGAGCACGACCGGATAGCGCTCGGCCACCGCATGGAGGATCGCGCGCGGGCGCCCCCCCGAATCCATGAAATTCTCGGAAATCGCCTCAAACCACAGATCTTGCGGTTCGCCCGACAGGATCGCGTCGAAATGCACATTGCGCAGGCCCAGCCCCAGCCCAAGCCGGGGCAGGTCCGCCAGCTTGCCGTCAGCTGCAGCCACCGGCACCGCTCATCCCGCTCGATCCACACGCGGTCATGTTGCCGCGCGCATCGTTATCGCCCGAAATCCACAGATAGCTGGGCCCGGTGGCTGCGAAGGCCGCCGGCGGTGGCCCGAGCGTCGCCGGCAGCGGCTGGCTGCCCCCACCCTTCTGCGTCGCGAGCAGTTCCAGCCGCGTCGCCTCCCAATTCGCCTCGAACACCGCACGCGCCCGCAGCCAGACGCTTTGCCCCTGGTTGGGCCCGTTGGTGCTGAACCGCTCGGCATTGATCGGCGTGGCGCACGATCCTTGCGAGCGGCAGGCATTGGCACCGGGATTGTTCATCTCCTCACCCGTGCCGTAGAGGCCGCAGCCGCCCTGCCCCTTGCACTCATTCTGGACGTGGCAGGTATGATCGGCACCGGTCGAGCAATAGCCTTGCCCGGCACAGGCATTGGGTTCGCGTCCCGGCGCGCCGAACAGGCCGAAGCGATCCGACCCGGCGCAAGCGTTCAGCCCCATACAGGCGTGGAGCGGCAACCCCTCGGGCTGCGGGCCAATCACCCCATAGCCCGGAAAGGCGGGCTCGGCGGCATAGGGATACGGCGTCGGCACGGGAACGCCCGGCGCGGGGGCCGGCGTCGGGGTCGGGGTGGAGCAGGATGCCATGGGTCGTTCCTCTCGCGGGCGATCATTGGTTCTGGGCGGCGGTCCAATACGGGCCAACATCGGGCAAGTGCATCGGTACGTTGTTGGTGCCGGTCTTGGAGATGGCGACGCCGACATAATAAATGACGTTCTTCAGCACGCCGATCAGGTCATTATCGGCCTTCTCGATCTTCACTGCCTTGGCGGTGTTGGCACCGGGCGCGAACAGCGTCTGGACATGTTCGACCACCTCACTGACGTCACACCGCGCGATCAACGCGTTGGCGGCCGCAATCGCCTTGTTGCCAAAGTCCGTCAGCCCCTGGAACGAGATTTTCTGGTCGCCCAGAGAAACATTCTCGAAGGTAGGGCCCATCATCATGCCCGCATAGTCGCCGGTCGGGATCGGAATCTGGCGGATCGTGCGGATATATTTGTCGAGCACCCAGATCATCGAGCGGTGCAGCCCTTCGTTGAAGAAGACTTTCTGCTGCTCGGGCGGCACGAGATAGATCGTCTCGGTCATCACCAGCATATACTGGAAGCAGGCGCTGCAGAAATTGGCAATGTCGACATAATGCTCGGGGTAGCTCGCCGCGAGCGGGCTTTCGGGCATGTTCACCAGTACGCCCGCATCGAGCAGCGCCTGGCTGGTGACGGCGGGCTGGATCACCTCCGCCGGCGCAGGCGGCTGGGCCGGGCGCACTTCGCCAGTACCGGCATAGTCGGCGAACTGTGCCTGCAGCGTCAGGAACTTCACATAGTGCGATTCCTCGGACTTGGACGGGTCGTCATAGGCGCTCGGGCCGACAGGCTGGATCGGCACGCCCTCGCCCTGATCGCAAATCGTGTCGATCGCGGTCGCGGCGTCCCGGACCGAACGAATCGCGACCAATTGGGTCGCCCCCGCATGGCTGTCGTCCGCGTCGGGATAGACCGCCGCCGCTGCTGCCCCCTGCACCGGATCGGCCCAGCTCACCGCCGCTGGCGGCGCAGGCTTCCATGGATCGAACCCGGCCGAGGGATAGACGGTGTCGACGTTGTTGGGCGAGTAATTATAGGGCTGGATCGCATGGGTCACCGATCCACGCTGAAAGTCCGAATCTTCGAGGAACTGGGTGCTCAGCAGACAGCGGATGTACGAATAGAATTGCCCGATCGTATCCCAATTGCTGTCCTGCGGCGGGGCGTTCCACTGCTCGGGATATTCGATCTGGAGGAAGTGCCAGAGCTGCTCGAAGCTCAGTTTCCCGAGCGGGATTTGTACCGCGGTCTTGCCGTCCGGGCCCGCCGGTCCCTGCGGATTATGATAGGGCAGCCCGGTCGGATAGGCACCCGGTGCCTTACCATAAAGCTGCGGCATCACGCCCATCGACCACAGGATGTTCGATGAGAGCGACATATGGAGCATCTCCTCCACCGCCACACTCATGATGATGCCGCCTGCCTTATTGGCATAGAGCTGGGAGTCGCTGATCGTCTCGCCGCTCTCATTGTTCCGGACGAGCGAGTAATAAGTATAAAGATAGATCGGGATCGTCGCGAGTTCGATCTCGACCGCCGTCTGCAGGTCGGCCTTTAGGCGCGTGAGCACCTGATCGCGCGTCCATGTAGTGTTGAGCGTCGCGACGAACGCCTGCTCAGCAGGCGTAAGCGGCGTCACGGGATCAGGCAAATCCATTGGAGCCCCCTCAGGTCCGAACGATGCTGGAACCGGGGAACACAGAATACGGACGCCAACCCCCGCTGGGGCCTATGTGTATTAGTCCAGTTCGCGGAGGACAATGAAAAAATCTGACCGCAGACGTTTTCTACCGGGAATACTTCGTTTGCATCGGTTTCCTCGCATTGCTGATCAATATGTCCGTACAGTGACACTTACAAAGAGTGAGCGCGTGGCTTGCTGTGTTCCCGTGTTTGCTGTGTTGACACTATCGCGCGTTGTTCCTCGGGGGGATGGATCAATGAACAAACTGGCTGGAAAATCCTGTGGGATGCACGCGGCCTTTATGTCGCATCCGTCAGCCTGAATGGCGTGCCCGTGACTCACGCATATGTGCGGCACGATCAAATCATGGCGGCTGGAGAATTGCGGTTCACCCTGCAATCGATGCCGAACACGGTATGGGCGGCTGGAGCTGCAGATAGGCCATACGCGAGCACCCGGTCGCAATGACCCAGCCGCCCTTTGCGACCATCAACCCTGTTAAGCCGATTCCGCATCTTGCGCGTCGGAGTCGGCTTTCCGTCGCGAAGACGTCCGCCGTGCTGGCCGGCGCGCCGCCATCGCTAGATGCGTCACCCTGTCAGCGCTCCGCTGCACCACGGGTCACCCAGGCAGGCGCAGGCGCTACCGCCACGCCGACATAGGTGTCGGCGGTGCCGTAATAGAGATAGAAGCGTCCTTTGAAATAGCTCAGCCCTTCCAGGAAGGTCGTACCCGCCTGATACTGCCCGCTTTTCTCCCAAGGTAATTCCGGTTTGATGAACGGGACGGTGCTGCGCGCCAGCAGCTTGGTCGGGTCGCGCAGATCCAGCAAGGCCTGGCCGCCGGAATACGCGCCCGGACCGATCGAGCGATCGCGATACGCGTCATTCTCGGAATTCTTGCCGTTATAGAGCATAACGATGCCGCGCTCGGTCACGAGCGGCGGCGGACCGACTTCGGGAAGCTCGCTGTCGAAGAGCGACGGTCGCGCCGCCATCAGCACCATTGGCTCGCCATTGGGCAGGACGACCGGTGACCAATGGATCAGATCGGTCGACCTGGCGATGTGGATCAACCCCTCGCCGAACACCATCCAATATGCGCCGTTGATCAACGCGGCCTTCATACGCCCCCCGTCGATCCGCTGGATGATCGCGGCCGATTTGGTCGAGAGGTTCTCGAACGCGGTGCCAGCGAACGCCGACCCATGCTTCTGCCAATGGATCAGGTCGCGCGACGAGGCGATGCCCAGTCGCGTGCGGTCGTGGTTCCACTGCGTGTAGGTGACGTAATAGGTCCCGTCCGGCCCCTCGCACAGACGCGGATCTTCGCACCCGCCATCCCATTCGGCGTGTTGCTGGTCGTCCTTGTCGGGATAGAGCACCGGTGTCGGACGATAGGTGAAGTGCAGGCCGTCGTCGGAAGACGCATAGCCCAGGCGCGACGTGTGGAAGCCGATCATCTTTTCGTCCGGGCGGTCCTCCGCACGGAACAGGACGACCATCTTGCCGTCGCGCACGACCGATGCGGGGTTGAAGGTGTGAGCTGACATCCAAGCGTCCGGACGTTGGTGCATCGGGTCGTCGAAGACGGCATTCGGGTCGGGCTTGAGCACGGGCGTGGTTGCAGACCGCAAGAAGGGTCCGAGATGCCACTCGGCGCGATCAGTGTGGATAGCGCCAGTTCTTGCAGGGCGCGCGCTCGCCCATGCGCCCGGCGCGACCGCCAGCGCCGCACTGGCACCCAGGCCCCGGAGAAACTCGGCGCGGTTAAGACGGAATTGCGACATCTCAGATTTCCTCAGTGATGGCCGATGGTGCCGGCCAGCGTTTCCAGCGACGTACCTTTGGTTTCGGGGAAAAAGCGGGCGACCGCGAAGGCCCCAGCCAGCGTGATGACCGCGAACACCGCGAAGGGCAGGCCCCGCGCATGTGCCGCAATGATCGGAAATAGCAGCGTGATCGCGAAATTGACGATCCAGTGAGTCGCGCTGCCCATGCTTTGCCCGGTCGAGCGGACCGAGGTCGGGAAGATCTCGGACAGATAGACCCAGATGACCGCACCCTGCGAAGAGGCGAAGGCGAGGATGTACACGACGAGCAAGGCGAGCAGATATTGCGAACCCTGGCCGCTGCCCATTACCAGCGCCACGCCGGCCAAAGCGATCGCCATGACGCACGCGCCCGTAACCAGCAGCGTCTTGCGTCCAAGCCGATCGATCAAGGTCATGCCAACCAGTGTCGCGAGCAGGTTGGCGAGGCCGACCGCTACCGCCTGCAGGTCCCCCGACACGTTGCCGAAGCCGGCGCTCGCAAAGATGTCGTTGAGATAATAGAGGATGGCGTTGATACCGGTGAACTGATTCAGGAACGCCAGCGACACCGCCAGAATGATCGGCTTTTTGTGCAGCCGCCAGTTCAGGCGACCCTGTCCTTCCTCTGGCGCGCTGATCTCGGAGAGCGTTTCATGCGCACCGACGCGGCGCAGGCTGGCCTCGGCCTCGGCGATACGGCCTTTCGACACCAGCCAGCGCGCGCTTTGCGGGATCGCGAACAGCATCGCGAAGAAGAAGATCGAGGGGACCGCAGCCACGCCGACTTTCCAACGCCAGACGTCGATCCCGCCTACAAGCTGCCCCACAAGGAAGTTGCTGAGATAGGCGAGCAGAATTCCCAGAACGATGTTGAACTGAAACAGGCCGACCATGAAGCCGCGGTGCCGCGCGGGGACGATTTCGGAAATATAGACGGGTGCAAGCACCGACGCGCCGCCGACGGCGACGCCGAGCGCCAGCCGCGAAACACCAAAGACGTAGATGTCGGGCGCGAAGGCGCAACCGATTGACGCCAGCGCGAAGAGGAAACCGACCATCTTGAGCGTATCGCGCCCGCCGAGCCGGTTGCCGACGAGCCCGGCACCCAGCGCGCCGACGCACGTACCGAGAAGCGCGACCGCGACGGTAAGCCCCAACCCGGCGTCGCTCAGTTCGAACACCTTGCGCAGCGCGGTGGTGACGCCCGAGATCACGGCTGTGTCAAAACCGAAAAGGAGGCCCGCCAGCGATGCCACTACGGCGGTGAAAATGTTAAGGCGTTTCATCGCCGTACCCCTCCTAACATTGGTATGTTGATTTGTTTTTTTAAACGATGCCGCGCTGGGAGGGGCCTTGTCAATCCTCCTTTTGGCTTCCCCCAAGCGGAAAATCGGCTAATCGATGGCTTGCCCTGCTCTTGAAGATCTAATCCGTTTGCCTCGGACGGATCGGTGGTATCGGTCGGAACAATGGACAGTCAGCCACAAACGGTGCGTCGCCGCAAAGCCAGCCTTTCCGGCACCAATCTCGAACTGACCGGCGACTATAATCAGCGACTGGTCTACCAGGCCGTCCGCGTCAGGGGGCCGATCACCCGCAATGCGCTGATCGAACTGACCGGGCTCGCCAAGCCGACGATCGCGGGCATCGTCCGGCGCCTGCTCGGCAGTGAACTGGTGATCGAGACCAGTCGGATCTTTGGCGCGCGCGGCCAACCCGCCGTCCACCTCGAGGTCAATCCGGAAGGGTGCTATTCCGTTGGTTTGCAAGTCGATGACGACCGCTTGGACCTGGTATCCATCGATGCGTTGGGAAACCCGGTCAGCCGGGGCGTCATCACCCGGCCGGCATCGTCCGGCGAACGTGCGAAGACGCACTTCCGGACACAATATCTGAAGCTCACCGAAGACATTCGCCGCGACCGGATCATCGGCCTGGGCGTTGCAATGGTCGGCAGCGTGTCGAGGGACGGTCGGCACGCTGACCCGGGCGATGGCGACATCGGGATCGACCTGCTGGCTCTGTCCGATGTCTCGCCGGGCGTGCCGATCTACGTCGATTCCGCGCTTGCCGCCGCGACGGCTGGCGAGTCGCTGTTCGGCGTGGGCGCTTCCCTCCAGAGCTATTATTATATTCTAATGGGGCCGAGACCGGTGGGCGGCCTGGTCGCGCATGAGGGGCTCTTCAAAGGCGCGCACCCGGAAACCAAGCGTTACCTCTTCCCGGGTGCCGAACCTGCCTGGTGCCGCCAGGCGGTCGCCGCCGACCGCATGGCCGCGCTCCCCGCGTGCGAGGAAGCGTGGCTGGCGGCCGCCGCTGCGGACCTCATCCCGCTCCTCACGTCGATCAATTGCATGCTCAACCCGGGCGGCGTGCTGCTCGGTGGCAGATTCCCGGACGGATGGCTGACGCGGTTGGCCGAACGATGCAATACGCTGTTGCTCGCCAGCGCGCCGGAGATACCAAGCCACGCCGGCATCCAACCGGCCCGCCTGGCCAGGGACGCGACGCTGATCGGGGCGGCAAGCCTGCCGATGCGGGCAAGACTGTTTCCGATCGGCGAGGCATTGCTGAAGGCGCACGATCATGTCGGGTGAGCGGCGCTCAAGCAGCAACGGCGGTGCGAGTGCGCGGACGTCGCGGCACCTGTTTCCCTTCCGGTCGGACCGCGCGCCGGCGTCGACCGGCATCGACGCGGCAGCCGCCTCGCCCGCGCCCTATCTGACGCTGGATATCGACGCCAATCACAACCAGCGCGTCGTCTTCCAGGAAATTCGAACGCACAAACGCGTCACCCGCAGCGAACTGGCGACCATCACCGGCCTGACTATCCCCACGATCGTCAACGTATCGCGCCATCTCCTCCAGGCCGGGCTGATCGTCGAGGCCAAGCGACCGGCACGCGGTCGCGGCCAACCCGCGTGGGAACTGGAACTCAACCCGGACGGTGCCTTTTCGGCGGGCCTGAACATCGACCGTGACCACCTCACGCTGGTCGTACTCGATCTGAGCGGCCAGATCCGTGGCCGTGTCTCGGCCGAGATCGGCTTCGCTTCGCCCGACGACGCGCGGCGATTCTTCGCACAGAGCTGGCGCGAACTGGTGACCAAGGCACACATTTCGCCCGATCGCGTGGTGGGTCTTGGGATCGCGTTGCCCGACGAGCTCGGTACGCTGGCTTTTCCCGGCAAGCCGCTCACCTATGACGCCTGGGCGCGCACCGATGCCGCCGACCTGTTCCGCGACACCTTCGCCGGTCCGACCTTTGTTGAAAATGACGCGGTAGCGGCGGCGATCGGCGAAGCGCAGTTCGGTCACGGACTTGAAGCGCCGAGCTTCGTCTACGTTCTCATCAGCGTTCTACTCGGCGGCGGCATCGTGATCGACCGCACCTATTTCCGGGGCGAGAATGGCCGCAGCGGCGAGTTCGGCTTTATGCGGGTGAAAACCCCAACCGGCGCGATGTGCACCTTGCAGGATGTCGTGTCGCTGGGTGCTTTGTCCGAATGGTTGAAGATCCGGGGCGTCGCCATCACCGGGCCAGAGGATTTGAAGCGACTCGATGCCGCCGGAACCGCCGCAGTCGAGCAGTGGCTCGAAGAGGCGAGCGGCTATCTGACGAGCATCTTCTCGCAGATCCAGCGATTCATCGATCCCGATTCGATCCTGCTGGGCGGACGCCTGCCGGAGCATCTGCTCGATCGACTGGCGGTGTTGTGCCAGCAAAGGCAGGCAGACGCACAGCCCTGCGAGCGCGGCGACATACGCCGCGCAAAATTATCCTCCGACGCCCCCGCGATCGGCGCGGCGATTCTACCGTTCCAGACCCTGTTGTTCCCATCGCTGGAGATGCTCGGCCGGTTCTGAGCCGCGCGCGTGCCGCACCGCGCGCTCTGCGATCGCAAGACCGCCGATCAAGCCCGAGATTGGCGAGAAGTGCGCAAGAAGAATGTCTTCCGCATCGAATTCGGAGAGATAGCCGTTGGTGAGATAGTCGAACCGCCGGCGCACATCGCTGATGAGGCCGGAAGTGCCGATCACCCCGCCGCCGAGAACGAGCCTGTCCGGGGCGAGCGTGCTGACGATGTTGACGCAGGCTTGCGCCAGATACTCCGCGATCATCGCATGGCCGGGGTGCTCGGCACCCAGAGTGGACAGAGAATCGCCCCAGCGCGCCTTTATGGCGGTGCCGCTGGCCAGTCCCTCAAGACAGTCGCCATGAGTCGGGCAAGCGCCAGGGAAGCGGTCATCGGGATGGCGGCGCACGAACATATGCCCCATTTCCGGATGGCTGCGGCCGGACAGCGTCACGCCGTCGAGTACTGCCCCGCCGCCAATCCCGGTGCCTACCGTGAGATAGCAGACTCGCGCATGACCGCGCCCCGCCCCCCAGCGCCACTCGGCGAGGGCGGCACCGTTGACGTCGGTATCGAGCGCGACCGGAACGCGATACCGTCTGAACGGCGCAATCATGTCGACACCCCGCCACGACAGCTTCGGTGTCAAACCCAGCCGCCCCCAGTGCGGAGAGCCGGAATTGGTATCGACCGGTCCGAACGAGGCGAGCCCGATCGCGGAAAACGGACCGTTCCGCTCGACCTCGGCGTCGAGCCAGCGTGTCACCGCGGCGATGGTTTCCGCGGGTGCCCGCGTTTCGAACTGCGCCTGATCGAAAAGGCTTCCGTCAGGCCCACCAATCCCGACATTGAACTTTGTTCCGCCTGCTTCGATCGATGCAAATCGGCGCATCTGCGGTGCCGGGGGTCCGCGACGGGACGAAGCGTTCATGTTAAATCCTTGCCTGCATCGCGAGGCGTCTTTCGATTGAAAGGTGGGTCCACCGGCGCGGTCGACCGGAGCGGCCGCTGCTCGCGGACGCTCCGGCACAGAACCTAAAACTTGGCGCGCGCGCCGAAGCCGAAGCGGCGACCATAGCCTTCGTAGTCGCCGATCCGGTCGGTCGTGCCCCAATAGCGCACCGCCCGCTCGTTATTGAGGTTGAGCGCCTGGACAAAGACCGTCAGGTTCTTGGTGACGGCAATATTCAAGCTGGCATCCAGCTCGCCATAGGCGGACACGAACAGATCGTTCTCATACGGCCGGCCGTTGAGGGTCACCGCGTTATGCTGGCTGATATAAGCGTTGCGCCAATTATAGGCCATGCGGAACTGGATCGGGCCCTTCTCGTAAAAGCCAATCAGATTGTAGGTCACCGGATCGGTATCGACATAGCCCTGGACGCTGGACGATCCACCGGACGGGTGGACGTAGGACGCGTTTGCCTGGACACCGAGGCCATCGAAGGGCGCGGGCAAGCTGGTGAACGTATATTGTCCCGACACTTCGACGCCGATGAGATCCGATGAATTCAAGTTGAGCGGCTGAGTCACCGTCCAGGTCTGCCCGGCGATTTGTTGAGACGTCGTACCGGTATATTCCAGATCGGACAGCGACTTCTGGAACAGCGCCACGCTCAGGAAATTGGATTTGCGGTGCCAGGTGAGCGCCGCATCGAAATTCCACGCCTTCATCGGCTTCAGGCCGGGATTGCCCTGAGCAATGGTCAGTCCTCCCGCCCCCTGACGCGCGTTGACGCTTTGCATGATCATGAGATCGTACAGCGTCGGACGTGTCAGCGTCTTGGCGACGGCGACCTGCAGCATCAGATTGCTGGTGAGGTCGTCCTTGAAGTTGGCGGCGGGTAGAACCTCTGTGTAGGATCCGCTTTGCGTGTGCGGCGCGACCGGCCCATAGCTGACTTGCGGGTAGCCGGCGTCGGTATACGTCACGCCGGTGATCGCCTGGAACACCCCGGTCGCGTCGGTATCGGTGTGCGTCAAGCGCACGCCGATATTACCCGACCAATGACTTCCCCCGAAGCTCGCCTCGACGAAGCCACCTGCCGTGCGTTCTTTCACCTGTCCGCTTGCGCCCTGATTCACGACCGCGCCGAAGCCGCCGCCATTGGCATCGAGCGCCGCCTTCTGGCCGGGCGTCAAGGTGGCGACGACCGCCGGTGACAGCAGGTAGTTCATTACGGCTGCGTTACGGAAGCCCGGAAAGGGCGTCTGGAACATGCCGGTGCCAAACAGATTGCTGACGTCGCTGACCGGGGAATAGAGGTTGGACGGCAGCGTCAACCCCTGGAACAGCGCGATGACATTGTCCGGAGTCTTGACGGTGACCAACCCCTTGGTGCGCTCCGAATAGTTCGCGCCGGCCTGGATGCTCCTGAAAATGCCCGAACCGATCTTGTACCGCAGCTTGAAGTCGCCCCGGTAGATCTCGTCGCTAAAGTCCTGGCCTTCGAGGGCGTGATAGGCGGTCTTCAGGTTTGCCGAGGGCGAGAGATCGCCGAGGCCGGTAAAGACCGGAAGGTTGTTCGGCCCGAGCGAATAGGTCGCGTTCGGCAACGCACCATAGTCGCTCTCGAACCACGATTGATTGCCACCGTTGTTGTTGGTGGCGGTCGACCACGAACCGTCCAGCGTCATCGACAAGCGCGACGACGGGTCGAACTTGATGTTGATGCCGGCTTCTTTGGTTACGGCCAGTTCCGGTCGGATGTAGTTGACGATCGCGGAATAGGACGTGCCCCCGGAATAGCCGGTGATCGTGTGATTGCCGTTGACCGTCACGCCACTGCTCTGGCCGTTATTGCCCGTAAAGAAGGCTTGCGTGTTGTCGTTCACATCGAGCTTTGAATAAAGCCCGTCGGCGGTGATCAGCAGCGTGTCGGTCGGCCGAAATTGCAGGTTGATCTCGCCCGAGATGCGCCGCCGGTTGGTCGCATTGGCTTCATATTCGGTATAAGCTGGCCCGAACCCTTGCACGCCGCCCGGAACGGTCGCCGTGTTGACGGTTTGCGGGTTCTGATACCCGTCCGAATAGATACGCCGGTTCTCCACCTTGCGATCGATGTAGGAGAAGGACACGAGCGCGCCGAACCGGCCATCGGCAGTCTTGGTGCTGAACAGCGCGGAGCCCTGCGGCGAGATTTGGCCGCGTTGCTGATCGTAATTGCCTTGCGCCGATACGACGAAGGTATTGCGGCGGAGGTCGAGCGGCCGCGCGGTGATCATGTCGACCGTGGCGGCGATCCCGCCCTCGGGCTGCTCGGCAGTGACCGACTTGGAGACGTCGACCCGTGCGATCAGTTCCGCCGGGAGGATGTCAAAGTTGAACTCGCGGCCATTGGAGTCGGTGGCCAGGACCCGCCCATTATACAGCGCGGTGGTGAATTCCGGGCTGAGCCCGCGCACCGAGATCTCGGTCGGCTCGCCCGCGGTCGCGTTATTGCCGTTGACGGTCATGGTCGAGACCGCCACGCCGGGGATGCGCTCGATCGCTTCGGCGATGTTCTGGTCGGGCAGCTTGCCTATGTCTTCAGCGACGATCGAATCGACGATGTGATCCGAGCGCAGCTTGACGTCGAGCGCCTTGCTGAGACTGGCGCGAAAGCCCGTCACCACAATGTCCTGCGACGGCGCTTCGCTCGTCGCGCTCGATGGGGTCGACTGGGTCGACGCGTTCGGCGAAGCGGCTAGCCCGCTCGGACCTTCCTGCGCCTGTGCACCTGACGCAGCCCAGCAGGTGGTGGTCAACAACGCCGCAAAAAGCGCGCGATTCCGCATATTCATGATGTTTCCTCTCCTTTTTAGAATCTCGGGCGGTCAGCAATGCTTCTTGCGGCATGCCTTCGCGCTCGGAACCCAATCTCTTCGGGTTGATAGACGTCTCTCTCAAAGCTTCGGCTGGTGCCGTATTCTGCGACCGCGCGCCCTTGCCCGCGCCTCCTCCATTGCGACCGTGCCGCCTGCGGCACCGCAAACAGGTTAGCTCGAACCTTCTGGGTGCCTTCGGCAGCGGAAAGTTTAGGATGTTGTTTTTCTATAATCACGTCCCGAGCGGGTCAATAGCTTTTTCAGCGCGGTGCGTTTCCACCGCCGTCCCCCTGGAACCGCGTTCGAGACAACCGAAAGGAATGGACGGCCCCATTCGTTGAGAATCGCGACGTGCGCGAAACGATCCGCGCAGCGCGCAAGGACGTGACTGCGAAAGGCTATGGCGGCGACGTCCGCCGCAAGCACAAGCTACGCATGGGGGATTAGGGGGCGCGCGCTAGGACGTAGCAATCACCCCGCCGACGCCTTGGCAAAGAGTTGGTGGAACGCGCGCAGGTCCGCCGCGTCGACGTCAGACACAGCCCAATATTCCAGATCGCCTGCCACCCAACGTTCGATAGTGTAGGTATGGCGGCGCAATGCGCCCGGCGATGCGGCCGGGCTTTGGGGCGCGGGCCGGATGAACAGGTTGATGGTGTGCAGCCGCCGCCGATACACCAGCGCCGCGACCGGCCGATCGCCGATATAGTCGAGCCGCCCACCGACAAGCGGGAAACCTTGCGCAAGGTGCGTGACATCGCCGGTATGCACGATGAAATCGGGCTGCACGGCCAGCGCCCGCACCTTGGCGATGGTTTCCTTCAGCGTCCCGATCACATCCGGATTGGCCGCCTTCTTGAAGCCGATATGGGTGTCGCTGATCTGAAGAAAGCTGAACGGCTTGACGGCGGATACCGCCGCATCGCCCGCCTTCGATGTTGCCGCGATGGCCTGATCCAGCGTCAGCGATCCTGTAATCCCGCCAGCCAGCGCAAACAGCGTGCCCGTCCCCGCCCAGCCCATGCACTCCAGCATACCGCGCCGATCGATCCGCTTATCCCAATGATGATCTGCCATGTCCGTCCTTCCCTGATGGGTTCGACGGTAAGACTGGAATGGCGCGGGTTTTATTCCCGTGTCGGACAATATTCCTCTGTTCGGGAGGCCAATAGGCGGTTCAGCCGACCGCCGCCCAGCGCACTTCGCCTTGGCTCCACGAGAGGAAGGCGGCTTCGTCCATCGGCTGGGCGATGGCATAGCCCTGGATCACGTCGCAGCCGATGATGCGCAGAATGTCGGCCTGTGCCTGCGTCTCGACGCCTTCGCCGACCGCTTGGCAGCCAAGGCCGTGGATCAGCCCGATCACCGCCTGCGCGATGATGCGCGCGCCGGCATCCTCGGCAATATGTTCGATCAGGCTGCGGTCGAGCTTGATCCGGTCGAGCGGGAGCGCGCGCAGGCGCGGCAGGCTGGAATAGCCGGTGCCGAAATCGTCGATCGCAATGGTCGCGCCATCGGCGCGCAGCAGCGCGATCGCCTCCAGCACTTCGTCGCTGCAATGCATCGCCAGCGTCTCGGTGATTTCGAGTTCGAGCAGCCGCGCGGGCGCGCCGACGCGGTGCATGGCGGCGCGCAGGCGGCGGAAGAAGCTGGCATGGTCGAGCTGGCGCGGCGACACGTTGACCGCGAGGCGGTGCTCGATCCCCAACCGGCTCCAGCGCGCGATCGTCTCGGCGACGCTGTGCACGACCCAGTCGCCGATCTCGACGATCAGCCCGGTTTCCTCGGCGCGCGGCAGGAAAGTGCCGGGCAGGCGCAGGCCGTCCTGCGGGTGCCGCCAGCGCAACAGCGCTTCGGCGGCAACGATCTGGCCCGATCCGATGCGGAGTTGCGGCTGAAAGACGAGCGCGAATTCATCGCGGTCGATCGCGTCGCGCAGCGCGCTTTCGAGCCCCGCGCGCTCGGTGATCTGCGCCGCCAGCTCGGCCGAGAAATGCTCGGCGCGACCGCGCCCGCTGCTTTTGGCGTGATACATTGCGGCGTCCGCAGCGCGCATCAGGTCGGTCAGCGTGTCGCCATGGTCGGGGCGCAGCGCGATGCCGATCGACGCGCCGATCGCAACATCGGTGCCCGCCAGATCGAACGGCTCGGCCAAGGCGAACAGCACCGCGCGCCCGACCCGCGCGGCATGCGCGGAATCGACCTGCGCAAAGAACATCGTAAATTCGTCGCCCGCCAAGCGGCCGATCAGCGGGGTCGGGCCACCCTCGGGCAGCGCTACGCTGTCGGCGACCGCGCGCAAGCGGTTGGCGACCATTCCCAGCAGCATATCGCCACAGGCATGGCCCATCGTATCGTTGACCGCCTTGAACCGATCGAGATCGATGAAGAACAGCGCCCCGCCCGCGCCAGCGGGCATGGTCGACAACAGCCGTTCGCACGTACGGCGGAAGTTGGTGCGGTTGGCAAGGCCGGTCACCGGATCGAACATGGCGAGCCGCTGGACGCTGTCGAGGTTGGCATTCAACTGCGCGAACAGCGCATGCATGGCGGTGGCGAGTTGGGGCACGTTGGCGGCGATTTCGGGGGGGATCTGGTCGCTGAGATCGCCCTGTGCCGCCTGCGCCAGGCGGGCGATGGCGGCGTCGATCGCCGACGCTGTCCCGGCAATGCTGCGCTCGGTCGACGCCCAGCACATCGCCGCGCAGACGATCGCCGGGATCAACGCCCGCGAAATGTTGCTGATATCGACGCCACCCGACGACGTGGCGGCGAGCGCGAGGATGAAAGCGACCGCCCCGGAGCACATCGCGAAGACGATTGCGCGGCTTTTGAGCGTAACGCCTTCCATCGCGATATCGTGAGCTCCTGGCAGCGTGGTGCGAAACGCACTGGCTTGCCCAGGAAGATGACAGGCAAAGGTTAAGACTTTCGCGAAGCCCGCGCGCGTTTCAGCACGATGTAGAGCGCACCGCTCCCACCGTGGCGCGGATGCGCCGCGCGGACCGCCGCAATCGCGTCGGCGTGGCGCGACCCGGCCAGCCAGTCGCCGGTCGCCGCGCGAATCGCCCCGCGCGCGTGCGGACGCTCACTGGTCGGGCGCGGCGGCTTTCCGGTGACCAGCAGGATCGTGCGGTCCCCGGCCCGGATCGCCGCGTCGAGCGCACCGTCCAGTTCATTATAGGCGGATTGCAGCGTATGGCCGTGCAAATCGATCGTGCGATCGGGCGAAACCAGGCCGCGCGCGATTTGCTTGTCCCACGTGCCGTCGAGCGTGTTGGCGCTGTTGGCAGGAGCGGCCGCGCGCGCGGGCTTGGGGACCGGCAGCGGTGGGATGCGGCCGACGACGCGCTTGGCAGGCGGTGCCGTGACCGGCGGGGCCACGGACACCGGTGCCGCTGCCCGCGCGGTTTTGGAGCCTGTCGCTGGCGCAGTCGGTGCCGCTTTGGCCAAGGGGCGCACCCCGGCCATCACGCGGGCCCACAACGCCGCCTCGTCAGAACTGAGGTGACGCGTTCCCATCGGGCCTCTCACCAGACACGCGTGCGGCCGTCAGTCGCTGCAGGGTGCCGGTCGGCAACAGCAGAAAGGCGGTGCCGCGCGCGGTCATGCCGCCCGCAATCGCCTCGGCATCGGGGCCTGCGCCCCAAAAGGTATCGACGCGGTTAGCGCCCTTGATCGCGCCGCCCGTATCCTGCGCAATCCACAAGCGGCTGGCGTCGACACGATCCATCGACAACAGGATCGGGGCCCCCAAGGGCACAAAATGTGGATCGGCTGCGACACTCACCCCGCCAGTAACCGCCACCCCCAGCGCGCCCAATGGCGAGCCGGATTGTTCGTGAAAGAACACATAGCTCTTGTTTTCGCGCATGATGTCGCGGCCCTGGTCGGGATGGTCATGCAGCCATTGCGACATGCCCTGCAGCGAGGTCTGCCCCGGCCCGAGCAAGCCGCGCTTTTTCATCAGCGTGCCGATGCCGGTGTAATCGCGGCCATTCTGATTGTCATAGCCGATCCGCATCACCGACCCGTCGGGCAAGCGCAGCCGCCCCGACCCCTGGATCTGCAGGAAGAACAATTCGACCGGATCCGCCGCCCAGGCAAGGATCGGCGCGCGTCCGGCAAGCGAGCCGGTCTCGATCGCGGTGCGATCATCATAGGGGACGAAGCTGCGCCCATCGACGCGACCGCGAATCTTCTTGCCCTTCAACGTGTCGCTGAACTGGCCGAGATCGACATCGATCAAGTCGGTCGGCCGCGCATAGATCGGCACGTCATAGCCGCGCCGCCGCTCGCGCGCTGCGCGGATTTCGGGTTCGTAATAGCCCGTGGCAAAGGCTTTGCCGTCGCCGACCTGCACCGCTTCGAAATATTCGGCGAAGAAGCCGCGCGCCTCGCCGCGGCGGACGCCTGGCGCGGCACCGCAGGCCGCCGCCCAGTCACTGCCGCGCGTGAGGCCGGAAAGATCGCTACGGCGCAGCAGCGACGGGCAGGACGCCTGAAAAGCGACAAGCGCCCGCGCGGCGGCGGCTTCGTCTATGGGAAGCGTGTAAACGGGCGGCCCGGCGACCACGCCCGCACCAGCCGCATTTGCAGTGCTCGCCGCAACCGGTGCGGCGGGTTGCGGCGCAATCGGCGTGGCGGCAACGGGCCTGCGCACCGGTGCGGGACGATTGGCGACCGGACGGGGCCGCTCGACCTGGCCGCCGCAGCCGGCGAGCAAGACGGCAAGCGCAATCGACAGCCCGGCAAAGCCCCCCCGCATCGGCGTTATGCCTCGTCGGTGTCGGCGAGCTTCCAATTCGGGTCGCTGCTCTTCAACGTACGCGCGAAGGTCCAGACATCATGCGTCTCGACCGCATCGGTCATCGAGCCCGCAATCACATTGCCCTCGGCATCGCGCGTCACGGCGGCGATGTCGGCGTCAAAACGCACGGTGATGCGCGCGAGCTTACCCTCAAGCGAGGCGTCGGCGATGACTGCGCGCTCGATCGACACCAGCCGGTTGTCGAGCACATGACCGGCCGTGTTGCGCGCCAGGATTGCGCTGGTGAAGGCATCGCGGACCGAATCCTCGGCGAGCCAGCCAAGCTGCTCCTCGTCGCCCTTCCAGAACGCCTCCAAAATCATGCGATAGGCACCCTGCGCGCCAGCGAGAAAGCGCGGGACATCGAAGCTCGAATCAGCGGCGATGATCGCACGGATACCGGCTTCGGCCTTGGGCTCGACATTGCGGCTGACGGGCTCGCGCGCTTCGCCAATCGCCTCGACCGGACGCTGCACCACCGTCAGCGGCGCGCGTTCTTCGGCGGGCTTGGGCAAGGGCTGTTCATGACCCGTGCGTTTGCCCAGCACCCGATACAGGTTCAGCGCAAGAAACGCAGTCAGCATTACGAGAATGACGGTCAGGAACACGCGGCCTCCGGGGCTTTCAACAGATGCAGTACATAGGCCTAACACGCCAAGGATTCAAATCGTGCAATATGACGAGCGTCTCCGGCGAGTTGAACTCGGTGCCCCCCCCTGCTAGGCGCGCGCTTTCGACGACGCCACGGAGGTGTGGCGCTTATACGATCAGGGTAAGGACGAGTTCCATGAGCGAGCAGGACGACGGCTTCATCACCACCACGGTTCCGACGACCGACCCCTATGGCAATGGTGTGGACACTGCGCCCGCCGCTGGCCTGATCTCACAATATGTGAAGGACTTGTCGTTCGAAAATCCGAACGCCCCGGCCATTTTCCAGAACCCGACCGCGCCCGCCATCGACGTGCAGTTCAACATCGCATCGTCGCAAGTCGGCGAGGACGTCTATGAAATCGTGCTGCGCATCGAAGTGAAGGCCGAGGCCGAAGGCACCGTCGCCTTCCTCGTCGACCTTTCCTACGCCGGCCTGTTCGGCCTGCGCAATTTCCCGGCCGAGCATCTCCAGCCGTTCCTGCTGGCCGAAGCGCCGCGCCTGATCTTCCCGTTCGCGCGCCGCGTGCTGGCCGATGCGATCCGCGATGGCGGCTTCCCGCCGCTGCTGCTCGAGCCGATCGATTTCGCCAGCGTCTTCCTGCAGCAGCAGGAAGCGGCCGAAGGCGGCATTGGCGAGACGCTCGGCACCGCCTAAGGGCCTTTTCAGCCCCCCATCCCCAGGTCCGGATGCGGGGGCTGTTTTTGTGAAGACAGCGCCATGAACCTCGTCAAATCACTCGGCTCGATCGGCGGCCTCACGCTGGCCAGCCGGGTGCTGGCGCTGGTGCGCGATTCGCTCGCCGCCCGTTATGTCGGGGCGGGGTTTGCATCGGACGCGTTCAACGGCGTCGCCTTCCGCCTGCCCAACATGTTCCGCGCTCTGTTCGCGGAAGGCGCGTTTTCCGCCGCCTTCATCCCGATGTTCAACAAGAAAGCCGCCGGGCCAGACGGCATCGCGGCCGGTTACCAATTTGCCGAGCGCGCGCTGGCGGTGCTGCTGCCGATCCTGATCCTGTTCACCGGCGCGCTGATCCTGGCCGCCTGGCCGATCACCTGGCTGCTCTCGGGCGGTTTCGCGCGCCAGCATCCAACGCACGAGCAATTCGCCTTCGCGGTGATGCTGTCGCGCATCACGCTTCCCTATCTCGCACTGATTTCGCTGGCGTCGCTGTTGGGCGGCATCCTCAATTCGCTCGACAAATTCTGGGTCAATGCCGCCGCCCCGATCCTGCTCAATCTGGCGATGATCGTCGGGCTGTGGGTCTTCCACGGGGCGGACGTCTATCAGACCGCGCGCGTGCAGGCGATTTCGGTCACCGTCGGCGGCGTGCTGCAATTGCTGTGGCTGATATGGGCGTGCCACCGCGCCGGAGTCGACATGCGGCTGCGCCTGCCGCGGCTCGATGCCGATGTGCGCGAGATGCTGCGGCTGATCGTCCCCGCCGCCGCCGGGGCAGGTGCCTCGCAAATCAATCTGCTGATCTCGACCTCGCTCGCCGGCAGCCTGCTCGCCTCGGGCTCGATCACGTACATTTATTATGCCGACCGCCTGAACCAGCTCCCGCTCGGGCTGATCGGCATCGGCCTCGGCACCATCCTGCTGCCGACCATCTCGCGCCTGCTCTCCACGGGCCAGGACACAGCCGCGATGGAAACGCAGAATCGCGGGATCGAGCTGGCGCTGTTCCTCACGCTCCCTGCCACCGTCGCCTTCATGGTCGCCGCCGAGCCGATCGTGCGCGGGCTGTTCCAATACGGCCATTTCACCGCGATGGACGCGCGCCGCTGCGGCTGGGCGCTCAGCGCCTTCTCGATCGGCCTGCCGTCTTATGTCCTCGTGAAGGTGCTGACGCCCGGTTATTATGCGCGCGGCGATACCAGGACGCCGGTGCGCTATGCGATGCTCTCGATCGCGGTGAACATCGTCGGCAACCTCATCCTGATCCCGCTGATCGGCCATGTCGGCCCGCCGCTCGCGACGGCCCTCGCCTCCACTGTCAATGTCGCGATGCTCTATCGCACGCTCACCCAGCGCGGCCATTTCGCAGCGGACAGCGCTTTGCGCCGCAAGGTCCCGCGCCTGCTGCTCGCAGCACTCCTGATGGGCACCACCGTGTTCGCGTTCGAGCGGCTACTCACTCCCTATCTCGGCGGTGCGCTGATCGTGCGCTATGCCGCGCTTGGCGTACTGGTCGGCGCGGGCAGCGCGGTCTATGGCGTGGCCTGTTTCGTCACCGGTGCTTATCGCATCGCGGACCTGAAGGCGCTGATGCGGCGGCGCGGCGCCTCCAACACTCCCAAGCCCGCCCAGGAATAAGCATATGCGTGTCGTCTCCGGCATCCAGCCAACCGGCAATCTCCACCTCGGCAATTATCTTGGCGCGATCAAGCAGTGGGTGGCGATGCAGGATGCGATGCCGGAAGGCGACGATTGCCTGTTCTTCCTGGCCGATCTCCACGCGCTGTCGCAGCCGGTGATCCCGGCCGAGCTCAACGCCCACACCACCGAAATGGCCGCCACCTTGCTCGCCTGCGGGATCGACCCCAAACGCGCGATCCTGTTCAACCAGGCGCGCGTGCCCGCGCACAGCGCGCTCCACTGGATTCTGGGCGGCACCGCGCGGATGGGCTGGCTCGGCCGCATGACGCAGTGGAAGGACAAGGCCGGCAAGAAGGGCGAGAGCCAGAGCGTCGGGCTGTTCACCTACCCCGTGCTACAAGCCGCCGATGTGCTGCTCTATCAGGCGACGCACGTGCCCGTCGGCGAGGACCAGAAGCAGCATCTGGAGCTGGCGCGCGACATCGCGGTCAAGTTCAACACCGATTATGGCGACACCTTCACGCTGCCCGAGCCGTTCATCTCCAAGGCCGCCCCGCGCATCATGAGCTTGCGCGATGCCAGCGCGAAAATGTCCAAGTCCGATCCGTCCGACGCCAGCCGAATCAATCTGGTCGATGACGACGACACCATCGCGAGCAAGATCCGCAAGGCCAAGAGCGATGCCGATGGCTTGCCGGGCGAAGTCGCCGGGTTGGCCGAACGGCCAGAGGCGCGCAATCTGGTGACGATCTATGCGGCGCTGGCGGGCGTGACGCCTGATGCGGTGCTGGCGCAGTTTGCGGGGCAAGGCTTCGGCGCGTTCAAGCCTGCGCTGGCCGATCTGGCGGTGGCAACGCTCTCGCCGATCCGGCGGCGGCTGACGGGGTTGCTGGAGGATCGTGCGGCGGTGAGCGCGGTGCTGGCCGATGGCGCTGCGCGGGCGAGTGCGCTGGCGGCACCCACGCTGGCGGCGGCGCAGGCGGCGGTCGGGTTGCAGGTGTAACTGGGACGCTTGCTGAGGGGCGCTTGGAGCACAAGCGGAAGCCAGTACAGAGCCCCTCTCCTTGCCGGAGAGGGGTAGGTCGTGGTCAAGGGATAAACGCGGAGGGCGGTTAACGCCCACTTGCCGCCTCCGAGCATCAGGTGCCATGATCTCACAATGCGACGTTCGTTCATAATCATAGCAGGGACAGCGATGCTGGCCAATGCAAGCGCCTGCGATCGCAAAGAGCCGGTCATTTGCCGGACGTCGCCACCGGAGCGCTCAGAGGACTATCAGCGTTGGGCCGATGACGTCACCGCCGCGCATTGTAAGCACTTGCGCATGGAGCCTGCTCCACCTGCGCGTGAAGCTGCCACCACGAACGTCCGCTAATCGTATTCCCGGCCTTGAACCGGACGGACTGTTACCCACCACTTCCCGCCGTTCGCATTTATAGGACGACAAATAGGCGGAGCGCACCACGCCCATTGCTCTCCCAGCGGAAGCCGGTGCTCTTGCTTCGTTCCAAAGGCCCTCTCGGACAGCCCGTCTGATCACGCGCGAACGCCGCCGCAGGCCGACCCACCCCCAGCCCCTCCCTTTCAGGGAGGGGAGGAAGAAGGCCGCGCGCGTCTCCCCTCCCTGGAAGGGAGGGGTTGGGGGTGGGTCGCTCTCCGTATCGTGAGACGTGAGCCTAACCGAAGACCAAGCCAAAATCCCTCTCCCATCGGGAGAGGGAGGGAGCGGCGAAGCCGCGGAAGGGTGAGGGTGAGCCGGGAGAACGCACGCGCATCACCCTCACCCTTCCCACGCCCCGGCGCGGGCCCCTTCCCTCTCCCGCTGGGAGAGGGAGGTTAAGCCCTTACCCCTCCAGCTCGCGCAGCAAATAGCGCACGGCGGTATCGATCTCGCGGTCGGTGTCGCGCAATTCCTCGATCCGGCGGACCGCGTGGATCACGGTCGAATGGTCGCGCCCGCCGAACTTGCGCCCGATCTCGGGCAGCGAGCGCGTGGTCAGCCGCTTGGCGAGGTACATGGCGATCTGGCGCGGCCGTGCCACCACCACCGCGCGCCGCGCCGAGACCAGATCGACCGGCTTCAGCTCGAAATGCGCCGACACCGCCTTCTGGATCTCGTCGATCGTCACGCGGCGTTCGGCACCGCGCAGCACGTCACCCAGTGTCGCTACGGCGAAGTCGAGGTCGATCTCAACGCCCGTCAGCTGCGCATAGGCCACCACGCGGTTGAGCGCGCCTTCCAGATCGCGAATGTTGGCGGTGATGCGCGACGCCAGCAAATCGAGCACGTCGCCTGGCACCTTCGCCCCCGGCATGTCGACCAGCTTGCGCGCCAGCACCGCACGGCGCAGCGCGAGGTCTGGTGCCTTGATGTCGGCCACCAGCCCGCACGACAGGCGCGAGGTGATCCGTGCCTCGACGCCGTCCAGCCCCTGCGGGCAGCGATCGGCGCTGATCACCAGCCGCTTGCCCGCGCCCATCACTTCGTTGATCGTGTGGAAGAACTCTTCCTGCGTCGAATCCTTGCCCGCAATGAACTGCAGATCATCGACCAGCAGCAGATCGGCCGAGCGCAGCCGCGTCTTGAAACTATGCGTGTCGCGGTTGCGCAGCGCCTGGACGAAATCGAACATGAAGCGCTCGGCCGACATCAGCAGCACGCGCGCGCCGGGCACCGCTTCGAGATAGGCAGCGCCGATCGCGTGCATCAGATGCGTCTTGCCCTGGCCGGTGCCGCTGTGGAGGAACAGCGGGCTGAAGCGCGGCACGCCGGGCTCGGCCAGTGCACGCGCCGCATTGTAGGCGACCATGTTGGAGCCATCGACCACGAACCGGTCGAAGGTGAAGCGCGGGTCGAGCGGCGGGCGATCGGCGACCAACACGGGCGCTTCCACCGCCGCCGGGAGCGAATCGACCGTGAGCACGGCGGGCGCCGGTGCCGCGGTGGCCGAGCCCGTCTCGATCGAAACGCGCCGCACCGTCGGCAGAACCGCGCGGAATTCCTGCAGCAAACGATCGGCATAATGGTTGCGGACCCAATTGGTCATGAACGCCGACGGCAACGCCAGGCGCACCGCCCCCTCGTCCAGACTGGGCAACAGCGTCATCGGCTTGAGCCACTGATCGAACAGCCGCGCCCCGGCCGATTCCCGTAAATGCGCCCGTACGACGGCCCAAGCGCGGTCGACCGAACCGTCCGGCTGCACGCCGTCCACGCTCGTACCGTTCGCGCTCGCCCCCCTGTTCAACGTTACGACCACACCAAAAACCTTTGTTGGACAAGCGGGTGAACCACCGCGCCGCCGGAATTGCACAGACAAAGCCCCCCACAGCCGGAATCACCGCCTGCCTGACGTTGCCATTCGAATTGAGTCGCGAGACGCTTGGTCTGCGCGTTGGAGGGCCAGTTATGAAGATCGCAGCGAGTCGATCAAGGCCTGCCCCTGTCAGATTTTTGAAATAATCTGGATTGACTCGTATCTAGCCACGGATTCGCGTCAAATTTCTTATAAGTCTTTGAATTATAGACTTTAATGTCGTTACACTTTCGTGTCGTTTTTGCGAATCGCAGTGAATCCGTGGGTTGCGGTTATTTGGGGTTAGCGGGGTCTCGAAACGTTCCGCGCGCCACGCCTGCCGATGGGATGGAAGCGACGCGGTTCCACAGCGGACGACAAAAAGCCCGCCGGATTTGCATCCAGCGGGCGTTTTCGCCAACAATCAGCGCGGTTTAGGCCAGCGCGGAGAGGCGCTTGGTCAGGCGCGAGAACTTGCGGCTCGCGGTGTTCTTGTGCAGCACGCCCTTGGCGACGCCGCGCATCAGCTCAGGCTGAACCATCGCCATCGCGGCGGTCGCTGCGGCCTTGTCGCCCGCTTCCAGGGCATTCTCGACCTTCTTGACGAAAGTACGGATGCGACCGGTGCGGTTGCCGTTTACCAGTGTCCGCGCGGCGTTACGACGGATACGCTTTTTCGCCTGTGGCGTGTTCGCCATGAAGCCCTCTGATTCTGCAAATAAGAAAGGGCGGGAGAAAGCTCCCGGCCCCGGAAGCCGTGCGCCTTAGCGAGAACGCGCGCGCCGGTCAATCACCGCTGGCATTTTGGGCACCAAAATGTCGAGCGCCCGCCCTCGGCATAGCGCGCCACCGTGCCCCCGCAGGCACAGGGCTCCCCCTCGCGGCCATAGACCAGGAATTGCTTGGAGAAATAGCCGAGTTCGCCATCGGGCCGCGCATAATCCCGCAAGGTCGATCCGCCGGCCTCGATCGCGGAGAGCAGCACCGCGCGAATCGCCGCGACGAGTCGCTCGAGCTTGGCGCGCGACAGGTCGCCCCCGGCGCGCTTGGGCGAGATGCCCGCAAGATGGAGTGCCTCGCAGACATAGATGTTGCCGAGCCCGGCGACGATTCGCTGATCGAGCAACAACAGCTTGATCGACGCGACCCGCCCGGCAAGCGCCCGGTGCAAATATGCAGCGGTCAAATCGGGGCCGAGCGGCTCCGGCCCCAACGCCTTGAACGCCGGAAAATCGGCGAGCGCGGTCGTCGCCAGCAGATCGACCGAGCCGAAGCGCCGCGCATCGTTGAGCGCGAGGCGCTGCGTCGCGGTTTCGAGAATCAAATGATCATGCGGCAACACGTCGCTGGGGTCGACGCGCCAGCGTCCCGACATGCCGAGGTGGAACACCATGGTGTCGCCGCGATCGGTTTCGATCAGCCCATATTTGGCGCGACGGGAAAGCCCGGTGACCGTCGCCCCGGTCAGGCGCTGGCCGAGATCGACCGGGAAGGGTCGCCGCAGGTCCGGGCGGCGGAGCTGGACCAATGTGATGCGCTGACCATCGAGCACGGGCCGCAGCCCGCGCACGGTGGTTTCGACTTCGGGTAATTCGGGCATTCCCCGCTTTTGCCCGAACGGTGCCAGGGGTCAACGTGCCCACCGTGCTATCGCGTCTCTGCGTCCTCTGCGCCTCTGCGCGAACCAATTTTGTTCGCGCAGAGGCGCAGAGGACGCAGAGAAGAAGAGATTTCTCGGCCACGCGCGGAGCAATTTGGCGGACTGACAACGCGATGGTTTGCGCCGCCGCTTCGCTCGGCTAGAGCGGGCGACATGACCGACACACAATCCGGCTCCGACACCGCCCCCGGCACCGTCTCCTTCGGCTACGAAGATATTCCCGCCACTGAAAAGACCGCGCGCGTCGGCGGCGTGTTTTCGAGCGTGGCGCGTAGCTATGACATCATGAACGACGCAATGTCGGGCGGGATGCACCGTTTGTGGAAGGATCGCTTCGTCCGCCGCGTAAAGCCGCGCGAGGGCGAGCAGATCCTCGACATGGCGGGCGGCACTGGCGACATCGCCTTCCGTCTGGCCGAATCGGGCGCGAGCGTGACCGTCGCCGACATCAACCCGCAAATGCTGGAAGTCGGCATGGAACGCGCCGCCAAGCGCGGCATTGACGGCCTGGTGTGGACCGAGGCCAATGCCGAGACGCTGGTCTTCCCCGACCGCTTTTTCGATGCCTATACGATCGCCTTTGGCATCCGCAACGTGACCGACATCCCCAAGGCATTGCGCGAGGCGCACCGCGTGCTGCGGCGCGGCGGGCGGTTCTATTGCCTGGAATTCTCGACGACGCTGTGGCCGGGTTTTGCCGATGTCTATGACGTCTATTCGCACAAGGTGGTGCCACAGCTCGGCAAATTGCTGGCGCAGGATGCCGACAGCTATCGCTATCTGATCGAATCGATTCGTCGTTTTCCCGATATGCCGACCTTCGAAGGCATGATCCGCGACGCCGGCTTCGTGCAGACCGGGGTCGAGCCGATGCTGGGTGGGTTGGTCGCGATCCACCACGGGTGGAAGATTTGATGGGCGAGACGATCACCCTCCCCTCCCGCTTGCGGGAGGGGTCGGGGGAGGGCCTTTCCAAGAGCCTGGCACCGCAATCCCGTCAGCCCCTCCCCCACCCCCTCCCGCAAGCGGGAGGGGAGCAAAAGTGACCGCCCCCGCTATCCACCTCTGGCGCCTGCTGAAATGGGGTCGCATCCTCGCGCGGCATGGCGCGCTTTCGGGCATCGAGCGTGACCCGAACACGCCCGCCCCGGTGCGCCGCCTCGCCCGGATCGCGCGGCTGGGCGCGCGCGTACCCGCCGTGCCGCGTTATGCCGATGCGTTCCAGGCGATCGGCCCCGCCGCGATCAAACTCGGCCAGACGCTGGCGACGCGGCCCGACATTGTCGGCGAAGCGGCGTCGAACGATCTGATGCGGCTGCAGGACGCGCTGCCGCCCGTGCCCTATGACACAATCCACGCCGCGATGACCCGCGCCTTCCAGCGCGATCCGGCGGAATTGTTCGCCTCGATCGATCCGGTGCCGGTCGGTGCTGCCTCGATCGCGCAAGTTCATCGCGGGGTCACTACCGATGGCCGCACCGTCGCGATCAAGGTGCTGCGCCCCGGCGTCGAGGAAGATTTCACCCGCGCAATCGACACGTACGAGTGGGCAACGGCGCAAGTCGAGGCGATGGGCGGCGAACTGTCGCGGCTGCGCCCACGGCTGGTGATCGAGACGTTCAAACGCTGGACCGCGCGCGAGCTTGATTTGCGCCGCGAAGCCGCTTCGGCTTCCGAACTCGCCGATGCGATGATGGCGGAGCCCGATTTCCTAGTGCCCAAGATCGATTGGCAGCGCACCACCGGCAAGGTGCTGACGCTCGAATGGATCGACGGGATCAAGCTGTCCAACCGCGCGGCGCTGGTCGAAGCGGGCTATGATATGCAGGCGCTGGCCAACACCTTGGTCCACGCCTTTCTGCGCCAGGCGATTGCCGAGGGCTTTTTCCACGCCGACATGCACCAGGGCAATTTGTTCGCATTGCCCGATGGCAAGATCGCCGCGATCGACTTTGGCATCATGGGCCGGATCGACCGACGCGCCCGCGTTTGGCTCGCCGAAATCCTCTACGGGCTGATCACCGGAAACTATAAGCGCGTCGCCGAAATCCATTTCGAGGCGGGCTATGTGCCGCCGCACCACAATGTCGCCGAATTCGCCACCGCCCTGCGCGCGGTCGGCGAGCCGATGCGCGGCATGGCGGTGAAGGACATGTCGATCGGCATGATGCTCGACGGCCTGTTCAACATCACGCGTGATTTCGACATGCAGACGCAGCCGCATCTGCTGCTGCTGCAAAAGACGATGGTGATGGTGGAGGGCGTGGCGACCAGCCTCGATCCCGACATCAATTTGTGGGACGCCGCCGCCCCGTTCGTGCGCGAATGGATCCGCACCGAACTCGGCCCCGAAGCGGCGGTGGCCGATCGGCTGGTCGAGGGGTTCCGGACGCTGTCGCGCCTGCCCGATCTGGTGCGCAACATCGAACGGCGCTTTCCCAATCCGCCCGGCGCACCGCCCGAGCCGCCGCTGAAGCACATTGAGGTGCTGCGCTTTGGGGCTGGCTGGCGCTACGCGCTGGTCGCGTTGGTGAGCGCGGGTGCGAGCCTGGGCCTGGGATGGATGCTCTGGGGGTGAAGGAGGCCGCGCCCTTGTGGCTGGCCACGCCGTCGCGCTTTGCCGGTCTGAGCTTGCGCGGAGCCCGTATCGGCGTGGCGCTGCTGGCGCTGCTTCTGCTCGCGACCTTGCTGGCGCTGGCGAGCCCCGGGGCACCGCCGATCAACCATGATCCGGCCAATCGCGGCGAGGACCAGGTCGACGTCGTGCGGTATGAAACGATTGTGCAGGGCGTGCGTGGCGGTGGCGGTTATTATCCGGTGGCCGCGCAAGCGCTGCGCGCGGGCGATGACGCGATGCAGCCCTTCCTCACCTTCCGCCTGCCGACGCTCGCGGTGGTGCAAGCCGCGCTGCCGCCCGCCGCCACGATGCTGCTGCTTTATGCGCTGGTCGCCGGGGTGATGTTCGCCTGGTATCGGCAGGTGCGGTCCGCATTTGCCACTCCAACGCCGGTGTGGATCGCGATGGCGTTGCTGGCGGGGGGGCTGATCGCCTTCGTGAAGGCCGACCTTGCCTGCTTTCACGAGATTTGGGCGGGATTGCTGATCGCGCTGTCGCTCGCCGTGCGGCGCGAGGGCAAATGGATCGAGGCGGTCGCGATCGGGCTGATCGCGCTGCTGATCCGCGAGACCGCCGCGCTCTACGTTGTGATCATGGCGGTGTTCGCTTTTGCCGAGGGCCACCGCAAGGAAGCGATCGGCTGGGCGGCCACGCTCGGGGTGTTGGCCGTCGTGCTCGCGCTTCACGCGCATGCGGTGTCGCTGGTGGTGCGCGAGACCGATCCGGCGGTGGCGGGCTGGCCGGGGCCGCTCGGCTTCGGCTTTTTCATCACGACGATGCAGTTGTGGACGGTCCTCACTCTGGCCCCCTTGTGGTTCGCAGCCCCGGTGATCGGGCTGGCGCTGTTCGGCTGGGCGACGTGGAAGAGCGCACTCGCCTTGCGCGCGCTGGCGGTGTTCAGCGGTTATGCCGCGCTGCTGGCTCTGTTCGGGCGCGCCGACACCTTCTATTGGGGGCTGATGATCGCGCCCACGCTCCTGATCGGCCTCGCCTTCGCGCCCGATGGCGTGCGCGACCTGATTGCGCGCGCGCAGGACCCGCGCCGCAAGATTACCGTCACGCGGGTGGTGCGATGAAGATTCTGTTGATCGTCGGCGGCGGCATCGCCGCCTACAAGGCGTGCGAGCTGATCCGCTTGTGCCGCAAGGGCGGGATTGCGGTGAAGTGCGTGCTGACCGATGGCGGCGCGCATTTCGTGACCCCGATGACGCTGGCCGCTTTGTCCGAAAACCAAGTCCATACCAGCCTGTGGGACCTGAAGGACGAGGTCGAGATGGGCCATATCCAGCTCAGCCGCGAGGCCGATCTGGTCGTGATCTCGCCCGCCACTGCCGATCTGATGGCGAAGATGGCGGCGGGCATTGCCGATGACCTGGCCACCACCTTGCTGCTCGCGACCGACAAGCCCGTGCTCGCCGCGCCCGCGATGAACGTGCGGATGTGGCAGCATCCGGCGACACGCCGTAACGTCGCAACCCTGCGCGGCGATGGCGTGACCGTGCTGGAGCCCGATGAAGGCGCAATGGCGTGCGGAGAATATGGCCCCGGTCGCCTGCCCGAGCCCTCGGCGATTTTTGCGGCGATCCAGGCGGCGTTGGCGGGGTGACCCCTCCCCACATCCTCGTCACGGCTGGCCCCACGCATGAGCCGATCGACCCGGTGCGCTATCTGGCGAATCGCTCCTCGGGCAAGCAGGGCTTTGCGATTGCCGCCGCGCTGGCCGCGCGCGGGGCGCGGGTAACGCTGGTCGCGGGGCCGGTTACGCTCCCTACGCCGCCGGGCGTGACGCGCATCGATGTCGAGACCGCGCTGGAAATGGCGGCGGCGGTCGAATCGGTGCTGCCGGTTGACGGCGCAGTGATGGTCGCCGCCGTCGCCGACTGGCGCGTCGACAGCACCGCGCAGAAGATCAAGAAAGGCCCAAGCGGGCCGCCTATGCTGCGCCTGGTCGAAAATCCCGACATCCTCGCCACGCTGGCCGCCAGCCCGCAGCGCCCGCGCCTGCTGATCGGCTTTGCCGCCGAAACCGAGCGCGTGACCGAGCATGCCACCGCCAAGCTGACGCGCAAACGCGCCGACTGGATTGTCGCCAACGACGTGTCGGGCGACGTAATGGGCGGCGCGGCCAATGCCGTCCACATCGTTACCGCCAATGGGGTCGAAAGCTGGGAACGCCTGCCGAAGGACGATGTCGCGGCGCGGCTTGCCGGTCGCATCCTGGCGGCGCTTGCACCGAACGCCCCGCCGACCTTCGACACGCCGGATTCGCCCTGCTATGGCACCGCCATGAGTGGCTTGATTACCATTGCGCTGAAACGCCTCCCCCATGGCGAGGGCCTGCCTTTGCCGACCTATGCCACCGACGGTGCAGCCGGAATGGATGTCGTCGCCGCCGAAGACAGCGTACTCGCGCCCGGCGCACGCGCCGCGATTGCGACCGGCTTCGCCATTGCCATCCCCGAAGGCTATGAGGTGCAGGTCCGCCCACGCTCGGGCCTGGCGCTGAAGCACGGCATCACTTGCCTCAACACCCCCGGCACGATCGACAGCGATTATCGCGGCGAAGTGAAGGTAATTCTCGCCAATCTCGGGCAGGAACCGTTCGTGATCACACGGGGCGACCGGATCGCGCAGCTTGTCCCCGCCCCCGTGCAGCGCGCGGTGCTGGAGGTGGTGGAGACGCTCGACGATACCGCGCGTGGCGTCGGCGGTTTCGGATCGACCGGGCGATGATCGCCCTGCTGCTTCAGGCGGCGGAGGTGCCCGCCATGCCTGTGGATTGGTCGGCTCTGGCCCCGATCCCCTATCTCGCGCCGCCCAAGGTGACGCCCGAACTGTCCGGGTTCGTGGCGACCGAAATCACCGCAGGCCGCTGCGCCATCGCCAAGCCGACCGACGGCCATTATGTCGTGCGCGTCGATGTCGCGACCCTGATCGGCCCGGATGGAACCGTGCGCCGTGCGGTACCGCACGCCATCGCCTGCCCGACGGTTGAGCAATATGCGGCGGGCCTCGTCACCGGTTTCGCACGCGGTAATCTCCCGATGCGGCCGGGTGCCACCGATGCGTGGTATCGCGCGACGATCGTCTTCGAGTGGAACGCTTAGTGCCGTCCTCCGCGAGGCCGGATCACCTCCATCCCGTTCAGGCTGCGCCCGTCCTGAGCAAGGCCCTTCGACAGGCTCAGGGCGAACGGAAAACGGCGCGAACCACCAAAACCGTGCCTCTGACAGGGTGCCTGTGACGCTGTCCGACGAAGAACTGAACCGCTACGCCCGCCACATCGTGCTGCGCGAGGTTGGTGGCGCGGGGCAAATGCGGCTGAAGGCGGCGTCGGTCGCGATTGTCGGCGCGGGCGGCATTGGCAGCCCGGCCATCCAATATCTGGCGGCAGCCGGGATCGGGCGGCTGATCGTCATCGATGACGACACGGTCGATCTTTCCAATCTGCAACGCCAGACCGTGTTTGGCGATGCCGATATCGGCGCGGGCAAGGTGGCGGCGGCGGCGCACGCAGCGCACCGGATCAACCCGCATGTCGTCCTCGACCAGCGCCCGGAGCGGCTGACCCCCGACACTGCCGCGCACCTGCTGGGCGGCGCGGACGTGGTGATCGACGGCACCGACAGTTTCGCGACGCGCCTCGCCGTCGCCGACGCCGCGCACGGCTTGCGCATCCCGCTCGTCTCCTCGGCGGTCGGGCAATTCGAGGGGCAACTGGGCGTGTTTCGCGGTTGGGAGGCGGACAAGCCCTGCTATCGCTGCTTCGTCGGCAACGTGGTCGATCAGGCGGGCGACAGTTGCGCCGAACAAGGCGTACTGGGCGCGATGACCGGGGTGATGGGCAGCCTCGCCGCGTTGGAGGCGATGCGCAGCGTGGTCGGCTTCGGCGACGACAGCGCAGGCAAACTGCTGCTGGTTGATGCGCTCGCTTTTCGTTTCCGCACGATCGCCTTGCCGAAAGACCCAGGCTGCCCGGCCTGCGGTTAGCGGGGTTTTAAGGGAGCGCGCGCTATGCGCCTGCCATGACCTCTCCGCGCATCCTCGTCATCTTCGGCACCCGGCCCGAAGCGATCAAACTCTTTCCGGTGGTTGCCGCGCTCAAGGCGCAGGGCGGGCTCGACGTGCGCACCTGCGTCACCGCCCAGCATCGCGGGCTGCTCGATCAAGTGCTCAGCATCGCCAATCTGCGTCCCGATATCGATCTCGATCTGATGGAGCCGGGTCAGACGCTCGATCGCCTGACCGCGCGGTTGCTGACCGGGCTTGGCGATGTGATGGACGCCGAAAAGCCCGACCGGGTGATCGTACAAGGTGACACCGCCACCGCGATGGTCGGCGCGCTCGTGGCTTACTACCGCAAGGTGCCGGTCAGCCATGTCGAGGCGGGCTTGCGCTCGGGCGACATTTACCAGCCCTGGCCCGAGGAAGTGAATCGCCGGATCGTCGCACCGATCGCCGACCAGCATTTCGCGCCGACCGAAACCGCCGCCGAAGCGCTGCGCCGCGAGAATATCGCAGCCCAGACGATCCACGTCACCGGCAACACTGTGATCGACGCGCTGCACGCGACGCGCGCCAAGCTCGCCGCCGACCCAACACTCGCCAGCGGGCTCGACGGGATCGCTGAGCGTTTCGCGGGCAAGCGCATCATCCTGGTCACCACGCACCGGCGCGAAAATTTCGGCGGCGGCATGGACAATATCGCGAACGCCCTCGCCCGGATCGCCGCGCGCGACGACGTCGCCATCCTGTTCCCGATGCACCCCAACCCCAATGTCGTCGAGGCAATGAACCGCGTGCTCGGCGATCGGCCCAATATCGCGCGAATCGATCCGCTCGATTACCCGCATTTCATCCGCGCGCTGGAGCTGTGCGAGATCGCGCTGACCGATTCGGGTGGCGTGCAGGAAGAAGCGCCCGCTTTGGCCAAGCCCGTACTGGTCATGCGCGAGACGACGGAGCGCCCCGAAGGCGTGGCAGCGGGCACCGCCAAGCTAATCGGCACCGATCCCGAGCGGATCGTTTCCGAAATATCAACCCTCCTCGACGACAAGGGTGCCTACCAGTCCATGGCACGCGCCCACAATCCGTTCGGCGACGGCCATGCGTCCGGCAGGATCGCAAAGGTAATCGCCGATGGTTTCGGATGCTGAACTGAAGGTTGTCGTCGTCGGCCTGGGCTATATCGGCCTGCCGACCGCCGCGGTGATCGCGCGCACGGGGGCCAAGGTGCTGGGCATCGACGTGTCCGAACACGTCGTCGAGACGGTCAATTCGGGCAAGATCCATATCGAGGAAGTCGATCTCGACGGCCTCGTCTCGGGCGTGGTCGCGCGCGGCACCTTGCGGGCAGCGACGCAGATCGAACCCGCCGATGTGTTTGTCATTGCGGTGCCGACGCCCTTTGCCGACGATCATGCGCCCAATATCGGCTATGTCCTGCGCGCCGCGACGACCATTGCCGCCGTGCTGAAGGCAGGCGATGTCATCATCCTCGAATCGACCTCGCCCGTGGGCACGACCGAGAAGGTGCGCGACTTGCTCGCGCAGTTGCGCCCCGACCTGAAGGTGCCCGGCAAGACCGGCGAAAGCGCGGACATCGCCATCGCTTATTGCCCCGAGCGCGTGTTGCCGGGACGAATCCTGGTCGAACTGATCGACAATGACCGCGTCATCGGCGGCATCACGCCGCGGTGTGCGCGGAAAGCGCTGCAATTCTATCGCCGTTTCGTGCGCGGCGCGTGCGTCACCACCACGAGCCGTGCGGCGGAGATGACCAAGCTCACCGAAAACGCCTTTCGCGACGTCAACATCGCCTTCGCCAATGAACTCAGCCGCGTCGCCGATACGATGGAGGTCGATGTGTGGGAGGTGATCCGCCTCGCCAACCGCCATCCGCGCGTCAACATCCTGTCGCCCGGCCCCGGTGTCGGCGGGCATTGCATCGCGGTCGACCCGTGGTTCCTGGTCCATGCCGATCGCGACAACACCCCCCTCATTCGCACCGCGCGCGAAGTGAACGACGCCAAGATCGACTATGTCGTGGAACGCGCCGAGGCGATGGTGGCGGCGCATCCGGGCGTGCGCGTCGCGTGCCTGGGCCTGGCCTTCAAGGCCAATATCGACGATTTCCGCGAAAGCCCCGCGCTCAAGGTCGCGACGGCGCTCGCGGCGCGCTTCGGCGATCGGCTCGATGTGGTCGAGCCTTATACCCGCACCCTGCCCGCCGTGTTCAATGGCACCGGCGCGACGCTGACCGACATCGACACCGCGATCGAGACGTGCGGCATCATGATCGTGCTGGTCGACCATGATGTGTTCAAATCGGTGCCGGTCGACGAACGCGCCGACAAGATCGTCTATGACACGCGCGGCATCTGGCCCGATCAGCCGCGCGCGCCCGTCCGCACGGAAGCGTTGCGCCTCGCCAGCTAAGGCCTGATAGGGAACGCCATGTCGACCGATCCCATCCTCGTCACCGGTGTCGCCGGATTCATCGGCATGCATGTCGCGCGCGCGCTGCTGGCGCGGGGTGAGCATGTCATCGGCATCGATAGCTTCAACGACTATTACCCCGTCAGCCTGAAAGAAGCGCGCGTCGCGGCGATCGCGGCGGAGGCAGACGGACGCTTCACGCTGCACCGCGTGGATTTTGCCGATCATGCCGCGCTCGATTCGGCGCTCGGGGCAGCGCCGTTCACCCGCATCGTCCATCTCGGCGCGCAGGCGGGGGTACGCTATTCGATCGACAATCCGCGCGCCTATATCCACTCCAACATTGCCGGGCACCTCAACCTGCTCGAACTCGGGCGGCAGCGCGGCGTGGCGCATCTCGTCTATGCGTCATCCTCCTCCATCTATGGCGGCGATGCCACCCTACCGTTCAAGGTCGACGACCGCGCCGACCGGCCGCTGTCGCTTTATGCCGCGACCAAGCGCGCCGACGAGTTGATGAGCGAGACCTACGCCCATCTCTATCGCCTGCCGCAGACGGGCTTGCGTTTCTTCACCGTCTACGGGCCGTGGGGGCGGCCCGACATGGCGATGTGGCTGTTCACCAGCGCGATCTTGGAAGACCGCCCGATCCAGGTGTTCAATCACGGGGATATGCGGCGCGATTTCACCTATATCGACGATATCGTCGCCGGGATCATCGCCTGCCTCGATCACCCGCCTGCGGACGACGGCAGCATCAAGGCTGGCGGCAGCCCGGCCCCGCACCGGCTCTACAATATCGGCAACCACCGCTCGGAACGGCTCGACCGGCTGATCGACCTGATTGAGGCCGCGTGCGGCAAGCCCGCCATCCGCATCAACGCGCCGATGCAGCCCGGCGACATGCCCGATACCTTCGCCGATATCAGTGCGATCCAGCGCGACCTCGGCTTCGCACCGACCACCTCGATCGATGTCGGCGTGCCAAAGTTCGTGGAATGGTATCGCGGCTATATCGAGCGCTGCTGAGCGCCCGATTAGCCCCGACCCGCTCGAATCTTATTTGAGCAGGTCGACCGCAAAGGCACGAACGGCATCGCCGATATCGGCGCGCCCAAACGCGACCGCGAGATTGGCGGTCATGTATCCCGCTTTGTCCCCGCAATCGTAGCGTTTCCCGTCGAAGGTCAGCCCGTGAAACGGCTGCTGGCCGATCATCCGCGCCATCGCGTCGGTCAGCTGGATTTCACCGCCAGCACCCTTGCCCTGCGTTTCCAGCACACGCATCACCTCGGGCTGGAGGATGTAGCGACCGATCACCGACAGGTTGGACGGCGCAGTGCCCTTGGCGGGCTTCTCGACCAGCCCTTTGACTTCGGTCAGAGCACCCTCGCGCACGCCTGGCGTGATCACGCCATACATATGCGTCTGATCCTCCGGCACTTCCTGCGCGCAGATGATGTTGCCACCAACCTGCATATAGGCATCGACCATTTGCTTGAGGCAGCCCGGCTTGCCCACCATGAAATCGTCAGCGAGCAAAACCGCAAAGGGTTCATCCCCCACGATGTCGCGCGCGCACCATACCGCGTGGCCGAGACCCATCGGCTCCTGCTGGCGAACATAGGCGACCGCGCCGGGCTTGAGCCGGGTGGCGTCAAGGATCGACAGCGACTTGCCGCGGGCGGTCATGGTCGCCTCGAGCTCATAGGCGATATCGAAATGGTCCTCGATCGCGGATTTGCCGCGCCCGGTGACGAAGATCATCTGCTCGATGCCTGCTTCCAACGCCTCGTCGACCGCATATTGGATCAACGGACGATCGACGACCGGCAGCATTTCCTTGGGCATCGCCTTGGTGGCCGGAAGGAAACGGGTGCCAAGGCCGCCGACGGGGAAAACGGCTTTACGAAGCGGGCGAACGGTCATTTTTGCTCCGAAAACAAATACGTTGGCGAAAGGTTTACTTCGTTACGCCTCAATACCGATCCTGCCGGATATTGCATCCATCAAATTGGATGCCGGTTTCTCGATATCCCGTTAGGGAGCGGCGGGAGCCGTCTTAGGATCAGCAAGCTGCTGCTGGCGCAACTGGTCGAAAGTCGCCTGCGAAATGAAATCGATCAAATCGATGTCGAACACCAGCACCGACCCCGGCGGGATTGGCCCGGAACCGGCCTCGCCATAGCCCAGGCTGGGCTTGATCCATACACGATAGTGCGCGCCGCGCGGCATCGCCTTCAACGCTTCGGCGAAACCCGGCACGACCGCTGCGACCGGCAGCGGCGTGGGTTGCGCGCTCTTGTCGAAAATCTTGCCATTGGTCAATTTGCCGACATAATTGACCAACGCGACGTCTCCGTCGCCCGGCTTTTCCGCGCCGGTTCCCGGTTTCACGACCAGATATTGCAGGCCGGACGCGGTCTGGATGACACCGCGCACACGCGCGTTCGCAGCAAGGAATGCGTCCGCAGTCACTGGGGCTGCGGCGACAGGCTGGGCGCGGCGCGGGAGCGGTTTTTTGACTCGCGCCTGCGCAATCCCGCTGGTCAAGACAACCGCCGCGAGCCCGGCGGCACAGACGATCGATCGCATCTCAGCGGCCAGTCGGCGGTCCAGCGGCACCCGGGGGCATCATGCCCTGCTGTTGCTGCATCATCTGCTGCTGCATCTGTTTGTATTTCAGGATCGGCATCGAATCGAGCAGTTCGACATCGAACACCAGCGCCGCGTTGGGCGGGATCGGGCCGCCAGGGGGCACATGATCGCCATAGCCCAGGCTCGGCTTCAGCCAGATCCGGTACTTGCCGCCCTTGTTCATCAGCTTGAGCGCTTCGCTGAAGCCCGGCACGACGCCGCCCACTTCGAGCGGAGTCGGCTGCGCGGACTTGTCGAACACGGTGCCGTCGAGCAGACGCCCCTCATAAGTGATGAGGACTTCGTCCGCGTCGGTCGGGTTCGGCCCGGTGCCAGGCGTCAGCACCTGATATTGCAGGCCCGACGGCGTCGTCACCACACCCTTGGCCCGCGCATTATGCGCGAGGAAGGCGGTGGCGGGATCGGTCGGGGTCTGGAACGCCAGCGCCACCGCCGCGACCAGCGCGACGGCGATGCCAACCCACAGATACACCAAAATGCTCCGCTTCACGGGCTTTAGCGGGACAGCGGTGATCGACATGGTGGCTCCCGGGCAGGGGGTCGAGAAAGATAGGCAGGCGAAATCAGGTCGCAGCGGGCATCACCGCCCGCCCGATCATGATCTTACCGTGCGCCGTCGCGTTCCATGCGCTTGCGCTCGAGCTTGCGCGCGCGGCGAACGGCAGCGGCACGCTCACGGGCGCGCTTTTCGCTCGGCTTCTCGTAATGACGGCGCAGCTTCATCTCGCGATAGACGCCTTCGCGCTGCAGCTTCTTCTTGAGCGCGCGCAGCGCCTGGTCGACATTGTTGTCGCGTACGATGATTTGCATAAACCCGAACAGCTCCGAATCGATAGAAAAGCGCCGCCGCGAACATCAGGTCCGCGTCGCAAGGCGTGCGCCCTACACGGCGATGCCCGAAGTTTCAAGGCATACCGCACCTTTTACGTGACTTTGGCCCGGAGCGGTCTGTAAGCGGGCGCAATGAGCAGCAGCCCCCTCACCTTCTATAACAGCCTTACGCGCTCGCTGGAGCCGTTCGTCCCGATCGATCCGCGCCTGGTGCGCCTCTACACCTGCGGGCCGACCGTGTATAATTATCAGCATATCGGCAACATGCGCGCCTTTCTGTTTGCCGATACGCTGGGGCGTGTGCTGCGCTGGAAGGGCTATCCGACCAAACATGTCATCAACATCACCGATGTCGGCCATTTGACGTCGGACGCCGATGCCGGCGACGACAAGATGGAAAAGGCGGCCGCCGCGCAAGCCAAGTCGATCTGGGAGATCGCGGCGCATTATACCGCCGCGTTCAAGGAAGACGTTGCGCGGCTGAACATCGATCCGCCTGCCGAATGGACCGTCGCGACCGGCCACATCCCGCAAATGATCGCATTCGCCCAGCGAATCGAGCAGGATTGCTATCTCATCGACGGCGGGCTCTATTTCGACACCACCCGCGTGCCCGATTATGGCAGCCTCGCCCGCGCCGTGTCCGATGCGGGCGAAAGCCGCATCGATCCCGTCTCGGGCAAGCGCCATCCGCAAGATTTCGCGATCTGGCGGCGGTCGCCCCCCGGCGAGCAGCGCCAGATGGAATGGGATTCCCCCTGGGGCAAGGGTGCGCCCGGCTGGCATCTCGAATGCTCGGTGATGAGCCTGCAGCATCTCGGCCACCCGTTCGACATCCACACCGGCGGGATCGACCACCGCGAGATCCACCATCCCAATGAGATCGCACAGAACCAGGCGTTCTGCGCGTGTGACGACACCGGCGCGCGGCTGTGGATGCACAACAATTTCCTGGTCGATCGCGGCGGCAAGATGTCCAAGTCTACGGGACAGTTCCTGCGTTTGCAGACGCTGGTCGATGCGGGCTTCCATCCGCTCGCTTACCGCATGATGTGCCTGCAGGCGCATTATCGCAGCGAGCTCGAATTTACGTGGGAGAACCTTGCCGCCGCCTTCACGCGGCTGAAGCGGCTGGTGATCGCCCGCGATGCGTTGCGCGCGCGCGATGACGGCACGCTGAAGGGCGATGCAGAACCCTATCTGGCGCGGCTGGAGGAAGCGGTCGGTGATGATCTGGGCACCCCGCGCGCGCTGCCGGTGCTCGACGAGCTGCTGGCGGACAAACGCCTGTCGCCCGCGACTCGGTTGCAGGCGCTCGCCGATTTCGATGCCGTGCTTGGCCTCAATCTCACCACGCTGACCCGCACCGACCTGCGCGTGCGCCCGGTGACGGCGATCGTGACCGAGGCCGACATCGAGGACCAACTCGCCGCGCGAAAAGAAGCCCGTGCGGCAAAGAATTTCGCGCGATCCGACGAGATTCGCGATGCGCTTGCCACCGCCGGAGTCGAGGTAATGGATGGTGATGCGCTGGCCTGGGACTGGAAATTGACGCTCTGAACACACCCCCTTTTCTTCCGCCCGGCCCGCGTTAAGCTTGCCCCTGCATCAACCGGGGGGGATAGATCATGCAGGGACGGGTATTGGGTTTCGACACCCATTTGGGCGAGGGCGTCATTTCATCAGAGGATGGCCAGCGCTATCCCTTCCGCGCCGAGGAGTGGCGTCAGCGCGTACCGCCGCACCCCGGGCAACGCGTCGATTTCGAAGCGGCGCAGGATCATGCGACGGCGATCTATGTCATCGGCGGGGGCAGCACGATGGTGGCCGACAAGAACCGCACTGTCGCTGCGCTGCTTGCCTTTTTCCTCGGCAGCCTCGGCGTTCACAAATTCTATCTGGGCAAGACCACCGCAGGCGTCATCATGCTGCTGTGCGGAACGATCGGCTGGTTTCTGATTTTGCCCGGCGTCATCAACGCGCTGGTCGCCTTTGTCGAATTCATCATTTACCTCATCACCCCGGATGAAGCGTTCCAGCACAAATATGTCGAGGGCGACGCATCCTGGTTCTGATCGCCCTAAGTGATGATACTTGAGAGGAAAATTCCATGAAGGCCGTCCTCCCCGCCCTAGCGCGCGCTTTGCTGGAGCCGCGTCTGCCAGCGGGGCTGGAGGTGACCTGGGTCACGACGCGCGAGGAAGCGACGACCGCGATGGCCGATGCCGATATCGGCTGGGTTGACCTCTATCCGCACGGGCTGACCCCGGAGGCGGTCGCGGCGGGGACATCGCTCAAATGGCTGTTCACCGCGATTGCCGGGGTCGAATCGCTCGATTTGCCGACGCTGGCCGCGCGCGGGACAGTGGTCACCAATGGCGCGGGCATCAACGCCATCGCGGTCGCCGAATATGCCGTGCTCGGCATCCTCGCCGCCGCCAAGCGTTTCGACATGGTGGTGCGCAGCGCCGACCGCCACGAATGGCCCGATTATGCGCCGGGTCGCCTCGAACTGTTCGACACAGCCGCGCTGATCGTCGGCTATGGCGCGATCGGCCGCTTGATCGGCGAACGGCTCGCCGCCTTCGGGGTCGCGGTGACGGGAGTCACTCGCTCGGGCCGCAACGGCACGCTGACGCCCGATGCGTGGAAAGCCCGGCTCGGCGATTTCGACTGGGTGGTCTTGGCCGCCCCCTCGACCGACGCCACCAAGACGCTGATCGGCGCGGAGGAGCTTGCTGCGATGAAGCCCGACGCCTGGCTCATCAACATGGCGCGCGGCGACATGGTCGATCAGGAGGCATTGCTCGCAGCGCTGACCAAAAAGACGATCGCGGGGGCGTTCCTCGACACCGTCACGCCCGAACCGCTTCCCGCGGACCATCCCTTATGGTCCGCACCCAACACGCTCCACAGCATGCACCTGTCGGGCCGCAGCCAAACCAGGATGTTCCAACGCGCCGCCGCCTTGTTCCTGCGCAACCTCGATGCTTTCCTGGCGGGCACGCCAATGGAGAACGTCGTCGATTTGGGGGCGGGATATTAGGGTGTGACCAGGGTCGTGGCGTCCGTCCGGAATCGCCCAGTGCGTTCCAGGTTATGCCAATAGGCCGTCAAATGCTGTTGATCGAGACGACCGACCGTGACTTCGCCGACTTGATCGAAGGACGCGCGCCGCGTGGATTGCGGCAGGCAGGCGGGGCCGTGGAAAGTGCCGAAGTGCTCACAATGCTTCGCGAACTCGCGTCCAAGATCCGGCCGAGGTTCGATCCCGCGTGCTGGATGATGGTAGAGAATGCGGAGATCGTCGGTCTCTGCTCGATCATTAAGGTCGGTCCCGACGGCAGCATATCGATCGGATACGGCGTGTCCGCTGAACGGAGAAAGCGCGGGTTCGCTTCTGCCGCAGTCCGCACTCTTGTGGACTGGGCTCGAAGTGACACTCGTGTGCAAAGCGTCAAGGCAGAGACCTCCGTCGACAACCGCCCGTCACAGCGGGTTCTCGAGAAAAACGGCTTCGCACGCACCGGCGAGCGCTTCGACGAAGGAGACGGGGATTTGATCTGCTGGAGCATTCCTACGCCGCACTCAAGGCTGTCGGAGTAGCAAAAAAAGAGCGCCAATCCGTACGACTACCTGTCGCCGGTTCCGCCCAATTTACCCCATCTGGGAAAATTCCCGCTTGCCGCCTTTACCCTGATTGGGTAATGCGCCGCCCATGACGACGATGGCCGGCCTCAAGATCAAGCACTTTCGCGAAGAGCGCACGCTCAGCCGGGCGGCGTTCGGGGCGTGGTATGGCGCGCCTGGCTCGACCGTTCAGGGCTGGGAAGAAGATGGCAAGCGCGCCAGCGGCCCGGTCGTCAATCAGATCGCGGCCAATGGCATCGCCACCCATGCCGATTGGTACATTTCGATTCGCACGGAGAATGACATGAGCAGCTGGGCCCCCGATAGCTGGACGCGCGCCGATGCCCGCCAGATGCCCACTTATCCCGATGCGGCAGCGCTCGATGCGGCGACCGACACGCTCGCCAGCTTCCCGCCTTTGGTGTTCGCGGGCGAAGCGCGCAACCTCACCGCTGATCTCGCGCGTGTCGCCGAGGGCAAGGCGTTCCTGCTGCAAGGCGGCGATTGCGCCGAGAGCTTTGCCGAACACAGCGCCAACACCATCCGCGACACCTTCCGCGTCATTCTGCAAATGGCGGTGGTGCTGACCTTCGCGTCGAAGCTGCCGACGGTGAAGCTCGGCCGCATGGCCGGACAATTCGCCAAGCCGCGCTCGTCCGATGTCGAAGTGCAGAATGGCGTCGAATTGCCCGCGTATCGCGGCGACATCGTCAACGATATCGAGTTCACGCCCGAAGGGCGCCTGCCCGACCCGCAACGCATGGTCCGCGCGTACAGCCAGTCGGCGGCGACGCTCAATCTGCTGCGCGCCTTCGCTGGTGGCGGCTATGCCAATCTCGCGCAAGTCCATCGCTGGACGCTCGATTATATGGGCCGCAGCCCCTGGGCGAAGAAATATGCCGAGACCGCAGACCGCATCGGCGAAGCGCTCGACTTCATGGCCGCCTGCGGCATCAGCCCGGAGACGGTGCCGCAACTGGCACAGACGCGCTTCTACACCAGCCATGAGGCGCTGCTGCTGCGCTACGAACAGGCGCTGACGCGGCAGGATTCGCTGACGGGCGACTGGTACGACACCAGCGCGCACTTCCTGTGGATCGGCGACCGCACCCGCTTCGAAGGCAGCGCGCATGTCGAATATCTGCGCGGCATCGGCAATCCGATCGGCATGAAGTGCGGGCCGAGCCTGGAGCCCGACGCGCTGTTGCGCTTGCTCGACACGCTCAACCCGCACCGCGTGCCCGGCCGCATGACGCTGATCACGCGCTATGGCCATGACAAGATCGAGGCGGGCTTGCCCAAATTGGTGCGCGCGGTGCTGCGGGAGGGGCACCCGGTGGTGTGGAGCTGTGATCCGATGCACGGCAATACGGTGAAGGCGGCAACGGGCTATAAGACGCGGCCGTTCGATCGCATCCTGGCCGAAGTGCGCGGTTTCTTTGCGGTTCACCGCGCAGAAGGTTCAATCGCGGGGGGCATTCATGCCGAAATGACCGGGCAGAATGTGACCGAATGCACCGGCGGCGCGGTCGACGTGACCGAGCAATCTCTGGCCGATCGCTATCACACGCATTGCGATCCGCGCCTCAATGCGGGTCAGTCGATCGAGCTGGCGTTTTTGCTGGCGGAAATGCTGAACGTGGAAATGGCGGAACGGCGGCGCGCGGCGGCCTGAGCCGCCCCGCGCCGCGCCGCGCCGCGCGGATCCGTCAGAGTGCGCTGCGGCCCTGCAGCAAGCGGACGACAACGACGATCAAGGCGATCACCAACAGCAGATGGATCAACCCACCGCCGATATGCACGGCGAAACCCAGCGCCCACAGCACCAGCAAAACAACGACGATGGTCCACAGCATCGGAAATCCTCCCATTAGGCCACCCCGCAGATGCGGGCGGTATCGGCGAGAGAAACGCCTATTCGCCGGGCCGGTTCCGCCAGCACGGCAGTTCGCTTGACGCCGCGAGGCGGGATCGGTAAGGCCGCACTTCCGCCTCACGGCCCCTTCGTCTAGCGGTTAGGACGTCGCCCTCTCACGGCGAAAGCACGAGTTCGATTCTCGTAGGGGTCACCAAAATGCCTGCTCAAGGCATCCCAAAATGTGCCATAAACGGCTGTTTTCTGCGGTTTTTCGTGGTAAACCGTCTCAGTCAGATCGGCGAAACACCACTGCATACCAGCAATTTGATGGTATTTTTGATGGCACAGCGCCGGTCGCTTGGATGGAGATACCATCATGGCGTTGTCGGTCGTGGCGATCAAAGCGGCCAAGAGTCGCGACAAGGCGTACAAGCTGAGCGATAGCGACGGGCTCTACCTGCTCGTGGCACCGTCCGGCTCTCGCTATTGGCGGATGAACTACCGTCACCTTGGCAAACAAAAGACCCTGGCATTCGGCGTATGGCCCGACACTGGACTGGCCGAGGCTCGAGCTGCCCGTGACGCCGCGCGCAAGGTGCTGGCGCGGGGCGATGATCCTGCCGAACAAACCAAGCTCGACCGGATCGCTGCGACAGTGGCAGCTTCCAACAGCTTTAAAGCCGTGACGGACGAATGGCTGCTCAAAGTCGAAAAAGAGGGCCGATCTGCGATGACGATGAAAAAGCTGCGCTGGCTGCTCGGCTTCATCAATGCAGCGATTGGGCAACGACCTGTCGCCTCGATCTCGGCGCAAGAATTGCTCATCATGCTGCGCAAGATGGAAACCAAGGGGCGATACGAGACAGCAAAACGCCTCCGCAGCACCTGCTCGCAGATCTTCCGCTATGCCATCGCTACTGCACGTGCCGAACGCGATGTCGCTGCCGACCTGCGTGGCGCGCTGATCGTACCCAAGCACGTTCACCGCGCCGCGATCACCACGCCCACAGAGGCGGGCGCACTGTTGCGCGCCATCGAGGCGCTGGAAGATCATCCTACAACCGGCTTGGCGCTACGCCCCCTACCGCACGTGTTTGTTCGGCCTGGGGAGTTGCGCTTTGCCGAATGGTCGGATTTCGATTTCGGCAAGTCCGTTTGGACGATCCCGCCGCACAAGACCAAGATGCGGCGAGCGCACTCGGTGCCCCTCTCCCGTCAGGCGCTTCGAATCATCGAATCGATCGAGCACGACGCCAAGCACAGTCCGTATCTTTTCCCCTCACTGCGATCGGTTGAGCGACCGATGTCCGAGAACACCATTAACGCAGCGCTTCGTAGAATGGGCTATGCGCAGGACCAGATGACGGGCCACAGCTTCCGAGCCCTAGCAGCGACGCTACTGAACGAAATGGGATTATGGCACGCCGACGCGATCGAGCGTCAACTTGCCCACTGCGATAGCAATGCCGTGCGTCGCGCCTATACCCGCGGCGAATATTGGGAAGAGCGCGTGCGCAAGATGCAGCACTGGTCAGATCATCTCGATTTCCTCCGAGACGGTGCGAAGGTACTCGAAGGCAAGTTCGGGAAGGGGTAGATCGCATAGCGGCGGCTGCAACTGCGTTGGCGGCGGAATAGCTGCTTTCAGGCACCCCGGGGTAAAACCTGTCTTTCGCCATATGCTCTTAAGCAGCAGGGCCGGATTTTGGTCCACGCCCCCGCACGGGGAGCGACACGACGCGAAGGCGGTGCCCTCGGGGAAGCCGGTGTTTCGATCCACGCCCCCGCACGGGGAGCGACTTGCGACCGCAACGGCGAGCGCGAATATCACGCGGTTTCGATCCACGCCCCGCACGGGGAGCGACGCGAGCGCGCTTCCTGGCTTTCGACCTTTTGCTTGTTTCGATCCACGCCCCCGCACGGGGAGCGACGCGTCCGTTTCCGTAAATGTCGCAATCCAAAACGGTTTCGATCCACGCCCCCGCACGGGGAGCGACCGCGATCCCAAACGATGAATTCCCCCTTGTGCGGGTTTCGATCCACGCCCCCGCACGGGGAGCGACGCTCGATCTTGTACGTCGTGCTCGACGGGATCGTGTTTCGATCCACGCCCCCGCACGGGGAGCGACAGAACATGCGCGCCAATGGCCGCACCACTTGGAACGTTTCGATCCACGCCCCCGCACGGGGAGCGACGAGAGAGGCGGGAATGATCGTGCGGCTGGTCGGCGTTTCGATCCACGCCCCCGCACGGGGAGCGACCACCGAGTCCGAACAGCGCGTTCGCAAACCACCGGTTTCGATCCACGCCCCCGCACGGGGAGCGACCATGCGTCCCCGCCGTACATCGTCAGCGACAGGTTGTTTCGATCCACGCCCCCGCACGGGGAGCGACCCGACCGGTCCGGTTCTTCACGCTATTCGTGGATGTTTCGATCCACGCCCCCGCACGGGGAGCGACCGCTCTGCGGCTTTCGGGTGATTTGGTCGATGTGGTTTCGATCCACGCCCCCGCACGGGGAGCGACCGCTACTCGCGCGCATGGGCGTTTCGCTGAAGACGTTTCGATCCACGCCCCCGCACGGGGAGCGACTCGGCGATCGCCTATCTCGACCAAGCCGAAACTGGTTTCGATCCACGCCCCCGCACGGGGAGCGACCATCGCTGCGCAGCCGGATGCTGATCGCATATCAGTTTCGATCCACGCCCCCGCACGGGGAGCGACGTTGTCATAATGACGCACGTCACGACAGTTTGCGGTTTCGATCCACGCCCCCGCACGGGGAGCGACGCGACGTGATCCATGTATTGCGTGCTCGCCGACTTGTTTCGATCCACGCCCCCGCACGGGGAGCGACGTCCGCGCCCTCGGTTTCGAGTTGAACGCTGGTCGTGTTTCGATCCACGCCCCCGCACGGGGAGCGACGCAACGCACGCAGTTCATGCCGCAGAGCATGGGCGTTTCGATCCACGCCCCCGCACGGGGAGCGACCGCCGAGCGGGCCCATCGCCGCTGACATTTCCTTGTTTCGATCCACGCCCCCGCACGGGGAGCGACAAGGCGGGCATAGTTGTCGCGCCCCGTCGTCTGGTTTCGATCCACGCCCCCGCACGGGGAGCGACCATCGGCCGCGCTCATCTGCAGCGGAACGAATTTGTTTCGATCCACGCCCCCGCACGGGGAGCGACGTGTGCCGATCTCGACGTTCAAATGCTTCGATAAGTTTCGATCCACGCCCCCGCACGGGGAGCGACTGCCCTCACCAATGAAGGCAAGCCCGATGGCGATGTTTCGATCCACGCCCCCGCACGGGGAGCGACGCCGCCACCTGATCAATATTCCCGCGCACGACGCGGTTTCGATCCACGCCCCCGCACGGGGAGCGACGCAATATGGTCATCAATGCCGTGCTGACGCGCCAGTTTCGATCCACGCCCCCGCACGGGGAGCGACGCTATCCCAACATCACGAAAGTGCGCACCTTCGTGTTTCGATCCACGCCCCCGCACGGGGAGCGACAGCGGACATCATCTGGACCGACGACGCCATCGCGTTTCGATCCACGCCCCCGCACGGGGAGCGACCCAGCACGAAAGCCACGCTGGTCGGCAGATCGAGGTTTCGATCCACGCCCCCGCACGGGGAGCGACAACCGCGCCAGTGACCAGCACCACCGTTGAGAATGTTTCGATCCACGCCCCCGCACGGGGAGCGACAAGCGATTTCGACAAACGTTGGAAATCCCTCGAGTTTCGATCCACGCCCCCGCACGGGGAGCGACAAGATTGGCGACCATGCCGCCATCTGTATGCAGGTTTCGATCCACGCCCCCGCACGGGGAGCGACCTGGACGTCGATCGCCAACCCGGCCGATGTGCGTGTTTCGATCCACGCCCCCGCACGGGGAGCGACGTGACTGCGGGTTCCGGTTCGCCGGGTGGCCCGCGTTTCGATCCACGCCCCCGCACGGGGAGCGACACGACGCGAAGGCGGTGCCCTCGGGGAAGCCGGTGTTTCGATCCACGCCCCCGCACGGGGAGCGACGTCTGCCACCTACCCACTCAAATGCTTGAAGGAGGTTTCGATCCACGCCCCCGCACGGGGAGCGACTCGTCTCGGGGATTGCTCGGCTCACGACGCAACTGTTTCGATCCACGCCCCCGCACGGGGAGCGACGGTCGGATTCGCCATTTCGCCTCCCGGCGTAGCTGTTTCGATCCACGCCCCCGCACGGGGAGCGACCTGAGGTGGTGGACTCTCTGATCACTAGAATCGCGTTTCGATCCACGCCCCCGCACGGGGAGCGACGAGGCGCGGCCAGAACGTCATGCGCTCGCAGCGTGTTTCGATCCACGCCCCCGCACGGGGAGCGACTCTCCGGCAGACGCCAGATGCCCTTTTGCGAGTGTTTCGATCCACGCCCCCGCACGGGGAGCGACATTCCGCATCCTGCTCGTCATCATCATCGACATCGTTTCGATCCACGCCCCCGCACGGGGAGCGACAATCTGCGAGCGGAGGGCATCTGGCGGCTGCGAGTTTCGATCCACGCCCCCGCACGGGGAGCGACGTTCGGTGCGGAGCGCGTGGGAGACGATGCGTAAGGTTTCGATCCACGCCCCCGCACGGGGAGCGACTGGTCGGCAATACTTCCTGCGTCACCCAGCGCCGGTTTCGATCCACGCCCCCGCACGGGGAGCGACACCTATTTCAGGGTCGCGCTCGATAGCGACGCATGTTTCGATCCACGCCCCCGCACGGGGAGCGACAGGCGCTGGATTTCGCCTTCGTGCTTTCCCACCAGTTTCGATCCACGCCCCCGCACGGGGAGCGACGCGCCTCCCCCTGCAACGTGCCGTCGCCATACGTGTTTCGATCCACGCCCCCGCACGGGGAGCGACCCGGCCGTCTGGAAGCCCTGCTGGAAGGCACCCGGTTTCGATCCACGCCCCCGCACGGGGAGCGACATGTTCAAGCAGTGATTAACGCCGCGTTGACAGCGTTTCGATCCACGCCCCCGCACGGGGAGCGACTCCAGCACCTGCAGCTTGGTGCTCACCACGCTCGGCGTTTCGATCCACGCCCCCGCACGGGGAGCGACTCGATCATGGCGGACTCGGCCTCGCGCGGATGATGTTTCGATCCACGCCCCCGCACGGGGAGCGACGCGCCCGGCTTATAGCTATAGGGCGCATATTCTGTGGTTTCGATCCACGCCCCCGCACGGGGAGCGACCCGCAAAGGCCGCACAGGATCTGGCCGATGCGTGGTTTCGATCCACGCCCCCGCACGGGGAGCGACCGAGATGGACGGCGATCCAGATGTCGAGGAAGAGGTTTCGATCCACGCCCCCGCACGGGGAGCGACGGGCCTTTCGCAAAGCCTGTTGAAGGCTGCGGAGTTTCGATCCACGCCCCCGCACGGGGAGCGACGAACAGCGGTCGATCACCAAGTTGTCGCTGACGGGTTTCGATCCACGCCCCCGCACGGGGAGCGACCGCAACTATTCGGATCTGAAGCCGTCCGATCCTGTTTCGATCCACGCCCCCGCACGGGGAGCGACCCTCCGCGGCTTACTTCGCGCCGGTCATGTACCTGTTTCGATCCACGCCCCCGCACGGGGAGCGACCCGGGACAGTCTACGTCCAGCTACTGGCGTACCTGTTTCGATCCACGCCCCCGCACGGGGAGCGACGTTTTTAGTCGGTTGAAGTCATGGCGCACCTCAAGGTTTCGATCCACGCCCCCGCACGGGGAGCGACCGGGCGCGCTCGAGCCGGGGTCGCCGGTGCCGGTGTTTCGATCCACGCCCCCGCACGGGGAGCGACTGTTTTCCCATTGCTGGCGATGCTTCGCGTTCTTGTTTCGATCCACGCCCCCGCACGGGGAGCGACAGGTCGGCAGCGTGCCGCCTACGCCGAGGCCCTTGTTTCGATCCACGCCCCCGCACGGGGAGCGACTATCGATGATATCCGCCGTGCGGCTGACGCACAGGTTTCGATCCACGCCCCCGCACGGGGAGCGACCGTTCGCCGAGCGGCACGGGCTTCGATGGCGTGAAGTTTCGATCCACGCCCCCGCACGGGGAGCGACGCGTCCGAAGGAAGTCGGCGGCGTAGCGGGGATTGTTTCGATCCACGCCCCCGCACGGGGAGCGACGCGTCCGTTTCCGTAAATGTCGCAATCCAAAACGGTTTCGATCCACGCCCCCGCACGGGGAGCGACCTGGTCCAGACTGGATAAGTCCGGTCGGCTCATAGTGTTTCGATCCACGCCCCCGCACGGGGAGCGACGTCATCGCCAATTGTTTGGATGCCAGACAGGCGCGCGTTTCGATCCACGCCCCCGCACGGGGAGCGACCACCGAGTCCGAACAGCGCGTTCGCAAACCACCGGTTTCGATCCACGCCCCCGCACGGGGAGCGACCATGCGTCCCCGCCGTACATCGTCAGCGACAGGTTGTTTCGATCCACGCCCCCGCACGGGGAGCGACCCGACCGGTCCGGTTCTTCACGCTATTCGTGGATGTTTCGATCCACGCCCCCGCACGGGGAGCGACCGCTCTGCGGCTTTCGGGTGATTTGGTCGATGTGGTTTCGATCCACGCCCCCGCACGGGGAGCGACCGCTACTCGCGCGCATGGGCGTTTCGCTGAAGACGTTTCGATCCACGCCCCCGCACGGGGAGCGACTCGGCGATCGCCTATCTCGACCAAGCCGAAACTGGTTTCGATCCACGCCCCCGCACGGGGAGCGACCATCGCTGCGCAGCCGGATGCTGATCGCATATCAGTTTCGATCCACGCCCCCGCACGGGGAGCGACGTTGTCATAATGACGCACGTCACGACAGTTTGCGGTTTCGATCCACGCCCCCGCACGGGGAGCGACGCGACGTGATCCATGTATTGCGTGCTCGCCGACTTGTTTCGATCCACGCCCCCGCACGGGGAGCGACGTCCGCGCCCTCGGTTTCGAGTTGAACGCTGGTCGTGTTTCGATCCACGCCCCCGCACGGGGAGCGACGCAACGCACGCAGTTCATGCCGCAGAGCATGGGCGTTTCGATCCACGCCCCCGCACGGGGAGCGACCGCCGAGCGGGCCCATCGCCGCTGACATTTCCTTGTTTCGATCCACGCCCCCGCACGGGGAGCGACAAGGCGGGCATAGTTGTCGCGCCCCGTCGTCTGGTTTCGATCCACGCCCCCGCACGGGGAGCGACCATCGGCCGCGCTCATCTGCAGCGGAACGAATTTGTTTCGATCCACGCCCCCGCACGGGGAGCGACGTGTGCCGATCTCGACGTTCAAATGCTTCGATAAGTTTCGATCCACGCCCCCGCACGGGGAGCGACTGCCCTCACCAATGAAGGCAAGCCCGATGGCGATGTTTCGATCCACGCCCCCGCACGGGGAGCGACGCCGCCACCTGATCAATATTCCCGCGCACGACGCGGTTTCGATCCACGCCCCCGCACGGGGAGCGACGCAATATGGTCATCAATGCCGTGCTGACGCGCCAGTTTCGATCCACGCCCCCGCACGGGGAGCGACGCTATCCCAACATCACGAAAGTGCGCACCTTCGTGTTTCGATCCACGCCCCCGCACGGGGAGCGACAGCGGACATCATCTGGACCGACGACGCCATCGCGTTTCGATCCACGCCCCCGCACGGGGAGCGACCCAGCACGAAAGCCACGCTGGTCGGCAGATCGAGGTTTCGATCCACGCCCCCGCACGGGGAGCGACAACCGCGCCAGTGACCAGCACCACCGTTGAGAATGTTTCGATCCACGCCCCCGCACGGGGAGCGACAAGCGATTTCGACAAACGTTGGAAATCCCTCGAGTTTCGATCCACGCCCCCGCACGGGGAGCGACAAGATTGGCGACCATGCCGCCATCTGTATGCAGGTTTCGATCCACGCCCCCGCACGGGGAGCGACCTGGACGTCGATCGCCAACCCGGCCGATGTGCGTGTTTCGATCCACGCCCCCGCACGGGGAGCGACGTGACTGCGGGTTCCGGTTCGCCGGGTGGCCCGCGTTTCGATCCACGCCCCCGCACGGGGAGCGACACGACGCGAAGGCGGTGCCCTCGGGGAAGCCGGTGTTTCGATCCACGCCCCCGCACGGGGAGCGACGTCTGCCACCTACCCACTCAAATGCTTGAAGGAGGTTTCGATCCACGCCCCCGCACGGGGAGCGACTCGTCTCGGGGATTGCTCGGCTCACGACGCAACTGTTTCGATCCACGCCCCCGCACGGGGAGCGACGGGCGCGGCGCGTCTTTGACCACAGGGGCGGGCGTGTTTCGATCCACGCCCCCGCACGGGGAGCGACGACGCCCTTTTTGGGGACGAGCAGCGCATCGCGGTTTCGATCCACGCCCCCGCACGGGGAGCGACGGCTCGGTGCTTAATACAATGAGAAAGAGCGGTAAATCCGGGCTTCAGCGCGAAGGTGGCGCGCACTTTTCATAAACCACGCTGTTTCCACCCCCCATTCCCAATCATCGCTATGAAAAGCAGAGGTTTTTACTCCGCGCGAACCTCCCGGTGCGATGTCAACACATTGGGGTTCGCGCACCCTGCCGCGACAGAACGTTCAGAACAGCAGCGGGCCGTCCAGATCAAGGACCGGCTTGGCACCGACATGCTCTACGCGCCGCTTGCCATCGGCACCAAGCCGATAAAAGCGGAGCGAATCCTTTTCCGCATCAATTTCTCTTAAAAGCGCCGCGCGCAGCAAGGCCCATTGCGCAGGATCGACCTCGCATTCGAACACCGAATTCTGCACGCGCTGGCCAAGGTCCAGACATGCCTTGGACACGCGCCGAAGCCGCCGTCGCCCCGCTGCGTCCTCGGTGCTCACGTCATAGGTTACCAGCATCAGCATCGCGTCACTTCCACACAAAGGGCGGGTAACCGTCCAGATCCCCGCGCAAGTGCCGCGCCAGCAATTGCGCCTGGACATGCGCGACAAGGCCCATCGGCATGTTTTCCCCAAGAAAGGGATGACGCAGTTCGCGCTTCTTGCGGTCCTGCCAGGCGACCAGCACCGCCTTGCGGCCATCGTCGGTCAGCGACACCGCCCCGCCCTCGTCCACCGTGAAGTCACGCGGCTTCAACTGCCCGCGATTGATCAAGGTCAGCGCCAGCCGGTCGGCCAGCACCGGGCGCAGTTCCTCCATCAGATCCAGCGCCAGGCTGGCGCGACCGGGTCGGTCGGCATGGAGCAGCCCGACCTGCGGATCGAACCCCACGCCCTCCAGTGCCGAACGGCAATCATGCCCGAGCATCGCGTAGAGAAAGCTGAGCAGCGCATTCACCCGATCGAGCGGCGGCCGACGCGATCGCCCGGCAAAGGTGAAGGCGGGCCGCTCCCCCTGCAGCATGGCATCGAACACCCCGAAATAGATTTGCGCCGCCTCCCCTTCATGCCCCCGCAGGCTGTCAACATCCTCCGCCTGGGCGGCCCGCCGCGCGACATGGCCCAGCCGCGCCTCGGCAGCCGTCAGCGCGGCATGAGCGTCGGGGGCGATCCGGTCGCCATGATCGCGCAGCGCGCGGCGCAGCACGGTGCGTTGGTTGGCGGCCTTCGCGGTGACGATGCCGCGCACGATCGGCACCGCGCGCACCGGATCGTCGGCGACGCGGTGCTGGGTGCGGCGTAGCAGCACATTGCCGGTGCGCGGACCCTCCACGCGCGCAAGGAAATTGCCGTTTGGCGTGAGGAAGGAGAGCGCGATCCCCGCCTCCGCACAGGCCGCCATCAGCGCGGGCGAGGCACCCGGTCGGCCGAAGCACACCACCCCTTCCAGCAGGTGTAGCGGCACGCGCCCACGCTCGGCGCCGTCCACCTCGACGACGATATTGGCGCCGTCCTTGCGCAGCCAGGCATCCTCGGTGGTGACGTAGATAGTGTTGAGGTGGCGCCGCATCGGTCAATCCTCCGGCAGGGCATCGGGTTCGGCGAGTTGGCGCAGCAGCCAGCGCTGGACGGAAGGCGGGCGCTCCAGCCGCTTGGGCTGGCATGCATCCGCCAGCGAGCAGCGACGGCAGCCGGGCTTCGCCTGGGGCGGCGGCGTATGGTTGGCGGCGAGCATCGCGCGCGTTTCGGCAGCAAGCGTGATCGTCAGCGCACGCAATTCGGCATCGAAGGGGATACGACTGCGCTTCTTCGTCTGGGCATAAAAAAGCGCGCCTTCGGGCACGGCGCAGCCGAACATCTCCTCCAGGCACAGCGCCTGGGCGCAGAGTTGCACCTCATCGGCGCGGTGCACCTTGGGGCGGCCGCGCTTATACTCGACCGGATAGGGCACCTCGCGCACGAATTCGACCGCGTCGGCCTTGCCCGCCAGGCCATGTTCGAACGAGCGAAGGATCAGCCCCCGCACCGTCCGGACGCCTCCGCGCCGATCCGGTCGACCGCCATCCACCCGTTCGTGGAGGATGCGCCCCTCGGCGGTGGCACCGTCCTCCGCCCAGAACCGCTCGACATGGATCAGCGCGCACTGGCGCGGGCAGAACAGATAATGCTGCAACGCCGACACCGGCACCAGCGCGTCTTCGGCGGCAGGGTCCGGGGGCGGCGCGCGCATCTATATCCTCAGCACGGCTCGATGATCTCGACGCCCACCGGCAGGCCCTCGCGGTCGATCGTGACCTTATAGTCTTCCCATTTGCGCGCGGGCGGCCAGTTGTCGGTGGCGGTGCTGCCGATTTCCTGGACTGACGCTTCGTGGACCCGCCAGGTCTTCACCCGATCGAACAGGCTCTGCGCCTGGGCATTGCCGAGCGCGCTCTGGTGGCGGAAGACGATCAGCCTGCGCTTGGCCATCTCGCCGCGCGCAGCCGAGCGGTCATGGTCGAACATCTGGCAGAGCGCCTGCCACAGCAGCTCCAGGTCCGCCTCGGAGAAGCCGGTGCCCTTGCTCGGGTGGCTGGCGAGCGGCGCGGAGACGAAGCCATGGACGCGGTACAGGCCGTAGGGCACGATGTGCTTGCGGCCCATGGTGCGCTCTTTGTCGACGTCCTTCTCATTCGTCACCGAGGAGCGCGTGATCGAAATTTCGAGCGGCAATATGGGTTCGACCGAACGACCGAACGCCAGTTGCACCGGCCCGCGAACCTGGCCGGCATTGATTTCGGTCGTCATCACCGCGCCAAAGGTCCGGATATCCCAGAAGTTCGCGCACATCCAGGCGGTCAGGCGGCGTGCCGCACCTTCCTTTTTGGGAAGCTTGCTGAAATCCTTTTCTTTTTCCGGGGCGATATTTTCAGCCGCCCATGCTTTTTGATGCTCGCGATTGAGCACCGCGCCCTCGGACATATAGATCGCGTTTCCGCTCTCGGGCAGCTCGCCCATCGCAACCTGCGTTGCGATGTAATTCCTGACCTTCCGCTTCAGGGAAACGTCAGAAACCAGCCCCTGATTGGTCTCGGGATCAATTCTCGGCATGTTGCCGGCGTCGGGGTCACCATTCGGGTTCCCGTCCTTGACGTCGAAATAGAGGATGAACTCGTGCCGCCTGCTGACGGCCGGGCTTTCATTCGCCATTTTTTTCCTCCTTGGCGGGCGATTTATCGTCTGCGTCCCGCTTACGGAAACGCTCTGCGCGCTGATGATAATAGCCGATGTAGAATCGACCCTGATCTGCCATCTTCAGCGATCGTGGAAATGATCCGGGAATGCCGTCCAGAATTTCTTGAATGAGCTTGTCGTGAAACGTCGCGCTGCCGGAACTCACCAAGCTTGAAAGCTTGGTGATGTGATGTTGCGACAGTCGAAGCAGGGTCGGGAACACCGATGCGGGTGCCGCGGAAGCGGATGCGAGAAAGCGACTCCGAATGGAGGCCTTGAGACCTTCGATCGCCTGCTCTTGTAGGTGTTCCAGCGCCGCGAACAAACGACCGAGACGATATGCCTCGCTCGTACTTTTCTCATCCAAAGCCATCGGAGCACCATCCCTTCCATAAAATCGCGCATCACGTTCGAGCACCCCGCGAATGACGGCGGCGTGCCAGCCGGAGCCCGCATCGTCGCCCGCGCGCAGCCGCATCAGCGCGGTCGCCAGCAGCGTCTGCGGATAGCGTCCGCCGGAAAGCACGGCGCGCAGCACCTCGCCCGCCAACGCATAGGGGATGTTCTTGAAATCGCGCTGCGCCGCCGTGCTGTTCACCAGCATCCGCCCGACCGCAGGCGCCGCGCCCCAACCATGGGGCAGCGGCTCGACGCGCATGTCCTGATAATGCCGCGCCAGCGCGCGGGCGAAATCGCCGAAGCTCTGGCTCAGCCAGAACCGCACCGACAGCCGCGCCGCGTTGGGCGACAGGCCCAGGATGTGAAAACGGGTATCGGGATCGATATCGCTGGGCAATTCCGCGATCGGGCGACCGGCGGCGATGTTTTCCATCTGCGCGCGGACCTTGGCGGCCTCTTGCGCGTCGGTCACGTCGTCTCCGTCGCCGAACAGCCAGTCCCCCGCAAGGGCGTCGACCGCCTCGGCCGCCTTTACATCGCTGGCGTCGGCCCAGAACACGACGGTCGTATCGCCGATCGGGCGCGGCAGGCGATTGCGACTGTCGCGCAGCAGCAACTTGTTAAGCGCGGTACCATACCGGAAGGCAGCGGCTTCACTGGTGGGCGCATTCGCCCCCTGTTCCTTGCCAAGCGACGTGAAAGCGCCGAGATTGAACGATACCAAGCGGGCGCCCGCAGTCTGTGCCCCCTCTACGCCCTTAATCTTCGGATGCAGCCGAACGATTGGGCCTTGTTCACCAGTAATCAAACAAAACGCAGGAGCTTCAGATTCGGCGGCGTCATCCGACTCCAGCAGATTACGCGCTGCCGATCGCTCGTGCAGATAGCCGCGCTCGCCCTCAAGCCGGAACAAGATATTAGCATCAAGCATGTCCGGTACGTATCTAGGCAAGGATTCCAGCATTTCAGGCTGCCACGCCTCAACGAAACGGAGCAGCGCAAGAAGACCCTCGTCTTGCGTTCCCGCCAGCTTATCGCGATGCAGCTTCACAAAGGCCGCATGCTCCTGCGCGGTTCGCTTGCCATCACCAGCAGTGCGCCCAAGAACATACGCCGTCTTGTCCCAGAAAAGGCTGGATACTATCCCCGAGGTCCGCTCGGCGACAGCATCGCTACACGGAACCGAATATTCCTTCACCTTAGGCTTCTTGCCTGAAAGGTCCCGCAGATCTTCCAAGTCCACAGCGGTCCCATCCGGGGTCAGCACGATGCACCAGCCGAATTTGACCGATGCCCATCCCTGCGTGGCAACACCCGGCAGCCGGTCATAATATCGTGCCAGCGCCTGGAGAATCGTCACCGCACCACCTCTTCGGCGTCGAAGGGCGGCACGTCGATCACGCCGTCCTGAATCCGCGCGCGAAAGAAGCGCGATTCATTCCCTCGCGCGAAATCGATGTCGTGGAGCACCCAGCCGAGGTCGCGGTCCCGCTCGACCAGCGTCGAAGGGGGCAGCGGCGCGCCGTCCGCGATAAGCGCGAATTCGGCGGGAAATTCGCGGGTGCCCAGGCAGGGGCGATGGAAACATTGCCCCTGCGCCGCGCGGCGATTGAACATAGCGATATGCTTGGCGGCGCTATCCTCCGCGCCTGCCCGCTCCGTCATCGTGAAATGCGCCTCGATCACATAGCCGACGTCGACCAGCACCAGCCCCGCGCGCTGCTGACGATTTTCGTCCACTGCGATGCCCAGCCCATCGGTGGTGCCGCGCTTCATCGCGCTAGCGGCGTTGGCGGCACTCGCCTTCGCGCCCACTTCGTTGCGGCGAATCGATTGAACCCGGATTGGGTTCAGCACATGAATTCGATCGACCTGCCAGCGGATCGCCGGCTTCCAGTGGATGGCCTCCAGGATGCCGCGCGCGGCGGAAGGTGTAATCACGTCATAGCTGACGCGCTCGACCTTCATCTCCGGGCGAGTAAAACAGGCGTAATCGCCCCAGATGTGTAGCCTGACCGACATTTATCCCCCACCGACGAAACTACTCCTAATTTGCTGGCACTTCTGACTCAACGGCTCATTACGAAAATATATTATCTTCACTCGACCGGCACGTCAGCGCTTCTAGTCTTAGCCCCAGGGCTTCATCATACAGTTGCATGTCGGGAATGCGCACGAACCTGTCGCCATAGTCCGCGCGCACCAGCTCTGCCGCGCCGTTCGCCAACATCGCGGCGCGGACCTGTTTCGGCACCGGGACGACATATTGCTGGAGCTTGCGCAGTGTGCCCGCCGGCGGAACATCAGCACCGGCCAACGCCGCGAGCGCCTGCTTCGCTTCCGCATCATACGGGATAAGCACCGGGTCCATCGCCTGGTCGATCATCTGGAAGGCATCGGAAATGGTGCGAAACGGGCAGTTGATTCCGCTTCTGCCCACCGTCTCATGGATCGCGGGGACAATGGGATAATCGCTCCCGGTCCCGGTCGCCCGATCGAGCGCGTCATATCCCTTGCGCCAATACAGCCAGCGATAATATTCGGTCACGCCCTCCAGGCTGAGCGGATCGAGCGCGGGGTTTTTCAGCACCTCCCGCGCGGCATCGTAAAAGGGCGCCAGGTCACGCGGGATCGGGCGGCGCCCTTCCACCGCTTCGGGCTCGAACACCAGCGTCCGCCCATAGGCCTCGCCGAGCGGCCCCAGTTCCCCGCTGCGGTTGCAGCGCCCCGCCGCCTGCGCGATGTTGGAAAGCCCGGCGGCGGCGCGCCAAACTTCGGGGAAGGACACATCCACCCCCGCTTCGATCAGGCTCGTCGCCACCAGCCGCACCGGCTGGCCCGCCGCCAGATCGGCGCGGACCGAAGCCAGCACGTCGCGCCGGTGCCGCGCACACATGAGCGTGGTCAGGTGGCACGCGCCCGGCTGGAAGCGGATCGCTTCGAACAGGTCGCGCGCATGGGCACGGCTGTTGACGATGCACAGCATCTGCGGTCGCTCGACAAAGCGAGCCGAGATCGCTGTATCCGGCACGGGCGCACGCACCCATTCGACCGCGACGCGGCGCAGTTTCTCATACAATTCCGTCGGATTGGGCGCCAACTCGCGTTCCTTCGGAATGTCGAGCCCCTCATCCCTCGTCGGCCCCTTGTCTGCTGGCGCCCGTGGCGGTTGCGGCAGCGCGCCATCCTGCACGCGCAGCGCAGGTTGGGTCGCGGTACACAGCACCACGCTTGCCCCGTAATTCTTCGCCAGCTCGTCGATCGCCGCCATGCAGGGGCGCAGCAGGTGGACGGGGATCGATTGCGCCTCGTCGATCACGATCACGCTCTTCGCGAGATTATGGAGCTTGCGCGCGCGGCTGGTGCGGGCGGCAAACAGGCTTTCGAAGAACTGGACCGCCGTGGTCACCACAATCGGCACGTCCCAGTTTTCAGCATCCCGCCGCAGCTTGGCGAGACCGCTGACACCCTCTCCTTCGGCATCGCCTTCGCCGGCGGGTTGGCGCTCGTCCCAGTCGAAGCTGGAATGATGCTCAAGCACATCGCCTTTCAGCCCGTCTCCCAGCGCATCGCGAAAGACATCGGCGGTCTGCTCGATAATCGAGGTGAACGGAATTATGTAGATGATCCGATCCAGCCCGTGTGCGCTCAGGTGCTCCAGGGCAAAGCTCAGCGATGTCAAGGTCTTGCCTCCGCCCGTTGGGACGGTCAGCGTGAACAGGCCAGGCTCCAGAGCGGCCTTCGCCACGGCATGGTCCAGTATCTGCGAGCGCAGTGTGTTGACGGGCGTGTCGTCGCGCCGATGCTTCGCCATAAAGGCGCGGACGGCATCGCGGTGGCGCTGGTCTACCCGTCCCCCGCGCTCCGGCTGGGCAAGGCCCTCAGCCGCCGCATGGAAACGCTCCGTCTCCAGGAAATCGGCATCGACCAGACAAGAAAAGAGCATCCGGGCCAGGAAGAACAGGCTGAAAGCCGGCTCGATGGCGTTGCAACGCGGTTTTTTGAGGGTCGCCAGCAGCGTGGCGATGTCGGGCAATGGCGGGGCGTGCTCTTGCCAGCCGGTATAGTCCTCGACCGTCTTGCCCTCACGTGCGGTCAGCGTGTGTCCGTCCATCAGGCCGCTGTGATGGCCCGCAATGCCAAACCCCATCAAACGACCGAGAGCGCCGTACAGGCAGACAGCTTCCTTCGCCCCCGCCGTGCTGTGATCCGGGCCACTCGCCTTGGTCTCGCTGGTCTGGGGCGTTCGAATGTAGCGCTGATAGGCTTGGGAGTGCTTGCCAATATCGTGCAACACACCCATCACGTGCCCGACCCGCGCTGCACCAAAGACGGCGGCAAATGCCCCGGCGCGCTCACCCACCTGCCGCAGATGATGGGACAGCGGCTCCCACTCCGCTTCAGATCTGCCCGGCAAAGAATGTGCAAAAATCAAGGCGTGTTCCATCCGGCATATTCTAATTTTAAAGCGGTACCGTTACTACCATTAGACAGCTACGCTGGACCAAGGTCAGCATGAGATTAGTTTCAACGCTTACTTGAACGAATTCACATCCCAACGCCAAGCCCCCTACTCCGCCGCCGCCCGATCATGTCCGCGAGGCTATGACCGATGCTGCGATTGGGCGTTGCAGTTAACCCGAGTTCGCCCTTGCGTATCCGCAGGATCGACTCGACCTGCGGATCGCGCTCCAGGCTTTTTGCCATGCCGATCATCTTCGTCTCCACCACCCGGATCTTGCTATCCTCATTGTAGCGTCGAAGCGCCTGGCGCCGGCGCTCGAGGCTCTGCCAGCGCTCGACGAACACGTCAGCGCGAAGCGTCGGGTTCTCGCGCATCTCCGCTTCCAGCTGCATCGCCCGGATCGTGGCTGCGGTACGCCCTTTGGCGGCTTCGTCGATCAGCCGCGTATCGTTTGCCATCGCGGTTTCAAGATCATCGACCGCGTGCGGGCGGATGGTGTCGAGCGATCGCCGGCTCGCGACGAGCTCGGTCTTCTGCTCGTCGGTATAGGGCTCGCCCACGGACCAATGCGAGCTTGCGATGTTGCTCGCCGACGCCATGGCGGCGGTGGGATTCGACATTGGCGGTTGCGCGTTCAAGCCGCCGCTCCGTCTCGATCATGGCACGGCTGGTAAAGCGGTCTTCGCCACGCCCAAGTCGAGCACGATCCGCTCAAGTTCGACCGTTGCTTCTTGCTCAGACATGGCATCCCGCCCACCGAAGCCCTGACCGACGGTAGCACCCTCCTGATAGTGTTGGCGGACGGCCTCGCGCCGCTTGCGATCCCGGAACAGGTTGAGCGCCGTCTGGAACAGGAAGGCGCGTGGGTGCGTGATCTCGGCGGCAACCGGCCGAGCGGCCCTCAGCCAGGTGTCCTGCATGATGTCGTCGACATCGGCTGGCTGCAAACGCAAGCGCGCCGCGACAAGGCGGCGAAGCCATTCGCCATGATCGCGGTACAGGTCTTCGACCGACACGCCGTTCAGACGATTAGCGTTCGACCAGCGATTTTCATACGATCCGGACATCGGTTCTCCGTCGATCCCCTGGAACCATCGCTGCGCAGTACCCGCCGAGGGAACTCAGGAATTTTCGTAGACGATAAGAGACAATGCTCTGCCAACAGGGAAGCCCAGTCAACCAAAATGTCACTCATCGTCTGTAGATCGATCGGCGACACGGGTGCCTTTATGGGCCGGTGGATATACGAAAGCGCCTCGGTTCAAATTTACGTAGGCTGCGGGAGTCGCGCGGACTGAGCCAGGAGGCATTCGCGCATGAAGCCAATATTCATCGGACATATGTGAGCGACATCGAACGCGGCGCTCGCAACCCAACAATTCTTATTGTCGAAAAACTTGCCAAGTCCCTCGGCGTAACCGCTGGCGAGCTTCTGGATTGAACTCCGACGTCTAACAACATCTTGCTCGATACGGCGGCACCGATAGGCACCGCCGGGATCAGATCATGCAGCACGCGCGATCGGCGTGATGTGCGGGGTCACCGCTTCAACGAGGCCGCCCAACGCCGTGCAGCGGCTGACCGTCTGCACCCCGCCGCGCAGGGTATAGGCGGCAGGCGCAAACGCCATCCAGCGCGGCACCCAGCCTCCGACCTTGGCCCGACCATTGGCACCGGTCAGGCAATCGCGGATGATCTGCCGCTTCACCTTGCCCGTCGCCCCCTCATTGGCGGTGGCAACGCCCGCACCCGCGACATCGCTCAGGATGCAGCCCAGCACTTCGCGGTCGCGGATCAGGTCGAGCAACGCGTCGTCGGCCGCCCACACGCCGCGCATCTCAACACCAAGATGGACACCGAGCAGTTCGATCAGTGCACTGCCCGCCTCCAGCGTCTCGGCCATGACGATCGCGAGCACATCGCGTACCGCACTATCGGTCAGTTCCAGTAACCGGGCGAACAGGCCCGCCAGGTCGTGATCACCGTCATAGCCGCCGGTGACGGTGGGGGTGTCGGGATCGAAGCCGAGCAACGCCAGCACCGCGCGCCGTCGCACGTCGAACGTAGCTTCGGAGGCACAATTCTCGACACTCTCGGCAATGGCATCATTGGCCGTTCGCTGCGGCTCGACCGACACGCGCCACAGTGACGAGCCCGAAATGGCATGCGCTACCATCAAGCGCAGCGCCACCGATGGATTTGCCGCCACCGCCGACCGCACGGCGGCATGCCGGTGAAGATCGACATAATTCTGGATCGCCGAACCGATCTCGGGACGAACGGTCTGCGCCGTGGCGTTCTCGCTGCGTGCCAGCTTACGCGCTTCCTTGGTGGTCAGATAGCCTTCGTGGAACGCGACATCGCCGCGTGCTCCAACAGCCACGAACACCTTGCCGCCCTTGCGCTTGGGCGTGCGCTCATGCTCCCATGCGTGGAAGGGCTCGCCGGTCGGCAGAATGACGACATCGGACCAGCCTGCCTGGGTGTAGGCCTCGACGCGTTCGGCTATCGCTGCTTCTTGCGAAGCCCAGAACGCCTGCGGGTCGGCGAAATAGCGCTCCTCGCCGAACAGGTCGGACACGATCTCCCCGGTGTAGCGCTCGAGGTCGAACAGCGCTGCCCGTACCGGGATCGACGCGCCTCCAAAGGCCCACGCCTTCACATGATGGCCGGTTGGGCAATAGGCTGCTGGGTTGTCGAACACATCCAGCCATTCCCGCTGCCGTGCCTTTGAGACAAGGGTCAGATGCCGCACGGTCGCGGCATCGATCTCTCCTTTGCGGTAGAGCCCCCGAATGCGGGGCAGCAAATTGCCAAGCGCCAGCGTGCGTTTCACCTGTAGCTCGGTCAGCCCAAAGGTCAGCGCGATCTCGTCCGGTGTTCGGCCTTCGCGCACCAGCCGGGTAAAGCTCTCCCAGCGCGTCACCTCATCGGGATCGACCCGTGCGATATTCTCGATCAGCGAGGCTTCGAGCGCGGCGGCATCATCGCCCGCCGCCATCACCGCGCACGGCAGCGGCTCGGCTTCACCGCTTTCCTGCGCGACCGCAAGGGCTGCATGATAGCGCCGCTTGCCCGCCACGACCTCATAGGTGTTGGGACTGCCCCCGTCGACGGATTCAGCGCTGGCCTTTGCCCGCACGATCAGCGGCACCAGCACGCCGCGTGCGCGCACCGATGGCAGGATGCTGGTCAAGTCCACGGGTTTACCCTTCACCCGCATGTTAGCGGATGAGACGGACAGGTTGGCGATGTCGATATGCTTGAGTTCCATGGGTACCACTCCTTCAAACACCGCACCCGGCGCCGGAATGGCGGGGGAGCGGCAGGAGCGGACCGGCAGGCCCGGCGGCAGGGGCAGGCTGCACCCAACGGGGCGCAATGCAATGGAGCACTCAGGCACAGCCTGAGTTGCGACCTGCCGCGACGGGCCTAAGGGACAGCGACGCTCCCCCGCCAGATCGACGCCGGAGGCAAACGCCATCGCGCCCAAAGCGCGATGACCGCAGGCCGGGCGACTTGCCCGGCTCCGATCGATCACGCGCGATCGATCCTCCGCCAAAGATCTTCACCCACCCGGGGCCGAAACGCCAAAGGCGACTCGGTGGCGCACAGCGCTATCGAGCTCGTCCGCGCGACCGCGCGGGACGGCATAAGCCATACTGCTCCCTGACTTTATGGGGGCTGTTCGGGCCTGTCTGGTGCAGCCCGGTGCACCTCGGCCCCCGCCCCCTTGTCCTGCGCCCAGGCCATCTCAATCCTGATCGCAGCACGCCACCCGATCACCCGCGAACCAGGATCATGCCATGACCATCGATACCCCCGACCGCATTCTCCGCCTCAACACCGTGCTCGACCGCACCGGCCTCAGCCGTTCCACCCTGTATCGCAAGCTCGACCAAGGGACCTTTCCCCCTCAGGTACGCATCGCCGCCCGCTGCGTCGGATGGCGCGAATCCGCGGTCATGGACTGGCTGCGCAATCCGATGTTTTACGGCGTCGAGCGAAGGTGACTGGAAATCCCTGCGGCGCTTGGCGCACCATTAGTGACAACGGCCGGTCTCTGGTTGCCGCTGGATGAAAGACGGGGGTCAGGTCACGAAACCCCGCAGTTCTTTGAGGTGTCCAACTGGGGCGACGCCATGAAGGTTCGAGGAAAAAGGTCGATCTGCGGGCTGACGAAAAGGGCGCTTGTCGGACACTGCCGGAGAATTATCGGACCACGTTTAACCTGATCGCGAGGCTGCTCAAAAGGGCGATTGCCGGTTAGGTACGGCAGGCACCTACGATCGCTTCGCAGGTTTCCGTCGGCTTGCCTGCCCAATGGGGCAAATTGCTCGCTAGCAGTTTTGCGCGCACCATCGCTTCTGCAAGAACATCCGAAGACGCGTTTGCCGGCAAGACAAATCCCATTTTGTGATTTGCTACACCCACGGCGTTCAGGTGTTTTTCGAAATCAGTCGGCAAAATCACCTGAGGGACACCGATTGCGAGACAGGCAGTGCTCATTCCAAGCCCACCATGATGAACGACACAAAAGGCTTTTGGCAGGATTTCCGGTAAATTCAGCGGCGTTGTAGCAACATCGACACCTGCCCCTTCGAAGGTCTCCCCCCCAAAATAAGCGTCAGTCGGAACGCCTAGCCTCGCGACCGCCGCTGCAAAAGCTGAATGCGCCGGGTGATGCTTGGGAAGATAGGCAACGATGGACAGCTTGCTTCGCTTCTCACCTATCTGTCGCATGGGCGTATTGGGAGGGCACCAGATTCGCTCACCACGATAGGCCCGATAGGGGTCGAGAGGCGTCGGGCACATTACGAAAGTATCGTCTCCTCTAAGTATCGTTGCCAACCGTTCCGGCTGCCAGGAAATGCCCGATATCGATGCGATCGTATCACAGATGGCAGCTTCGGCCTCAGCGGCGAGTTCGGGTTGGTCGTGGAGAATTGGCAATGGCGCGATAGGCGATGCATCAGGCGGGATCGTCCAACCGCTGCCAACCATTATTGTCGGTGTTCGACCGTATGCCGCAATTCTAAGGCTGGGGGCGAACTCGGCGAGGACGATATCGGGTTTCACATCGTCGAGCATGCGCGACCAAGCGCGCACCACAGGGCCGAGCAGCGCTGGCTTGGCAAAGCCCGCATGTGCCAAGATTTCGGCAAGCGAGAGCAGCGGGCTCGGCGGCGGTGTCGCCTTGTGCACGAAGATCGGGGCTTGGTGAACGTCATTTATCGCAATCTTGTGGTCTATCAACCATCTGAAGACCGACCGCGCTGTCCCCTGGTTTCGCATTGCGAGGACGATATGGCAACCTTGATCGACCAGCGAGCGTACCACCGGCAATAAAGGTTCGAGATGACCACGGCCGTCGCCCAATTCCCAGCCGATCAATACCTTGCGAATAGCGCAACTCCACATTCAAGCTGCGGCGCTGCAAGACATGACCATCGTCCTTTCGCCGCAAGCAAAGAAGGGACGATGTCTCGCATCAGAGCATTGCGGCCTTTGCAACACCCCATTGATGCAGCCCGCTAAGGAAATGGTCATGTTGGATTTGGTTCAAAGCTCCTGTCCCATCGGGCGAACCGAAAACGGCACTTTGTTGAGCCAGCTGGCTCGCGGCGGTTGCGACACTAGCCAACAATGGGGATTGTGAGCGGGTGATCGTTTGTGGAAACCAAGATTGGGCGACTTCGCCTTCTATGAGCACATGTGAGATACCCCAACCGGCCCGGCCAGCCAGACCTGCGCCGCTGTTATCAATTTCAAAAGGGTCCAGCTCACTAAGATCGGACGATGACGCAGAGGATTTTTCAGTAGCAGAGACATCGAGAGCGCTTGTCATGAACAAAGCGGCGTTCCCCCCATATCCATCAATGGCATTAGCGCGAATGGCATCGCGACCCCAAATCGTGCCGTCCGCGAATTTGATGTAGCTGACGCCCAGCCTCTCATCCTGCGTGTCGCCCGCGAACTGCCGATTAATCGCAAAGTCGTTACCCGTCGACGAAATAGTGACGTCCAGATAGTCGCCATAGCGTGTCAGCGTTACGTCATCGGGCGTGACATTCGTCAGATAAAGCGTGTCATCTCGGTTATAGCCATCACCGGGGTTGTCGAGGAAATCGAACCCATCGCGTTTAGCAAAAAGAATAGTTCCTGCCCCGTCTCCGGACACTTCAATATTGTCGTTCCCACCACCCGGATTGGCGATAAAGTCTGTTTGAGGAAGGGTAATATTATCATTACCCGACGTACCGTTGATGAGGGCGTCAGGTGAGATGAACAGCGAGAACAATGAATCTGTACCGACCTCGCCATCCGAGGCTGTGACACGGATCGAATAATCATCGGCAGCATCAGCTGGCGGCGTGCCGATCAGATGACCGTTGGAAAAGGCCAGCCAGTCCGGAAGCGCAGTCCCATCGGCAAGCGTTGCCGAAAATACCAACACGTCATAATCGGGATCGTAAAAGTTGTTTGTCGGAACTGGAAGAACGAAGGGTGCCCCGATATTGCCGGTCAGGTTCGGCAACGTGCCTTGCGCAACGGGCGCCTGATTTGCGATTCCTACGTGCAAATGAAAAACCGATTGGGTTTGGAACTCACCATCGGAGGCGGTGACGACGATGTTATAGACGCTCGAATCGCCCTCAGGCACCGTTCCTGTGAATCGTCCAGCAGCAAAGCGCAGCCATTCGGGAAGAGCCGATCCGTCATCGAGCGCGGCGCTCAAGGTTAGTTGACTATCGGGATCAGCGAATGCTGGCACCACATCGTAAGAAAAAGCTTCGCCATCGACGAGTCGTTGGTTCACCAGCTGCTGAACGCCCGCCGGGACGTCGTTGACCCCTGTTACCGTGATCGCAAGCGTGGACGCGGAGGTCGCTCCAGCAAGGTCTGTGACGTGATAAGAAGCCGTCAACGTCAGTTGCTCGCCTGCTGCGAGCGATTGATAGGCTGCGGCCGTGGGATCGAACGACCACGTACCGTCAGCCCCGACCACCAAGCCATCAACGCGCGTGTCGAGCGCGAACTTGAGCGCATCATCAGCGTCGGGATCGGATGCCGTCAGTGAGCCACGGATTAGTGGCGCGCCTTCCACCACGTTGGCGGTAATCGCGTCAGCGACCGGCGGCGTATCGGCCCCGAGGCCTAGCGCCAATCTACGGATCTCTGATCTGGTCCAACTCGAGCCATCGGCAAACTTGATCAGCCCCAGACCCTTCGCGTCATCACCGCCGTCGCCAGCAAATTGGTAATCGACTTTGACGCTCGCTCCAGTCGCATTGATAGTGACGACGAGATCGTCGCCGCTTCGGCTAAGCTGAACCCCGCTAGGCAGCACGTCGGTAAGATTGAGGATATCATTACGGCTGGTACCGACCCCGAAACCTAAAATCTCGTCATGGCCGTCGGCGCTAGCGAAATTGTAGGTTCCCGAGCCACTACCGTTAGTTATATAGAAGTCATCGCCGCGGCCGCCGGTTACAACAAAGTTGCCATGCGGCGTCGAAGCAAAATCTGCTCCACTGGTTCCGGTTATGGTGGTTTGGGCGGCTGTAATGACGCTCGCCGCCGCTGCAAGCAGCTGGGCCCGCGTCAACACTGTGCCATCGGCAAAGCGGACCTGATCGACACCGAAGCCATCGCCGACCAGTTCGTCACCCAGCGTTACTGAACCCGTCTGGCCAGCAAAAGTCAGGGTGAGACCCGAGCCGTCCGAGGCAACCGCGAACTGAAGGTCCGCCTGCGAAATGCCTACGCCCAGCTGGAGCGTGTTGACGCCATCGTTAAGACTGGAACCGACGATCTGATCATTGCCATCGCCGCTGTTCCAAACATAGGTGTCATTGCCCGGCGATTCCTGAATGGCATCGTTCCCCGCGCCACCCGTGACGGTGTCATTGCCATATCCTGGCTGGAGTGCGTCATCGCCAGGTGTCCCATCAACGGCTTGGTCGGGGGGCGGCGGCGGCGCGCCGATCGGATCGGCCTGCAAATAGGTTCGATTGACGTAGTCCAAATACGACGCCGGAGAATGAAACTGGTCGTTATATTCATAGGCGTAGCCGTGTGTTTCTGCGGGATATGACCAGCGATCCCCTCCGCCCACCAAACCATTCCAGATCGCCTCCTGATCAAAGACTGTACCATCGGCAAACGTGACGGAATCCAATTTCCCGTCGATTGGCTTTCGTCCGCCGGGCTCATCCCAGCCCTGATCGAGGCCCTTATTATAGGCAATTGCCGAACCGTTCCCGTCCGGGCCGACATTGCGACCATTCTCCAGGAACGTAATTTGATCGCCCGTACTCGTTACGCGGATGGTAAAAAACTGAAACCAGAAGCCTTCAGGGTCATCCTTCCCTTCCGGCACCCCTCCCCAATAAACATCCCGACCACCAGCAATGAATTCCACATCTTCAGGATTGAGATTTTGCAATACTAAATTGTACGCACCATCGCCATTGTCGAATTCGACAACATCGCTTCCACCGCCAATGCCAAACTCAATAGTAGCTGCGGCTGATTGCACATGGATGGCATCATTTCCTGCGCCGCCGTTCACGACGGCATTGGCCCCCGCAACCGTAATCACATCGTCACCGGCACCACCATCGACGGTGTGTTCATCCGTGCTGACGTCGGTGATTATATCAGAATAATCTGAGCCGACGATATCTGTATGAAAATTGAGGAGGTTGATTACTCCACCCTGGCCGTCACGCGCCCGAACATAACCGGCGCCGCTCGCTAAATTTATTGATATTTTCAGCCCCGACTGATCGGTATAGCCTTTCGCGTTCAAAATATCTTTGACGCCCCCCGACTGACCACCGTTGGCGTCGAACGTCAAACTGTATCCTTTGGGTATTAATCCATCGATCGAGAACTTGTCTTCACCCGCAGTTCCCTTGATTATCTCGACAGACTGGAGAGTATCTGTTCCGCCCGTACCGTCCTCAACAGTCAGTTTCGGGAGCGGTTGATCACCGGCGTAGCTCGCAGGGCCGGAAAATTTGACCTTGATCGGCGCAGACAGGTTCGAATAATCGGCTGTGTCGACTCCCGCACCGCCATCCAGCCAATCGTCGCCCTTTCCACCTCGCAGGGTGTCATCGCCGCCGCCGCCGAAAATTACATCGCGGCCGTCACCACCAAACAGGGCCTCGCCTTTCGAGCTGCCAATCAATAATTTATCACCTGCCTCACCCGGGACCGCAGCTAATCCCGCACCGCTTGAGAGCGAAACAACGGCGTTCAACGCGGTCAACGACGTATAAAAAGGCGAGGCTTCGTTTGTACTTCCCTGCGTATCGAATGATATTGAGTCTACCAAATCGCTCAAGCTAATTGCATCGATGCCGGAGTGAGTCGAATACCAGTTTGTTGCATCGGCAACGATGTCGGTATCTGACTCCACTCTGTTAATGATATTATCAACCAACGACGACTTTTTGAGGATCTGTAGCGGTTCATTCGCCGAATTTAGATGCCAGTTATAAGCCGACAGGTTGACTGAAAGCGTTCCATCGGTATCGTTATAATTTAGAATACCATTTCTTAGGGTTGAATTATCAGAACCTACGGCTTTGTTGGAAGCCAGAAGCCCTGCATACTCCGTTACAATCGAAGCAATATCCGTCTTGGTTTCATCGTCAAAAAAATTTGAAATAAATGTCGGATCCTGCTCGGCTTGCTTGACGACCTTACCCAAATCACTCGTATCGTCGAATAGAGCTCCAATGCCAACATCGCCAAATGGCCTTTCTCCTTCGCTTATGGCTGAATAGGCAATGATCGTCGCAAGCTGGCTCCCCTCATCCGCGAAGCCGGTTCCGTCACCGCCGTTCACAGACTGCTTACGCCCGAGGGCTTTCGCGATATCGGCATCGAAAAGGTCTGCAAGCACATATTTTGCTGCTGCCTGCCAATCGTCACTTTTGCCAAGTCCGCCCGGTTGTGAAGCTGGAGCAGTCCAAACCTTTTGGCCGTAGAGCAATGTAACCAAGAGCGCTTGGCTGTGACGGGCAAGTGCGTCCCACCCACTAAAATTGGCCCCAAAAACACCCAATTCTTCTGGATGCAGCAAATTTTCATAGGCAACTGTATTCGACGTATTGTCCAAACCGCTTAATTTAATCCCCGCAAGAATTTTGGGGGAGATCGAACCTATCAACCCAGCCAGCGTGTGTTGTAGATCGCCGTTTCGTAGTCCTGAGTTAATCTCGCCATCGACGTAATACCCAGTCAACTGACTCACGTCGGGAATACGAACCCCGACCGACGCTGGATCAACCCCCGCGCTTCCTGCGCGCCGATCCGCCTCCGCTTGCGCCTGCGCAACAGCGGCAACGCCGAACGGCGCATGGTCGAAGCCGACCGCCTGTGCGCCCGACAGCGCGCCTACAAGGCCCGCCAGTGCGCCGCCAAGGGAATGGCCGGTGAGGATGACATTGGGCGGTGCCCCTGTTGAATAGGCGTCACGCTCGGTAACGGCCTGATAGAAATCGATCGCCAGCTTCGCCTGCGATTGATTTGCAAAGCCGGCGCTTGTCGTCCAGCCGTTCAGAATGTCGTTGCCGGCGGCAAAGGGATTGTAATTATCCGTTCCACGGTAGCTGATCACCGTCTTCAGCGCGCCGTCGGCTTCCAGCGTGTACGCTATCCCGTAAAAGCCGGCCGCTTGAGCGCTCCCATCAGCACTCTGAGAATCTTGATATATTATTGCATTTCCTAAGGAGGTGCCAGACTGAGACGACAACCCCGCAATGCCTTGTCGATATCCTCGATTATAGGAGTCCAATGCAAGAATTGCCAAAAATAGGTCAGAGTTGATGGTCATCGTGTACCACTCCTTAGGCTATCTAGTTCCTTGGGCAGAGTACTAGTAAAAGGATTGCCCCTGATGGTGCGATAACGATCTAAATATCCCAACCATCGCAATCGCTTTTCTATTCCGTAAGTAATCGTGTTACGAGTCAACTGAACAGTTATCCGCCGCAGCCTGAACCCTGGCCCAAATGTCGCGGGCAGATCGTCTGGATCGACCAGTTCGACCGTCTTTGGATCGTTAATTTCGGCAAAACGAACGAGGATTGGATAGTTCGACTTTCGATAAAGCAACGTCTTCTTGTCCTGCCACTCGCTCTTCGCCCAACGCGGCAGTGCATGCACGCGGCGGTCGCCGCGATCGATCCCCGCCGTGGCAAAGCTCGCCCAGTCGACATCACCCTCAGAGCGGAGCAGCGCGAACAGGGTCTGCCCCGGTGCCACATCGACCGCGACTGCCTCGCCCGTCACCTCGCTGCGGAAACCGCCTGCCTCGGGCCCGGGAAAGCCAGCTTGGTGCCAGCTCCGCACCTCGATCACGCTCGACCCCGTCTTCAAGCCCGTCGGCGTGTCGACCTCTACCGTCAAACGATAGCGATACGTCGGGTAATAACGGATGCAGCCGACCAGCAACGTTGCCAGCCCGGCACTCGCCAGCCCTAGCACGACGCGGCGCGTTATCATGCCTCGATCCGTTTCTGGTCAGACTCGCTTGCGGTGGCACCCCAGTGGCTGCGATAATGCCGTTTCATCGCTCTCTCCCGGCTTCCTGGGCAGCTTCGTCAATGGGGCTGAGCAGATAAGACAGGATCGTTCGCCGCCCTGTCCGTATGTCGGCGACAACCTGCATGCCTACATTTGCCCTTAGCGTATTGCTACGCGACATTTGTGCACGACCGAGTGCAACACGGGCCGGATAGACCAAGCCTAGTTTTTCATCCTCGATCGCATCAGAGCCGAGACTTTCGATCCGCCCCGGAAGCGTGCCGTACTGGGTGAAAGGAAACGCCTCAAGCTTGATCGCAACCGGCTGCCCTACGCGCACGAACCCGACGTCGCGATTGAGTATCTTGATATCTGCGACGAGCGTTCCGCCCGATGGCACGACCACCATGATTGGCTTCGTCGCCTCGACGACGCCACCCACCGTATGGACCGCCAGCTGAGAGACCTTTCCATCAACCGGGCTAGCGAGCGTTTGCAGGCTCGATTTCTGCGTCGCCTTGGCGAGTTCCTCGCGCCGCAACTTCGCCTCGGCTTCTGCCTTGGCGAGTTCGTCAAGCACCTTCGCTCGCGCTTCGGCGGCCGACTGCGCCATACCGCTTCCGGCACCTGCCATCTGCGCCGCTACCTTGTTGGCGGTCTGGATTGCCGCATCGCGATCTCGCGCGGTTGCCAACCGCTGACGACGCATCTCGATCACTTTGAGCTTCGAGACATAGCCCTTGGACAGCAATTGTTCGTTGGCTTCGATTTGCTCGTCGAGCAACGGCAACGTTTCGGTCAACTTCGCAGCCTGGACGAGGGCCTCCGCACGTGCCGCGACAGAGGCATCCTGTTCGGATCGACGCATCCGTGCGGTCGCTTCGACATCGTCAAGCTGCGCCTGAGCCAACGCCACCTGCATCGCGACGACATCCGCCGAAGTGCCCGGCGGCACCTTGAAGGCCAGCCCGCGGCCATCGAGCGCTGACAGGATTGCCCGGCAGCGCGCGGCATCGAGCAGTGCGGTTTCCAGCGCCTTTTGTGCTTGCGTTGCTTCAGCGACCGAGATTGTAGGATCGAGTTCGACCAGCGCTTGTCCTGCCTTTACCTGCTGGCCGTCGTGCACCAGGATGGCATGCACTACACCGGCCTCGGCAGGTTGGATGAGCTTGACGCTGTCTGCCGGAATAAGCTTGCCGGTCGCCGACGCAACCACGTCGATATAGCCGAACGTCAGCCAGCCTATGGTGAATGCCAGCGCCGCCAGCAGCGCCCAGGTAGTGGCGCGGCCGGTCGGCGATACGGGGGTTGCGATGACCTCTAGCGCCGCCGGTAGGAAGGCCGTCTCGTCGGTATTGAACAATGACTTCTTGCGCGCCTTCTCGTCCGCCAACGCGCCTTGCACGATTTGCCAGTGACGGCTGATCGCATTCATGCCGCTACCTCTTCGCCCAAGCCCATCTGGCGCCGGTGGAGGCCGGCATAGCGCCCGCCGCGTTGTAGCAACTCGTCATGCGTCCCGACCTCGACGATCCGCCCGCGCTCGAGCGTTATGATCTGGTCGCATTGGCGGATAGCCGACAGCCGGTGGGCGATGATCAACACTGTTCGCCCGCGTGCCATTGCCTTCAGATTGGTCTGGATGATTTCCTCACTCTCAGCATCGAGCGCTGAGGTCGCTTCGTCGAGGATCAGGATGCGCGGCTGCGTGACAAGTGCGCGGGCAATCGCGATCCGTTGACGCTGGCCGCCCGACAGATTGACGCCGCGTTCTTCAATCAGCGTGTCGTATCCAGCCGACAAGGTAAGGATGAAGTCGTGCGCGCCTGATAGCTGCGCCGCCGCCATCACGCTTTCAAGCGGCATTGCCGGATTGGCGAGCGCGATATTCTCGCGGATTGAGCGGTTGAACAGCAGGTTTTCCTGCAGGACGACGCCGATCTGGCGCCTCAGCCAGGCCGGATCGACCTGCGATATATCGACGCCGTCGATCAAAATCCGGCCGGCGGCCGGCGTGTAGAGCCGCTGCAACAATTTAGTGAGCGTTGACTTGCCCGATCCCGACGATCCGGCAATGCCGAGCGTGCCGCCTGGTGCTACGTGAAGATCGATGTCTTCAATCGTCCAAGGCCCTTCAAGACCATAGCGGAATCGCACGCCTTCGAAGCGGACATCGCCGTGCAGCTTTGGAAGCACTATCCGCGATCCGACGCCCGGCTCGGCCGGTACGTTCAAGACATCACCAAGCCGTTCGATCGACAGCCGGACCTGCTGAAAGTCCTGCCACAACTGAGCCATCCGGATGACTGGCCCAGACACGCGCTGTGAGAACATGTTGAACGCGACAAGACCGCCAACGGTCATCGCACCAGCGATCACCTGTTCGGCACCAAAATAGAGGATCGCGGCGAGACTGAGCTTAGAGATGAACTGGACCGCCTGGCTACCGGTATTGCCGAGGTTGAGGACGCGCTGGTTGGCAGCGCTGTATCCTGCCAGCTGCCGCTCCCAGCGGTCCTGCCATTGAGGCTCTACCGCTGCCGCCTTTACGGTCTGCATGCCCGACACGCTTTCAACGAGCAGCGCATTGTTCGCGGACCCACGTTCGAACTTCTCGTCGAGCCGGTGGCGGAGAGGGCGGGTCACGAGCAGCGATATCGCGACATATGCGGGAATCGTTAGCGCGACGACCCAGAACAGTGTCGGCGAATAAATCCACATCGCGATCAGAAAGACGATTGTGAACGCCGGATCGACGATTACCGACAAAGAGGCATTGGTGAGGAATTCGCGGATCGCTTCAAGTTGCCGTACCCGCGTAACCGTATCGCCCACCCGCCGACCCTCGAAATAGGATAAGGGCAGACTCAACAGATGTCGGAACAGCTTGGCGCCTAGCTCGACGTCAATCTTCTGGCTGGTCTCCGAATAGAGCCGCGTGCGTAGCCACCCGAACGCCACTTCCCAAGCCGATACTGCGACAAACCCAACCGACAGCACCTGCAGTGTCGCAAGCGTGTTGTGGACTAGGACCTTGTCGATCACGTTCTGGAAGAACAGGGGCGCAGCCAGGCCCAGCAGATTTAGCGCCAGCGTGATCAGCAACACTTCGCCGATAAGCTTGCGATACCGGACGATCTGCGGAATGAACCAGCTGATATCGAACCGCCCGATCGTGCCGCCCACGCCCTCGCGGGTCGTTAATAGCAGCAGTCGGCCGGTCCAGAGCTGTTTCAGCGTCGCGTGATCAATCTTTTCGGGTGCTGAACCGGGATGCTGTATTAGCGCCGCCTCGTCCGTAACCCTGCCAATCACGAACCAGCCGTCGGTGCTCTGGGCGACGGCTGGCAGCGGTAGCTTTGCCAACCCGTCTATGCGCGCGATGATCAGCTTGGCGCGCACCCCGTCAGTGCGTTTGGCGAGCCGCAAAAGATCGCCCGGGGTGACCGGATCATGATGGCCGAGCGAATGCCGCAACTGGTCGGGGTCAACAGCGATGCGATGCATCGCAAGCACAGTTGCCAGCGCAACCAGTCCCGCATCGAAGGCACGACTTCCCGCCCCCCGTATTGCGTCGCCTTCGGCTCGCATCCGGTCGCCCCTATAATCCGCCAGTGGAGTCAAGCGTATGGAAAAAGCGCGTTAAATCAATGGCTATTCCGGCCAGCATAAACCTTTTTGTATTTTGGAGCGCCCGACGGTCTGCCGATGGTAACTAAAATCGCTCTATTCGAATGTAAGGTATGGAAGAGGCGTCATCCAGTTCCTGCAGGCCAGGGCGGGCCATGTGCCGCGGGCCGGTTCACCAGCGATATCGGCGGCTTGTTGCCGATATCGCTATGTGGTCGCACCTCGCTATAGTCTCTGCGCCAACTTTCGCATTTTCCGACCGCGTCGTCGAGGCTCATGAATCAGTGCTGGTTCAGGCACTCCGCCCAGAACTTTCCGTTGAAGCTTTCGATGAACGCGTTGTCCGTCGGCGTACCAGGCAGCGAGAAATCCAGCGTGACGCCCTTCATGTACGCCCACAGGTCGAGGTCGCGGGAGACGAACTCGATCCCTTGGTCGACCCGGATCGACGCTGGATAGCCGACCTCACCGCAGAAGCGGTCCAGCACCGCGATGACGTCTGAAGTGCCGGATTACTGGACAGGGCGTTAAGCTAATCCCGACGTGAGGAACGGACGGGAATGAAGACGACGAGGAAGCGCTACAGCGCAGATTTCAAGGCGAAAGTGGCACTGGAGGCGATCCGTGGCGATTTGACGCGGCGAAGCATGGCATCCACCACACGATGATCGCGGCGTGGAAACGCCAGGCTATCGAGGGGATGTCGGTGACGTTCTCCGGCGCGGGTGATGCGGCCCGACCAGCCAGCGACGCCGAGGTGGACAAGCTGCACGCGAAGATCGGGCAGTTGCTGGTGGAGCGGGATTTTTTAGCGAAGGCCTCCGGTCGATGAGCGTGGCACGGAGGAGGGAGTGGATCAATCCTGCTCACCACTGCCTGTCGATCGCGGCGCAATGTCGTCTGCTGTCGATCAGCCGGTCGAGCTACTATTACGCGCCAGTGCCGGAGACCGAAGAGACGCTGGCGCTGATGCGGGGGATCGATGCGGCGTTCCTCGACATGCCATGGTACGGCAGCCGCCAGATGGTCCGGCATCTGCGCGGCAATGGCCATGAAGCTGGCGATCGAGCGACCGAACCACGTCTGGTGCGCGGACGTGACATATATCCCGATGCGCCGGGGCTTCCTGTATCTGGTCGCGATCATGGACTGGGCGACGCGGAAGGTGCTGGCCTGGCGGCTGTCGAACACGATGGACGCGGGCTTCTGCGTCGCAGCGCTGGAGGAAGCGCTGGCGCGCTTCGGTCGGCCTGAGATCTTCAATACGGATTAGGGCAGCCAGTTTACCAGCTTTGCGTTCACCAGCGTGCTGCGCGGTGCCGAGGTGCGGATCAGCATGGACGGCCGGTGTCGGTGGATGGACAATGTGTTCATCGAGCGGCTGTGGCGCTCCCTCAAATATGAGTGCGTCTATCTGCACACGTTCGAGACCGGCTCGGAGCTGCGAACTGGCATTGGCCGGTGGATCACCTATTACAATCACCAGCGACCCCACTCGGCGCTAGCCGGGCGAACCCCGGCGGAAGCCTATGGGTGGATCGGCGCTTCAGATCATGGGGGTATACCCCCCATGATCTGATGACCAGAATGGCGGCATGATCGACAACCCGGAGCAGCTTAGCTCAGCCGCAAAACTGTCCAAGAAGGCGGGACCACCTCAGTCCGTTGCTCTAGGCATAACGATCCAAGGCGTGCACCGCCTCGGCATCGCCCATCACCACGCCGACGCGCTGGTGCAGGCTGACCGGCGCGATGTCGAGAATCGGCGCGACGCCGTCGCTCGACGCACCGCCTGCCTGTTCCATGAGCAGGCTCATCGGATTGGCTTCATACAGCAGGCGAAGCCGCGCCTTGCCCACGGTGCGATGGTCGGCGGGATAGAGGAACACGCCGCCACGCTTGAGGATGCGGTGGACGTCCGCCACCATCGAGGCGGTCCAGCGCATATTGTAATCATGCCCACACGGGCCCGCGCTGCCAAGCAGCCGGTCCTCGACATAGCGCGCCACCGCAGGCGACCATTGCGGGCGGCGCGCCATGTTGATCGCGAATTCGCGCGTGCCGCCGGGGATGCGCATCGGGCCGTCGGTCAGCCGCCACGACCCGATCTCGCGGTCGAGCGTAAATTCGTAGACGCCGGTGCCGATCGTCAGCACCAGCAGCGTCTGCGGGCCGTAAATGGCGTAGCCCGCCGCGACCTGATCGCGACCCGGCTGCAGAAAGTCCGCTTCCACCACGTCGCGGCCCGCGCAAGCCTCCGGCGCGCGCAGCACAGAGAAGATGGTGCCGACGCTCAGATCAACATCGACATTGCTCGACCCGTCGATCGGATCGAACAGCAGCAGATATTCGCCCTTGGGATAACGGTTTGGAATGGGGTGGATGGTTTCCATCTCTTCGGAGGCCATCCCGGCAAGGTGGCCGCCCCATTCATTGGCATCGAGCAGCAGGTCGTTGGCGATCACGTCGAGCTTCTTCTGCACCTCGCCCTGCACGTTCTCCGACTTCAGGCTGCCGAGCACGTCACCCAGCGCACCCTTGGAAATCGCATGGCTGATCGCCTTGCAGGCGCGCGCGACCGTTTCGATCAGCAAGCGCAATTCGGCCGGGCACGGCGATTCCGGCAAGCGCTGCTGCTCGATCAGGAAGCGCGAAAGAGAGATGGGCTGCATGGCGTTTCCTTGCACGCTGTTGATGACGGGAATGGGTCAGGCGGTTGGATGCGGGCCGGGCAGCGGAATGCGCTGCATCCGCGCGGCCAGCGCCGGCCCATGGGCAAAGGCGGCGGCTTCCACGATGATGTCCGCAGAGGGCCGGATGCCGGTGTACAGCACGAACTGCTCGACCGCCTGCAGGACGATCACTTCGGCACCCGACAGCACGGTCTTGCCCACTTGCTCCGCCGCCTTGATGAAGGGCGTCTCGACCGGAAGCGCGACGACGTCGAACGCAATGTCGCAGGACGCGATCATCGCCGCCGGGAAAGCGAACGCGTCGCGGTCTGCGCCTTCCATGCCGAGCGGCGTGACATTGACCAGCATCGGCGCGCCGGTGTCGGGCACGTCAGCGCGCCAAGCATAACGATAACGGTCGGCCAGCGCCTCCCCCGCCGCGCGATTGCGCGCCACCACGGTGCCATGGTCGAAACCGCAGTCGCGGAGTGCCGCGACCACCGCCTTGGCCATGCCGCCGCTACCGCGCAGCACGAACGGTGTCGCCGGATCGATCCCCCGCGCGATCAGCAGGTCGCGCACCGCTACATAGTCGGTATTGTAGCCGGTCAGCACACCATCGTCGTTGACGATGGTGTTGACGCTATCGATCACACGGGCCGAGTCTTCCAGGCGATCGAGCAACGGAATGACCGCTTCCTTGAACGGCATCGAGATCGCGCAGCCGCGAATGCCGAGCGCGCGGATCCCGCCGATCGCGGCGGGCAAATCGGTCGTGCTGAACGCCTTGTAGACATAATCGAGGCCGAGCAGCTCGTAGAGCCGATTGTGGAGCCGCGACCCGGTATTGCTGGGCCGCGCCGACAGCGACATGCACAGCCGCGTATCGCGCCCGATCGGTGGCTTCGATGGGGCGTTTGGCACTGCAATCGTCATGGCCTGCCACTCGATCCGCGTGTGACCAGGCGACCGGTCAGCACCACCTTGCGGACCGCGGCATCGGGAAATTCGAACCGGTCCAGCAACATGGTCATGGCGGTGCGCCCGATTTCCTCGACCGGCTGCTCGATCACGGTCAGCCCCTCGCCGACGAATTCCATCCAGTCATTATTGTCGAAACCGGCGAGCGCAATGTCGCCTGGCACGGTGAGATCGAGGCTGCGCAAAGCGCGCAGGATGGTCAGCAGCATCACGCCGTTACTGGCGACCAGCGCGTCCGGTCGGGTGGGACCCCGCAACAGGTTCGCGACGGCACGCTCCGCCTCGCCTGGCGCATGCGGCACCGCAATCGCCTCGGTCGTCATGCCCAAACGCTGCGCGGCGCGTTCGAAACCGGCGCGGCGCTCGATGCCGGTGCTGCTTTCCGCGCCAAACAGCCCGGCCAGATGGCGGTGGCCCTGCGCGTGAAGATGCTCGACCAGCAGACCGGCCATCGCCTCATTGTCGAGCAGCACGCAGTCCTTTTGTGCCGCCGGCAGGGCGCGGTCGATCAACACCACCGGACATTCGAGCGACAGGCTGCCCGCCATTTCGACTCGCTGGCGCGACGGCGCGAGCACGATCCCCGTCACCCGCTCCTGCTGCATCAGCTCGAGATACTGCGCCTCCTTCGCCGGGTCCTCATCGGTATTGCACACGATCACGCGCAATCCGCGCGCGGCGGCGATTCGCTCGATCGTGCGCGAGACTTCGGTGAAGTACGGGTTGCGGATGTCGGCGACGATCAGGCCAATCGTATTGCTATGCTGCGAGCGCAGTCGGCGCGCCGCGAGATTGGGGCGATAACCGGTCGATTTGACCGCGGCCTGGACGCGCGCCTGCATCGCCGGATCGACCGGGCGCCCCGCAAGCACCCGCGAAACCGTCGCTGGCGACACGCCAGCCGTCCTCGCGACATCCTTGATCCCAACCGCCATGAGAAATCGATCTCTCCCGCTCGGACTTTCTCCAGCCCTTTGCCGTCACAAACATGCACGTGAACGCGGAAGCATTGCAAGCCTCTTGACAAATTTTTGAGAAAACGTTTTCTGATGCGCAACGAGAAATGGAGAGGTTCTGGAATGCCCCCCGAATTTGCGACCTTGTCCAAACCCCACGGACTGGTGCGGATCGACGCGCACGTCACCGACAAGACCGACGCGATTCGCCAGGTCGCCCAATTGCTAATCGGTGCCGGCTGTGTCGGCCCCGGCTATGAAGACAGCATGGTGCGGCGCGAAGCGGTCGCCAACACCTACCTGGGCGAAGGCGTCGCCATCCCGCATGGACTCGGCGAGGATAAAGGGCTCGTCCGGCACGACGGCATCGCCGTGCTGCAGGTGCGCGACGGCGTGGAATGGAATCCCGGCCAGCGCGCGCATCTGGTGGTGGGCATCGCCGCCAATTCGGACAGCCATCTCGCGATCCTGCGCCGTCTGACGCGGCTGCTCCAGGACGAGGCGCGCCTCGCCCGGCTGATCGCGACCGATGACACCGACGCCATCATCGCAGCGCTGTATGAGGATGGCGAACCCGCCGCCGCGCGACCGGCGGCGCAGGATCTGGCCGAGGCGACAACATGGGTGGTTGATTATCCCACCGGTCTCCATGCCCGCCCCGCTGCCGCATGGGGTGAAGCGGCGCGCGCCCTCCCCGTCGCCTTGCGCGTGCGCCACGGGGCCGACAGCGCCGACCCCCGCAGCCTCGTCTCGCTCCTGCAATTGGGGCTGAAGGCAGGCGACGAAATCGTTATCTCGGCGGCTGGCGACGGCGCGCGCGATGCCGTCGATCGCTTCATCCGCACGATCTCGGGCATCACCGCGCGCGAAAAGGCCGATGCCGAACGCGCCGCCGAAAAGGCCAAGGCGAACGTGCCGACCGGCGGCTGGACGCCTGCCGCGCAGACGGTGATGATCGCCGGGGTCGGGGCCAGCCCCGGACTCGCGATCGGCAAGGTGCATCTGCTCGCCTCGGCCGAACTGGTCGTGCCGGATCTGCCGGTCGATCTCGTCGAGGGCGGGGTGCTGCTCGACGGCGCGCTCACCCGCACGCGCGCGCAAATGAAGGCGCTGGTCGACGATACTACACGACGCCTCGGCGCGGGCGACGCCGCGATCTTCGCGGCCCAAGCGAGCCTGCTCGAGGATACCGATCTGATCACGCTGACCTGCCAGTTGATGGTCGAAGGGCACGGCGTCGCCTGGTCGTGGCATCAGGCGGTGGACCGCATGGCGCAGCAATTGACCGCGCTCGGCAATCCGGTGCTCGCCGCGCGCGCCGCCGATCTGCACGACATCGGGCGGAGGGTGCTGGCGCAGATCGATCCCGGCCTGGCCTCGGGCGGCCTTGAGGACATTCCCGACGAAGCCTGCGTGCTCGTCGCGGCCGATCTCTCCCCGTCCGACACGGCCATGCTGGATACGAACAAGGTGCTCGGCATCGCCACCGCGCTCGGCGGCCCGACCTCGCACAGCGCGATCCTCGCGCGCACGCTTGGGCTGCCGTCTGTTGTCGCGGGCGGCGCGGATTTGCTCAGCCTTGCCGCTGGCGCAACGGCGATCGTCGATGGCGACGCCGGGCGCGTCTGGATCGATCCGTCGGCGGACGACATCGCCTCGGCCCGTGCCTGGATTGCCGACATCGCAGCCAAGCGCGTCGCCGATGAGGCCGAGCGCGGCCGTCCGGCGATCACCACCGACGGCCACGAACTCGCCATCGCGGCAAACGTGAATCGCCCCGATCAAGTCGCCTTCGCTTTGTCGCAGGGCGGCGAAGGCGTGGGGCTGATGCGCACCGAATTCCTGTTCCTCGAACGCGGCGAGAGCCCGAGCGAAGACGAGCAGCAGGGCATTTACCGGGCGATGATCGACGCGCTCGGCGATCGCCCGCTGATCGTGCGCGCGCTCGATATCGGTGGCGACAAGCAGGTCCCGCATCTCGATCTGCCGCGCGAGGACAATCCCTTCCTCGGTGTGCGCGGTGCCCGGCTGTTGCTGCGCCGCCCCGATCTGCTCGATCCGCAACTGCGCGCGCTGTATCGCGCGGCCAAAGACGGCGGCGATCTGTCGATCATGTTCCCGATGATCACCTCCGCCTGGGAGCTGAAACGCCTACGCGAGCGGTGCGAGGCGATCCGCGTCGAACTCGACGCACCGCGCGTCCCGGTCGGCATCATGATCGAGGTGCCGGCAGCAGCGGTGCAGGCGAAGGCGCTGGCCGCCCATGCCGACTTCTTCTCGATCGGCACCAACGACCTCACCCAATATGCGCTCGCGATCGACCGGCAGAACCCCGAACTAGCAAGCGAGGCGGACAGCCTGCATCCCGCCGTATTGCGGCTGATCGCGATGACGGTGGAAGGCGCGCGCACGCATGACCGCTGGGTCGGCGTGTGTGGCGGGCTGGCGGGCAATCCCTTCGGCGCGGCGCTGCTGGTCGGGCTGGGCGTAACCGAATTGTCGATGACGCCACGCGACATTCCGGCGGTCAAGGCGCGGATCCGCGCCGGCAGCAGGGCCGAGTTTGCCGAACTGGCCGCGCGCGCCATGGACATGGAAGGTGCCGCCGAAGTGCGCGCGCTCGATACGAAGGACCGCTGATGCAGATCCATAGCGTCACCTTCAATCCCGCCATCGACCAGACCGTGCTGCTCGATCATCTGGTGCCAGGCGCAGTCCACCGCGCTCATACCGTCCGCCAGAATGCGGGCGGCAAAGGCGTCAACGTCGCCAGTTGCCTCGCCGACTGGGGCGTTCCGGTCACCGCGCACGGACTGCTCGGCAGCGACAATGCCGCGCCGTTTGACGCGCTGTTCGCGGAAAAGCTGATTGAGGACCGCTTCATCCGCATTGCGGGGTCGACGCGGGTCAACCTCAAGATCGTCGATGCCGAGGGCACCACCGACATCAATCTCGACGGGATCGCGGTCGACCTCGGGCGCGTCGACATGGTCGTCGCCACGATTTGCGCCGCTGCTGTAGACGGCGATCTGGTGATCCTGTCGGGCAGCGTGTCGCCGGGCTGCCCCTATGAAATCTATGCGACGCTGACCGCGCGGCTGCGCGCGCAGGGCTGCACCATCCTGCTCGATACCAGTGGCGAGCCGCTCAAATGCGCACTCGATGCCGCTGTCCTGCCGAACATTATCAAGCCCAATCGCGAAGAGCTGGCGCATTGGCTGGGCGCGCCGATTCCGGATCGCGCCGCGCTGATCGCAGCGGCGGACGCGCTGCGGCGGCGCGGAGTCGATCTGGTCGTGGTGTCGATGGGCGAAGAAGGCGCGCTGTTCCTGTCGGAGGAAGGCGTGGTCAGCGCCCGTCTGGCCCTGGACGGCGTGGCGAGCACGGTCGGTGCGGGCGATGCAATGGTCGCCGGCATTGCCGCGGCAGTGAACGAAAACGCCGCGCTCGACCGCACCGCGCGGCTGGCGACGGCGTTCGCGGTCGCGAAACTGGGCATGGTTGGCCCCAATCTGCCGAGCCTGGGCGTGGTGCACGCCCTCGCCGGTGACGTGTCGGTCGACACGATGACAATCGCCTGAACCTGGAGCGGATGGGATCATGAAGACACTCTTTGCAGTGATCGACGGCGCGGGCAGCGATGTTCAAGCCGTTCTGGCGGCGGAAGCCTTGCGCAAGGCCGCGCGCACCCACGGCCGACCGATCGAGGTCGAAGTGCGGACCGGCGGTGCCTTTACCCACGATGCGGCGGACGAGACGCGCGCGTTCCTGTTCGTCGGGCGCGATGATCAGGTGCCGTCCGGTCAAAATGGTCGCTACCTCACGCTCGAAGCCGTGCTGGCCGATCCGGTCGGCGCGCTGGGTACCGCCGATACGGACGACGCTGCTACCCCCGCATCGGCAGTGCCCCACATCGTCGCCATCACCTCATGCCCGACCGGCATCGCCCATACCTTCATGGCCGCCGAAGGGCTGATCGAAGGCGCCAAGCAGCTCGGCTATGACATACGGGTCGAGACGCAGGGCTCGGTCGGTGCGGGCGCGCCGCTGACGGCGGACGAGATCGCCCGCGCCGACATCGTGCTCATCGCCGCAGACCGCGAAGTCGACCGATCGCGCTTCGCCGGCAAGCGCGTGTTCATGAGCAACACCAAGCCTGCCATCACCGGCGGTGCAACCCTCATCGAACGCGCGCTGGCCGAAGCGAAGGTTCAGGGTGGCGAGACCTCGGGCGCGGCCCCCGCCGCGAGCACCACCGAGCGCGCCGGTCCCTACAAGCATTTGATGACCGGCGTGTCGTTCATGCTGCCCTTCGTGGTGTCGGGCGGCCTGCTGATCGCACTCGCCTTCGCGCTTGGCGGGATCCACGCCAATGACGATGCAGCTGCGGGCACACTCGCCCATGCGCTGTTCCAGATCGGTGCCAAGGCCGGGTTCGCCCTGATGGTGCCAGCCCTTGCCGGCTATATCGCGTACTCGATCGCGGATCGGCCCGGTATCGCGCCTGGCATGATCGGCGGCATGGTCGCCGCCACGCTCGGCGCGGGCTTTCTCGGCGGGATCGTGGCGGGCTTTATCGCTGGGTACGGCGTGGCGTGGCTCAACCGCGTGATCCGCTTGCCCAAGAACCTGCAGGGCCTGAAGCCGGTGCTGATCCTGCCCCTGCTCGGCTCGCTCGGGACGGGCCTGCTGATGATCTATGCGGTCGGCACCCCCGTCGCCGCCGCGCTCGCCTTCCTCACCGAATGGCTGCGTTCGATGCAGGGGTCGAGCGCGATCCTGCTGGGCCTTATCCTCGGCGCGATGTCGGCGTTCGACATGGGCGGTCCGGTCAACAAGGCAGGCTATGCCTTCTCTGTCGGCCTGGTCGCAAGCCAGGTCTATACCCCGATGGCCGCCACCATGGCGGCGGGCATGACCCCGCCGCTCGGCATCGCGCTGGCGACCTGGCTGTTCCGCAGCCGCTTCACCGCCGAGGAACGCGAAGCCGGCGGTGCCGCCGCCGTGCTCGGCATGGCCTTCATCACCGAAGGCGCAATCCCCTTTGCCGCGCGCGATCCGTTCCGGGTGATCCCGTCGCTGATGATCGGCTCGGCGCTGGCGGGTGCCATCTCGATGGCGGCCGGGTGCGAATTGAAGGTGCCGCATGGCGGGATCTTCGTCCTGCCCATCCCCGGCGCGGTGACGCACCTCGCAGCGTACGCGTTGGCGATCGTCGCGGGCACGGTGGTGACGGCCGTGCTCGTCGGCACGCTGAAGCGCCGGCCAGTCGCCTCCGCACTCGCCATCTAAAGATCAACAAGGAAGCGCCAGCCTAACGGCGCAAAGGAAGAGGGTCATGGCCTGTAATTTTCTCAAGGGCGCCTGCTTGGCGGGCGTCGCCGCACTCACTTTGTCTCCGGCGTTTGCCCAGGACAGCACTGCTCCCGCCACCGATCAGCTGCCCCCCGCCCTGCCCGATCCGGCACCCACGACCGTCAAGCCGTTCCAGCCGCTCGCGGCCGACGGCGTCACGCTCGATCTGAGCTATACCGGCGAAGCGGCGGCCAATGCGACCGGCGGCCTGCGCCGCGACGCGGCCTATACCGGCCAGGTCTATATGGGCGCGAATTTCGATCTCGATCGGATCGCAGGCATCGGTGGCGGGACCCTCCATTTCGCGGTCACCAATCGGCACGGCGATAGTCTGTCGGCGCTGGCGCTCGGCAACAACACCTCGGTCCAGGAGGTGTGGGGCACGCAGAACACCCATCTCGCCATCCTCACCTGGGAACAGGCGCTGCTCGGCGGGCGGCTATGGGTCGAGGCCGGGCGCAGCCAGGCCAACATCCATTTCCTCAACTCGCCGCTCTATTGCAATTTCCAGAGCAACTCGACCTGCGGCAACCCCACTTTCGTCTTCAAGAACAGCAATTTCACCTATTTCCCGGCATCGAGCTGGATGGCGCACGCCAAGGTGAAGCTCACCAGCACGATCACCGCCCATGCCGGAATCTATGAGGTCAATCCCGATCGCAAGCGCAACGAGGATAACGGCTTCAACTTCAGCACCCGCAGCGCTACGGGCGTCATCATCCCCTGGGAACTGACCTATGCCCGCGACGATGCGGGTACCCGCCTGCCCGGCCATTATATCCTCGGTGGCTGGTTCGATCGTGCCGATTATGCCGATCCGCTGCGCGACGATCAGGGTGGTATCGCGATCCTGTCCAACCGTCAGGCGCGCACGCTGCACGGGCGATCGGGCCTCTATGTCCGCTTCGACCAGATGCTGACGCGCCCCGATCCCAATTCGGCGCGCGGTCTCAGCCTGTTTGGCGTCGCCATGGCCAATCTGTCGGGGCGTGTCGAGGAGAGCCACTTCCTCGAACTCGGCCTGCTTCAGACCGGCACCTTCCGCGGCCGCGACAGCGATACGATCGGCTTCATGATCAACGACCAGCAGTTCAGCGACCTGGCGGTGGAACGCATGCGCGCGGCGCAGATCTCGGCCGGGGGCGACGGCAACATCAAGCGTCACGAATATATGATGGAGTTGGCCTATGGCGCGCAGATCAACCCGGCGATCCGCATCTCGCCCAACGTGCAATATATCCTCAACCCCGATCAGACCGGCGCGCCATCTCGCGCCAAACCCATCCCTAGTGCGCTGGTGTTCGGGTTCAAATTCACGGTCGACGCGCCAACCCTGCTTGGCACGTTGCGATAGGAGGTGTTAAACCGCTTTAGGGTTTCGCAACGTGTGCCCGATATCGACAACCGCATCTCGACGATCGCCGATGTCTTTATCACCGACGGCAGTCCGGCAGAAGCGCCCGTCAAGCGACCGAGGCGATCCACCGCCACGTCTCGATGATCTATCGCGGCTTGTCGGCCCAACTCCTGTCATAGAATGGAGGCGAAGCGCCACCCCCCTGCCATCAACACAGCCGTCCACCGTACCAGTGCGTGTCAAAATATCCGGGCATTCTGATGGTATCTGTGATGGTACAACTGAGCGTACAGACCTATTTATCTTTTTATAACAATTATTTATTGACCTTTAGCCACTCCCGTAGGGGTCACCAGCGACACGCCAGAATCGTTGAAATTCGGCGTTTTAGGCGGGGGACGAGCGGTCCGCCGCCTCGCGATACCGGAAGCGGAACTCCGGCAACTCGTGAAGTTCGCGCATCGCAGCGACGTCCACCAAACTGAACCGGCGCGCTTCAGTGTAGCATCGGTTGCGCTCTAGCTGACGAAAAAGGCGAAACCTGGTCCGGCAGCCCGTAGCGCAATTTTTCGTCCGGCGGCACGCACTGACCCGCCCCCCACCGCCAGCCCAGCACAAGCAGCGCCGCGATAACGCCCGCGATGATCGACGGCAGCGTCATGTAAAGCAGCAGATGGGGGCTCGACGGATCCCGGAAGCGGGCATCGGACATCAGCCACCCCATGCCGATCGCATCCAGCGCCAGTGCCGCCTTGGCGGCCGCGGTGAACAGCCCAAAGGCCAATCCTTCGCGTCCGCGGCCAGCATCCGCGACGACCTGCCCGAACGCGGACCAGATCGCCATGCCGAGGCCGCCGGCGCTCAGTCCCACCAATCCGGCGGCGACCACCAGCACCGAGCCTCCGGCCCACCCCGCCAGCCCGAACAACGCCGCCGCCGCTGCCAATGCCAGGGACGATGCCGCTACATGAATCTCCGCCGAGCGCCCGCGCAATACCCGGTACCAGAATGGCGGCCCCGCCAGCGCGCCGAGCGATACGAACGCGATCGCGCTCGATCCGAGCAGCGGGTCGTGGATCTGGTAGTCCGCATAATAAGGCAGCACCCTGGTAAAAACCGGCGCAGCGAAGTTGATGACCAGCATCACCAAAATGAGCCGCCAGACAGAGACGGGAAGCCGCCCCGGGACGATGAACGGTGCCCCGATCGGCGAGTGCAGGCCGCCTCGCCAGGCACCGACCCGCCGTCGTAGATACGCGCTCGAACCGACGGTGATGACCGCGATCGTCAACGCGGCCGGGATCAGCAATAGCGGCCGGTGCGACGCGGAACTGTACACGATCGTCGATGCCCATGCGCCGACCGTCAGCGCCGCCAGCCCGCTTGCGACAAGGCGCAAGGATGCGAGCGACATGCGCGCATCGTTCTCCACCAACAGGCTCAGCATCGCGTTCTGCGGCAAGTCGACGAACGCGTAGGCGAGCCGAAACAGGAGGATGACCGAGGCGGCCGCGACCAGCGGCATCGCCGGGTGAACCACCGGCACACTGAACAGCATGAGCAGCGCGGCCGCAGCTGTGACGGCCCCGACCAACTGAAGCCGTGAACAGGCGGCAATCGTCGATAGCTGCTGCCGGAACGCGGTACCGACGCCGATATCCAGCGCTCCGCTGACGATGTAGCTCACGGCGAGCACACAGCCCACCGCCATCGGCGGTAGATGCGCGAGTTCGGTCAGCAAATATGCGAACATCGACTCGCTCGCGCACCAGAGCAGGCTCTTGCCATAGTGCGCGGCGACGTAAGGCAGTCTCAGTGCGCCCGCCTGGTCCCGCAGCCTGGCCCGTGGGGTTGGCTGCCCGCCGTCGAGAGGGGTTTTTGTTTGCAGCATGGTTCCGGCCCGATCCCCCAAGGCTGGTACAATGCTTGTGTGACACCTATCGGGCAGTGTTAAAGAGCGATGCTGGCGTGGATGGGCAGCAAAGCGGCCCCCAGCGTGATCGCGGTGCCCCCGAGCCGGGATGCCAAAACCTCCGGCATGAACGTCGAATAGGGCCCGCGAGAAATGCCGGCGGCGTTCAGGCGATCGGCCAAGCGCGCCACCAGCGCGTACGGCAACGGGCCGGACAGGACGATCCGGCCGGGATCGAACCAGGCGAGCGCACTTTCCACCACCAACCGCAATTGATCCGCCGCCCGCACCACCCAGGCATCGACCACCGCCTGGTGCTGCGACGCCTTGTCGCCGACATCGGCAACGGAATCGATCTCGCACCCATCGGCCCGAAGCACGGACAAAAGATCGACCGGAGACGGGCGGGGCCGATCCATTGGATAGAAGGCACCGATATCGCCGGCATTGCCCATCGCACCGCGCAGCAACCGCCCATCGACGACGACCCCCGCGCCGATGCCGTAACCGAGCAATATGGCCACCATGGTTGCGCTTCTGTCGGACGGGTCGGCCATATAATATTCGGCCAGCGCGGTCGCCGTGGCGTCGTTTTCGATCCAGACCGGCAGCGCCAGCATATCCTCCAACATCGCCCGGATCGGGACGTCGCGGGCTCCCCATAATTCGGGTACCGTGCGCCAGTGCTCGCCATCCGGCGAGGAGGCGAGACCGGGCATCCCGATCCCCAGGCCCAGCAATCGCGCGCCGACCAGATCATGCCGGTCGATCATATCGAGGATGCGCGTCCGTACCGCGCGGCACAGCGTACGCGGATCGTGATCGTGGAACGGCTCGGCCGATTGCGCGATGATGCTCCCGGCATAATCGACCAGCGCGATATCCAGCACGCCTTTGTGCGCGGTAGTGCCGATGGCATAGCCCGCACCGGGTGCAATGCGCAGCGGCATCGCGGGACGCCCGCGTCCCTGCGGTCCGGCATCCTCCATCTCCTCCACCAGACCGATCGCCAGCAACCGCTGCGACAATTTGGTGAGCTTGGCCGGGCTGAAGTCGAGCGTGCTGACCAGCGCCGACCGTGACGCCGGCCCCGACAGGCGAAGACACCGCATGATGCTTTTCTCGTCTTCATCCAGGTGAAGCGCGATCCCGCGTGACCCTGCCCGACTGATCATACGACTCCTCTCCCCACCCCTGCTTCGGACAAGGATGGGCATTCCGTATTTATTTTTCAAATAATAAATAAAACTGTCACCATGCCCGCCTAGCGCGACGTCGGGCGAGCATCGGGGGTCGGTGCTCCGAAGGGGACTCTCATGCGAAATATCACTTTGGCCACTGGCTGCGCTGTTGCCGCACTCGCGCTTGCCACCACCGCCCCAGCCTCGGCGCAGGTCGCGTCGACGCCCGCGCCCCCCGCCACCGTACCGGCATCGGACGATCCGCAGGCGGCGGACGCACCGGGCACCACCGGCAACGACATCATCGTCACCGGCTCGGCGCGTGCGCAGCGCCGCTTTGATGTCTCGTACCAGATCAACTCGCTCTCACAGGCGGACATCAAGCAGCTCGCCCCCAAGAGCTTCGCCGACCTGCTCGGCGACCTGCCCGGCATCCATGTCGAGACGACCGGCGGCGAGGTGCAGAACATCACCCGGCTGCGCGGCATCCCGACCGATCGCGGCATGTTGATTTTTCAGCAGGACGGCCTGCCGCTCTACCATGAGGTCGACGGCTACTTCTTCAACTCGGGCGATGGCATGAACCGCTACGACCTGATGACCGAGCGGGTCGAGGTTGTGCAGGGCGGACCCGCCCCGATCTACGCATCCGAAGCCGCCGGCATCGTCAACAACATCACCGTCAGCGGTACCAGCAAATCGCGCGGTGCCGCGCAACTGACCATCGGCGATATCGGTCTCTATCGCGGCGACGTGATGCAGTCCGGGCCGCTTGGACACGACACCTATTACGCCATCGGCGGCTTCCTGCGCTACAGCGACGGCTATCGCGACAACGGTTTCCCGAATGATCGCGGTGGCCAGATCCGTGCGAACATCAAGCACGACTTCAGCAACGGCTTTGTCAAAGTGACGGCCAACTATCTGAACGACCACAACGTCTTCTACCTGCCGATCCCGATCGCCAACCCGACCAATCCGTCGCAGTCCCTGAACCCGTGGCTCAACTACTTCACCGGCACGATGAACTCCCCGGCGTTCCGCGACACGACGCTCACCTATCAGGACGCGAACGGCGCTCTGCGGAGTCAGAACCGCGACCTCGCGAGCGGCCGTCACATGGTCTACGGCAATCTCGGCCTCCAGTACCAAGGCGATTTCGACGGATGGCTGGTCAGCTTCAAGGGCGGCGCGACCAAGGGAAAGAACACCTTCGACGCGCTCTATTCGACCACCAACCCCAGCGACGCGAATGCCTATGCCGCCGGCTATCGCGCGGCCGCGACCAAGGCGTTCGGCACGGTCGATCATTTCGGCTATGTCTATGCCGGCAGCAACACGGCCTATGACCCCTATTCGCAGTCCGGTCTGGTGATGCCGGCGCAATATCGCGCGGCGGATTCGAGCTTCTATTCGGTACAGGGCGATCTCAGCCTCACCCACAAGGTCGCCACCGGTTTCGGCACGCATGACGTGAAGGTCGGTGCCTATACGTCCTTCTACGGCGACACGCAGAACCAATATTATCAGCAATATCTGATCCAGGTGCAGGGGCAGCCCGCCACCCTCGACTTGATCGCCTATTCGGCATCGGGCGCAATATTGGGCAAAGTGACCAATAACGGCGCGTTGCCGGGCACCAATGCGCTGGGGATCGGCAAGGTCGATGCCAAGGTGCTCGCTATCTATGCGAACGATACCTGGGAGATCACGCGCGGACTACGGCTCGACGGCGGTATCCGGCACGAATGGTACAACTATAACGGCTTTGAGGATTTCACCAAGACGGTGACGAACACGGCGTTGACCGGCACGCTCGCCAACACGGTGATGGCGTTGACCGGCACGGCCAACCAGTTCCGCCTCAGTCCGCAAGTGACCAACTGGACGGTTGGCCTCAATTACGACTTCACCCGCCATTTCGGGGCCTATGGCCGCGCCAGCCATGTCGAGGTGCCGCCCACCGCCGGCACCGCCTTCAGCACCGCGCCGACGCCGACCTATACCAAGGCGAACGAATATGAGTTCGGCGTAAAGGCGTCCCTCGGCCGCAACTATTTCTATGCGACCGGCTATTACACCCAATTCAATCCGCTGAACGGCTCCTATCCAGACCCGACCACCCAATACACCACCAACGTGCCGTTCATCGGCAAGGCGGTGAGCAAGGGCGTGGAGATCGACGCGAATGTGGAACCGGTGCGCTGGTTTTCGCTGAACGGGGCGATCACCTTTGCCGATCCGCAATATAACAATCTCTATAACCCGAATAATCCGTCACAGACGATCGCCGTCGCAGGCAAGCAGATCATCCGCGAGCCCAAACTGTACGGCCATGTCATTCCGAAATTCCATTTCGAAAGCGGCCGAAATCTGTTCGACATCTATGGCACGCTGAACTTCGTTGGCCGCGAATATGTCGACTATCTGAACAGCACGAAGCTGCCTGCCTATCAGACGCTGGGTGTAGGCTTCAACTACACGCGCGGCTCGTGGCAATTCCAGGTTGTGGGCGACAACATCACCAACAATCATGGTCTGACGGAGGGCAATACCCGCAGCGACGCCTTCGGTCAGGGCACCGCAGTCGCGGTCTACGGCCGTCCGCTCTTCGGGCGCAACTTCCGCTTCGTGCTGACCAAGTCGTGGTAAGCGCTCTGCGTGCCGGGATACTTGCCGGCTGTGCGGTGCTGCTGGTCGCGGCGGCTCCGTCGGGAACCGCCGTCGTACCGGACCGCGTGATCGCCAAGCTGGCCGCGCGGCTGTTCCCGGTGCTTTCGGCCTGGCCACGCGGCGTGCGACCGGAGCCGGTCGCCGCGATGCTGACACTACGGCACCTGCGGATCGCGGCGTGCGCTGGCGAATTCCGCTGCGTGCTTCAGGCGGCGCGCTGGACCGACTCGGAGCGGGAGACGATCGCCGGTGCCGGTGACCAGACGGGCCTGCGGGCCGCGTCCGACGATGGCATGCGCGCGAGCATCCTGCGCGAAATCGGCGGTATCAACGCCGTCATCGGTGTCTACGGCCAAGGTGTAGCGCCCCGATACCCGAAGATCGACGGACCCGATCCCGAACGCGCCGCCGCCAATGCCGCCGCGGCGGTCGCGCTGGCAGAAGCGGCGGGTGACGCTCCGGCGACGGCGCTCGACCCCAGCATCGGGCTCGCGCTCGCGCTGCTCGACGTCAACGATCGGGACGACGCTGCCGCGTTCGAGCCGCTCGACGCGCGCTTGAACCATGCCGCCATGGCGCGCGCCAAGACGATCGACTGGTCGCACTATCGCTACACCGCGATCATCGTACCGGGCATCGGGCCGGAAGACCTGTCGACACCGTTAAGCGCCCTGGGCAAGCTCAACGTCCAGATGGCGGCCACATTGTGGAAGGCCGGGCTTGCGCCGTTCGTCCTGTTCTCGGGCGGGACGGTCCACCCGCGTGGCACGCGCAATGCCGAGGCGGTGGAAATGGCCCGCGCAGCGCTCGAACGCTTCGGCCTGCCAGCGGATGCGATGATCGTCGAACCCTATGCGCGACACACCACTACCAATCTCAGGAACGCCACGCGCCGGCTCGCCGCGCTCGGCGCTCCGCTCGATCGGGCAGCGCTGATCTCGACCAATCCTGACCAGAGCCGCTACATCGCGAGCGCTACCTTCGCTGACCGCAACCAGACGGAACTCGGCTACCAGCCGGGCCGCATCGGTGCCCGTCTCTCGCCGACGCAAGTGCTCTTCCAGCCGTCTGCCGCGTCGCTGCGGATCGATCCGTCGGACCCGCTCGATCCGTGAAGACCGATCCGCCTCGATCGTGGGTTGGACGGTTCAGGCCAGCCCGGGCGTCCCTGCCGCGACAGAGGCCGTGTGCAGCACGCTCAGCGTCGCACGCGGATCGGCGCGATCGCTAATGGCCATGCACCGCGCATCCAGTCGCGCCGGGGTGAGATCGAACGACATGTAGCCGCGATGCGACGAATCGAAATAGCGGATCTGCGGATTGTTCGGCATCGCTGCCTTGTAATAGCCCTCCGGCGGGCCGCTCGACGTGATGGAGGACACGACGAATTCCGCCGCCACCGGCCGCTCCTCCGGCTTGTCGAAATTGCGAAACAGATTGTTACACCAGAACGAGTGATAGTCCCCCGCGAGCGTCACCGGGTTCGCGAGCCTGCTGGAGACCATCGCGTCGATCAAGCGCTGCCGCGCCGCGCCGAAACCGTTCCAACTGTCGGTCCAGAGCGCAGGCCCTTGCGGCGACGCGAACGTCATCGGCGCAACCAACAGGTTCTGGACGAGCACATTCCAGCGGGCGTGGCTTTTCGACCAGCCATCGTACAGCCAGCGCTCCTGCTCGAAGCCGAGATAGGTGCGTGAGGGATCCTCGAAATCGGCGCAGTCGATAGGCGCGATATGCCCTTTCCGGCTTGGCAAGCCTGCGGCGCAGGCTTGCGGAGACCTGAATTGGCGACCATCGACCATGTCAAACTGCGCAAGCGTACCCCATTGCAGCCGCCAGTTGATGCGAAACTGCTGTCCGCGCACCACCCGCGACAGCCGCACCGGCAGGTTCTCGACAAAGGCGCGATAGGCTGCCTGCCGTCGACGGACGAACGCGGCTGGCGCTAACGCCGGATCTTCGGACCAAATGCCCGAATAATCGTCCTGGACTTCATGATCGTCCCAGATCGCGATCGCCGGTGCGGCGGCATGGAGCGCGCGCAAGTCGGGATCGCTATGATGCAGCGCATAGCGACGACGATAGTTGGCGAGCGAATCCGCCTCCGGCAGATCCCCATAGCTGCGCACGATGCCCTTTTCAGGCGACAACGGACGACCGGCGCTTTCGTAAATATAGTCCCCCAGAAACAGCGTGAACCGGCTGTCCTCATCGCGCGCCATGTGGCGATAGGCGGAAAAATAACCGAGCTCCCAATGCGAGCACGTCGCCGCCGCAAAGCGCACGGCCTGCACCGGCGCGCCGGGGGCCGGGGCCGTCCAGGCCCGGCCGACTTGGCTGTTCACCCCATAAGCGATGAAGCGATACCAATAAGGCCGGTCCGGTTGCAGGCCATCGACCTCGACATGCACCGTTGCGCCCATCGCGTGGCGCGCCAGCGCATCGCCAGCGCGCACCACATGGCGAAACGCTTGGTCAGCGGCCACTTCCCAGCGCAGCGGAATATTGTCGGGTGCCCCGCCGAGCCCGTCGGGTGCGAGGATATCGGGCGCGATGCGAGTCCAGATCACGAACCCATTCGGGAGCGGATCGCCGCTGGCGACGCCCTGGGTGAATGGGTCGCTGGCTGCAAGTGCGCGACCATGGGTCAGCAAAGCGGGCACGCCGATCGCGGTCCCGACCAGAAAGCTGCGACGCGTGGTCGATGGAAGGGACAAGCGCATGAGCTTCCGTGCTCCGTATCGGGGAAAGGTTATAACTCGTCGGCGCGCCGGACCACGGCGCGCCGACAATGACCAGGATCAGAACTTGATGCCAGCGCGCACACCGTACGTGCGCGGCGGATCGACCGATACCGTCCGCGCGCTGATGAAGCTGTTACGCGTTTCCTGAACATAGGCATCGAACAGGTTGTGCACCCACAGCGTCACCTTCACCTGGCTGTGGGCCGGCATGATGCTGAAATTCGCATTGGCGAGCCAAAACGCGGGGATGGTCGACAGGTCCGACGTGCTCCAGCGCGCTCCGCGATAATTGACATTGAATTCCGGGTCGATCTGCCAGTCGTTGCGCAAACGGAGCAACCAATGGACTTGCGCCTTATAATCGATGCTCGGGATCTTGATCCGCGTGCCTCCGGCATTGGTATAGGTCGTCGTGACCACGCCCGTGACAGGGTCGGTGAAGGACTTGTCCGGTTGCAGATACACGTCGAACTTGCCACGCTTCCAGGCGACCGATTGGTTGATCTCGAGCCCGTGGACCGGCGAAAATCCGATTTCCGCCTCGGCACCGTACAGATGCGACTTCTCCGCATTGACGATGCGTCCGTTGCGCGAGCCGTCTTCGGCGTAGAACACCCCCTGCAGCTGATAGTCGCGATAGTCGTAATAGAAGCCGGCCAGGTTCACGCGCAGGCGGTGATTCAACCAGTCCGTTTTCAGACCGCCCTCATAAGCGATCAGCTTTTCGGGTTTATACGGATTGAGCTGGTCCGGAACGCTGTTGTTATAGGTCGTGAAGCCACCCGACTTCACCCCGCGCGAGACACTGGCATAGGCATGGACGTCGCGCGTCACGCTCCAGTCGAGCGCAGCCCGGCCGGACCATTCATTCATTTCCAGGCTGCGGGAGATTGCCGCCTTGTCGATAACGGTGGGCCAGACCGTTATGGTCTTGAAGTCGTTCAGCGCGCGCGTCTCATGCTCGAAGCGGAGCCCCCCGGACAGGACGAGCTTCCGGGTGATGTTCTGCTCGGCATTGGCGAACACCGCAGACGTATGGACGCGCTGCTTATAGGTGGTTTGCAGGATACGCCCGATCTTGGCGTAATCGGAGAAGTCCGAGAGGAACCCCCCATCGATCGATTCATCGTCATGATACAGGCCGAGCATCCAGCGCGTCGGTTGATTCTGACGCGATGCGAGCCGAAGCTCCTGAGAGCCGACATCGATGCCGTTGAAGAAGTAGGTGCCCGCCTCGTTCGACGCCGTCGCGTCGAAGTCGTTAAACTCACGCCGCGTAAAGTGTCGGTACGCACCTATGCCCGTCAGTGTCGCCCAACCGAAATCCCGGTTGAGCTCGACATGACCGCCATAGGCTTCGTTGTTCCGAAACGGATTGGCGGTGACCGGTACCCCCATCAAGTTCGCAAAGGGCTTGTCGAGGCCCCAGCCGGTAAGGCGCGGATTGCCGGTCTGAAAATCATTCGGGTAAGATCGACCCGACGCATCCTTGAAGTCGGACAGAAGCTGAAGCCCGCTGCCGTCGGACGTGTTGCGCATATAGTCTCCCACCAGGTCGACCGTCGTGACCGAGTCCGGCCGCCATTGGAGCGATACGCGCACAGATTCCTGGTTTTTGTTGCCCAGCGCCTCGCCGGTGTCGCGATTATATTGCCACGCACCGCCCTGGTCGGTCGTGAACGCGACGCGCGCGGCCACCGTGCTGCTGAGCGGACCGGACACGAAGCCGTTCAGGTTGAAGGCATTATATTGGCCGAACGACGCATCCACGCCGGCGTGGAAATCGCGCGTCGGGCGTGCACTGATAATGTTGATCGCGCCGCCCGTCGAATTTCGGCCGTAGAGAGTGCCCTGCGGCCCGCGCAGCACTTCGATCCGCTCGACGTCGTAAATGGCACCCTGCGTCATCACGCCGTAGGGATAGGCAACCCCATCGACATAGATGCCGACGGTGTTGGTGTTGTTCGCCGCATAATCTTCCCCGCCGACGCCGCGCAGCCGATATTGCGGCTGCCCCGAGCCGAACTGCTGATCGACTTCCAGGCTGGGAACGGAATTTTCCAGGTCGCTGGCGGTGTTGATGTTGCGCGATTCGATCTGGTCGCCACGGATCACCGTGAGCGCGATCGGCACGTCTTGCTCACGCTCGCGCCGATGCTGCGCCGTCACGATAATGTCGCCGGACTCACCCGAATTTCCAACCGCAGCGCCAGCGCCGGGTTCGGACTTGGGCTTGGGTGCCTCGGTCATCCCCAGGACGATCGTCTTGCCATCGTCCTGGCGGACGACCAACCCGCTGCCCGCGATCAACTTGGCAAGCACCTGGCGGTTGCCGAAATGGCCCTTAACAGCGGGGGCTCGGCGATTGACGATGCTTGCGGCGGGGAAAAAGATCTGAACATGGGCCTGACGCGAGAAATTGGTCAAAGCACTGGAAAGCGGTTGGGCATCAATTGCAAAATATTGCATACCGCTTGCATAAGACGGAGCACTGAAAACAACAGGCATAACAAGCATCGCCGCAACAAGCGGCGTGCGCGAATATCGCACGATCATTAGTGGGGTTCCTCGCTACTGCGCTTTTGCGCATCTATTATGCAGGACGGTTGAAGAAACGATCCCCGCCACATTTTCAAAAAATAAATTATCGACTCAGTATAATCTGGCCTTCATCCGTCGTGACGCGCAAACCCAGCCCCAGCCTGAGCGACGACAAAAATGGCGCTGCATCGGTTGAGGTGAACCGCCCCCCGATCGGAATGTTCTTCAAATCCGGGTCGGCAATGACGATCTTGCGCATTAGATAGCGGTTATATTCCTCGACCGCCGCGTGCAGCGGTTCGTTGTCGAACACGATTTCGCCCTGCTGCCACGCAATTGCCGCCGAAACGGCTTCGGGAGAGGCGGATTGGACATCGGATGTCGCCCGCATCAGCAACAGCCGCTCAAAACGTCCTGCCACGACGTCCGTGTCTGCGTCGCGCGTCATCGTTTCCCCGGCGAAGCGCGGCGCTGTCGCCTCGCCCCGCATCACCACGATATCGAGCGCTGTGGGTTGAAGGCGGATGTTGAAGCGCCCGGCCGACAGAAATGCCACCGCACCCGCGCCGTGGAACCGCGCGGTTTGTCCGCTCGTCAATTCCAGAGCGACCTCGCCACGGTTAATCCAAAGGCTACGTTCGGTTTTGGAGAATCGCCAGGAGACTTCGCTATCGGTGTTGAGCATCGCGACACTGCCATCCGGCAACGCCACGCGTTTTCGCTCCCCGACGGCGCAGGATGCCGAGTGCCAGGCGTAAGCGCGCGTGGACCACCCGCCGACCGCGATCACGCCGACCATCGTTGCTGCAACAAGTCCCCGCAGCAGCTGGCGGCGGTTGGTTTCATCGGCGCGAACGGGGTCGCTGTTTTCGCCCCCCGACCGGTTCCAGACGGCCAGGGCGCGCGCAAAGGCAATCTCGTTATCGGGATGCGCGCTGCGCCAGCGTTCGAACATCGCCTCGTCCATGCCGCCAGCCTCGAAACGCGCGAGCCAGGTCGCGGCCATCGCTGCGGCGCGCTTGCGCCGGTCGCGATTAGAAGATGCAGGACTGCCCCCGTTTGATGCTTTTTCTATGGCCACAAGACTCTAGACGAGCCAGCATCCGCGATCCGCCAAATCGCTGATCGAGATTTCGGGGAGACGCCCGCCACCGTGTCGCCAGGACAAGCTGCGTTACCGCTTTAGCGCTTGGTTACGCCCCTGCGCTCGGCCCCTTCGGGCTCGAAGGGCGCGTCATCGACCAGCGCGGAGGCGGCAAGAAGCTGAATTGCCCGGCCCAGCCGTTTCTCGAAAGTCGACTGGCTGATTCCCAGATCCCTGGCAATCGCCGACGCCGATTCGCCGTGGACGCGGCGGCGGACCAGAACGGTCCGGCATCGCTCAGGCAACGCAGCGACCATTTCGGCGACGCGTCGCAGAGCATCGCGACCAGCGGCAACTCTGTAAGGCGACGGTGCCTCATCGGCGAGCGCCAAGTGATCGGTATCCAGCAACTGCTGGAAATCGACAACGCGCTGCCGCCGCATCCGCTCGATCGCGATATGTCTTAGCATTTGAAGCACATATGCGGGCGGATTGACGATTTCACCCCACCCGTTGATTGCGAAGAGCCGGGTCAGGGCCTCCTGCACCAAGTCCTCGGCCTCCTCGCGCGTCTTGCAAATGCGCCGCGCGGCCGCATGAAAGCGCGCCTCATGCGGGAAAATCTCTTCCGCGAACCAGCGGTCGATAGGGCGGATAATGGGCACGACACATCACATTAAGAGGTAGCACGTCGCGTCCGTAGAGGAGGATTGTTGCAATTTGCCGACCGATCGATGGGCCTGAGCGCTGTCCAACTTCGGGCATGCGTTCCGCTATTGCTTGCGGTGGCTGGCGACCAGATGTCCGACCAACCGGTGCGCTTGATCCCGCATCATGATGTGACGTCGAACGGGGAATCGCTGGTACAGATCGACTGCGAGATCGGCCCTCCCGACAGCCGCCATATCTGGCGCTGATACCCTGGTCACCCCGGCGTGCGCTCCAGCTCCACCACCTCGAACGCAAAATCGCGCCAGCCGCGCTGGGTGGCGGCGTCGCGGGCTGCGCTGTGCTTTTTGCGGGCCTCGGCGAGCGACTTGGCGTGGCCCCAGAATACCTCGGTCTTGCCATTGCCAAGCTCGGCGACGATCCGCCAATAATGTGTGAACGCCAGCGCGGTCGGGCCGATCGTCTTTACATAGCCGTCGGGCAGCGTGGCCGTCAGATAATATTTCTTCGCCATGGCCCGTGCCCCGGAAACGTGATCGCGCCGTCAATTGACGGGTTATCGACCGGCCCATGACATGCGATGAACGCCCCCTCAAGCCAGCGGGCCCAGGCGCTCGTCAGGAAAGGATGCGGAATGCCGAAGATCGGGTGCGATGCGATCGGCCGAGACAGGATCGTGCTGGCTCCAGCGACGCGAAAGCGCGCCGCATGAGCGGGCGCTACTTCGACGCCTGGGCGGTCGGCGACCGGATCGAGCACGCCTTGCACCGCACGGTGACCGAGACCGACAATCTGCTGATCACCACCCTCACCCACAATCCGCAGCCGCTGCATCTCGATGCGGACTATGCCGGCGCGACCGAATTCGGCCGCATCGTCGTCAACGGCATCTTCACCTTCGGGCTGATGGTTGGCCTGTCGGTCGGCGATACCACGCTTGGCACGCTGGTTGCCAATCTCGGCTATGACAAGGTGGTGATGCCCAAGCCCGTGTTCGTCGGCGACACGTTGCGCGCCGAGACCGAAGTGGTCGAGCTGCGCGCGAGCAAATCGCGCCCCGATGCCGGGCTGGTCGTGTTCCAGCACCGCATGTTCAATCAGCGTAGCGAATTGGTGTGCGAGTGCCTGCGGACGGCGTTGTTGCAGCGGATGCCGGGTTAAACGGTAAAGCTCTCGCCGCAGCCGCAGGCGCCCTTGGCATTGGGATTGTTGAACACGAAGCCTGCGGTGAAATCGTCCTCGACCCAGTTCATCGTCGATCCGACGAGGTACAGGATCGACCCGCCATCGACGAACAAGGTGCCGCCGGGGGTATCGATACGTTCGTCGAACGGCTTGGCCTCGGTCACATAGTCGACCGAATAGGCCAGGCCCGAACAGCCGCGCTTGGGCGTCGACAGCTTGACGCCGATCGCGCCCTCGGGCGCCTTCGCCATCAGCGCGGCGATGCGGTCCTCGGCGGAGGGTGTCAGGATCAGGGCCGCGGGGCGTACCCGGGTGGTGGTGGTCATCGGCTTCGTCCTTCTTCTCCCCTCCCGCCTGCGGGAGGGGTTGGGGGAGGGGCTTTCCATCTGGGGAGCAGTGGCTTTAGCGGGACTGCCCTCCCCTAGCCCCTCCCGCCTGCGGGAGGGGAATTTTACAGCATGCCCAATTCGAGCTTGGCGTCGTCGGACATCTTGGCCGGGTCCCACGCCGGGTCCCACACCAGATTGACCTCGGACGAGCCGATGCCGGGGACCGCGCCGACGCGCATCTCGACTTCCATCGGCATCGATTCGGCAACCGGGCAATGCGGCGTGGTCAGCGTCATGGTGACGACGGCATGGCCAGCCTCGGTGACATCGACGCCGTAGATGAGGCCGAGATCGTAGATGTTGACCGGGATTTCCGGGTCATAGATTTCCTTGAGCGCCGCGACCACCGCCTCGTACAGCGCGCCGCCGGGCTCGCCCGCCGCATCGCCCGCTGGCTTTTGCGCGAGAAAGCCTTCGAGATAGTCGCGCTTGCGCTCGAGCGTCTGGCCTGGCGTTTCCTCCGCCGCTTCGACGCGCGCGCGCGGCGGCTGCTCGACCGCGCTGACTTCCTCGATTTCGATCCGGTCGCTCATCCGAAAATCCTCGTCACTCGTTCGATGCCGCGGACCAACGCCGCGACATCGTCTGCTGTGTTGTAAACGCCAAAGCTGACGCGTGCCGTCGCATCGACGCCGAGCGTCTCCATCAGCGGCTGCGCGCAGTGATGCCCGGCGCGCACCGCCACGCCCGCTTCGTCCAAGATGGTGCCGATGTCGTGCGGATGCACCCCCTGGATGCTGAAACTGACGATTCCGGCGGAATCCTCGGGCCCAAACAGCGTGAGGGAATTGATCTGCGACAACGCCTCGCGCGTCAGCGTGACCAAGGCGGTTTCATGCGCGTGGATACGGTCGAGCCCGATGCTCTCGACATAATCGATCGCGGCGTGCAGCCCGAGCACGCCGACGATGTGCGGCGTGCCCGCCTCGAACCGGCCCGGCGGGGGGGCATAGGTCGTCCTGGCGAAGCTGACCTTGTCGATCATCGACCCGCCACCTTGATACGGCGGCATCGCTTCGAGCAGTTCGGGCCGCGCCCACAGCACGCCGATGCCGGTCGGGCCGTACAGCTTGTGGCCCGAGAAGACGTAGAAATCGCAATCGAGCGCGGCGACGTCGACAGCGATGCGCGGCACTGCCTGACAGCCGTCGAGCAGCAGCTTGGCCCCGACCGAATGCGCGATGTCGGCGGCGCGCCGGGCATCGAGCAGCGAGCCGAGCACGTTCGAGACATGCGCCAGCGCGACCAGCTTGTGCGCAGGCGTGATCATCGCCGCCATGGCACCCAGGTCGATCTGATGGTCGGGCGTCAGCGGGATGACGTCGATCGCCACGCCCAGCCGCTCGGCCACCATCTGCCACGGCACGATGTTGGAATGGTGCTCAAGCTGGCTCAGCAGGATGCGGTCGCCCGCCTTCAACTGCGTGCCTGCCCAGCATTGCGCCACGAGGTTGATCCCCTCGGTCGCGCCGCGCACGAACACGATCTCGTTTTCGGAAGCAGCGTTCAGGAAGGCGGCGACGCGCCGCCGTGCCGCCTCGAAGGCGAGCGTCATGTCGGCCGAGCGCTGGTACACGCCGCGATGCACGGTCGCATAGGTCGTGTCATAACCGCGCGTGATCGCATCGATCACCGCTTGCGGTTTTTGCGCAGTGGCGGCGGTGTCGAGATAGGCCCAGCCAGCGGGGATGGCGGGGAAATCGGCGCGGTGGTCGAGGGCATGAGTCTCCCCTCCCGCCTGCGGGAGGGGTTGGGGGAGGGCATGGGAGGCCAAGGCGACGTCAGTCATGAGAACGGCCCTCCCCTAACCCCTCCCGCAAGCGGGAGGGGGATTCCAACATCCGCTCCAACGCGGCCTGCGCCGCCGCCTCGACGCGGTCGCGTTCGGCGGCGTCTTCGATCCCCTCGAACACCGATCCGATAAACGCGCGCAGCAGCATCGCCTTGGCCTCTGCCGGAGCGATGCCGCGCGACGCGAGGTAGAACAGCGCATTGGCATCGAGTTCGCCGACGGTCGCGCCATGCGCGCACTTCACGTCATCCGCGAAAATTTCGAGCTCGGGCTTGGCATTGGCGGTGGCGGTGCGCGTCAGCAGCATCGCCTTGACCGACTGCGCCGCATCGGTCTTCTGCGCATGGCGCGCGACCGCGACCTTGCCGAGATACGAGCCCGTCGCCCGCCCGCCGAGCACCGAGCGCACGACCTGGTTGGAAGTGGCATTGGGCTCGATATGGTTGAGCGTGGTGACGAGTTCGAGCGTCTGTTCGCCCCCGCCGAGCATCGCGCCGCCGAGTTCGAAATGCGAACCCTGATGGCAGGTGACATCGATCGTCACGCGCCCGAGCTTGCCGCCGGTGTTGAGCACATGGAAGGTTGCGGACGCGCCTTCGCGCAGGATCACGCGGTAATCGCGGATCGCCACGGCGTCGGTGGCGGCGTCCTGCACGATGACGCGCGCGATCGACTGCCCGGCGGGGACGTCGATCACTTCGGCGGCGGGGACCGGCCAGACCGAGGCGACGGCGTCGAGGTCGCTGTAGCGCCAGGATTCCTCGCGGCGGGTGGGGAGAGCGAGGGTCATTGCCTCCCCTCCCTGGAAGGGAGGGGTCGGGGGTGGGTCGGCTCGCGGAATGGGGTACGTCCGACCAAGGGGCCGACCCACCCCCAGCCCCTCCCTTTCAGGGAGGGGAGCAGGTTGCGCGCGCTCACGCCACCACCCCGGCATAGCCTTCGCGTTCGAGCTCCGCCGCCAGTTCCGGCCCGCCCGAGCGGATGATCCGGCCGGCCGAGAGGACATGCACGAAATCGGGCGCGACATAGCTCAGCAGGCGTTCGTAATGGGTGATCAGGATCACCGCTTTGTCGGGCTTGCGCATGATGCGGTTGATGCCCTCGCCAACGATGCGCAGCGCGTCGATGTCGAGTCCGCTATCGGTCTCGTCGAGGATCGCGAGCTTGGGGTCGACGATGCCCATCTGCACCATCTCGTTGCGCTTCTTCTCGCCGCCCGAGAAACCGACATTGACCGGGCGCTTCAGCATATCCTGGTCCATGCTCAGCGCATCGGCCTGTGCGCGCGCAAGCTTGAGGAACTCGGCACCCGAGAGCGGCTTTTCATCGCGGCCCTTGCGCTGAGCGTTGAGCGCCTCGCGCAGGAACTGCACGTTGGACACGCCGGGAATCTCGACCGGATATTGGAAGCCGAGGAACAGGCCAGCGGCAGCGCGCTCGTGCGGGGCGAGGGCGAGCAGATCGAGCCACCCGTCCGTTCGCCCTGAGCCTGTCGAAGGGCTGCCCTCAACGGGCGATGCGCCTGTGGAAAGGAGTGCTTCGACAGGCTCAGCACGAACGGCATTGGGTTGGAACAGGACCGAACCCGCCGTCACCTCATACCCCAGCCGCCCGCCGAGCACATAGCCCAGCGTCGACTTGCCCGCGCCATTCGGCCCCATGATCGCATGAACCTCGCCCGCATTGACGGTGAGCGAGAGGCCCTTGAGGATTTCCTTGCCGTCGATTTCGGCGTGGAGGTTGGTGATTTTAAGCATCGGGAGTCCTTGGGCGTCGCATACGGAATGCGATCGCCATTAGCGTGAACGGTAGTACAACATTGCCGACTACAAACAGATAGATGCCCAGCGACGGGCCGGAATCTCGCGCGAGAAAGACGAGTGCAATCGGCATCACATAGAAGGCGACTGAGCCCCAAAGGCCGCAAATGACGAATACCGCCACCGCCACGATCGATCGAGCGCTGATCACCCAACGCTCCCCTCAAGGCTGATCCCCAGCAACTTCTGCGCCTCGACCGCAAACTCCATCGGCAGTTGCTGCAGCACTTCCTTGGCGAAGCCGTTGACGATCAGCGCCACTGCCGCCTCTTGATCCAGCCCGCGCTGCATTGCGTAGAACAGCTGGTCGTCACTGATCTTGGAGGTGGTTGCCTCATGCTCGATCTGCGCCGAGGGGTTGCGCACCTCAATATAGGGCACGGTATGCGCGCCGCACTGGTCGCCCAGCAGCAGCGAATCACACTGGGTGAAGTTGCGCACGCCTTCCGCGCCCGGTGCAACGCGCACCAGCCCGCGATAGGTGTTGTCCGAGCGGCCCGCCGAAATCCCCTTCGACACGATCGTCGAGCGGCTGCCCTTGCCGTTGTGGATCATCTTGGTGCCGGTATCGGCCTGCTGGCGGTTGTTGGTCACCGCGACCGAATAGAATTCGCCGACCGAATTTTCGCCATTGAGCACGCAGGACGGGTATTTCCAGGTGATCGCGCTGCCGGTCTCGACCTGGGTCCACGACACCTTGGAATTGCGGCCCTGGCAGAGCGCGCGCTTGGTGACGAAATTGTAGATCCCGCCCTTGCCGTTCTCGTCGCCGGGATACCAGTTCTGCACGGTCGAATATTTGATTTCGGCATCGTCCAAAGCGACCAGTTCGACCACGGCGGCGTGGAGCTGGTTCTCGTCGCGCATCGGCGCAGTGCAGCCTTCGAGATAGGAGACATAGGCCCCCTTGTCGGCGACGATCAGCGTGCGTTCGAACTGGCCGGTATTCTCGGCATTGATGCGAAAATAGGTCGACAGCTCCATCGGGCAGCGCACGCCCTCCGGGATATAAACAAAGGTCCCGTCGCTGAAGACCGCGCAATTGAGCGCCGCGAAGTAATTGTCATGCTGCGGCACCACTTTGCCCAGCCATTTGCGGACGAGATCGGGATATTCCTTGATCGCCTCGCTGATCGAGCGGAAGATGACGCCCGCGCTTTCGAGCTCCTTGCGGAAGGTGGTGGCGACCGAGACGCTGTCGAACACGGCGTCCACCGCGACGCGGCGCTTGGGCTGGCCGTCAGCGCCCAGCTCCTCGACCCCGGCGAGCATCTTCTGCTCCTCGATCGGGATGCCGAGCTTTTCATAGACGCGCAGGATTTCGGGATCGACTTCGTCGAGCGAGCCGAGCTTGGGCTTGGCCTTGGGCTCGGCGTAATAATAGGCGTCCTGATAATCGATCGGGTCGATCTGCAGCTTGGCCCAATCGGGCGTGTCGAGCGTCAGCCACAAACGGTACGCCTGCAGCCGCCAGTCGAGCATCCATTCGGGCTCGCCCTTCTTGGCCGAAATGAAGCGAACGGTATCCTCGCTCAGCCCCTTGGGCGCGAAGTCCTGCTCGATGTCCGAATGGAAACCCCATTCGTACGACTTGTTCGCGGCTTCATAGGCTTCGGCGTTCTTGGTGGCCATCATGCAGTCCTTGCCGCGCAGCGGCTGTCAAACGTGGCCGCAAAGCGGCTCTTAAAACTCTTCGTGTCTTCGCGGCTTCGCGTGAAAGATCTTTGCTCACGCGAAGACGCGAAGACACGAAGGAGATAGGAAGATTGCGCTGCACGCAGCTGGGGCGTCATGCTGGCATCCTCGACAGGCTGGCCAGCGAAACGCCGTCGAGCGCGCCGCGCACCGCGCCGTTTACGGCGTTCCAGTGCGGCTTGACGCGGCAGTCGCCTTCCAGCGCGCAGTCGTGGCGGCCTTCTTCGACACAGGCGGTCAAAGCGATCGGCCCTTCTACCGCCTCAATGATCTCAGCTAGCGAAATCGCCGCTGCCGGGCGCGACAGGCGGAAGCCGCCGCCGGTGCCGCGCGTGCTTTCGATGAGGCCACCCGCCGACAGGCGGCTGACCAATTTCTGCACGGTGGGCAGCGGCAGGCCGGTCTCATCGGCCAGCGTCGTCGCATTCAGCTTGGCCGCACTGCCGCAATGTCGCGCGGCGGCGGACATCATCACGACGGCATAGTCGGCAAGGCTGGAAAGACGCATTGGGTCCAATCGGATTAATTCTGTCCGATTGCAAATGGGCGCAGTGGCGGCGCGGGTCAACCCCCGGTTCCACCCCTGCCCCGCACTTAGGCATGGAGTGCGCTATGTATCGCTGATCAACGGACTGACGACGCCGCCCAGCGCGCTCCGGTGCAAAATGGTCAATTGGGAGAGCAGGCCGGGATCGGCGCGAATTTGTCGCGGGGTCAGGCCGGTAAAATGCTTCACCTCGCGAATCATGTGCGACTGGTCGTAGAAACCGCGGTCGATCGCATCGGCGACCCCTTCCTCGCCCCCACGCATCGCCACCGCCGCGCGCAGCGCGCGATATTTGCGGGCGAGCACCTTTGGCGGCGCGCCGTACAGGATATTGCATTTCCGCTCGATCTGGCGACGCGACAAGCCTGTCGCCGCAATCAGACATTCCATTTCCGGCGACGGACTGCCCGCCAGCCACGCGTCAACGTGGCGGATGAAATTGGCATAGCGGGGATCCACATTATGCAACAGGTCCCGCACCAGCGCTTCGCAAATCCCCACCCGTGGGCCGACACCGGGCGATTCGCGCAACGCGTCGGCAACCGCTTGCAACCGCGCCGCGCCGAACAGCGGCGCTGCATCGATCACACGGTTGAGCATCGTCGATGCGTCCGCCCCGATCATTGCCGACCATCCCGCAGCCGTCAGCCCCATGCCGAACACCGCCACCGGCCCGGCCACGCGCACGCTGCGCGGGCCGCTGGTCGGCCCAAGGACATGTGCGTCCGGTGCTTCCTGCGTGCTCCCGTCCGGAAAGGCATAGACCGCCTGGCCAGGCGACAGATGGAACCGCAATTGCGCATAATCGGCGCGCTCGACATCTTCCAGCATCAGCACGTCCGCTGAAAAATCGTAAAACAGCGTGATATACTCAGCTAAGTCGGACGACGGCACGGCGTAGTCCAGTTCAATCGATCCCACGCTGCGACACCCCTGACCTGTCGCGATCAAGTGTAATGCTTCTGCAAGACAAATAAAAGCGGCCCGGATGGTATACCATCCGGGCCGGAGGAAAGATGCTCCGGTCCGGAGCTTCTTGGGTCGCATTGCTTTAATGGCGTTTTCGGAGCGTCGTGTATTGGACAAATTCGTCGCTTTTCATGCTAAATGCACAATTAAGGCACTTTCGCCGGCTTTGACGCCAGCGCTCCCGGATGCCATCAGGCGCACGATGCTGTTCCCCCTGATCCGCCCCGCTTTGTTCGCGCTCGAACCCGAACGCGCGCACACCCTCACCCTCAAGCTGCTGGCGCTCGGGGCCAGCGGGGCAGCCCCGGTCTTAGTCGGACGCTCACCCGCCAGCCTGCGCACCTCCGTCGCTGGTCTGGATTTTGCCAATCCGGTGGGTCTGGCCGCCGGGGTGGACAAGGATGGCCGCGCGATCGACGGGTTTTTCGGGCTTGGCTTTGGCAGCGTCGAGATCGGCACCCTCACCCCGCTGCCCCAGGCGGGCAACCCGCAACCACGGCTGTTCCGGCTGGTCGAGGACCGCGCGGTGATCAACCGCATGGGGTTCAACAATGGCGGTATTGCCGCCGCGCTGCCGCGCGCGACGGCGGCAAAGCGGCGCGGCGTGCTCGGTATCAATGTCGGCGCGAACAAGGACGCGCCCGACCGGATCGCCGATTACGCGCATGGCGTGGCGGCGGCGGCGCAGGTGGCCGATTATGTCACGGTCAACATCAGTTCCCCCAACACGCCGGGCCTGCGCGATCTCCAGCACGGCTCCGAACTGACCGATTTGCTGGCTGCAGCCGACGAAGCGCGGCGCGGGCCGATCGCGCGACCGCGCCTGTTCCTGAAGGTCGCGCCCGATCTCGACGCCGCCGCAATCGATGCGATCGCGCGCGCCGCCGCTGCGCATCATGTCGATGCGCTGATCGTCAGCAACACCACCATCTCGCGCCCGCCGCTGCATTCCGCCCATGCGGGGGAGAGTGGCGGGCTGTCGGGGGCGCCGCTGGCACCGCTGGCCCGCCAGCGGCTTGCCGATTTCCGGGCGGCGACGGGCGGTGCGATTCCCTTGATTTCGGTCGGCGGCATCGACAGCGCCGACGAAGCCTATGCCCGCATCCGCGCAGGCGCGAGCCTGGTCCAGCTTTATACCGCCTTGGTCTATCAAGGCCCTGGCCTTGCCCGCCGGATCGTCCGCGGCCTCGCGAACGCCCTGAAGCGCGACGGGTTCGCGACCGTCGCCGAGGCGGTTGGCACCAGCGAACGACACCGCGAAGCGTAAATCCGTGCCCGCTTCTTTGTGGCTTTGTGCCTTTGTGCGCGCAAATGTCTCGGACGAAGCCACAAAGCCACAAAGAGGAGAAGGCGAGGATGCCGCAGTGCGGGCGGCGGCTTGCCTGTGCGGTGAAGCGCGTTAGGGTCGCCGCATGAACAGATCGCTCGCCGCCCTCGCCCTGCTGTTGCTCGCACCCGCCACCGCAGAAGCACGCCGCCCCGCCGCCAAGACCGTCACCAGCCTCGGCATGGTCAGCGCCGCCGATCCGCGTGCGGCAGCGGCAGGCGCGGAGATCCTGCGCAAGGGCGGCAGCGCGACCGATGCCGCGATCGCGACGATGCTGGCGCTGAACGTCGTCGAGCCGCAGAATAGCGGGATCGGCGGCGGCAGCTTCATGGTGCATCACGATGCCGCCACCGACCGCACCACCGGGCTCGACGGGCGCGAGGCCGCGCCTGCTGCCGCCGATCCCAAGTGGTTTTATGGGGCCGATGGGAAGCCGCTGCCCATCTTTACCGCTATCCCCGGCGGCCGCAGCGTCGGCGTGCCCGGCAATTTGCGGATGATGGCGCTGGCGCATCAGCGCTATGGCAAACTGCCCTGGGCGACCTTGTTCGGCCCCGCGATCCGGCTGGCGCGCGATGGTTTTGTGATCACCCCGCGCCTCCACAACGGGCTCAACAATTTCGGCCGGCATCTCGATCCGTGGGCGCGCGCGCATTTTCTCGGCGATGACGGCAAAGCGCTCCCGGTCGGCACGATCCTGAAGAACCCGGAACAGGCCGCGCTGTTCGGCGCGATTGCCGCCAAGGGGCCTGACGCCTTTTATACCGGGGCGTTGGCGCAAAAGATCGTCACCGCGGTCAACGGGGCGGCACAGAATCCGTCCAAGATGACGCTCGCTGATCTTGCCAGCTACCGTGCCAAGGAGCGCCCGCCGATCTGCGGAACCTACCGTGTCTACAAGGTGTGCGGGATGGGGCCGCCCTCGGCCGGCGGGATCGCAGTGCTGATGATCCTCAAGCAGCTTGAGCGCTTCGACATGGCGGCGCTGGGCAAGGACAGCCCAGTCGCGTGGCACCTCTTCGCGGAATCCGAACGGCTCGCTTATGCCGATCGCGACCTGTATCTGGGCGATCCCGATTATGTCAGCGTGCCGGTCAAGGGCCTGCTCGACCCCGGCTATATCGCCGCCCGCTCGGCGTTGATCTCGCCGGAGCGCAGCATGACAAGCGTCGCCCCCGGCACACCTCCCGGCGCGCCGCCGCGCACGCCCGCCCCCAATGCCGATATCCCCGGCACCAGCGACCTGGTCGCGGTCGACCGGCGCGGCAATGTCGCTGAGGTAACCACCACGATCGAAAGCTATTTCGGATCGGGCCTGTCGGTCGGCGGCGTGATGCTGAACAATGAGCTGACCGATTTCGATTTCGTCCCCGCCAAGGACGGCTATCTCGTCGCCAACCGCGTGGAAGGCGGCAAGCGGCCGCGCAGCTCGATGTCGCCGACGATCGTCTATGGCCCCGATGGCAAGGTGCGCATCGCGATCGGCGCGGCGGGCGGATCGACGATCATCGCCCAAGTCGCCAAGGCGCTGGTCGCGGTGCTCGACTGGAAGATGTCGGCGCAGGATGCGATCGGCCTGGGCCTGCTCTATGCGCCCAAGCTCGACGCGGTGGCCGAGAAGGGCACGCAACTCGATGCGATGGTCCCAGCGCTCCAGGCGCTGGGCGAGCATGTCCAGATCGCGCCGCTCGGCCTCAAGGCCAATGCGATCGAGCGCGTGAACGGCCAATGGATCGGTGCCGCCGATCCACGCAGCGAAGGCGTCGCGGTGCGCGAGGACGGCCAGACCACGCAGATCGTCCGCGCCGGTGCCGCGCCGCGCCCGCCTGAATAAGCCCTCACACGCAGCCGAACGCGGCGCGCTTGCTCCCCGGGAGAGAAGAATGCGAACCCTCGAACACTTCCCCAATCTCGTCGCGATGTTCCTGACCCGCGCCGCCGAAAAAGGGGATGCCCCGTTTCTGTGGCACAAGAGCCAAGGGCAATGGGTTTCGCGAAGCTGGGCGGAGACCGCACGTCAGGTGGCGAGCCTTGCCGCTGGCCTGAAAGCGATCGGCCTGATGCCCGGCGACCGCGTGATGCTGGTATCGGAAAACCGCCCGGAATGGTGCATCGCCGATCTCGCGATCATGGCGGCGGGGTGCATCACCGTGCCGACCTACACCACCAATACCGAACGCGACCACGCCCACATCATCGAGAATTCGGGTGCCAAGGCGGTGATCGTGTCGACCGCGAAACTGGCCAAGACGCTGCTCCCCGCCGCGATCCGCGCCAGCGCCGCCAAGATCGTGATTTGCATCGAGGATCTGCGCGCCAACCAAGCGGGCGCGCTCGAATTCCATCCGTGGAACCGCCTGCTGGCCGATCACGACACCGACCCGGCCAGCATCGCCGCGACCGCAACGCGCGACGACACCGCCTGCATCATTTACACCAGCGGCACCGGCGGTTCGCCGCGCGGGGTGATGCAGCATCACGGCGCGATCCTGCACAATGTCCATGGCTGCTGCACAATCATCGAGGAGGATTTCGGCTGGGAAGACGAAGTGTTCCTGTCGTTCCTGCCGCTCAGCCACGCTTATGAGCATACTGGCGGGCAATATTTCCCGATCGGGCTCGGGGCGCAAATCTATTACAGCGAGGGCCTCGACAAGCTGGCCGCCAATATCGAGGAAGTCCGCCCGACGCTGATGGTGGTGGTACCGCGCCTGTTCGAGGTGCTGCGCACGCGCATTTCCAAGGCGGTCGAGAAGCAAGGCAAGCTCTCCAGCTATCTGCTCGGCCGTGCACAGGCGCTCGGTGCCAAGAAAGCGGCGGGCAAAGCGGGCTTGCTCGACAAGCCGATGGACCTGTTCCTCGGCGCGACGCTGCGCCCGAAGATCCAGCAACGCTTTGGCGGCCGGATCAAGGCTTTGGTGTCGGGCGGGGCACCGCTGACGCCCGAGGTCGGCACCTTTTTCGAGGCGATCGGCATCACCATGCTGCAAGGCTATGGCCAGACCGAATCCGCCCCGGTCATTTCGTGCAACCGCCCCAAGGTCGGGCTCAAGATGGATACGGTCGGCCCACCCTTGGTCGAAACCGAAGTGCGCATTGCCGAGGATGGCGAAATCCTGGTGCGCGGCGAACTGGTCATGAAGGGCTATTGGCGCAACGAGGCCGAAACGGCGCGGGTGCTGAAGGATGGCTGGCTGCACACCGGCGATATCGGCGTGATCGATGCCAAGGGCCGCATCCAGATTACCGATCGCAAGAAGGACATTATCGTCAACGACAAAGGCGAGAATGTCGCGCCGCAAAAGGTCGAGGGGATGCTGACGCTGCAACCCGAAATCGCGCAAGCGATGATCTTCGGCGACCGGCGGCCCTATATGGTGGCGGTGCTCGTGCCCGATCCCGAATGGACGCAGGAATGGTGCGCGCGCGAGGGGACAGTGTGCGATTTCAAGCGGCTGGCGGAAAGCAGCGCTTATCGCACCGCGCTTGGCCAAGCGGTCGAGCGCGTGAACGTCGACCTTTCAGTGACCGAACGCATTCGCCGCTTCGTGCTTGCCGACGAACCCTTCGCGATCGAGAACGAACAGCTCACGCCTTCGCTCAAGATCCGGCGGCATGTGCTGAAGGCCGTGTACGGGCCTCGCCTTGAGGCCCTGTACAAAGCGTAGGTCACTTCGCCTTCGGCACCACCTGCATCGTCCAGTCGCGATCGGGACGGAGATACTTTGCCGCCGTCGCCTGCAGGTCCGCCGCCGTCATGGACGAGATGTCCGAATAGAGATGGGTCAGCGCAGCGATGCGGGCGGGGTCATAGGTCGCGCCATCGAGCTGGTTCATCCAGAATTGGTTGCCGGTCGATTGCCGCATGATCGATTGCTGCATCGGCCCGATCGTGCGCTTCAATTCGTCCTCATCGACGGGCTTGGCCACCAGCTCGGCGGCAATCTCGCGCGACAGCTTGAAAAACAGCGGGATGTTGTCGGGCGCGACCTGGCCGATCGCCATGATGCGCCCCCCGCTCGGCGTGCCGGTCGGCCACGAACTGGAGACGTTGGGGCTGTAGCTTGCGCCCGCTTGCGAGCGCAGCCGATCGAACAGGCGATCGCTGAAAATCGCCGCCAGCACGTCGAGACGGCGCGACTCGGTCGCGCCCGCGACGCCGCCACCGGTCGGCCAGGCGATCACGGCGGCTGCCTGATTGTCCGGCCCGTCATGCGTGCGCACCACCGGCTGCAGGTTATGCGCCGGGAAGCGCACCGGCGGCACCACCACCCCCGCCGGCACCGCACGCGGCGGCAACGCCCCCAGCGTCTTTTGCACCGCCGCGATCGCGGCATCGGCCTTGATGTCGCCAAACACCATCACCTCGATTGGCCCGGTCTTGAGCAGGGGCTCCCACAGCGCGCGGAACGATTGCGGCGTGGTGGCGGTGATCGCCGCCAGGCTGGGGTTGCCCCAACGCGGATCGCCATCGTGCAGCAACCGTTCGAGATCGCGCGATAACACCCCTTCGGGCGACGAGTTTGAGCTCGGATATCCCGAAATCGCCACCGCCCGCGCGCGCAGCACCGGTGCCGGATCCCAGGCTGGGGCGGACAGCGCCGCCGCCATCAGCCGCAATTGATCGCCCAGATCGGTCGGCGAGGTCATCGCGTTATAGGTGAAGGCGTCCTCATCGATGCCGAAGTCGAGCCCGATCCGCCGACCCGAGGTCAGTTCGTCGAGATCGCCCTGGTTCAACTTGCCGATACCGCCTGCGGTCAGCGCAAGGCCGGCCGCCCACGCCGCCGTCTCGCGATCGGTCGGCAAGGCATTATACCCGCCACCGAAGCGCACGCGAACATAGACGCGGCTGTCCTCCGACGTGGTCGGATAGATCAGCACGCGCACGCCGTTCGACAGCGTATATTGCTGCATGTCGAATTCTTTGATCGGCGTGTGCGACACGATTGTCGCCGGGGCCCCGAGTTTGGGCAAGGCATCGAACGTCACCTTGCCCTGCTTGACGCGCTTGCCCGCAAGGCCTTTGACATCGACCTTGAGCGCGCCAGCGAGCTTTGTCTCGACGCCAGGTTCGGCGACCGGAGTCGAGATCAGGGCGCGGGTCGCGCTGCCCTGAAACAGCCGCCGGGTCGAGGCGAGGATCTTGTCCGGCGCGAAGAAGCCCTTTTTCTCGGCATCTTCGAAGACCTTCTGGATCGTCGAGGGCGCTGTCGTGGTCTCGCGAATGTCGAGCGCCTGCACCATGTCGTCGGCTTCCTTGCTCCCGGCCTCGGCGCGATAGGTGTCGACCAGCGTCTTGAAGGCGATGCGCTCCTCGGCAAGCTCGCGCTCGATCTCGGCCTTGGTCGGCGGCGAGGCCTGCGCGTCGGCAATCACCGCGCGCACGTCCCTCAACGCAGGCTCCCACGCCGAGCCAACCGGCAGAATCGTGACAAAGGTACCGTTGGCCGAGCGCGACGGATCATCGAGCCGGACGGCGGCCGCGATAAAGCTGCCGCCCGAGCGCGCTCGCGTCTCCAGCCGACGGTTGATCACGGCGAGCGCGGTCGAGTCGGCCAGGCGCTTCTGGTTGAACAGGACGGTATCGTCATTGTAGCGCCAGGGCCGCAGGATCGCCATTTCGATCCGCGTCGGGATACCAGGCTCGACCACCGCCTTGGTCGTGATCTGCTTGGGATCGGGCACGCCGAAATCGGGGTCGGCGGGATTTGGGCCGGTACCCTTCCAATCCGCGAAATTCTTCGCGACCATCAGTTCGAGCTTGGCCGGGTCGAAATCCCCGGCAATCACCACAAGGGCACGCTCGGGGCGATACCAGCGATCGTGAAACGCCTTCACCGTCTCGGCGGTCGCCGCCTCGAGCTCGGCGACGTGGCCGATCGGCGAACGATCGGCGAGCGGTTGCCCGGCAAAGAAGGTCGCGTTCAGCGCATCGATCACGCGCACTTGCGGCCCCGGTGCCTCGCGCTGCTCGGCGAGCACGGCGGGGCGCTCGGCATTGAGCGCTTGCGGCGTGATGTTAGGCTTGGACACCATGCCCGCCAGAATGTGCAGGCTCTCATCGATCCCGGCATCGGTCGCGCTGGGCAAATCGAGCTTGTAGACGGTCTGGGTCGGGGTCGTCTGGGCGTTGGTGTCCGACCCGAAGGTCGTCCCCATCCGCTGCCAGATCCGCTTGGCCTCGCCATCGGGCACATATTCCGAGCCGCGGAAGGAGAGATGCTCGATCATATGGGCAAAGCCGCGCTCGCCGTCTTTTTCGTAGAGCGAGCCCGCATCAATCCGCACCCGCACCGAAATCTGCCCCGGCGGCACGCCATTCTTGCGCACCGCATAGCGCAGGCCGTTCTTCAACACCCCGAAATGCCATGCCGGATCGGGCGTGATGTCGCTGCCCTTATAAAGCCAGGCCGCACGACTGGCGATGGCAGCACCGGGGCGTCCATCGGTCGCGTCGGCGCTCGATGACGGCGTGGCCTGCTGCGCGTCGGCGCGGCTTTCGGGAGCCCGTACCGAATGCTGAGGAGCAGCGCCGATGGTCAGAAAGGCGAGAAGGGCGAGGCGCGCGGTGCGCGAATACACGATCATACCGGTCACGATAGCGCGGCGAACCCGCATCCGCCAGCGGCAGCCGATGTACGCCTGGCCGAGGATCGCATTTGGCGACGCTGCGTTTCCTATTCCCGACATATCCGCTCTTGCGCGCACGCCGCACGCGCGCCACATGCCAGCCATGCTGATCGAGACCGAAACAACGCCCAACCCGGCGACGCTCAAATTCCTTCCCAACCGGACGGTGATGGACGCGGGCACCCGTGATTTCGTCACCCCCGAAGAGGCCGAGGCGTCGCCGCTGGCCGAGGCTTTGTTCGGCTTGGGCGACGTGACGGGCGTGTTCTTCGGGCGCGATTTCGTTTCCGTCACGGCCGCCCCCGGCACCGACTGGAGCAACCTCAAGCCCGACGTGCTTGGCCTGTTGCTCGACCATTTCAGCGCTGACATGCCGCTCTTCCGTCCCGGCACCGCTGGCGCGATCAGCGTCCCTGCCGAAGACTCCTTTACCGACGATCCCGAAGATGCCGACATCGTCGCACAGATCAAAGACCTGATCGAAACCCGGATCCGCCCGGCGGTCGCCAATGATGGTGGCGACATCGTCTATCGTGGCTTTGAGAAGGGCAAGGTCTATCTGGCGATGCAGGGCGCGTGCGCCGGTTGTCCGTCGTCGAGCGCGACGCTGAAGAACGGCATCGAGCAATTGCTGCGGTATTACGTCCCCGAAGTCACCGAAGTGCGAGCTGTATGATGACCGTTTTGAACGACGCGACCCTGGACCAGATCTTCCGCACCGCGCGGAGCTATAACGGCTATACCGATGCGCCGGTCAGCGAGAGCGATCTGCACGCGATCTGGGAGCTGATGAAATGGGGCCCGACGTCGGCGAACCAGCTTCCAGGGCGCTTCGTGTGGTGCACCAGCGATGCCGCCAAGGCCAAGCTGGCCGAGTGCTGCTCGGCGCAGAACGCGCCCAAGGTGCTCAACGCGCCGGTGACGGTCATCATCGGTATGGACCGCGACTTCCATAACTATCTGCCCGAGCTGTTCCCGCACGTCGACGCCAAAGCGTGGTTCGATGGCAATGCCGAGCTCCGCGCCGCCTCTGCCTTCCGCAATTCGACGCTGCAGGGCGCCTACTTCATCATCGCGGCGCGCGCGCTGGGGTTCGATACCGGGCCGATGTCGGGCTTCGATGCCGGCAAGGTCGATGCGGCCTTCTTCGCCGATACGCCGTCAGTCACCACCAACTTCATCTCGACGCTTGGCCATGGCGACCCCGCGACGATCTTTGATCGCCTGCCCCGCCCGGCGTTCGAGAAGTTCAACAGCATCGCCTGATCGCGGTTTGCGCACCCTCGTCATCGAAACCGCGACGGCGGCCTGCTCGGTCGCGTTGATCGAAAACACCCGCGTCGTCGCGCACGCCCATGAAATCGTGGGACGCGGCCATGCCGAGCGGCTGGTGCCGATGATCGCGGCGTTGCCCGAGGGCGGTCGCGCAGCCCACATTCTGGTCGATTGCGGGCCCGGCAGCTTTACCGGAATCCGCGTCGGCATCGCCGCCGCGCGCGGGCTTGCGCTCGGCTGGGGCGCAAGCCTCAGCGGCTATTCCTCGCTGCCGCTGCTGGCGGCCGCCGCTTTTTCTCGCGGCATGACGGGCGAGATTGCCGTCGTGCTGGAAGGCGGCCACGGCGAGGTGTTCATGCAGGGGTTCAGCGCTCCACTTGCCGAAACCGGCCCGTTTGCCTCGCTGCGTCCCGAAATGGCACTGGCGACTTTGGGCGGTCGGCGGGCGGTCGGTAACGGCGTGCGCTTCCTCACCGCGTTGGACCCGACCGTGGCGGCCGAAGCCTGGCTGCCCGATGCCATGGATGCGGTGCTGCTGACACCTGGCCTGGCCGGGTTGGAGCCGAAGCCCATTTATGGGCGCGCGCCCGACGCAAAACCGCAGGCGACCGCGGAAGCCGCCGCATGAGCACGATGCTGGGGATCGATTTGCGCAGCGGTGCCGTCGCCGATCTCGCGATCGTCGATCGAATCATGCAGGCTGCGTTTGATGCCCGTTTCGGAGAAGCGTGGACGCACAATCAAGTCCTGGGTCTGCTGGCCATGCCCGGTGTGTGGCTGACGATTGCTGAAGTTGGTGGAGAGCCGGCCGGTTTTGCGCTGTGCCGCCGAGTCCTGGAAGAAGCGGAGTTGCTGCTGCTGGCAACCGCGCCGCATTTGCGGCGGCGGGGCGTTGCCGCTGCTTTGCTGCGCGCGGTCGCGTCCGACGCGTCGGCGCAAGGTGCGCGGACGCTCCACCTGGAAGTGCGCGACGGCAACGAAGCGATCAAGCTCTATAGCAACGAAGGCTTTGCAAAAGTCGGCGAGCGGCGAGATTACTATCGGGGACCTAACGGTCGCCTGTTCAATGCTCTGACATTTCGGCGGGACCTATCCTAACAATCCTACCTAACAATACTGTCATGCGGCACAATACCTACTTGCGCGAAGCGTGATGAGGCGCCATAGGCGTCTCCCTGACGATGCGTAACAATCGTCCAGTTCGGTTGAAAGGATTATTAATGGACACCATGAACGAGCTTCAGGAGACTTTGATCACGCTGACCGCAGATATTGTTGCGGCCCATGTCAGCAACAATAGCGTTGCAGTTTCGGATCTTCCGGTGCTGATCGCTCACGTTCACGGTGCATTAAGCAACCTCGGCGGTCCGGCACCGGTTGAAATCGTGAAGCAGGAGCCGGCTGTGTCGGTCCGCTCCTCGATCAAGCCCGACTTCATCGTGTGCCTGGAAGACGGCAAGAAGTTGAAGATGCTCAAGCGTCACCTGATGACGCACTATCAGATGACCCCGGAGCAATATCGCGCGAAGTGGAATCTTCCTGCGGATTATCCGATGGTTGCACCGAATTACGCAGAACAGCGCCGCACGCTGGCCAAGAAGATTGGCCTCGGCACCAAGCGTCGCAAAGTCGTTCGCTAAGCCGTTTAGCCCCTCCCCGGCGTGGGAGGGGCTGACCCTTTGCCTATTGCGAATCACTATCCCCTTTCGCAACAATCGCGAAACGCCTAAACGCCTCTCATGGCGCGTCACATCGATCTCGAAGCTCTCTGTGCAGAAAAAGGCCTGCGCATTACCGATCAGCGGCGCGTGATCGCGCGCGTGCTGTCAGATGCCGACGATCATCCCGATGTCGAGAAGGTGTATGAGCGCGCGTCCGCCATCGACCCCGGCATTTCGATCGCAACGGTGTACCGCACCGTCCGCCTGTTCGAGGAAGCCGGGATTCTCGACCGGCACGATTTCGGCGATGGCCGCTCGCGCTACGAGCCCGCGCCCGAGGCGCATCACGACCATTTGATCGACGTCGAGACCGGCAAGGTTATCGAATTCGTCGATCCCGAGCTCGAACAGCTCCAAAAAGCCATTGCGGAAAGACTCGGCTTCCGCCTGGTCGATCACCGCATGGAACTCTACGGCGTAGCGCTCGACCGCAAGGCCTGAGGCGATGCCGATTCGCCCCGAGGCCCGCGCCGCGGCGGCAGCAGGCAATCCGCCACCGCTTGGCTGGCTCGGCTGGTGGCGCTTGTGTATCCGCTCCACGCTGTTGGCGCTTGCCCTGCTGATCGCGATTCCCCCGCATTATTTGTGGCGGATCCTACATATTTCCTCGCCCTGGCCACGCTTCTTCCTGGCGGCGGCCGCGCGAATTTGCGGTGCGCGCGTGAAGGTGAAGGGTGCCGCGCTGAAGCGCGATGTCTTCTACATCTCCAACCATGTCAGCTGGATCGACATCCTCGCCATTGCCGGGGCGAGCGGCACTGCGTTCGTCGCCAAGGCGGAAATTCGCGATGCACCGGTGGTCGGCTGGCTCGCCACGCTGAACCGCACCGTTTTTGTCGAGCGCGAGGATCGCCTGGGCGTTGCCGAACAGATCAACCGCCTGCGCGATGCGCTGGCCGAAACCTGGTCGGTCACCGTCTTCCCGGAGGGCACTACTACTGACGGTCGTTCGCTCTTTCCGTTCAAGACGCCGATGCTGAAGGTGCTGGAACCACCTCCGCCGGGGATTCTGGTGCAACCGGTGTTGCTCGATTATGGCGCGGCGAGCGAGGAAATCTCCTGGATCGGCGTCGAGTCGGGCAAGGACAATGCGGTGCGCCTGCTCGCCCGGGCTGGCACGTTTCGTATGACCGTCACGTTTCTGGAGCCGTTCCACCCGCGCGATTTTCCTGGGCGTAAAGCCATCGCCGCCGAAAGCCGCCGTCGCATCGAAGAAGCGCTGGTCCGCGCGATCGGTCGCCCGCTGCAGCCCTTTACCGGCCACCCGCAACCGTAATTTGTCACGCTCGCGCGGCGCGCCTATAGCCCGCTGATCATGAAACCCGCGCCCAAAACCTATGCCGTAAAGTCCTTCGGCTGCCAGATGAACGTCTATGACGGCGATCGCATGGCCGAATTGATGGCCGCGCAGGGCCTGACCCAGGCCGATCCGACCGAAGCCGATCTGGTCGTGCTCAACACCTGCCACATTCGCGAACGCGCGACCGAGAAGGTCTATTCGGACATCGGACGGCTGCGCAAGGAAGCGCTGCGGGACCTTGGCCGCGCGCCGATGATCGCCGTCGCCGGTTGCGTCGCCCAGGCCGAAGGTGCCGAGATCGTGCGCCGCGCCAAGGTCGATGTGGTGGTGGGGCCGCAAGCCTATCACAATCTACCCGAGCTGGTGGCGCGGGCGGCGCGCGGCGAATCCGCGCTCGATACCGATATGCCGGTCGACATGAAGTTCGGCCATCTGCCCGCACGCCGCCGCGTGCCGCCGAGCGCGTTCCTGACGGTGCAGGAAGGCTGCGACAAATTCTGCACCTATTGCGTGGTGCCCTATACGCGCGGCGCCGAAGTCTCGCGCGGCTGGGACCAGATCGTCGACGAAGCCAAAGCGCTGGTCGATGCGGGCGCGCGCGAGATCACGCTGCTCGGGCAGAACGTCAACGCCTGGAGCGACGATACGCGCGGCTTACATGATCTCATCGCGGTGCTGGCCGAAATCCCGGCGCTGGCGCGGATCCGCTATACCACCAGCCACCCCAATGACATGACGCAGGGGCTGATCGACGCGCATGGCGACATCGAGAAGCTGATGCCGTTCCTGCATTTGCCCGTGCAATCGGGCAGCGACCGCGTGCTGCAAGCGATGAACCGCAGCCACAGCCGCGATTCCTATCTGCGCATTCTCGACCGCGTCCGCGCGCGCCGCCCCGACATTGCGCTGTCGGGCGATTTCATCGTCGGCTTTCCCGGCGAGACCGACGCCGATTTCGAGGAGACGCTGAGCCTGGTCGACGCGGTCGGCTATGCCCAGGCCTATAGTTTCAAATACAGCCCGCGCCCCGGCACCCCCGCCGCGACGATGGCCGAGCAGGTCCCTGAAGCGGTGATGGACGAACGGCTCCAGCGGCTCCAGGCTGCGCTCAACCGCGATCAGGCGGCGTTCAACGCCGCCACCGTCGGCAGCACGTGCCAGTTGTTGCTGGAGCGGCCCGGCAAGTTGCCGGGGCAGTTGATCGGCAAGAGCCCGTGGCTGCAATCAGTCCACCTCGTCAGCGATGCGGCGATCGGGGACCTGGTCGAGGTAACGCTGGCCGAAGCCGGGGCAAATTCCATGCTGGGAACGCGCACAGCCTAAATTCTCCCCTCCCTGAAAGGGAGGGGACGGGGGTGGGTCGGCCCGTTGCCGCCCCCGGACGCCCGCCTCAAACCGACCCACCCCCAGCCCCTCCCTTCCAGGGAGGGGAGCCGCACAACCCCTCGACATTAGCCGTCGGAAAGCCCAAATAGGGGTCATGTCGAAGCCCGCGCCAACCGATCTCGTTCCGCCGCAATGGAAGCGCAATCCGGTCGCCTTGTGGGTCTATATCGCGGCGGGCGTCGGCATGATCCTGCTGTCGGGCGCGCGCATCGTGCTCGAACGCGTCGGGCTGCGACGCTGACGCCTCCGTCAGCACGCTCGACGCCGCTTTCCGCTACCACGCGGCCCTTTCCTGATTTGTTGCCCACCCAACCGAGCAAAGGAACCGCATGAGCCGCAAGCCTGTCCCCGCGCAATCCGGTGACCGCAGCCGGACCGAACTGGTGTTCGACCGACCGCAACTGATGGCGCAACTGTTCGGCGAGTTCGACCAGAATCTGCTCGCACTGGAGAACAAGCTCGGCGTCTATATCACCGCGCGGGGCAACAAGGTGGGGCTGGAGGGCAGCGCCGAGGCCGTCGCGCAAGCGCGCGATGTGCTGCACGGTCTCTACAACCGCATCGTGCGCGGCGAAGTGGTCGATCCCGGCCTGATCGACGCGGTCATCGCCATGTCGAGCGAGCCGACGCTCGCCGGGATCATCCAGGCCGATGCCGGTGGCGGCGCGGTGCCGCAGATCATGATCCGCACGCGCAAGAAGACGATCGTGCCGCGCACCATCGCGCAAGCGCATTACATGCGGCAATTGCTCAATAACGACATCATCTTCGCGCTTGGGCCAGCAGGCACCGGCAAGACCTATATCGCGGTCGCACAGGCCGTCGCGCAGCTCATCACCGGCAGCGTGCAACGGCTGATCCTGTCGCGCCCGGCGGTGGAGGCGGGCGAAAAGCTCGGCTTCCTGCCCGGCGACATGAAGGAGAAGGTCGATCCCTATCTTCGCCCACTGTACGACGCGCTCAACGACTGCCTGCCCGCCGAGCAGGTCGAACGGCGCATCGCCAGCGGCGAAATCGAGATCGCGCCGATCGCCTTCATGCGCGGGCGCACCTTGGCCGACGCCTTCATCATCCTCGACGAAGCGCAGAACACCACGCCTGCGCAGATGAAGATGTTCCTCACCCGCTTCGGCGAGAACAGCCGCATGGTGATTTGCGGCGACCCCAAGCAGACCGATCTTCCCGGCGGAATGAATGCCTCCGGGCTGAACGATGCCGTCGGTCGGCTGGAGGGTGTCGAAGGCCTGTCGATCTGCCGCTTCGGCAGCGGCGACGTGGTGCGCCACCCGATCGTCGGGCGGATCGTCGAGGCGTATGAGGGGACGAGTTAGTTGACGATCGGGATATCCCAGGATTATACAGGGGATATCCCGGAGAGTCCGATGGCCTCGCTCTATATCAAGAATTCCGACACCGCCGATCTCGCGCGTGAGGTTGCCGCCTTGCTTGGCACGAGCAAGACCGCTGCCGTCCACGACGCTCTCGAACATCGCAAGCGCGCCCTTGAGGCGGAGCGAAGCCGCAGCATTCACGATCGGCTGGCGGCATGGCGAGCGGAGCACCCGCTCGGCGAAGCGACGGGGCTCGAAGCCGACAAGGCATTCTACGATTCGCTGAACGATGAGGAGGAGGATTGATCCTCTTTCTCGATGCGTCCGCGATGGTCGCGATGATGACTGGAGAACCCGGTTCAGCCGCGATCGAGGAACGCTTCGGCGCGGCGGACGAAGTCCTGTGTTCGGCCCTCTCGCTGTGGGAGGCAGCGCGCGCGGTAGCCCGCAAGCGCACTCTTCCGATCGCCTTTGCCTATTCCGAAATCGAGACGTTCATAGCCCATTTTGCGATCCGTCTCGTGCCCATTGGCGCGCTCGAAAGCCACGCCGCCGTTGACGCGCACAATCGCTATGGCAAAGGCAGCGGCCATCCCGCTAAGCTCAACATGGGCGATTGCTTCGCTTATGCCTGCGCCAAAACCAACGACGCCACATTGCTCTACACGGGCAACGACTTTGCAAACACGGACATGGCCTGATGCTTGAAATCGCCCTCTCGCGCGAAGACGTCTGGCCCGAGCAGGATTGGGAGGCCCTCGCCACCCGCGCCGCGACCGCAGCGATGGAACGCACGCCGCATGGGCCGTTGCTCACCGTCACCGCCACGGTCGAAATCTCGATCCGGCTGACCGACGATGCCGAGGTGCAGACGCTCAACGCCCAGTATCGCCAGAAGGACAAGCCGACCAACGTGCTGTCCTTCCCGATGGTGCAGGCCGATCTGCTCGACACGATCGACCAGAATAGCGACGCCAATGACACTTGGGGGGGCGAGATCCTGCTCGGCGACATCGTGCTCGCTTATGAGACGTGCGTGCGCGAGGCCGCCGAAAAAGGCGTGAGCGTCGATGATCATGCGTCGCATTTGATCGTGCATGGCACGCTGCATTTGCTAGGGTATGATCATCTGGACGATCGCGAGGGCGATGCGATGGAGGCGATCGAGGTCGACGCGCTCACCGCCCTTGGGATCGCCAACCCTTATTGTCTCGAAGAGGACTAAACGACCGCCATGCCCGACGGCCAAAGTACGACCGGCACCGCCAGCCATCTCGGCGGTGCCTCGCCTAATGAAACCAGCATCTGGCGGAGCTTCCGCAGCTGGATTTCGGGTCATTCGGGCGACGAGTCGCTCCGCGCCACGCTCGAGGAAGCGATCGACGCGCATGAGGATGACCCCGCGCCCGACGCCAAGGGCGATCTCTCTCCGCTCGAACGCACGATGGTACGCAACCTGCTCCATTTCGGCGAGCGTGATGCGGGCGATGTCGGCGTGCCGCGCGCGGACATCGTCGCGGTCGAGGAGCAGACCAGCTTCGCCGATCTCGTGCAGCTGTTCGCCGAGGCAGGGCATAGCCGCCTGCCGGTCTATCGCGAAAAGCTCGATACGATCATCGGCATGGTCCATATCAAGGACGTGTTCGCGATCCTCGCCACCGGGGCCGAGCATCCCGCCAGCATTGCCGCGCTGATCCGCGAGCCGCTTTATGTGCCGATGTCGCGCGGTGCGCTCGATCTGCTGGCCGATATGCGGCAGAAGCGCGTGCATCTCGCGATTGTGCTCGATGAATATTTCGGGACCGAGGGCCTCGTCACGATCGAGGATCTGATCGAGGAAATCGTCGGCGACATTGAGGACGAGCATGACGATGCGCCGCATTCGCTGCTCGTGCCCTTGGACGGCGGTGCCTGGGATGCCGATGCCCGCGCCGAGCTGGAGGATGTCGGCGAGACGATCGACCCGCGCCTGGCCGAGGTGGATGGCGACATCGACACGATCGGCGGGCTCGCCGCGGTGCTTGCCGGGCACATGCCGCATGTCGGCGAATGCCTGGTGCATGACAGCGGCTGGACGCTGGAAATCACCGCCGCCGACACGCGCCGCGTGCTGGGCGTGCGGCTGCACCCGCCCAAGGCCGAGCCTGAGCACGCATAAGGCAAATGGGTGCGCCCAGAGTATTGCGGCGAGCGCTGTTGTGCTACCCTACCCGCAGGGGCCGCACGGAGATCTGAGATGAGCAGCACCACGATGACGATCCGGGTTCCGCTCGACATCAGCGACAAGTTGGAACGGCTTGCGCGCGGCACGCGGCGGAGCAGTTCCTATCTCGCGACCGCCGCGGTAACCGCTTATGTCGAACGCGAAATGGGCATTATCGAAGGCGTTCAACAAGGCCTGGCCGATATCGAGGCGGGCCGCGTCACATCGCATGACGATGTGACCGCCCAAGCCCGGCAGATCATCGCCAACGCCCGGCAAAGGAAAGCCGCGCGCGGGTGAGACCCGTACTGTGGACCGACAGTGCCCGAGACGACTATCTGGGCATTCTGCGCCACATCGCCGAAGATGACCCCGATGCCGCCGAGCGGGTCGTCCATGCGATCCAGAGAACCGGCAAGCGGCTGGGCGATTTCGCGACCGGCCATCCTGGCCGAGTCGCCGGGACCTATGAGAAGTCGGTACGCGGCCTGCCCTATATCATCGCTTACGCCCTGACCGACGACGAGCGCGCCGTGACGATCCTGCGTGTGATCCACAGCGCGCGGGCATGGCCGACCGATCGCTTGCCGGACTGAAAGAAGCGATGTGCAGCCGACTTGCCGCAGCGACCTTGTCCGATCGCGGAAAGTTAGGGGAAAGGCAGGCGAACGCACGCGCGTTTTCACTTCCGGAGTCGGAATGCGCTATGCGCTGCCCGCCCAGGACAGGATCGATTTGGTCAGCGCCTCCGCCACGGGCTCACCCCGCCCCGGACCGACGATCACGAATTCCATCTCGGGCAAGACGGGCAGCGCGGCATCCGCCGTAACGCGGGCCAGGCCCGCTGGCAGTAAACGCAGCGAATGCGGCATCATGCCAAGGCCAGCGCGCACGGCGGCGGTCAGTCCGCTGAGGCTCGCGCTGGTGAAGGCGACGCGCCACGGTCGACGCGCCTGATCGAGCGTGGCGATCGCCATGGCGCGGGTGACGCTGGGTGGCGGATAGAGCAACAGCGCAAGCGCACCCTCCGCATCCGGCTGATAACCGGGGCGCGATACCCATTCGACCGCTTCGCGCCACGCCGTCACGCCGCGCGGATCGCCCGACCGGCGTTTGACGAAGATGATATCGAGCGTGCCGGCATCGAACGCATCGTAGAGAGTCTGGCTGAGCCCGGCGGTCACCACCAGATCCACCTCCGGGTGGCGCCGCGCGAAACTGGCCAGCACATCGGGCAGCGCCGACAGCACGAAATCCTCGGACGCGCCAAAGCGCAAGCGCCCGCGCAACGGGGTGCCCGACACTTGCCGCTCCATCGCGCCATAGGCATCGAGAATGCGCCGCGCAGGATCGATCAGGGTCTCGCCATCGACCGTCAGTGCCACCCTGTGGGTATCGCGCGCGAACAAGGCACGCCCCAAGATCGTCTCCAACCGTTTGATTTGCTGACTGACGGTCGATTGGCGGGTGCCGAGCGCACGCGCCGCTGCGGTAAAGCTCCCCGTCTCGGTTACGGTCACGAAGGCGACCAGCAAATCGGGGTGGGCGGCATCCATGATCATCATATTATGTGATAACTGTTATCGCTGCCATCACAATTGTGCGTAAGTGGTTTGGAGCATAAGTCGGCGGGGCCTCCTTCAGGATGTTTTTGCCATGCCCACTGTCCGCTCGCTGATCGCGCGTTCCCCGATCGACCCGTATTTGCTGCTGTTGATCGGCACGGTCGGGCTGGCCATTCTTTTGCCCGCGCGCGGCTCCGCCCAGCCGCTGGCCGAAAGCGCGGTGACAGTCGCGGTCGGGCTGCTGTTCTTCCTCTATGGCGCACGCCTTTCGCCCGCAGCGGTGTGGGCCGGGATCTCACATTGGCGGCTGCAATCGCTGGTATTCGCCAGCACCTTCGTGATCTTTCCGATCATCGGCCTGGGTGCCTCCTGGGCGGTGCGCGGCGTGCTGCCGCCCGACATTGGCGTGGGCCTGCTCTATCTGTGCCTGTTGCCCTCGACGGTGCAATCCTCGATCGCCTTTACTGCGATCGCGCGCGGCAATGTGCCGGCCGCATTGTGCAGTGCCTCGCTCTCCAATCTGCTTGGCGTCGTGCTGACCCCGCTGCTGGTGGCGGTGCTGCTGTCCACGGCAGGGGGCGGCTTTTCGATCACGGCGATCGAGGGCATCGCCTTGCAGATCCTGCTGCCGTTCGTCGCCGGGCAAGCGGTGCGGCCGTGGATCGGGGCGTGGCTGTTGCGCCACCGCACGCTGACTGCAGTAGTCGATCGCGGGTCGATCCTGCTGGTGGTCTATGCCGCGTTCAGCGCGGGCGTCGTCGCGGGCGTGTGGACCAGCCTGTCGGTGTCCGACCTGGCGATCGTGCTGGCGATCGACCTGGTGATCCTGGCGAGCATCATCGGTGTGACGACCCTGCTCAGCCGCCGCCTGGGGTTTTCGACCGAGGACGAGATCGCGATCGTGTTTTGCGGATCGAAGAAGAGCATGGCGGGCGGCATTCCGATGGCGACGATCCTGTTCGCCGGGCATGCGGTCAGCTTGATTGTGTTGCCGCTGATGCTGTTCCACCAGGCGCAATTGTTCGTCTGCGCGACGCTGGCACGCCGTTATGCCAAGCGGCCGATCGAAGACGCGCCGTCGGTCGCCGTGCAGCCGAGGCCGGTTCGCATCGCGACAAGCGCATGAATGGCACAGCGCCCTGGTTCATATTAGCCGACCGATCACTCTTGGCGGATTAATCCATTTCTCCGATCAAGGCCGTCATGGCATCCTCTGCGCAAGCCAACCAGAAACCGCAATGGAGACTGCCATGAATGCCGAAACGAAATGCCCGATGGGTGCGGGCAAGGTGGATGGCAACGCCGTCCTGTTCGAAATGACCAACCGTCTGTGGTGGCCGAACCAGCTGGACCTGTCGGTGCTCCACCAGAACCCGCCCGCCGGCGACCCGATGGACCCCGATTTCGATTATGCCGAGGCGTTTAAGGGCCTCGATCTGGCGGCAGTGAAGGCCGACATCTTCGCGCTGATGACCGAATCGCAGGACTGGTGGCCAGCCGATTTCGGCCATTATGGGCCGCTTTTCATCCGCATGGCGTGGCATAGCGCGGGCACGTACCGCATTGGCGACGGGCGCGGGGGCGCGGGCAGCGGGCAGCAGCGGTTCGCCCCGCTCAACAGCTGGCCGGACAATGCCAATCTCGACAAGGCGCGCATCCTGTTGTGGCCGATCAAGCAGAAATATGGCCGGGCTTTGTCCTGGGCCGATCTGCTGATCCTGACCGGCAATTGCGCGCTGGAATCCATGGGGTTCAAGACCGCTGGTTTCGCCGGAGGCCGTGTCGATGTGTGGGAACCCGCGACCGATGTGAATTGGGGGGCCGAACGCGAATGGCTACAGACCAGCGAAAAGCCGGGTGGCCGCTATTCGGGCGAGCGCGAACTCGCCAACCCGCTGGCGGCGGTGCAAATGGGGCTGATCTACGTCAACCCCGAAGGCCCGGACGGTAACCCCGACCCCGTGCTCGCCGCGCACGACATTCGCGAGACCTTCGCCCGCATGGCGATGAATGACGAGGAAACCGTCGCTTTGATCGCGGGCGGGCACACGTTCGGCAAGACGCATGGTGCCGCCGTGCCCGACCAATATGTCGGCCCCGAACCCGAAGGTGCGGGCATCGAGCAGCAGGGTCTGGGCTGGGCCAACAGCTATGGCAGCGGCAATGGTGCCGACACCATCACCAGCGGCCTGGAAGTGACCTGGACGCAGGAGCCGACCAAATGGACCAACCTGTTTTTCGACAACCTGTTCGGCCATGAGTGGGAACTGACCAAGAGCCCGGCGGGCGCGCATCAATGGGTCGCCAAGGATGCGGCGGAAGACGTGCCCGACGCGCATATCGCCGGCAAGAAGCATCGCCCGACGATGCTGACGACCGACCTCGCGTTGCGCTTCGACCCCATTTACGGGCCGATTTCGAAGCGTTTTCATGAAAACCCAGACCAGTTCGCGACCGCTTTTGCCGAGGCGTGGTATAAGCTGACCCACCGCGACATGGGGCCGCATGTGCGAATGCTGGGGGCAGAAGTCCCCGCCGAGCCGCGCATCTGGCAGGATCCGGTGCCCGCGCCCACGCATCCGCTGATCGACGAGGCCGATGCGGCGGCGTTGAAGGCGCAGATCCTGGGCTCGGGCCTGTCGATCTCGCGGCTGGTGAAGACGGCGTGGGCCTCGGCCTCCACCTTCCGCGGCACCGACAAGCGCGGCGGGGCGAATGGCGCACGCATCCGGCTTGCCCCGCAAAAGGATTGGGCGGTTAACGAGCCGGTCGAACTCGCCGAGACGCTCGCCAAGCTGGAAGCGATCCAGGCGGCGTTCAACGCGGGTGGCAAGACAGTGTCGCTGGCTGATCTGATCGTGCTCGGCGGCAATGCTGCGGTGGAGGCGGCGGCGAAGAAAGCCGGGCATGATGTGACCGTGCCGTTCACGCCCGGCCGCACCGATGCCAGCCAGGAGCAGACCGACGCGCATTCCTTTGCGCCGCTCGAGCCCAAGGTCGACGGCTTCCGCAACTATGTCGGTGCGCCCTTGCCGTATTCGGCCGAGGAATTGCTGGTCGATCGCGCGCAATTGCTGACGCTGTCGGCACCGGAAATGACGGTGCTGGTCGGTGGCCTGCGCGTGCTGGGCGCGAATTTCGGTGGTTCCACCCACGGCGTGTTCACCGAACGGCCCGAAACGCTGACCAACGACTTCTTCGTCAATTTGCTCAAGACCAGCACGGCGATGAAGTGGACGGCGAGCGAGGATGGCGTGTTCGTCGCGCGCGACCGCAAGACCGGGGCCGAGCACTGGGCAGGCACGCGCGTGGACCTGATCTTCGGCTCCAACTCGCAACTGCGCGCGCTGGCCGAGGCCTATGCTACCGACGATGCCGCCGACGCCTTTGTCCGCAAATTCGTCGCGGCGTGGACCAAGGTGATGAATCTCGACCGGTTCGACGTGGCGTGATCCGGCCGATCCGCTGAACCAAGAAGGGCCGTCGACCACAGGTCGGCGGCCCTTTCCCGTTTTAATCGGGCAGAATCGCCTTCCCCTCCCCCGCTCCACCCCCTAGTTTGCGGCCATGCGCAAACACATCCTCATCATCCTCGCGATCGTCCTTGTCCTCGCGGGGGCCGTCATCTGGTGGGCGGTGCAGCCCGACGTGGCGACGCTGCCGATCGCCAAGGTCGAGGGCGAACGGCCGACCATCTCCGCCCCGCGCGACCAGACCATCCCGACCATCGCGGTGGCCGATGCGGTTGGCTGGAAGGATGGCGCGAGGCCAGTGGCAGCACCCGGGCTGAAGGTGGTGCCCTTCGCCAATGGGCTTGACCACCCGCGCTGGCTTTACCGGCTGCCCAATGGCGACATTCTGGTCGCCGAGACCAATTCGCCCCCGCGCAAGGTCGCCGGCATCGCCGATGTGGTAATGGGGTATCTGATGAAAAAGGGCGGTGCCGGGGTCGCCTCGCCCAACCGCATCCGCTTGCTGCGCGATACCGATGGGGACGGCGTGGCCGAGGTGCAGACGGTGCTGATCGGCGGGCTCAATTCCCCCACCGGCATGGCGCTGATGGGCAGCTATCTCTACATTGCCGATACCGATGCGCTGCTGCGCGTGCCGTTCACGCCCGGGCAGACCCAGATCACCGCCAAGCCTGAGAAGGTCATCCCGCTGAGCGGTGGCGGCAACCATTGGGCGCGCACGCTGCTCGCTGATCCGGCAGGCAAATATCTGTATGTCGGCGTCGGCTCCTCCACCAACATCGCCGAAAACGGGCTCGATGCCGAGAAATACCGCGCCAACATCCTGCAGGTCGATCCAGTCGCCAAGAGCTTCCGCGTATTCGGGGCTGGCCTGCGCAACCCGCAGGGGATGGCGTTCGAGCCGAAATCGGGCGCGCTGTGGGTCGCGGTCAACGAACGCGACATGCTGGGGTCGGACATCGTGCCCGATTACATCACCCGCGTTGGCCTGGGCGACAATTTCGGCTGGCCCTGGTATTATTGGGGTGGCTATCCCGATGCGCGGGTGAAGCCCGAAAATCCGGCGCTACAGGAATATTCCAAGCGCCCCGATTTCGCGATGGGGCCGCATGTGGCCGCGCTGGGCCTGACCTTCGCGCAGGACGCGAAATTGGGCCCGAACTTCGCCAATGGCGCGTTCGTCGGCGAGCATGGTTCGTGGAACCGGGTGCCGGTGTCGGGCTATAAAGTCGCCTATGTGCCGTTCGGCGATCTTGGCTTCCCCAAAAAGGGTGCCAAGCCGGTTGATGTGCTGACCGGCTTCCTCAACGCCAAGGGCCAGGCGCAGGGGCGTCCGGTTGGGGTTATCACCGATGCGACGGGCGCGCTGCTGGTGGCGGATGATGTGGGCAACACGATCTGGCGGGTCAGCGCGAAGTAACGTCTCACCCGCGTCACCCCGGCCCCGTGCCGGGGTCCACAGAGCACCAAGACCATCACCCGCAGGAGATGCGTCACGGTGGATGCCGGGACGAGCCCGGCATGACGGATCACTCCAGCAGCTTTGGCGCTTCCTTGGCGAGTTTCGCGCGGATCTTGTCGGCGAACAGCGCGAGGAACGGCGGCAAGTCGATTTCGGCGCGGACCTTGTCGGCGGCGACGGTCAGGCGGCTGGCGACGCGCTGGCCTAAAGCGGCGACGGTGAAGTGCAGCGTATCGCCCTCCCAGCGGTGATCGACCGCCGCGCCGCCGGGGAACATGCCGGCCAATGTGCCGATGCCGCCATCGACCCGCGCGCGCGCGGCCTCCAGCCCGAGGTGGTGGGGAAATTCGACGATGATCGGTTCGCTCATGTCCGGTCCTTTACGTCGCGAACAGCATCGCGTCATCGGCAAACGCCTTGAACTCGAGCGCGTTGCCGCTGGGATCATAAAAGAACATCGTTGCCTGCTCGCCCGGCTGGCCGACGAAGCGGAGATGCGGGGCGATGCCGAAGCGTGTGCCCGCCGCCGTCAGCCGATCGGCAAGCGTTTTCCAGTCGGCCATGGTCAGCACCACGCCGAAATGCGGCACAGGCACGTCATGGCCATCGACCGGATTGGAGACGGTGACGGGCGTCGCGGCGGGATCGAGATGCGCGACGATCTGGTGGCCGTAGAGATCGAAATCGATCCATGCGTCCGAGCTGCGGCCTTCGCTGCAGCCGAGCGTGCCGCCGTAAAAGGCACGCGCGGCGGCGAGATCGTGGACCGGGAAGGCGAGGTGGAAGGGGCGGGTCATGGGGGTGGTGTAGCAAGTCCTCCCCGGCACGGGGAGGGGGACCGCCAGCCTTCTTCAGGCTGGGGGTGGAGGGGGCTCTCAACAGGCGCTGCGCTCGTGGCACGCCCCCTCCACCCTTCGCTGAATGCTCAGGGTCCCCCTCCCCGTTCCGGGGAGGATTGGTTGCGTCGCCGTCGCGATCACGCGATAGCGCGGGCATGACCGAACGCCCCGCGCTCTTCTCCTTCCTGCTTGGCGGGATTGCCGCCGTCGGCTTTGCGCCGCTGGAGCTATGGCCGGTGACGCTTGGCTGCGTGGCGGCGTGGCTGTGGATCGTGCACGAAGCACCCGGCATCCGCGCGGCATTGTGGCGCGGGTGGCTGTTTGGTTTTGCGCATTTCCTGATCGGCAATAACTGGATCGCCAAGGCCTTCACCTATCAGGATGCGATGCCGCACGCGCTCGGCTGGATCGCGCCGGGCGTGATGGCGCTGTATCTCGGCGTCTTCCCGATGGCCGCCGCCGGGGTGGCGTGGCGTTTTCGCGGGGCGCGGCCGGATGCGCCCTATGTCCTGAGCTTCGCCGCCGCATGGATCGCCACCGAATATCTACGGGGGTCGCTGTTCACCGGCTATCCGTGGAATCCGCTGTCGGAGATTTGGTTGCCGACCCCCGTCGCGGCGAGCGCCCGGTCTTTCGGCACCTACGCCCTGTCGGGGGTCGCTGTCCTCGCGGCAGGGGCGGTTTTGCTCGCCGTTACCCGACAATGGCGGACGAGCGCCGCCATGCTCGCGCTGCCGATACTCCTCGGCGTAACAGCGTTGGAGCAACCCGCCCCCACCCGCATCGCCGCCAACGCCCCGCGCGTGCGCGTCGTCCAGCCCGATCTCGACCAGGAACAGCGCCCGCGCGATGATTATGCCGAGGCCAATTTGCGCCAGCTCGCGCGCCTGAGCGGCAAGCCCGGCCCTGCCCCGCGCCTGATCGTCTGGCCCGAGGGCGCGCTGCGTTTCCTGCCCGAGGATGGCTATCCCCGCCAATATTATTGGGAAGCGACGCCCTATGAGACGCGCCACCGCATCGCCGCGCTGCTGGGCCCGACGGATGTGGTGCTGACCGGTGGCAATGCGCTGATGTTCGATACGGCAGGCACGCTTTCCAGCGCGACCAACGCGATCTTCGCGCTCGATTCGCACGCGCGCATCCTCGGGCGGTACGATAAGGGGCATCTGGTGCCATTTGGCGAATATTTGCCCGCGCGCCCGCTACTCTCGGCGATCGGACTGGCGCGCCTCGTGCCGGGCGACTTCGATTTTTCGGCGGGCAGAGGCGTTGGCGGGCTTGATCTGCCCGCTTTCGGCCGGGTTGGGTTCCAGATCTGCTACGAGATCATTTTTTCGGGCGCGGTGGTCGAACCCGGCCACCGCCCGGCCTTTTTGTTCCAGCCGTCCAACGACAGCTGGTTCGGCTATTGGGGCCAGGCCGAGCATCTGGCGCAAGCGCGGATGCGCGCGATCGAGGAGGGCCTGCCGGTCATCCGCGCCACGCCGACCGGCATCTCGGCGATCATCGATGCACAGGGCCGCGTGCTCGCGTCGATCCCCGCGGACACGCCGGGCGCGATCGAACGGCCGATCCCGCCTGTGGCTCCGCCCACCCTGTTCGCGCGGTTGGGCAACCTGATAGCACTAATTGTTGGTGCCGCATTCCTCCTGTCGGCAATTGCATTGCGCCGTTTCGCACGATAGGGCGTCATATAAGGAAAGCTTTATATCAGGCATGGCAACGGCCAAAGCTCTCCTCAACCATTGAGGATCTCACCACATGCGTTCCAGTTTTCTCTTCACCTCCGAGTCGGTCTCGGAAGGCCATCCCGACAAGGTCGCCGACCAGATCAGCGACACCGTGGTCGACCTGTTCCTGAGCAAGGACCCCTATGCGCGCATCGCGTGCGAAACGCTGACGACGACCAACCTGGTCGTGCTTGCCGGCGAAATCCGCTGCAAAGGCGTGTATGAAAATGGCGAATGGGCCGAGGGCGCGCTGGCCGAGATCGAGGCTGCCGTGCGTAACACGGTCAAGGAAATCGGCTACGAACAGTCGGGCTTCCACTGGGAAACCTTCGCCTTCCACAACAATCTGCACGGCCAGTCGGCGGAAATCGCGATGGGCGTGGACGAAGGCGCGAACAAGGACGAAGGCGCTGGCGACCAGGGCATCATGTTCGGTTACGCCACCGACGAGACGCCGGGCCTGATGCCCGCGACGCTCTATTACAGCCACAAGATCCTCGAGCGCATGGCCGCCGACCGCCATTCGGGCGCAGCCCCGTTCCTGGAGCCCGACGCCAAGAGCCAAGTCACGCTGGAATATGAGAATGAAGTGCCGGTGCGTGCGACCGCTTTGGTCGTCTCGACCCAGCATAAGGCGGGCTATTGCCTGCAGGGCGACAATGCCGATCCGGCGCTGTACGAAGAACTGCACGCTTATGTTTCGCGCGTGCTGACCGAGACGCTGCCCGAGGGCTTCGTTACCGACGCGACCAAGATCTACATCAACCCGACCGGTGCCTTCGAAATCGGCGGGCCGGACGGCGATGCGGGCGTCACCGGCCGCAAGATCATCGTCGACACCTACGGCGGTGCTGCCCCGCATGGCGGCGGCGCCTTCTCGGGCAAGGATCCGACCAAGGTCGATCGCTCGGCAGCATACGTCTCGCGCTACATGGCGAAGAACGTCGTCGCGGCCGGTCTTGCGCGGCGCTGCACGATCCAGCTCAGCTATGCGATCGGCATTGCCGAGCCGCTGTCGCTCTATGTCGACCTGCATGGCACCGGTGCCGAGGGCATTACCGAAGCCAAGATCGAGCAAGTGCTGCCGCAGCTCGTCCGCCTGACGCCGAAGGGCATTCGCGAGCATCTGCAGCTCAACGCCCCGATCTACAAGCGCACCGCCGCATACGGCCATTTCGGTCGTGAGCCCGATGCGGATGGCTTCACCTGGGAAAAGACCGATCTGGTCGACGCCCTGAAGGCCGCTTTAGCCGTATGATATGAACCGAGCGCGGCCATCATTAGGCCGCGCTCGGTCAGCTCCCCTACGGTCGGTTTGACGAAAAAACCGACGGATCAAACCGCGCGGGCGGCGCTCGGCGCGCCTGTTGCTCGCTATCCGGCATGGCTGCCACCGCTTGCGTCGAGGCTGCCTGCACGTTGAAACGCAGATCGTCGGCGAGGTAGGCTGTCACCACCGTATCGGCGGGCATCCTGCCGCTGGTGCCGTGAATGAACAGCATCGGCCACGAAATGAACAGCGCGCCGCCAATTGCCAGCGCGCCCTGCCCGGTCCCTTGCCGCGCGGTGCGACCCGACAAGCGGATCGGTCCGTTTGGCGTCTGCACATAATCGAGCCGGATATCGAGCTGGCCGCGCTTGCCGAAATGGCCGTTGCGTTCGGCGCGCATCACTTCGCCCACCGCGATCGACCCGACCGGCACCACCACTTGCCCGCGATAGACAAGCGGTTCGGCCACTTCGAGATAGAAGCGGTCGCCCGCATGATTGTCCTTGGTGTTAAGCTCGGTGCGCGTGGTCAATTGCAGCGGCGTTCCCATCGGTAAATACGCCGTGGTGGAGGTGACCGCAGCCGGAGCCGCCCACTGCACGGTATATTGCGCCTCGGCCATCACAGGGACGCACGACGCGAGGACCATCCCGCCGAGATAGGTGAATTTCATCGATACGCCCCCGTTGCCAATATCGATGATCTTATACTTCTCTTATACTACCAATACTTAGCTTTCCCAATGAAGTTGGCTTTAACCATATCGAGTTTGCTCCGCCCCGCCTGTCACCGCCACACACTGGCTTAGCGGTAAAATAACCATCGCGCAGCGCACCCGTTACGGCCGCGTAGCGTCTATCAATAGACAAGGGTCAACAGAGGAAGCGTCTCTTGTCCGGTCAACACGCACGCCCAACCGATGCGCAGGAGCATGACTTTCACCTCGTCATGGCGTTCCAGCCCATCATGGACGTCGTGGCCAATCGCACCTGCGCCTATGAGGCGCTGGTGCGCGGACCCAATGGCGAAGGAGCCCCGGAAATGCTGGCGCGGGTGACGCCCGAAACGCGCTACGCCTTTGACCAGCAATGCCGCGTGGCCGCGATTCGCCAGGCCGTCGATGCGGGAATCATCGCCTCCGGGGCGTTGCTGTCGATCAACTTCCTGCCCGAGGCGATTGAGGATCCCGTCGCCGATAGCGAGCGCACCTTGCGCGCCGCGCGAGAAACGGGGTTCCCGCCGGAACGGCTGACCTTCGAATTCAGCGAGTGCAAGCGACTCGACGATGCGCATCTGGAGCGCGTCGCGCGCGCCTATCGCAAGATGGGCATGACCACGATCATCGACGACTTCGGATCAGGCGATTGGGGGCTGACGCTGATGAGCCGCTTCCTGCCCGATGCCGTCAAGCTCCAGCCCGATTTGATCCGCGGTTTGTGCAGCAGCTGGGCACGGCGGCTGGTGGTCGAGGAAACCTTTCATCTGGTCTCGCGACTGGGCGTGAAGGTGATTGCCGAGGGCGTCGAGACGCGCGCTGAATATGACAAATTGCGCGGCATCGGTGTGCGCTACATGCAGGGCTATTATTTCGCGCGACCACAGGTCGGGCGGCTCGTTCGCCCCGAACTCGCGCACGCCGCCTGACCGTGCCCACACCCTCCGGAAGAAACGGCGCTTTGCAGCCGCCTGCGCGCTCGCTAGAGCCTGCGCCGATGACCGATCCGATGACCACCCGCCGCCTCTATGGCCGCCGCCAGGGCCATAAATTGCGCCTGGGGCAAGCCGATTTGGTGGAGACGCTGCTCCCGCAGATCAGCGTGCCCGCCGATGGCCCGCTCGATGCGACCCGCCTGTTCGGCGGCGACCGCCCGCTGGAAGTCGAAATCGGCTTCGGTGCGGGCGAGCATCTCGCGGGCCAGGCGATGGCGCGGCGCGACACCGGCTTTATCGGCTGCGAACCCTTTCTCAATGGCGTGGTCGGGGCATTGGGGCATGTCCGCGACGAAGCGCTCGACAATGTCCGCCTGCATATGGGCGATGCACTCGACGTGCTCGAACGGCTGCCCGATGCGTCGCTATCGCGCGTCTATCTGTTGCACCCCGACCCGTGGCGCAAGGCGCGCCATGCCAAGCGCCGCATGATCAATCACGGCCCGCTCGACCTGATCGCGGCAAAGCTGAAGCCCGGCATGGAGTTTCGCCTGGGCACTGACGACCCGACCTATTGCCGCTGGGCGATGATGGTGATGGGCCAGCGGCGCGATTTCGCGTGGACCGCCCGCACCGCCGCCGACTTCCTGACCCGCCCCGAGGACTGGCCCGAAACCCGCTACGAACGCAAGGCGCGCCGCCAGGGGCGTGAGGTGTGGTACTTCCGCTATCTGCGGCTCTAGGCGGCCCGATCGTCGCGTTGCCCATAGCGCTCGGACGCGATCTCGCCTTTGCCGAGATGCGCCCAGCCCTCCTCCAGGAGCAGCACGAGGCTGAACACTGCCCCACCTTGCGGGTTGTTTTCCGCCCACAATTTCCCGCCATGCGCTTCGACAATGGTGCGGCAGATCGGCAGACCCAGCCCCAAACCGGTGCCGTTCGCCTTGCTGGTCCTGAACGGCGCGAACAGGTTTTCGAGCATGCCCTGCGAAAGCCCGCACCCGCTGTCGGACACCGTGATCAGCACGTCGCGCTGACGAATATGCGTTGCCACCACGATTTCCCGGCGGGCCAACCCCTCGGTTGCCTCGACGGCGTTGCGGATCAGGTTCGACATCACTTGCTCGAGCTGCACCGGATCGCCGACCACGAGCAGGTCGGGTCGCACGGGATGGTAAAGCAGCGTCACATCGTGCGCCATTTTGAGTTGCTGCACGCCCGCGCACGCGGCGGCGAGCACCGGCCCCAGTGACACCCGCTCGAACACGACTTCGCCGCTGACCGCAAAGGCCCGCATCTTGCGGATGATGTCGCCCGCGCGCAGCGCCTGATCGCGGGCGGAATCGAGGATCGACAGCAGCGTCGCATCGACCGCGTCGGCCTCACAGAGTTTGTAGCGTCCCGCTTCGACATAGTTGGTAATGGCCGATAAGGGCTGGTTCAATTCATGTGCCAGCGTTGAGGCCATCGCGCCCATCGCGCTCAGGCGGGTAACGCGCAGGAATTTCTCGTTGGCGTCGCGCAATTGCGCCTTGGCCTCAACGTCGCGCGTAATATCGAGGACCAGGCCGAGCAGCCGCGGCCGCTCCTCATACGGATCATACCGGCCATGCAAGCGGATCCAGCGGATCCGGCGATCGGGCATGCAAACGCGCAGCGTCATTTCGAACGGCGCTTCGTCGACCGCGGAGCGGAACAATTTTGTGCGCATCTCGCGCAATTGCGATTGCCCGACGCGGTCGACAAAGTCGGGAAGACGATAGGCACCGGGATGCCAGGGCACCCCGAACAGCGCTGCGCTTTCGGGCGAGTGCAGCGCGCTTTCTTCGGTCAGGTCGATGTCGAACACGCCGACGCCCGCATATTGCTGGGCCAGGCGGAAGCGCTTTTCACTCTCGGCAAGCGCAACCTCCGCCTTCACCCGCTCGGAGATATCCTCAACCACGGTGACAACTTGGTCGACCTCCCCTGCGGCCCCGACAATCCTGCTCGACGTCGCGCGGATCCACCGCTGATCGCCGTCCCTGGTCCGGATATGGAGATCGCGCGAGATGATCGGCGCGTCATCGCGCGCGAGTTGCGCCAGCACGTTACGGCTGGCGCTCACATCGGCATCGTCCAGGATCGCGGTATAATGGCTTCCCAACAGCTCTTCCCGGCCATATCCCGCGATCTCGAGGTAGCGTTCGTTCGCGGCGAGATACTCGCCATCGGCCGACAGCACGGCCACGCCGACGCCGGCCTGTTCGAAAATGGCGCGATAGCGCTGCTCGGCATCGCGCGCGCGCTCCTGTTCGCGGCGTTTGTCGGCGGTCGCGGCGAGCACGAACATCGTCGCGGCGGTTGCGGCGACCAGAAATTGCGCCAGGCGCATTTGGCCGCTGGCGAGCTCCCCGATTGCGGGAGGCGCATTTTGCCCCGCAGCCCATAGCGTGATGACTGCGACAATCACCATGGAGGTGGCGGCACCACGCAAATGGAAGCGCAAGGCAACGATGATAAGCGGGAACATCACCCAGGCGAACGAAGTCGCGCCCGACCCGAAATTGACCGCGGCGGCCACGGCGGCGCAAAGCGCCATCAACGCAACGAAGCCGCACCACTCGATCCGCGTCCAGCGCTCGGCCGGGCGCGCCGCCCACGCCAGAACCAGCGGTGTGGCAAGGATCAAGCCCAGTCCGAACCGCGCGGCACGGTCTTCAACCCCCGCCACGAAGCTCGTCGGCCCGCCCACTAGCATGACCGCCGCAGTCGCCGAAACGGCACCCGCGAAGGTCCCGGCCACGACCGCAGCCAAGGTGCCCCACACCGACTTGGGGTCGAGCAGATCACTCGGCCGGATCCGGCACCGCTCGATGATGAACGCCGAGGTAAAAGCGCCCAGCGTGAGGCCCGAACCATGCACAACATTTTGCAGAACGGGGTGCGCGGGTTCCGCGAGCACCGTTGTCCCAATCGCGGCGATCGCCACGATCGGCCAATATCGCAAGCCGACGAGGATCAGCCCTGCGACAGCAATACCCAGCGAAAACGATAAAGGTGGAGATGTGCCCGAAACCTGGCCCCAGATTTGCCATAACAGACTGCCGCAGAGCACGCCTAAAAAAACGCACAAACCCGGCACCGCCGCTGAGAAGCTAGACCTGGAAATTGCGGATGCCATGTTTAGTCCTGACCAACGCCACACTGGACCGACAAATTTGCGACCGCACAATATTAACCTAAATACTACATCACTTATACTGCACAAGTCCACAGGATAAACACAAGACTGAACGACACGCCCATTCCGTTCCACCGACTTATCTTGTAAGCGACACGTATCCAGTATTTTTTAACTATACTGCTGAATTTCTACGGAAAAATCAGCACATTTTCATGAAATACCCGGCAAGGGTGGCCAAGTTTACTCGCCGACGGCCATGCCCTTCAGGGCGTGCTCGGATGTCGGGCTTCTTTCGGACGCAGCAGCTTTAAGGATGCCGAGTCGTGCAGCCTCAGCGCTTGCGCGACCGTCCTTGCGTCATTGGATCGGGCTTGGGCGGCGGCGTCCAGCCAGGCGGCGGGGTAAGGCGCTGCTGGCTGGAGCCAAGCCCCATCGCGCCTGGCTGTTGTCGCGTCAGCCCTGCGGTATCGGCCGCTTGTGCCGCCTCCGCATCGGCACCGCCGCGCAGCAAGCTGATACGATCGCGCAGCCGCCGCGCTTCCTCGAAATCAAGCGCCGCCGCCGCCGCTTCCATCCGTGCCTGAAGATCGGCCAGTTCGTTCATCGCGCCTCAACGCAGCGCAGGGCGCGTGGGATCCCTCACCCCTGCCCGCTGGCGGACCACCGCCCTTTTAACAGCCGCGCCACTGCCGCCGGAATGCCCGGTCGCACCAGCAGCCAATCGCGCAGCGCCGGGCCTTGCACCGCTCCGAGCGTCTGCTTGTAGCCGCTGTCGCCCGCGCCCCAATCCACCGTTCGAATACCTGCCGCCTTTGCCCGCACCAGATTGCGATACGCCAGCAGCTTGCCGGGCGAATGCCGTGCCACGGCAGGATCGTAGCTGTTGGCGATGGCATAGCGCGTCGCGCCGCAATCCAGATCGAAGGAGAAGGCGCTCGGCACCCCCTTGATCGTCAGCAGCGCCGCCGACATCATCCCCGCCAGCGCCGGATCGCGCGCTGCGGCCCGCCAGAACGCGCCGTGGCCGGTGCGCGTGAATTTGGCATCACGCCCATCGGTCTTCGCCCCGATCCAGCTCCGCCCCTCGACCAGCGCGAAAGCGTCGAACGCAGCGTCCCAGTCCCCCGCACCGACAAAGCGCCAGTCGAGCGCACCATGGTCGGCTAAATGCTTTTCATGAAAGCGGTTTTTGCGCAGCGTCGATCCGCGCGGCCAGTCCTCCTGCGTCACATCCAGCACGAAGCTATCGGCGACAAATCGATCGAGCACCGCCCAGCCCTTCGCACGGGCACGCTCGAGCACCCCCGCCAGCGATGGATCGCCGTCGCAGACCGGCCCGATCCGCAGCGCATTGACCGAGCGCCCCAGCGTGTCGAGCAATGCATCGACCGCACGCGGAGCTACCCGCGCGTGCATTGGAAAACTGCGGAACGGCCAATAACAGCCCGGCACCATCGCCACGCGCGCCAGCGCTGGCCCAACACCGACAAACGGCAAAGCGATCACCGCTTCGTCATCGTCTTCCACCACAATCGTGCGCGCCGCGCCGCCATAGGCCTCCAGCGCCGCTGCATACCATTGATAGCGCAGGAAACACTGCGGGACAGGGGCGGCCTCCGCCACCGTATCGATCGCGCCCGACAGGCCATCGAGCACGCTCGCCCGCGTCGGCGACGGCAGGCGCGTGAACTCCGCGAGCAGCATCGGCTTGGTCATGGCGCACGGCGTTAGCATGACTGGGTTACCATTCTGTGCAGAGCGCCGCTTGCGTCGCGCGGCGACACCCCCCAATGTCGGGCGATGTTCTCGATCCCCGCCGTCAACACCATTGCGCAGACGATCCAGCTTTCGCTGTCGCCGGTCTTCATGCTGGCCGGCATCGGGGCCTTGCTCAATGTGCTGGCCGGGCGGCTCTCCCGCGTCGTCGATCGCGCCCGCGCGGTGGAGGACCTTCACCCGCGCTCGGTCGGGCCCGAACATGACCGCCACGTCTGGGAATTGCGCCTGCTCGACCGGCGCATGTCGGTGATCAACGCCGCGTTGGTGATGGCGGTGTCAAGCGCGGTGATGACGTGCCTGGTGGTGGCCTTGCTGTTCGTGGCCGTGCTGATCAAGCTCCACATCGGCACGATCGTCGCGCTGTCGTTCATTCTGGCGATGGGGTTGCTGATCTCCGCGCTGGTGTCGTTCCTGATCGAGGTGCGGATGTCGCTGATCGCGATCCACATCCGCCCGGAACTGCTCGAGCGCTAAGCGCTAGCGCGCGCCCTCCAGCCCCGGCCCGGCATCGTTGGTTGCCGCATAGGTCGGCAAGGCGCGTGCCTTGGCCGCCTGCTCATAGACATAGCCCGCTTGCAGCACCGTCGAATCCCCCATCGCCGTCGCGATGAACGACAGGCCGACCGGCACGCCGCGCACCAACCCCATCGGCACCGTCAAATGCGGATAGCCCGAAATGGCGGGGAGTTCGCTCGCGCTCGGTCCGCTGAACTGGTCGCCATAAACCGTGTCCGACAGCCACGGCATGCCATAGGTCGGTTCGACCAGGATCGTCGCCTGCGCCTTGGCGAGCATCGCGTCGATCCCCTCCTTGCCCGCCAGCCGCCGCGATTTCGCGCGCGCGCCCAGATATTCGGGGTCGGCGAGGCCGCGCGTCTTCTCCGCCGCTTCGAAGGTCTCCTGCGCGAAGAACGGCATTTCGGTCGCGGCGTTGGCAGCGTTGAAGGCGATCACATCGGCGAGCGTGCGCGTCTTCACCGCAGCCGGCGTGGTCGCGAGATAGGCGTTGAGATCGGCCTTCAACTCGGTGTGCAGGACCAAGGATTCCGCTTCGCCGATTCCGTTTAGCGTGGGGGCATCGACGTCGACCAGCACCGCTCCCTGCGCCTTCAGCACCGCAAGCGCCGCCGCATAGTTGCTCTTGAGAAGATCGGGCATCTCGGGATGGAGCACCGCCACCCGCACGCCCTTCAGCGACGCGCGCGCGAGGTCGCCTGCATAACTGTGCGCGATCGCATAGGCGATATTCAGGCTCGCCGCGTCAGCGGGATCGTAGCCGACCATTGCGTCGAGCAGGAGCGCCACATCGCGCACGCTGCGCGCCATCGGCCCCGGCGTATCCTGGCTGTGGCTGATCGGCACGACATGCGTGCGGCTGACCAGGCCTAGGGTTGGCTTCAGCCCGACAAGACCATTCATCGAGGACGGGCACACCACCGATCCATCGGTCTCCGTGCCAACCGCCGCAGCTGCAAAGCTCGCCGCCACCGCCGCGCCCGATCCGCTCGAAGACCCGCACGCCGTCCGATCGAGCGCATAGGGGTTGCGCACGAGCCCGCCCACCGCGCTCCAGCCGCTGATCGCATGGGTCGAGCGGATATTGGCCCATTCGCTGAGATTGGTTTTGCCCAGGATGACCGCGCCCTGCGCCCGCAGCCGCGCCACCAAAGGCGCATCGCGGCGGGTGACATTGTCCTTCAGCGCCAGGCTGCCCGCCGTCGTTGCGATCGGATCCTTGGTCTCGATATTGTCCTTGATCAGCACGGGCACGCCATCGAGCGGGCCGAGCGGCTTGCCCGCCTGACGCCGCGCATCGCTCGCGCGCGCTTGCGCCAGTGCATCGGGATTGGTCGCGATCACCGCGCGAAGGCTCGGCCCCGTGCGATCCATCGCCGCAATCCGCGCCAGATACGCCTGCGTGATCGCCGCACTGCTCGTGCCGTGCGCCATCATCGCCTGCAACTGTTCGATCGACGCCTCTTCAATCGCCGGCATCGCTGGCCCCGCGACTTGGGCGGTCGCCGGTACAGCCGCCACCGCACACAGCATCAACGAAGCGATAGAGATCCGCATCAGTTCCTCCAGGGTCGCGATCACACCGAACGCGCCTGGATCATGCCGCCGTTCAGGCGATGCGGCAAGCGCTCACTCTTTATCGGCCTCGGCGGGATGGTGCGGCAGGCGGCGCTGGCCACCACGACCGAACACGGCGTCCCAGGCTTGCTGATACGCGAGATTACGCTGCCTGCGCTTACCCCGCCGGACGGCGGCGCGACGCTGCTTGAGCAGCTGCAGCACCTCCCAAACCGCAAACGCAATTACACAGGCGATTATACCAACAACGATAGCCATATTCACGCCTTTACCGACTCACACGCAACACGTCGCAGCGCAGCATTTAGCGAAAATTATGGTTTCGGTCTCGTAAAGATTGACCGTGGTATAGACCATTACGGGACACACGCCCCTCGGCATTGCCCAAAATGAAAAGAGGCTGCCGGGGGCCTCACGGCACCCCGGCAACCTCCTGACATGGTCAGCGGCCGGAAGCTCCAGCTTGGGAGACCATGCGGACCGCATCAGCTTCGACGGGGGATGGCGTTGTCTGGGGGAAAATACCCCCCGCCCCTGCCGTCAACGGGTTTCCCCGAAAAGCTTAGCGGTGCGTCCCCCGAACGAACTGAACCGACCCCATTGCTGAACCATGAGACATCGGATCACCTCCTTTCGCTAGTTAAAACAGCGTGACCAGGACTGGTCACGACTCGTGTTTGAATCATATAAATTTGCGAAACAAGTCTTGTAATGTTCCGCGATTTCGACGATTCTCTTTCGCCTGCCTGAAGCGCGCCAAATGCGCGTTCAACGGCGATCGAAACCGCTGCTCAGCGGCGGCAATCCTCGACGACGCGGCCAATTTCAGCCCAGGCGGGCACCACCAACGTCGTCGCACCGGCTTGCTCGACGAGGAAACGACCGCGGCTGAACGCCATCGCGTCGAGCAGCGGGTCGCGGGGTTCCAGCGCGACCGTCGCCTGCGCGGCATCGGCAGCGCGCGCGGTCAGCGTCCGTGCAAGGCTGGTGGTCCGCACCAGCAGCGGTGCGGCGCTTGCGCCCGGGCGCGACAGCGACACGATATTGGCCCCGCGATCACAGCGCAGCGTCAGCAACGCACTCCCCCCGGATCGCCCAAAGGCCGCCACCGATCCGGTGGCATCGGTGCGATAGCTCCAATCGCCGGGCGTCACCGCCCAATCGCGCCAGTCGAGCGATTGCGGCACGACCGGGGACGGCGGCAAAGGCACCGGGCGCGGTGCCACCACCGGCTGTGGCGGCGGCGACGCGGGCGGGCTGACGCAGCCACTCACCACCAGCGCGATAGCAAGAACAGCAGAGCGAACGAAAAATTTGCGCATGCCGCGCTGTATGCGCGAAGCCACCGCTGCGCTCAACCGCCGGTCTTGCACCCCGTCGTGATTTCGCCTCTGGTGCCCGGCAGGGAGAGACGCATGGCACTTGAAGCGAAGCGACTGCGCGCCATCATCGGCGGATCGGCCGGCAATCTGGTCGAATGGTATGACTGGTATGCGTATTCCGCGCTGTCGCTGTATTTCTCGGCCTCTTTCTTCCCCAAGGGCGATGCCACCGCGCAATTGCTGAACACCTCGGCAGTGTTCGCGGTCGGCTTTTTCATGCGACCGATCGGTGCCTATGTGATGGGCCGCTATGCCGATCGGCATGGGCGCAAGGCCGGGTTGGCGGTGTCGGTCGCGTTGATGTGTGCGGGCTCGCTGATGATCGCCTTTACGCCGACTTATGCGACGATCGGCCTGGCCGCACCGATCCTGCTGCTGGTCGCGCGACTGTTGCAAGGCCTGTCGGTCGGCGGCGAATATGGCGCGAGCGCGACCTATCTTTCCGAAATGGCGACGCGGCGGCACCGCGGTTTCTGGTCGAGCTTCCAATATGTCACGCTGATCGGCGGGATGCTGAGCGCGCTGGCGGTGACGCTGCTGCTGCAGGCCGTCTTCACCACGGCGCAGATGGACAATTTCGGCTGGCGCATCGCCTTTGTGCTGGGCGCGGCACTGGCGCTGGGCGTCTATTTGCTGCGGCGTGGGCTGGCGGAAACCGCGTCCTTCCAGGCACTAGCGGCGGATCGCCCGCCCTCGGGCATGGCGGCCTTGTGGCGTTCGCATCCGCGCGAGTTCCTGCTGGTCGGCGCGATCACCGCCGGCGGCAGCTTGGCTTTCTATGCCTACACCACCTACATGCAGAAGTTCCTCGCCAACACGGTTGGCTTTTCTGTGCAGACCGCGACCGCGATCATGACCGCCGCCTTGGTGGTGTTCATGCTGGTCCAACCGCTGTTCGGTGCGCTGGCCGATCGCGTCGGGCGCAAGCCGATGCTGCTGCTGTTCGGCATTGGCGGGGCAATCGTATCGGTGCCGGTGTTCAGCGCGCTGGAAAGCGTGCGCACGCCGGGCGCGGCGTTTGCGATCGTGCTGGTGCCGCTGTTGCTGCTCGCCGCCTATACCTCGATCAGCGCGCTGGTGAAGGCCGAGTTGTTCCCCGCGCACATCCGCGCGCTCGGCGTCGCCTTTCCTTATGCGATCGGCAATGCGGCGTTTGGCGGCACTGCCGAATATGTCGCGCTGAGCCTGAAGGGCTGGCATATCGAGAGTGCCTTCTATTGGTATGTCAGCGGGATGCTGGCGCTGACCAGCCTGTGTTTCTGGCTGCTGCCCGAAACGCGGGCGGCGAGCCTGATCGTGGAGGATTGAGGGAACTCTCGGGGCCTTTGCGCCGTTTCGGTTGCGCATCAAAGGAACCACCATGTCCCAGACCGAACCCACGCAATTGCTGCTGCAATCGAACAAGACCGACACGATGCAGGTGCGCAGCCGCGATGGCGACAAGATCGGCAGCGTGCATGCGATGATGGTCAACAAGCGCACCGGGCATACCCTGTATGCGGTGCTGACGATCGGTGGCTTCCTCGGCATGGGGCGCGCTTATTACCCGCTGCCCTTTTCGCTGCTGCAGTTCGACCCGGTCAACGACACCTATATCGTGACGATCGACCGCCGCGTGCTGGAAGGCGGCCCGAGCTGGGCCGCCAACCCGCCCGAATTCGACCAGGCCTATGCCGATCGGGTGTCGAAATATTATGATGTGGCGGGCGAGGATCTGTCGCTGGGTTAAGCGGCGTCGCGCGCAACGCTCAATCGCAAGCCCATGGCACCCAACACGGCGGTCAGCGTTTCCAGCGTCGGATTTCCGTTTTCGGAGAGCGCCGCATACAGCGCCTGCCGTCCAACGCCTGTCTTCCGTGCGATTTCGGTCATCCCTTTGGAACGGGCAACGATGCCAAGGGCGCGTGCAATATGCTGGGCGTCGCCACCGTCCATCGAAGCGTCGAGAAAGGCAATGACCTCCTCCTCGGTATCGAGATATTCGGCCGGATCAAAGATCGTCGTTTTCAGCGCCATACTCTTCTCGCTTCACCAGTTCGATAGCCTTGGCAAGGTCACGCCGTTGTCCGCTTTTGTCACCGCCTGCCAACAGTAGCACGATCGCGCTACCCTGCCGCTTGAAATAGACCCGATACCCTGGGCCAAAATGCATCCGCAACTCCTCGACGCCCTCGCCGACCGACTTGGCATCGCCGAAATTGCCGTCGGCGACGCGCAGCAGTCGATCGAAAATGCGCGCTCGACCTCGAAGATCCCGCAGAGAGGCCAGCCAATCGTGGAATTCAACCGTTTGCCGAACCTCATGTATCTGTCCTTTATATAGGACAGATACATGTTTGTCAAAATCGTCGTTCATGCCCGCGACCTCCGCCTCTTCAACCATAGCCGGAAGGTTGACACATCCATTGAAGAAGTAGGGGTGCGTTCGAATAGACTCACCGCCCCCGCCGCGAACTCCCCGCCATTCCCGCGCGCATCTTCTGGCTCTTGCCGTAGCGCGTCTTGCGCGTGCCCGGCTTGCCCTCGTTGGAACGCCCCATCACCGGGGCTTTCTGCTGGTCGACCGGCAGCCCCAGTTCTTCCTGCTCCAATTGGCGGATCTCGTCGCGAAGGCGCCCGGCGGTTTCGAATTCCAGATCCGCGGCTGCTGCGCGCATCTTCTTTTCGAGGTCCTCAATATACGCGCGCAGATTGTGGCCGACCATGTGCGGGCGGTCCTCGTCGATCTCCACCGTCACCTGGTCGCGTTGTGACACATCCTGGATGATGTCGCCGATGTTGCGCTTGATCGTCGTCGGGGTGATGCCGTGCGCCTCGTTATAGGCGCGCTGCTTTTCGCGGCGGCGGTTGGTTTCGTTCATCGCGCGCTCCATCGAGCCCGTGATGCGGTCGGCATAGAGGATCACGCGCCCGTCGACGTTGCGCGCGGCGCGGCCGATCGTCTGGATCAGCGAGGTTTCCGAGCGGAGGAAGCCTTCCTTGTCGGCATCGAGGATCGCGACCAGCCCGCATTCGGGAATGTCCAATCCCTCGCGCAGCAGGTTGATGCCGATCAGCACGTCATACACGCCGAGCCGCAAATCGCGGATCAGCTCGATGCGCTCCAGCGTCTCGACATCGCTGTGCATATAGCGGACGCGGACCCCCGCCTCGTGCATGAACTCGGTCAGATCCTCGGCCATGCGCTTGGTCAGCGTCGTCACCAGCGTGCGATAGCCCGCCTCGGCGGTCTTCTTCGCTTCGACGATCAGATCCTGGACTTGCTCCTCGACCGGCTTGATCTCGATCGGCGGGTCGATCAGGCCAGTCGGACGGATCACCTGTTCGGCGAACACGCCGCCAGTTCGCTCCATCTCCCAGGCACCCGGCGTCGCCGAGACATAGGTCGTCTGCGGGCGCATCGCGTCCCATTCGTTGAAGCGCAGCGGGCGGTTGTCGATCGCGCTGGGCAAGCGGAAGCCATATTCGGCGAGCGTCAGCTTGCGGCGGTGATCGCCGCGTGACATGCCGTTGATCTGGCCGATTGTCTGGTGGCTCTCATCGACGAACAGCAATGCATTTTCAGGCAGATATTCGAACAAAGTGGGCGGCGGCTCGCCCGGCATGCGGCCGGTGAGGAAGCGCGAGTAATTCTCGATGCCGGCACAACTGCCGGTCGCGGCGATCATCTCCAGGTCGAAATTGGTGCGCTGCTCCAGCCGCTGCGCCTCTAACAATTTGCCCTCGGGGACCAGTTCCTTGAGCCGCTCCTGCAGCTCGAACTTGATCGCCTCCATCGCTTGCTTGAGCGTCGGCCCCGGCGTCACATAATGCGAATTGGCGTAGATGCGGATCGTGTCGAGGCTCGCCACCTTCTTGCCGGTCAGCGGATCGAACTCGACGATATCCTCGATCTCATCGCCGAAGAACGACACGCGCCAGGCGGTGTCGTCATAATGCGACGGGAACACCTCCAGCGCATCGCCGCGCACGCGGAAATTGCCGCGCTGGAACGCCGCATCGTTGCGCTTATACTGCAGCGCGACGAGCTTGCGCACGATCTCGCGCTGGTCGACGGTCTGGCCCTTTTTGAGGTCGAAGATCATCGCCGAATAGGTTTCGACCGAGCCGATGCCGTACAGGCACGACACCGAGGCGACGATGATGACGTCGTCGCGTTCGAGCAGCGAGCGGGTGGCAGCGTGGCGCATCCGGTCGATCGCCTCGTTGGTCGAGCTTTCCTTCTCGATGTAGGTGTCCGAGCGCGCGACATAAGCCTCGGGCTGATAATAATCGTAATAGCTGACGAAATATTCGACGGCGTTCTCCGGGAAGAACGACTTCATCTCGCCATAAAGCTGCGCCGCCAGGATCTTGTTGGGGGCGAGGATCAAAGCGGGGCGCTGCACCGCCTCGATCACCTTGGCCATGGTGAAGGTCTTGCCCGAGCCGGTGACGCCGAGCAGCACCTGGTCGCGCTCGCCCGCTTCCGTCTGCGCCACCAACTCAGCGATCGCGGTCGGCTGGTCGCCCGCTGCCTGATAGTCGGAGACGAGCTTGAACGGCTTGCCCCCTTCCGCCTTGGGCGGGCGCGCCGGGCGATGCGGGACGAAGCTGACGCCGGTTTCAGGTTCGTCGAGCGTGGTGCGAATCTGGATTGCCATAGCCCATCAATATGGGAAGGAATGCGCCACAGACAATCACACACCGGTGCCGCAGCGCACATCCCCGGGGGACTCTTTCCACATGACTTTCCGTATCATGGCGCTGCTCGCGCTGCCGCTCGCCGCGAGCGCCTGTTCCCCCGACGCGCCGGTCAAGCGCCAGCCGGGCAGCTGGTCGCAGAAGATCGAGATCGTGAAGTTCGAAGGCAAGGGTGCCACGCCCGAAACCAAGACGCAGATGCAGAAGATGTTCGATGCGATGAGCACGATGTCGGTGTGCCTGACGCCGGGCGCGGCCGCGAAGGAAGACATGGGCAAGGCGATGGAACAGATGTCCGCGCGCGGCCAGAATTGCACCTTCGCCAAAAAGGACGTGACCGGGGCCAGCATCGCGATCGACGCGACCTGCAAGCAGCCCAATGGCGGCACCGTAAAGATGACGATGACCGGCACCAACTCGGCGACGGCACAGGACATGACAATGAAGACCCAAGGCTTCGCCGCCAATGGGACGCAGGAAGGCACGATGGAAATGCACGTCAAATCGACGCGCAACGGCGAATGCAAGCCGACCGACGTCACCCCGCCCGAGCCCTCCGCGACCGGCCCGGCCCCAGTGGCACCGGCCAAGCCGTAAACGCGAAGGGACGCACCGGACCCGGGCGCGACGCGATCCGGTGCGTCTTCTCGCCCCTTAAAGCGGGCGAGTGGGATATGGGATCGGCGGATAGATCACTGGCTTGTCGCCATAGCGAGCGTGGAGAGCCACGTCTCGACGCTCGTCTTCATAGTCATCAGGGTTCAGCTCGTCCGGGAACTTGAACACCACGTTGAATTTTTTGCCGAGCACCTCATACTCGATCACTTCACAGCGCTTGCTCGGCTCTTCCGTTTCCCACGCCTCGACGAGCAAATCGATCAACGCGCGACTTGGGTCGAAATAGCGGACCTGGCTTCCCTCGTCCTTAAAGACCCCGGCACCTACGACACCCTCCTGCAGCTCGGCGTAGAGATAGGTTTTATCTGGGTCGCCACCGACAATCCGGCCCAATTCGTGGCCGATGTGTTCGAAAATCGGACCAAGCTTTTCGAATTTCTCCGCCATCCTATCGGCCCTTTTGCGATTCGCGAATGTTGTTAAGCGGCCCTCACGCCACCCGCCGATATGCCACGCGCCACATCGTCCAGCCGATCAGTGCTGCCACCAGCGCCAGAATGAGGCTCGTGGCCACCGCGCTGATCCAGCGGAACAGCAGGGTCTGCGTGTCGGTGACCGGCATCGCGAACAGGCCGAAGCCATAGGTCTGCCCGCCGAGGAACAGCGCGAACCCGGCCAGCGCGCCGACCAGAATCGCCATCCACGGTCCGCGTTGGCCAAAGGCGTGGCATAGCAGCCAGACCGGGCCGCCGATCGCCACCGCCGCCATCGCCGTAATCACCGCACCGACGACAAATCCTGCCAGCAGATCAAGCGGTGCGGCACCGCTGCCGATCACCACCAGCACGGTTGCGAAGACACCACCGACCAGCCCGCCGGCGGCCAGCGCCAGCCCGGCACGGTCCAGCGTCGCTTCGTAGCGGTACACACTCCCCTTCGACGCCACGTCCCGATTCTCCCCGGGGCGGGGTCTTAGCATCGTGTGCGAGACCTCCCAAGCCGCCATTCCAACAGGGGCCGGGCACGCGCAACCGCGCCTTTTTGCCCTTATGGCAGCGCCGAGGCCGCCTTGGGGAGCAGGCGCTCCATCGCCCCGCGTTCGATCGGCGCGACGGGCGCGGGCGCGCGATAGGGCGCGACCTCGGTCGGCCGCCCCAACGCCGCCGTGCCGAAACCGTGTACGCCCGCAACCTCTGCCACCGCCGCAAGCAGACGGGCCGGCGTGTCATAGCCTTCAAAGGACAGACGGAAGGTGCCCCAATGGATTCCGATCCCGCTTGATGCGCCAAGGCGGCGATACGCCTCGACCGCATCGATCGGCCCGATATGGCTGCCCGCGACCATTTGCCCCGGCGCGAAGCGAAACGCGCCGATCGGGATCAGCGCGAGCCGCACCGGACCATACGCCGCCGCCTGATGCGCCCAATTCAGATCCCCCGGACCAGTGTCGCCTGCGAAGAACAGGTTTCCGCCGGGCAAGCGCACGACGAAGCTCGACCACAAAGCGCGGTTACGATCGGCGAACCAGCGGCTGCCCCAATGGTGGTTGCGCGTAACGACCACCGCGACGCCCGGCTTCACCGCGATCTTTCCGCCCCAGTCGAGCGCCTTGGAGGGCACGCCCACCTGGCCGATCACGCTGTCATTGCCGAGGCTGGTGACGATCAGCGGACGATCGCGCTCCCACAGCCGCTTGAGCGTGGTCAGGTCCATATGGTCGTAATGGTCATGGCTGACCAGCACGACGTCGATCCTGGGCAGCGCATCGAACGCGATCCCCGGCGCTGCGACGCGCGCGGGGCCGATGCCGAGCGGCCCGGCGGTGCGGCTCCACACCGGATCGGTCAGGATGTTGAGCCCCTGCGTCTGCACCAAGACGGTGGCATGGCCGACCCAGGTCGCCACCATCCGTTCGCCCTCGACCCGCGCGGGCGGCGCTATCGGGTGGACGGCGACATGATCGGGCCAGGCGGGCCGCCCATCGCTATTGGTGAGATAGCGCCACAGGAAATTCCCGCGCCCGCCGTTGGGCGGGGCGATGTCGTCCTCGGCCCCATCAGGATTGAAGAAGCGCTCGCCGGTATAGTGCGCCGTGGGCAGGCCCGCATAATAGCGCGCATCCAGAAAGCGCGGGATGATCGTGATCGCAAGGCACAGGCCGATGACGAGCCACAGGATCGTGATGCCCAGGCCTTTCACAAATCGTCGGAAGCTCAATAGCCTGCCTCTCTCTGGTGGCGAAAAGCGAGGATATAGACGGCATCCTCGGTCGCATTATAGCGATACAGCGCGACATAACCCGCCGTACCGAAGGAAATCACCAACTCGCGCACATCGCGATCGATCCCGAACGGGCGACCGATCGCCGGATTGGCTTCCAGCAAACGGAACTGCCGCGCGATCGCGCGCCCCGCGCGCTGCGCCGCCTCGGGGCTCTTCTCTGCCAGAAAGTCGCGGCACCGCTCGAGCCCGACAACCGCCCCTTCGGTTACGATCAGTCGTGGCACTCGGGTCGACCCGGCGGCGCTTCGCCCCCCCAGCCTTCAAGCCATGCAACCGTTTCATCGGCGGTCAGGTGGCGGCCGGTCTCGCAATAGGCAGTCCACGCGTCGAGCGCCTCGCGACGGAAGCCCTCGCGCGCTTCCTCGCGATCGACATATTGGCGGATCGCCTCGCGCATGATCCAGTGCGGCGAGCGATCGCGTTGCTGCGCCAGCGCCTGGATCCGCCCCTTCATTTCGTCATCGATCTTGAGCGACGTCGCCATGGCACCACCAAACCCAAAGGTACTACCTGGCGATATACCCTCGAACGACGCCGCAAACAATCAGGCCCCGACCAGCAACCCCTCGCGCGCGATCTTTTCCTTCCACACCAAGGGCGCGAGCTGGTGGACGTTGGCGCCGGTCGAATCGACCGCCACCGTCACCGGGAAATCAACCACGTCGAATTCGTAAATCGCTTCCATGCCGAGATCGGCAAAGCCGACGACCTTCGAGCCCTTGATCGCGCGTGCGACGAGATAGGCCGCCCCGCCGACCGCCATCAGATAGGCGCTCTTCCCCTCGGCGATAGCCTTGGTCGCATCGGGGCCGCGCTCGGCCTTGCCAACCATCGCCAACAGGCCTTGGTCCAGCATCATGCGCGTGAACTTGTCCATCCGCGTCGCGGTGGTGGGACCAGCCGGGCCGACCACTTCCTCGCCGACCGGATCGACCGGGCCGACATAATAGATCACGCGGCCCTTGAATTCGACCGGCAGCTCCTCACCCGCGTCGAGCATGTCCTTGATCCGCTTGTGCGCGGCATCGCGGCCGGTGAGCATCTTGCCGTTGAGCAGCAGCCGGTCGCCCTGCTTCCAGCCCTGCACTTGCTCCGGCGTCAGCGTGTCGAGATCGACGCGGATCGCGGCGCTGTCGGGCTTCCAGTCGACCTTGGGCCATTCGTCGAGCTTGGGCGCTTCGAGGAAGGCCGGGCCCGATCCGTCGAGCACGAAATGCGCGTGGCGCGTCGCGGCGCAATTGGGGATCATCGCGACCGGCTTGCCCGCCGCATGGCACGGCGCGTCGAGAATCTTGACGTCGAGGATGGTCGACAAGCCACCCAGCCCCTGCGCGCCGATGCCGAGCGCGTTGACCTTGTCGAAAATCTCGATGCGCAAGCGTTCGATATCGGTCTTGGCCCCACGCGCCTTGAGCGGCCCCATATCGATCGGCTCCATCAGCGCTTGCTTGGCGAGCAATACGCAATGTTCGGCAGTGCCGCCGATGCCGATGCCGAGCATGCCCGGCGGGCACCAGCCCGCCCCCATTTGCGGCAGCATCTCGATCACCCAATCGACGATCGAGTCGGACGGGTTCATCATCTTGAACTTGGACTTATTCTCGCTGCCGCCGCCCTTGGCCGCGACATCGACCGAAACGCGGCTACCCGGCACCATGTCGACGTGCAGCACGCACGGCGTATTGTCCTTGGTGTTGCGGCGCGTGAAAGCCGGGTCGGTCAGCACCGAGGCACGCAATTTGTTGTCGGGGTTCAGGTACGCGAGCCGCACGCCCTGGTCGACGACCTCCTGCAGCGATCGGCTGGTGTCGTCGAGGCGGCAGTCCATGCCCCATTTGATGAACACGTTGACGATGCCGGTGTCCTGGCAGATCGGGCGGTGCCCCTCGGCGCACATCCGGCTGTTGGTCAGGATCTGCGCGATCGCATCCTTGGCGGCGGGGCCCTGCTCGGCCTCATAGGCTTCGCCCAGCGCGCGGATGTAATCCATCGGGTGATAGAAAGAGATGAACTGCAGCGCGTCGGCCACGCTCTCGATCAGATCGGCTTCACGGATGATGGTGGTCATGTTGGGCTCCTGTCTTGCGCCGCGCCTTAAGCCGATGTTGCGCGCGCGCCAAGCGCAGGGTGCCCCCGATGACCCTGCTGCGGACCCTACTCATTTTGATTGAAAGGAGCTGGGTGCAAGGGTTTCGGAAAGGAAGCGCCCGCTAACCACAATGGCATGAACCTCGGGACTATCCTTACCCTGATTGCGTGTGCGTGCTTCATGGCGATCGGGCTCGCTGCAGCTGCTTATGCCTTTGTCCAACGTCAGCGTCGCGGCCTTCTCGCAGCTGTTCCGGATTCGGGAAATCAGCGGGCGCACCTGCTGGTCGAGGAATTCGAAGCGCATACCAACGGGTGGTTCTGGCAAACCGACGCCGAGGGACAGGTGACCTATCTGTCGGACAAAGTGGCACGCGACCTTGACCGGCCGGACGCACCTGCAATCGGGCAAGTGCTGAACAAGCTGTTCCGCATGGATAGCGCGTCGCCCGAGACCGAACGGACGCTGGCCTTCCATCTCGCGTCCCGCACGGCCTTTTCCAATTACTCGGTCCGCCCGGCGAGCGAGGCCACAATTGACCGCTGGTGGTCGATTTCCGGGCGACCGGTCAGCGACGATAAGGGGCGTTTCCTCGGTTTTGTCGGGAGCGGCAGTGATTTGACCGAACGGCGCCGCATCGACGCGGAAATCACCCGCCTTGCCTTGTTCGACGGCTTGACCGGCCTGGCCAACCGCCAGCGTTTGCGGCTCTCGCTGGAACAGACGCTCAATCAACCAGGCTCCGTGCCGCGCCAGACCGCACTGTTCCTGCTCGATCTCGACCGATTCAAAAGCGTCAACGATACGCTGGGCCACCAGACCGGGGACGCGTTGCTCAAGAAAGTCGCCGTGCGGCTGCAACACACGATTGGCGAAACCGGCCTGGTCGGGCGGCTGGGCGGCGATGAATTCAAGGTCATCATCCCCTTCGCGCCCGAACGCGAGGCGCTGGCGGACCTCGCCCGGCGCGTGATCAGCGATCTCTCGCAACCCTATAGCATCAACGGGTCAGCGATCAGCATCGGCTGCTCGATCGGCGTGGCGATCGCCCCAAGTGACGGCAGTGACGCCGAAACACTCGTGCGCAACGCCGATCTCGCGCTCTATGCCGCCAAGGGCGAGGGGCGCGGCGTCCACCGCTTCTTCCGCAGCGAGTTGCTGATCGGCGCGCAAAGCCGCAAACAGCTTGAGGACGATCTGCGCGAAGCGCTCGCGGCCGACCAGTTCTTCGTCGCCTATCAACCCGTCGTCAGCACCAGGACGCAGCGCATTGTCGGCTTCGAGGCGCTGTTGCGCTGGCAGCACCCCACGCGCGGGCTGGTGAGCCCAAGCGACTTCATCCCGGTCGCCGAAGAATGCGGGTTGATCGAAACGATCGGGGAATGGGTGTTGCGCACCGCCTGTATGGAAGCGGCGGAATGGCCGGACAGCATCCGCGTCGCGGTTAACGTTTCGCCGATCCAGTTCGCCAATCCGGCTTTATCCACCATCGTCACCTCGGCCCTCGCGAAATCGGGGATCAAGCCCGACCGGCTCGAACTCGAAATCACCGAAGGCGTGTTCGTCGATGAAAGCGCCGCGACCGAGCAGATGTTCAAGGCGTTGAAGGGATGCGGCGTGCGGTTGGCGCTCGACGATTTCGGCACCGGCTATTCGTCGCTCGGCTATTTGCGCAAGGCCCCGTTCGACAAGATCAAGATCGACCAGAGCTTCGTGCGCGGGGCGGCAATCGCGGGCAATCGCAACGCCGCGATCATCAAGGCGATCGTCACGCTGGCCGACACGCTGGGCATGGAGACCACCGCCGAGGGCGTGGAAACGCAGGACGAGATCGCGCTGATCGTCGACCTAGGCTGCAGCCACATCCAAGGCTATGTCTACGGCAAGCCCGCCTGCGCCGCCGATGTGCGGGCGCATCTGGCGCTGGCGGGCGACACCGCCACCGCCAGCGGCTTCCGCAACAGCCGTTCGCCCCGAACCTCGCTGCTGCGCAAGGCGCGCATTCGATCGGGCGACGTGGTCGGCGACGTGCGCATCCGCAACATTTCCGCCAGCGGCGCGATGATCGAAGGAATCGATGTCGAGGAAGGCGCGGGCGAAATCGACGTCCAGATCGAGTTGCTGGAAGGCCAGATGCTCCCGGCGCGCTTGCGCTGGGCGGCGAACGGCAAGGCCGGCCTCGAATTTTCCCAAACCTTCAACCTTGACCGACTCGCCGACGCGACACCCGCCCTTCCGGCGCGCAAGGCGGGCTGATCGCCTGCCCTGGCGCGGCCGGAATGGCGCGCTTCGGTTCAGCCGACGCTGTTTCCCGTAGCAGCCGGAGCCGCTGCGGGCGGCGGGGGTGGCGGGGCATCGTCACCGCCCGGCGCGCGACCCTCGGGGCCACGCGGCCCGTGGCGGAAGCCCTCGGGCCCGCCCGGCCCGCCACGCGGCGGCCCCAGCGGCCGCAGCGCCGTCACCTTGCCATCGGCACCGACGAGGAAGGACGCGCGGATCATGCCGTGGCGATAATGGCCCTGCACCGTCACCGTCTGGCCTGGGGCGAGCAAGCCAGTGCCATCGCCCTCGCGCCCGATCTCGACCAAGGCACGCCCGCTCCCATCGGCGAGCACCGCCATCGGGCCGAAGATTTCGGCAACGGTGCCGCGTACGCTGATCACACCGCCATCGTCGCTCAGCGTCTTGATCGCCACCGGCTTGACCGGCGCGAGTTCGACCGTCGGGCCATTCATGCACGCAACCGTCGCGCCGCCGCCGAGGCCGACGGCAAGAAAAGCGGCGGCGATCACCGCCGTGCGCAGCGGCAGTTTGCGGCGTGGGGCTCGCGGCTCCAGCGCGCTGAAATCAGGTTGCGGGGCGGGGCCTTCGATTTGGTCGGTCATTTCCGGATACTCCTGCTTGGGTTGGTGTTGCGCTTTCTAGCGCTGCGTCCCACCACCGCGCTGAACCCGCCGGTTCAGCCTGGGTTTAGCGACCGGGCCTAGCCGCCGGGCAGAAGGATATGGGCATGCGCATCTTGCTGGTCGAAGACGACACCGCACTGGCCGAGGGCATCGCCAAGGCGCTGCGCGCGGAGCATTTCGCGGTCGACATCGCCGCCAATGGCGAGGATGGCGCGCATCTTGGCGACACCGGCAGCTATGACGTGGCGGTGCTCGATCTCGGCTTGCCGATCAAATCGGGCATCACCGTGCTGGAGGAATGGCGTGCCGCCGGACGCGCGCTGCCCGTGCTGATCCTCACCGCGCGCGATGGCTGGTCGGAAAAGGTGGCCGGCTTTCGCGCCGGGGCCGATGATTATCTGACCAAGCCGTTCCGCGTCGAGGAACTCGTCATGCGGCTGCGCGCGCTGGTACGCCGCGCGACCGGTCACGCCGCCGCGCGGATCGTGTGCGGACCCGTCACCTTCGATGCGCAGACCGGACAGGTCGAGCTGGACGGCCTGCCCTTGCGATTGACCGCGCTCGAATGGCGCGTGCTGTCGACATTGATGCTGCGCAAGGGCGTGGTGGTCGACCGGCTCGACTTGCTCGACCATGTCTATGAAGGCGATGCCGATCCCGATTCCAACTCGCTCGAAGTGATCGTCGGCCGCTTGCGCAAGAAGATCGGGGCCGCGCTGATCGAAACCGTGCGCGGGCGGGGATATCGGGTGGTGGAGGGATGAGGCTGCCATCAATCCTCTTGCTCCACCCCGGCGAACGCCGGGGCCCAGTCGTGGGGACCCACGGCATCACACGGCGCATTAGCCAAACGCCGCTCGCGACTGGGCCCCGGCATGCGCCGGGGTGGACCTGCGACGCATGATGCGAACCCTCCTCCCCCGCTCGCTCTACGGCCGCTTGCTGGTCACCGCCCTGCTCGCCACGCTTGCCGCGCTGGCCTTTGCCGCCTTTGCCATCGGGGCCGTGCTTGACCGCTTCGTGATGCACGGGCTTGACCAACGCCTCGACGCGCAAATCGCGGTGCTGGCGCAGGCGATACGGCCGGACGGCTCGGTCGAGCGTGGCCGCCTGGTGCTGGCCGCGCCCTATGACGACCCGCACGGCGGCTGGGGCTGGCGGATCGATGCGCAAGGCAAGACCATCGCCTCCCCCGCTCCGCCCGATCTCGACGCGATGCACCCGCCCCCCGGGCCACGCTTTGACCCGCCCGCCTTGGCCGAGTGGCGCGATGCCCACATCCGTGCGCTCGACTGGCGCGATCGCCACGGTCCGCGCCACGCGCGCAGTCTTACGCTGGCCACGCCCGGTGGACCGGTGCGCATCACCGCCTCTGCCCCGCGCGCGATCGTCGATCGTCCCTTGCGTGCGGCGATGGTGCCGTTGCTCGGGTCGCTGCTGCTGCTCGGTGGCGCGCTCGCGGTCGCCACGCTGGTTCAGCTCCGCATCGGCCTGCGCCCGCTCGCCAAGATGCGCGAGAGCCTGGCCGCGATCCGCAGCGGTGCCGCAACCGCGCTGCCCGACACGCAGCCGACCGAGCTCGCCCCGCTTGCCCATGAGATCAACGCGCTGCTCGCCGAAAATGCCGCCGCGCTCGCCAATGCGCGCGGCCATGTCGCCAATCTCGCGCACGGGCTGAAAACGCCGCTCGCCACGCTCGCGCTCGCGCTGCCGCCGCATGACCCCGATGGCGCACTCAGCGCGCAAGTCGCCCGCATCGATCGCGCGGTCCGCCACCATCTCGGTCGCGCGCGCGCTGCGACCCCCGGCGGGGCGATGCGGGTGGCGACCCCACTCGCTCCGGTGCTGGCCGATCTGGCCGACGCGCTGGCGCGCATTCATGCCGATCGGCCGGTCACGGCGAGAGTGGCCATCGACCCGGCCTTGACCGTCGCGGTCGACCGGCAGGATCTGGACGAGTTGCTCGGCAATTTGCTCGACAATGGCTGGCGCTGGGCGGCCAGCCGCATCGCCGTCACCGCCGCGCGCACCGCCGATGGTCGATTCGTGCGGCTGAGCGTGGAGGATGATGGCGCGGGCATCCCGCCCGAAGCCCGCGCCGCCGCGCTCGCGGCGGGCCAACGCCTCGACGAACGCGGCGACGGCCACGGCTTTGGCCTGTCGATCGCGAGCGAACTGGCCATGCTCTATGGCGGAACGCTGACGCTCGAATCGGCATCGCTCGGTGGTCTCGCCGCGATCGTTACGCTGCCGACGGCACCATCCGCCAACGTCTGAAAAAATTGTCACGTTCCCGCTTCGGTCTCTTGCCTTTCGGCAAGGCCAGCTTTGACCGCGCGTCGCGCGGTAGGACCGGAACGGCCCTGCTGCGAACCGACTCAAAATAGCGACGAACGGAGTCTTTAATTCGTCATTTACGGTATTGCGTGCTCGCGTGATCCGGCACAATCTGTAGGGGTTGAGTTCGGGGGCGAACCCAAGAGCTGGTAGAACACAAGCCGCAACCCCATATTGCGGAGACGGCCCGACCCGTGTTGCACGCATGGGACAGGTCTACTTTTGTTCTCGCAGGTCGCCCGCGACATGGTAGTATTGGGGTTCGCCCGCCGATTCGAACGGATCGGGAACGCGGCTGACCCTGATCGCAGAGTTTTGAACGAGTTGGCAGGGACGCGGCAGATGGATTTTCGGAATACCGGGGAAGCGAGTACGGACATGGCTACGGACGCAATCGAGGCACTGGCAAGCGCTCCAGTCGAAGACACCAGCGGGGCTCAGCGCAAGCTCTCCGCGCGCGGCGATTCCAAGGAAGTGAAGGCGCAGCTCTATCCGGTCGAGGTCGACCATTCGCGCGATGCGCTGCTGACCGATTTCGGCAAGGAAACGCTGCGCGACCGCTATCTGCTGCCCGGCGAGAATTTCCAGGATCTGTTCGTGCGCGTGGCCTCGGCTTATGCCGATGACGCCGCCCATGCGCAGCGCCTCTACGGCTATATCTCGCGGCTGTGGTTCATGCCGGCGACGCCGGTTCTGTCCAATGGCGGCACCGGGCGCGGTCTGCCGATCTCGTGCTTTCTCAATTCGGTGCCCGACAGCCTGGGCGGCATCGTCGATACCTGGAACGAGAATGTCTGGCTGGCGTCGCGCGGCGGCGGCATCGGTACCTATTGGGGCAATGTCCGCGGCATTGGCGAGCCGGTCGGCCTCAACGGCAAGACCAGCGGCATCATTCCGTTCGTGCGCGTGATGGATTCGCTGACGCTCGCCATCAGCCAAGGCTCGCTGCGCCGTGGCTCGGCGGCCTGCTATCTCGACGTGTCGCACCCCGAGATTGAGGAATTCCTCGAAATCCGCAAACCCTCGGGCGATTTCAACCGCAAGGCGCTCAACCTGCACCACGGCGTGCTGATCACCGACGCGTTCATGGAAGCGGTGCGCAGCGGCAGCGAATGGACGCTGACCAGCCCCAAGGATGGCTCGGCGCGCGCCACCGTCGATGCGCGCAGCCTGTTCCAGAAGCTGGTCGAAACGCGGCTTGCCACCGGCGAGCCGTACATCGTCTTTGCTGACCATGTGAACAAGGGCATGCCCAAGCATCACCGCGACCTCGGGCTCAAGGTCTCGACCTCGAACCTGTGCAGCGAAATCACGCTGCCGACGGGCAAGGATCATCTCGGTCACGAACGCACCGCAGTGTGCTGCCTGTCGTCGCTCAACCTGGAAACCTGGGACCAGTGGAAGGACGAAAAGGGCTTTATCGAGGACGTGATGCGCTTCCTCGACAACGTCCTGCAGGATTTCATCGACCGTGCCGAGCCGGGCATGGAGCGCGCGGCCTATTCGGCGATGCGCGAGCGTTCGGTCGGCCTCGGCGTGATGGGCTTCCACTCCTTCCTGCAGGCGCGCGGGCTGCCGTTCGAAGGCGCGATGGCCAAATCGTGGAACCTGCGCATGTTCAAGCACATCAAGGCTCAGGTCGACGAAGCCTCAATGCATCTGGCGACCGAGCGCGGGCCCTGCCCCGACGCCGCCGACATGGGCGTGATGGAGCGCTTCAGCTGCAAGATGGCGATCGCGCCGACCGCGTCGATCAGCATCATTTGCGGCGGTACGTCGGCGTGCATCGAGCCGATCCCGGCCAATATCTACACCCACAAGACGCTGTCGGGCTCCTTCTCGATCAAGAACCCCTATCTCGAAAAGCTGCTCAACGAGAAATCGAAGAACAGCGATGCGGTGTGGAATTCGATTCTCGAGCAAGGCGGATCGGTGCAGCATCTCGACTTCCTCGACCAGGAGGAGAAGGACTGTTTCAAGACCAGCTTCGAGATCGACCAGCGCTGGCTGATCGAGCTCCAGGCCGATCGCACGCCGTTCATCGACCAGTCGACCAGCCTCAACCTGTTCATCCCGGCCGATGTCGAGAAGTGGGATCTGCTGATGCTGCACTTCCGCGCTTGGGAATTGGGCATCAAGTCGCTTTACTATCTCCGCTCCAAATCGGTGCAGCGCGCCGGTTTCGCGGGCGGCGTCGAGGCGGACAACACGATCGAAAAGCCGCAATATGAATTTGCGACGACCGATTACGATGAATGCCTGGCGTGCCAGTGAGGTGTCTCGCGTAAATCCCCCTCACCCTTCCGGCCCTGCGGGCCTCCCTCCCTCTCCCACAAGGGGAGAGGGAAATGAGAGTCCAACTCCCTCTCCCCTTGTGGGAGAGGGAAGGGGCCCGCCCGCAAGGCGGGTGGGAAGGGTGAGGGGGAATGCGGACGGCCTGACCAAGCGCCAGCTATTGCCCGCGCTCACGCCGTTCCGTTCGCGCGACCTTCGCCGCAACGCAACCGAGCCCGAAAAGCACATGCGCCGCGCGCTTCGCTCTGCTTTCCCGGAGGCGAAGTTCCGCTTCCAGGTGCCGCTTGGTCCGTATCATGCCGATTTCTGTTCGCACGCGGCACGGCTGGTGATCGAGATTGACGGTGCCACCCATGCGCACAGCGTGACCTCGGACGAGGCGCGCACGCGCTTTATCGAAGCCGAGGGCTACCGCGTGCTGCGTTTCTGGAACAATGACGTCATGACCAATATCGACGGCGTCATCGCGGCGATCGCGGATCACCTGCCCCACACGCTGAAAGGGGCCACTCATGCCTGAGCAGCCCCCTCACCCTACCCACGCCTGCGGCGCGGGCCCAGTTTCGGGGGAACAGCGCCCCGCGCTGTTCAGGTCATGCCGGGGGCATGACCGACCCGAAACTCCTCTCCCACAAGGGGAGAGGGAGTCTGACTTACTTCTCTTCTTCGAACGTCACGGCGACGTCGGCGTTCGCGCTCAGGCGGACCACGCCGTTCTCGACATCGGCGACCAGGCCGAGCGAGATGAAGTGGTGATGCCCTTCATGGCTCCCGTGCCCTTCGTTGATCAGCGCGCCCGAATCCTTCTTGGTCAGCTTGATGCGGCCGCCCTGGACGTGGTCGACCGTGCCGACATGGACGCCATCGGCGCCGATGACTTCGGCATGTTCCTTGATTTGCGATGCGTCGACCATTTGGGTAGCTCCTTCGTTACGGTTGCGAGTCTCCAACGCACGCCTAGCGCTTTGGATGCAAGGAGGATTGTATGATCCGATCATCCCGCACACGCACAGTCTATGTCGAGCGGCGGATTCGCCGGTGACCGCGTCGATCGCCATCATGTATGCCGTCTCGGCGCTGTTCACCGCGATCGGCCTTGCGCTGCTGCTCGCGCTTCTGCGTCCAGGGAGCGAGGGCCGCGTCTATGCCTTCCGCATGATCGGCACGATGGGCCTCGCGCTCGGCGCCGCGCTCGCCATGTCGGCGACCGCGATGTGGCGCTGGAGTCTGGCGGCGTGACCTCATCCCTTTCTAAAATTTCAAAGCTGTAACCCCTCAAAATCGAACGTACCGGAGTACCCCATGTCCCTCACCGAAGCCCGCAAGCAGTACAAGCCGTTCGAATACCCCTGGGCGTTCGATTTCTGGAAGCGCCAGCAGCAAATCCACTGGATGCCCGAGGAAGTGCCGTTGGGCGAGGATTGCCGCGACTGGGCGCAGAAGCTCAGCGACCATGAGCGCAACCTGCTGACGCAGATCTTCCGCTTCTTCACCCAGGCCGATGTCGAGGTGCAGGATTGCTATCACGAGAAATATGGCCGCATCTTCAAGCCCACCGAAATCAAGATGATGCTGGCGGCGTTCAGCAACATGGAGACGGTGCACATCGCCGCCTACAGCCATTTGCTCGACACGATCGGCATGCCCGAGAGCGAATATGGCGCCTTCCTCGAATATAGCGAGATGAAGGACAAGCACGATTATCTGCAGACCTTCGGCGTCGATTCGGACGAGGACATCGCCAAGACGCTCGCCATGTTCGGCGGCTTTACCGAGGGGCTGCAGCTCTTCGCCAGCTTCGCCATGCTGATGAACTTCCCGCGCTTCAACAAGATGAAGGGCATGGGGCAAATCGTCACCTGGTCGATCCGCGATGAATCGCTGCATTGCGAGGGCATCATCAAGCTGTTCCACACCTTCACCAAGGAACGCGACTGCCTCACCAAATCGGTGCGCAGCGACATTATGGACATGTGCCAGCACACCGTGCGGCTGGAGGACAGCTTCATCGACCTCGCCTTTGAAATGGGGCCGGTCAACGGCATGACGCCCAAGGAGATCAAGAAGTACATCCGCTACATCGCCGATTGGCGGCTGGGGCAATTGGGCATGAAGCCGATCTACATGATCGACGAACACCCCCTCCCCTGGCTCGCGCCGATGCTCAACGGCGTGGAGCACGCCAACTTCTTCGAACAGCGCGCCACCGAATATTCCAAGGCCGCAACGCGCGGCAACTGGAACGAAGTGTGGGACGGCTTCGACAAGCGCCAGAAGGCGAAGGCCGGGGCGGGCGCTGCCGTGGCGAATGAGGATGCGGGCGAGGGTGGGGATATGTTCTCGCGCGCTGGGGTGGCGGCGGAGTAAGTCGCGCCGGGCGTGGGATTAGCGCCAAGCTAATCCCCGCCTTGAGGCGCGACCGGCCGGCGGCGCTACAGCGCCGACCGACGGCACGGGCTTTGCCCGTGCCATAGCGCCAGTAATAGCATTCTGACTGAATTATCCTGTTCGACGAAACATCAACGTCAGGAAAGCCAATGACCGGGAAGTCCGAAAATACCGTTCGGGTATCGCATGAGGAAGCGCTCGCCGCCGCCAAAGCGTGGGCGACGCCGGAGAATTTGGCTCAACTCGACTCGTTGACTGACGCGGACATCGCCGCTCAGATCTCGGGCAATCCCGACGCTGCACCTGAACTAAGCGACGAATGGTTCAAGAACGCGCGGCTGGTAATACCGCTTAAATCCCGCAAGCACGCCGCTTAAGCGAGGATATGCCGGGTTGAAGGTGGTCGGTTCTGCATGAGGTACTGGCCCGTAACCTTTCGAATATCCGCCTCCTGGCAAATACTTTCGCAGAAAGTGAGCCTCCGCGATGATGAATGAGATATCCAATGCAGACCGAGCCGAGCTTGCCTTGGCTGCCGTAACCGATTTCGTCGCCAAGACGGGTGTCGACACAGCGCGCGATGCGATATCAGATCTGATCGTGAACTTGCTGCACCTTGCAAGAGGAAGAGGACTAAACGCTCAGACAATTTTGGACAATGCCTGTGGAATGTTCAAAGAAGAAACCCGAGATGACAAAGAAGGACCAATGATTGACGTTCAGTCCATTTTCATCCGCGTTTTACCGCAAGATGCATGATTTATTATAAGATACTGAACTACAATATGAAAGTGATATGACGAAAGGAGTTTTCATATATCGTTCCGATTCTGACTATGCGGACGATCCAACGTCGCGTTATCAGTTTCCGTCGAAGCTATACCTATCACGAGCCAGAGAGTTGGTAGGTGATTGGGTTATTTTCCTTGAATCGCGACGTGGCGGCAAAAGAGGCTATTTTGCTGCCGCCAAGATTCAAGGGTTGATCGCCGACCCAGACGATCCAGCCAGACATGTCGCTCTGATTGAACCGGGAAGTTTCCTTGAGTTCGATCACCACGTGCCCTTCAGTGACGGCACAGGCCCACTCGAACGAGCATTGTTGAAACCTGACGGCACCCAATCCGGTGGCAAGCAGTCATCGGTGCGCCCAATTTCCGATCAAGATTTCAATCGTATTATCGAACGCGGGCTATCAGATGGGACTGGCTTACTTCCGCGAACTGGCGACGTTTCAATCGACGAAACCTCAAACCGAGTTCTAGATAATAGAACCCCATTCATCTATGAAGTAGAACGATCAAGAATTGATATAGTCACCTCGCGCGCGATACGCGACCGCGCCTTTCGTAGAAATGTTCTTGATGCGTATGACTCCAGGTGCGCTTTCTCAGGCCTTAAACTAATTAACGGCGGGGGCCGAGCCGAAGTAGAAGCCGCTCATATCAGGCCTGTCGAACACGGCGGCCCCGACGCCATAGCAAATGGTTTGGCATTATCAGGAACTGCGCATTGGATGTTCGACCGCGGCTTGATCTCGTTAAATGATGATCTTACCATAACGATCTCTCGTCACGTAAATGACCTAGAGGGCGTCCGAAGCTTCCTTCAGGCAAGCCAGCGTGCAACCGCTCCGAGAGTCGCAGCTCATAGGCCACACCCTAATTTCCTAAAATGGCATAGAGACAATATATATAAACATTAGCTTTCATATGGTGCGCTTGCGAGTTTTGCCGCAGTTGCCCAGCAAGATGACTTTATGAAGCGTATCCGCCGAAATGGTGGTGCACGCGACCTGCTCGCCCCTAAAGGAATCGCAATTTTATATTCGGAGACCGATCGCGCGCTGATGCACCAACTGGGCTTGCGGTTCGGATTTCGAGAATTTCTGTCCGTTCATTCGAAATCCGACGACCACCATCGCATCCTGAAAGCTGCGGGACATATCGATTAGCTTGCGCGCTGCCCGCCCCAACCCTCACGGAATCAACCGCTCCGCGCGCAACTCGCGGAACAGGTCGAAGAACGCGTCGTCGGTCGGCTGATAAACCAGAAACCCCATTCGCCGGCTCTTCGACATGTCGGTGACGACTTCGATCGGCCGCCCGAGATCGGCATCGGTATGCCAGGGCGAGGCCAGCCGCGCCAAATCGGGTTCGGCCAGCCCATCGCGCTCCGCAATGCTGCGCCATACCGCCGCATCGTCCGCCATTTGCTGTTCCAGCGGCAGCACCGTGCCGTCGAACGGTGCGGGTTCGAGACCGAACCAGTCCGCGATCCGCGCCCACATCCAGCTCCAGCGGAAGACGTCGCCATTGACGATGTTGAAGTCCTGATTGGCCGCCGCCGGGGTCTCCGCCGCCCACAGCAATTGCCGCGCGAGCTGGCGGGCGTCGGTCATGTCGGTCAGCGAGTTCCATTGCACAGCGGAGCCCGGAAAGCGGAACGGTCGCCCGAGTTCACGGCACAGCGTCGCATAGACCGCCAGCGTCGTGCCCATGTTCATGGCATTGCCGACGGCCTTGCCGATCACCGTATGCGGGCGATGCACGCTCCAGGTGAAGCCGTCGCGCGCGGCGGCGGCGAACACTTCGTCTTCCTGTGCATAATAGAAATTGTCGACGTCGAGCCGCCCCTGCTCCTCGCGGAACGGCGTCTGCGGCAGCGCGCCTTTGCCATAGGCCTCGAACGGCCCGAGATAATGTTTGAGCCCGGTGACCAAGGCGACGTGGCGCGGCCCGGTGGCACCACGCAGCGCATCCAGCAGATGGCGCACCATCGCGGCGTTGACGCGGATGTTCTCGGCCTCGCTATCCTGCCGCAGCCAGGTGGTGATGAACACCGCATCGGGGCGCAGATCGGCCAGTGCCGCCTGCGTCGCGGCCGCATCTTGCAAGTCCGCCGCGACCGGGAGCACACCGTCCTGCTGTGTTGGACGCCGCGCGAGGCCGTATACGCGCCAGCCATGATCGACCAGCAAGGTCGCCGTCGCGCTGCCGACAATCCCGCTCGCGCCCACTACCAATGCCGTCTTGGTCATCATTGTCTCCGAAAGATTTGGAAACAGGCACGGCGAGCGCGCCCGGTGCGGGGTTAGCGCAGCGCGCGCCGCATTGTTCCGTCCGGGATCATTCGCGCGGTCAGTTCTTCATCCGCCAGCCGGTCTTGAAGATCCACGAGATCACGCCGAGACAGGCGAGCAGGAACACCGCCGTCACGCCGAGGCTCACGCCCACCGACACATCGCCCTTGTCGAAGAACGCCCAGCGAAAGCCGCTGACCAGATACACGACCGGGTTGAACAGGCTGACGGTGCGCCACGGCTGCGGCAGCATGTCGATCGAGTAGAACGCCCCGCCGAGGAAGGTGAGCGGGGTGATGAGCAAAGCGGGCACGAACGATAGCTGTTCGAACCCCTTGGCCCACACCCCGATGATGAAGCCGAACAGGCTGAATGCCACGCTGGTCAGCACCAGAAAGGCGAGCATCGCAAAGGGGTGGACGATCTGCAGCGGCACGAACAAGGCCGCCGTCGCCAGGATGATGAGGCCGAGCACGATCGACTTGGTCGCCGCCGCGCCGACATAGCCGACCACCATCTCCATCGCCGACACCGGGGCCGACAGCAACTCGAACACCGTGCCGGTGAATTTGGGGAAATAGATGCCGATCGAGGCATTGGAGATGCTCTGCGTCAGCAGCGACAGCATGATGAGGCCGGGCACGATGAAGCTGCCATAGCCAACGCCGCCGACCGTGCTGATCTTGGAGCCGATCGCGCCGCCGAACACGACGAAATAGAGCGAGGTGGTGATGACCGGGGTGACCAGGCTCTGCCACAAGGTCCGCAGCGCGCGCGCCATCTCAAAGCGGTAGATCGCCCAGATGCCGTGGAGGTTGATCGCGGGAGCCTTGCTTGCGGCGGCGCTCAAATTGCTCACGCGCCTACCCTCCCCACAACCGTTCGTGCTGAGCTTGTCGAAGCATTCCCCGCAACGACCGTCGCGCTGGTGGCGAGCGGTGCTTCGACAGGCTCAGCACGAACGGAAAACACGTCTACTGGGTCGCTCATGCCGCGTCCTTCCGCTCGACGAGGTCAACGAAAATGTCCTCGAGCGAGCTCTTATGCGTTTCGAGATCGCTATAGCCGATGCCGAGTTCCCCCAGCTTGGCGAGCAGGATCGGGATATGCTCGTTTTCGGAATCGAAGGTGTAGACCAGCGTCTTGCCCTCATCATCAAGCGCGATCGACCAGCCCTCCAACGCCGACGGCACAGCGGCCATCGGGGTCTGCAAGGTGATCGCCATGCGGCGCTTGCCGAGCTTCTTCATCAGCGCGGCCTTATCCTCGACCAGGATGATGCGGCCCTTGTCGATCACGCCGACGCGGTCGGCCATTTCCTCGGCCTCTTCGATATAATGCGTGGTCAGGATGATGGTGGTGCCCTTGGCGCGCAGGCGGTGGACGAGTTTCCACATATCGCGGCGCAGCGCGACGTCGACCCCGGCGGTGGGTTCGTCGAGGAACAGGATGTCGGGTTCGTGGCTCAGCGCCTTGGCGATCAGCACGCGCCGCTTCATGCCGCCCGACAGTTCGCGGATCTTGGCGTCGCGCTTGTCCCACAGCGACAGGTCGCGCAGCACTTGCTCGACATAGGCATTGTCGGGCGCGCGGCCGAACAGGCGGCGACTGAACTTGACGGTGGCGAGCACCGTCTCGAACATGTCGACCGACAATTCCTGCGGCACCAGCCCGATCGCGCGGCGTGCGCTGCGGAAATCCTTCTGCGCGTCATGCCCCAGCACGGTGACAGTGCCGGTGGAGGGCGTGACGATGCCGCAGATGATCGAGATCAGCGTCGTCTTGCCCGCACCGTTGGGCCCGAGCAGCGCGAAGATTTCACCACGCCGAATATCGAGATTGACTGGCTCGAGCGCGCGCTGGCCCGAGGCATAGACCTTCGAGACCCCGGCAACCGATAAAACAACGTCCATGAAGCCCCCGTTCCTGCGCGCTAGGTAAGGGGCCCGCTGCGCTGCAACAAGCGGTCGGCGGTTATTTCCCCGCGCGCGCCTCGGCGACGGCCTTCTGCAACTCGTCCAGCGGCAAGGCGGACGAGACGACCTTGCTGCCGATCACCCAGCTTGGCGTGCCGGTCAGCCCGAGCGCACGCGCGATCGTTTGATTTTGCGCGATTTCGGCGTCCGCCTTGGGGGCAAAGGCCGCCGCGCGCGCCTGATCCACACCCGCAGCCTTTGCCGCTGCCGCGATGCTCTGTGGCGACACTTGGCCGCCGGCATAGAGCGCATCGTGGAATTGCTGGAACTTGCCCTGGTCGGCGGCCGCCAGGCTCATCCGCGCGGCATCGACGCTGCTTTGCGCGAGGATCGGGAATTCGCGGTAAACGATGCGGATCTTGGGGTCGCTCTTCAGCAACGTCGCAATCGCGGGCAGGCTCGCCCGGCAATAACCGCAATTATAATCGAAATATTCGACCAGGGTGACATCGCCCGCCGGATTGCCGGCCCAGGCGCTGCCGAACGGTTTGAGGATCGCGTCGCGGTTGCTGGCGATGGTGTCGGCATGGGCGCGGTCGCGCAGCCGGTCGAGCGCTTCCGGGATGATCTCGGGATGCGCCAGCACATAGTCATGCACCACGCCTTCGACGCGCGCGCGCTCCCCGGCCGCAGCGGGGACCACCCGTTCGATCCCGGCAAACGCCGCCGCGCCAAGGAGCGCCGCGATCAGCGCGGTCGCAAAAACAGTCCAGCTCAGGCGCATCAGCGTCGCTTCTTATATTTCTTGGGGTTGTCGTCCATCTCGTTCTGCGCCGAGAGGGCAATGTCCTGCGCGCGGATCCAGTCGACGCTATTGGGCGGCAACCCCTGCATCGCGCCGCGCGCGCTATAGGCGGCGGTCCGGTGATCGCCGGTCAGGCTCGCTTGCTCGGCCGTGGCGAGCAAGGCGCGCGGCTGGTCGCCCGAGGCTTCATAGGCGGTGCCCAATTGATACCAGGCGAAGGGATTGTCGTCGTCACGCGCCACCGCCTGGCGCAGCACCTTGATCGCCTCGGGATAATTGGCCTTGTCCTCGGTGGCGATCAGCGCATGGCCGAAGGTGGTCGCGATCAGCGGCGCGTTGCGCGACAGCTCGGTCGCCTCGCGCAACGGGGTCAGCGCTTGCCGGGGCTTGCCCGCTTCGAGCAGAATCTGCCCCTGAATTTCGAGGAAATACGGGTCGTGCGGGGCGGCTTTAAGCAGCGCCGCCGCCTCGGCATCGGCTTTTTCGGGATAGCCGGACTTATGCCAGGCATAAGCGCGCGCATAATGCGCGTACACGCTCTGGTCTTCCTCGGGATAGACATTGAGCGTGGTCTTGGGATCGGCGACATAGCCGAGCAACTTCGCCTTCACGCGCTTGAAACGATCGTCCAGCGCAAGGTCGGGCTTGGCGTTGTAAAAGGGCGAAGCCGTCACATCCGCGGTCAAATTGGCGATGCGCTCGCCCGACAAGGGATGGCTCTGCGCGAACGGATCGATATTCTTCAACCCATAGGCATATTCTTCATTGGCCAGCTTCTTGAAGAAGCTCAGCATGCCTTTGCCGCTGAGGCCGGATTCGCGCAGGAACTTGGCCCCGGTCGCGTCCGCAGTCGATTCCTGCACGCGCGAGAAGGCCAGGAATTTTCCTTCCGCCGCCGTCGTACCCGCCGACAGAATGCCCGCCCCCGCCTCGGGTGCGCCCGCCGCGATCGCTGCAAGGCCGAGCACCATGCTGAGGATCGAGATACCCATGGCCGGACGGGCACCCGCACCGATCAACACGACATGGCCGTCGGCGACATGGCCGAGTTCATGCGCGATCACGCCCTGCACCTGGTTGGCATTGTCGGCCGCCTGGATCAGCCCCGAATTGACATAAATCGTCTGGCCGCCGGCGGTGAAGGCGTTGATCGAATCGTCGTTGATCAACACCACCCGCACGTTGTTGGGCGACAGGCCCGCCGCCAGGATCAGCGGCCGCGACATATCGTTGAACATCGCTTCGGTTTCGGCATCGCGCAGGATCGACTGCGCCGCAGCCGGTTGCGCCCAAATCAGGAGGGAGGCCGCGAGTCCCGCGAAGAGCCGCTTCATGCCTGATCTATCGCCGAGTTTTTGGGTCGGGGCAACCGCGCTTGCGGTGCGGTGAAGCGGCGGAGCGGTAAGGTAAGCGACCGGCTCCTCGCACCTGTGCGAGGAGCCGGTCGTTTTCTCACGCCCCGAAGGTGCGCTGCCACCAGCCGCGGCGCGGGCTGCCGGCTTCGCCCGGATCGGGATCGATCGCGCCGCGTGCTGTCTCGCTTGCGGGTGCTTCGTCGGAAGCGCCGTCCTGCGTTGCAGCGGATGCGGTGGCTTCAGGCGCGGCCACCGGCGCTACCGGTGCCGCTTCCACCGGAGCTGCTTCCACCGGCGGCGTTTCCACCACTGGAGTTTCCACGGCCGCCGCCTTGGGCTTGCGCGTCCGCTTTGCCTTGGGCTTGGGTGCGTCCTCGACCGGCGCGTCCACGACCGGAGCCGCTTCCACCGCCGAATCGGCTGCCTCAACCGCCTTGGCCTTGGCGCGACGGGCGCGCTTCGGCTTCGCGGCAGGTTCGGCCTCGCTTGCGGGTTCGGCAACCGGCTCGGCGTCAACCACGGCTTCCGCGACCGGAGCGGCCTTTGGCGCGGCATCGCGGGCGCGCGGACGACGACGGCCCTTCTTGGGTGCCTCGACCTCGGGCTCGGCGTCCGCTTCGACCGCGACCGGCTCGGCTTCGACCACCGCTGCCTCGGCTACCGGAGCCTCGCCATCCGTGGCGTCCACGACCGCCTGCTCGCCCTCGCTGCGACGACCGCCACGGCGACCGCGACGGCCACGACGGCGACGACCGCCTTCGCTGCCTTCCCCCTCTTCGGACGACACTGCGGCCGGGGCCTCGGCGTCTTCGCGATCGGCATCCTGCTCCGACGCTTCCTCGTCACCAGCGCCGTCAACGACGGTTTCGCCCTCGGCGGCACCCTCACCCTCAGGCCGGTTGCGACCGCGACGACCGCGACGGCGACGACGACGGCGCGAACCGCCCTCATCCTCGCCCGCTGCTGCTCGCTCGGGCCGTTCGCCGCGTTCGCGCGGTTCGCGGGCAGCGCGCGGCTGCTCCTCTTCCTCGACCTCATCCTCGATTTCGTCTTCGATCTCGTCCTCGACGAACTCTTCCTCGATTTCCTGGATCGGAGCCTCAAAACGCGGCGTATAAGCGGGCGGCGGGCCGGAGACCTCGACCGACATGCGCGCGCCTTCCTGCTCGCCGTCGGGCGCGACTTCGATCATCACGCCATAGCGTTCCTCGATCTCGGCCAGTTCCGCGCGCTTGCGGTTGAGCAGATAGAAGGCCGCTTCCTGGCTGGCGCGCAGCAGCAGCTGCGACCCGCGCCCCTGCGCGGCTTCGTCTTCCAGCAGACGCAGTGCCGACAGCCCCGACGAAGAGGCGGTGCGCACGAAGCCGCTGCCCTCGCAATGCGGGCACGGCCGGGTGGAGGCTTCCAACACGCCGGTGCGCAAGCGCTGGCGGCTCATTTCCATCAAACCGAAGGACGAAATGCGGCCGATCTGGATGCGCGCGCGATCGTTCTTCAGCGCTTCCTTCATCGCCTTCTCGACTTTGCGGACGTTGGAGTTGTTGTCCATGTCGATAAAGTCGATGACGACCAGCCCGGCCATGTCGCGCAAGCGCAACTGGCGTGCGATTTCCGCCGCAGCTTCAAGGTTGGTCGCGGTCGCTGTCTGCTCGATCGAATGCTCGCGCGTCGAACGGCCGGAGTTGATGTCGATCGACACCAGCGCCTCGGTCGGGTTGATCACCAGGTAGCCGCCCGACTTGAGCTGCACCACCGGGTGGTACATTGCCGACAATTGCTCCTCGACGCCCGCGCGCTGGAACAGCGGCACGGGGTCGCTGTAATGCTTCACCTTGCGCGCATGGCTCGGCATCAGGAGCTTCATGAAGTCCTTGGCGTGGCGATAGCCGTCCTCGCCCTCGACGATCACTTCGTCGATGTCGCGATTGTAGATGTCGCGGATCGCGCGCTTCATCAGGTCGCTGTCGCCATAGACGAGAGCAGGGGCCGAGGAGGACAAGGTCGTCTCGCGGATCCCGTCCCACAGCCGCGCCAGATAATCGAAGTCGCGCTTGATCTCGACGCGGGTGCGCTGCAGCCCGGCGGTGCGCACGATGCAGCCCATCGAGGGGGGCAGCTTCATGTCGGCCATGATCGACTTCAGCCGCTTGCGGTCGCCAGCATTCGAAATCTTGCGGCTGATGCCGCCGCCATGCGAGGTGTTGGGCATCAACACGCAATACCGGCCAGCGAGCGACAGATAGGTCGTCAGCGCCGCACCCTTATTGCCGCGCTCTTCCTTCACCACCTGAACAAGCAGCACCTGGCGACGGCGGATGACGTCCTGGATCTTGTAGCGATGGCGCAAATTGGTGCGACGCTCGCGCAGATCATCGGCGGCATCGTCCGATGCGGTGCGCTTGCGGCGACGACCGCGCCCTTCGCCACCGCGGCTTTCGCCCTCGGCGACGACTTCTACGTCGGGTTCCGCGCCGCCATCATCGTCGAAACGCTCGATCGACGCGTCATCGGCATCCGAATCGCGTTCGAATCCGTCATCTTCATGCTCGTCATCGTGCAGATCATCCTCGGCGTCCTGCTGCGCGCGCAACGCGGCTTCTTCCGCCGCATGCTCGGCCTCTTCGCGCAACAGCGCGTCGCGGTCTTCCTTGGGGATCTGGTAGTAATCCGGGTGGATTTCGCTGAACGCGAGGAACCCGTGACGATTGCCACCGTAATCGATGAACGCGGCCTGCAGCGACGGCTCGACGCGCGTCACCTTGGCCAGATAGATATTGCCTTTGAGCTGCTTGCGCTCGGCGGATTCGAAATCAAACTCTTCGATTCGGTTTCCCTTGACGACAGCAACGCGGGTTTCCTCCCGGTGCCGTGCGTCGATCAGCATACGCGTGGTCATGTATTATTCTCCGGTCGCGCGGCACAGAGCCAAAGGGCGCTGGGCGCCGTGGCGCTGGCCGCGCGCGATCAATGAAAGTGCCCGATCCGGCGAAAAGATCGCCTGGCTCGCACACATGGTGGTTTACGAAAACTGCCTCTGTTCGCCCTGCACGCCCCGCCTTCCGGCCTTGGGCATTCCGCGCGCTCGCGATCCCGCCGGTGGAAACCGGGCGGTGCGAGGGGCGGAATACATACATCATGCGAACGTCAACCTGGATGAGCCGCGCCCAAGGAACATGAGGGGCGGCCAGATGGCCCTCGCCGCGGTCGATACTAGGCCGCGATCCGGAACTGTTTCATGCCTAGCACCCCCGCTCGCGCGCAGCAACCGGCACGTTTTTGCCGCCCGACCGGCAATTCTATGCCTACGAGCCCATTAACCGCACCCGGAAAGGCTGTTTTGTCGTCTCCGGCCTAGTCCAGACGAATGAGCGCGACCTCCCGCCCTTTGGCAGCCCCTTTTCGCTTTACCGCGCCGCGGTCGCGACGGCATTACGCACGCGTGTCGTTCGTTTTCGCCTTGCTGGCCTGCTGGTTCCTCGGCGCTCCCGGTTGGGCGGCGTCGGTGGAGCGTGTCGAGGTTCAGCATGACCGGATCGTCTTGCGCTTCGACCAGCCGATCGCCGATGCGTCGAGCTTCGTGCTCGCCTCGCCGCAGCGGATCGCGCTCGACCTGCAAGGCGCGTCCCCCGGTGGCAAGATCGCAGCAGGCGGGCCGGTCTCGAGCGTGCGGCAGGGGGCGCACGGCCCCAACGGCACGCGCGTCGTGTTCGATCTTGCGCGCCCGGCCCTCGTCACCGAAGGCGTATTCGGTCGCGACGGGCGGGAACTGACGCTCGAGTTGCAGACCGTCGATGACGCCACCTTTGCGCGCGCGGCGGGCGAACGCCGACTGCACTTCCTGCCGCCGTTCAACATGGGGATCGTCCAAGCCCCCGCCACCTATGCCGTGTCGGTGCCGATCCCGCCTGCACCGCGCACGCCCGGATTGCCGCGCATCTATGGCGACGATGACAGCCGTCCGCTGGTGGTGATCGACGCGGGGCACGGCGGAGTCGATCCCGGCGCGATTTCGCCAATCGACGGTCGCCGCGAAAAGGACGTGACGCTGAAAATCGCCAAGGCGATCCGCGACGAACTGGTCAAATCGGGCCGAGTCCGCGTCGCGCTGACCCGGGAAGACGACCGCTTCCTCGTGCTGCAGGAACGCTACGGCATTGCACGCAAATTGCGCGGCGACCTGTTCATCTCGATCCATTGCGACAGTGTCGGCTCGGGCAGCGCGAGCGGGGCGTCGGTCTACACCCTGTCCGAAGTCGCCTCCGACAAGGAATCGGCCAAGCTGGCGGCGCGCGAGAACAAGGCCGACGTCATCGCCGGCGTCAATCTCGCCGCCACCTCGGCCGACATCTCGTCGATCCTGATCGACCTCACGCAGCGCGAGACGATGAACTCCTCGGCCAATTTCGCGCGGTTGCTCGGCCGCGAGGCGCAGCCGCTGATCCCGGTAAAGCCCAACTTCCACCGCATGGCCTCGCTGATGGTGTTGAAAGCGCCCGACATGCCCTCGATCCTGTTCGAGACCGGCTATATCTCCAATCCGCGCGATGCCGACTTTATCGACAGCGCGGAAGGCCGCCGCAAGATCGCGCAGAGCATCGAACGGGCGGTCGAGGTGCACTTTGCGCGGCGGATGGCGTCGAACTGACCTTTCCCGGCCCCGCACCCCGCGCAGTTAAGGCGGCTGGCAACGCGCGGGAAAGTTGCTAGAGCCTGACACCCATATGGCCGCTTCTGATTCCACCGTGAATTTCCGCATCCGCCGCGACATTGGCGGCTTCCGGGGATACCTTCGAAATGCCTGGGGCCGGTGGTGGGTCAAGGCGCTCGCCGCAATGGGCGTGCTGTTCGTCATCGGCTATACGGTGTTTTACTTCCTGTTCGCCGCCGATCTGCCCTCGGTCGACAAATTGCGCACCTATGAGCCGCCACTGCCGACCAATGTGCGCGGCGTCGATGGCACGCCGATCCACAGCTATGCGCGCGAACGCCGCGTCGAGCTGAGTTATGACGAATATCCGCCGCTATTGGTGCGCGCGTTTCTGGCCGCCGAAGACAAGACCTTTTTCGAGCATCACGGCGTCGACTATCTCGGCATCGCGAGCGCGGCGGTCAACAATCTGAGCAGCCACAAGCGCCCGGCTGGCGCGTCGACTATCACGCAGCAAGTCGCCAAGAACCTGCTGATCGGCAACGAGACCAGCTACAGCCGCAAGATCAAGGAAGCGATCCTCGCGTACCGGATCGAGGATACGCTGACCAAGAAGCAGATCCTGGAACTGTATCTCAATCAGATCGCGCTCGGTCGCAACGCCTTTGGCGTCGAGGCCGCGAGCTACGCCTATTTCGGCAAGGATCTGAATCAGCTCGATCTTGCGCAAATGGCGTATCTGGCGATCCTGCCCAAGGGACCGTCCAATTACGACCCGGTCCGCCATGCCGACCGCGCACTGGGCCGTCGCGCTTATGTGCTGCGAGAAATGCTCAAGAACGGTTTCATCACCCAGGCGCAGCATGACGAAGCGATGGCCGAACCGCTCGGCACCGTGCCGCGCCAGACGCCCAAGACCGAAACCGCAGGCAGCGGCTATTTCGTCGAGGAAGTTCGCCGCCAGTTGAAGGACAAGTTCGGCGAGGACGCAAGGGACGGGCCGTACAGCATCTATGCCGGTGGCCTGTGGGTGCGCACCTCGCTCGACAACCGGCTGCAGGATTATGCGCAGACCGCGCTGCGCGAAGGGCTGCTGCGCTTCGACCATGGCCGCGGCTGGTCCGGGCCGATCGACCATAAGGACATTGTCGGCGATGCATGGCTGCCGGCCTTGCTCAACACCAATATCGGGCTCGATTACGACAATTGGCGCGCCGCGATCGTCACCGCAGTGGCGCAGACCGATGCCGGCCTCGGCTTTTCCGATGGCACCACCGCGATTCTGCCGCGCGCCGCCGCACAAATGCCCGTGCGCGGCGAAGGCGGCACGGCGTTCGCCGCGCTCAAGGTCGGCGACATCATCGCGGTCGCGCCCGAAGGCGGCAGCTATGCCTTGCGCTCGGTGCCCAAGATTTCGGGTGCCTTCGTGGTCGAGGAACCGCAGACCGGCCGCGTGCTGGCGATGCAGGGCGGGTTCGACTTCCGCGCCCAGCAATTCAACCGCGCCACGCAGGCGCTGCGCCAACCGGGATCGACGATCAAGCCGATCGTCTATGCAGCGGCGCTGGAGGGCGGGATGACCCCCGCCTCGATCATCGTCGACGGCCCGTTCTGCGTCTATCAGGGCGCGCGGCTGGGGCAGAAATGCTTCAAGAATTTCGGCAATGTCGGGGGCTCTGGCGCGCATACCATGCGCTGGGGTGTCGAACAGTCGCGCAACCTGATGACCGTGCGCGCCGCCGCCACCACCGGCATGCCGCGCATCGTGTCGCTGATGGACCGGATCGGCGTCGGCAAATACGAACCGTATCTGTCCTATTCGCTGGGCGCGGGCGTGACGACGGTGTCGCGCATGGTCAACGCTTATGCGATCCTCGCCAATCAGGGCCGGTCGCATCCGGCCACGCTGATCGATTTCGTGCAGGACCGCCACGGCAAGGTGATCTGGCCCGACAACTGGCACGCGTGCGATCGCTGCAACGCGCCCGACTGGAACGGCAAGCCGATGCCGCGCCCGGTGTCACGCGGCAAGCAGATCGTCGATGCGATGAGCGCGTATCAAATGGTCCACATTGCCGAGGGCGTGATCCAGCGCGGCACCGCCACCGTGCTGCGCGATCTCGACCGGCCGATGTTCGGCAAGACCGGCACCAATACCGGGCCGACCGACGTGTGGTTCATTGGCGGCACCCCGCAGATGATCGGCGGGCTGTATATCGGCTATGACCAGCCGCATTCGCTCGGCGGCGCGGCGCAGGGCGGCACGCTCGCGGCACCGATCTTCAAGGCGTTCGCGGTCAAGGCGTATGAGGGGCTGCCCAAGATCCCGTTCCGAGCGCCCGCCGGCATCCGCATGGTCCGCATCGACCGCGCGAGCGGCAAGCCCGTCTTTGGCACCTGGCCAAGCGATGACCCCAAGGCGTCGGTCATCTGGGAAGCCTTCAAACCCGAAAGCGAGCCGCGCCGCGTCGTCCACCGCGACGTGATCGTGCCCGACCCGGCGGCAGCTGCGGCGGCGGCCAAGGCGCGTGCCGACGCGCAAGCCCCGAAGGACACGCGCCGCGACAGCGATTTCCTGCAACGACAGGGCGGTATTTACTAGCGGCGCGCCAACCTCATATACGGCAGGCACACTATCGTTCTCCCGCACATGGGAGACACGGCACGATATTTTTCTGGAAGGTTCTCCCATGCGCGCTGAAGCGCAGGCTCATATCGACTCGATCAAGGACGCGCTCGCGCTGCTCCGCCGTTTCCTCGACTGGGACCGCGCGCTGCGTCGGCTCGATGAACTCAACGCGCGCGTCGAGGATCAAACTTTGTGGAACGATCCCAAGGCGGCGCAGGCGGTTATGCGCGAGCGGCGCCGTTTAGATGAGGCGATCACCGCAACGCGCGCGATCCAGAGCGAGCTCGACGATACGGCGGAGTTGATCGAAATGGCCGAGGCCGAGGGCGACACCGAGATGGAGACCGACGGCCTCGCCGCGCTCGCCGATCTCGCGCGCCGCGCCGAAAGCGACAAGATCAAGGCGCTGCTGGCGGGCGAAGCCGATGGCAACGACACCTATATCGAAGTCAATGCCGGTGCGGGCGGCACCGAAAGCCAGGATTGGGCCGGCATGCTCAGCCGCATGTATTCGCGCTGGGGCGAACGCCACGGCCTGAAGGTCGAACTGATCGACCAGCATTCGGGCGAACAGGCCGGGATCAAGTCGGCGACGCTGCTGCTGAAAGGCGAGAACGCCTACGGCTATGCCAAGACCGAAAGCGGCGTCCACCGCCTGGTCCGCATCAGCCCCTATGACAGCGCCGCGCGCCGCCACACCTCCTTCGCCAGCGTGTGGGTCTATCCGGTGGTCGATGACAATATCGAGGTCGAGTATAACGAAAGCGACCTGCGCATCGACACCTACCGCGCAAGCGGCGCGGGCGGGCAGCACATCAACACCACCGATTCGGCGGTGCGCATCACGCACATCCCGACCGGCATCGTCGTGCAGTGTCAGAACCAGCGCAGCCAGCACAAGAACAAGGCCGAAGCGTACAACCAGCTCCGCGCGCGCCTGTACGAGCGCGAACTCGCGATCCGCGAGGCCGCGGCCAATGCCGAGAATGCCGGCAAGACCGATATCGGCTGGGGCCACCAGATCCGTTCGTACGTGCTGCAGCCATACCAGATGGTGAAGGACCTGCGCACCGGCGTGACCTCATCGAGCCCGTCCGACGTGCTCGATGGCGATCTCGACGCGTTCATGGCCGCCGCACTCTCGCAGCGCGTAACGGGTGAGACGGTCGAGGTGGAGGACGTGGACTAGTGCACTTCCCCGGTGCCCGCGCGCTGACCCTGGCCACCGTCCTGCTGCTCGCCGCGTGCGACGGCGGCAAGCCGCGCGTGCCCGATCATACGCAGGAGGCGGGCCCCTTCCCCGCCGCCGACCGCCCGGTCGCCAAGATCAGCTCGCCGCGCTGGTCGACCGAAGAGGATCGCGACCGGCTGAACGAAGCCGGCGACGTGATGACCAAGGCCGGGATCAAGCCCGGCATGACCGTCGCCGATATCGGCGCGGGCGAGGGCTATTACACGATCCGCGCCGCCAACCGCGTCGGCAAGACCGGGCGCGTGTTGGCCGAGGACATCGTCGCCGAGGTGCGCGATACGCTGGCGCTGCGCGTGTCGCGCGAGCGGCTCGAAAATGTCAGCGTACGGCTCGGCGCGCCCGACGATCCGCGCTTGCCCGACGCGAGTTTCGATCGTGTGCTGATGGTGCATATGTATCATGAGATCGCGCAACCGTATGAGTTCCTGTGGCGGATGCGCCCGTCGCTCAGGCGCGATGGCCTGGTCATCGTGGTCGATGCCAATCGCCTGACGCAAAACCACGGCACGCCGCCCGCCTTGCTCAAATGTGAATTCGCAGCGGTCGGCTACACCCAGGTCGCGCGGTATGACATGCCCTCGGCGGGCGGTTATCTCGCCGCGTTCCGGGCAGAGGGGCCTCGCCCCGAGCCAGCGGCGATCAAACCCTGCCGAATGACCTGATCCGCCTTCATGCCAGGCGACTTCGCGCTACCGCATCACCCGGCAGCGCGCTACACTGGCCTGATGCAACACCCGCTCGACCGGACCGACAAGCCGCCCCGTCAGCGAACCACCCGTCAGCGAACCAAATGATGAACCAAATTGCGGGTATGAAGGCATGAGCATGCGGCACCCCGAACACCAATATCTCGACTTGCTTCAGCGCATTCTCGATCATGGTGACCAGCGCGTGGACCGGACCGGCGTCGGGACACGGTCGCTGTTCGGCGCGATGATCCGCTTCGATCTTTCCGACGGAAGCGTGCCGATCCTCACCACCAAACGCGTCTATTGGAAGACGGCGGTGAAGGAGATGCTGTGGTTCCTGACCGGGGACACCAGCCTCCAGTCGCTCCTGCGCGAGAATGTGAAGATCTGGACCGATTGGCCGCTTGCGCAATATCGGCGCGCCACCGGACAGGACATCTCCCAGGACGCGTTCGAGCAGCGTGTGCTGACCGACGATGCCTTTGCCGCGCAATGGGGAGACCTCGGCCCGATTTACGGGAAGCAATGGCGCCGCTGGCAAGGCGCGGACGGGCGCGTGCATGACCAGATTGCCGGGCTGGTCGAAACGCTGAAGCACAATCCCGCCAGCCGGAGAATGCTGTTTCATGCCTGGAACGTGGCGGAGCTCGATCAGATGGCGTTGCCGCCGTGCCACATGGTCTATCAATTCCACGTGACCTCCGACGGACGACTCAATTGCGGCCTGTACCAACGGTCATGCGACTTGCTGCTAGGGGCCGCCTTCAATTTCACGGGGGCCGCCGCGTTGCAGCTCATGCTTGCTCAACAGGCCGATCTCCGCCCGGGCGAACTGGTCTGGATGGGGGGCGACGTCCATCTGTATCTCAACCATCTCGATCAAGCACGCGAACAAATCTCGCGCACGCCGCGCCCGTTCCCGACGATGCGACTCCTGCGCAAGCCCGCTAATATTGATGGCTACCGGATCGAGGATTTTCAGGTCGAGGGCTATGCGCCGCACGACGCGATCAAGGCCGACGTCGCGGTGTGATGCAGCCCCGCCGTCGATGGAGTCATCCATAGCGGCGCAGGATACCAGCCGGTTCTTTTCACGGCACGATTGATCCTGAATTTACGCGTTTCGCCGAAGACCGTCGTCATTCGGTTGCTCAACGCGCTGCCCCGCCATGACGCAGTGTCGAGCGTAAGCATAGGTCTTCCCTAATATTTTGCCATTGGCTGCAGAGCGCCCGCATGTGCTCTGCGGGACAGCACCGTCACGGCCAAGTGCCGGCATGTGCAATAATATACATACTAGGCTTGCCGCTTTGGGTGATTCTCGCGGCATGAATCTGGCAATTACCATGAGCGGAAACCGATTACCGCCTTCGGCCTACGGTACCGCTATTGCTCGATATACAGAAAAGGTTTCGCATCCGAAACCGAGTGATACAAAATGTACTCTGCCTCTGGAGCAGACAAGTATTTGTCTTAAAGCAATTTCTTTTCCCTTACATATTTTAAAAAACAGCTATGTTCGTTGACAAATAAGCGAGTCGTGGGGCGGGGGTAGTAATGGGGTTTTTTCGGATTGGACGGGGGCCTTTTCATGCCTTTGCCGAATGTATAAAATCTACAGTGGGCGGTTTTGCTGATAGCGATCGTCCGCGCGCTCACGGCAGGCAAACGTCCGTTTGGCGCACAACGCGCCCCCTCATCGTCCTTTTCACGCTTCTGTTTGCCATGATGCCCGCGCTTGCCATGGCCGCGACGTCGAAGGGCTGCGCTGATATCAATACTGGAAAGTATAACCAAACGTTTTCTGTGCCGCCATACGATGGAACAGCAACACGACAAGACTATCAGACAGATGCATACACCTTACCGACAGGTTTAGAGTCAGATTATTATTTTAATAATGGAGACGTCGTTAATTTTACATTATCATCTCGTACAGGATCTGGATATTTTTCCGTATTTGAAGGAGATAATTCCTATACTTACGTCCGAAATTCCAGAAACAACACCGGGAATTTGGTTAGTTTTACGGTAAATTCAAATAATAAATATTTGTACTATTACTATGTATTCTCAAACACTACGTTTGATGCCAGCGGAAATCCAAATTCCGACCAGAGTGCAGCCCATTCAAACTCGAGCGTATTTTTGACTCTGTCGTGCACCCCCGCCGGGGGCGGCTCCGCACCAACCGTAACCGCCGTTAGCCCAACCAGCGGTCCCGCTGGCGGTGCCACCTCGGTGGCGATCACCGGCACCGGCTTCAGCAGCGTGACCGCCGTGAAGTTCGGCAGCGTCAATGCGGCCAGCTTCACTGTCAACAGCGCCACTTCGATCACCGCCGCCGCGCCGGCCGCCACTGCGGCGGGTGCTGTCGATGTCACGGTAACCGCTGGCGGCAACACCAGCGCGACATCATCGGCCGATCAATTCACCTACAACGCGCCGACCGTGACTGGCGTCTCGCCGGCCAATGTCCCGCTGAGCGGCGGCGCGATTACGATTACCGGCACCAATTTCGTCATCGGCAATACCAGCTTTTCCGTCGGGGGAACGTCGGTCGGGGGCAGTTGCACCTCTTCGACGACGTGCACCGCGACGGCGGGGGCGAAGGCTGCCGGTGCGGCCAGCGTGGTGGCTACCACCGGATCGGTTTCGTCGACAACGAACGGCACGCTCACCTATCTCGCCGTGCCGACGATCAGCGCTGCGTTCAGCCCGACATCGGTGTCCTCCGGGGGGAACGCCACGCTTACCCTGACGGTCACCAACCCGAACACCGGAACTGCCCTCAGCGGAATCGCGGTCGGTTCGGCGACGCTGCCGACCAATCTTACCGGATCCGGTGCCGCCACGACGTGCGGCGGGACAGCGACGCTGTCCGGCAACGCGCTCAGTCTGTCCGGCGGCGCGCTCAGCGCGAGCGCAAGCTGCACCGTGACGTTGACCGTTTCCTCGACCAATGCGGCGACCTATAATTACACCAGCGGAACGGTTTCCGCGAGCGGCCCGATCACGCTTACGGGGTCGACTGCGACCACGCCGACCGGGCTGACGGTCGCCGCCGCACCGACGCTTGGCCTCGCCATCAGCAATGGGACGCTGACTCAGGGCCAGACCGGCACGCTGACCGTCACGCCGAGCGCAACCGTCGCCAACACCTCCGGCACGTTGACCTTTGCGATCACGTTGCCCGCCAATACGAGCCTCTCCAGTTCGAGCGGCACGGGGTGGAGCTGCAGTGGAACCTCCACGGTTAGCTGCACCAGCGCGAGCGTGATCACCGCCGGGAGCAATGGCAATCCCCTCACGCTCAACGTCGCGATCGGCGCGTCGGCATCGGTATCCCTGTCGTTCAGCGGCACATTGTCGGGTGGCGGGGCCGCCGCAAGCGCCAATGCTACCGATTCGGCGACCGTGGTGCAGACCCCGGCCTCGATGGCCATCACCAGCGGCAATAGCCAGAGCGCGGGGGTCTCGACCGCCTTTGCTTCGGCTTTGCAAGTCCGCGTGCTGGACGCGGCAAGCGTAGTGATCCCGTCCAGCCCGGTGACCTTCACGGCACCTGGAAGCGGAGCAAGCGGCACGTTCAGCGGCAGCGGCACCAATAGCATCTCGGCCAACACCAACGCCTCAGGGATCGCCACATCGGGCACGTTCACCGCCAATGCGACCGCAGGCGGCCCTTATACGGTCAGTGCGACCGCAGGGTCGGTTTCGCAAAACTTCAGTCTGACCAATACCGCCGCCGCCCCCACCGTTGCCGCCAAGAGTGCGAGCGTTGCCTACAACACCGCGACACCGATCGACCTCTCCGCCTCGGTTAGCGGCGTGCATAGCAGCCTCAGCGTCAGCACCGCCCCTGCACATGGCACCACCAGCATTGCGGGCGATGTCATCACCTACACCCCCACCACCGGCTATTATGGCAGCGACAGCTTCGCTTATACCGCCGCTGGCCCGGGCGGCACCTCAGGTGCGGCGACCGTCACGCTCACCGTCGCGACGCCCGCTGCCCCGACCGTTGCCGCCAAGAGCGCCAGCATTGCCTATGACACCGCAACCCCGATCGATCTGACCGCTTCGGTCAGCGGCGTGCATGGCAGCCTCACCGTCAGCACCGCGCCTGCGCATGGCACCACCAGTATTGCGGGGGATGTCATCACCTATACCCCGACCACCGGCTATTATGGCAGCGACAGCTTCGCTTATACCGCGACTGGCCCCGGCGGCACCTCAGGTGCGGCGACCGTCACGCTGACCGTCGCGACGCCCGCTGCCCCAACCGTGGCCGCCAAGAGCGCCAGCATCGCCTACAACACCGCGACACCGATCGACCTCACCGCCTCGGTCAGCGGTGTGCATAGCAGCCTCACGGTCAGCACCGCGCCCGCGCATGGCACCACCAGCATTGCGGGCGACGTCATCACCTACACGCCCACCACCGGCTATTATGGCAGCGACAGCTTCGGCTATACCGCGACCGGCCCGGGCGGAACCTCGGCGGCCGCCACCGTTACGCTGACCGTTGCCACGCCTGCCGCCCCCACCGTTGCCGCAAAGAGCGCCAGCATTGCCTATGACACCGCGACACCAATCGACCTGACCGCCTCGGTCAGCGGTGTGCACTCAAGCCTCACCGTCAGCACCGCCCCTGCGCATGGCACCACCAGCATTGCGGGCGATGTCATCACCTATACGCCCACGACCGGCTATTATGGCAGCGACAGCTTCGCTTACACCGCCACCGGGCCTGGCGGCACCTCAGGTGCGGCGACCGTCACGCTCACCGTCGCCACGCCCGCTGCCCCGACCGTTGCCGCCAAGAGTGCAAGCATCGCCTACAATACCGCAACCCCGATCGATCTGACCGCTTCGGTCAGCGGTGTGCATAGCAGCCTCACCGTCAGCACCGCGCCTGCACATGGCACCACCAGCATTGCGGGTGACGTTATCACCTATACGCCCACCACCGGCTATTATGGCAGCGACAGCTTCGGCTATACCGCGACCGGCCCGGGCGGAACCTCGGCGGCCGCCACCGTTACGCTGACCGTCGCCACGCCCGCTGCGCCGACCGTGGCCGCCAAGAGCGCCAGCATCGCCTATGATACCGCGACACCGATCGACTTGACTGCTTCGGTTAGCGGCGTGCACTCAAGCCTCACGGTCAGCACCGCGCCTGCACATGGCACCACCAGCATTGCGGGTGACGTCATCACCTACACCCCCACCACTGGTTATTATGGCAGCGACAGCTTTGGCTATACCGCCACCGGGCCTGGCGGCACCTCGACTGCGGCCACCGTCACGCTGACCGTCGCCACGCCTGCGGCCCCCACGGTCGCCGCCAAGAGCGCCAGCGTTGCGTACAACACCGCGACCCCGATCGATCTGACCGCTTCGGTCAGCGGCGTGCATGGCAGCCTTACGGTCAGCACCGCGCCTGCGCACGGTACCACCAGCATTGCGGGCGATGTCATCACCTACACGCCGACCACCGGCTATTATGGCAGCGACAGCTTTGGCTATACCGCCACCGGTCCGGGCGGAACCTCAGGTGCGGCGACCGTCACACTCACCGTCGCGACGCCTGCCGCCCCGACCGTTGCAGCCAAGAGCGCCAGCATTGCCTACAACACCGCGACGCCGATCGACCTGACCGCTTCGGTCAGCGGCGTGCATAGCAGCCTCACCGTCAGCACCGCGCCTGCGCATGGCACCACCAGCATTGCGGGTGATGTCATCACCTATACCCCGACCACCGGCTATTATGGCAGCGACAGCTTCGGCTATACCGCCACTGGTCCAGGCGGCACCTCGAGTGCCGCCACCGTCACACTCACCGTCGCCACGCCTGCGGCCCCCACGGTCGCCGCCAAGAGCGCCAGCGTTGCCTACAACACCGCGACCCCGATCGACCTCTCCGCTTCGGTCAGCGGCGTGCACGCAAGCCTCAGCGTCAGCACCGCCCCTGCGCATGGCACCACCAGCATCGCTGGCGATGTCATCACCTATACGCCCACCACCGGTTATTTTGGCAGCGACAGCTTTGGCTATACCGCCACCGGGCCGGGCGGCACCTCAGGTGCGGCCACCGTCACGCTCACCGTCGCGACACCGGCCGCGCCCAGCGTTGCCGCCAAGAGCGCCAGCATTGCCTACAACACCGCGACACCAATCGATCTGACCGCTTCGGTCAGCGGTGTGCACTCAAGCCTCACGGTCAGCACCGCGCCCGCGCATGGCACCACCAGCATTGCGGGCGATGTCATCACCTACACGCCCACCACCGGCTATTATGGCAGCGACAGCTTCGGCTATACCGCGACCGGGCCTGGCGGCACCTCGAGTGCGGCGACCGTCACGCTCACCGTCGCGACGCCCGCTGCCCCAACCGTGGCCGCCAAGAGCGCCAGCGTCGCCTATAACACCGCGACCCCGATCGATCTGACCGCTTCGGTCAGCGGCGTGCATGGCAGCCTTACGGTCAGCACCGCGCCTGCGCACGGTACCACCAGCATTGCGGGCGATGTCATCACCTACACGCCGACCACCGGCTATTATGGCAGCGACAGCTTTGGCTATACCGCCACCGGTCCGGGCGGAACCTCAGGTGCGGCGACCGTCACACTCACCGTCGCGACGCCTGCCGCCCCGACCGTTGCAGCCAAGAGCGCCAGCATTGCCTACAACACCGCGACGCCGATCGACCTGACCGCTTCGGTCAGCGGCGTGCATAGCAGCCTCACCGTCAGCACCGCGCCTGCGCATGGCACCACCAGCATTGCGGGTGATGTCATCACCTATACCCCGACCACCGGCTATTATGGCAGCGACAGCTTTGGCTATACCGCCACCGGGCCTGGCGGAACCTCGAGTGCGGCCACCGTCACGCTCACCGTCGCGACGCCTGCCGCCCCGACCGTGGCCGCCAAGAGCGCCAGCATCGCCTATGACACCGCCACCCCAATCGATCTGACCGCCTCGGTCAGCGGCGTGCATGGCAGCCTTACGGTCAGCACCGCGCCTGCGCACGGTACCACCAGCATTGCGGGCGATGTCATCACCTATACGCCCACGACCGGCTATTATGGCAGCGACAGCTTCGCTTACACCGCCACCGGGCCTGGCGGCACCTCAGGTGCGGCGACCGTCACGCTCACCGTCGCCACGCCCGCTGCCCCGACCGTTGCCGCCAAGAGTGCAAGCATCGCCTACAATACCGCAACCCCGATCGATCTGACCGCTTCGGTCAGCGGTGTGCATAGCAGCCTCACCGTCAGCACCGCGCCTGCACATGGCACCACCAGTATTGCGGGTGACGTTATCACCTATACGCCCACCACCGGCTATTATGGCAGCGACAGCTTCGGCTATACCGCCACCGGCCCGGGCGGAACCTCGAGTGCCGCCACCGTCACGCTCACCGTCGCCACGCCTGCTGCCCCGACCGTGGCCGCCAAGAGCGCCAGCATCGCCTACAACACCGCAACCCCGATCGATCTGACCGCTTCGGTCAGCGGCGTGCACAGCAGCCTCAGCGTCAGCACCGCCCCTGCGCATGGCACCACCAGCATCGCTGGCGATGTCATCACCTATACGCCCACCACCGGTTATTTTGGCAGCGACAGCTTTGGCTATACCGCCACCGGGCCGGGCGGCACCTCAGGTGCGGCCACCGTCACGCTCACCGTCGCGACACCGGCCGCGCCCAGCGTTGCCGCCAAGAGCGCCAGCATTGCCTACAACACCGCGACACCAATCGATCTGACCGCTTCGGTCAGCGGTGTGCACTCAAGCCTCACGGTCAGCACCGCGCCCGCGCATGGCACCACCAGCATTGCGGGCGATGTCATCACCTACACGCCCACCACCGGCTATTATGGCAGCGACAGCTTCGGCTATACCGCGACCGGGCCTGGCGGCACCTCGAGTGCGGCGACCGTCACGCTCACCGTCGCGACGCCCGCTGCCCCAACCGTGGCCGCCAAGAGCGCCAGCGTCGCCTATAACACCGCGACCCCGATCGATCTGACCGCTTCGGTCAGCGGCGTGCATGGCAGCCTTACGGTCAGCACCGCGCCTGCGCACGGTACCACCAGCATTGCGGGCGATGTCATCACCTACACGCCGACCACCGGCTATTATGGCAGCGACAGCTTTGGCTATACCGCCACCGGTCCGGGCGGAACCTCAGGTGCGGCGACCGTCACACTCACCGTCGCGACGCCTGCCGCCCCGACCGTTGCAGCCAAGAGCGCCAGCATTGCCTACAACACCGCGACGCCGATCGACCTGACCGCTTCGGTCAGCGGCGTGCATAGCAGCCTCACCGTCAGCACCGCGCCTGCGCATGGCACCACCAGCATTGCGGGTGATGTCATCACCTATACCCCGACCACCGGCTATTATGGCAGCGACAGCTTTGGCTATACCGCCACCGGGCCTGGCGGAACCTCGAGTGCGGCCACCGTCACGCTCACCGTCGCGACGCCTGCCGCCCCGACCGTGGCCGCCAAGAGCGCCAGCATCGCCTATGACACCGCCACCCCAATCGATCTGACCGCCTCGGTCAGCGGCGTGCATGGCAGCCTTACGGTCAGCACCGCGCCTGCGCACGGTACCACCAGCATTGCGGGCGATGTCATCACCTACACCCCCACGACCGGCTATTATGGCAGCGACAGCTTTGGCTATACCGCCACCGGTCCGGGCGGAACCTCAGGTGCGGCGACCGTCACACTCACCGTCGCGACGCCTGCCGCCCCGACCGTTGCAGCCAAGAGCGCCAGCGTTGCGTACAACACCGCGACACCGATCGATCTGACCGCTTCGGTTAGCGGCGTGCATGGCAGCCTCACCGTCAGCACCGCCCCTGCGCATGGCACCACCAGCATTGCGGGCGATGTCATCACCTACACCCCGACCACCGGCTATTATGGCAGCGACAGCTTTGGCTATACCGCCACCGGGCCTGGCGGAACCTCGAGTGCGGCCACCGTCACGCTCACCGTCGCGACACCGGCCGCCCCCAGCGTTGCCGCCAAGAGCGCCAGCGTTGCGTACAACACCGCGACACCGATCGATCTGACCGCTTCGGTTAGCGGCGTGCATGGCAGCCTCACCGTCAGCACCGCGCCTGCGCATGGCACCACCAGCATTGCGGGCGATGTCATCACCTACACCCCGACCACCGGCTATTATGGCAGCGATAGCTTCGGCTATACCGCGACCGGCCCGGGCGGAACCTCGGCGGCCGCCACCGTTACGCTGACCGTCGCCACGCCCGCTGCGCCAACCGTGGCCGCCAAGAGCGCCAGCGTTGCCTATAACACCGCGACGCCGATCGATCTGACCGCCTCGGTCAGCGGCGTGCACGCAAGCCTCACCGTCAGCACCGCGCCTGCGCATGGCACCACCAGCATTGCGGGTGATGTCATCACCTATACCCCGACCACCGGCTATTATGGCAGCGACAGCTTTGGCTATACCGCCACCGGGCCTGGCGGAACCTCGAGTGCGGCCACCGTCACGCTGACCGTCGCCACGCCTGCCGCCCCGACCGTGGCCGCCAAGAGCGCGAGCGTTGCGTACAACACCGCGACACCGATCGATCTGACCGCCTCGGTCAGCGGTGTGCACTCAAGCCTCAGCGTCAGCACCGCGCCCACGCATGGCACCACCAGCATTGCGGGAGATGTCATCACCTATACGCCGACCACCGGCTATTACGGCAGCGATAGCTTTGGCTATACCGCCACCGGGCCTGGCGGCACCTCGAGTGCGGCCACCGTCACGCTCACCGTCGCCACGCCCGCTGCCCCGACCGTCGCCGCCAAGAGCGCCAGCGTTGCGTACAACACCGCGACACCGATCGACCTGACCGCCTCGGTCAGCGGCGTGCACGCAAGCCTCACCGTCAGCACCGCGCCTGCGCATGGCACCACCAGCATTGCGGGCGATGTCATCACCTACACCCCCACCAGCGGCTATTATGGCAGCGACAGCTTCGGCTATACCGCCACCGGGCCGGGCGGCACCTCGAGTGCGGCCACCGTCACGCTCACCGTCGCGACGCCCGCTGCCCCCAGCGTTGCCGCCAAGAGCGCCAGCATTGCCTACAACACCGCGACCCCGATCGACCTCTCCGCCTCGGTCAGCGGTGTGCATAGCAGCCTCACCGTCAGCACCGCGCCTGCGCATGGCACCACCAGCATTGCGGGCGATGTCATCACCTACACCCCCACCAGCGGCTATTATGGCAGCGACAGCTTCGGCTATACCGCCACCGGGCCGGGCGGCACCTCGAGTGCGGCCACCGTCACGCTCACCGTCGCGACGCCCGCTGCCCCCAGCGTTGCCGCCAAGAGCGCCAGCATTGCCTACAACACCGCGACCCCGATCGACCTCTCCGCCTCGGTCAGCGGTGTGCATAGCAGCCTCACCGTCAGCACCGCGCCTGCGCATGGCACCACCAGCATTGCGGGCGATGTCATCACCTACACCCCCACCACCGGCTATTATGGCAGCGACAGCTTCGGCTATACCGCCACCGGGCCCGGCGGAACCTCAGGTGCGGCGACCGTCACGCTCACCGTCGCCACGCCCGCTGCGCCGACTGTGGCCGCCAAGAGCGCCAGCATCGCCTACAACACCGCGACACCGATCGACCTCTCCGCTTCGGTCAGCGGCGTGCATGGTAGCCTCACCGTCAGCACCGCGCCCGCGCATGGCACCACCAGCATTGCGGGCGATGTCATCACTTATACGCCCACCACCGGTTATTATGGCAGCGACAGCTTCGCCTACACCGCCACCGGGCCTGGCGGCACCTCGAGTGCGGCCACCGTCACGCTCACCGTCGCCACACCGGCGCTTGTGATCACGCAGACCAGCTTGCCGGCGGGCCAGCAGGACGTCGCGTATAGCGTAGCGTTGACGGCGTCCGGCGGAACGGCACCCTATACCTTTGCGGTGACGGGCGGCGCGTTGCCGTCTGGCCTTGCGCTCGCAGCGAACGGAACGCTCGCCGGGACGCCCACGGCAAACGGAACGTTCAGCGTCACGATCACCGCTTCGGACAGCTCAACCGGCGACGGGCCGAGCCGGGTCAGCCAGACCTTCAGCGTGCAGATCGCGTTGCCTGCGCCGCCCGTCGTCCACGACACCTCGGTCGCCGTTACGCAGACCGTCACCAACAATCAGCCAGCCTCGATCGACCTCAGCACTTTGATCTCGGGCAACGTCACCGACGTGACGATCGCTACGCCCCCGCAACACGGGACGGTCGTGATCCAGCGGAGCGGTGCAAGCTTCACCGGCGTGTCGATCGCCAACCCGCTGCAACCAGGCGCGGTCGGGCTCGAGCGGAGCGCTGCCGTTGCCGCCCCGACCGTGCCCCTCGGCGCGACCGTTGCAGCCCCCCGCTTTGTCGCGGTCTACACGCCGACCCCCGGTTACCAGGGACCCGACCGCTTCACCTTCACCGCCGTCGGGCCTGGCGGCAGCTCGACCTTCGCGACGGTGGACATCACGGTGAAGGGGACGCCCCCGGTCGCCGCCAATCTGGTCACCACGACCGACCAGAATCAGCCGGTCACGGTCGATATCTCGAGCGGTGCTGTCGGCGGGCCGTTCACGCAAGCGGCCATCGTCAGTGTGTCGCCGGCCAACTCCGCGACCGCGACCCTCGTCGCGGACGGCACGGCAGCCGCGCGGACCTATCGCTTGCAGATCCAGCCCAGCCCACGCTTCAGTGGCACCACGGTGGTGACCTACACGATCGGCAACACCTTCGGCATGTCGCCGGCCGCGACCATCACCGTCACCGTGAAGGCGCGGCCCGACCCCTCGGCCGACCCGGTCGTGCGCGGATTGATCGACGCCCAAGACACCGCGACCCGCGATTTCGCCCGTGCCCAGATCGAGAACTTTGGGCGCCGCAACGAACAGCTCCATGGCGGCGGCGGCAGCACCGGCAACAACCCGATCGGGATCACGCTCGGCAGCAATGATGGCGGCAGCTTCCGTCGCCCCGGCCGGTTCGACGGAATCGCCCCCGAAACCGCGCTTAAGATGGAGCATGCCAATGAAGTGATGGGTGCAGAAGGCCTGCGCGTTTCCTCGACCGGAACGCTGCAGCCGGGTGGCGCGCCAATGGGCATGCCGGGCGCGATGGGACTGCGGACCCCCGCCGGTGCCCGCAATGGCACAGCGACCGGCGCTGCGACGTCCGCCAGAACCGCCGCTGCTGTCGGAGCGGTGGCCGACGAGACTGGCGACACCGGACCGCGCAAGATCGGGTCGGTCGCGATCTGGAGCGGCGGCGCGATCAGCATCGGCACGCGCGACGCGACGACGCGCCGCACCAAGCTGTCGATCTCAAGCTCGGGCTTGAGCGCGGGTGCCGATGTGAAGCTGTCGGACGATCTCACCGTCGGCGCGGGCGGGGGCGTCGGCGAGGAGCGCACGCGGGTCGGCACTGCCGATGCCGGCCATCTGACCGCCGACACCTGGATCGGGGCCGCTTATGGCAGCTTCAGGCCTACGCCGGGTGCGTTTATCGACGGGGTGCTGGGATATGGGAACCTCTCGTTCAACACGCGGCGCGCGACGCTTGGCGGGTCGCTGGCGGTCGGTCACCGCAACGGATCGATGCTGTTCGGATCGTTGAGCGCGGGAATCGACCAGAGCACCGGGCGGCTCAGCTATTCGCTCTACGGCCGCGCCGAATATCTCAACGCCAAGCTCAGGGCCTATGCCGAGACCGGAGCCGGGGTCTACAGCCTGACCTTCGATCCGCGCACCCTGGAATCGTTGACCAGCGTGGCCGGTGGTCGGGCGACCCTGCACCTTGGTGCCTTTGCACCCCGCGCGCGGTTCGAATGGCGCCATGAGTTCAACCAGGCCAGTCCGCAGTTGCTGGATTATGCCGATCTCGGCGGCCCATCGCAGTACAGCATCACCACGAACGACTGGTTGCGCGATGAACTCCAGTTCGAAATCGGCCTGGGGCTCAACCCCGGAGACGGCTGGACGACCGGGATCGACCTGGGCGGAAGGGGTGGGCCCGGCTCGCGATCGATGACGCTGCGCGTATCGGCGACAAAGAAGTTCTAAGCCGCCGCCCGCGCCGCGCCAACGCGCGGCGTATCTTCCGCTCGCCATTGTCGGCGCGGCGCGGCATGAGGCGCGGATGATCACGCTCTATCTCGCGCGCGCCGACAATGGCGTCATCGGTGCCAAGGGTGCCTTGCCCTGGCACCTCCCGGCCGATCTTAAACGCTTCAAGGCGCTGACGATGGGCAAGCCGATGGTGATGGGGCGCAAGACCTTTGAGAGCTTTCCCGCCCCCCTGCCCGGCCGTCGCCATATCGTGCTGACGCGCGATCGCGAGTGGTCGGCACCGGGTGCCGAGGTGGTGCATTCGGTCGACGCCGCGCTGGCTTTGGCGGGCGACAGGGACGTCGCGGTAATCGGCGGGGCCGAGATCTTCGCGCTGTTCGCGCCGCTGGCGGACCGGGTCGAGCTGACCGAGGTTCACCTGACGCCCGCAGGCGATGCCGTCGTTCCCGCTTTCGCGGGCTGGCGCGAAACCGCGCGCGAGGACCATCCCGCCGAGGGCACCCGCCCCGCCTATAGCTTCGTGACGCTGGCGCGGTCCTGATCGCCAGCGCATCCCCGGCCTCCGCCGGGGAAGAAGGCGGGAGGAGCTGCTGCGCTTCCGATCGCTGCCCTTGTCGCGCCGCCCGCTACATCGCATACCAACGCGGTCGGCAGCGGAAGGCTACACAATGCGTAAGATCGTGGCGGCAGTGCTGGGCCTGTTTCTCCTCGCCGCCCTCGCCTTCTTCGCGCTCGCGCCCGGTATCGTCGAACGCTCGATGAACCAGGTGGTCGCGATCCCGCTCAAGATCACGCCGCGCGCCCGTGCGTTGCACGCGACGCTGCAAATCGCCGACATGCACGCCGATACCTTGCTGTGGCAGCGCAGCCTGCTGGACCGGTCTGACCGGGGGCAAATCGATCTGCCGCGGCTGCTGGCCGGCAATTATGCGCTGCAAGTCTTCTCCTCGGTGACCAAGACGCCCAAGGGCCAGAATTACGACGCGAACCCGTCCGATACCGACAATATCACCGCGCTCACCATCGCCGATCTGCAGCCGCCGCGCACCTGGGGATCGTTGCTGCAACGCTCGCTATGGCACGCGCAGAAGCTCGATCGCTACGCCGCTGCGTCAAACGGCCAATTGCGGGTGATCCACTCCCCCGCCGATCTCGACCGGCTGCTGGCGGATCGCGCGGGCGGGAAAAAGGTGGTCGGCGGGATGCTGTCGATCGAGGGCCTGCAGGACCTTGAGGGCAAACTTGCCAATCTCGATGTCCTGTATCGCGCGGGGTTCCGCATGGCGGGGCTCGCGCACTTCTTCGACAATGAGGTGGCGGGGTCGATGCACGGCGAGGCCAAAGGCGGGCTCACCCCGCTCGGTCGGCAAGTCGTGCGGCGGATGGAAGCGCTCGGCATGGTCGTCGATGTCGCGCATTCCAGCCACGCGACGATTGCCGAGGTGCTGGCGATGGCGCAGCGCCCGGTCGTCGCCAGCCATGGCGGCGTGCAGGCGACCTGCAAGGTCAATCGCAACCTGACCGATGACGAGATTCGCGGCATCGCGCGCACCGGCGGCGTGGTCGGCATCGGTTATTGGGATGCGGCGATTTGCTCGACACAGCCCGCCGCCGCCGCTGCCGCGATTGCGCATGTGCGCGACGTGGCGGGGATCGACCATGTCGGGCTGGGATCGGATTTCGATGGCGCGGTGATGACCGGTTTCGATGCGAGCCAGTTGGCCGCGGTGACGCAAGCGCTGATCGATCGCGGCTTCAGCGACGGCGACATCGCTAAGGTGATGGGCGGCAATGTCCTGCGCGTGCTGAAGGCCGGGATCGCCCCTGGCGCACGATAACCCTTGATCGCATCATCTCCCCGTCCGTTCGTTTCGAGCGTAGTCGAGGAACAGGGCACAGGGTGTTTTGCGGTTTCTCGACTTCGCTCGAAACGAACGGGTCCATGCAACGTCATCCTGCTCTAGCGCCGCCGCAAACCGCGCCGTATAGCGCGCGCATGCAGCGGCTCGACGGCGGCTCGGTGGTTCCCGCGACCTTGCGCGGCGGGATCGTCGCGCTTGGCAATTTCGATGGATTTCACCTTGGCCACCAGGCGGTGGTGGGTCGCGCAGTCGAACGCGCACGCGCCGAGGGCCGCCCGGCACTGGTTGCCACCTTCGATCCGCATCCCGTACGCCATTTCCGCCCCGACACCGCCCCCTTCCGCCTGACCACGCTCGACCAGCGTGAGCGGCTGTTCGCCGAAGCGGGGGCCGATGCGATGATCGTCTTCCAGTTCGATACGGCCCTGGCCGCGCTGAGTGCGGTCGAGTTCGTCGGCGATCGGTTGCTCGACAAGATCGGCATTGGCGGCGTCGTAACCGGCGAGGACTTCACCTTTGGCAAGGCCAAGAGCGGCACGGTCGCGGTACTGGCCGATCTCGGTCGCAAGAACGGCTTTTCGGTCGACACCGTCGGCCCGGTGCTGCGCGACGGCGAGCCGGTTTCGTCAAGCCGGATCCGCGCGCTGCTCGAGGCGGGCGACCCGCGCGGCGCGGCGCGGTTGTTGACGCGCCCGTTCGCGGTGGCGGGCACGGTGCAGCATGGCGACAAGCTCGGCCGCACGATCGGCTATCCGACCGCCAATCTCGACATGGGCAGCTATTTGCGCCCGGCCTATGGCATTTACGCGGTGCGCGGGCACTTGCCCGACGGCCGCGTGCTCGATGGCGCGGCCAATCTCGGCATCCGCCCGAGCTTCGACCCGCCCAAGGAATTGCTGGAGCCGTTCTTTTTCGATTTTTCGGAAAATCTCTATGGCCAGACGATCGAGGTCGCGTTGATCGAGTATCTGCGTCCCGAGGCAAAATTCGACTCGCTCGACGCGCTCACCGCGCAGATGGAACAGGATTGCGCGCGGGCCAAGGTCCTGCTGGCGGCGGAACCTCGCTAACCGCTCATCGCAAAAGGGGCCGGCATTGCTGCCGACCCCCTGTCGCCTCATCCAAACGCACTGGACACTGCCCCGAAGGGAAGCACCCGCGCCGTTCAGCCCTGGCGGCTCGCCCCGACCGCGCCCGAAGGACATCGGCCGAAGCGTTTCGGCGATCACTCGGCCCTCGCACCCGCCCCCCGTGAAAGAAGGGGTGCGCAGGCCGCCTGTCACCTACATCCTGTCCTTTCGTCGCGGAACGACCCGGCCAGGACATATTTGGAAGGCCGTCTTGTCACCGCCGACGAAACGCCGTGCTTGCGCAAAGCTAAGGTCGCGATTTCTTCCCGTCCCTCCGCCGCCAACGACCGCAGGTTTCCGTGAGGCACCATACCGCCATTTGCAGCATAAGTAGCTGATGTTTCTTCGGTTTCCCGCGTCTTCATCCGCTGCTTACACTCCAGATGCTGTCATGGCCCGCGAGTCGCGCCAAGCCCTGAAATCACCGAGCGACCCTGTGAATACTGTGGATAACGGGGATAATATCGCGCGCGTAAAGCAAGCGGCCTTCGCCCTGCCCTTTCCTGAACGCACGGTTATTTCAGGTTCATGAAACTTAACGACAAGCGAGGTCGTTACGTAAGCGAGACTGATTCAAAGCAAGTCGCACCTTCAAGGGAGAAATCATATGCGTACCTTCATCCTCGCGCTCAGCGCTGCCGCCGTCGCCATCCCCGCCACCATGGTCGTCCCGACCACACAGGCCGAGGCGCGCCGCCACCATTATCAGCCGCGCGAATATCAGGGTCGCGACGGGCGTCGCTATTGCCGCCATTCGGATGGCACGACCGGCCTGATCGTCGGCGGCGTCGGCGGTGCGTTGCTGGGCAATTCGGTCGCGGGCCATGGCGACAAGACATTGGGCACCGTGCTCGGCGGTGTCGCCGGTGCCTTTGGCGGACGCGCGATTGACCGTGCCAGCACGGCAGATCGTCGCTGCAACTAAGCACCGTCACACGGTGAGGCTATATAGGGCGCGGACCAGCAACGGTCCGTGCCTTTTTTTCGGAGAATGAGCATGACGACACGCAGCGGATCGGCCAGCTATGACGGTTTTGGCAAGGATGGCAAAGGCCATGTCTCCACGCAGTCAGGTGTCCTGTCGGACACGCAATATGGCTTCGGCAGCCGTTTCGAGGACGGCATCGGCACCAACCCCGAGGAATTGATCGCCGCCGCGCACGCAAGCTGCTTCACCATGGCGCTCAGCTTCGCGCTGGCCGGCGCGGGCTTCACCGCTGGCAAGCTGGAGACGACCGCGAAGGTGACGCTGGACAAGGATGGCGATGGATTCTCGATCACCAAATCCGCGCTCGACCTGAAGGCCACCATCGCCGACATTTCGCCCGAGCAGTTCGAAACGATTGCGGCCGGTGCCAAGGCGAATTGCCCGGTGTCGAAAGTTCTCAATGCCGAAATCACGCTAACCCACTCGCTCAACGCGTAATTACACAAGAAATTCGACGACGCTGTGTCCTTGCGGGGGCGTGAACGCACTGTAGTTTTGCGTTCACGCAACCTCGTGCGCGCCGGTGTGTTCTGTCCTTGATCCAACACGGATTACCGCAAGGAGCATTTTTATGCGCACGTTTTTTCTCGCTGCCGCCATGGCCGCGACCGCCCTGTCCGCGCTTCCCGCCACCGCGCAGGATTATCGCGGCGATCGCCAGGACCAGCGCGGCGATCGACCCGATCCGCGCGGCGACCCGCGTAATGACGGTCGCGACCACCGCGACGACGGCCGGGACCATCGCGATGACGGCCGCGACCGCGGCGACCACCGCCGCGACGACCGTCGGGCCAATTGGCAGCAGTATCGTAGCTACGATTATAATCGCTACGAGCCGGGCCAGCGTACCTATTATGCCGACCGTTATTATCGCGATGGGCGCTATTACCAGCCGCGCCGTCTCGGCCGTAACGACCGCATCTATCGCGGCAGCGACAACCGCTATTATTGCCGCCGCAGTGACGGCACGACGGGCCTCATCATCGGCGGCCTGACCGGCGGCTTGCTCGGCAATACGCTGGCGGGCGGCGGTTCGCGCACGCTCGGCACGCTGCTCGGCGGCGGTGCGGGCGCGCTGCTCGGTCAGTCGATCGATCGCGGCAAGGTCATCTGCCGCTAAACGCCAATCTGATGGCGAAACGAATGGCCCGGCGCGCAAGCGTCGGGCCGTTTGCCGTTACAGCAGGCCGCCGCCCAGGATCAGCCGAACCACCGCGACGACCATGACGAAGATATTGAAATTACGACCGGTCTTATGCCCCGACAAAATGCCGATGGCCGCGCCGACCACGGCGATCGGCAGCGCCAAATAATTGGCGATCCCGAAAAACGGCACCAGGCCAACCAGCGCCACCGGCAACGCCACCAGGCCCACCAGAATCGAGAAGAGGTTGACGACAAAGCCCATGCGCCAACCATGCCGCCCGCCATCGCGGCGCGCAACCGGCGATGGCGCGCCGTCGCTATGGCCAACGCTTTTTTAACCGAACCCGGTGCAAGAACGGAGGCTGATATTGGAGCTTTCCGTCAATGGTCCGCAACCGCCTTCGCATTTTGAGCGCCGTGGCTTTGCCGCTCGCTCTGCTGGCATGCGCAAAGCGCGATGACGATCGCAATCTCGATTCGCTGGATAACGAACTTGTCGAGGCCGGTTCGGGCAACGCCAATGTCAGCGATCCGGCGATGACCGCCGCGCTGCACGACCAGATCATGGTCGATCCCGCGCTCACCCAACATGCCAATGCCGACAGCGTCCGCCCGCCGACGCAGCCGTATTCGGGCGGGGTACCGCCAACCGGCATCGCGCAATCTTCGGGCAGCACGCCCGGCACCGCCGGTGCCTCCACCAGCGAAACCATCAAAGCCGCACGCGCCCCGAGCAAGAATTGCCCCGGCTGCACCGCCGCGCGCGAATCGCTGACGTTGGGGGCGCTCGCCTCGCGCCAAAAGGACCGCCGCACCAGCGCCTGTGCGGGTGCGATGCGCTATTCGGCGAGCTGGGCCGATCGCCTCCCGGCCGATGTGCCGCTGTACCCCGCCGCGCGCGTGACCGAGGCAGCGGGCGCGAACACCAATGCGTGCGCGTTGCGCGCGGTCAGCTTTTCGACCAATGCGCGGCTGCAAACCGTGGTCGACTGGTATTACACCCGCGTCACCAACACCGGCTTCACCGCCGAGCATCAGTCGGACGGCACCCAGCATACGCTGGGCGGCACGCGCGACCGGGATGGCGGTGCCTATGTGCTGTTCCTCAGCCCGCGCCGCGATGGCGGCACCGATGTCGATCTGATCGCCAATAACGGCAAATAAGCGGGTTTTTCCGGGCGCAAGACGGCGTCCGACCGCGTGAAAACCATCCCTCGCGCGCCTTCGCTGGGGAAAAGGTTCATTTTTGTGTCAATCCGCGCTAACGCACCCTCATGTACCAACTTATCCTCGTCATGGCGGGCGGCGCGCTCGGGTCTGCCGCGCGCTTTCTCGTCGGGCGCGCCACGCTCGCCGGGTTCGGCCCCAATTTTCCTTATGGCACGCTGACGGTCAATCTCGTCGGCGGGCTGGCGATGGGGGTGCTTGCCGGCTTCCTCGCGCGCCACGCCAATGGCGAGGCGTGGCGTTTGCTGCTCGGCGTCGGCGTGCTGGGCGGGTTCACCACCTTCTCATCCTTCTCGCTCGACACGATCGCGCTGATCGAGCGCGGTAGCCTCGGCACGGCACTCGGCTATGTGCTGGTGTCGGTGATCGGGTCGATCCTTGCCGTGTTCGTCGGCCTTACCAGCGTGCGGGTGGCAGCATGAGCGACGGCCCCACCAAGGCAACCTCCGATGTCCGCCAGTTCAATGTCGGCGTGGATGACGACGGCATCCGGCTCGATCGCTGGTTCAAGCGGCACTTGCCCGACACCAGCTACACCACCGTCGCGAAATGGGCGCGCACCGGGCAATTGCGCATCGATGGCGCGCGCGCCAAGCCCGGCGACCATGTCGTCGCGGGCCAGTCGATCCGCGTGCCCCCCGCCGAGCCAGTCCGGGTCGATGCCCCGGTCAAGCGCGAGCGGCCGCCGCTCAGCGACGATGAAATCACCTTTGCACGCGAAATGGTCATTCACCGCGATGCGCAGGCGATCGTGCTCAACAAGCCGCCCGGCCTCGCCACGCAAGGCGGCACCAAGACGATCGAACATGTCGACGGCTTGCTCGATGCCTTGCAGGACGATCTGGAGGGCCGCCCCAAGCTGGTCCACCGGCTCGACAAGGACACGAGCGGAGCCCTGCTGATCGCGCGCACCGCGCGCGCCGCTGCCTATTTCTCCAAATCCTTCTCCTCACGCACCGCGCGGAAAACCTATTGGGCGCTGGTCGTCGGCGTGCCGTCGATCGAGGACGGGATGATCGAACTGCCGATCGCCAAGCAGCCCGGCACCGGCGGCGAGAAGATGCATGTCGATGAGAAAGAAGGCAGCCCGGCGCGCACGCGCTACCGCGTGATCGAGATGGCGGGCACCACCACGGCGTGGCTGGAGCTGATCCCCTATACCGGGCGCACCCACCAGCTCCGCGTGCATCTCGCGGCGATCGGCCACCCGATCGTCGGCGACGGCAAATATGGCGGGCAAGCGGCGTTCCTGACCGGCAATATCTCGCGGAAAATGCACCTGCATTCCCGGCGCATTCGCATCGACCATCCCGATGGCGGCGCGATCGACGTGCAGGCCGAATTGCCGACGCACTTCGCCGAGAGCCTGAAGCAGCTCGGTTTCGACGAAATGCTGGGCAACACGATGCCGCTCGAATCGCCGCCCCCGCCAAGCCGCGCGGTGAAGAAGCAGCAGGCGCGCCAGCACGCCAAGACCGTCCGCAAGGACCGCAAGGGCGAACGGCGGCGTCGGGGCGCGTCGGACTAGTCGGCGATGCATCCGAACCGCGCCTTCCGCTTTGCCGATGATGCCTCGATGCTCGATTTCGCGACCAAGCGAGCCTTTGCGCACATCTTCGCGAGCACGCCCGAGGGGCCGATGGTGGCGCATGCCCCGGTCACGCCCTTTGACGGAGCCTTCCGCTTCCATGTCGCGCGCGGCAATCGGATCGCGCGGCACCTGGACGGCGCGACGCTGCTGCTCAGCATCAGCGCGACCGACGGCTATATCAGCCCGAGCTGGTACGCCGACCCGCAGGGACCAAAGCATGTGCCGACATGGAATTATGTCGCGGTCGAGATGGTCGGGACGGCGCGGTTGCTTGATGAGAGGGAACTGACCGCACAGCTCGATACCCTCGCCGCGCTGAACGAGCCGCGTGTTTCGCCCGAGCTGCCATGGACGCGTGGAAAAACCGATCCGGAATATTTCGATACATTGCTCAACAGCATCATCGGCGTTGAGGTTGCGGTGGAAACGGTGCGTGGCACGACCAAGCTCAGCCAGCACAAATCGAACGAAGACAATGTCGGTGTCCTCGCAGGCCTGCGGCGAAGTGGCAATCCGGCGCTCGCGGAAGCAATGATGCGATGAACCGTCTCGCGCTCTTCGATTGCGACGGCACGCTGGTCGACAGTCAGGACAATATCTGTCGGTCGGTCGAGCACGCTTTCGCAGGAGCGAACCTCACCCCGCCGGACCGGTCCGCGATTCGGCGAATCGTCGGGTTGAGCCTGGTCGAGGCGATGCAGCAGTTGCTGCCCGAGGGCGAGGATGCGCTGCACCAGAGTCTGGCCGCCGACTATAAGGCCGCCTTCTTCAAGATGCGCACAGCGGGAGCGATGGCCGAGGAGCCGCTTTACGCCGGGATCGTGGACGTGCTCGATCTGTTGCGGGCCGACGGCTGGCACCTCGGCGTCGCCACCGGCAAATCCGATCGCGGGCTTGCCCATATCCTGGCGCATCACGGCATTGCCGACCGCTTCATCACGCTCCAGACCGCCGACCGCCACCCCTCCAAGCCGCACCCGTCCATGATTGAGACAGCCATGGCCGATTCGGGCGCATCCCCCGCAACAACGGTGATGATCGGCGATACCAGCTATGACATGCTGATGGCACGCGCGGCGGGGGCACGCGCGCTTGGCGTCGCCTGGGGCTATCACCCCGTGGACGAGCTGACGGCTGCGGGCGCGCATGCCATCGCATCGACGGTGGCGGCGCTGCCCCAGCTAGTCACGTTTCAGGAGACACCGCGGTGACCGATCCCGATGCGACCATTCGCAATCGCTATCTTGCGATCACCGCGACGCGGCTCGCCGGGGCGGCCGGGGCCTTGCTCGGTCTGGTGCTGATCGCGCGCGCCGATGCGCCGATCCCAAAGGTCATCGGCACGGCGCTGGTGCTCTCCGCCCTGCTGATGATCGCGATCGTCCCGCGCGCGCTCGCGCAACGCTGGCGCACGCCGCCGGCGGAATAGCCTACGCCTGTTCGACATGGCGCACCGCCGCGCTATGGAGACCAGCATGAAACGCTTCTGGACCCACGTTACCCTCGATGACAGTCGCGCCGTCCAGCTTGACGGCAAGCCCGTGCGCACCCCCGGCCGCGTGCCGCTCGCGCTGCCGACCGCTGCCCTGGCGGAGGCGGTGGCCGAGGAATGGCGCGCGGTCGAAGGCGAGATCAACCCGCTCGCCATGCCGCTGACCGGCCTTGCCAATGCCGCGATCGACCGTGTCTCACCCGATCCGGCGCTGTTCGCGCGCGGGCTCGCCACTTATGCCGAGAGCGACTTGCTTTGTTACCGTGCGGACGCGCCCGAGGATCTGGTCGAGCGTCAGGCGGCAGCGTGGGACCCGCTGCTCGATTGGGCACGGGCGCGCTATGACGTGCAGATTGAGGTCGCCACCGGCATCCTCCACCGCGCGCAACCCGTCGCCACGCTCACCCGGCTCGGTGCCGCAATCGCGGCGCGCAACGCCTTCGCGCTCGCGGCGCTCTCGCCGATCGTGACCATTGGCGGCTCGCTGATCGCGGCTTTGGCGCTGGCCGAAGGCGCGGCGAGCGCCGAACAAATCTGGGACGCGGTCACGCTCGACGAGGACTATCAGGCCGAACGCTGGGGCCGCGATCCGCTTGCGGCTGCCGGAATCGCAGCGCGGCGTCGCGATTTCGACGCCGGTGTGCGCTTCCTATTTCTCGGGCAAGCGGCGGATGAAGCCGATCATGCCACGCTGGCGTGAGCGCTTGAGCCGCTCGGCGGTCAGGATGGTCTGCACGCAGTCATAGCAATCGTCGAGATCGTCATTGACCAGCACATAGTCATAGCCGTCCCAATGGCTCACCTCGGCCAGCGCGCGGTCCATCCGCCGGTCGATCACCTCCTGCGTGTCGGTCGCGCGCTTTTCGAGGCGCTCGCGCAGCGTTTTGAGGCCGGGCGGCAGGATGAACACGCGCACGACGTCACCGCCGGCAAGCTGGAACAACTGCTGCGCGCCCTGCCAATCGATATCGAACAGAATGTCCTGGCCGTGCTCCAGATCCTTGAACACGGTGTCGCGCGGCGTGCCGTAGCGTTCATCGAACACGCGCGCCCATTCGAGGAACTGGTCGTCCTCCGCCATCGCGCGGAAGGTTTCCTTGTCGACGAAGTGATAGTCCTTGCCCTCGACCTCGCCCTTGCGCGGCGCTCGGGTGGTGTAGGACACCGACATTTTGAGCTTGTTGCGCTCTTCCTTCAGCAGCCGGTTGGCGATTGTCGACTTGCCCGCCCCCGAGGGAGAGGACAAAACGAACATCAGCCCGCGGCGTTTGAAGTTCTTGGGTTGAGAAGCGCGATGGTCGACCATGCGCGCCTTTGGCGCGGGCATGGCCGTCCCGTCAAGGCATGGAGTCGCCTTATCAACGCTCGGCGGTGCTGGTTCCGAACACCTGATCCTTCACTTTGCCGATCCCGCGCAGCACCAGCCAGCCGGTCGCGAAGGTCAAAGCCAGCGGAATCACCGCCTTTACGACATTGGCGGCAATCGCGCCTTCGATCGCGCCATCGATGCTGCTGTCATCACCGCTCGCGCCATCAATCGCACTGCCGATCGCCGCACCAATCAGGGTCGTGAAACTCATCTGTCGTCTCCCATTCGCCGCTTGAGCGCGCGACCGGCGATATGGTTCCTGCCCCAAATCCCGCGAAGCGGAAACGATCCATCCCTAAAAGGCGGGCACCCGCCCCCTCTGCGAGCCCTCTTCGCGCCTTCGCGTCTTCGCGTGAATCCTCTTCTTTTTTTCACGCGAAGACGCGAAGGCGCGAAGAAGAAGAAGGAGAGAAAGCCTGCGGCGCTTTAGACCATCGTTTCGGGGCGGACGAGGCGATCGAATGTCGCGGAGTCGACCAGTCCCAGGGCGAGCCCGGCCTCCTTCAGCGTCAGGCCTTCGTGGTGCGCGTGCTTGGCGATCTTGGCGGCATTGTCATAGCCGATTTCGGGCGCAAGCGCGGTCACCAGCATCAGCGAGCGCTCGACCAGTTCGGCGATCCGCGCGCGATTCGGTTCGATGCCCTCGACGCAACGCTCGGCGAAGCTCGCCATGCCGACGCTCAGCAGATCGATCGAGCGCAGCAGCGCCGCGCCCAGCATCGGCTTGAACACATTGAGTTCGAGATGCCCTTGCAGCCCCCCGATCGTGATCGCCTGATGATTGCCGATCACTTGTGCCGCCACCATCGTCAGCATCTCGCACTGCGTCGGGTTGACCTTGCCCGGCATGATCGAGCTGCCCGGCTCATTCTCCGGCAAATGCAGTTCACCCAGCCCCGAACGCGGGCCCGAGCCCAGCAAGCGAATGTCGTTGGCGATCTTGGTCAGCGCCACAGCGAGCGTGTTGAGCGTGCCCGACACATGCACGATCGGATCGTTCGAGGCGAGCGCCTCGAACTTGTTGGGCATGGTTTCAAAGGCAAGGCCCGTAATCGCCGCCACCTCTGCCGCAAACGCCTCGGCGAAGCCCGCCGGGGCATTGAGCCCGGTGCCCACCGCCGTGCCGCCTTGCGCGAGCAACAGCATATTGTGGGTGATCGCCGGTTCGATGCGGTGGTAGCAGCGGTACAATTGCACCGCATAGCCCGAGAATTCCTGCCCCAGCGTCAGCGGCGTCGCGTCCTGCAAATGCGTGCGGCCGATCTTGACGATGTCGTGCCACGCCTCGGATTTGGCCTTAACCGCGCGGTTGAGCCGGTCGAGCGCGGGCAATAGGCGCTGCGTCGCCGCGATCGCCGCCGCAATGTGCAGCGCGGTCGGGAAGCTGTCGTTCGACGACTGGCTTTTGTTGACATGATCGTTGGGGTGGACCGGGCTCTTGCCGCCGCGCGTGCCGGTCAGCAGCTCATTGGCGCGCCCGGCAATCACTTCATTGACGTTCATGTTGGACTGGGTGCCGCTGCCGGTCTGCCAGATGACCAGCGGGAACTGATCGTCGAATTTGCCCGCCACCACTTCCGCCGCCGCCGTCTCGATCGCATCGGCAATCTCGCCCGCCAGGCCATGCTGGCGGTTCACCCGCGCAGCCGCCTGTTTGACGATGGCGAGCGCGTGGATGATCGCGATCGGCATCCGCTCAGTCGCGGGGAAGGGGAAATTCTCGATCGATCGCTGCGTCTGCGCGCCCCAATACGCGCTGGCCGGGACCTGGATGGCCCCGAGCGAATCGGTTTCGGTGCGGGTATCGGTCACATCAGCCTCCTATATCCCTCTCCCAGCGGGAGAGGGAGGGAGCCGCAACGCGGCGGAAGGGTGAGGGTGACCACAGGAGATCGCCCTCACCCTTCCCACGCCTGCGGCGCGGGCCCCTTCCCTCTCCCGCTGGGAGAGGGAGTGTTACTTCTTCCGCTTGAAATCCACCGCGACGACGTTCGATCCATCCTCGACCGGCTTGATCGTCGGGCCGTCATTCTCCGCTTCGTCATGCGGCTCGGGGCCTTCGGGGCCTTCCGCTGCCTGGAAGCGCAATTCGAAATTGACCGCGGGATCATGAAAGCCCGTGATCGCCGAATAGGGAATGACCAGCTTGGAGGGCACCTGGTTGAAGCTCAGCCCGACCGAGAATTTGGTGTCGTCGACCAGCAGGTCCCAATAGCGGTTCTGCATCACGATCGTCATTTCGTCGGGAAAACGCTCGATCAGGCGCTGCGGGATATCGACGCCCGGGGCCTGCGTCTTGAAGGTGATGTAGAAGTGGTGCTCCCCCGGCAGGCCGCCATTGGTCGCGACTGAGCCGAGCACGCGGCCGACCACGGCACGCAGCGCCTCCTGGACGATCTCGTCATACGGAATCAGACTATCGGGAAGGCCATCGCTCATGCGCCCTTGGGTAGCGGGCTTTGCGTCGCCGTCAAGATTGGGAAGGCACGATTGCATGCGTTCGCCAGCGCGTTATGGGGAAAGCATGCGTACCGCCACGATCAGCCGCCACACCAGCGAGACGTCGATCGACGTCACCGTCAACCTCGACGGCACGGGGGCGTACACCGTCTCCACCGGCATCGGCTTTTTCGATCATATGCTCGAACAGCTCAGCCGCCACTCGCTGATCGACATGCATATCAAGACGGTGGGCGATCTGCACATCGACCAGCATCACACGGTCGAGGATACCGGCCTCGCGATTGGCGAAGCGGTGCTGAAGGCGCTGGGCGAGAAGCGCGGCATCCGCCGCTATGCCGATGCGCTGTCGCCGATGGACGAAACGCTCACCCGCGTCGCGATCGATATTTCGGGGCGGCCCTATCTGGTGTGGAAGACCGCATTTTCGCAGAAGAAGCTGGGCGAGATGGACACCGAAATGTTCGAGCATTTCTTCCATTCCTTCGCGCAGACCGCTGGGATCACGCTGCACATCGAGACGCTGTACGGCACCAACAACCACCACATCGCCGAAGCCGCGTTCAAGGGCGTGGCGCGGGCGTTGCGCGAAGCGGTCGAACTCGACCCGCGCAAGGCGGGGGTGATCCCCAGCACCAAGGGGACGTTGTGAGCCGCGAAACATTCCTCCCCTCCCTGGAAGGGAGGGGTCGGGGGTGGGTCGGCCCGAGTGGTGACCTATCGCCCACATTAGACCGACCCACCCCCAGCCCCTCCCTGCCAGGGAGGGGAGCCGCATGACCCTCGCGCTGATCGATTATGGCGCGGGTAACCTGCATTCGGTCGCCAATGCGCTGAAGGCGGCGGGTGCCAGCGACGTGCTGATCACCGCCGATGCCGCCGCCGTGGCGACCGCCGACCGTATCGTCCTGCCCGGCGTCGGCGCGTTCGGCGCCTGCGCGGCGGCTTTGCGCGCGGTGCCGGGCATGGTCGAGGCGCTCGAGCAGCGCGTACGGCGGGAGGGCGTCCCCTTTCTCGGCATTTGCGTCGGCATGCAGTTGATGGCGGAGACGGGCGAGGAACTGGGTACGCATGCCGGGCTCGGCTGGATGCGCGGCACCGTCCGCCATCTGACCCCCGCCGACACGTCCGCCAAAGTGCCGCATATGGGCTGGAACGATGTCGTCCCCAGCGTGGCGCATCCGCTGATCGTGCCGGGCGAGGCCTATTTCCTGCATTCCTACGCCTTTGAGGGCGACGATGTGATCGCCGGCACCAACCATGCCGGCCCGGTCACCGCCGCGATCGGGCGCGACAACATGCTGGGCGTGCAATTTCACCCCGAAAAGAGCCAGCGTTACGGGCTCGATCTTCTCACGCGATTCTTGAGCTGGAAACCATGAGCCTTATCGTTTTTCCCGCGATCGATCTGAAGGGCGGCCAGGTCGTCCGCCTTGCCGAAGGCGATATGGACCGCGCGACCGTCTATGGTGACGACCCCGCGGCGCAGGCGATGCTGTTTGCGGAAGCGGGCGCGGAGCATCTCCACGTCGTCGATCTCGACGGCGCGTTCGCAGGCGAATCGATCAATGGCGAAGCAGTGCGCGCGATCGTCGAGCGCTTCCCCGGCCATGTGCAATTGGGCGGCGGCATCCGCGATCGCGCCGGGATCGAACGCTGGTTCGATCTCGGCGTATCGCGCGTGGTGATCGGCACCGCTGCGCTGGAAAATCCCGAGCTGGTCCGGGCGGCGGCGCGCGATTTCCCCGGTGGCATCGTCGTCGCGGTCGATGCGCGCGACGGCTTCGTCGCGACCAAGGGCTGGGCGGATGTCTCGACCGTCGAAGTGATCGACATGGCACGCCGGTTCGAGGATGCGGGCGTTGCCGCGCTGCTCTTCACCGATGTCGGACGCGACGGGCTGCTGAAAGGCTGCAATGTCGAGGCCACGGTCGATCTGGCGCGCGCGGTGCGCATCCCGGTCATCGCCAGCGGCGGGGTGAAGGGCATTGCCGAGATTCATGTGCTGGCGCTGCATAATCGCGATGGCGTGGAAGGCGTGATTACGGGCCGCGCGCTGTATGACGGGCGGCTCGATCTGGCGGCGGCGCTGGCTGTGGCGGCGGCGGCGTGAGGGTGCGGCGAAATCTCCCTCTCCCCGCTTGCGGGGAGAGGGTCGGGGAGAGGGGCAGTATCGGGCGCGGCGCTGCTGAACTGCCCCTCTCCCGCGCATCGCTTCGCTCGCTTGCCCTCTCCCCGCAAGCGGGGAGAGGGAGACCATGACCGTACGCGCCCGCGTTATCCCGTGTCTCGACGTCGCCAATGGCCGCGTCGTCAAGGGCGTCAACTTCGTCGAACTGCGCGACGCGGGTGATCCGGTCGAGCAAGCCCGCGCTTACGATGCGGCGGGGGCGGACGAACTGTGCTTCCTCGACATCACCGCCAGCCACGAAGCGCGCGGCACGATCCTCGATGTCGTGCGCCGCACCGCCGAAGTGTGCTTCATGCCGCTGACCGTTGGCGGCGGGGTGCGCTCGGTCGAGGATGCCCGCGCGCTCTTGCTGGCAGGCGCGGACAAGGTCGCGATCAACAGCGCGGCGGTCGCGCGTCCAGAACTCGTTGCCGATCTCGCCGACCGCTTCGGCAGCCAATGCGTCGTCGCCTCGGTCGATGCGCGGCGCGTCGAGGGGGGCTGGGAAGTGTTCACCCATGGCGGCAGGCGGGCGACCGGCATCGATGCCGTCGCGCACGCGCTGCGCCTGGCCGAACTCGGCGCGGGCGAACTGCTCGTCACCTCGATGGACCGCGACGGCACGCGGCAAGGCTTCGACCTCGCGCTCACCCGCACCATCGCCGATCAGGTCCGCGTGCCGGTGGTCGCCTCGGGCGGGGTCGGCGGCTTGTCCGATCTTGTCGCGGGGATCAGCGAGGGACACGCAAGCGCAGTGCTCGCCGCCTCGATCTTCCATTTCGGCGAAGCGAGCATTGCCGACGCCCACGCCGCGTTGGCAGCGGCGGGCATCGCGGTGCGGCGGCCGGTGGCGTGAAGTTCTCGATTCGCCACCACCCCGGCGAACGCCGGGCCCCAGATGCGCCAGCGTCGGCAAGCCGGGACCGCACCATGATTTCCGAAGTGTCGCGACTGGGCCCCGGCGTGCGCCGGGGTGGTGCTGGGGCTCAACTGGCCTGTTCAACAGCGATCCTCGGTCTTCAAGCCGTAACCCCCGCCCTCGCCGCGCCGCATAGCGGTGTGCCAAAGGTCCGCACCGGGCCCGAACTCTCCGATATCGCCTTGTTCGTGGTGGCTGCAATCGGCGTGTTCGTGGTGCGCCGCGCTTTGCGCAAACGCTTTATGAAGCGCCCGCCCAAGGATTGACGCGCGGCGGCACTTGCGCCAGCCGTGGCGCATGGCCCAAGACCCGATCGACCAGCTCGAGCGCACGATCCACGCCCGCAAGGGTGCCGATCCCGCAACCTCCTACACCGCCAAGCTGTTCGCACGCGGCCGCCGCAAAATCGCGCAGAAGGTCGGCGAGGAAGCGGTCGAAACCGTCATCGCCGCGCTGGTCGAGGACAAAGCGGCATTGGTGGGAGAGGCGACCGACCTCGTCTTCCACCTGCTCGTGCTGCTGGCCGAGTGCGACGTCACCCTCGACGACATCCGCGCCGAAATCGCGCGGCGCGAAGGCGTGTCGGGGATCGACGAAAAGGCCGCGCGAAAGGCCTAATGCGCCCCTCCCGCTTGCGGGAGGGGTTGGGGGAGGGCATGAACCTCCAGCACCGCCGGGAGCCCAGGGAGGACACAGCCCCTCCCCTAACCCCTCCCGCAAGCGGGAGGGGAATCTATGCCCGTCGACGCCACTTTGCCTTATGACGACCAGAACGTCTTCGCCAAGATCCTGCGCGGCGAGATCCCCGCGACGCGGCTGTACGAGGACGACTACGCGCTCGCCTTTCCCGACATCAACCCGCAATCCCCGACGCACATTCTGGTGATCCCCAAGGGTGCCTATGTCTCGTGGGACGATTTCAGCGCAAAGGCGTCCGATGCCGAAATCACCGGCTTCGTCCGCGCGGTCGGCAAGGTCGCGCGGGATGCCGGGCTGGTCGCGCCCGGATACCGGTTGCTCGCCAATACCGGCACCGATTCGCACCAGGAAGTGCCGCACCTTCACGTCCATATTTTCGCCGGACGCGCGCTTGGGCCGTTGCTCGCACGCTAAGGGGATTGCGCGCGCCAGTTTTGCGGTTAGGTTTCGCCGCAATCTAACTTTTCTCGTCGGCAACGATCCGACGATGGGGGACTTTTCGAATGGCGACACAGCCCACTACGGGTATCCTGAACCGTATGCTGCTCCGAAAGACCGTGGAGCAGGTGCAGCGAGAGACACAGACCAGCCAACTCAAACGGACGCTTGGTCCCTGGAACCTCGTTTTCCTAGGCATTGGCTGCATCATCGGGGCTGGCATTTTCGTGCGCACCGGCAACGCCGCCGCGCTCCATGCCGGCCCGGCCGTGTTGATCTCGTTTCTGATCGCGGGCTTTGTCTGTGCGCTCGCCGGGCTGTGCTACGCCGAATTGTCCTCGACTCTCCCCGTTTCCGGGTCGGCCTATACCTATAGCTACACCACGATTGGTGAGTTCGCGGCCTGGATCATGGGCGCGCTGCTGCTGCTCGAATATGGGCTTGCCGCGTCGGTCGTCGCGGTCGGCTGGGCGGGCTATGTCGTCAGCCTGCTTGGCGATTTCGGCCTGGTCATTCCAGTCGAGCTGACCGGCCCGACCGGCCATGTCATCAAGCATGCCGTCGGCGGGGAACTCGTTCCCGTGCTCGTCAACGGTGCGCCAATCACCTATCTCTTCAACCTCCCCGCTTTCCTGATCTGTATGGCGATGACGGCATTGCTGGTCGTGGGCGTGTCGGAAAGCGCGAAGGTCAACAACATCATCGTCGCGATCAAGCTGACCGTCATCATCGCCTTCATCGTGATTTGCGGTGCCTTTGTGATCGCGCATTTCGGTACGCTCAAGGCCAATTGGTCGCCCTTCATTCCGCCAGCGAGCGGCGACAAGGGTGAGTTCGGCTGGGGCGGCATCCTGCGCGCCGCATCGATCGTGTTCTTTGCCTATATCGGCTTCGAAGCGGTCTCGACCGCGGGCCAGGAAGCCAAGAACCCAGCGAAGGACATGCCGATCGGCCTGCTCGGTTCGCTGTTCGTCTGCACCGCGATCTACATCCTCGTCTCGATCGTGATGACGCTGATCGTCAACTACAAGACGCTCGACGTGCCCGATCCCGTTGCGGTTGCGGTCGACGCGCTTGGACCGCAATGGGCGTGGTTCGCCAAGCTGGTGAAGGCTGGCGCGATCGTCGGCCTGACCTCGGTGGTGCTGGTTCTGATGTATGGCCAGACCCGCATCTTCTACACGATGGCCCGCGATGGCTTGTTGCCGCGCGTCTTCGCGACGGTGCACGCCAAGTTCAAGACACCGTGGGTCAACACGCTGCTGGTCGGGCTGATCACGGGGGTGGCGGCAGCCTTCTTCGATATCAACACGCTCGGCGACATGACCTCGGTCGGCACGCTCGCCGCCTTTGCCATCGTCTGCCTGTCGGTGATTTGGCTGCGGCGGACTCACCCCGAGATCCCGCGCGGGTTCCGCGTGCCGGTCTATCCGATCGTTCCGGCGTTGGGGATCTTGACCTGCATCGCGCTGATCTTCACGGTCGAAACGCGCGTGCTGGTGTTTTTCGCCTGGTACACGCTGGCGGCGATCATCCTCTATTTCCTCTATGGCATGCACAACAGCCGCCTGGCCAAGGGGCTCGACGAAGAAGAGGCACCGGACATGGGCGAATATGTCGCTCCGGTGCACACCTCCTGAGAGAGCCGCCCACGGCGCACAAAAAGAAGGCCGGGGAGCGCTCCCCGGCCTTTTTTTGTGCCTCTTGCAAGTTGACCCTTGCGGCTCCCCTCCCTGACAAGGGAGGGGCCGGGGGTGGGTCGGCCCGTAGTCGGGCGTAACACTCACCATCGGCCAACCCACCCCTCAATCCCCTCCCTTCCAGGGAGGGGAGGGTGGCGGCGCTTGTTCAGCCGAGCTTGGACTCGATCAACGCCTTCAGATCGACCTGCGCGCGCGCGCCGTAATGCGAGATGATTTCGGCGGCGCAGATCGCGCCCATCTTGAGCGACGCTTCGATGCTCTTGCCCTGCGCCTGGCCGCGCAGGAAACCGGCGGCGAACAGGTCACCCGCACCGGTGGTGTCGACCACGCGCTCGATCGGCTCGGCGGGGACGCTGACGGTCTTGCCGCCTGACACCGCGATCGCGCCATGCTCGCTGCGCGTCACCACCAGCATCGGCACTTCGGCAGCAGCCGCCGCCACCGCCGCGTCGAAATCCTCGGTGCTCATCAAGGCGGTGATCTCGGCTGCATTGGCGAACATGATGTCGATCAGCCCATCGGCCATCAGCTTGCGGAAGTCGCCGCCATGGCGCGAGATGCAGAACACGTCGCTCAGCGTGAAGGCGACCTTGCGCCCCGCCTTGCGCGCAACCTCGATCGCGGCGCGCATCGCCTGACGCGGCTCTTCCGGGTCCCACAAATAGCCTTCGAGATACAGGATCGCGGCGCTGGCGATCAGATCCCGGTCGAGCGCGGCCTCGGGCAGGAATTGCGAGGCGCCGAGGAAGGTGTTCATCGTGCGCTGCCCATCGGGCGTGACGAAGATCAGGCAGCGCGCCGTGGTCGGTGCGCCTTCGCGCGCGGCGGTGGTGAAATCGATGCCGACCGCGCGAATGTCATGCGCGAAGATATCACCCAGCTCATCGTTGGCGACCTGGCCAATGAAACCGCATTTTCCGCCCATCGCCGCGATGCCGGCCACGGTGTTGGCGGCAGACCCGCCGCTCGCCTCGATCCCCGGACCCATCTTGGCGTAAAGCGCGTCGGCTTCCTCGGGCGAGAACATCAATTGCATCGAGCCCTTGGTCATCGCCGCCTCGGCGAGGAAGGCGTCGTCGGACTGCGACAACACGTCGACGATGGCATTGCCGATCGCGACGACGTCGTAGGTTGGCTCGGTCACAGAGGGTCTCCGGTCAAAAAAGGTTGTCGCGCCGTACCGGGGCCGTGCGCACTAGGCAACCGCCCCGCTCCCCGCCTGCCGGTCAGAGGTCGAGCGCCCAGCCGTCGCGACCCTTGGGGTCGATCGGCTTGGTCGGCACATAGCGCACCGCCCCCGCCGTCAGTCGCAGGATCGACCAGTCCCCGCGCCGGTCGACCGCGTCCAGCGTACAGCCGCACTCGCCAAACGCCGCGACGACATCGCCGCGCTGCGTTTCCAGCAGTCCCGCCAGCACGATCGTCGCGCGCGGAGCGGCGATGGCGGCGATCTCGGGTGCCATCGATACCAAAGGCCCGGCGAGGATGTTGGCGATCAGCAGATCATAGGGTGCCCGCGCGGTAATGCTGTCGTCGAGCGCACCGTCGGCGACGATCAGGTCGATCGCAGGAATCGCGTTCAGCTCCGCATTCTCGCGCGTCACCACGATCGCGCGCGGGTCGATATCAGTCGCGGTAATCGTCGCCCAAGGCCACAAATGACGAGCAGCAAACGCCAAAAGCCCCGTCCCCGTCCCGACGTCGATGATATTGTCGAAACCCCAGTCCGCCATCCCATCGAGCATCGCCAGGCACCCCGAGGTGGTCGCGTGATGCCCCGTCCCGAACGCCTGCCCCGCCTCGATCAGGAAAGCCCGCCCGCCCGGCGGCGGCGCGACCGGATGCGCGCTGGTGTGGACGACGAAGCGCCCCTCGGCGATCGGCTCCAGCCCCTGCTGGCTGAGCGTCACCCAGTCCTCATCCGCGAGAACCTCGATCACGGGCGCAGTGGCGGCGGCACTCGGCACCAACGCGCAGATCGCGGCGATCGTCTCCGGCGCGGGTTCGGCCTCAAGATAGGCGTCGAGCCGCCAATGCTCGCGGTCATCTTCCTCGATTTCGGTCGTCATCAGCACGACGCCCTCGGCCACATCCTCGGCGGCATCGATCGCCTCGGCTTCGGCGCGGGTGCAGGGCAGGCTCAATTTCCAACTGGTCATGCCAGCCTCCTGCCCCCACCGCCCCGCCCGCGCAAGCGGCCCAAATGCGTTCATTAAAAAGGACCGCCGCCGAACCGCATCTCTTCGCGCCTTCGCGTCTTCGCGTGAAAGAAAAGCGGGATCTCACGCGAAGACGCGAAGGCGCGAAGGGGAGAAGAGTTTTTGCGCTGCGCGTTATTCGTGGCGCAGGGCGTCGATCGGGTTGAGCGAGGCCGCGCGCCGCGCCGGGAAATAGCCGAACACCACGCCGATCAGCGCCGAAATGCCAAACGCGATGATGTTGATTTGCGGCACGAACAGGTAATCGACCTTCATAACGCCCGACAGCCCCAGCACCGCCAGCTGCGCAACGATCAGCCCGATCACCCCGCCCAGCATCGACAAGGCGATCGCTTCGACCAGGAACTGCATCAGCACCTCATTCGCCACCGCGCCGATCGCGAGGCGGATGCCGATCTCGCGCGTGCGCTCGGTCACCGACACCAGCATGATGTTCATGATGCCGATGCCCCCCACGATCAGGCTGATCGCCGCCACCGTGGTGACGATGCCGGTGAGCAAGGTGGTCGATTGCGTCAGCGTCGCCGAAATCTGCGCGGTGTCGAAGATGTTGAAATCATCATCCTTGCCGCCATTGATGTTGCGCCGTTCGCGCAGCAAATTTTCGATCGACGCCTGTACCGCCGCACTCGAATAGGACTGGTCGACGCCGACCAGCATCAGCTTCAAGTCGGTCGATCCGGTAAAGCGACGCTGCACGGTCTTGAGCGGCATGATCACGACATCGTCCTGATCGCCGCCAAAGCCCGCCTGCCCGCGCTTGGACAACAGCCCGATCACGTCGCACGAAATGCCGCCGATACGCATCCGCGTGCCGAGCGGGGAGCCGCCGCGATAGAGATTGTCGTTGACGGTATTGCCGATGATGCACACCGATTTGCCCGCCGCTTCCTCGATCGGCGAGAAATAGCGCCCATCGACCAACGGCCATGGTTGCACCAGGAAATATTCGTTGGTGGTGCCGTTGACGGTCGTCGACCAGTTGGCCCCTTCATAAATCGCCGTCGCCGACGCACCCGCTTGCGCCGCGACTGCGGTGACGCCTGCAATCTGGTCCCGGATCGCAACCGCGTCCTGCGGCTTGAAATCGGGCGGGCGCGGGCCGCCGCCGCCACGGCCAAAGCCCTGGCCCGGACGCACTTGCAGGATATTGGTGCCGAGCGACGAGATCGATTTCTGCACCGCCGCGGTGGTCGCATTGCCCAGCGTCACCATCGTCACCACCGCCGCCACGCCAATGATGATGCCGAGCGTCGTCAGAAACGAGCGCAATTTGTGCCGCGAGATCGACCGCAGCGCGAGGATGAGGGTGGTGCCAAACATCAGTCGATCGCCGGAACTTGGCCGGGGGAATGCTGCGTATCGACGCGCTCGACCAGGCCATCCTTGAAATGCACGATGGTGCGCGCGAACGCCGCCATGTCGGGCTCGTGCGTGACCATGATCACGGTGATGCCGCTGTCGCGGTTGAGCCCGGCGAGCAATTGCATGATTTCGACCGAGCGCTCCGAATCGAGATTGCCGGTCGGTTCGTCGGCCAGCAACACCGCCGGGCTGGTGACGATCGCGCGCGCAATGGCGACGCGCTGCTGCTGCCCGCCGGACAACTCAGCCGGGGTATGATCCCACCACTCCGCCAGCCCGACCTTGTCGAGCGCCGCCATCGCCGCCGCGCGCCGCGCCTTCTTGGCATCCCCGCGATAGAGCAAGGGCAATTCGACATTCTCCAGCGCGCTGGTGCGTGCGAGCAGATTGAAGCCCTGAAACACGAAACCGAGATATTTCCGGCGCAGCAAGGCGCGCTGGTCACGATCCAGCGTCTCGACATGCACGCCCTTGAACTGAAACGTCCCGGCGCTCGGCACATCCAGGCAGCCGAGGATGTTCATCGTCGTCGACTTGCCCGATCCGCTCGCCCCCATCACCGCGACGAAATCGCCTTGCGTGATATCGAGGTCGATGCCCTTCAGCGCCAGGAACGCGGTCGCGCCCTCGCCATAGGTCTTGGTGACGCCGCGCAGACTGATGATCGGCAGCGCCGCGCCAGGCGCGATCCGCGCGCCGCGCTCGATCGCGGCGGGCGCGCTACTGGCCACCGCTCTGCCCGCCATTGCCCTTGCGCTTGGTCGCTGCTGCGGCGGCGGTAGCGCCGGCGGCCAATTGCCCGGTGATGACCTTGTCGCCAACCTTCAGGTCGCCGCCGATCACCTCGGTCATCGTGCCATTGCTTTCGCCCGTGGTGATTTGCACCGGTTGCGGCGTGCCGGTCGCGTCGGCGACATACACCGTCTGCGATCCGCCGCGCTTGACCGTCTCGCCCTTGGCCGATCCAGCGCCGCCGCGCCGCGGCCCGCGCGGGATCAGCGCCCCGGCAATCCCGCTGTTCGCGCTGGCTCCGGTCGTCGCAGGCTTGAAGCGCAAGGCGGCGTTAGGCACCAGCAACACGTCGGTCTTGGCCGTGGTGACAATATCCGCAGTCGCCGTCATGCCCGGCCGCAATTGCAGGTCGGCATTCCCGACACTCAGCGTCGCGCTATAGGATACGACCTGCCCGGTGGTGGTGGTCGTGGTGGTGGTCGTGGTCTGCGCGCTCAAATTCGATCCGAGATCGACGCGTGTGATCGTGGCGGGAAAGGTCTTGCCGGGGAATGCATCGACGGTGAAGGTCGCCTTCTGGCCCTGCTTGACCGATCCGACATCGGCTTCGTCGATCGCGACCTGCAATTTCATCGCCGACAGATCCTGCGCGATGACAAACAAGGTCGGCGTGCTGAACGATGCGGCCACGGTCTGACCCGGCTCGATCTGGCGCGCGAGCACCACGCCGTTGACGGGCGAGCGGATCACGGTCTTGAGCAACTGCGTGGCGTTGGACGACAGCGTCGCGCGCGCCGACACCACGTTGGCCTCGGCCGCCTTCACATTGGCGATCGCGCGGTCGCGGTCGGCGATGCCCTGTTCCAGCTCGGTCTTGGCCGGCACGCGCCCCCCCGACAGGCGGCTGACTTCCTGCAGCCGCGCCAATTGCGCGACCGACTGCGCCAGCGTCGCCTGATTCTGTGCGACGGTTGCCTGCGCGGCATTAAGCGCGGCCTGGCTCTGGTTGACGGCATCCTGGAAGCGCGACGGATCGACCAGCGCCAGCGGCTGGTTCTGCGTCACCCGGTCATTGACGTCGACCACCACCTTAGTGACCAGCCCCGACAATTCCGAACCGACCTGCACCTGATTGGTCGGGGCCAGCTTGCCCGTCGCGGAAACGCTGACCGAGAGCGCGCCGCGGGCGACGGTTTCGGTGGCGTATTCGGGCTTAGCGCTTCCCGCAAAGCAGCTCCTCAGCGCCAAAAGCAGCAGGATCACGCCAAGCGCGACCGCCCCCCATTTGGCCCAGCGCCGCCATGCAGGGACCGGCTTGGCCCCCAGGAAGGCGTCCAGGTCGGGACGAGCGTTGGAAGGGACGGGATCGGCCATTATCGCACCTGCGCGGGAGAAGAAGGAGTCGGGAGCGTCGTCGGATCGGCGGCACTGTCCCAACCGCCGCCGAGCGCCAGATACAGCTGAACCAGCGCGTTGGCGCGATCGGACTGCGCTTGCGACAAGCCGTTGCGCGCCGACAACAGGCTATTCTCGGCCGTGTTGAGCGTGGTGAAATCGGTCAGGCCCGCGCGATACTGGCTGCGCGACAGGATCGCGGTGTTGTTGGCGGCATCGAGTGCGATCGTGAACTCCGCCGCGCGACGCTTGGCACTGTCAAGCGCGACCACGGCATTTTCGACATCTTCCAGCCCGGCCAGCACGGTCGCCTTATATGCGGCGAGCGCACCGTCGGCGGCGGCCTCATTGGCGCGCACTTGCGAACGCAGCCGTCCGCCGTTGAAGATCGCCTGGGTCAGCCCGGCAAAGGCCTGCCCCGCAATCGTCTGGAACAGATTGCCGATCTTGGACGCATCGGTCGAAAAGCTGCCGCTGATCGCGAGCGCCGGATAGAGCTGCGCCTTGGCCACGCCGATCTGCGCGGTGGCAGCAGCCAGCGTGCGTTCGGCGGCGCGCACATCGGGGCGCTGGCGCAGCGTATCGACCGGAATGCCCGCCGCGACCGAATCCGGCCCGGCGGGGATCGGCTTGACCGCTTCCAGCTCGGCCTTCAGCGCGCCCGGGGCCTGCCCCGTCAGCACGCCGAGCCGCGAGACGGCGGCGTTATAATTCTGCTCCAGCGTCGGGATCGTCGCCGCCGTGCTGGCGCGCTGCGAGCGCGCCTGTTCGGCATCGAGCGACGACACCAGCCCCGCTTGCACGCGGAAACCCGCAATCTCCAGATTGTCGTCCTGCAGCGCCAGCGAGCCCTTCGCATTGGCGAGCTGCGCCTGATACAGCCGCGCCAGCATGTAATTGCGCGCGGTTTCCGCCTCGGTCGACAGCAGGACGGTGGCGTAATTGAAGCCCGACGCCTGATATTGCGCCCGGCTGGCGTCGACCGCTCCGCGAATTTCGCCGAACAGCCCCGCCTGATACGATGCGTTCAACCCAACCGACAGCGTATCGCCCGACCCGCGCCCGGTGATGATCGTCGCCCCGCCCGGCAAGGTGGTGGTGCCACCGACGATGCTTTGCGAGCGGGTATAGCCTGCCGATCCGCTGAGCGTCGGCAACAGTTGCGCGCGCGACTGGATCAGCGCTTCGCGCGCCTGCCGCAACCGCGCGACGGCCTGCGCGATATCGAGATTGTTGACGCGCGCGCGCTCGACGATGCTGACCAGCAACGGATCGTCGAACTGCGTCCACCACGCCCTGATATCGGCCAGCGGCCGGGTATCGGCGGCGACCGAATAGCCATCGGGCACGCCCAGCGCCGCCGGGGTCGCCGGGTGGTAAACGGGCCCGACAGAGCACCCCGCAATCGGCAATGACAGGGCGAGCAGCAGGACGATCGGGGAGCGCATGATCCCTATTTGACTAATACACCACGCGCGGTCCACCGAAATTTCGTGACAATCTGTCGCGGAAACTACGTCTTGCGTTATTCCATTTCCAAAATGACCGCATCGACGGCAAGACTGTCCCCGGTTTTGGCGTTGATCGATTTGACCGTGCCCGCCTTTTCGGCGCGCAGGATGTTCTCCATCTTCATCGCCTCGACCACGGCAAGCGGCTGCCCCACCTCGACCTTGTCGCCCGCCGCGACATCGAGCCGCATCAACAGGCCCGGCATCGGACACAGCAGGAATTTGGACAGATCGGGCGGGATCTTCTCGATCAGATGGTGCGCATACGGCGCGACATGCGCGGGCAGCACGCGCGCGACATGGCTCGCCCCGCGTGTGGTGAGCGTGAAGCCGGTGCGCGTGCGCGCGATCTTCACGGTCAGCGGGGCGTCATCCAGCTCCGCCTCGACCACGCGGTCGCCCGGCGTATATTCCAGCGCAATGTCGAGATCGGCATCGTCGACCGTGATACCACTGGTCGAAATCGCGACCAGATGCTCGGTCTCGCCGATCTTGACCGACCAGTCCGATGGCGGCCGCAGCCTTTTGCCGAGTTGCCCGTCAATGCGACGTGCGCGGTCGGCCTCGGCGGTGGCGGCAAAGGCCGCGATCGCGGCGAGCGCTTCGGACAGTTCGGGCGAGGCGGGCGCGCCGTGGAAGCCGTCCGGATATTCCTCGGCGATGAAACCGGTGGTGATAGTCCCGCTGCGGAAGCGCGGATGCTGCATCAGCGCCGACAGGAAATCGAGGTTGTTGCCCGGCCCCTCAATCTCGAACGCATCGAGCGCCGCGATCTGTTCGTCGATCGCTTCCTCGCGCGTCGGTGCCCAGGTGATCAATTTGGCGATCATCGGGTCATAGAACATGCTGACCTCGCCGCCCTCGCGCACGCCATCATCGACGCGGACATACGCTTCTCCCCTCCCCTTCAGGGGAGGGGTTGGGGGAGGGGAAGTCTCCAGCGCCGCCCCTGCGGATAGCCCCTCCCCTAGCCCCTCCCCTGAAGGGGAGGGGGATGTATATGGCGTGCTCTTGCTCTCAGGCGGATTATACCGCACCAGCCGCCCGATGCTCGGCAGGAAGCCGCGATACGGGTCCTCGGCATAGACGCGATTTTCCACCGCCCAGCCGTTCAACTGCACGTCATCCTGGCCGAACCCAAGCGGCTCTCCATATGCGACGCGGATCATCAGCTCGACCAGATCGAGCCCGGTCACCGCCTCGGTCACGGGATGCTCGACTTGCAGGCGGGTGTTCATTTCGAGGAAGTAGAAGCCCTCGCCCGTCGTATCCGCGCCCGACACGATCAGCTCGACCGTGCCTGCCGAATAATAGCCAACCGCGCGCGCCAGCGCGACCGCTTGCTCGCCCATCGCCTTGCGCATCTTCGGCGTCACGAAGGGCGACGGTGCTTCCTCGACCACCTTCTGGTGCCGCCGCTGGATCGAGCATTCGCGCTCGCCCAGATAAACGATGTTGCCGTGCTGGTCGCCCATCACCTGGATTTCGATGTGACGTGGGGACTCGATGAACTTCTCGATGAACACGCGGTCGTCGCCGAACGATGCCAGCCCCTCGCGCTTGGTCGCCTCAAAGCCCTCGCGCACATCCTGTTCGGAATAGGCCAGCCGCATCCCCTTGCCGCCGCCGCCCGCGCTTGCCTTCATCATGACCGGATAGCCGATGCCGGACGCGATCTCGACCGCATGATCGGTACTGTCGATCTCACCGAGGAAACCGGGGACCACATTGACCCCCGCGTCGCGCGCGAGCTTCTTCGACTCGATCTTGTCGCCCATCGCCGCAATGGCGTTCGGCGGCGGGCCGACAAAGGCGATCCCCGCCTCGGCACACGCCTTGGCGAAACTCTCGCGCTCGGACAGGAAGCCGTAGCCGGGGTGAATGCAGTCCGCGCCGGTCTGCTTCGCCGCAGCAAGGATCAGATCGGCGAGCAAATAGCTCTCCCCCGCAGGCGGCGGCCCGAGCCGCACGGCCTCATCCGCCATCAGCACATGCGGGCTGCGCGCATCGGCATCGGAATAGACCGCGACCGTCGCGATCCCCATCTTCTTGGCGGTGCGCATGACGCGGCAGGCGATTTCACCACGATTGGCGACCAGGATTTTCTTGAACATTCTACTCTCCCCTCCCGCTTGCGGGAGGGGCCGGGGGAGGGCCTGTCCGCAAGGGGTTGATGTGTGGGGGGAGGAACACCCCTCCCCTAGCCCCTCCCGCAAGCGGGAGGGGAATTAGGCTGCGGCCACCCGCATCGGCTCTTCACCCGTCATCGGCACCAGCCCGAGCTTCGCCAGCAGCGCGGCGTCCTTGTCGTCCCCGGCATTGCCCGTGGTGAGCAATTTGTCGCCGGTGAAGATCGAGTTCGCCCCCGCCATGAAGCACAAGGCCTGCGTCGCTTCGGACATGCTCTCGCGCCCGGCCGACAGCCGCACCATGCTCATCGGCATGGTGATGCGCGCCACCGCCACCGTGCGGACGAACTCGATATCGTCGATCTTGGCAAGCGGGGTGTCGGCCAGCATGTTGCCGAGCACGGTGCCCTTGACCGGCACCAACGCGTTGACCGGCACGCTCTCCGGGTGGCGCGGCAAGGTGGCCAGCGCATGGATGAAGCCGACCCGGTCGCCGCGCGTCTCGCCCATGCCGACGATCCCGCCGCAGCACACGTTGATGCCGGCTTCGCGGACATGATCGAGCGTGTCGAGCCGGTCCTGGAAGGTGCGCGTGGTGATCACCTCCGCATACTTTTCCGGCGAAGTGTCGATATTGTGGTTGTAATAATCGAGCCCCGCCTCGGCGAGCTGCTGCGCCTGGGCGGGCGTCAACATGCCCAGCGTCATGCAGGTTTCCATGCCCATCTGGCGCACGCCCTGCACCATCTCGATGATCGCCGGCATGTCCTTGTCCTTGGGGTTGCGCCACGCCGCCCCCATGCAGAAGCGCTGGCTCCCCGCATCGCGCGCCTGCGCCGCCGATTGCAGCACCGCGCGCACGTCCATCAGCTTGCTGGCCTTGAGCTCGGTATCGGCGCTGGCCGACTGGTTGCAATAGCCGCAATCCTCCGGGCAGCCGCCGGTCTTGATCGACAGCAGCGTGCACAATTGCACCTGCCCCGCCGCATGATGCGCACGGTGGACGGTCTGCGCGCGGAACATCAGTTCGTCGAACGGCAGATCATACAGCGCGGCGATTTCCGCGCGGGTCCAGTCGTTCCGGACCTCACCCCCCTCCCTGGAAGGGAGGGGTTGGGGGAGGGGAGTGCCAATGGCACCAACGCTCGTCGAAAGGCCCTCCCCTAGCCCCTCCCGCAAGCGGGAGGGGGATTCAATCACGTCACTCATTCCACACCTTCCTCAACCGGGGGCATATTATGCCCCAGCAATCTAAGCACTTCGCCCGCCGCCTCGACCAGATTGGTGCCGGGCCCGAAAATCCCCTGTACGCCCGCATCGCGCAGGAACTGGTAATCCTGCGCCGGGATCACCCCGCCCGCGATCACCTTGATGTCCCCGCGCCCGGCCCCCCGCAAATGTCCGATCAGTTCGGGGATCAGCGTCTTGTGCCCCGCCGCCAGGCTGGAGGCACCGACCACATCGACATCGCGCTCGATCGCCAGCTTGGCGGCTTCGGCGGGCGTCTGGAACAGCGGCCCCGGCACCACCTCGAAGCCGAGATCGCCGAACGCCGACGACACGAGGTTCGCGCCACGATCATGCCCGTCCTGCCCCATTTTGGCGACCAGCATCCGCGGCTTGCGGCCATTGCGCGTCTCCAGCGAGACCACGCCCTCCTTCAAGCCCTGCCACGCCGCATCAAATTGGTGCGCGCCGCCATAAATGCCAGACACCGGCGTCGGCACGGTGTCATAGCGCCCGAACACATCCTCCATCGCCGAGGAAATCTCGCCCAAGGTCGCCCGCTGCCGCGCGCATTCGACCGCAAGCGCGAGGAGGTTGTCGCTACCGCGCGCACCCTCGCGCAACGCCGCCAGCGCCACCTGACACTTCGCCTCATCGCGCCCAGCCTTCGACCGTGCAATCCGCGCGATCTGCGCCTCGCGCACCGCGACGTTGTCGACATCGAGAATGTCGATCGGGTCCTGCTCGGCCAGCTTATATTTGTTGACGCCGACAATGACGTCCTCGCCCTTGTCGACCCGCGCCGCGCGCGCAGCCGACGCTTCCTCGATCATCGCCTTGGGCCAGCCATTGGCGACGGCTTGCGCCATGCCGCCCTCGGCCTCGACGCGCTCGATAATCTCCCACGCTTTGTCGACCAGTTCCTCGGTCAGGCTCTCGATATAATAGCTGCCGCCCAGGGGATCGACGACCTTGGTCATCCCCGTCTCTTCCTGCAGCACGATCTGCGTGTTGCGCGCGATCCGCGCCGAGAAATCGGTCGGCAGCGCGATCGCTTCGTCCAGCGCATTGGTGTGGAGGCTCTGCGTCCCCCCCAGCATCGCCGCCATCGCCTCCACAGTGGTGCGGATCACATTGTTATACGGGTCCTGCTCGGTCAGCGATACGCCGCTCGTCTGGCAATGCGTGCGCAGCATCTTGGAGCGTTCGTCCTTGGCACCAAGATCGGTCATCACGCGGTGCCACAGCTTGCGCGCGGCGCGCAATTTGGCGACTTCCATGAAGAAGTTCATGCCGATCGCGAAGAAGAAGCTCAGCCGCCCCGCAAAAGCATCAAGGTCAAGCCCGCTCGCCATCGCCGCCTTGGCATATTCGCGCCCGTCGGCGATGGTGAAGGCCAGCTCCTGCAACTGCGTCGCGCCCGCTTCCTGCATGTGATAGCCGGAAATCGAAATCGAATTGAACTTGGGCATGTTGGCCGAGGTGTAGGCGATGATGTCCGAGATGATCCGCATGCTGGGGGCGGGCGGATAGATATAGGTGTTGCGGACCATGAACTCCTTGAGGATGTCGTTCTGGATCGTGCCGTCGAGCTGATCCTGTGACACCCCCTGCTCCTCGCCCGCGACGATGAAGAAAGCGAGGATCGGGATCACCGCGCCGTTCATCGTCATCGAGACCGACATTTTGTCGAGCGGGATGCCGTCGAACAGGATCTTCATGTCGTCGATCGTGTCGATCGCCACGCCCGCTTTGCCGACATCGCCGGTCACGCGCGGATGGTCGCTATCATAGCCGCGATGCGTCGCGAGATCGAACGCGACCGACAGCCCCTTCTGCCCCGCCGCCAGATTGCGCCGGTAGAAAGCGTTGGAGGCTTCCGCGGTCGAGAACCCCGCATATTGCCGGATCGTCCACGGCCGCCCCGCATACATGCTCGCGCGCACCCCGCGCGTGAACGGCGCGAAGCCGGGCAGACCGGGGTCGATCCCTGCCACATCGGCGGCGGTGTAGAGCGGCTTGACGTCGATCCCCTCGGGCGTCGCCCAGGTCAGATCACGCCCCTTCACCTCTTTCGCGGCGAGGGCCTGCCAGTCTTCAAGGGTGGGTTTGTCTGTCATATGCGGGCCTCTAGCACTCCCCTCCCGCCTGCGGGAGGGGCTGGGGGAGGGCATGTCAGGATAGGGCGTCGTCCATGCCCTCCCCTAACCCAGTTGTGCAACTGGTGCAGGTCGGAATTGCTCCCAGCAATTCCTAAATCGTGCCGGGGGCACGATTTACCTGCACCATTTGCACAACTCGCAAGCGGGAGGGGAATTTACGCCCCCTTGAACACCGGCTTGCGCTTTTGCAGGAAGGCGATGCCGCCCTCCATCGAATCCGCACTGCCGCGCACGGTGCGCTGGTTCTCGGCCTCTTGCAGCATCGCGGCGGCATAATCGACTTCATAGGCATGGCGGATTTGCCGCCGCATCAGCCCAATCGCGAGCGTCGGCCCCGCCGCCAGCCGTTCGGCCAAAGCGAACGCCTCGGCATCAAGCGCATCGTCGGCGACGACCTTGTGGATCATGCCCCAGTCGAGCGCCTTGGCCGCCGCGACGCGCTCGCCCAGCAGCATCATCTCGGTCGCGCGTGCCCGCCCGATCAGGCGCGGCAGCATCCAGCTTGCGCCGCCATCGGGCACCAGCCCGATATTGACGAACGCCTGCAGGAAATACGCCGTCTCGCTCACCACACAGAAATCGGCGGCCAGCGCCAGGCTGCAGCCGATCCCCGCCGCCGGCCCGCGCACCGCACTCACCACCGGCACGCCAAGATCGGCAATCGCCGCGATCGTCGGGTTATACGCCTCGGTCAGCGCCTTGAACGTGGTGTTGCCCGGATCATGGCTGCCCAACGCCCCGCCGCCAACATCCGCGCCCGAACAAAAGCCGCGCCCGTTCGCCGCGATCAACACCGCGCGCGCACCGTCCAGCGCCCCCAAAGCCTCGCGCAATTCCACGAACATTTCGGGCGGCGCGGCGTTCAGCCGCTCGGGCCGGTTGAGCGTCAGCACCAGCACGTCGCCGCGCCGTTCCTGCTGGATCATCGTGTCGGTCATGGCCTCTCCCTATCTTCGCGCGCATGCTGTCCGGGCAAAGCCGCACCCACGCAACGTCGTTTCGATCCGTCCCTACAGAGCGAACATGGCCTGCGTCCACTCGCCTATGTCACGGGGCGACCCGCGTCAGCCGTGCGCCAGCGCGGGCGTCTCCATCACTTCGACCAGCACGCCCCCCATATCCTTAGGGTGGAGGAACACGATCGGCGTGCCATGCGCGCCGATGCGCGGTTCGCCCAGGATCGTCACGCCCTTCGCCTTCAGCGCGGCGACGGCGGCATGGATTTCGGGCACTTCGAAACAGACATGATGCTGCCCCCCGGCCGGGTTCTTGCGCAGGAAGCCCGCAATCGGCGAGCTGTCGTCATACGGCTCGATCAGTTCGATCTGGGTGTTGGGCGTGTCGATGAAGCACACTTTCACGCCCTGCGCGGGCAAATCGAACGGCTCGCCGATATGGGTCGCGCCCAGCACGTCGCGGTACAAAGCGATCGACCGTTCGATCGACGGCGTGGCGATGCCGACATGGTTGAGCCGCCCCAGCGTGAAGTCGCTCATCGGCAATCCCCCTTTCCCGGCACAGGCACCGTCATTGATCGTCACTCGCCTCGGGCGTGGCTGGCCCGGCCGCAGGAGGGGCGGGTCCGCGCGACGGGGCCTTGCCGAACTCATAGCCACAGGCCGACAGCACTTGCCGGATCGGCGCTTCGCCCGGGCCGACGAACTGCGCCTCCACCACCTTTTCCTCGGGGTCGATCACGCGGACGCGGATCGATTTGCCGTGCGCGATCATGACGGACAGGTTGCTGACGACCGCATCGTTGCTGATGAACGCCCCGCTGCCCGGAAATTGCCAGTTGGTGCCGAGCCAGCCGCCATCGTCGACATTGATCGACACCGGGCGCGGCAGCGCCGCTGCAAAGCCCGGCTTGGGGATGAACTGGATCGACACGATCTTTTCGTTGGTCACGTCACAACGCACGACCAGGCGCGCCTTGGCGTCGGTCGACCAGGCCGAACTCGATGTCGACACATTCGCGCCATTGGCGCGGGTCTGCACCGCCCAGGGTGCAGGCGCAGGCGCTGCGGCGGGGGCGGGCGCTGCCGCCTGAAGCAGGAGCAGCGCGAGCATCACTGTGCCACCACGCTTTCGGGCAGATCCTTGCCGAACACCCGCTGATAATATTCCGCCACCAGGCTGCGCTCGGTCTCGTCGCATTTGTTGAGGAACGACAAGCGGAAGGCAAAGCCGACATCGCCGAAGATCAGCGTGTTCTGCGCCCAGGTGATCACCGTGCGCGGGCTCATCACCGTCGAAATGTCGCCATTGATGAAGCCGCGCCGCGTGAGGTCCGCCACGCGCACCATATTCTCGACCTGCTTCTTGCCCTCGGGGTGATCATATTCGCCCGATTTGGCGAGCACGATCCGCGCCTCGACCGCCGCTGGCAGATAATTGAGCGTCACCACGATGTTCCAGCGGTCCATCTGGCCCTGGTTGATCTGCTGCGTACCGTGGTACAGGCCCGACGTATCGCCCAGGCCCACCGTATTGGCGGTGGCGAACAAGCGGAAATAGGGGTTGGGGCGGATCACGCGGTTCTGGTCGAGCAGCGTCAACTTGCCCTCGGTTTCCAGCACGCGCTGGATCACGAACATCACGTCGGGGCGGCCCGCATCATATTCGTCGAACACCAAGGCGGTCGGCGTCTGCAGCGCCCAGGGCAGCAGCCCCTCGCGGAATTCGGTGACCTGCTGGCCGTCCTTCAGCACGATCGCATCGCGCCCGATCAAGTCGATGCGGCTGATATGCGCGTCGAGGTTGATGCGGATGCACGGCCAGTTCAGCCGCGCGGCGACTTGCTCGATGTGCGTGGATTTGCCGGTGCCGTGATAGCCCTGCACCATCACGCGGCGGTTGTGCGCAAAGCCCGCGCAAATCGCGAGCGTGGTGTCCTTATCGAACACATAGGTCGGGTCGAGATCGGGCACGCGCTCATCGGCTTCGCTGAACGCCGGGACTTCCATGTCCGAATCGATCCCGAACAGGTCGCGGACCTTCTTCATCTGGTCGGGCGCGTCGAGGATCGTGGTCTCGCGGCTGTCGGGCTGGGTGTTCGGAATCGTGGTCATTGCTGAATGCTCTGCAAGGTGGTTGGCCCCTCCCTAGCCCTTCGCATCGCGCGAAGTCGAGACGCGAGTTTCATGCAATCTTGGGCGGCAGTTCGAACAGGGTGCAGAAGCGCGCGGCGAGCGCCACGTCACCGCGCACCGCCAGCCGCCCCCACGACACGACCTCCGCCAGCGGCGTCGTGCCGAACAGCGAGGGCAAAAAGGCATTGGGCTCGCCTGCGAACACCGCATCGGGATCGGCCAGCGCGCCGCGGCTGACCGTCAACAGGCCATTGGCGATGCGGGCACCATAATGCTCCTTGCCGAGCACGAAACCGAACGCCCCCGCAAAGCCGCCCGCCCGCTCGGGATGAAACATCATCCGCAGCGCCAGCATCAGCGCAATGCGCGAAAAGGGCAGCGACGGGTCGTGCGCTGGCGAGCGCAGCGCCCAGCGCCCCAGCGCCATCACCACGGGTTCGGCGTCATAGCCCCAGGGCGTCAGCGCATAGACCTGGACATTGGCAGGCGGCGGCAGCGTCTCGCGCGCCAATATGCCCGCCGCCTCGAGCCCCTGCAGCCGCTGCGTCAGCACATTGGCGCTCAGCCCCGGCAGCCCGCCGCGAATTTCGCTGAAGCGCCGCGGCCCCAGCAGCAATTCGCGGATGATCAGCAGGGACCAGCGCTCCCCGACGAATTCCAGCGCCAGCGCGGTTCCACACGCATCGTTATACCAACGCTTCGCCGGGGGGGCCTCCTTCGTAGTTATTTTTTCTACCTTCATAGTTGTTTTTTGTAACCAATCACGGCATCCCATGCAAACCGCGAATCGCACCGGAGAGTTGCGCCGTGACCAAGAGGATCTTCATCAGCCTGCCCGTGGCCGACATTGCCGCCGCGACCGCTTTTTACGAAGCGATCGGATGCACACGGGACCCCCGCTTCTCCAACGCGGCCGCCGCATCGATGCTGTGGTCCGATGCGGTCACCTTCAATCTGCTCAGCCATGAGGTCTATCGCGGCCTCACCCCCAAGCCGCCCGGCGACGCCAGGGCAACCAGCGCCGCCCTGTTCGCGCTGGCGCTCGATACACGCGAGGCGGTCGACGCCTTCGCCGCCGCTGCGATCGCCGCCGGTGGCCGCGAAGTGCACGGCGCCGAGGACGAAGGCTTCATGTATTCGCGCGGGGTCGAGGATCCTGATGGCAACGGCTTCGGGCCGTTCTGGATGGCGACCGATACCATGCCCAGCGAAGCCGAAGCCGCGCTCTGACCTTTGGGAGACCTGCGATGACCCCGACCATCACCACCTTCGCCTGGGTTCCACCCTTCGCACGCGGCCAGGTTCGCGATCTGCGCGCGCGCTGGGCGTTCGAGGAAATCGGCGCGCCGTACGCGCTCGATCTGATCCGCGATGCCAAGACCCCCGAGCATCGCCGCTTCCAGCCGTTCGGCCAGGTGCCGTGCTATCGCGACGAGGATGTCGCCTTGTTCGAATCGGGCGCGATCGTGCTGCATATCGCGCGGCGCGGCACGGGGCTTTTACCCGATGACGCGGCCGGGCGAGCGATCGCCGAGCAATGGGTGATCGCCGCGCTCAACTCGGTCGAACCGTTCGTGATGGATCTGGTGCGGTGCGATCTGTTCGAGGCGGACAAGCCCTGGTCGCCGCAGCGCCGCCCGAGCGTGATCGCGGCGGTGCGCGACCGGCTCGGCGGGGTGGCGGCGGCGCTGGGCGACCAGCCCTATCTCGGCGGCGAGCGCTTTACCGTCGGCGACCTGGTGATGGCCTCGGTGCTGCGCATCGGGCGGACCAAGGACATCCTCGACGATCTCCCGACGCTCGCCGCCTATCTCGAGCGCTGCACCGCGCGCCCCGCCTTCCGCAAGGCGCTCGCCGACCAGCTCGCGCTCTACACCGAGGAAACCGTGCCCGCCTGACCCCCATAAGGAGACGATCGATGCCCTATATCGATGGCTTCGTCATTCCCGTGCCGACCGACCAGAAACAGGCCTTTATCGATCACGCCACCATCGTCGATGCGATGTTCCTTGAACTCGGTGCGACGCGGATCGTCGAGTGCTGGGGCGATGACGTCCCCGTCGGCAAGCTGACCGATTTCGCCCGCGCGGTTGCCGCGACGCCGGACGAGACCGTCGCCTTTTCGTGGATCGAATGGCCCGACAAGGGGACACGCGATGCGGCGTTCGACACGATGCGCGACGATCTGCGGATGCGGGACACGCCGATCCCGTTCGATGGCAAGCGCATGATTTTCGGCGGGTTCGCCCCCGTCCTCGACCTCACGGCCTGAAGGAGCACCGCGATGACCAACCCGCACGGCACCCCGATCTGGTACGAATTGCAAAGCGCCGATCCGCTCGCGTCCAAGGCGTTTTACGATCACGTCATCGGATGGAGCATAGCCGAACCCAACCCGGACATGGATTACCGCATGATCGAAACCGGTGACGGTGCGGTCGGCGGGGTGATGCGTCTCACCCCCGAGATGCAGGCGGGCGGGGCCAGGCCCGGCTGGCTGTTCTACCTTGGCGTCGGCGATGTCGATGCCACCGCCGAAGCGATCAAAAGCGCGGGCGGCGCGGTGCATATGGGCCCATGGACGATGCCGGGCGTCGGCCGCATGGCCCTCGCCGCCGATCCGCAGGGCATCCCTTTCTACATCATGCGCGGCGACAGCGACGCATCGAGCACCGCGTATGACCGCACCGGCATGGGCAAGTGCAACTGGAACGAGCTGATCACCCCCGATCAGGACGCAGGCGACGCCTTCTACCGCAGCGTGTTCGGCTGGAACTATCCCGATGTGATGTCGATGGGGCCGAGGGGCGAATATCGCTTCATCGCGGTCGGCGACCAGACCTTCGGCGCGACGCAACCCCATGACGGTGCTGGGCCGCCCCCCAGCTGGCGCTTCTACTTCCGCGCGCCCGATATCGAGGCGGCCGCCGCCAAGGTGACCGAAGCGGGCGGCAGCGTGATGATGGGCCCGATGGAGGTTCCCGGCGGCGACCGCATCATCATCGCCAGCGACCCGCACGGCGTCGTCTTCGGCGTGGTCGGGCCGGGCCAAAGCGGGGGCGAGGCCGCGCATGCGTAAGGTCATCGGCGGCCTGTTCCAGTCGCTCGACGGCGTCATCCAGGCACCGGGAGGTCCGACCGAGGATCCGACCCACGGTTTCGCGCATGGCGGCTGGATGTTCCCGGTTTCCGACGAAGCGGTCGGCGCGGCGGTCGGCGATTTCTTCGCCGGCCCCTATGACTTGCTGCTCGGGCGGCGGACCTATGACATTTTCGCCGCCTATTGGCCCTATGTCGCGGGCGAGGCGGCGGCGATGGGCGACGCCTTCACCGCGGCGAACAAATATGTCGTCACCCGCGGCGCGCAGCCGCTGACATGGGCCAACAGCCACCGGCTCGGCGATCTCGATGCGGTCGCCGCGCTTCGCCAAGGCGACGGCCCCGATCTGCTCATCCAGGGCTCGAGCACGCTCTACCCCGCCCTGCTCGCCGCCGGGCTACTCGACCAGCTCAAGCTCTACACGCTCCCGGTCGTGCTCGGCACCGGCAAGCGCTGGTTCGGTGCCGACACCTCGTCGCTGACGCTCAAAATGATCGCGCATGAGGTCACCCCGGGGGGCACCATCATCGCGACGTACGAGCCCGCCGGGCCAGTCGCCACCGGCGCGTTCGGGCATGTCGAGAGCGCCGCCGAGGACGAACGTCAGCGGCGGATGAAGGAGGGCAGTTGGTGATCGAAATCTTCGGCCATCCCTTCTCGTCCTACACCTGGAAAGTGCTGATCGCGCTGTACGAGAACGCGACCCCCTTCACCTTCCGCATGATCGAGGACCCCGCGCACAAGGCGACGCTCGACTCGCTCTGGCCGCTCGGCAAATTCCCGGTGCTGCGCGAGGGCGAAACCGTCATGATCGAGACCAGCACGATCATCGAATATCTCCAGACCCACCACCCGGGCGCGACCACCTTCCTTCCCGCCGATCCCGCCGCCGCGCTCGAAGTGCGGATGCTCGACCGCGTGTTCGACAATCACGTGATGAACGTGATGACGCGTCCGGTGGTCGACGCGCTGCGCCCACCCGAGCGGCGCGACCCCGACATCGCCGCAACCGTCGCCGCCGCGCTCGACCAAGTCTATCGCTGGCTCGACACGCGGCTCGCGGGGCGCGCATGGGCCGCAGGCGATGTCTTCACGCTGGCCGATTGCGCCGCCGCGCCTGCGCTCTTCTACGCCGACTGGGTCCACCCGATCGACGATCGCTTCGCGGTGCTGAAGGCCTATCGCGCGCGCGCCCTCGCCCGCCCCGCGGTGGTGCGCTGCGTCGAGGAGGCGCGGCCCTATCGCCATTATTTCCCGCTCGGCGCGCCCGACCGCGATTGATCCCCGGAGCCCCACATGCGGGACAGCACCCACGACCTCAGCATCACCCGCTTGATCGATGCCCCGCGCGAAGCGGTCTGGCGCGCCGAATAAGGCTGGGCCACGGTCGCGGCGCAATTGGAGGAGGTCGCCCGGCGGATCGCGCGACGCGCAGCCCACCGCTTCAGGCGAACGCCGCCGCGCTCTTCAATTGCGTGTAGGCGGCGATCACGTCCTGCAGCTTGCTCTCGAAACTGCGGTCGCCGCCATTGCGATCGGGGTGATATTTGCGCACCAGCTCGGCATAGCGTTCGCGCAGAGCCCGCCGGTCGACATCGGGGGCGAGCCCCAACACCTTGAGCGATCTCCGGTCGACCTCCGACAAAGGCCGCCCGTCCTTGCGCTCGGGCTCCATCTTGCGGCGGAAGCGCGCGCCGATCGCATCGAGCGGGTCGCTGAAGTCGGACCATTTCGGCGGCACGTCGCCGCCCGAATGCGCGAACGCGCGCGTCTCGCGCTCCCATCCGGCGAACGGGCGCTGCTGCGCGTGGATTTCCTCCGCGCTCATGCCGTTGAAGAAATTGTAGCGCGCGTTGAAGGCGCGGATATGGTCGAGGCAGAACCAGCGATAACCGCGCGGACCGTCCCCGCCGAAGCGCGGCCCATCGCCCGCCGGCGCGCGAAATTCGCCCGGTTGATCGCAGCCCGGCTCCTCGCACACGCGCCCGGTCCCCTCCACGCGCCCGTGGAAGCGCGGGGCGGGCCGCTCCCTCGCGGCATCTTTCTTGTCGTCGTCGCGGGCCACGCGGCTCCCTCAAATGCAAAAGCGGTCTATATAGGCGCGATGACAGACCCTGCCACCGCCTCCCGCCCGATCGTCGACGAGATTCGCGATCGCCTCACAGCCGCGCTCTCCCCCACGGCGCTCACTATCTCCAACGACAGCGCCCAGCATGCCGGGCATCTGGGCGACGACGGCACTGGCGAATCGCACTTCACGGTCACGGTCGAATCCGGGGCCTTTGTCGGCCTGTCGCGCGTTGGGCGGCAGCGTCTGGTCCATCAGGCGCTGGCGGACCTGTTGCGGGACCGCATCCACGCCCTCGCGATCCGCGCGCAGGCTCCCGGAGAATAAACGATGCGCTACGGTCTGTGGTATTGGCCCGGAATCCAGGGCCGTGGCGAATTTATAAGGCTTCCGCTTGAAGCGGCGGGCATCGCTTATGTCGATTGCGGCCGCGTCGAAGGGGAGGACATGCTGGTCGCCAACATGGCCCACCATGCCGCCAAGCGCGGCCCCTTCGCGCCGCCCTATCTCGAACTCGACGGCATGGTGATTGCGCAGGTCGCCAACATCCTGCTGTTCCTTGGCGATCATCACCAGGTCGGCGCGTCGCGCATTGCCGATCGGCTATGGCTCAACCAGTTGCAACTGACGATCGCCGACATGGTCACCGAGGTCCACAGCGTCCACCACCCGGTTGCCGGATCGCTGACCTATGAGGAGCAGAAAGACACCGCACTCGCCGTCGCCAGGATGTTCCGGGAAGAGCGCATGCCCAAATTCCTCACGCATTTCGACGAGGCGGCCAAGAGCGGTCCGGGCGAATGGCTGATCGACCATCACTGGACCTATGCCGACACCTCGCTGTTCCAGCTCGTCGAAGGGCTGCGCTACATGTTCCCCAAGCGGATGGCCGCGCTTGAGCCCGCTTATCCCGACCTGATCCGCATCCACGATCTCGTCGCCGATCTGCCCGGCGTCCGCGCCTATTTGAAAAGCGAGCGCCGCCTGCCCTTCTCGCAGAACGGCATCTTCCGCCATTATCCCGAGCTCGACGCCGCATGACCCGCACCCCCCGCCCCGCCGCCCGCATCGTCCTGCTCGATCCGGCCGGGCGCGTGCTCCTGTTCCGCTTCGATCCCGACGACCGCCCGCCTTTCTGGTGCACCCCCGGCGGCGCGCTCGATCCGGGCGAAAGCTACCCTGCCGCCGCCCGACGCGAATTGCGCGAGGAAACCGGGCTCGATCTCGATCCCGGCCCCGAAATCCTGCGCCGCGTGGTCGATTTTCTGACGATCGAGGGCGTGCCCGTCACCGCCGACGAGCGCTATTTCCTGGTGCGCGCGCCGCATGACCGGATCGAAACGCACGGCCACACCGCGCTCGAACAGCGCGTGATGACACGCTGGCGCTGGTTCACCCGCGCCGAGCTGACGGAAGCGACCGAGCCCTATTTCCCGAGCGACCTGCTCGCTATTCTCGCTGATCTGGAGGCACAGCCATGACCAATGACGATCTGATCCTGCAGACGATCACCCCTTCGACTCACGATCTCGGCGGTTTCAAGGTGCATCGCACCTTGCCCTCGCGGCCGCGCACCATGGTCGGGCCGTTCATCTTCTTCGACCAGATGGGCCCGGCACGGCTGGAGGTCGGCACCGGCATCGACGTGCGCCCGCACCCGCACATCAATCTCGCCACCGTCACCTATCTGTTCGCGGGTGCGCTCGGCCACCGCGATTCGATCGGCAGCGATGTCGTGATCGAGCCCGGCGCGGTCAATCTGATGACGGCGGGGCACGGCATCGTCCATTCCGAACGCTCGCCCAGCGCCGAGCGGGAGACGGGCCCCGAATTGTCGGGCATCCAGACCTGGCTCGCCTTGCCCGAGGCGGATGAGGAGCGCGATCCGGCGTTCGAACATGTCGCAAAGGCCGATCTGCCAACGGTCGATGCCACTAACGCTCGCGCGCGCGTGGTGATGGGCAGCCTGTGGGGCCAGAGCGCGCCGACCACCACTTATGCCAGCACGATCTACGCCGACATCGTGCTCGATGCGGGTGGCGCGGTGCCGATCGACGCAGAGGCAGACGAGCGCGCCATCTACATCGCGCTGGGTGAGGCGACGCTCGACGGCATGACGCTGGAACCGATGACGCTCTATGTGCTCAAACCCGGCGTTGCCGCGACGCTGCGCTCGACGACCGGTGCGCGCGCGATGCTGTGCGGCGGAGAAGCCTTCACCACCCCGCGCCATGTCTGGTGGAATTTCGTCTCGTCCAACCGCGACCGAATCGAGGAAGCCAAGCGCGCCTGGACCGCAGGCGAATTCCCCAAGGTGCCGGGCGACGACAAGGAATGGATCCCCATCCCCGGCGTGCCCAAGACGGTGAGTTATCCGTAACGTGCCTCCCCTCCCTGGAAGGGAGGGGACCGAGGGGTGGGTCGGCCCGCAATAGGGCGAATCGCCAGCCTCAGACCGACCCACCCCCAACCCCTCCCTTCCAGGGAGGGGCGGCAAAACGGAGATGACGATGCCCACCTTCTCACTCACCACCATCCCCCTCCCGACCGGCGTCACGCTCGACGTGGCGACGGCGGGCGACCCGGCGCATCCGCCGATCCTCCTGCTCCACGGCTTCCCCGAATCGCACCGCACGTGGCGGCACGTCATCCCGCAGCTCAGCACCGACCATTTCGTCATCGCGCCCGACCAGCGCGGTTTCGCGCGTTCGTCCAAGCCAGCGCAGGTGTCCGATTATACCCCCGACAAGATGGTCGCCGATCTGCTCGCGCTTGCCGATCATTTCGGCCTCACCACCTTCACGCTGGTCGGCCATGATTGGGGCGGGGCGATCGCGTGGATGGCGGCGCTGCAAAACCCGGCGCGCATCACGCGGCTGGTGATCGTCAACGCGCCGCACCCCTTTGTCTTCCAGCGCACGCTGTTCGACGATTTGGCGCAGCGCGCCGCGAGCCAATATATCCGCGCGTTCCGCAATCCCGATTTCGAAAAGCACGTTGCCAGCATCGGCCTGTCCGCCTTCTTCGACGGCAGCTTCGCGCGCCACACCGATCTGGCGAAGATCGCCGAGGAAAAACCCGTCTATCTCGAGCAATGGGGCCAGCCCGGCGCGCTCACCGCGATGCTCAACTGGTATCGCGCCAGCCCGATCCTCGTCCCCGACCTCGACGAAACCCCCGAGCGCCCGGCGTTTCTCGACGCCCCCTTCCCGCCGATCCAACAGCCGACGCTGGTGGTATGGGGCCTCAAGGACGCAGCCCTCCTGCCCAGCCAGCTCGAAGGTCTCGACGCGCTCGTCCCCGACCTGACGCTGGTCAAGGTCGATGCCGGCCATTTCGTCCCCTGGGAAAACCCCGACGCGATTGTGGCGGCGATCCGGGATTGGGAGCCCTAATCCTCCCCGGCACGGGGAGGATCAAACGCGCACTTGCGCCGCCTCGGGCAGCGCCACCGACGGCAACGCATCGCCCGTCTCCCCGCGCGTATCGATCCACGTGCCATGCGCGTGCGCCGTCGCAACCGTGGTCCAGGCGCCATCCCCCGGCCACGACCGCGCCCGCACCACTTGGTGCCCCAGCGCCCGATCGGGCTCCATCATCACCCAGCCGATCGGCCGCTCCGCGCTCGCCCGCGCGCCTGCCGCCTTCATCGCGGCGCGGATGCGCTCGGCCACCGGCTCGGGGAGATATTGCCACACCACCGAATGCATCAGCACGCGCGTCACGCCCGCTTCCTGCGGCTCGGCCAGCCGCGCTTCGACCCAGTCGGCGGCATCGGCCCGCACCAGATCGACCCCGCGTTCGACCTGCATCGCGATCGCCGCGCGCACCCGCACCAGCCGCTCGGGAGTCTCGGGCCAGACATAGGCCGCCAGTCGCGCCGCCACTGCCGGATCCGTCGCATCGAGCGGCTGCACGTCGCACCCGCGCACCGACACCATCTCCAGCGGCACCACCGGCGCGGGCGGCCCGCTCCACACCGGCGTGATCGTCACCGGAGAATGCTCCGGCCCATAAAAACTCCCGCCCAGATCGAAGCGATAGCGGTCGATCAGCAAATTGAGCCCCGCGCTCGACCCGATCTCGAGCAGTTCGAGTCTGGGCCCGTGCCGCCGTGCGATCTCGATCAACCCCAGCATGAGCGCCGCCGATCGCCCCGGCTCATTGGTCTGCGGCGGCCCGTCGAGCCAGGGCAATAGCGCCGCCTCATGCTCGGCCAGCACGCGCTCCAGCGTGGCGACAATTTCGGCCTGCTCGGTCACCGCTCCCGCAAAGACCGCCGCCAGCCCATCATCCTTGCCCGCCTGCACCAGCGCATGGAGGCCGCCGAAGAAGCGCAGCGGCAGCGCGTCGCGCGTCGGCTCGCCCGGCCAATCGAGGATGCGCGCGCCCATCCCGGTTGCTCGCGTCAGCCCCGCCGCCACCGCGCCCGCCATCCGGCCATAGATCGGCGCGGCATTGGCCTCGCAATAATGCTGCTGGATCAGGAACGCCCCGCGATTGTTCTGCTCGCTCGCCATAATGGTCCTCCGTCGTTCGGCCCCGTTGTTGCGCCCACCCCCGCGCCTAAGTAAAGCCCGGCGGATATGGCCGATCCCATCATCATCGCCGTGCCCAAGGGCCGCATCCTCGCCGAGGCTGTTCCGCTGCTCGAACGCGCCGGAATCGTTCCCGAAGCCGCGTTCCGCGACGAGGATTCGCGCGCCTTGCGCTTCTCGACCAACAACCCCGGCATCGACCTGATCCGCGTCCGCGCGTTCGACGTCGCCACCTTCGTCGCGCATGGCGCCGCGCAGCTCGGCATCGTCGGGTCGGACGTGCTGGCCGAGTTCGATTATTCGGAGCTTTACGCGCCGGTCGATCTCGGCATCGGCCATTGCCGCCTGTCGGTCGCCGAGCCCGCCGACATGGCCGCCAATGACGATCCGCGCGGCTGGAGCCATGTCCGCGTCGCGACGAAATATCCGCACGTCACCGAGGCGCATTTCGCACGCCGTGGCGTGTCGGCCGAATGCGTGAAACTCAACGGCGCGATGGAACTCGCCCCCCTGCTCGGCCTTGCCCCGCGCATCGTCGATCTGGTGTCGTCGGGCCGCACGCTGAAAGAAAACGGCCTGGTCGAGGTCGAAGTGATTTGCGAGGTCACCAGCCGCCTGATCGTCAACCGCGCCGCATTCAAGACGCGCGGGCAGGTGGTGCCGCTGGTCGAAGCGTTTCGGCGGGCTGTCTCTTCTCCCCTCCCGCTTGCGGGAGGGGCTGGGGGAGGGCCCGAGACAAGCAAGGCTGCCGCATGATGATGACGCACTTTCCCTCCCCCAACCCAGTCCGGGGTCGGATGTGCCCCCGGCACATCCTCGACAGCGCGGGGCGCTGGCGACCCCGAACTCGCAAGCGGGAGGGGAGGAAATTATGATCCGCCTCACCACCACCGCCCCCAGCTTCGCCGCGGACTTCACCGCTTTGGTCAACGCCCGCCGCGAAGCCGATGCCGATGTCGCGCGCGACGTAACCGCGATCATCGCGCGCGTCCGCGACGAAGGCGACGCCGCCGTGCGCGCTTACACCCAAAGCTTCGACCGCCACGATCTCGACGCGACCGGCTGGCAGATCGACCGCGAAGAATGGCGCGCCGCTTATGACGGCCTCGCCCCCGATCTGCGCGCAGCGCTCGATCTCGCCGCCCAGCGCATCGCAACCTATCACGAAAAGCAGAAGCCGCAGGGCAGCGACCTGACCGACGCGCACGGCATCCGCACTGGTGCGCGCTGGAACGCGATCGAAAATGCCGGGATCTACATCCCCGGCGGGCGTGCGGCCTATCCCAGCTCGGTGCTGATGAACGCCATCCCCGCCAAAGTTGCGGGCGTCGATCGCGTCGTCATGGTCACCCCCACCCCCGATGGTGAGATCAACCCGCTGGTGCTCGCCGCCGCGCACATTGCCGGGGTGGACGAAGTGTGGCGCATTGGCGGCGCGCAAGCCGTCGCGGCGCTCGCTTACGGCACCGATCGCATCGCGCCGGTCGACGTCATCACCGGCCCCGGCAATGCCTGGGTGGCCGAGGCCAAGCGCCAGCTTTACGGCGTGGTTGGCATCGACATGGTCGCAGGCCCGTCCGAAATCGTCGTCGTCGCCGACGGCCAGAACCGCGCCGACTGGATCGCCGCCGATCTGCTGTCACAGAGCGAGCATGACCCGACCAGCCAGTCGATCCTGTTCACCGATGACGCCGCTTTCGCCGACGCCGTCGCGGCTGAGGTCGACGCGCAAATCGCCACGCTCGCCACATCCAAGGTCGCGCGCGCGGCGTGGGATGCGAACGGAGCGATCATCCTCGTGGCCACGCTCGCCGAAGCGCTGCCGCTGGTCGACCGCCTCGCGCCCGAACATCTCGAGCTCGCCTGCGACGATCCGCAACCCTTGTTCGACAAGGTGCGCCATGCCGGATCGGTCTTCCTCGGCCGACATACGCCGGAAGCGATCGGCGATTATGTCGCAGGCCCCAACCACGTCCTCCCCACCGGCCGCCGCGCGCGCTTCGCCAGCGGCCTGTCGGTGCTCGATTTCATGAAGCGCACCAGCTTCCTGCACTTGGACCCCAAGGGTCTGGCAGCAATCGGCCCGGCGGCGGTGGCGCTGGCCGAAGCCGAGGGCCTCCCGGCGCACGCCAGATCGGTGGCGCTGCGGCTGAAATAACCCCCCCCGTCCCCCCGGGCTCGTCCCGGGGTGACGGGCTTCGCGATGCGATCAATGCCCCCTCTTCCTCCCCTCCCTGACAAGGGAGGGGCCGGGGGTGGGTCGGCTGATGGCGGATGTTACGCCCGATTACGGGCCGACCCACCCCTCAATCCCCTCCCTTCCAGGGAGGGGAGGCAAGAAGCCCCCCCAAAAACACCCAACTTCCCGTTCCCCGCTTTTTCGCCTAAGGGCCCGCCCATGTCCTCCCACGCCACCCCCCGTACCGCCGCCCGCTCCAAAGCGCGCGCCGCCGCCCGTCTCGCTGCCGTCCAGGCGCTGTATCAGCATGATATGGAGGCAACGCCGATCGCGCAGTTGCTCAACGAATTCCACAATCACCGCCTCGGCGCGACGATCGAGGATGCCGAATATGCCGAGGCCGAAGTCGATTTCTTCGACGATGTCGTAAAGGGCACCGAAGCGCGGCTCGGCGAAATCGACACCGCCATTGCCGGAAAGCTCGCCAAGGGCTGGAACCTTGCCCGGCTCGACAAGGCGATGCGCGCGATCCTGCGCGCGGGCACCTATGAATTGCTGGCGCGCGCGGATGTGCCGGTCGGCACCGTCATCACCGAATATGTCGATGTCGCGCACGCTTTCTTCGACAAGCGCGAGGCAGGCTTCGTCAACGGCCTGCTCGACGCCATCGCCAAGGACGTCCGCGTCTAACCATGGCGGAGGTCATCAACCTCCGCCGCGCCCGCAAGGCCCGCGACCGTCAAGCAGCAGACGCCACCGCCACCCGCAACCGCGCCGCCTTCGGCCGCACCAAGGCCGAGCGCGAGGCAGCGGCAGTGGAGGCGGCGCGGCTGGAACGCGGGCTGGACGGGGCGAAGCGGGAGGAGTGAAGGCGGCGATTGTCCGCTCTCGCCCAGTTGCAGACGTCGCGGTTGCTCGTAGGATGGTGCTATGAGCAATGGCCAATATAGATCGGGCGGTACAACGGGCGGGAAGTGGGGATGTGCGCTATCGGCAGTCTGCGCATTACCGCTCTTCGCTTTTCTCTTTCTTGGCCAAACGTTAGGCGACTGCTTTCCTGATTCACCGTGCCATAAGAGCTTCTGGTTGATGGTCGCCTTGCCTACCGGTTTAGTGGCCGTTACGATAGGATTTAGCGTGCGCTGGCTAGTCAACAGGCTGTTGCGGAACGGCCACTAACCACCAGCCCGCAGACATCCGCCCCCACCCCCGCTAAACCGGCGCGCATGACCGAAGCCGATTTCCTCGCCGCCTTGCGCGCGCTGCCGCTGCATCCAGGGGCGCTGGATTTACGCGACGATGCCGCGCGGCTCGGGCGGCTGGTGCTGACCAGCGATACTTTGGTCGAGGGCGTGCATTATCTCGCCAGCGATCCCGCCGGGGATGTCGCGTGGAAGCTGGTCGCGACCAACCTGTCCGATCTCGCCGCCAAGGGCGCGGTGCCGGTGGGCGTGATGCTGAATTACCCGTTGCGTGCTTCGCAGCCGAACCCCACGCTCGCAACCCGTCACCCCGGGCTTGTCCCGGGGTCCACCGGGCCGCGAAACCAACCGCCGCAGGAGACGCCGCAATGTGGACCCCGGGACAAGCCCGGGGTGACGGTGACGGGCGCTGCGGGAACAGCGGGTAACGATGCCGAAGACTGGGACACCGCCTTCCTCTGCGGCCTGGCCGACGCACTCACCGCCTTCGCCGCGCCGATCCTCGGCGGCGACACCGTGTCGCTCCCGCCGCACGCCCCGCGCGTGCTCACGCTCACCGCGCTCGGCGACAGCGCGCACGCCCCCTCCCGCAGCGGCGCGCGCGCGGGCGATGCGCTGTACGTCACCGGCACGATCGGCGATGCCGGGGCCGGGCTTACCATCGCGCGCGGGGAGAGCGGCCCCGCCGATCTGCTCGCCGCCTATCGCCGCCCGCAGCCGCGCCTTGCCGAGGGGCAGGCACTCGCGCCTTTGGTCCACGCGATGATGGACGTGTCCGACGGCCTGCTGATCGACGCGCACCGCATGGCCCAAGCGAGCGGCCTCGCCGTCACCATCGACCTCGCCCAAGTGCCGCTGTCCGACTCGTACCGCGCCTTCACCGGCGACACCCGCGCCGCCCGCCTTGCCGCCGCCACCGCGGGCGACGATTATCAATTGCTGTTCGCATTTGCCCCCGATCATACGCCCCCCGTCCCCGCCACCCGCATCGGCAGCTTCGCGCACGGCGAGGGCCTGACCCTCAGCGAGGACGGCGCGGCGGTCGAGCTGCCCGCCCGGCTCGGCTTCCAACACGGCTAAGACAGCGGCTTGCCAAGCCATTCCCCGGCGCTAGTCTGACGGGACAAGCGTGGGGGCACGCATCGTGTGACCATCCCACCGACAAGCCAGGGAAAGGATACGCATGACGATCGTCTATGCCGCCATCATCTGTGGGCTGATTGCCGTCGCTTACGGCATCATCACCAGCGCCCAGGTCCTCCGCGCGCCGCCCGGCAACGAAAAGATGCAGGACATCGCCGCCGCCATTCAGGAAGGCGCCAAAGCCTATCTCGGCCGCCAGTACCGCACCATCGCCATTGTCGGCCTGATCGTGCTCGCTTTGGTGTGGGTGTTCCTCGACGGAATGCGCGGCCCCGTCTCCGCCATCAGCTTCGCGCTCGGCGCGGTGCTGTCGGGCGTGGCGGGCTATGTCGGCATGAACATCTCGGTGCGCGCCAATGTCCGCACGGCGGAAGCCGCGCGCACGTCGCTGCAAGGCGGGCTGACGATGGCGTTCCGCTCGGGCGCGGTCACCGGCTTGCTGGTGGCAGGGCTGGGCCTGCTCGCGATTTCGGGCACCTTCTGGTATCTGGCGGGGGCGAACGGCGTCGGCGCGGGCGGCCCCGTGGTGGTCAAGGCGCTGACGGCTTTGGCGTTCGGCGCGTCGCTCATCTCGATCTTCGCGCGCCTCGGTGGCGGCATCTTCACCAAGGCTGCCGATGTCGGCGCCGATCTGGTCGGCAAGGTGGAGGCGGGCATCCCCGAGGACGACCCCCGCAACCCCGCCACCATCGCCGACAATGTCGGCGACAATGTCGGCGATTGCGCAGGCATGGCCGCCGATCTGTTCGAAACCTATGTGGTGACGATCGGCGTGACGATGATCTCGGTCGCGCTCGCGCTCAAAAATGCCGATCATCTGCTGCAAGTGATGACGCTGCCGCTCATCGTCGGCGGGGTGTGCATCCTCACCTCCATCATCGGCACCTTCTTCGTGCGGCTGGGCAGCAGCGGTTCGATCATGGGCGCGCTGTACAAGGGCTTTTGGGTCAGCGTGCTGCTGTCGATCCCCGCTATCTATTTCGCCACGCAATATACGCTGGGCGACATGACCGCGCCGATCGGCGGCAACGCCTTTCTCGGCGATGTCGGCACCTTCACCGGCATGAAGCTGTTCTGGTCGATGATGATCGGCCTCGCCGTCACCGGGCTGTTGGTGTGGATCACCGAATATTATACCGGCACCAACTTCCGCCCGGTGCGCAGCATCGCCAAGGCCTCGGAAACCGGCCACGGCACCAACGTGATCCAGGGCCTGGCGATCAGCCTCGAATCGACCGCTCTGCCCACGCTCGTCATCGTCATCGCGGTGATCGCGGCGTATCAGCTGGCGGGGGTGATCGGCATCGCCTTTGCCGCCACTGCGATGCTGGCGCAGGCCGGGATGGTGGTCGCGCTCGATGCCTATGGCCCGGTCACCGACAATGCCGGCGGCATCGCCGAAATGGCGGGCCTGCCCGATGATGTGCGCCACCGCACCGATGCGCTGGACGCGGTCGGCAACACCACCAAGGCGGTGACCAAGGGCTATGCGATCGGCTCGGCCGCGCTCGCCGCGCTCGTGCTGTTCAACGCCTATACCTCGGACCTGGGCCGCGATTTCCCCGATCTCACGGTCAATTTCCAGCTCTCCAACCCCTATGTCATCGTCGGGCTGCTGCTCGGCGCGCTGCTCCCCTATCTGTTCGGCGCGATGGGGATGACCGCGGTCGGCCGCGCGGCGGGCGCGGTGGTGGAAGAAGTGCGCGCGCAGTTCCGCGACAATCCCGGCATCATGGCGGGCACCAGCCGCCCCAATTATGCCCGCACGGTCGATCTGGTCACCAAGGCCGCGATCCGGGAAATGATCATCCCGTCGCTGCTGCCGGTGCTATCCCCGATCCTGGTCTATTTCGTCATCACTGCGGTCGCGGGCCAGGCCGAGGGCTTTGCGGCGCTGGGCGCGATGCTGCTGGGCGTGATCGTCTCGGGCCTGTTCGTCGCGATTTCGATGACGTCGGGCGGTGGCGCGTGGGACAATGCCAAGAAATATATCGAAGACGGCCATCACGGCGGCAAGGGCAGCGAAGCCCACAAGGCCGCCGTCACCGGCGACACGGTGGGCGACCCGTATAAGGACACCGCAGGCCCGGCGGTGAACCCGATGATCAAGATCACCAATATCGTCGCGCTGCTGCTGCTCGCGGCTTTGGCGGCGTCAGGATGAGGTTCACGGCGCGGCGGCCCCTCCCATCGACCGCCGCGCCAAACGACATGCCGCCGATCAGGTCGGTCGGTAGGCGGCGACGCTCTGCATCGCCGCGTTCACCAGGCAGTTGGCCACGCAAATCAGCACATGGCCGTCTTTCTCGGGCGGATGGCCGCTATACACGTCCAGCACGGCGCGCTTGCCGACGGCAGGGCTCGCGCCGATCTGCAAGGTCATCACATTATTGGGGGCCTGCGCCATCAGCCCGGAGAGCGGGCCGTAAATGCCCTCCTCCTGCTGCACCACCGTTTGCAGATAGCTGAGCGGCTGGTTGCCGTCGCACGCCTTTTGAACAATCGCCATTAGCAGGGCCCTCCGATCGACACCGTGAAACGTTGGCAAAAGGTGTCGAGTTTCTCCGTCGTTCGTGCCGAATCAAGCAGGTTCAGCGCGTTGATCAGCGGATCGGCATCGCTCGGCTCCCCACCCGACACCCGCTGCAACAGTCCGAGTTGCGCGGGCGTCGCGGCCTTCAGCAGGGTCGCGATCTTTTCCCGGCGGTCCTGCAAATCCTGGGCGACCGGCGCGACGATCTGGATCGCCTTGATGTCGGCATTTGCCTGCGTCGCCTGCACGCCCGCATGATTGGAAATTTCGGTGATCGCCCCGGGAAGCGTACCAGCGAAAGCATAGTCATCGATGTCGTTGAGCGCGCGGAACAGCGAATATGCGGCGGCATCCTGCGATTCGCCCTCGCGGATGCGGGCCAGCACTTCGCGGCGTTTCGCGACCATTTGCGCCAGCATCGCGGGCATAGTCATATTGTACAGCGCCTGCTTCTCGAACGAGGCGCGCGCGCCCAGCACCCCGGCGGAGGCCGCCGACAGCGCCTTCGATGCCGCGCTCACCGAGCCGACCCCGTTCAGCGCAAGCGCGATCCAGTCGGTTCCGACGCCAAAACCGACGCCCTCCTTGTAAAGATTGCGCTCATATTCGCCAAAACGCAGGTCGATCGCGCGTAGCCGCGCGTCGATAATATCATTGCGGCACGCTTTCTTGGCCTGACAGGAGTCATAAGCGGTGACCTTTGCCGCCAGCAGATACGGCGCAATCTCGGCATTGACTTGCGTAGTATCGAACGCCGATTTTGGAAATCCGCTTACGGTGGCGCACCCGGCCAGCGACACGGCAAGTCCCCCCACCGCGGCCCTTCGCACAATATCCCCTATCCCGCGTACGACGATAGGGATTGGACCTAATCGATCGTCCCGCATCACCATCCCCTCTCCATGTCTTTTCGTAGAACGCAACTTTAAACTGACACAATATACCCTTTTTATCAATAACAGGATGGCTTCTACAGTAGAGATATATTTCAGGCTTTTATGCACCATTCCCCGTGGCGCACGCCGTATCCATCGCTGCAGAGTCTTTGAATCGTCACGACAGGTACAAAAAGACTGCGCCGCAATCACACATTTTGCAACGGCTGGTCGTTTTCATACAATAACCGCATTTTTTCTTGTCATCCCCCTTGTCAGCGCGCGCATCGGCAATAAAGCTTGGCGGCATCTCTGGGGGAGGGAAATCACCGTGATCCTATACCGTTACTGGCACGCGCTGGCGCTCGCGAGCGCGATATCCGCTGGCGTCGTCCATGCGCAGGGGGCAGCGCCGGTTGCCGACCCCACTGCGGCCACCGCCGCGCCGCTCCCCGCCGAAGCCTTTGCCACGCTCCCCTTTCTGCAAGCGCCCGCTTTGTCGCCCGATGGCACGCGCGTCGCGCTGAGAATGGCGATCAAGGGCGAGCAACGCTTCGCCATCATCCGGCTCGACGGCGCGAGCAACCCGGTGATGATCAACCCCGGCCCCAATGATCTCAACAGCTGGGCCTGGGTCAATAATGACTGGCTCGTCGCCACGATCGGTACCACCGCCCCGGTCGAAGGGGACAGCTGGTATCTGCGCCGCACGATCGGCATCAGCGCCGATGGCAAGAAAATCAACGTGCTCGGCAAGGATGTCGCCGCGCAGGGGGCCGATGACATCCTGTGGATCGCGCGCGATGGCAGCCCGCACATCCGCCTCGCGCTGCAGACCTCGATCTACCGCGATGCCGCAGGCTTCTGGCCCGAAGTGCGCGATTTCGATGTCACCAACGGCCACAGCGTGCAGGTGCAGCCGCCGCGCGACACCGTCATGGACTGGTATGCCGATGGCACCGGCACGGTGCGCTCGGGCCTCGCTTATGACGATGACGCGCGCTCCTACCGCTTGCTCTACCGCGACAGCGCCGCCCAGCCCTTCCGCACGCTCGTCAAGGCAAAGGGCAAGGATGCCGATCTCGGCAACACCCCCGCGATGTTCCTGCCCGAACCCGGCAAGGCGCTGTCGATCAGCGATGCCGATGACGTGACCGCGCTCTATCCGCTCGATCTCGCCACGCTCAAGACCGGCCCGAAACTGTTTGGCGTGCCCGGTTATGATATTGACGGCATCATCACCGACGACAGCGGCACGCGCCTGGTCGGCGTGCGCTATACCGACACGCGCCCGCGCACGCACTGGATCGACCCCGCGCTCGCCGACATCCAGACCAAGCTCGATGCCGCCGTCGGCACCCGCACCGCGCGGATCGTGTCGTGGAGCAAGGATTTCCAGGTGCTGATCGTCCATGTCGGCGGGCCCGATCGCCCCGGCGCCTATTATGTCTATCGCCAGGCCGAAGGCGTGATGCACATGATGGCGATGGTCAATGAAGCGCTCGGGCTGAAGGGCTATGGCCCGGTGCGCACGGTGAAATATAAGGCACGCGACGGCCTCGAAATCTCCGCCGTGCTCACCTTGCCGCGCGGCAAGGACCCTAAGAACCTGCCGCTGATCCTGCTGCCGCATGGCGGCCCGTTCGCGCGCGATGACGAAAGCTGGGACTGGTGGACGCAATTCCTCGCCAGCCGTGGTTATGCCGTGCTGCAACCCAATTATCGCGGATCGTCAGGCTATGGCACCGCCTTCACCAAAAAGGGGCGCGGGCAATGGGGCCTCGCCATGCAGGACGATTTGACCGACGCGGTCAAATGGGCGGCGGATAGCGGCCTGGCCGATGCCAAGCGCGTCTGCATCGTCGGCGGCTCCTATGGCGGCTATGCCGCGTTTCGCGGGGCGCAGCGCGATGGCGCGGTGTATCGCTGCGCGATCTCCTTTGCCGGTGTGTCGGATATGCCCGCGATGCTGCGCTATGACGGCAGCTTCCTCAATGGCGGGCGCAACAAGGATTATCTGCGCGAACAGGCCCCCGATCTGAAGGCCGTTTCCCCGCTGTACGGCGCGGCGCAATTCTCGATGCCGATCCTGATCATGCACGGCAAGAAGGACACCGTCGTCCCCGTCAAGCAATCGCGCGACATGGCGGCGAAGCTGAAGGCGGCGGGCAAGCCCTATATCTATATCGAGCAACCGCTGGGCGATCACCACTTCACCCGCCAGGCCGACCGGCTGGAGTTTTTGAAGGCGATGGAAGCGTTTCTGAAGGAGCATAATCCGGCGTAGCGCCCAAGGCTAACGGCGCAGCCGTTAGCCGCGGATCCGCGCAAGCCCGGCCGGCGGACGGGCGGGCTCCCCGCCCGATCCGACCGACGACGCGGCTTTGCCGCGGCGCTGGCCCTCTCAGCCTTTTTTCTTGCGCACCCACAAGCGCTTGTCGCATCGTGATCCGACAGGGGACGGACCATCAGCAAGGCACTCATCAACCACACCAGCGGCGTTCATTCTCAATCTGTCCGTGAAGAAGGACGCATCCACTATTGGGAACCAAGGCGATGAGCCTCGCAAACGCCCTTGCGCGCACGCGAACCGAAGAGGACGTCAAGGACGCCTACATCAAGGCGCTCGGCCTGAAATCCTATTCCAAGGGATTGGTGGACATCCAGACCGAGGAAGTGTGGTTCGAGGCGAAGGACGCGCCGACCCCGCCAATCGTCATGTTCGGGCAGTTGCTCGTCTATGTGCGCGCGGCGAAGAAGCGCGGCGAAGCTATCCCCGCCTTTCTCGCCGTGATTGATCGCGAGAAGGCGGCGATCATGCCAACCGAACGCGCGCTGCCGTTGCTCGAAGACAAGACCATCGTTTGGCCCAAATCGGGGTCGGCGGCGGGGCGTCAGCTTGCCACGCAGATCGCGCCCTATGTCCAGACTCACATCGTCGAATATGAGATCGCTCACGACGAGGCAGCTTTCATCAAAGCGGTAAAGGACGCGATCCGCGAACGGCGGATCATCCGCACGCCGATCACGCCCGACAATCTTCGCCAGGTGTTCGATCGCTGGGTCGAGATGGTCGGCAGCGAACTCGGTACGGTCAATCCGTCGGACTATGCCGTGCTGTTCTTCGCCGACATCATGCATGACGGCCACAATGAGGCGATGACCAACCTGCCCGCGCGGCTGTTGTTCAGCGGCGAAAATCCGGTGTTCCTGCTCAACGGTCAGCAATATGAACTAGCGAGCCAGCGCGGCTATCGCAATTTCTGGGCGATCTATCACCGCCCGCCCGAGGTAAAGCACCGCCACTATCTGCTCGAACGCCGCGACAGCCTGCTCCCGCTCGACGAGCAGAAATTCAAGGGTGCTTATTATACCCCGCTGCACATCGTCGACAAAGCCTACGACCAGTTGCGCGCTACATTGGGCGAGAAATGGCAAGACCGCTATCTGGTATGGGACATGTGTGCTGGCGTCGGCAATTTAGAGGCGAAGCACAGCAACCTGCGCAACGTCTTCATGTCGACGCTTGACCAAGCCGATGTGACAATCATGAAGTCCAACCCGGCTTTCGCGGGGGCGGAGATTTTCCAGTACGACTATCTAAACGACGACGTCACCGATTTTGGCGAGATCGACTACACCCTTTCGAACAAGCTGCCGATCGCGCTGCGCCAGGCGATCGCCGATGCACGCGAGGGAAAGAAGGGCGCAAAGCCGATCCTGTTACTTATCAATCCACCTTACGCAGAGAGCGGATCAGGAATTGGTAAGGGCGACGAGAATAAGATCGGCGTTGAGAAGTCTCGGATCAATAACATTATGCGGGCGATGAATCTCGGCTACGCAGGCAAAGAATTATTCGTTCAGTTCATGATCAGGATCCAGCTAGAGCTATCAGAATCATTTCTTGCGATGTTCAGTACATTAAAATACGTAAATGCGCCAAACTTCGAATTGTTTCGTAGCGTCTGGAAAGCGAAATATCTCGACGGCTTTCTAGTCCATAGCCGTGCGTTTGATGGTCTTAATGGGGACTTCCCTATCGGCTTCCTTATCTGGGAACAATCGAAGCGCGAGCCAATTCGCGATGTTACGGCGCTGGCACTCGACCGGAATGGCTTGTTGGTCGGGGAAAAGATGTTTGTGGCTCGCCCGACTTCTTCCCTCCTAAACGCCTGGATACCTGCTCCCCAAGCTCGAGGCGAGTTGGCGCTTCCTCTGTCCAATGCCCTGACGATCTCGCGCAATCCACGAAGGAAGCTGTCATGCGAGGGATCGTTGGGCTACCTGTTTGCAGGCAACAACGACCTACAAAATGCGTCCACTGGGACCTGCCTTACATCGTCCATTTATACTGGAAGAAATGGCGGCGGTTTATACGTTTTACCTGCAAACCTTGATCGTTCGGCCATCGTTTTTGCCGTCCGACGCTTGATCAAGCCAACCTGGCTCAACGATCGCGACCAATTCTTGCAACCTAGCAAGCCACTGAGCGACGAATTCAAATCCGACTGCCTCGTTTGGATGTTGTTCAACGGCAGCAACCTCACCGCCGGTGCCGATGGCTTGCACTGGAACGATCGCGACTGGAGCGTCGTCAACCATTTCATCCCTTTCACCGAAAGCGAAGTCGGCGCGAAAGGGCGGTTTGAGTCCGATTTTATGGTCCGCTACATGGCGGACATGACGTTCTCGCCCGAGGCGCAGGCAGTGCTTGATGCGGGACGCACACTGTTCCGGCGTTTCCACGCGACGCAGTTTCCGCGCAAGATCAGGGACGAGTTCAAGCTCGGCCGCCCCGACGCTGGCTGGTATCAAATCCGCCGCGCGCTAGAGGCGTATGAGGATACCGAGCTGACCGACTTCGAACCGATGAAGGCGGCTTACGCCGCACTGTCCGAAAAGCTTCGCCCCATGGTCTTCTCGCTTGGCTTTTTGCCGGAATAGCGTGGCGAGGGCTTTGGACCCCAAAATGGTAAACCCGCTCGCCACTGCCGGTGTAAAAGCCAATAAGCGCGTCGCCCGCAAAAGCGCCGCCCAACAGGATCCGCAAGCATGAAGCCCGCCCACGTCGCCACCATCCGCAAGGACGATTTCTACGTCCCCACGCTGCAAGTGCTGCGCGATCTGGGCGGCTCCGCCTCGATTGAGGAAATTGAAGAAAAGCTGATCGATCGCTTCGGCTTCACCCAGGCCGATCTCGACGCGACCTACCCCACCAGCGGCGACAATATCATCACCGACAAAATGTCCTGGGCGCGCAGCTATCTGAAATTCCCCGGCTTCGTCGCCAACGATTCGCGCGGCGTGTGGGTGTTGACCGAGGCCGGTCGGCTGGTGGTGGATCAGCCGCTCGAAACGCTGCGTCAGCGCATCCGTTCGGCCAAGGCGGCGCGGCGCGCGGAGCAGCTCAAGGCCAAGGCGTCCAGCCTCGTGCTCGACCCCGCCGAGGAGGAGGCCGACGAAGCCGTCGCCGGCTGGTCCGATCTGTTGCTCGCCAAACTCCAGTCGATCGAGCCCGCCGCGTTCGAGCGGCTGTGCCAGCGCTTGCTGCGCGAACATGGCTTCACCCGCGTCGAGGTGACCGGCAAATCGGGCGATGGCGGCATTGACGGGCAAGGCGTGCTGCGCGTCAACCTCGTCTCCTTCCACGTGCTGTTCCAGTGCAAGCGCTACAAGGGCTCGGTCGGTGCCTCCACCATCCGCGATTTTCGCGGGGCCATGCAGGGCCGCGCCGACAAGGGGCTGGTCATCACCACCGGCACCTTCACCCCCGACGCCCGGCGCGAGGCCACGCGCGACGGCGCGCCCGCGATCGATCTGATCGATGGCGAGGCCTTGTGCGATTTGCTGCGCGAGGTCGGGCTGGGCGTGGTGGTGCGCCCGGTGACGACCTATGAAGTCAGCGTCGACCACGCCTTTTTCGACGAGGTGTGAGCCCCTGTCCTACACGCCCCCGCGCTGGCATTCTCCCCCGCGCCGCCCGCCGCGCGCGGGCGCGCCGCTCTTTCGCATTGCCGTTACGCTTTCCCCAACGGGCACCCCGCCCGCGCGCTTTTTCGTATTTTTAGGCCGCACATGGGCGAACTTCCTGAAATTTCGCCCGCCCCCACCGCCCGCCGCACGCGGCTTTCCTTTTGGCGCATCATCGGCTAAGGCGCGCCCTTCAAGAATTCCCCCAAAATCCCCAGAGGTTTGTTTGGCAAAAGAAGAACTGCTCGAAATGCGCGGCCAGGTGGTGGAGCTTCTCCCCAACGCCATGTTCCGCGTGAAGCTTGAGAACGACCATGAAATTCTCGGTCACACCGCCGGCAAGATGCGCAAGAACCGCATCCGTGTGCTCGTCGGCGACGAAGTGCTGGTCGAACTGACGCCCTATGATCTTACCAAGGGGCGGATCACCTATCGTTTCAAGTGAGCGGCGTGCCCGCCCTTGAGCCGGTGCGTGTCCCCGTTGTTCCGTTCGGGCTGAGCCTGTCGAAGCCCAGCTTGCCCCACGCGACCCCTTCGCGTGTGAAGTGCGGCCCTTCGACAGGCTCAGGGCGAATGGTGACCTCTTGACGCTCGTCCTCGCCTCCACCTCCCCGCGCCGCGCCGATCTGCTCGCGCGGCTGGGCGTTGTGCCCACCCGCATCGCCGCGCCCGATATCGACGAGACGCCGCTCAAGGCCGAGCCGCCGCGTGCCTATGTCGAGCGGGTCGCGCGCGCCAAGGCGCTGGCGGTCGAACGTGCGCCGGGCGAAGTGGTGCTGGCGGGCGACACCACCATCGCGCTTGGCCGCCGCATCCTCGGCAAGGCGGAGGACGATGCCACCGTCCGCGCGATGCTCGGAATGCTCTCGGGCCGCCGCCACCATTGCCTGAGCGCGGTGTGCGTCATCGCGGCGGACGGCACTGTGCGCCACCGCCTGTCGGACACGATCCTCGCCTTCAAGCCTTTGTCTTCGGCCGAAATTGACGCGTATGTCGCCAGCGGCGAGGGGCTGGGCAAGGCCGGGGGCTATGCCATTCAGGGCCGCGCCGAGGCGTTCGTGCGCTTCCTGTCGGGCTCGCATTCGGGCGTCATCGGCCTGCCCCTGTTCGAAACGCGCGCGCTGTTGCTGGCGGCGGGGCTTGCGCTTGGCTGAATGGCTCTATGAGGCCGGAATCGGCGAAGCGCGCGCCGCCTTGGTCGAGCATGGCACCATCTTGGAAGCGCGACTCGCCCCCGATCGCCCCGGCCCGGCGCTGGGCGCGGTGCTGGCGGCGCGGCTGGTCGAGATCACCGTCAAGGGCCGCGAGGGCCGCGTCGCCTTCGCTGGCGGCGAGGCGTTGCTGTCGCCTCCGCCCCCCGGCATCACCCAGGGTGCGGCGCTGATGGTCGAGCTGGTGCGCGAGGCGATCCCTGAGCCCGGCCGCGCCAAGCTCCCGCGCTGCGCCCCCGCCGAGGGGCCCGAACGCGCCGGGCCAACGCTGCTGGAGCGCATCACCGCGACCGGCGTGCCCGTGCGGATCTGCCACGCGCATGAGCCAGACCATCTCGAAGCGGCGGGCTGGTCGGAGGTGCTGGAGGAAGCGCTGACCGGCGACATCGTCTTCAGCGGCCCGGTCGGCGGCGCGCTGCGGATGAGCCCCACCCCCGCGATGACGCTGTTCGACGTCGACGGCTATCCCCCGCTCGATCCGCTCGCGCTCGCCGCCGCGCGTGCGGTCGCCGCCGCAATCGTGCGACTCGATATTGGCGGCTCGATCGGCGTGGATTTCCCGACGCTGCAGGGCAAGGCCGCCCGCGCCGCAGTCGATGCCGCGCTCGATGCCGGCATCCCGCAACCGTTCGAGCGCACCGCGATGAACGGCTTCGGCTTCGTCCAGATCATCCGCCGCCGCCCGCGCGCGTCGCTTCCCGAACTGCTCCGCGCCGATCCCGTTGCGGCACAGGCGCGCGCGCTGCTCCGCCGAATCGAGCGCACCCCGCCCCCGGTTCCGGCGCACAACCGCGTGTCGGTCGCGGTGCAAAAGGTGCTGCAGGCCAATCCGCACTGGATCGCCGAGCTCGCCCGGCGTACCGGCGTGACCCCGATCTTCGAGGTGGCATGATGGCGCGTTCCAAACCCTGTCCTTTGTGCGGAAAGCACCCGGTGGCCGCGCATGCGCCGTTCTGCAGCCAGGGCTGCCGCGACCGCGATCTGCTGCAATGGCTGGGCGAGGGCTATGCGCTTCCCGTGTCGACCCCGCCCGGAGAAGAACAAGACGGGCTAGACAGCACGCCAGAGCGCGATTAAGAGGCCGCTTCCCCGAGCAACTTCGGGTGTGCCCGAGTAGCTCAGTTGGTAGAGCATGCGACTGAAAATCGCAGTGTCGGTGGTTCGAATCCGCCCTCGGGCACCATTTTCTCAGACAGCGTTGGAGAGATGGTGATGCGCACGGCTTTCATCACGGGTGGAACTGCCGGCATCGGTGAGGCCGCCGTACGGGCGTTTGTCGCAGCCGGGTGGCGCGTCGTCACCACCGGGCGCCGCGCCGACCGACTCGCCGCCTTGGCCGAATCGCTGGGGGGTGCCGTCCACACGCTCGCCTTCGACATTCGCGATGCCGCCGCCCTCGACGCCGCCTTGGCCTCCCTGCCCGCCGACTTTGCCGAGATCGACCTGCTGATCAACAATGCCGGCCTCGCGCTCGGCACGGCCCCTGCGCAGGAGGCGAACCTCGACGATTGGCAGACGATGATCGACACCAACGTCTCGGCGCTGGTCAGCATCACGCGCAAACTGCTGCCGGGTCTCGTCGCGCGCAAGGGCGCGATCATCAACCTGTCTTCGGTCGCCGCGACCTACCCCTATTCCGGCGGCAATGTGTATGCCGCGACCAAGGCGTTCGTGCGCCAATTCAGCCTCGGACTGCGCGCCGACCTCCACGGCAAGGGCGTGCGCGTCACATCGATCGAGCCGGGCATGGTCGAAACCGAATTCACCGTCGTGCGCACCGGTGGCAATCAGGCGGCGTCCGACGCGCTGTATGGGGGCGTCAACCCGATGACCGGCGACGACATTGCCGAAACGATGCTGTGGGTCGCGCAATTGCCGCCGCACCTCAACATCAACCGGCTGGAACTGATGCCCGTCAACCAGTCCTTCGCCGGTTTCGCGGTGGCGCGCGAAGGCTGATCGCGGCGCGCACCACACCGATATCGTCAAGCGCGCGGTAAGCGTAACGAGATTTTAGGGGGCTTTGGATCACAAGCCACGGGTCGCACACCATTCAGGTCCGCCCGCATGCGCTATCCCTTGATTGCCCCCAACCCGCCCAAGCTCAGCGCCCATGTCGAGGCGCTCCGCCGTGTCGAGGCCTCTGGCGTGTTCAGCAATAATGGTCCGGAAGTGCGCGCCTTCGAAGCGGAGGCGACCGAGACCTTGTTCGGCGGCCGGGGCGCGAGCCTTGCGGTCGGCAACGCCACGCTCGGTCTGATGATCGCACTGCGCGAAGCCGCCGGGGATCAGCCTGCGGGTCGTTACGCCCTGATGCCCGCCCTCACCTTTGCCGCGACGGCACAAGCGGCGCTCTGGGCCGGCCTGACGCCGCTCATTTGCGACATCGATCCGAACGACTGGGGTGCCAGCGCCGAGGCAGAGGAGCGGCTGCTGCGCGAATATGGCGACCGGATCGCGGTGCTGTTGCCTTATGCAACCTTCGGCAATGCGATCGATCTCGATCGCTATGCCTGGCTCCAGCGCCAGCACGGCGTCGGCGTGGTAATCGACGCTGCCGCCTCGCTTGGCACCCGCGACGCGAGCGGTGAGGGCTTTGGCGCGGACGCGCCCTTCGCCGTGGTCCATTCGATGCACGCGACCAAGACCTTCGCCGTCGCCGAGGGTGGCCTGATCCATTCGGGCGACGCGCGGCTGATCGACCGGCTGCGCGCAATGACCAATTTCGGATTCGAAGCGGGGCGCAACGCGACGCTGCCCGGCCTCAACGCCAAGCTGCCCGAAGTGATCGCGGTGATGGCGCGCGCGAAACTGGCCGAGATCGATACCGTCTGCGACCACCGCGCAGCGCTGGAAGAGGCCTATCGCACGCACTTGGTCGGCGTCGACTTTCAGCAGGCGGAGGGGCAACGCCGCGCCAGCCAGTTCATGCCGATCCTGCTGCCGGAAGGCATGGGCCCGCGCCGCGACGCGATCAGCGCCGCGCTCGAAGCCGAAGGGATTGGCTGCGGCCGCTATTTTAGCCCGCATCTGGGCGAACAACCCCTGTTCCAGCGTGAAGCGATGATCCTGCCGACCCCCATTGCCGATTCGGTTGCGGGGCGGATGCTGTCGCTCCCCGTCAGCGACACGCTGAGCGTTGCCGACATCGGCACCATCTCGGCGACCTTTTAACCGCATCCTTGCCAAGGAAGCGCGCGTTCCCGCCACGCCGCGCGCGCGTCCGATCGCTTCATTGCTGCTGGTCGGTGGCGGTCCCGCCGGCACCGCCTTGCTCACCGCCGCCGCCAAGCGCGGGCGTTTGCCCGAACTCGCCGCGTCCGGCCTGGTCATCGCCGAACGCGATGACGGGCTCGGCGAGGGTACGCTCGGGCGCTATGCGATTACGTCGGACAGCACCGCCGAAACCTTTCTCAGCGCGGTGAAGGACAGCCCCCACCCCGAACTCGCCACGATGATCGATCATCCGAGCGCGCGCGTGGTCGCACGCTATGTCGGTGCGCTCGGCGTGCCGCTGGTCGACGCCGGGCGCTTCGTCCGCGCGACGGGCGAACGGCTTCATGGGCTGGTCCATCGCCATGGCGGCACCGTGCTGACCGGCCATGAGGTTCTCTCGACGCGCGCCACGGCCGGCGGCCTGTGGTCAAGCCGCCTGCGCCGCCGCAGCGACGGGGTGGAATTCGAGCAATTGTCCAACGCGGTCGCGATCGCCACCGGCGGCCATCAACCGCTCGACCGGCTTGTGACGCAACGCGTCGGCGGAGTCGCGCTGGTCAGCGAAGTCGGCGATCGCCTGATGCAATCGGACGAAGCACTGTCGCTGGGTGGCCCGGCGAAGATCGCCGATCTGCTGTCGACGCGGCGCAATCCGAAAATCGTCATCATCGGCGGATCGACCAGCGCGATCGCCACGATCGTGTTGCTGCTCAAGACCGCCAGCATCCCCTTCGGCGCAGGCGCGATCACGCTGCTCCACCGCGAACCGCTCCGTCCCTTCTACCCCACCCCCGAAGCGGCACGCGCGGAAGGCTTCACCGATTTCGGCCCCGATGACATCTGCCCGGTCAGCGGCTTTGTCTATCGTCTCGCCGGATTCCGGCTGGAAGCGCGCGAACTGGTGCTGCGGATGTTGCGGATCGATGGGCGTACGCCAGATCCGCGCCTGACCGTTCATCAGGTGACCGGCGACGACGATCCCGTCACCCGCGCCCACCTCGCCGAGGCCGATATCGTCATCGCCGCGCTCGGCTATCGTCCGCGCGCGCTGCCGATCCACGATGCGAAGGGCGCTCGCATCGCGCTCGCCGCCGATCACGGCGCAGCAATGGTCGATCGCCACTGCCGCATCGTCGATGCGAGCGGCGCGCCCATCCCCGGACTCTATGGTATCGGGCTGGCAGCCGGCTTCGTGCCATGGGGCAAGCTCGGCGGCGAGGCGAGCTTCTCGGGCCAGGCCAATGGCCTGTGGCAGTGGCAGAACGACGTCGGTGCGATGATCGTCGATCAGGTGCTGGACGACGCGGTGCGGGCGGTCGCATGACACCACGCCTGCCAGCGCCGACGGTCAGCGTCGTGATGCCGACCTACAATGGCGCGGCGCTTATCGGCGAGACGATTGCGTCGCTGCAGGCGCAGAGCTTTCGCGATTTCGAACTCATCATCGTCGATGATTGCTCCACCGACGACACTGTGGCGGTGATCCGCAGCTTCGACGATCCGCGCATCCGGCTGATCCAGTCGCAGAAAAACCGCCGCGTCGTGCTGAGCCGCAACGCAGCCTTTGCCGAGGCACGCGGGCGCTATATCGCCGCGCTCGACCACGATGATCTCTGCCACCCCGATCGCTTCCAGCGCCAGGTCGCGTATCTCGACGCGAATCCGGGGATCGTACTGGTCGGCAGCGCCGCAAATGTCCTGGAAGACGGCACCATTCTCCCGTCATCGCTCGCGCCGCTTTCCACGCCCCCGGTCATCGCGTGGTTGCTGCAGATTGAAAATCCGCTGGTCTGGTCGTCCGTTATGCTGCGCACCGATGCGGCGCGGCAGCTTGACCCGTTTATGCGGCCGGAAATGGTCTATGCCGAGGACTTCGATCTCTACCACCGCATCGCCAGCTTTGGCGGCGTCGCGCGGTTGGACGATGAATTGCTGACCTATCGTCGCCACAGCGGCGGCGCGTCGCAAACGCAAGCGCAGGCCATGCGCCAGGCCGCAATCCGCGTTTTGACCGGAGTGTATGTCGAGCCGTTTGGCGAAGCGGCGGCGGAGACGGCCGATTTGATCGTCACGCATGTCATGGGCCAGCAACCGGTGCCGGATCGGTTGACGTTGGAACGGGTGGGATCGGCGCTGGTCGCCTTGCAGGACCGGTTCCTGGCCCAGCATCGTCCGGATCGCGAGAGCCGCAGCCTCATTCGCTGGGAAACCGCGCGGCGCTGGGCCCGAATCGGTCGTGCCGGTCTGCGGACCGGCACGCTGCGGCTGGGCGACGCGGCGGCGGTGCGCCCACCCCATCTCGGCCTGGGCTATGCCGGGATCGAGGAGCTCATCCTGTCGCGCATCGTCGGGTCGGTACGGGCGGCACAGCGGCGGGTGCGCAAAGGCGCGGCCGCCTAGGCACATCAAACCGCCCCGGGAAATTAATTCAAACTGCGACTTTTACGCAACGCCCACCAAATGGGTCGCCTATCATGCGATTTCGCCACGCCAATCCAGATATGTGAATTTTTTGTGACATTTCAGCGCCATTTCAGTGACGTTGACTGTAACAATCTTGACCCAAACCCTGTGTAGCCGCCCGGAGCACCAGGACGCCTAAGTCCAAAGGTTCAGGGGATTCAAAATGACTGTTCGATCGGGCTTCCGCCTGCAGCTCCTCTTGGGTGGCGCTGCTCTCGCCATCAGCGCGACGCCAGCGTTCGCGCAGACCGCGCCGACCGCCGATGCTACCGCACCAGCGGCGACCGCCACTCCGGAAGATCAAGGCCTCGGTGACATCGTCGTTACCGCGACCAAGCGCGAAACCAACCTCCAGAAGACGCCGATCTCGATTTCGGTGCTCAACACGCAGGGTCTGACCGACCGCCACGTGCTCAGCTTGTTCAACCTGGCCGACGGCACGATCCCGTCGCTGCGCGTTGCAACCTTCGAAGCACGCCAGTCGGCGCTGACGATCGGCATTCGCGGTATCGTCCCTTACGATCAGAACCAGACCGCTCGCGACGGCGGCGTCGGCGTCTATATCGACGGTGTCGCGCTCGGTAAGACGCAGGGCCTGAACGCTGCGCTGTTCGACATTGAGCGTATCGAAGTGCTGAAGGGTCCGCAGGGCACGCTGTTCGGTCGCAACACCGAAGGCGGCGCGCTGTCGTTGGTCTCCAAAGCACCGACCGGCGTGTTCGATGGCCGCATCACCGGCGGCGTCGGCAATTATGGCAGCCACAATGTCGACGCGCATCTCGACCTGCCGTCCTTCTACAATATCGCGCTGAAGTTCGACGGCGTGTACCAGCATCAGGATCCGACCGTGAAGGATCCGCTCACGGGTTCGACCGGCTGGAACTATTATGATCGCAAGGGCGGTCGCGCCGCTGCCCGCTGGCAGCCGGTTGACGGCTTCACGGCCGACTTCGCTTATGATTATGCGAAGGACGAAAATACCCCGCAGTACAGCCAGCTGATCAACTACAACCCGAACAACTATGCCGTCGGCACCTACAACGCGGCTGGTGCTCTGACGCTCAACGGCGCGGCCTGCGGCGGCACCATCACTCCGGTGCAAGCCGCGGCCGGACGCCAGATCTGCGTCGCGCCCAAGGGCCCGCTGGTTGGCGTGCATCCCGGGCGGCAGACCGTTGCAGACGTTGGCGTGCCGCAGCAGCCTAGCGTCGATATCACCCACGGCTTCTCGGCCAATCTGAAGTACAAGGTCGCTCCGTGGATGGAGCTGCGCTCGATCACCGCATGGCGCGGCGTCAGCACGGACCAGTGGGACAATTCGGGCGGCCCAGAGCGCAGCTCGTTCGCGCCGTTCGTGCCCAACACAGCCAACCCGACGGCGATCAACACGACCGGCACGTTCAGCCGTTACAGCCTTTCGTTCCTGCGCCAGCATCAGTTCAGCCAGGAATTCCAGGCGGTTGGTAGCATCCCTGAGTTCGATTACGTCGTCGGTGCCTATTACTATACCGAACACGCGACCGAATATGCGGCGACCCCGCTCTCCAACCAGTGGAATAGCGACGGCACGGCTTACACCATCCGCAGCCCGATCCCCGGCAACGCCTCGGCGATCACTGGCGCGAACTCGGGCTATCAGCAGTACGATCCGTCGTGCAACAACACGCTGGGTGCCACCGTTGCGCAGTTTGCCAACAGCTGCCAGTTCATCACGCGCGCCAGCCAGGCTGCCGACCACAACTATTCGGTCTTCGGCAACCTGACCTACACGCCCGAATTCCTGGGCAATGTCCTCCACATCACCGCCGGTGGCCGTTGGACCAAGGACGATCGCCACGGCACGCTCTACGTCGTCAACAACCGGTCCGATCTGGTGACTGCGGGTACGGTGTCGCCGTTCTCGTTCAAGAACAGCATCAGCCGCTTCGACCCGATGTTCAACATCGCCTTTGATGCCAGCCGCGACGTTCACTTCTACGCCAAATATTCGACCGGCTTCCGTGCCGGTGGCGCAAACGACCGTTCGCTCCAGTTCAACGCGTTCGGGCCTGAAGCCGTCAAGTCGTACGAAATCGGCGCAAAGATGGACTTCTGGAACCATCGTGCGCGCCTGAACATCGCCAACTACATCATGGATCGCACCAACACGCAGTTCGACTTCGATTATTTCGATACAGACGGCAAGAGCGTGACCAATGGTACCCATATCGAGCAGACCACGAACGCTGGCAGCAGCAAGATCCGTGGTGTTGAAATCGATCTGACCGTGAAGCCGATCCCGGAACTGACGCTGACCGGTTCGTATGCCTATACCTACTGGCGGGCTCCGTCGGCGGTGAACCCGCTGACCCCGGGCGCTCCGGCGCAGCAGCTCTACATCGTCTACACGCCTAAGAATGCCGCATCGGGCGCGATCGACTATGTCGTGCCGATCAATGTTGGCGACGCGAGCGTTCGCCTGCACCTCGACGGCAACTATTCGAGCAGCCAGTATAGCTTCCAGCTCGAGCCGACCAAGACCGACGCAAGCTTCGTCATGAACGGTCGCCTCGCACTGGCCGACATTGCGGTGAACGACCATAATAAGGTCACCGTTTCGGTTTGGGCGCGCAACCTGCTCGACACGACCTACATCTACCGTCGCTCGGCTGCGAACTCGTCGCCGGTCGTCAACTACAATCCGAACGGCACGGTTGCCTCGACCAACTATGGCGGCATCCTCGGCGACTATGCCAACTTCAACGCACCCCGCACCTGGGGCCTGGAGCTGTCGGCTAAGTTCTGATCTGCTCTAACGACGGATAAGACCCGGCCCGAGCATCGCTCGGGCCGGGTTTTTCGTTGTCAAAAGCGCTTGCTGCCGCCCGCCACCGCGCGCGGCGGGGCAGACGCGACATCGGGTGTGTCGCAGGCGTAAACTCCGTCGGCGCGGTAAAATTTAGAAAAGTGCGGCGACCACCGCTGCGACCTCGGCCACATCGCGACCGTCGATCGGCACTTCGCGCGCAGGATTGACGCTGTAGCCGCCGAGCACGCCATCGCGATCGATCGTTACGGCGACGACACGCCAGGCGGTCCCCTCTCGCACCGCTGCCAATCCCCCCGCGACCGGATAGCGGCCGGGATCAACCACCACGATCGCGTGCCCCGGCAAACCGCCGCCCAGTGTCGCGCGCCCTACCCGGAGCCCGAATGCCGCGTCACTGACATCGCGCGGCGCGTCGATTGTGCCGCCAGTGTTGACGAAATCGATCAACCCGTCGGGCAAAGGCGCACCATAGACCGTCAGCGCGCGCGCGCGTGGGGCGGGCGACGGCTTGACCAGCGCACGCTCTTCATGCGCGTCTCGCTTGTTGGGAAGCGGTCGGGCCTCGGACGAGGGGTGCACGGCAGATAGCCCGTTCAGCTCCCGCGCGAGGCTCGCGATCCGGCTCCGGCTCCGCGACCATCGATGCGCGGGGTCGACGACATTTTCGAGAAACGGTGCCAGGCTGCCGTCCTGATAGGCGGCCAAGACGTTGTGCCGGAGTGCCGCTTCATCCGCGACGCCAAACAACCGCAAAAGCGCCGACTGTACCGCAGCGTTCCAGCGCGGCCACGGCTTTGCCGCGTTTTCGACCCGAGACAGGTTGACTTGCGCCAGCCCGAAACGCTGCTCCACATCGGCGATGGTAAGGTCCGCGTCGAGCGACCGTCGCGCCCGCACCGCCGCCGCCAGCAGCAAAGCGAAGCGTTCCGCATCGTCGTCGATCGGCTTGCCGTCGGCAAAGGGTTGCGCCCATTCGGCGAGATCGAAGCCGGGATCGTCAATGTCGATGAGCAAGTCGCGCGGAGCGATGCCAAGCGCGGTTGCAATGCGAACGAGCTCGTCCGTCCGCGCAACCACTTCGCCGCGTTCGATCTTGGACAGTCGGATATAGGGGATTTCGGGTAAAACCGCGGCAAAGCGCAGCAATTTCATAAAGCCGGCGGCGCGACGCTTCTCCCGCAGCCGGTTGGGAAACACGATATTACGAAAAGGATCGATCGGGATTTCGGTCAGATCGCGCTGGCCGACTTTTGCTTCGCTCTGTGTTGACCGGCCGATCGTTGATTCCATTGCTCGCTCCGCCGGAATCCACTGCCCTGGCTATCCTTGCGCGCGCTTGTAGGCAGGGCGAGCGGGGCGGTCAACGCGGTCGCGAAATCGGAGGTCGCATCTCAGTGCAGGCGGTGGCCAGCCTGGGTGTCTTGGCCAAAGAGGCCACCATCGGCAAAAGGCAAAATCGTCACAGCGGCGACACGGCCACTACCGTGCAATTCCAGCCAGCCGGGCACGCAGGGTGCAGGGTAACTTGGCGAAAACGCGACCCCGATGCCGTCGGTGACCACCCCCAGGCAGGGCGGACTGGCACCATCCGGCCACCGCCCCGCAAAATAGTCGAGCAAGGCCGCACCGGCGCGTTGCAATGCGCCCTCCAGGGACGACGCCGGCGCGAACGCAGGTGCGCCGGCGGTCAGTTCCGCCCACACGTCCATCCGATGATTCCAGCAGGTCAGGCGAAGGATACCCCGTTCTGCTGTCACGCCGATCAGCGCCGTCTGGTTGCCAATCTGCATCAACGCCCCCGCACAACGGGCGAGCCGCGTCGCAAGGGCCGTGAGGCGGCGATTGGGCCGAGGAAGCGGACGCTGCAACCATTCAACGCGGATGTTCTGAAGGTTGGTGTGCATGGTTGTGCCAATCGTTTTGGATCAGAGGACCATCCGAGCACCAGCGTGTGTGGTGCCACCGGGTGAAATCACGCTCAGTGGGTCGTGCGCGAGCCGTGCAAGGGGGCATCCTCCGCCGCGAGGTGGATGGAAAACGGCTCAGGCAACGATGCCCGGCTCGTTGGTGCAATCCGGCCGCTTGCCGCATCGGCGGCCTGCACCGTGTCGAACGCCGTGACCTGTACCAGCCGGTTGTGCGGAGCCGAGGGATCGGGCAGCAACGACACGGGCGCAGTGCGCAGCGGCGGCGGCGATTTTGGCTTGCGCGGAGCTGGCGCGGCGTGGCGCTGGCGCAGTCCTTCGGTCATCAACGCGAAGCGCGGGTCGCGTGCGGTGAGTTCGACGATCGTTCGCGCCGCCGATTTGGTGATCTGGCGCACGCGTTCCTTGGTGACACCGGTCTCGTTTGCGAGATCGTCAAGCGTGGCGGTCTCGAAGATGCGCCGCGCGACGATTTCACGGTCGCGGGCCAACTTTTCTTCCAGCTTGTCGAGCTGCTCGGGATCAATCCCGTGCGTGGCGGTCTTGAAGCGCGGCGCGCCGTCGATGCGGACGGGCGTGGCGCGCTTGGCACGCGGGCGGCGGCGCATTTGATCGAGCGACACCTGGCGCAGATGGTCGACATAGGCGTCGATCAACGCGTTCATCGCGGATTCGGCGAGATAGTTCGACGCACAGGCCTCAGTCTGTTCAAGCGCGAATTCGTCCTCAATGGTCACTTCGACCGCGCCGTCTTCATTCTCGGAACGGGCCGTCAGCGCATCGAGCGACACGGTCATTGCGCCAACCTTGCGCGCCGACGGGCGCTGATCGGCCATCATGCGGAAGCGCAGGCTCTGCAGCTCGCCACGGATTTGCCAATTCACGAAGGTGGTGAATTGCGCCTTGGTCGGATCATAGGCTTCGATGGCGCGATGCACCGCGATCGCACAGCACTGCTCGGCATCATCCCAATGTGCGGCCAGGCCATATTGGCGGATGAAGTGGCGGATGCGCGGCGCGATCAGCTTCAGGATATTTGCAAAGGCGCGATCGACGGCAACGCGCTGGCGGGCGGTCTGCTTGGCGTCGCGCGGTGTGTTCTCGATGATAGTGGCGACTGCGGCTTCGAGTGCTGCTGTGGTCTTCGACATCGATTTTCCCCAATAAGTGGGCAGCCCCTACTGCCCTTCGCTCTGGAGACCGGTGTCGCGGAAAAATCCTAACAAGGAGGAAACGATCCTATACGTATATCTACATCGGCCGCGTCACAGCGCGACCCGAGTCTAGATAATATGCGTTTTTATAGTGACTTACTCACGCATCGCTATCACAATACATATATTGGATGATATTGGATTGCAAGGGCGAAGAATCGGCAATTGCGCGGCGTGACCGCTCAAATCGCGAAATTGGCGGGCTGAATCCGGCGATCGATGTAGGCAAGCAACCACTGCTGATGGGCCCGCGTCGGGTCACCGGCCTGCGCGATCCGCTTTTCGGCGTCGGCCGCGCCAACTTGTGCGCGTAGCAACACATGCGCCCGCGCGGGCAAGATCCCGCCTTTGAGAAACCGCACCGCATCTCCCAAACCGAGATGATGCGCGAGATAGGCAGCGCGCGCGGTGGTCTTCACGCTGTCGTCGGTGCTGATGCCCCGCTTTTGTAGCTGCGAGAGGTTTTGCCGGGCATAATCGGCAATGCCGTCAATCGCGGTCGTCGGATCATAGCGCAAGGCAAGCAAGGCACCGCGCGCCGCGCCGCTGACCTTGCCGTCCGAATTGAGCCAGCCCTTCGCATGCGCCGTGGCGTTCAGCGCCGTCCCCGGCGTTTCGGCGAGACCTTCCCACGTCGCGTTAAGAAACTGCCCGAGCCCGGCCGCGCTCGACCGCGGATTGCGCGAGTGGCAATTCCAGCTGCCATCTCGACTCTTGGCCGCCTCGGCATCGACAATCGTCGCGAGCGCCGTCGCGGGAATGCCGGTGCGTTGCGCCGCTTCGCACAAAGCCGCGCGGAAGCGCGCATTGGGGCCGAGTCCGCCATCCGGGCCAAGCGCGGCCGATGCATCGACCGCGCCCGACGGGGACAAAGGCGCGCCCGATGCCGACGGCACCGTCGCCGTCGCCGGATCGTCGCACGGACACGGCACCGTTTTTACAGGCGCGTCATCGGGCGCATTCTCTTGTGGTGCCAGCATTTTCAGCAGCGCATCCATGTCGCTGCGCGTCAATCCTGGGTCGGCAGCGGTACGGTCCGGGGCACCGCCGTCGCCGAGCGCGGCGCGCCACAAGCTATTGGCGAGCTCGGTCTGGGCAGTGCTGTAGATCACATGCGCGCGCTGGGTCGGCGTCATCGCCACAAGGGCCGCTCGATCGATCATCGCCGTGCCACCCTGCTGCGCGTCAGGCGCGCGGCCGCGATGTCATCCAGCCGCCCCTGTTCACTGGCCTCTTCGGTCCGCACCAGTTCGTCGCGATGACGCTCCACCGCGCCGTCAATGACGCGCATCGATCCATAGGCTTCGGCGGCTTGCCCGCGCAGCGTGGCAAGGCGCGCTTCGACACTACGGGCTTCGTGCTCCAGTCGCTCGCGTTCGGCGCGCATGCGGGCCAGCCACGCATCGGTGGTGAGCCAACCGGCCGCTTGCCCGACCGCGCGCTCGCGCGCGATCGACTGAACCAGCGCGTCCGATTCGCGTTCGATCCGGCTGTGATATTCCACCTCTACGCTGATCGCGACCCGGACGGTCTCGACCGCGCGCTGCTGTACGCGCTGCGCGGTATCGAACGGCGTTCTCATGCGGCTTGCTCCAGCATCGCGGCCAGCGCAGCGAAGCCGCCGGCGCAATCGCCCTGGTCGTCCTTGCCCTGGCGCAACATCGCTTCGATTTGTGGCGCGATCGCCACGGCGCGATCGATCTCGGCGCTCGACCCGGCCTTATAGGCACCGAGCCGGACGAGTTCCTCCATATCGGCATAAGTGGACAGCAACGCGCGCGCGCCAAGCCTGGTCGCGTTCTCGCTGTCGCTCAGGCAGTGCGGCAAGGTGCGCGACACCGATTTGAGGACGTCGATCGCGGGATAGCGTCCGCGCTCCGCAATCTTGCGGCTCATCACGACATGGCCGTCGAGAATCCCGCGCACCGCATCCGCGACCGGCTCATTATGGTCATCGCCGTCCACGAGTACGGTGAACAGCCCGGTGATCGAGCCCTGCCCGGGCAAGCCCGGCCCTGCGCGTTCGAGCAAGCGCGGCAACTCGGCAAACACCGTCGGCGTATACCCCTTGGTCGCGGGCGGCTCGCCCGACGCCAGCCCGATTTCGCGCTGCGCCATCGCGAAGCGCGTGACCGAGTCCATCAGGCACAGCACGTTCAGCCCCTGATCGCGAAAATGCTCGGCAATGGCGAGCGTCGTCCACGCCGCCTGCCGCCGCATCAGCGCCGGCGCATCGGAGGTCGCGACGACGACGACACTGCGCGCCAGACCTTCCGCGCCGAGATCGTCCTCGACGAATTCCTGCACTTCGCGACCGCGCTCGCCGACCAGCCCGATCACCGCGACGTCGCATTCGGTCCAGCGTGCCAGCATCGAGAGCAGCACCGATTTCCCGACGCCAGAGCCGGCGAACAGGCCAAGGCGCTGCCCCTCACATAAAGGAGCAAACAGATCGAGCACGCGCACCCCCGTCTCGACCCGGCTTCCTACCCGCGCACGATCGGCGGCGGGCGGCGGCGTGGCTTTGATCGGGCGCGGATCGGGGCCGAGCGGAAGCGGGCCGAGCCCATCAATCGGGCGGCCGAGCCCATCGACCATCCGCCCCAGCCAGCCCGCGCCGGGCCGGATCGAAACCTCGCCCGCCGTCAGATCGGCGCGCATGCCAAGGCCGACGCCCTGCGGATCGGTAAAGGGAAGGCACAGCGCAATGCCGCGGTCGAGCGCGGTCACCTCGGCCTCAATCTCGCCCCCGGCGATACGGATACGGCTGCCGATATGCGCCGCACCAACCAAGCCTTCGACTTCGATCAAGGCACCGCGCACCGCGACCACACGTCCAAAGCGGGTATCGGGCGATAGCGCGCGGATTGCCCGCGCAGCGCCGGCCAGCGTCGGCATGACCCGCTCAGGCCGCTGCGGTTTCGGAGGACCCTGCCGGCCTCTCCAGCGCAATCAGATCCCGCGCCGGGGCCAGCGCGCGATAGAATTCGCCCCGGGCGATTTCGTTGGCGAAGCGGACGCAGGCCTGCTTCACCGCATCGGGAGCGCCGGGATTGAGCAAGTCGCGCAACGCAACCAAGGTTGCTTCCTGGTGCTTCTCGCGCCCGTCCGGGTCGATATACGCCAGCATACAGGAAAAATAGAGTTGGCGTGCCGGAGTCGTGGCCTCTTCCGGCCGCATGACTTCACGACCGCGCAGAATCGACACCGTGTTTTCGACGCGCAACTGGGTTCGGCCGACGGCGCTGATGACCGCACCGTTCAAAATGGCCTTCTCGCCATCGCGCAAAGTGATCCTCAACATAATGGTGGCGTCCTCTCAATCTGCCATCGTTATAGGATCATTCTTGCCTGGTCGGCCAAACCGGTCGGCAAAAATTGCCCACCTGCCGATTTTCTTCACAAATAGTGGGCCGACATCGCGCCCCCGCGCCAACCGCATCCTATAAAATAAGCGAGCGTGTCGCGTACTGCGCACTGCAAGGAGATCCGCATTGAGCCTCTATTCCGCCCTTTACGCCGGCGTTTCCGGCCTGAATGCTCAATCCAGCGCCATGGCGACGGTTGCTGACAACATCACCAATATCAATACGATCGGCTATAAGGGGACCGAGGCCCAGTTCCGTACGCTGGTCACCGACGGCCGTTCGCAGGCCAATTATTCGGCCGGCGGCGTCGCCGCCGTCTCGGTCGCGCAAGTTTCAAAGCAAGGGCTGATCCAGTCCTCGAGCAGCAACACCGACCTGGCCATCGACGGCGGCGGCTTTTTCGTTACGCGCACGTCGACAAGCAGCACCGCCGACCCCGCCTTCACCCGCGCCGGATCGTTCCGCCCGGATTCGGAGGGCTTTCTGCGCAACGCGAGCGGCCTGTATTTGCAAGGCTGGCGTCTCGATTCCACCGGCAGCTACACCAATACCGGCGGGCTGAACGGGCTCGAATCCGTCCGCGTTAGCGATCTGGTCGGGACAGCTGCGCCCACCACGCGCATTCAGGTCCGTGCCAATCTCCAATCCACCACCGCAGTCCATGTCGGAGCTTATACGCCGGGGAACCTCGCCAGCGGAACGGTAACGCCCGACTTCAAGCGCTCCTTCGACGTCTATGATTCGCAGGGCGGATCGCACCGTTTGACCATGGCCTATCTCAAGACTGGCGCTAACCAATGGGCTTCGGAAACCTATGCCGAACCGGCCAGTGACGTGACGGCAGCCGGCGGCTTGCTGTCGAGCGGCACGCTTGCGTTCAATCCAGATGGTAGCCTGAACAAGACTGGTTCGACCGCAGCGTTGTTCAGTCCGCTCAGCATTTCCTGGACCAATGCGGCCGCATCGGCTCCGATAACGCTTGCGATCGGCAATGATGGCGGGCTCGACGGCATTACCCAATTTGGCAGCGAATCCGCGCTGATCTCCTCCAACGTCGATGGCGGACAGCTCGGCCAATTGTCGTCGATCGACATCACCAAGACCGGCCAAGTCAACGCCGTGTTCTCGGACGGCAAGACTCGCTCGGTTTTTCAGTTGCCGATCGCCAATTTTCAAAATCCCGACGGCCTCACCCGCTTGCCGGGCAATGCCTATGCGAGCAGCAAGAACTCGGGCACCCTCACCCTCAACAAGCCGGGCTCGCTCGCCGCAGGCACGGTCGCAGCGAGCTCGCTCGAAGCATCCACCGTGGACTTGGCTGGCGAGTTCACCAACATGATCCGCTTTCAGCGGGCCTATAGTGCCGCGTCCAAGATCATCACCACCGCCGACGAAATGTTGCGGGAAGTCAGCGACCTGAAGCGCTGATCGGATGACAATGGGGGCCGGTCATGTCGCTTAGCGAAATTCTGGGATCGGCGACGTCCGGGCTTGCGGCAGCGCAGGCCGGGCTGCGGACGGTGTCCAACAACATCGCCAATGTCGGCGTGGCGGGCTATGCGCGCGAAAAGGTTACACTGGCGACCCGCGTCAATTCCGGCGGGGTCAACGGCGTCGTCATTGGCGAGCCGCAGCGGGTCGCCGATCGCTTTCTCGAAGCCTCGGTTTATCAGCGTGGCGGGGACTTCGGTCGGGCGGATGTGACGTCCTCTTATCTCGATCGGCTCCAGTCCTTGCTGGGCCAGCCGGGCGATGCGGCGAGCTTGCCCGCAAAGCTCGATTCGATTTCGGCATCCGCAATCGCGCTGACCGGATCGCCGGGATCGGCCCAGACCGTCGCATCGTTTACCGGCAACGTGCAGGACGCGATTTCGTCGATGCAGCAGCTCAATGGCGACGTCACGAATCTGCGCGGCGATGTCGAATCCGAAGTCGGCACCACGGTCGACCGGATCAACGGGCTGCTGTCGCAAATCAATGATCTGAATGGAACCGTATCGCAGCAGGTCGGGCAAGGCCGCAGCACGTCCGGCGCTGCCGATCAACGGACGACGGCGCTTACCGAACTGAGCAGCCTGATCGGAATCACGGTACGCGACCAACCGGATGGCCGGGTCTCGATCGAAACAGCCTCCGGTGCGACGCTCCTCGACCGGCGTCTGCGCCAACTATCCTATGCCGGGACCGGAACGGGCGATGGCGCACAGGCGTCCTATCCGCCGATCGACATTCGCTTTGCCGACCCCGGCGGTGCCTCGCCGGCAACGGGCGAACGGATCGAGACCGCTGCGGCGGGCGGGAAGCTCGGTGGATTGCTGGATCTGCGCGACCGCGCGCTGCCGCAGTTTCAAGAGCAACTCGGCACCGTGTTCAGCGGGATGGCGGAAGCGCTCAATTCGGTGTCGAACGCCGGCACCACGGTTCCGGCCCCGACCGAACTCGACGGGCGGCAGACCGGATTGGTCGGCGGTGACCGCCTCGGCTTTACCGGCTCGGCAACGTTCGCGGTGCTCGGCACCAGCGGAAAGCTGGTGGCCAGCACGACGGTCGATTTCTCCGGCCTGGGCGCGGGCGCGACGGTCAATGATGCCGTAAACGCGATCAATGCCGGCCTTGGCGGCGCGGCCACGGCGAGTTTCACCGGCGGGGTGCTGACCTTGAAGGCGACGGGCGGCGGCGGCAACGGCGTCGCCATCGCGCAGACACCCGGTGCGCCCAGCGATCGCGCCGGAATCGGCTTCTCGCAATTCTTTGGCATGAACGACCTGGTCCGCAGCGATACCAGCACGTTGACGCCGAGTGGCTTCACCGCGAGCGACCCGCACGGATTTGGGGCGGGGGAAACCGCCAACATTGTGCTGCGCGACGTGTCGGGACGCGCGCTGACCAGCTATACGCTCACCGGCTCGGTCGGTCCGACCATTGGCGATCTGGTGACCGAGTTGAACGCGTCGCCCTTGTCCAAATATGGCAGCTTCGCGCTCGATCAACGCGGTCGCGTGGAGTTTAGCCCCCTCACCGGTCTGTCCGGGGCCGTCTTGTCGGTCCCGTCTGACTCGACCAATCGCTTCGGCAGCGGCGTCTCGTTCAGCTCTTTGTCGGGGCTGACCGGTGCGACAAGTGGCCTCGGGCACGCCAAAGTGCGCGGCGACATCGACGTCAACCCGAACAAGCTGCCCCTGGCCATATTGGATACAACCGCAGCGGTCGGTGCCAAGGCCGTCGGCGCGGGCGACATTCGCGGTGCCACCGCCTTTGTCGATCGGCTGGCACAGACCATCGATCTGGGTAAGGACGGTGTCGTCACGCTCGATCATGTGTCCAGCGCGCTGCTCGGCGGCGCGGGATTGAAAGCCAGCCAGGCCAAGACCAATCTCGACAATGCGACCTCGCGCCGCGACGATGCGATCAATCGTCGAGACAGTTTTTCGGGCGTCAATATCGACGAGGAATTGTCGCAGATGGTCGTGCTGCAAAGCAGCTATTCGGCCTCCGCCCGTGTCATCAGCACCGCCAGCAGCATGTACGACACGCTGCTGGCGATGATCCGATAGGAACGCCCCATGACCCGTATTGCCACCGTCCCGCTGCAACAAGTCATGTCGAACGCGATCCAGCGCGCGCAAGCCAAACTCGCGACATCGCAGCAAAACCTGGCGACCACCAAGAAGGCGAACACCTTCGCGGACCTGGGCAGCGAATCGGTCCGTAACCTTTCGGCGCACAGCATGCTCGCGCGGCAGAGTGCCGAGACCACGGTCGCAAAGCGCGTGCAGACGACGCTGAGCCTGTATGATGCGCAACTGACCGGGATCGATACGTCCTCGGAAAACCTGCGCCAAAGCATCCTCACCGCGCTCGGCAACGGCCAGACAAGCGGCCTGCAATCGACGATTGACGGGGCCTTCGAACAATATCGCAACGCGCTCAACAGCACCGAGGGCGGCGTCGCCATGTTCGGTGGCTCGCAAACCGATACGCCCCCCTTCAAGCCCAAGGCGCTGAGCGATCTGGTCGGGTTGCCGCAGTCCGATGCCTTTGCCAACGATAGCGTCGTTGCATCGGCGCGCATCGCAGACGGGGTTGATGTCCCGTATGGCGTTGGCGCAAGTACCGCAGGGGGCGGCCTTTACACGGCATTTCAGTCGCTTGCTCAGGCGGGCCCGATCGGCGCGACGCTGACGGCCGCCCAGAAAACGGCGTTGACGACTGTCGTAGACCAGTTGCAGAGCGGCCTTGGATCGCTGCGCGCAGTGAATGCCGAAAATGGCCGCCGGACCACGCAAGTGGAATCGATGATCAACAGCGGCGATCAGCGCAAGACGTTGCTGACGGGGGTGATCGGCGCGAACGAGGATGCCGATCTGGGCCAGGTCGCGACCGACATTTCGCAGCAAAAGACGATCCTGGAGGCGAGCTATTCGGTGTTTTCGCAGCTCGCCGGGCTGAGCCTGGTTCAGTATCTGAAATAACCGCGGCAAGCCCCGTTCGACGCGCCCCAATGGCGGCGAGCGAACGGGGCATTGCGCACTATCCCGGGGTCGAGGCCAGCAAGTCCGCATAGACTCCCGCCGGGCTGGCCGACGGAATCGCTGCCATTGCGGCACTGATTTGAGCGGAGTCGATCTTCCCGACCGGGCTTGTCAGCACATCGAACACACCCGCGCTGGGCAATGTCGCAAATGCCGCCTGATAGCGCGCGCGCAAGGCCTGCAATTTGTCCTCCCGACCGATCATCGCGAGTGCGATCGCGTGGCGAAGGATGGTGGCCTGCGCCACCTCGCTCAAGCCCACTTTGGCCGGGAGCGACGCACCGGTCACGGTGGCCAATCCATTCCAGTCACGCCGCCGCCACAGAATTTCCGCGCGGATCGCAGCACCGTCGGGGACATCGGCGAGCGCCGCGAACGCGGCGTCGGTCTTGCCCAGCAAGGCTAGCGCCACCGCCTCGACACGTTGGCGATCCCAGATCATCGGTTGCGAATAAGAGGGCCCGCTGCTGTTCCGCAACGCCTCGACCGCTTTGGCCGGGTCGCCCGCGAGGATGCGCAACGTCGCCACGCGCACCGACAATGGCCCCTTCGCGACATCGCTGGCACGCGCGGTCAATTGATATTGGAGCAGCTCCGCCGCCCGGGCATATAAACCCGCCGCCTGGAGTCGATCGGCCAGATGCACCGCCAGCAGATCGCCATCGGCACCGGCTGGCGTAATCTCGCGATATTCCCAGAACACGCCAGCCACATCGGGCAGAGGCATCTTGGAATCGGGAGCCAGCATCGTCGTGAGCGATTGTTGCAGCTGGGACAGAACCGGCGCAGCAGCAGCACCGAGCTTGCAATAGCGCAGCAGGGTAGACCCCGTGCGCAACATCGCAGCCGGATCGTGCGCGGCCTGCGCCTGCGCAAATTCAACGGTCAGAATGCGCCGTTCAAGATCGTCACCACGCCAGCCGAAACGGATCGCCCCAAGCTGCCGCACGGCAGCGGCCGGGGCAATCCGCCGCTGCGCAATGCCCACCATCGCCAGGCCCAATGCCGCCTCGGCGCGTTGCCCGCGCTCTGCCGCAGCACCGACCTTCTCGAACTGAGTGCGGGCATGGCCGAAATCGGCCTTCCCCAGATAGGCACGGCCCCGCAGGATGTTGGCTTCACCGTCGGCAGGCTGCCGTTTCAGCCAATGCAAAGCCTGTAACCAGCGGCCATCGTCGAGCGCGGCGCGGATTGCGGCCAAGGCAAAGGGACGCCGCTCCAGTGCCGCGCGGTGGTTGATCGCCGGCAAGGCGCAATGCACCTCTGCCAAGGCCGCCGCCGGATTGCCCAGGGCCTCCTGCGCTCGCAGCCGCCAGGCGCACGCTTCGGCATTGCCCAACAACGTCGGCCCCGACAGGGCAGACAGCGCTTCACCGCTCCGGCCAAACCCCGCCAACGTCACGCCGCGGGCAAGCTGGAAGGCGGGCACCAGCAGCAGATCAGGGTCGTCGGCAGCCATGATCTGCAGCGTGCCGAGCGCTTCTGGATACCGGCTTTTGCCGATCAGACTGCGCACCAGCGCCCAGCGGGCGGCTTGCCGCGTGGTGGGCGTCGCGTGCGCCAATGCGGACCATGCCTCCGCTTCCGGGCGCGCGGCCCATGCAGTGCCATCGACCAGCGCGGGCTGCGCGCTCAACACCGGTGCAAATCCCCGGAAACGCGGTGCGCTGGCCAGCGCCATTGGCGCATTGGCCGCGGCCACCGCCGCCGAGACGGGCTGCGCTGCGGATGGTGCCGCAGGCGACGGAGCGACTGCGGGCGGGCCCGCCGCCGATGGTGCATTGGCCCGCGTGGCAGCAAGGGGCGTAGCGATCGCCGAAGCGAGCGCGATGAGAGAAACCAGCCGCATCAGTGCGCGAGCAACGCGGCACCAAGGCCGAGCCCGCCGACGGCACAGCCAATGCAGAACACGAGCGACGGCACCATCATCCCGCGCTTGGCCGGTGAAGTCGCGTCTTTGGCCGTGGCGCTGGCGACCACGTCACCGGCGCGAAGCGGTTCCGCAGAAGCCGCCGAGGCCGCCGTTGCGTCGCGGCTGGCAACCACACGGACGCGACTGGGTCGCTGATCATGACTCATGGTGATACGCCTCTTCCTTTATTGTTCTATTATAGAGGGAGCGTGCCGCCCGCAGTCGTCGCGGCGACACAAGCCGGAGACATCATGCGCCAACGTTTCGCTCGAGCCATTGCCGCACTGCCTATCGTCATCGTCAGCACCGGTGCCTCGGGCGGCGAAAGCGCACCCGCGCACGCGGCACCGCAATATGTCGCGCTCGATCCCTTCGTCGTGCCGATCGTGGATTCGGATCGCATCACGGGCAATTTGCGCCTGAAGATCATGATCGATGCCGGAGACGCGGCCAGCGCGGAAAAGATGAAGCTGCGCCTGCCCGTCCTGCGGCAGGCGGCGATGGGCAGCGCGATCGACTTTGCCCGGCTGCACGCGTCGCCCTTCCTGCCGGTGAATGCAGAATTGCTGGAAGGTAATTTGACGACCGCCATGGCCGGCCCCGATCTCGGCCATGCGCGGGTGCTGATCACGGAGGTGTCGGCGACGAACGGCTGACCGGCTGCGCGGCGCGCGTCGGCCCCTTGGGGGTGCCAACAACCGGCTTCTTCCCCGCATTCGCATTGCGGCGCGCCAGTGCCATGCTCAGATTGGCGGCCCCTTGCGGCGTCATGCTCGCCAAGATCATCGCGGTCGACCGATCCCGCATCTTCTGCGCGACCTGCATCTGCACGTCCATTTCGAGTTGTTCGAAAACAACCGCAGCGCGGGCAGGCTTCATCGCCTGATAGATCCGCGCAAGATTTTCATATTGCGGGTCGCTCGGCGCGGTCGGGCCGCCGGCGGCGGGCTTTGCCGCGGCAGCCGCTTCTTGGCGCGCGGCCATGTCGGCTTTCAACCGTGCCTCCGCCGCGCGTGCCGCCTGCTCGCGCATGTCGAGCGCGCGCGTGCGCTTCTTGGTCGCGGCGTCGCGCGCGCCAAGATCGCCCTGGATGGCGCTACCCAAACGCGTCGGTTGGGGCTGATCCGCCAGTGCGGGCAGAGCCGCAGTAACGCCGTTGGCAAAAATCGACAGGCCGGCTGCAACCGCCGTCATTACGAGAAGCGAAGGGCGACCCATCAGGCGTCCGCCTCAATATAGGCAGCCAGCGTGCGTTCGGCGTGTGCGCGTTGATTGGCGGCAGACGTTGCCTCGACGATCCGGTCAGCGGCGGCATCGGCAATCTCGATGATGATCCGCAATTCGTCGCTCAGCTTGCGCGCATCTTCCGAACAGCGCCCATTGGCGGCGATGCCATGCGACAGCATCGCCTTCATCTCCGACAGGACAGTCTTGGCACGCTCGGTCGAATCGTCCAGCGCCGCAACGACATCGGACAATGGCGAATTCCGCATCGCCTTCAGGCTGCGCATCATCCGCACGCTCTGGATCAGGACCGCCGCGCAGAACAGCGCGGTGGCGATATTGGTACAGGCGACGAAATTCATCATGCGCACTCCTGGTATGGGTTTCGGGATATGCCGGTGATTAGGCGAACGGCCATTTTGCCGCTGCGCTGTCCGATCTGGGCGCGGCCAAGCGGCACGCCGCCGCACCGCAATTCGAGCGGGGCGTCCGGGCTTTGCGCGAGGTTGACGACATCCCCCACGGCAAGGCTGCGCAATTTGTCGAGGGACATCGCCGCTTCGCCGAGCACGACGTCGAGCGAGATGTCGGTCTTGCTGATTTCAGAGACCATATGCTCTTCCCAGATATGGTCGCGCCCGCTCTTCTCGCCCATGAAGCGCTGCAGCAGCTTTTCGCGCACTGGCTCGAGCGTGGCGTAAGGAAGCAGCATCGAGAATTTGCCGCCGCGCCCGTCCATATCGACCCGGAAGGTCGCCACCGCGCAGATATTACTGTTCCCGGCGATTGCCGCGAAGCGCGGGTTGGTCTCGATCCGCTCCAACCCCATGGTGATCGGCTCGATCGGGGCAAAGGCTTCCGAAAAATCGGACAGCGCCAGATCCAGCATGCGCGATACCAATTTGGTCTCGATCGTGGTGAAGGCGCGACCGTCGATCAACACCGGCGCGCTGCCGCCACGTCCGCCCAGCAGGGCATCGACCACGGCGTAGATAAGGCCGGACTCGACCGTGACGAGCCCGTAATTCTCCCATTCCTGAATGTGGAAGACGCCGATCATCGCGGGCAGCGCAACGCGCCCGACGAACTCGCCAAAGCGGGTCGAGGTCACCTCTTCCAGGCTGACCTCGATCGCATCGGAGGTGAGATTGCGCATCGAGCTGGAAAAGGCACGCACGACGCGATCGCACACCACCTCCAGCATCGGCAGGCGTTCATGCGCGATGACGCGCGATTCCAGCACCGCGCGCAGGCCCTTCTTGGCCTCTTGCGGGACGCCGCTATCACCGAACATCGCATCGATGGCGGCCTGGTCAAAGGTGCCATCGCCCAGCATCGCGCCCCCCATGGGGACATCGGGCAGGTCGAATTCTTCGAAATCGTCGCTCATTGCTGCACCAGATCTTCGATCAGCACGTCCTTGACCGATCCTTCGCCAAGCGCGCCGGTGGTCCGCACCAGCAACTCCTCTTTCACGCGGAACACCGCTGCAGAGCCGGCAAGATCCTCGGGGCGCAATTCGCGCAAGAACGGCTGATACGCATCGAGCACCAGCGGCAGGCCGGCCTTGATCGCCTCCTCCTTCATCGTGCCCGGGACCAGCATGACGTGCACTTTCAAAAAGCGCGCCACCCCATCAGGGGAGCGGATGTTGACGACCATTGCCGGGATATCGACGAACTTTACGCCTTCTTCGCCACCGCCGTGCTTGGCCGCCTCGGCTTTCGCCGCTTCCGCTTTGGCAGCCTCCGCCTTTGGATCGCTCTTGCCGCCCAACAGGAAGAAGGCCGCGCCGCCCCCCGCCAGCAGCAACAGCAAGACGACAGCGCCAATAAGGATCAGCAGCTTCTTCTTGCCCGCTTTGGGTGCAGCGGGAGCCGCCCCCTCCTCGCCTTCTTCGCTCGATGTGACGTTCGGTTCCGACAAGGCCGTAATCCCCATGATTGTTTCGCCAGACGGTCAACCCGCTCGGTGATTTCATCCTATTATAGGATCAATGGGCGGCAAATTCTGCCTAGTGACCCAGATCGACAAAGATTTCGAAAGCAACCGCCGATGGATGTCTCTTCCTATGTGCTGCTGAGCCACGAGCAGGCGCTGCGTCGTCGGCTCGACGTGGCGGCTAACAATATGGCCAACATCTCGACCGTGGGGTTCAAGCGCGAACAGCCCGTCTTCCATGATTATGTCGAGCATGCCGACCAGGCGGTGACCGAAGATGCGAAGACCACGGCGTTCGTGCTCGATTACGGGGCAACGCACGACACCACGGCGGGCGCGTTTCAGCCGACCGGCAATCCGCTCGATGTGATGATTGACGGCCCCGGCTATCTTGCGGTCGAGGCCCCCGGTGGGGCGACCGCTTATACCCGTGCTGGGCTGATCCATGTGCTGCCGTCGGGGGATTTGGGGACGATCAGCGGGCAGCGGCTGCTCGGCGAAGGCGGCAAGCCGATCAATATTCCCCTAGAAGATGCCGGCAACCTTTCGGTTGCGGCGGACGGCACCGTGTCGGGAAAGACCGGCCAGCTTGGACGCATCGCGGTTACCGTCTTCCCCAGTGAAGCGGGCGTCACGCCGCGCGGCGACGGGTTGATGGCCGCAAGCGGCGGGCGCGAGCTTCCCGCCACGGAAACAAAGCTGCGCAGCGGTGGCGTCGAGGGATCAAACGTCCAGCCGATCAGCGAAACCGCCGACATGGTCGAGATTTTGCGGGCGTACCAATCCAGCCAGCAAATGACCCAGAGCATGACCGACATGCGCCGCAAGGCAATCGATCAGCTCGGCAAAGTTGGCTGAGCCCCCCTTCCCTGAGTGAAAGGCCTTTATCATGCGTTCTCTCTCGATCGCCGCGACCGGTATGCTTGCACAGCAGACCAACGTCGACGTGATTTCGAACAACATCGCCAACATGAACACCGCCGCGTTCAAACGCCAGCGCGCGGAGTTTCAGGATCTGCTCTATCAGGAGGTGTCGCGCCCCGGCTCAGCCTCGGGCGGTGCCGATGCAAAGATCCCATCCGGCATCCAGATCGGGGCCGGCGTCAAGACCGGCGGCGTCTATCGCATTCTGGAACAGGGTGCGCTGACGCAAACCAGCAACCCGCAAGACGTCGCGATCCAGGGCAAGGGCTATTTCCAGGTCACGCTTCCCTCGGGCGAAACCGGCTATACGCGCGACGGCAGCTTTCAGATTTCCGACCAGGGCGAGTTGGTCACGCAGGACGGCTATGCCGTCCAGCCCGGCATCACGCTTCCGCAGGGGGCCGTGAATTTCAATATTTCCAAGACTGGCGAGGTTCAGGTCACCTTGTCGGGCAACCCCACGCCGCAAACGATCGGCCAGATCCAACTTGCCTCCTTCATCAACGAATCCGGGCTGGAGGCCAAGGGCGGCAACCTGTTCCTGGAAACCAACGCGTCGGGCAAACCCACCGCCGCCAACCCCGGCGAACCGGGTTTCGGGACGCTGAGCCAGGGCTTTATCGAGGCGTCGAACGTCAATCCCGTCTCGGAAATCACCGCACTGATCAGCGCGCAGCGCGCGTATGAAATGAACAGCCGCGTGGTGAAGACGGCGGACGAAATGCTCTCCACCACGGCGCAGATGCGATGAGCCAGCAGCTCGGCCGTGCCGCGCTCCTTGCGCTACTGGCGTTTGCGCCCGGCATCGCTTGCGCGCAGCCGCCCGAGGCGGTCCGCGTCGCGGTGCTTGGCCATCCGATCGCGCGCGGCGATGTGCTCACGCAGGAAGACTTCACCGAGGATCAGCGCCCTGCGGCCCAGGCGCGTATTGCGCTGCCACCGCGCGATTGCGTTGGCCTGGAGGCGCGGCGCGCGCTTCCCTCGGGCTCGATCGTGATGACGTCCGATCTGATGCCGCAACAGCTCGTCCGTCGCGGCGAGCCGGTGATGATCCGCGTCGTCAGCGGCGGCCTGACCATTGCCGCCAGCGGGCGCGCGCTCGCCAGTGGTGCCAAAGGCGAGATGGTGCGCGTCGTCACCAACACCACCAGCCGAACCCTCGACGGCATCGTCGACGGTACCGGCTCGGTCCGCATCGTCGCGCCTTAAAGATCGATCCGATCCGCCTTCCACCGTCGGCCCGAACCGAAAGAACCGCCATGAAGAAGACTCTCGCATTGCTCCTCCTCGCCAGCACCCTCGCCGGGTGCGGCATACCAGGCCGACTGGCCAGCGTCGGCAAGGCCCCAAAGCTGAGCCCGGCGGGCACGGACGATGGGCCGGCGCTTGAGCCATCGCTCTCTGCCCCGTCCGATCGGCGCGGCCAGGGACGTTCGGCCACCGCCCCGCCCTCGCCGCCGAATGCGTCGCTCTTTCGCACGGGGGCAGGTGCCTTCTTTCATGATCAGCGCGCCTCGCAAAAGGGCGATATCCTGACGATCCGCATCAAGATCGCCGACAAGGCGGATTTGGGCAACGCCACGACCCGCACCCGCGGCGGCACCGAAACCAGCGGCATCAGCGCCTTGTTGGGGCTGCAAAACCCGTTGGCCAAGGTCCTGCCCGGGCAGGTCGATCCGGCGAAGCTGGTCGATACCAAATCGACCTCCGGCTATAATGGTGCCGGTACGGTGGCGCGGTCGGAAACCATCAACATGACGATGGCGGCAATCGTCACCGATGTGATGCCCAACGGCAATCTGATGATCCGCGGACGGCAGGAAGTGCGCGTGAATTTCGAGATGCGCGAGTTGATCGTCAGCGGCATCGTGCGCCCGCAAGACATTGGTCGCGACAACAGCATCGCGCATACCCAGATCGCCGAGGCCCGCATCATTTATGGCGGCAAGGGCCAATTGACCGATGCGCAGCAGGCGCGCTGGGGCCAGCAGATCTATGATGCGCTCTTCCCCTTCTGAGACGTTACAATTTTCAGCAATTTCTGACACTTGCTTTGCCAATCGGCCCGCTTTCCCGCGCCCCGGGGAAGCGGGCCGACTGCGTCGCGACGGTCAGCGCGCACCTTCATCTTTCGGTAACCTTTAATAATTTGCCGTTCGATTTTGGTAATCCAATAACTTTCCCAAAATGGAGAGGTGAGCGGCATTCTTCGCCGAGCATCGCCGGGGCGGCGTCTAGCCCCAGGCCGCAGAATGCGGCTCTCAATCCTAGAAGGAAAATACAATGAGCTTTTCGGTAAACACCAACGTCGGCGCGATGACGGCTCTCCAGAGCCTGAGTGCGACCGGCAAGTCCCTCGCGACGACCCAAACCCGCATCACGACCGGCCTGTCGGTTTCTTCGACCAAGGACGATTCGGCTTCGTACACGATCGCCCAGGGCCTTCGTGGTGACGTGGGTAGCCTGAAGTCGGTCAGCTCCTCGCTCAGCCGCGCCAAGAGCGTTGTTGACGTGGCAACTGCCGGTGCCGAGCAGATCTCGGATCTGGTCAACCAGATGAAGGCAAAGGCAACGACCGCCAGCGACACCGGCCTTGATGCCGCCAGCCTGTCCGCCAACGCGAAGGATTTCACCGCGTTGAAGGATCAGATTGCCACGGTTATCTCGTCCTCGTCGTTCAACGGTACGAACCTCCTGTCGAGCGTTTCGGCCGGCACCGTCAAGGCACTGCAGTCGACTGATACGACCGCAGCCACCCTCGACGTCGCCAACCAGGACTTCGAAACAGGCGTCACGACGGCGATTGGTTCCACCTTCACGACCGCTGCGGGCGCGAAGACCATGGTAACGACGCTCAACACCGTGTCCGACACGATCAACGCAAGCCTCAGCACGCTGGGTTCGGCTTCGCGCAAGATCGACAGCCAGATGACCTTCGTCAGCAAGCTGTCGGACACGATCACGACCGGCATCGGCAATCTCGTTGATGCGGATCTGGCCAAGGAGTCTGCAAACCTGCAGGCACTGCAGGTCAAGCAGCAGCTCGGTGTTCAGGCGCTTTCGATCGCCAACCAGGCACCGCAGGCGATCACGTCGCTGTTCCGTTAAGAGAGATCAGCGGCCGCGTATCTGGTCGCTGCACTGGGGTCGACGCGGGAAACCACGTCGGCCCCTTTTCTTTTTTAACCTGTGTTTCATCGGTCGCAGGGGCCGAATGCGGGCGCGATCCCCGCTATAATGGAACAAGGATAACAGGAGTTTGAGCATTGTCGCTGCGCATTAGAGAGATAGCCGATGGGCTGGGCAGCAGGCTACGTGTCACGGCCGAAGATCGCCATTCCGGCAGCCTGGTCATTCTGGAACGGGGCGACCTGAGCAACGGCACGCGTGCGCTGCTCGATCGCTATGGTGCCGAAGTGTTGCGCGCCTTCTTGATGGCCGCACGCCTGTCCCTGTCGGGCGGGCTTCCCGACGAAATCGTCGGCGGCCCGTTTGCGACGCAATTCCGGCTGGTGGTCGATCCCGTCGTCAATCTGGCCCTGACACAGGACGGCGGCCTCGTCGCCCTCGATATCCCGGCGTCCCTGTGGGACCGGCTGTATGCCGAGCTTTGCCTGATTTCGGCCCATACCAGCGAAGGGCTGCGCGCGCCCGCGCGATCGCCACGCTACAATTAGCTTCGCGCGGCGATTAGGCGGCACGCTGGTTTCTCATTTCACGATCGACCGCTAAGACTGCGGCCATGCTCCGCGCTTTCCTTCTCGCGATTGGCCAGATTGGCGACCGCGCCTTTGCCGCCGTCTTCCTGAAATCACTCGCGGTGACCCTGGCGCTGCTCACGGCGGCGGGGGGCGGGCTGTGGTATGGCGCAACCCGGCTGGCCGCATGGCTCGGATGGGGGACGCAGATGGGGGGGCTGCTCGGCGCAATGGCATTGCTCGCCGCGTTCGGGCTTGGCTGGCTGCTGTTCCGTGTGATCGCAATTGGCGTGATGGGCGTGTTTGCCGATGACATCGTGATCGCGGTGGAGGCCAAACACTATCCCAACGCCCTTGCCACCGCGCGCAGTGTGCCGCTGACGCGCGGTATCGCGCTTGGCGTGCGGTCGGCGCTGCGGGCGATCCTGATCAACATCGCGCTGGCCCCAATCTATCTCGCATTGCTCGCCACCGGAGTGGGCACCTGGCTGTTGTTCTTCCTGGTCAATGGGTGGCTGCTTGGTCAGGATCTCGGCACCATGGTGGCGGCACGCCACATTCCCGATGCGATGATGCGAGACTGGCGCAAGACCGGCGCGGTCGATCGTTTCGCGCTGGGGGTTGCGGGCACCGCCCTGTTCATGGTTCCGGTGCTCAACCTGTTCGCGCCGATCCTCGGCGCGGCGATGGCCACCCATCTGTTCCATGCGGGGCGAAACACATGAGACTTCTTGGCGCTTTGACGGCGGGCCTGCTCGTCACAGGCTGCGCGACCACTGGGACACCAGCGCCCAGCACGGTGCGCCCACCGCTCATCCCGATCCCGACCGGAACGGCAGGGCTTGACCATGTGCTGGGCACCAACGCCGCCAATCTGACGCGGATGTTCGGGGCCCCCGTCGCCGATATCCGCGAAGGCACCGCGCGCAAGCTGCAATTCGGCAACGCCACCTGCGTGCTCGATACCTATCTCTACCCAAAGGGCACTGCCGAGCCGGTCGTCACCTATCTCGATGCGCGCCAGACCGACGGATCGCCGATTGACCGCGCGAGCTGTGTCGGGGCGTTGCAGGCAGGGCGACGGAAATAGCGCCCGCCTAGGCCAGCCGCGCCAGCGCCCAGCCCGCAGCTTCCGCCACCACGGCATTGGGATCATCAAGCAGCCGCGCCACCGGCGCGCGTAGCGCTGTGTCACCGCTATTGCCCGCCGCGATCAGGCAGTTGCGCATCATCCGGTCGCGGCCGATGCGCTTGATCGGCGAGCCGGAAAACACCTGACGGAACGCTGCATCATCGAGCGCAAGCAGATCCGCCAGCGCCGGTGCCGCCAGTTCGGCACGCGGGCGGAAGGCGCGGTTGGCGTGCGCGGCCTCCGCGAACTTGTTCCACGGGCACACCGCCAGACAATCGTCGCAACCATAGATGCGGTTGCCGATGCTCTCGCGAAATTCGTGCGGGATCGGCCCGGCATGTTCGATCGTGAGGTAGGAAATGCAGCGCCGCGCATCGAGCCGATAGGGCGCGGGAAAGGCGTCGGTCGGGCACGCACGCTGGCATGCGTCACACGAGCCGCAGCGGTCGCGCTCGTGCGCCTCCTCTCCCCCGAATGCCGCCAATTCCAGCGTCGTGTAAATCGCCCCCAGGAACAGCCAGCTCCCCTCGGTGCGGCTCACCAAATTGGTGTGCTTGCCTTGCCAGCCAAGCCCTGCCGCCGCAGCCAGCGGCTTTTCCATCACCGGCGCGGTATCGACGAACACCTTGACGTCGATCCCCGGCACCTCCCCCACCAGCCACCGCGCCAACGCCTTCAACGCACGCTTGACCACATCATGATAATCGCCGCCCTGCGCATAGGTCGAAATTCGGCCGACGCCGCCTTCTCCAGCCAGCGCCAGCGGATCGCGCGAGGGGGCATAGCTCATCCCCAGTGCGATGACGCTGCGCACCTCGGGCCACAAACCGGCGGGCGATTCGCGGTGGTGTGCGCGCGTCTCCATCCAGATCATCTCGCCATGCCGCCCCTCGGCCAGCCACTGCCGCAGCCGTGCCGCCGTCTCGGGCGCGGCATCGGCGGACGCGACCCCGCACGCCGCGAACCCATATTCGGATGCCTTCGCCACCAGGCGGGCATGGAGTGACTTGTCGAACTGCACCACCACCCGCTACCACGGGGATTGCCCAACAGGGAATTGGGCTGAAACAGGGAATTGGCGTTGGGGCAGGAATTCGCGGTCCGCGCATCGGGCCTGATCAAGCGCTTCGGCGACCGGCGCGTCGTCGACGGGGTCGATATCGCAGTGCCAACGGGCACGATCTACGGCGTGCTCGGCCCCAATGGCGCAGGCAAGACCACAACGCTGCGGATGCTGCTCGGCATTATCGAGCCCGATGGCGGAACGCGCACGCTGCTCGGCCATGAACGCCCGCGCGAGGCGAGCGACCGCGTCGGCTATTTGCCAGAGGAACGCGGCCTGTATCCCGCGATGCGCGCCAAGGATGCGATCGCCTTCATGGGCGCGTTGCGCGGGCTTGACCTCAAGACCGGGCGCAAGCGCGCGGTGGCACTGCTCGAAGCGGCCGGGCTCGGCCATGCGGTCGATACCAAGATCCGCAAATTGTCCAAGGGCATGGCGCAGCTCGTGCAGTTGCTGGGCGCGGTGGTGCATCAGCCCGATCTGCTGGTGCTCGACGAACCCTTTTCTGGGCTCGACCCGGTCAACCAGGAACGGCTGGAGGCGCTGATCCTCGCCGAGCGCGATCGCGGGGCGACGGTGCTGTTTTCGACGCATGTCATGGCCCATGCCGAGCGGCTGTGCGACCGGCTCGCGATCATCGCGGGCGGCAAGCGCCGCTTTGAGGGCACCGTCGCCGAGGCGCGCGGCCTGCTGCCGATGCGCGCGCATTATGTGCCCGAACGCGACGATGCCGCCATCGCCACGCATCTGCCGCAAGACGCCACGCATGACGAACGAGGCTGGCATTTCGAAGTGCCCGATGGCGGGGTCGAGCAAGCGCTCAGTCGGCTGATCGGCGCGGGCCACGGCATTGCCGGGCTCTCGATCGAACGCCCCGGCCTGCACGATGCGTTCGTCCGCATCGTCGGTAAGGCCGCCCTGGAGCAAGGCCAATGAGCAAGCTGCCCCGCATCGTCCGCCAGACCTTCACCATCGCCCGGCGTGATTTCGTGGCGACGGTGTTCACCCCCACCTTCCTGCTGTTCCTGCTCTCGCCCTTGTTCACGATCGGCTTCGGGCTGGTCGGCGGGATGGGCGCGTCAAGCGTGGCCAGCGGATCGACCGACAAAACCCGCATCGTCGCGATCGTGGCCCCGGCGCAGCAGGCGGCGATGCGCGCCGCCGACGCGCGGCTGCGTGCGATGTTTCCGCGCGGAGATCGTCCCGCCACACTGACGTTGGAAAATCCGAGCGCCGACCCGCAGGCACAGGCGCGCGCCACTTTCACCATGCGCAAGGGCGCGGATGTCTCCGCCGCCTTGTTCGGCGATCTCACCCATCCGACGATCCTCTACGATGGCCAGGGTCGCGGCGATGCCCGTTATCTGGCGGCGCTGGCCGAGGCGACGCTGCGGACCAACCCTACGCAGACCGCCCCGCTCAGCACCGCGACCCTCACCTCGATCGCGCGCATCGCGCCGACCGAGGGTGGCCATAAACAGGCCGCCTTCATCGCCGTGATCGGCATTTTCTTCCTGACGCTGCTGCTCGCGGGCCAGGCGGTCGGCACGATGATGGAGGAACGCAGCAACAAGGTGATCGAAGTCCTCGCCGCCGCTGTGCCGCTGGAGGCGGTGTTCTTCGGGAAGCTGCTCGGCATGTTCGGATCGGCGCTGCTGTTTGTCGCCTTCTGGGCGACTTTGGTCAGCCAGATCAGCGGCATCCTGCCTGCACAATATGCCAGCGCGATCGGCCAGATCGGCCCGGCGGTGGGCGTGCCGATGTTCTTCCTGCTGTTCTTCGCCTATTTCGCGATGGCCTATCTGCTGCTCGGCGCGGTCTTCCTCGGCGCGGGCGCGCAAGCCTCGACCCCGCGCGAATTGCAGATGCTGTCGCTGCCGATCACCATCATCCAGGTCGCGATGTTCGGGCTGGCGTTGAAGGCAATCGGCGCACCCGAGGCGGCCACGACGCGCTTTATCGAGCTGTTTCCGCTGAGTTCGCCCTATGCAATGGCGGCCCGCGCAGCCGACAAGCCCGACCTGTGGCCGCACGTCGCCGCGCTCGGCTGGCAGGCTTTGTGGGTGGCGATCGCGATCACGATCGGCGCACGGGTATTCCGGCGCGGCGTGCTCAAATCGGGTAGCGGGCGACCGCTGTTCCGACGGCGAAACGCTGTTGACATCAGTGTCAGTTAAGGGTCTTCTCTCTCCATAAAAGACAGGAGAGTGATGATGGCGACTCTGGCACCCGTAGCACCCGTGCGCGCGGTGGATCCGCTCGATGTCAGCCGTCCCGAACTGTATCGCGACGATGTGTGGCAAGCGCCGTTCCGGGAATTGCGCGCGACCGCACCCGTCCACCGCGTCGAACATTCGGACTTCGGACCCTATTGGTCGGTCTCCACCTATAAGCCGATTATCACGGTGGAATCGCTGCCCGATCTCTATTCGTCGCAAGCCGGTGGCATCACGCTGGCCGACTTTATCGAAAACAATCCCGGCGACGTGCGGATGCCGATGTTCATCGCGATGGACCGGCCCAAACACACCGGCCAGCGCCGAACGGTAGCGCCCGCCTTCACGCCTTCCGAAATGGTGCGGATGAGCGACAATATCCGCACGCGCACCTCCGAAATTCTCGACTCGCTCGATTGGAATACGCCGTTCGATTGGGTGGATAAAGTCTCGGTCGAACTGACCACGCAAATGCTGGCGATCCTGTTCGATTTCCCGTGGGAAGAACGCCGCAAGCTGACCTTCTGGTCGGATTGGGCGGGTGACATCGAACTCGCCAAGAATGACGAACTGCGGCTCGAACGGCTGAAGCACATGTACGAGTGTGGTGCCTATTTTCAGAATCTGTGGAACGCCAAGGTCGGCAAGGATCCGACCCCCGATCTCATCTCGATGATGATCCATTCCGATGCGATGGCCGAGATGGACCAGATGGAGTTTCTCGGAAATTTGATCCTGCTGATCGTCGGCGGCAACGACACCACCCGCAACACGATGAGCGCGGTCGCCTACGGCCTCGACCTGTTTCCCGACCAGCGCGCGAAACTTGAGGCCAACCCATCGCTGATCCACAATACCGTGCAGGAAGTGATCCGCTGGCAGACCCCGCTCGCGCATATGCGCCGCACCGCCACCGCCGACACCGAATTGGAGGGACAACACATCAAGGCCGGGGACAAATTGGCCTTATGGTATCTGTCGGCCAATCGCGACGAAAGCGTGTTCGAAAACGCCGACCAGATCATCGTCGATCGCGCGAATGCGCGCCGCCACTTGGCATTTGGCCACGGCATCCATCGCTGCGTGGGCGCACGCCTCGCCGAATTACAGGTTTCGGTGTTGCTGGAGGAGATGGCCAAGCGGCGGATGCGCGTAAACGTGCTCGGCGAGCCCGAGCGCGTTGCCGCCTGTTTCGTCCATGGCTATCGCAAGTTGCCGGTCGAGATCAGCCGGTACTGACCGCGCGGACGCGCGGACGTTGCCCCGCAGCCCAGCCGAACCAGGCGACCGCAGCGCCCGCGACCAGGCCGGTGAGCAGTAACGGTGCCACCGGCAACAGCGCGAGCGCGCGATAGGCCGCGTCCCATCCGTGAGTCGCGCCGAGCGTGTCGAACACTATCGTCTGTACCAGCAGCACCGCGCCCGTCACTGCAAAGGGTTTGCCGTGGCGCGGCGCGCTGAGATAAAGCCATGCGGTCAGGCCAAGCGCGACCACGCTCGACAAGCGCACCGACCAGGCGAACAGCGCAAAATCCTGCGGGCCGTGAATGACCAACCCCGGCACGAACCCAGCGAATACCCGACCGACAATCGGCATGATCAGCGGCAAGGGCGTCGCGAGCAGATACCGCGCGTGCAACTGCACGCGGCGGCGTTCGGCCAGCGCATGGTAATAGAGATAGCCCAGCAGCAACGCCGAAATGAGATCCATCATCGCGAGCCGAGCGCCATAAATCTGGTAGAAGGGGTCGCCTGCGGCGGTTGCGGCGGCCATGCTCCAGATCACCGCCGCGCTGCCGGCGAAAAAAATCGGGAAGAGCGCAAGGCTCGCCATCCCGCCGCTGCGATGCAGCGCCATCTGCCGCGCGTGCGCCGACCAGCTTTGCACCCCGAGCAGGATCAGCCACAAGGTCGCGCTGATGCCGTGAAGGTGAAAGCCCCAGGGTGCCGTCACCAACACCGAAAAATAGCCCGGCCAAAAGCCGAGCACGGTCAGCGCGAGCAGCGCGGCGAGCCAATACGGCGCGTAGCGGAACGGCATCGGTTTCCCCCCGCATGCCCCCGCATGCGGACCGGAGGATGCAGGTCGGCATCTGCCGAGTCAAACCATCATTGCTCAGTTCGGCTTGGCGATCGCTTCCGCCACCACCGGCTCGGCCGCGCCCGAGCAATCGCCATTTTCTCGCGCGATTGCCGCCGGTTTCTTGCGGCCCATTGTCCAGTTGGCCTGCATCCGCACGCGTGGATTGGGCGCGCACCAGATTTCACCGGTCTCGTTGATCGCGGTGACCCAGATGAGGTTATGCTCCTGGCCATAATCGATGACGGCGAAGGCATAGCCTGGGCCCTTGTCGAGAACATGGACCGGAAGCGGCGGATCGAGTTGCTGCATCGTCATATGCCAAAAGCGCGCGAAATCGCAGGCGGTTCCGGGCGCAGTGCATCCGCCTGGCCGAAAGCCGCGTAACTATTGTGTCGCCGCGCGCGTATAGCCACATGACGCCCGAAAAGAGGACCCTATCGATGCCCGCCCTGATGCCCCACCGCCGCCACTTCCTCAGCCTCGCCGGCACCGGTGCTGCCGCGATTGCTCTATTCGGTTGCAAGGGGGCCACGGCGAGCGCGCCCGAGCAGTTTGAAGTGGTGCTGAGCGATGCCGCGTGGCGGAAGAAACTGTCGCCCGCCGCTTATGTCGTGCTGCGCCACGAAAGCACCGAGACGCCCTTTACCAGCCCGCTCAACAGCGAACATCGGGCGGGGGTGTTCTCCTGCGCGGGATGTGCCCTCCCCGCTTTTTCCTCGAAAACCAAGTTCGACAGCGGCACGGGCTGGCCGAGCTTCTGGGCACCGCTGCCCAATGCCGTGCGCACCCGCGCCGACGGTTCGCTCGGCTTTACGCGGACCGAAGTGCACTGCCGCCGCTGCGGCGGCCATCTTGGCCATGTGTTCGATGATGGCCCGCAACCGACGGGCAAGCGCTATTGCATGAACGGCGTGGCGCTCAGTTTTACCCCCGGCAAAGCGTAACGCCGGGCCGCAGCGCGGCGGGTTGGCGGCTTAGAAGCGCGCCGACCCCTGGCTGAGCGAGGCCAGGATGATCGGGGCCTTGGCGGTGCTGTCGATCGCGTCGTCGCCCTGGTCGTTCAGCGGCGCATGTTCGGCGTAGATGAAGCCCTTGGTCGGATAGGCCGAGGTGCCGAGGCCACCCTGCGGACCGTACCAGACCTTGACGCGCGTCCAGTCGCCCTTTTCCGAAATGTCGATCGCGCGAACGTCACGCTCGACACCGCCGCGGCGCGACCAATTGGCATGGGTCAACAGGACTTCGCGATCGCTCACCACTTCGCTGACCATCGCAACATGGCCGAGGCGCATGTGGCTGGTCGAGGCAAAAGCGAGCACGGCACCGACCTTGGGGGCATGGCCGCGCGCATAGCGACCAGCAGCCTGGCCCCACCAGGTGTTGGCGTTGCCACGGATCTCGATGCCAGAAATCATCCGGGCATATGGCGCGCACTGCCAGAACTGGGCCATCGCTGGGGTCGCCGACATCAGGGCGCAAGATACCACCAGCGCAAAACGCGCTGTCAAAGTCCGGATTGTCATGTGACCCCCTCAGGTCGCGATGAATTCGTTAAGTGTCTCAAAGCAGTTCATAGCAGGGTTGAAAACCCCACCGCGCGGCGAACGGAACCATTTCCGACGAAGTGAGTTTGTCGCACGATGGGTGGCTTTTCGCCGCTGCCGAAACAGTGCTTTCGGATGATGCCCGCTCGCCAACCCGCGCGCACTCGGCTAAGAATCAGTCATGAACCGCAGCATCCTGGCGATCGCCCTGCTCTTGACCGCCTGCTCGCGGGAAGGCGCGTTCAGCAACGATCCGTCGCTTTATCAAAGCAACACCACGACTCTCACCCCTGGCGTACAGGCCGTGCGCGTCGGCGAAGGCGGCCCGGCCTATCCGGCCTGCGCCAGTTCCGGCGTGGTGATGAACCTGTCGCCCGGTGGCGAGGCCTATCTGCCGCTCCGCGCCGCACCCTTTACCGAGGCGCAGGAAGTCGCCCGGCTTGGCGAGGGTGCGAAACTCTTCCTGTGTCAGCGCTCGCTTGACCAACGCTGGCAGGGAGTCGTGGTCCCGCCAGTCGATTCGCCGCAGCTTGATTGCGGAGTGGCGGCCACGCTGGCCAATGCGAGTGCCTATGCCGGGCCGTGCAAATCGGGCTGGGTGTTGAGCAGCTTCGTCCGTCCGGTCGCAGGTTAACCCCGCGCCGCCGAAACCAGCCGCGCATCGTGATCCGCGCGCCCGAACGGAAAACGCGCGTAGCAGAGCCCGGCCATGCCGTAAAAGGCCAGTTCCAGCACGATAAACACGATTGTCAGCCGGTCGAGCGTCCCGGACGGCACCATCCCGGGGCGCGCGCCCTGCGGAAACTGCGCAAACGCCAGAATCGCGCCGGCCATGAAGATGCCAAGCCCGCCGACCAGTTTCTGCACAAAAAACCCGCCGGCAAAGAACACGCCTTCGGATCGTTTGCCCGTGCGCACTTCGGATTCCTCCACCACGTCGGACAGCATTGCCGCCCCCAGGATGAAGGCCGACACACCGCACGCGGTGTTGGCCGCAAAGATCGTCAGCAACACCGGCAATAGCAGCGGCGAGCCCGGCTCCGGAAACCAGCCCGCCAGCCGCAGCACATAAGGCGAGACCAGCAGCACCGCGCTGCCGAACGAGGCGATCATGCCGATGCGCGGCTTGTCGCCGCCCTTGGTCAGCGCGGGGGCCAGGAAGAACGCACCCAGCGCGCCGATCATCAGCGCGAGCGACAGCCAATTGAAATCGCGGCCCGCAAATTGCCAGACGAACTGATACATATAGGTCGACAGCGCAAACGAGACGCCCTGCGCGGTATAAGCGAACACCCCCGCGACCATCAGGATCAGAAAACCGCGATTGCGGACGGTCCGAAGAAAATCGGCAAAATGCTCGGCCAGCGTTTCCTGCGATTTCGGGATTTGCGGCAGCAGCGGGATTTCGTGGTGCAAGCCGATCGACGACAGCACGATCGATACCGCCATCACCACCGCCGCCAGCGTCGCCATCGCGGCATAGCCATCGCGGTTGAGAATCCCCACCGGATGCGTCGCGTCGGGCACCAGGAACACGCCATAGGCCAGCGCCAGCATCGCCAACCCGCCACCCCAGCCGAACAGATAGCGATAGGAGAACATCCGGGTGCGCTCGTCATAGTCCGAACTGAGTTCGGGCCCGAGTGCCGAGGACGGAATCTCGAACGCCGACAAAGCGATCCGCACCAACAGCGCACTGCCAAACACATAGAAACCGAGCGCCGCGTGCGACCAATGCGGCGGGTTCCACAAGAGCAGCCATCCGATCGCCACCGGCAGCGCCGAGGCGTACATCCACGGGTGTCGTCGCCCCCAGCGCCCGCGCGTATGATCCGACAGATAGCCGACCAGCGGATCGACAAACGCCTCGACCACCAACGCCGCCATAATCGCCACGCCCACCAGCCCGGCAGGCAGGCCGATCACCTGATTATAGAACAGCAGCAGGAAGGTCGCGAAACCGCTATCCTTCACCCCATAAGCGATCGAGCCGAGACCGAACGACCAGCGGCTGCGCGCGCCGAGTCGTCGCGCCGCCGGGATCGCGAGCGGCGTGGTCACGCGGCAAACGCCTCAAGGCTGGAAAAGAGCGACGGCGTCTTCGGGTCCCAACTGTGGCGCGGGCCGATCGTCATGCCACCATCGACGACGATGCGTGTGCCGGTGACAAAGGCCGCATCATCGCTCGCCAGATAAGCGACGGCAGCGGCAACATCGTCCGCAGTGCCGGCACGCTGCAACGGCTGCGCGTGCGCCGCGATCTGTTCGATCATGCCATTGGCCATCACGCGTTTTTCGCCCGAAATGCCGAGTGCCGAGGCGAAGATGTTGGTGGTGATAAAGCCCGGACACACCGCGTTGACGCGGATATTATGCTGCGACAGGTCGGCGGCGGCAAGCGTCGTCAAATGCAACACACCGGCTTTCGCCACCGAATAAGCGGTCGGGGCGGCACCGGTCTGGAGTGCCGCGATCGAAGACGTGTTGACGATCGCCCCACCCTTGCCGCGCGCGATCATCAGCGGGGCGGCATAGCGGATGCCCATCGCGACCGAGCGCAGCAACAGGCTTTGCGTGCGGTCCCAATCCTCGGGCGAAATCGCGTCGATCGTCTCGCGCGCGCCGCCCGCACCGGCATTGTTGAACAGCACGTCGATGCCCCCGGCATCGTCCGCCGCCTGCAGCAGGGCGGCGATATCGCCAACGTCGGTCACGTCGGTACGCAGAAAATGGATGCGCCCGTTGGAGGTTTCGGCAAGCTCCTGCCCGCCTGTGACATCGACATCGCCGATCCACACCTCGGCCCCTTCGCGCACCAGCCGGAGCGCGGTGGCGCGCCCTATTCCTGAGGCACCGCCGGTGACGACGGCGCGCTTGCCCGCAAAACGCATCTTGCTCTCCTGTATTTTTTGTCACCTTAGTACGGGCTATGGGCCGGTCAATCCGGGCCATCACGGTATTTTTGGAATTTTGGGTTTGGCGCAGCCTTGCGACCGCCGCCGCATTTCCCTACCACTGCCGCACAGCCGCGTTTCGCAAGGATGGCGCAGAGAAGAGAGATCATGGCACTCGACCCCGAAACTTTCGACGCGCTGATCGAAACCGTGCGCCGCTTCGTCGCGGAGCGGCTCCGGCCGCTGGAGGGCGCGGTCGAGGAGGCCGACGCGATCCCCGCCGACATCGTCAGCGAAATGCGCGACATGGGGCTGTTCGGCCTGTCGATCGCCGAGGAGTATGGCGGTCTTGGCTTGACCATGCTCGAGGAAACCAAGGTCGCGATCGAGCTTGGCCGCACCACCCCTGCCTTCCGTTCAACCTTCGGCACCAATGTCGGGATCGGCTCGCAAGGGTTGGTGATGGCGGGCAATGCAGCGCAGAAAGCGGCGTGGCTGCCGCAGATCGCGAGCGGTGAGATCATCACCAGCTTTGCGCTGACCGAGCCCGATGTCGGCTCGGATTCGGGCGCGGTGAAGACGCGCGCGACCTTTGACGGCCAATCCTATCGGCTGAGCGGCACCAAACGCTACATCACCAATGCCGACAAGGCCGACCTGTTCACGGTGATGGCGCGGACTGGCGACGATCCCGGCGCACGCGGCGTCTCGGCCTTTCTGGTGCCGCGGACGCTGGCGGGCGTGAGCGTCGGCGAGCCTGAAAAGAAGATGGGGCAAAAGGGCGCAAAGGTCGCCGACGTCCATTTCGACGACGTCGTTGTGCCGGTGGAGAACCGGCTCGGTGCCGAGGGCGAAGGCTTCAAGATCGCGATGCGCGTGCTCGATCGCGGGCGGCTCCACATTTCGGCGGTGTGCGTCGGCGTGGCGGAACGGCTGATCGCGGATTGCGTGGCCTATGCGACCGAGCGCAAGCAGTTCGGCAAGCCGATTGCCGAGCATCAACTGATCCAGGGCATGGTCGCCGACAGCAAGACCGAAGCGCTCGCCGCGCGCGCGCTGGTGCTGGAGACGGCGGCGGCCAAGGATGCGGGCAAGGACGTCGTCTTGGAATCGGCGGCGGCCAAATATTATGCGAGCGAAATGGTCGGACGTGTGGCGGACCGCGCGGTGCAGATCTTCGGCGGGGCGGGCTATATCGCCGATTACGGGATCGAGCGGCTGTACCGCGACGTGCGGCTGTTCCGCATTTACGAAGGCACCAGCCAGATCCAGCAACTCATCATCGCGCGCGAGACGATCAAGCGCGGGGGATAAAACAGCAAGCACATTCCCCTCCCGCTGCGCGGGAGGGGTTAGGGGAGGGCAGTGTCGCGAGCGCCACGCTTGTGGGACGCACTCCCCTCCCCCAGCCCCTCCCGCGCAGCGGGAGGGGAGCCATCAGGAGAGAAACATGGACACCAGCACACTATTCCGCCTCGACGGCAGCATCGCCCTTGTCACCGGCGGCTCGCGCGGCATCGGCAAGATGATCGCGACCGGCTTCATCGCGCAGGGCGCGACCGTCTATATCTCGTCGCGCAAGGCCGATGCCTGTTTCGAAACCGCTGCAGAACTGGGCGAGAAGTGCATCGCGCTGCCGCAGGACGTATCGACGGTGGCCGGGTGCAAGGCGCTCGCGGCACAGCTGGCGGAGCATAGCGACCGGCTCGACATTCTGGTCAACAATGCAGGGGCGGCCTGGGGCGAGCCGTTCGAGGTGTTCCCGGAAAAAGGCTGGGACAAGGTGATGGACCTCAACGTCAAATCGCCCTTCTTCCTGACCCAGGCGCTGCACGCCCCGCTGAAAGCCGCCGCCAGCGCCGGGCATCCGGCCAAGGTCATCAACATCACCTCGATCGACGGCCAGCGGCTGAACCCATGGGAGACGTACAGCTATCAGGCCTCCAAAGCGGCGCTGATCTACCTCACCAAGCGGATGGCGGCGCGGCTCATCACCGATCATATCAACGTCACCTCGATCGCGCCGGGGGCCTTTGCCAGCGAGATGAACAAGGCCGCGCGCGACCATGGTTCGGCGATCGCGCAGAGCATCCCCGCCAAACGCATCGGCGTCGATGAAGATATGGCGGGTGCCGCGATCTACCTCGCCAGTCGCGCGGGCGATTATGTAGTGGGCGATACCATCACCGTCGATGGCGGGCTGGTCCATGCAGCACTAGGCACAAGCATCGACGCCTAACCCCGCGCGCTTGGGGGTGTGGGGGTGACGCCAGCGTCGTCCCCACCCTCCCCACCCGACTAGGCCGGGCGGGCGGCTTCCCTCTCGCCAAGCGACAGGGACTTGGTTGGGTGATGCGGCTGCAAAATCATGACGCCGTCCTCCACCCGCCAGGATTTGAGGCGCGACAGGAAGTTCATCCCCACCACGTTCATGTCGCCAAAGGCGGGCGACACCACCACCGGCAAATCGCGCGCAACGACATTGCCGATGCGCAGTTCCGGCACCGTCGCGATTTGCGCCGCCACCGTGCCATTGGCGGTCTGCATCATCACCGGCATCAACGAATCGCTCGGTTCGATCCCCGCTGCAGCAGCAGTGTCAGCCGAAATCGCGGTCACGGTGGCCCCGCTGTCGACCAACATCCGCCGTTCGATCCCGCCCAGCTTCACGCGCACCCAGAAATGCCCGTCCGCCGCCATCGGCACGCGCATCTCCTTGCCGACCACGCGCTGCCCGTCCAACGCGAAGCGCTGCGCCACGCGGGCGAAGGTCGGGTCAAGCGGCGCGCGCTCCATCAGCAGCAAAGCGACCAGCACCAGGCATCCGGCGGTCATCGCAAAAGCGAGGAACCGCCCGATCACCGGAATACGCCGCGCAAGCACCATCACCGCCACGACAGCGACGACCAGCAGATAGAGCGAGCCGTGCGGCCCAAGATCCGGAAGCGTGTTCACCACCGGAATATAATAGCGGGCGCAGCTTTATGAAGGCTGACTAGGCCATCACCGCGAGCAACTGATCGACCGTGGTCGTGGCGAACGCGGTGAAATTGTCGGCCACGCCATATGGGATCAACAGGTCGCGACCCTTTGCCAACACGCCACAGCTATAGACCACATTGGGCACATAACCGTCGCGCTCGAGCGGGCTTGGCGTGAGGATCGGCTCAGGCGTGCGCGCAAGCAAGCGTGATGGGTCGGCCTTGTCGAGCAGGCACGCGCCGACACAGTAATTGCGCACCATCCCGACGCCGTGGGTGAACACCAGCCAGCCCTCGTCAATCTCAATCGGCGAGCCGCAATTGCCCATCTGCACGAACTCCCACGGGTAACGCGGCGAGACGATCTTACCACCGCCCGCCCAATGCAGAATGTCGTCGGAAGCATGCAGCCAGATGCTTTCGCTATCCTGCCGCCCAAGCATCATGAACCGCCCACCGACGCGCCGCGGGAACAGCGCCATACCCTTTGCCCCCGCAGCGTCCCCCGTCAGCGCCCGCATCGTGAAGCTGCGAAAGTCATCGCTCGACAGCAATTCCGGGCGCGCCGCCGCGCCACTAAAGGCCGTGTAGGTGCCGTAATAGGTCGTGCTGCCATCTTCCTCGGTGAAGTGGACGAGGCGTAAATCCTCAATGCCCTGGCGTTGGCTCGGCAGTACCGGAAACAGCACCGTCTCGGAAATATCGCGACTACCCCCGCAACGCAGCATCGTCACCGCCCCAGCGTCGACATCGGTGCCATCGATGATCGGCGGTACCGCGACCAGGCTTGGCGGATCGATCTTGAGCGCGCCGCCGGGCAGCCAAGTCCCGGTGCGAAATGCGACAGAGGAAACATGCCCTTCGCCAATGCCGCGCAACGACAGGACAAAGCGCACCGCGCCCGCCTCGACGTCCGTTTGGTCGGGCGCGATAACCGCGCTCGGGTTGAACAAGGCGGCGGCCTCATACGAAAATTCTTCGCTGAAATACGCCCCGATCAAGCGGCGTTGCCCCTCCGATGCCACTGGCGGCACCGGCAAAGCGCCAGCGATCTCATCATAACGCCGCAGCAACATCGCATCGACATCGCGGTGCCGCTCATCCAGCGAGTCCACGATCAACGCCAACTCCGCCGCCAGCGCATCCCCGGTCAACGTCAGCACGCGATCGACGATCGTCTGGGTGCGGCTGTGCCCTTCCCGCTGAAATTGGGTGGGATAGTCGAGCGAAAACGGCCGCACGACCGTGCGCGATGGGTCAGGCCGCAGAATAACGCTGCTATGGTCAAGTTTGAGCTGAACGTCCGCCATTGCATTCCTTTCGAATCCGCCGCCGCAATCCCGCAACGCAGCCGCCTGAACGTGCGGGGATCGGCGACGATCCAGCGCCGATCGTCGCCTTATGCCATTGGTACGGCAGTCACAAACGGCGGAGGTTACCCACGCTCGATGGCGCGCGCGGACGAATTGGTGCCGGAAATCGGCACGCTTATGGTACCTACACCCACCGGCCCGCTGTGACCGCGCCCGAATAGCGTCCACACGGAACGCCCGGGACCGAAAGGGTTCCGATGCCGTCTCCCGTTTCTCCCGATGCCGAACTCGGCCTCAATCTTGCCCTCGCGGTGGTTGGCTCCTCCCACGCGCCCGTGCTGTTGCTGGACGAAAATCGCGCTGTCATCGTCGCCAGCGACGCCTTCTGCGCAGCCTTCGACATCGATCCCAAAACAATCGTCGGCAAAACCTTTGCCGATCTGGGCAACGGCGAATGGGCCATTCCGCAACTGCAATCGCTCCTCAAGGCAACGGCGTCGGGGCTCGCTGAGGTCAAGAATTACGAATTCGACTTGAAGCGCCCCGGCCTTGGCACACGGTGCCTGGTCCTGAACGCGCATAAACTCAGTTATGGCGTGGGTGCCGAACCGCGCCTGTTGCTTGCCATATCGGACGTCACCGATGCTCGCATCGCCGAAAAAATGAATGACGATCTGGTTCATGACAAGAGCGTGTTGCTGCAGGAATTGCAGCACCGCGTCGCGAACAGTTTGCAGATCATCGCCAGCGTATTGCTGCAGAGCGCCCGCAAGGTTCAGTCGGAAGAGGTGCGCGGGCATTTGCGGGACGCGCACAGTCGCGTGATGTCGGTCGCGGCGATCCAGCGGCAATTGGCGGTCGCCTCGCTCGACAAGGTCGATGTCGGTCCATATCTGCACCAATTGTGCGAGAGCATCGGGGCATCGATGATCCATGATCATGACCAGATCTCGATCGAAGTCACCAGTGCCCGGGAGCAGGTCCAGGCCAATATATCGGTCAGCCTTGGTCTGGTGGTGACGGAGTTGGTCATCAACGCGCTCAAGCATGCGTTCCCCGATGGACGGCACGGCAAGATCGCGGTCGATTATCAGCGCAGCGGTGCCGATTGGGCGCTCTCGGTGAGCGACGACGGAATCGGCATGGCAAAGCAGACTGGCCCGACCAAGGCCGGGTTGGGTACCAATATCGTGCAGGCGCTCGCCAAGCAGATGGACGCCAGCGTCACCGTGACGGATGCCGCGCCGGGGACTCGCGTCACCCTGGAGCATCATTTCACCGCAGCGCAATCCGCAGATGCTCCGCTAACACCAGCACCCGCCGTTTAAGGTTTAGCGGTCGCACCTGTTGTCGTCGGCATCGGGGTCGCGGGCACGCTACGATGCTTGCCATGCAGATCGTCGATCTCGGCCTGGCGCCGCTTCAAATAGAAGGTGCGCGTGGCGACATACGGATCGGTCGGTCCGGTATGGAGCTCGTGGAACAGCTCGTCATTTTCGGCGCGCCGGTCAAGCACCCCCAGCACGCTGACCGGGATGGTGAAGGCAGCCCGGTTGAAGGGTTTTCCAACCGCCAGCGGCAACACCAGCCGATCGACCGTGTCGCCTACGAAATCGCGCAATGTCGTGGGGCCGATCAGCGGCAGGAACAGGAACGGGCCGGGCTTTACGCCGTAAAACCCGAGCGTGTCGGCAAAGCCGTTCGGGCGGCGCGGCAAATGGATCGGACGACGCTTGGCCATGTCGAAAACGCCGCCGACGCCGACGCTGGAATTGACGACAAACCGCCCCAGCGTCTCAGCGGCCTTGCCCACCTTATGCTGCAGCAGGAAGTTCACGAACACGATCGGCTCGCGCAGATTGTAGATGAAGTTGCGGATGCCACTGCGCACCGGTGTCGGAACGCCGCGCTTATACGCCAAAGCGAGCGGCCCGACAAAGGCACGGTCCACCGCCTGCGTGGCCTTGAAGGATTCGGTGTTGATCGCCGCGATCGGATCATTTGCGGCGTTTCGTGGACGTGCCATGACGACGATGTCTTGCGACTCTTCCGGTTCTTCCGGCGGAATCGGGGCAGCAGGCGACACCATGGCGACGTCGGATGCGACAAGATCCGCAGTCTCCGGGGCGATCAGCGAGACCGTCGAAAACGGTTGCAGATTGCCCGCCATAACCAGTTCGGCTGGTGGGCTTGCCTGCACATCGCCGTCGGCCACCGGCGTGCCCGTCACCAGCATCGCGGCCACCCAGATCGGAATGCTCACACATCTGCTCCTGTCCGACACCGACAAGGGGCGTCATGACCGGCAAAGCTGACGATCGAGTCTTCCTGCCGCACTCTTAGGGAAGACGCCAATTGTCGTTTCCTAACTTCCGCCCACGGGGCAAAATGGAATACGCCAAGCCCCCGCTATGTGTGTGACGACACCAGCGGCAGAAATCCTCAATCCTACTTTAAGGTTTTCCCCAATTCTCGCGTCGACCCCGCCCGAACGCATTCGGCGCGAGGTCGCGCATCGCAAAATCAACCGGCTGCCGTGCCGCTGAAGGCGCGTTACCGGGCGATGCCGCCCGCCGCGAGCACGGCCAGCGTCACCAGTTCGCTCGCCGTGGACGTCATCGGCGCGATCTGCACCGATTTTTCCATGCCGACCAGCATCGGGCCGATCACCGCGTCCCCGCCCAGCTCGCGCAGCAATTTGGCCGAGATATTGGCCGATTGCAGCCCCGGCATGATCAGCACATTGGCCGGGCCGGACAGCCGCGCGAACGGATAGTTGGCGAGCTGCTTGGGGTTGAGCGCCACGTCCGGCGCCATTTCGCCTTCATATTCGAAGCTGACCTTGCGCCCGTCGAGCACCTGCACCGCACCGCGGATATTGTCGATCCAATTACCCGATGGGTTGCCGAAGGTCGAATAGCTGAGGAACGCCACGCGTGGTTCATGCCCCATGCGCTTGGCCACCAACGCCGTCTGCTCGGCCATGTCGGCCAGTTCCTCGGCGGTCGGACGCTCGTTCACGGTCGTGTCGGCCATGAACACGGTGTGGCTTTGCCCCACCATCAAATGAATGCCGAACGGCGTGCGCCCCGCTTCGGGGTCGATCACGCGGCGGATTTCGCGCATGGTGTGGGCATAGGTGCGGGTGATGCCGGTGATCATCGCATCGGCCTCGCCCAGTTGCAGCAGCACCGCGCCGAAGATGTTGCGATCCTGGTTGATCATCCGCTCGCAATCGCGGCGCAGGTAGCCGCGCCGCTGCAGGCGCTCGTACAGGAAATCGACCATGCGCGGCACCAGCGGCGACTTGCGGCTGTTGTGCAATTCATAGCTGTCAGGATCGGTGACGCCGAGCGCGCGCAGCCGCTCGGGCACGTCGTCGCGACCGACCAGCACCGGCGTGCCATAACCGCCATCCTTGAACGCGATCGCCGCGCGCAGCACGACTTCTTCTTCGCCTTCTGCGAACAACACGCGCTTGGGATGCGCCTTTGCCCCTTCATATGCGAGCGTCAGCACCGAGGTGGTCGGGTTGAGCCGCGCCTTCAGCGTCTGGCGATACGCCTCAAGATCGAGGATCGGCTTGGTCGCCACGCCCGAATCCATCGCCGCCTTGGCCACCGCGACCGGCACGATCTCCATCAGCCGCGGGTCGAAGGGTGCGGGGATGATGTAATCGGGGCCGAAGGTGTGGCGCACGCCATAGGCCACCGCCACTTCCTCGGCCACTTGCTGGCGCGCCAGCGCCGCCAGCGCGCGCGCGGCGGCCAGCTTCATCTCGTCGTTGATCGTCGTCGCGCGCACATCGAGCGCGCCGCGAAAGATGAACGGGAAGCCAAGCACATTGTTGACCTGATTCGGATAATCCGAACGCCCCGTGGCGATGATCGCATCGGGCCGAGCCGCCTTGGCTTCGGGCGGCGTGATTTCGGGGTCGGGATTGGCCATGGCGAAGATGATCGGCTTGGGCGCCATCTTCAGCAGATATTCGGCCGGCAGCGCGCCAGCAGCCGACAGGCCGACGAACACATCCGCACCATCGAGCGCTTCGGCCAGCGTGCGCTTGTCGGTGGCGACGGCATGCGCCGACTGCCATTGGTTGATGTCGACCCGCCCCTGATAGATCACCCCGCCCAGATCGACCATCGTCAGCTGATCGCTCGGCAAGCCCATCGCCTTGATCAGCTCGGCACAGGCAATCGCCGCCGCGCCCGCGCCATTCATCACCACCTTGGTGTCCTTGATGTCACGCCCGGTCAGGAACAGCGCGTTGATCAAGCCTGCCGCACAAATGATCGCGGTGCCGTGCTGGTCATCATGGAACACCGGGATGTTCATGCGCTGGCGCAACGTCTGCTCGATGATGAAGCATTCGGGGGACTTGATGTCCTCCAGATTGATGCCGCCAAAGCTCGGCTCCATCAGTTCGATCGCGTCGATCAGCCGGTCGGCATCCTCGGTCTTGAGCTCGATATCGATCGCATCGACATCGGCGAAGCGCTTGAACAGGACGGCCTTGCCTTCCATCACCGGCTTGGAGGCCAGCGCGCCGAGATTGCCCAGGCCCAGAATCGCGGTGCCGTTGGAGATGACCGCGACGAGATTGCCCTTGGCCGTGTAATCATAAGCAAGGCTCGGGTCGGCGGCGATCGCCAGCACCGGCACCGCGACGCCCGGCGAATAGGCCAGCGCCAGGTCGCGCTGAGTCGCCATCGGCTTGGACGCGACGATCTCGATCTTGCCCGGCCGACCTTCCGAATGGAACAGCAGCGCCTCGCGCTCGGAAAATTGGACGTTCGAGTCTTCAGTCATCGGGGAGGCCTCCTGGATCGGCGTCGTCTTAGAAACACTTTGGGCGGAAGGAAACGGCCCTAGTTGCCGTTACGACTATCGAAGGACCGCCGCGCCTCGGCAATGCGATCGACATTGTGCGCCGCCCACGCCCACACGCCGCAAAACGCCTCGGAAAGCGTGAAGCCGAGATCGGTCAGGCGATACTCCACCTTGGGCGGAATAACGGGATGGATCGTCCGGATCACCAGTCCGTCGCGCTCCATCTGGCGCAGCGTCTGGGTCAACATCTTCTGGGAGATGCCCTCGGCAAGCTGGGCGAGGCGCGAGAAGCGAAGCTCGCCATGCTCGGTCAGCACTTCGAGCACGATCATCGTCCACTTGTCGGCAACGCGCCCGATCACCTCGGTGACCAAGGCCTCGACGCGCGGGTCCAGATTTTCGGGATATTCGTGCGAAACGGCCATTGGTTTCCTATTGGTAAGTACCGCACTTTTACGTGCCTACTTTCCAATGGAAAGCGCAGCTTTTAGGGGCTTTGTCAACCGAACGACAGGAGCAATACCCATGAACATCAGCGGCAACACCATCCTCATCACCGGCGGCGGCACGGGCATCGGCCGCGCGCTCGCCGAGCAATTCCAGGCGCGCGGCAACCACGTCATCGTCGCTGGCCGTCGCGCCGAGCCGCTCGAAGCGCTCGCGCGCGATGTCCCCGGAATCTGCACTGGCGTGCTCGACGTGTCCGACGCAGCCGACATCGCGCGCTTCGCCGGCACGGTCGCCAGCGAGCACCCGTCGCTCAACGTCGTGATCCACAATGCCGGGATCATGCGCGCCGAAGACATGACCGCACAGCCTTATGATCTGAGCGATGCCGAGGCGATGATCGCGACCAATTTACTGGGGCCGATCCGGCTGACTGCGGCTTTGCTGCCGCACCTGCGCAAGCAGGCGAACCCCGCGATCCTCACCGTGTCGTCGGGCCTTGCGTTCGTGCCCTTGGTGGCGACACCGACCTACAGCGCAACCAAGGCGGCGATCCACAGCTGGTCGCAGTCGTTGCGCGCGCAGCTCGCCGATACGGGCATCGACGTGATCGAAATCGCGCCGCCTGCCGTCGCGACCGACCTGATGCCGGGTCATGCCGAAAACCCCAATTCGATGCCGCTCGACGCCTATATCGCCGAGACGATGGCACTGCTGGACGCCAATCCGCACGGCCCCGAAAACGCCGTCGAGCGCGTCAAATTCCTGCGCGATGCCGAGCGTGAGGGGCGCTATGACGCGGTCTTTGCCGCGCTCAACCAAAGCCACTGACGCGGCGGTTTCCTTTCGGGGGGGCGGGCGGTATCAGACGGCGATGGCGCCAGCACCAACCCCCGCTCTCACCCCGATGATGGCGCAATATTTCGCGCTTAAGGCAGAGGCGAGCGATTGCCTGCTGTTCTACCGCATGGGCGATTTCTTCGAGATGTTCTTCGAAGACGCCAAGGTCGCCGCCGCCGTGCTCGACATCGCGCTGACCGCGCGCGGCGAGCAAGACGGCGTGCCGATCCCGATGTGCGGCGTGCCGGTCCACGCCGCCAACGCCTATCTCGCACGGCTGATCAAGGCCGGGCACCGCGTCGCCATCGCCGAACAGACCGAAAGCCCCGCCGACGCCAAGAAGCGCGCGGGCAAGACCTTGGTGGCGCGCGCCATCGTCCGCGTGGTGACGGCGGGCACGCTGACCGAGGAAGCCTTGCTCGATGCGCGCGCCGCCAATTGGTGCGCCGCCATCGGCGAAGCGGGCGGCGCGGTCGCCATCGCCGCCGCCGACATCTCGACCGGGCGCTTCGAGCTGATCGCCTGCGACGCTGCCGGGCTGCCCGCGGAAATCGCCCGGCTCAGCCCGGCCGAGACGATCGCGTCCGAAGCGAGCGCCTTTGCCGAATTGGCGACGATGCTGCGCCCGCGCGGCGAGTTTGACAGCGCGCGCGGCGAAGCGCGGCTGAAAGACCTGTACGCGGTGGCGACGCTCGACGGCTTCGGCCAGTTCGATCGTGCGGCGCTGGCGGCGGCAGGTGGCCTCGTCGCCTATCTCGATCACACCGCCAAGGGCGCGATGCCGTTCCTGCGCCCGCCCCGTCTCGGCCAGAGCGCGCAGCATATGGCGATCGATGCCGCCACCCGCGAAAGCCTGGAACTGACCCAGACGACGAGCGGCGCGCGCAAGGGCAGCTTGCTCGACGCGATCGACCGCACGGTGACCGCAGCGGGCGCACGCTTGCTCGCCGCCGACCTCGGCGCGCCGCTGATGGAACGCGCGCGGATCGAGGCGCGGCTCGATCTGGTCACTTTGCTGGCCGAGGATTCGGGCTTGCGAGAATCGCTGCGCGGCACGCTGCGCAGCATGGCCGATATCGGCCGCGCGCTCGGGCGGCTGGCGGCGGGGCGTGGCTCCCCGCGCGATCTCGGCCAGTTGCGCGACGGGCTTGACGGCGCGTGGCGCTTGGGCGAGCGGCTCGACGCGATCGCCGCGCCACCTGCGCTGCTGGCGGAGCTCGCCCCGCGCCTGCGCGGACATGGCGCACTGATCGACTTGCTCAGCCGGGCCCTCGTCCCCTCCCCGCCGATCGACGCCTCGGACGGCGGTTATATCGCGGCGGGCTATGACGCCGCGCTCGACGATCTGCGCGATGCGGGCGCGGGCGGCCGGCGCGCGATCGCCGCGCTGGAGGCCGACTATCGCGCCCGCACCGGCGTCGCCCAACTCAAGATCCGCCACAATGGCGTGCTCGGCTATCATATCGAAGTGCCTGCGCGCGCGGCCGATGGTTTGATGAAGCCCGATAGCGGCTTCATCCACCGCCAGACGATGGCGGGCGCGGTGCGCTTCAACGCGCCCGAACTGCACGAAGTCGCCGCCAAGGTGACGCAAGCCGGTGCCCACGCGCTCGCAGCCGAGGCGGCGCATCTCGAAGATCTGATCGCCGCCGCGCTCGACCGGCGCGAGGCGGTGGCGGCGACGGCGGATGCGCTGGCACGGCTCGATGTCGCCGCCAGCCATGCCGAGCGCGCGGCGGAAGGCGGCTGGGCCCGCCCCGATCTGGTCGAACATGCCTGTTTCGACATTGTCGGCGGGCGGCACCCGGTGGTCGAGGATGCGCTGGCCAAACGCGGCGAACGCTTCGTCGCCAATGACTGTCGCTTGTCGGAAGACTCGCGCCTGTGGCTCGTCACCGGCCCCAATATGGGCGGTAAATCGACCTTCCTGCGCCAGAACGCCGCCATTGCCGTGCTGGCGCAAGCGGGCAGCTACGTCCCCGCCGCCAGCGCGACGCTCGGACTGGTCGACCGGCTGTTCAGCCGAGTCGGCGCGTCGGACAATCTAGCGCGCGGTCGCTCGACCTTCATGGTCGAAATGGTCGAGACCGCCGCCATTCTGGCGCAGGCCACGCCGCGCAGCTTCGTCATCCTCGACGAGGTCGGGCGCGGCACCTCGACCTATGACGGGCTCGCCATTGCCTGGTCGGTGGTCGAGGCGATCCATGACGACAATCGCTGCCGCTGCCTGTTCGCCACGCATTATCACGAACTGACTCGGCTCGCCGAACGCTGTGATGCGCTCACCCTCCACCATGTCCGCGCGCGCGAATGGAAGGGCGAGCTGGTGTTGCTGCACGAAGTGTCCGAAGGCCCGGCCGATCGCAGCTATGGCCTCGCGGTCGCGCGGCTCGCGGGGCTGCCGCCTGCGACGATCGCGCGCGCCAAGGCGGTGCTGGCAAAGCTGGAAGCGGGCCGCGCCAAGACCGGGGGGCTGGCGGCGGGTCTGGACGATCTGCCGCTCTTCGCCGCCGCGATGGAGGTCGAGGAAGAGCAAGCCGACGCGATCCGCGCCGAGGTGGAGGCGCTCGACGTCGACGCGCTCACCCCGCGCGAGGCGCTCGAAACGCTCTACCGGCTGAAGGCGCTGGCGCGGGACGGGTAAGTCAGCGCAGCAGCAGCGCCACCACCGCGCCACCCGGCACGGTCGGGGTCAGGATCATCAGCACCGCGACCACTGCGATCGGCGGAGAACGCCGCGCCAGCACACGGACACCGCTCGCCGCGGCCAGTGCGATGCCCGGCCACAGCACGGCATAATAACGCGACTGCGCGATCGTCTGGTCGCCGATCCGCTGGAACGCGCTCCATCCGAACCAGAAATGGATCACCAGCGTCACCCCCAGCGCGGCCAGGAACGGCCAGCCGATCGCGCCGACCCGCCGGTCCGCCCGGCTCCCCACCACGGCCAAAGCGATCGGTGTCAGCGCCAGCAAAGCGGACACGGCGAGGGGCAACTGATATTCCGCCGCCGGCCATTTGTTCGCCAGCATGCCAAGAAAGAAGGCGGCATAGCCCCAGATATCGATCTGCGGCCGGTCGGCCAGCGCTGCGCCATATACCGCCTCATTGACGTACAGCAGATGGCCGGTGCGCGCATAATTGACCAGATAGGGCAGCGCGCCGATGGCGGCCCCGAGCGCGATCGGCCAGAGATCGGCAAAGCGCCACGGGCTTCCCCCCCGCACCAGCGACCAGCCGCGCGCAACGATCACCGCCGCGCCGAGCGAGACGAGCGCAGTCAGCTTGGTCCATCCGGCCAAAGCCAGCCCGAGGCCAAGCAGCCACGCGCTGCCCCCCACACCGGTCAAGCCGGCAAAAACTATTGCCGCCGCGACATTCGCCAGATTGTCGTTGTTGACGATCCCGCCAATCAGCGGTGCCTTGGGAAAACAGGCGATCAGCAGCGCGAACACCGCCCGGTCGCCCTCGCCCCGCAAATACCGCAACCCCGCCCAAAGGCCGATCACCAGCGCCACAAGCGCCAGCGCGACATTGGCAAGCCTGAGGAAAAGGACGTCGGACGTGACTCGCAGGATCTGCCCGATCGCCATGTAATAAAGCGGCGGGTGGTTGATGTAATTGCCCGCCGCCGTCCACCGCGTCGGATCGTCACGGCTGAGCATGCGATAGCGGCTGGCATCGGCAAACGGTGCGGGATGGTCATATTGCGCCCGCGCGACCGACACGTGCGCCAGTTCGTCGAACGGGGAGGGATAGGGCGCGTACAGCGCAATCGCCGTCGTCAGCGCAGTGAAGGCCACCACCACGACCATCGCCCAGGTCCGCCACCCGGGAGTCCAGTCTTTCGTCAGGATCGGCGGACTCTGCATCGCCGCCTTTCTGGCATGGCAGGGTTTACCGGCGCGTTACCATGGCGGCAGTCGGCAAGCGCACGCGGCGATGTGCGATGATCTACGCCCGCGCGATCACCGTATAGGTCAGCTCCCGCCGCGTCTCGAAGCCGAGCGCACGGTAGAGCGCGACCGCCGGATTGTCGGGATAGCTGTGGAGAAACACCCCCTCTCCCCCCGCGATCAGCGGCGCGATCACCGCTTCCATCAATGCCCGTGCAAAGCCTTGCCCGCGAAAGTCAGGATGCGTGCAGACCGCGCTCACCTCGCTGAAACCCGGCACCTTCATCCGCTCGCCCGCCATCGCGACCAACCGCCCGGCGCGGCGCACCCCGATATAACCGCCTTGCAGGTGCGTCGCCGCGAAGAACGGGCCCGGCGCGGTCAGCGTTGCCAGCGCCAGCATCTCGGGCGCATCCTCGTCGCCCAAACGCACGATGTCCACGTCGCGCGCCGCGCGGTGCAGCCGGGTCGCGACCATCTGGTCGAGCTGCCGCTCCGACACGATCGCCGTCCCCGGCGGCAGCACGGCTGGGCCCACCCCGATCAGGCCGAGCGTGCCGCCGTCCGGGACGAGCGCGGCGAGCGCGGCCAATGCCTCCGATGAATCATCAACCGCCTCGCCAAACAGATTGACGTCAGGCCGGAAGCGCAGCGCGCGGGCGTCGCCAATCGCCAGCGCCCCCTGACGACCAGTGAGACTGTGCCAGATCGGTCGATCGAGCGGCGAGAATGGCAGGTTGGTCATTGGCCCCTTACACCCGAGAAGCGCGGCGCGGCGCATCCCGGCCCTTGCCATCAAACCGCGCCACCCTCCGACACTGTGCATCATGACACCGCGGCACGACAAGCTTTGGCCACGGCCCCATACGCATCGCGCGTGGACGCGGATCGCCCGACCCCCTATCTGGAACGCATGCCGCCACGCTTTGAAACCCTCCCGCAACGTCGTTCGATCATCGATCGGCGCACCGTCACCGATGCGCTCGCCGCACTCGAGGGGGATCGCAACACTTTGCGGAGCGCGGCAACCGTCTTGCTCAAGCAAGCGCTCGACGCCGGCCGCGCCGAGATCGGGCGGCGGCTGATCGAACACCCCTCGCGCGGGCTGGAGGCGGCCGCCGGACAGGCCTTTCTGGTCGATCAATTGCTGCGCCTGTTATACGACTTCACCGTCCAGCGGCTATATCCGGCCAGCAACCCGACGGCGGCCGAACGCATCACCATCATCGCGGTCGGCGGCTATGGGCGCGGCGAGATGGCCCCCTATTCGGACGTCGATGTCGGCTTTCTCACCCCGGCCAAGCAACCGCCCTGGGCCGAGCAAGTGATCGAGACGATGCTCTATGCTTTGTGGGATCTGGGGCTGAAAGTCGGCCATAGCAGCCGCTCGCTCGACGAGATGGTGCGGCAGGCGAAGAGCGACGTAACGATCCGCACCGCCTTGCTCGAGGCGCGCTATGTGTGGGGCGACCAGGCGCTGTATGACGAGGCTGCGCGGCGCTTCAAAGCCGAGGTCCAGGCCGATACCGCACGCCAGTTCATCGCCGATAAGCTCGCCGAGCGCGATGTGCGCCACCACAAGATGGGCGACACGCGCTATGTCGTCGAACCCAACGTCAAAGAGGCGAAGGGGGGCCTGCGCGATCTGCACACGCTCTTCTGGATCGGCAAATATGCCTATAACGTCACCGAACCCGCCGAGCTGGTCGAGGCCGGGCTGCTCAGCCACGATGAATATCGCCAGTTCTACCGCGCCGAGAACTTCCTATGGGCGGTGCGCTGCCACCTCCACGCCATTTCCGGCCGCGCGGAAGACCGGCTGACCTTCGATTTGCAGCGCGAAATTGCCGAGCGAATGCGCTTTGCCGATCGCCCCGGCAAATCCAAGGTCGAGCGCTTCATGCATTATTACTTCCTGCAGGCGCGCACCGCAGGCGACCTCACCGGTGTGTTCCTGGCGCATCTCGATGAGAAATTCGCGGCACGCGGGCGGCGCTTCGGCTTTCCGACGCTGCGGCGTTCCCCACGCAAGCTGAACGGCTTCACCCTTACGCGCGGTCGTCTGGCCATCCCCAATGACGGCTTTCTTGCTGAGAAGCCCGTGCGGCTGATCGAGCTGTTCGCGCTCGCCGACAAACACGGGCTGGAAATTCATCCGCTGGCGATGCGCGCCGCCGCGCGCGACGCGAAGCTGGCCGACGACATCCGCCAAGATCCGACCGCCAACGCGCTGTTCCTTGAGGTGCTCACCTCGCCGCGCGACCCTGAAACCGTGCTGCGCTGGATGAACGAGGCGGGCGTGTTCGGCCGTTTCGTGCCCGATTTCGGCCGCGTCGTCGCGCAGATGCAGTTCGACATGTACCATCACTACACCGTGGACGAACACACCATCCGCGCGATCGGGCTGCTCAGCCGGATCGAGCATGGCGAGCTGGAGGCCGACCATCCGCTGTGCACGGTGCTGCTGAAACAGATCGTGTCGCGCCGCGCGCTCTTTGTCGCGGTGCTGCTGCACGACATCGCCAAGGGGCGCGGTGGCGATCATTCGGTGCTGGGGGCCGAGGTCGCGCACCGGCTGTGCCCGCGCCTGGGGCTGACCCCGGCCGAGACCGAGACCGTCGCCTGGCTGGTGCGCTATCACCTGCTGATGTCGGCGACCGCGTTTAAACGCGATCTGTCGGACTTCAAAACGATCCTCGATTTCGCCGAAGCCGTGCAAAGCCCCGAGCGGCTGCGGCTGTTGCTGCTGCTGACGGTCGTCGACATTCGCGCGGTCGGCCCCGGCGTGTGGAACGGGTGGAAACGGCAATTGCTGTCGGACCTCTACGAATCCGCCGAGGAAGTGCTGCGGCTGGGGCACAAGCAAAAGGGGCGCGGCGAGCGGATCGCCGCCAAGCAGGAGGCGTTACAGGTGCTGCTGGGCTGGGATGCGGCGCAGTTCGACCATCTCGTGCGCCGCTTGCCCGAACCTTATTGGGTGGCCGAACCCGAGGACGTGATCGCCCGCAACGCCCGGCTGATTGCCGAGGCGGGCGACGCGCAATTGTCGATCACCGCGCAAGTCTATCCCGAACGCGGCGCGACGCTGGTCACCGTCTACGCCGCCGATCATCCGGGGCTGTTCTACCGCATCGCCGGGGCGATCAGCGTCGGCGGCGGAAACATCATCGACGCGCGCATCCACACCACCCGCGACGGCATGGCGCTCGACAATTTCCTGGTACAGGATCCCTTTGGTCGCCCGTTCGACGAAAGTGCGCAGCTGTCGCGGCTGAAACAGGCGATCGCGGACGCGCTTGCCAATCGCGGCAAGATGATCGACCGGCTGATGGCCAAGCCGCTAACCCGCCCGCGCGCGGAAGCGTTTGCGATCGCGCCCAACGTGTTGATCGACAATAAGGCGTCGAACCGCTTCACCGTTATAGAAATCAACGCGCGCGACCGGCCGGCCTTGTTGCACCAACTGGCGCACGCGCTGTTCCAGTCCAAGGTGACGATCCATTCGGCGCATGTCGCGACCTATGGTGAGCGCGCCGTCGACACCTTCTATCTGACCGATTTGACGGGCGACAAGATTGCCGCGCCGAGTCGGCTGAAGACAATCGAGCGCCGCTTGCTCGGCGCGGCGGCGGGCGAGCGGATGACGGACGCGGCGTAAAGTCTGCCGGGGCGGGATAGCTGCGAGAGCCTGTCTCGTAGGCGATCCACGTCGCTCCGGTCAATGCACCTGAAATCCGCCCGATGCGATCGCCTTTGATCGCCGTGCGGAACTGCCGCCCGCATCGCCGCGATGGTCGCGGACCTTGGCCCCCACCCGCGCGCTGTCGGTATCGCGGGTCTTGAACCGGCTGGCATTGCGATCGAGGCCATCGACTTCGGTCGCCAGGTTGCGCGCGGCGGCGGAGGTCTGTTCCACCATCGCGGCATTTTGCTGGGTCGCCCGGTCGATATCGTTCACCGCTCCGGCGATCTCCTTGATCGTGGTGGCTTGTGTCCGGTTTTCCGCGGCCATGCGCGACACCAGCGACAATACTTGCTCCACGCTGCCGGAAATGTTGGACAGAGCGCCATCGACATTCTGCACCGCACCAACGGCGGTGCTGATGTCCTCCTGGGTCGCGGTCAACTGCCCACGCGCGCGCTTCGCCTCCTCTTCGGACCGCATTGCCAGCGCCGAGACCAGGTCGGCGACGACGGCGAAGCCGCGTCCGGCGTCGCCTGCGCGCCCCGCTTCGACCGCCGCATTCATCGCCAGAACGCGCGTCTGGAACGCGATCTTGTCGAGGCCTTCGATGACGCTGTCGATCCCCTTCGCGCCGTCCAGCACACGGCTCATCGCCGACACGGCATGCTCGGCGGTGTTGCGACCGGCGACCACGTTCGACACCGCTTGCTCGGTCTGATCGACGGTCTGGCCCGCCGATCGCGCCGTCTGCACCAGCACGCCCTCCATCTGTGTCAGCGACGCAGACGCCTTTTCGAGACTGGCGGCATTGCCCTCGGAACGCCGGGCGAGGTCATCCGCCGCCAGCGCGATCTCGTTGGAGCCGGTGCGGATGCCGTGACACGCATCGGTGACCGATGCCATCAGCTCGCGCAGATCACCGACCGCGCCGTTATAATTCTGCTTAAGCTCTTCATAGTTATTCGGAAACTCTTCGCGAATCTGCGCGGTCAGATCTCCATCCGACATCGCCTTCAAGTGGCGTGAAAGCGTATCGACCACCGCATGCTGCGCGATATCTTCCGCCGCCTTGGCGCGATCGGCGGCTGCCTTGGCCACCGCCACATCGCGGAAGGTGCCGAGGGCGCGCGCCATATCGCCCAATTCATCAGACCTGGCGAGACCGGGAATGTCGGTCGCGGTGTCCCCCGCCTGAAGCGCCCCCATGCGCGCCGTCAGCGCGTTGAGCGGCCGCGTGATCGAGCGGGCGAGCAACCAACCCAGCGCCGCCATCGCCAGAATTCCGAGCAGCGCAAGGCCAACCAGCAAGGAGGCTTCGCCCCAGATCGCCGCCCAGGCATCGGTCTGGTACGCGCCGGTGCCGATCACCCAGCCCCAGGGCGCGAACTTCTTCACGAAGGAGATTTTGGGCTGCGGTGCGTCCGAGCCCGGCTTGGGCCAGCGATAGGCGACGAAGTCCCCGTCCGGGTTGCGCTCGGCCGCCTTGACGAATTCCACAAACGGAAAGCGACCATCCGGATCAGTGGTCTGGCGCAAATCCTTGCCCTCCAGCTCCGGCTTGACCGGATGCATGATCATGCGCGGCAACAGATCGTTGACCCAGAAATACTCTTTGCCGTTGTAGCGCATCTTGCGGAGCGTGGAGAGCGCGCCCGCCTGCGCCTGTTCGCGGGTGAGGCGACCGTCGGCCTCCTGCGCCTGATACTGTTCCACGACGCCATAAGCGGTTTCCAGCGTGGCGCGCGTTTGCGTGGCGACATCGTGCAACATGACATCGCCCAAGCGCAGCAGCGCGACGCCAAGACCAAGCGTCATCGCGCACAGCGCCGCCAAAGTAAGAAGATTCAGTCGACGGCCGATATTCAAACGCATCGCATAGTCCTTCTTGCCCTGCCCTCTTTATAGACGGTGGTAAAGCGTTAGCGGGCGAGCGGCGGGATTTGATTTCAAGCGACAGCAGGGGGGCACGAAAGCCGTAGGTTTGGCGGATATGACGGACGAAGCGTCGGCTTTATGAGGGATTCCGCTCCCCCATTTTCGCTTTTGCGGTTCGTATTCGGTGATATCTTGAGGTGCCTCCATGGCCGCGTTCCGTGGGCCTCGGGGCAAACATTGTCACAAGGAGGATTGCATGCCGGTACTTGGAATTGGCGGCCTATTCTTGCGCAGCACCGACCCGGACGCCCTGTCGGCGTGGTATCGCGATCATCTCGGCGTCGGCGCTGGCTGCGTTTCGGTTGAGGGCGCAACGCCCGATCCGTGGTCATGGCAGGCCCAAGGCGGCCCCGTCATATTCGCCCCCTTCGCCGCCGATACCGATTATTTTCCCGCAGACCGGCAGTTCATGCTCAATCTGCGCGTGACGGACCTGGACGACTTGATCGCCAGTCTGACCGGTGCCGGAATCGACGTGCTGACCAAGCCCGAATGGGACGACCCGACAACGGGCCGGTTTGCCCGGATCCACGATCCGGAAGGCCGTCCGATCGAACTGTGGGAGGCCCCTGCAGACTGACGCAAAGCGGGCGGGCGCGCTGCCCGCCCAACCTTATTTGGGCGCGAGCACCATCAGCATCTGACGGCCTTCCATGCGCGGATAGGCTTCGACCTTGGCGGTTTCCGCCACGTCGGCCTGGACGCGCTGCAGCAGGATCATGCCGAGCTGGCCGTGGCTCAATTCACGGCCGCGGAAGCGCAGCGTGATCTTGACCTTGTCGCCTTCGTCGATGAACTCGAGCACCTTTTTCATCTTGGTGTCGTAATCATGGTCATCGATATTGGGACGCATCTTGATCTCTTTGATCTCCTGCGTCTTTTGCGACTTGCGCGCGAGGTTCGCCTTCTTCTGCGCCTCATATTTGAACTTGCCGACATCAAGGAACTTGGCGACGGGCGGATCAGCGTTGGGCGACACCTCGACCAGGTCCAAACCGACCTCGCGCGCCTGCTCCATCGCCTCGCGCGTGTACATCACGCCAAGATTTTCGCCGTCCTGATCGATCACGCGGACCTTGGACGACACAATGAATTCGTTGAAGCGAGGGCCGTTCATTGGCGGCGCCTGCCGGGTCATGGGAGGACGGATAGGTGTAGCTCCTGTCGTTGTTGATGGACTGATATAGGGGATTTTCGGGCAAAACGAAAGGTGCACTCGTTCGATCCTCATACCACCCCGGCGAAGGCCGGGGCCCAGCCGGACAGGCTAATGCTGAAAGCGCTACGCTCCCTTGCAAAAACCTTCGCAACTGGGCCCCGGCCTTCGCCGGGGTGGTCGTCGATTTTAAAGGTCCGGTGCCTTGGCCGCCTCGGTCAGCATCGCAATCGCTTCGTCGAGCGTCAGGAATTGCTGCCGCTCGCTGCCCAATTGCCGCAGCGCGACCTTGCCCTCTTCCGCCTCGCGCTTGCCGACCACGAGCAGGTTGGGGACCTTCGCCAGCGAGTGTTCGCGCACCTTATAGTTGATCTTCTCGTTGCGCAGATCGGTCTCGACGCGGATCCCCGCCGCCGCCAGTTTCGCGGCCACTTCGGTGGCATAGCCATCCGCATCGGACACGATCGTCGCGACCACCGCCTGCACCGGTGCCAGCCATAGCGGGAAGCGCCCGGCATGATGTTCGATCAGGATGCCGATGAAGCGCTCGAACGTGCCGAGGATCGCGCGGTGCAGCATCACCGGGCGGTGGCGCTCGCCATCCGCGCCGACATAGCTGGCGTCGAGTCGCTCGGGCAGCACGCGGTCCGACTGGATCGTGCCGACCTGCCACGTCCGCCCGATCGCATCGGTCAAATGGAATTCGAGCTTGGGCGCATAGAACGCCCCCTCGCCCGGCAATTCCTCGAAATTGGCCTTGATCGTCTCGCTGAGGTTGGAGCCGAGCACCGCCTGGCGCAATTCATCCTCGGCCTTGTCCCACATTGCGTCCGAGCCGAAGCGCTTTTCCGGGCGCAGCGCGAGCTTCACCGCATAATCGGAGAAGCCGAGATGCTGGTACACGCTGTCGAGCAATTCGCAGAATTGCTGCACTTCGCCGACCAATTGGTCCTCGCGCACGAAGATATGCGCGTCGTCCTGCGTGAACTGGCGCACGCGCATGATGCCGTGCAGCGCGCCATGCGGCTCGTTACGGTGGCAGCAGCCGAATTCGGCCATGCGCATCGGCAGGTCGCGGTAGCTCTTAATGCCCTGGCGGAAGATCAGCACATGCGCCGGGCAGTTCATCGGCTTCAGCGCCATCAGATCGGCGGTGCCGCTGAAGATCGCTGCGTCATCCTCGGTCCCCGGGATTTCGTCGGGCACGACGAACATGTTCTCGCGATATTTGCCCCAATGGCCGGACTGCTCCCACTGGCGCGCGTCCATCAATTGCGGGGTCTTCACCTCGACATAGCCCACCGCGTCGAGCCGGCGGCGCATATAGGCCTCGAGCTGGCGCCACAGCATATAACCCTTGGGGTGCCAGAACACGCTGCCTTGCGCTTCGGACTGGAGATGGAACAGGTCCATTTCCTGGCCGATCTTGCGGTGGTCGCGCTTGGCCGCTTCCTCGAGCATCGTCAGATGCGCATCGAGCTGCTTCTTGTTCAGCCAGCCGGTGCCGTAGATGCGGCTGAGCATCGCATTCTTCTGGTCGCCGCGCCAATAAGCGCCGCTCACACGCGTTAGCTTGAACGCCTGCGGATCAAGCTTGCCGGTCGACGCCAGATGCGGCCCGCGGCACATGTCGAGCCACGCATCGTCGCCCTTGCCAGCCTTATAGACCGTCAGTTCCTCGCCCTCGGGCAGTTCGGCGGCCCATTCGGCCTTGAAGCTTTCGCCCTGCGCGGTCCAGCGCGCGATCAGGTCGGCGCGGCTCCACACTTCGCGGATCAGCGGCTCGTCCTTGCCGATGATGCGGCGCATCTCGGCCTCGATCGTCGGCAGATCCTCGTCAGCGAACGGGCGATCCTTCGGCGCGAAGTCGTAATAAAAGCCGTCGTCGGTCGAGGGACCGAAGGTGATTTGCGTCCCCGGAAACAGGTTCTGCACCGCTTCGGCCAGCACATGCGCATAATCATGCCGCGCCAGTTCCAGCGCGTCGGCCTCGTCCTTCGCGGTCACCAGCGCCAGCGCGCTGTCGCCCTCGAACGGGCGCATAATGTCGCGCAATTCGCCATCGACGCGCGCGGCGATCGCCGCTTTCGCCAGCCCCGGCCCGATCGCTGCGGCCACATCCGCGGGGGTAGTCCCCGGGGCTACCTCACGGACGGAACCGTCGGGCAGCGAGATGCGGAACAGGGCGGACATCGGGATGGGATCTTTCTTGGCTTATAGGAGCCCGGCGCTTAAGCCGGGCTGGTCGATATAAGCAAGCGCGCGCGATCCGTCACCCTCTGCCCGCCGGTCCCGTCAGCAATTCCCGCTGACCGCTGTTGCCAACAGCGCGGTCGACGAGGGCATCCGTCGGCCCTGCTCGACCTGGAAACGGTCGGCCTGGGCAGACAACTGCCCGACCTCGCCGGTCAGATTGCGGGCCGCCGCCGAGGTTTCCTCAACCATCGCGGCATTTTCCTGCGTCGACCGGTCGATCGCGTGGACAGCGCTGCTCACTTCGGTGATCGCGCCCGCCTGCGCCTCATTATCCTTGGCGATCTGCTTGGCCAGCACGGCGACGCGGTCGCCGGAGGTGAGGATGACGCCGAACGCCTCGTCCACTTGCTGGACCGCATCCACGGCGGCTCCGATGTCAATCCGCGTCACGCCCAATTGGTCTCGCGCGCGCTTCGCCTCTTCCTCGGCGCGCATGGCGAGCGCCGACACCAGATCGGCCACCACCGCGAAGCCACGGCCTGCATCGCCCGCCCGCCCGGCTTCCACCGCCGCATTCATGGCAAGGACGCGCGTCTGGAACGCGATCTTGTCGAGCCCGCCAATCACATCGTCAATGCCCTTGGCGCTGTCGAGCATGCGGGTCATCGCCTGCACGGCGGCATCGGTGCGACCGCGCCCTTCGAGCACGGCGGCATTGGCCTCCTCGGACGTTTCCACCGACTGCGACGCGGCGAGTGCCGTCGCCTTGAGCCGCGAATCGACTTGCTGAATCGCGGCGGTGGTCTGCTCCAGGCTCGCCGCCGTACTCTCTGTGCGGCGGGCGATGTCGTTTGCCGCCTGGGCGATTTCGTTCGAGCCGCTGTGAATATTGCTGGCGCTCGATTTCACCGAGGCGAGCAGCTCGCGAAGGTTGCCCAGCGCCTCGTTGAAGCTGCTCTTCATCGGCGCGTAGGTTGCGGGGAAATTCTCCGTGATATCGACGGTAAGGTCGCCATCGGAGAGCCGCCCGAGCTTGCCGACCATCGTCTTGGTGACCACCGCGTTGATTTCCGAATTGCGTTCCAGCTCTTGGTTCATGACGACCTGCTTCTGGGCGTTTTCCCGAAACGTGAACATCGCCTTGGTCATGCGCCCGACACAGTCGGTGAAGTCGGTGAACTCGATCGGCGAGTCGAGGTCACCAGCGGCAAGCCCCTCCATGCGCCCGACGGTCGCGACATAGGGTCCGGCGATCGCCTCGCGGAAAAGATGCGCCATGACGAGGCCAACTGCGGTCGCAACGATGCCGACCAGTAACGCGTTCTTGGGATACATCCATAGGGTGCAGGTGGTCAGAGCCAAAAGGCCAACGAAAAATCCAAAAGCCAATAGCAACTTCAAACGTATCGGCGCGGACGCCTTAAACCAATACACGGCACTTCTCCCGAATTCATTCTTTAGTGTTAAAGGGATATCCCCCACGCGGTGGCGAAAGCTGCCTTTTGTATTGTAGATGGAAATTTCGGAGTCGTTATGATCCGCCTGGGCTATTCCATATCCTCGAAGTATCGGAGCATCATGGCTTTCTTGCGGATTGCTTCGTGGACTGGGCATACCTAAACTCACTCCGCCAGGGGGGATGATGATGCTGACCGGACTGCTGCTGGGTGCCATGATCGTGCTGCGGGTTTTCCCCGAAACCGCGATAGCGCGGTGGCTGGACACGGCGGTGGCAGCCGCGCGCGAGGGGCTCGGCAGGATCGAGCGCCGCCATATCCTCTTTCTGATCCTGATGAGCATCATCCTGATCGCCGGTACCGAGCTGCTGGCGATGGCCGGGCCATTGGACATGGCGTTGGTCGTGCTGTGGGACGTGTCGACCTATATCGACATCGTGCTGACCACGGCGGTGGTCGCCACCGCCACGCGCGGCGGCGCGGGCTGGCGCACGCTCATCGCTCGGTTCCTGCCGCACCGCGCGCCGCGCGCGCAGCGGCGGCGCGGCAAGCGCGCGGCTCCGCCCTCCGCCAATGACGACGACCGACCGGCCTTTGCGCGAGCCGCTTAGGCCACCCCGAACGGCACCACGCGATTGTTGCGAACATGGCCAATCTCGGCGCGCCCGAGATAGGGCACGCGCATCTCGCCGCACCAGCGCGTGATCATCGTCTCAAGGCTTTCACCCCAGGGCGGATCATTGTTCACCACTTCGCTGACTTGACCCAACCGCACCCCCGCCAGTCCCTTCAACTGCGTGGCGTGCGCCATCGTGAACAACATCCGGTCGACGCGGTAGAGCGGCTCGGACACTTCCTCGACGATCAGCACATGATCGGTAAGATCGGGCAGCCACGGCGTGCCGATCAAGGCGGTCAGGATCGCAAGGTTGAACGCCGCCGCCGGTCGGCCGTCGAGGCCGGGTTCCAGCACGCTGCGATCCTTCTTCGCCAGCCACAGCAAAGACCGCGCAAACGCCGCGCCGCCATCGCCGCTGCCCGCAACCGACGCCATCGGGCCGTGCACCGGATGCCCGATCCTGGCGGCATAGAGCGCGCCAAGCAGGAACCCCATGTCGGAAAACCCCAGATAGGTCTTGCGCCGCGCCGCCGCGCCCAGTTGCGGCATCACGCTGTGCAGGATGCGGTTGGAGCCATAGCCGCCACGCGCGAACCAGATCGCGTCGAACGCAGGGTCGTTGGCAACCTCCAGAAACGCCGCCGCGCGCACCGCATCCGATCCGGCGAAATGCCCTTCGCTGAGGAAGCATTGCGGGTGAAACACCAGATCGACCTCGGGCATCGCCACCGCCGCCAGCCCGAGCGCACGCGATGCCAGCGCTTCATCGATCCCGCGTGCCGGTGCCACCACCCCAATCTTCATGCCATCACCGTTCGTTTCGAGCCCATCTCTGCCGAGCACAATCGAGAAACCTGCCCCTCGCCGCCCGGTTTCTCGACTACGCTCGAAACGTACGGGAGGGGTGGTGCTTTCCGACGCCCCGCGATAGCCCGCTGTCATGAGCAACGGCAAACACTCCTTTTCCGCCCCCTATTTCTTCGTCGGGATCGGCGGCAGCGGCATGATGCCCCTGGCGATGATCCTGGCCGGACGCGGGACCAGCGTCGCGGGGTCGGACCGCACGCTCGATGCCGGGCGTTTGCCCGCCAAATTCGCCGACCTCGCCGCCAAGGGCGTGGCGCTGTTCCCGCAGGATGGCTCGGGCGTCACCTCGGCCGAGCAGATCGTCGTCGCCTCGGCCGCGGTCGAGCCGAGCGTTGCCGACATCGTCGCCGCCGATCGCGTCGGCGCGCAGCGGCTGAGCCGCCCGCAATTGCTCGCATCCCTGTTCAACGCGAGCGAGCTGCCGATCGGCGTGGCCGGCACCAGCGGCAAATCGACCGTGACGGGCATGATCGGCTGGATCCTCCACGCCTGCGGGCGCGATCCAACCGTGATGAACGGTGCGGTGATGAAGAATTTCGCCTCGCCCGACGCGCCCTTTGCCAGCGCGCTGGTCGGCAATGGCCCGGCCTTCGTCAGCGAAGTCGATGAGAGCGACGGCTCGATCGCGCTCTACACGCCCAAAATCGCGGTGCTCAACAATGTCAGCCTCGACCACAAGTCGCTGGAGGAATTGCGCGCGCTGTTCGCCGATTTCGCAGCGAAAGCGGAGACGACCATTCTCAACGTCGGTGATGCCGAGGCGGCGGCACTGGCGGCGGCGCTCGATCCTGCGCGACTGGTCACCTTCGCAGTCGAAGCCGATGCCGATCTCAGCGCGCACAACCTGAAGCCCGAACCCTTCGCGATCACCTTCGATCTGCACGTCGATGGCGCGACATATCCGGTGCGGCTTTCGGTGCCAGGTCGGCACAATGTCGCCAATGCATTGGCGGCGCTGGGCGCGGCGCGCGCGGCAGGCGTGTCGCTGGCCGAAGCGATTGCCGCTATTGCGGGTTTCACCGGCCTCAAGCGTCGCTTCGAACTGGTCGGGACCAGCGCCGACGTCACCGTGATCGACGATTTCGGACACAACCCCGACAAGATCGCCGCGACGCTGGCCACGCTGCACGCCTTTCCGGGGCGCTTGCGCGTGCTGTTTCAGCCGCATGGCTATGGCCCGCTGAAAGTGATGCGCGCCGAACTGGTCGCGATGTTCCGCCGCGCGCTCGCCCCCGACGACCTGCTGGTGCTGCCCGATCCGGTCTATCAAGGCGGCACCGTCGCGCGCGAGGTGACCAGCGCCGATATCGCCCGCGACATCGGTGCGCAGGCCCACCACATCGCCGATCGCGCACAGGCCGCCGCCTGGCTGGTCGAGCAAGCGCGACCCGGCGACCGGATTGTGGTAATGGGGGCGCGGGACGACACGCTGAGCCAGTTGGCCGCCGACATGCTGCCACAAATCGCGCTCAAGGTCGCCTGAGTTGCCAAGGAGCCGCTTTATGTTTCGCCGCCTGTTCCTCGATCACCCCGCAGCCGTTGGCGAGAGCTATGCCGAGCATTTCGGCGTTGCCTCGCGCTTTGGCATGGAGCTGGTTGGCGGCGGCTTGGCGTGCCTGGTCCACGCCTTCGTGCCCGCCGCGTTCAAGACCACCGGCAGCCAGACCGTGCTGCGCCTGAACCAGCGCATCGTCGAAAAGCGTGCAGCGGTGATGGCGGATGAACTTCAGCGCCGCACGGTCGAATATGTGATCTAACGTTATCCTCCCCCGCACGGGGAGGGGGACCTCCGCGAGCGCACCGTCTGCGGTGAGCCCCCTCCCCGTGCCGGGGAGGAACGCGGTTCCCGAAAGTTCGCTTCCCCGCTATGGCGGCGCGATGCTGCGCATCACCGACCTCAAGCTCCCGCTTCACCACGCCGACGAAGAACTCGCCGCCGCGATCCGCCAGCGGCTGCGCATCACCCCACGCGATCTGGTGCGCTACACCATCGCCCGGCGGGCGCATGACGCGCGCGACAAGACCGACATCCAATTGGTCTATTCGGTCGATGTGAACGTCCGCGACGAAGCGCCCGTGCTGGCGCGCTTCAAGAAGGACAAGCATGTCCAGCCGACCCCCAACACCGCGTACAAATTCGTCGCCAAGGCCCCCGAAGGCTGGAGCGGCCCGCGCCCGGTGGTGATCGGCGCAGGGCCATGCGGGCTGTTCGCCGGGCTGATCCTCGCCCAAATGGGCTTCCGCCCGATCATCCTCGATCGCGGCAAGGTGGTGCGCGAACGCACCAAGGACACATGGGGCCTGTGGCGGCGCAGCGTGCTCAACCCGGAAAGCAACGTGCAGTTCGGCGAAGGCGGCGCCGGCACCTTTTCCGACGGCAAGCTCTACAGCCGGATCAAGGACTCGCGCCATCTCGACCGCAAGGTGCTGACCGAATTCGTCAAAGCCGGCGCGCCGCCCGAAATCCTGACCGAGGCGCACCCGCATATCGGCACCTTCCGCCTGGTCACGATGGTCGAGAGCATGCGCGCGACGATCGAGGCGCTGGGCGGCGAATATCGCTTCGAGACCCGCGTCGACGGCATCGATGTCGCCACCGACGACAAAGGCGCGCGGCGCGTGCGCGGGCTGCAGTTGCACACCGGCGATTATCTCGCCGCCGAACAGGTCGTGCTCGCGGTCGGCCATAGCGCGCGCGACACCTTCCATATGCTTCATGCCGAGGGCGTGCATGTCGAGGCCAAGCCCTTTTCGATCGGGGTACGCATCGAGCATCCGCAATCGTGGATCGACCAGGCGCGCTTCGGCCCCAATGCCGGGCACCCGATTTTGGGGGCGGCCGAATATCACATCTCGCACCATGCCAAGAACGGGCGCACCGCCTACAGCTTCTGCATGTGCCCCGGCGGCACGGTGGTGGCGGCTACCTCCGAGGAAGGCCGCGTCGCGACCAACGGCATGAGCCAATATTCGCGCAACGAACGCAATGCCAATTCTGGGATGGTGGTCGGCATCGACCCCGAGCGTGACTATCCCGAGCATCCGCTGGCGGGAATCGCGCTGCAACGCCAGATCGAGGAACGCGCCTTCGTCGCGGGCGGTTCCAACTATCACGCGCCCGCGCAATTGCTCGGTGACTTCCTCGCCGGTCGCCCCTCGACCAAGCTCGGCAGCGTCACCCCCTCCTATCGCCCGGGCGTGACGATGACCGATCTGTCGCTGTGCCTGCCCGAATTCGTGATCACCGCGATGCGCGAGGCGCTGGTCCAGTTCGGGCGTGAGATCCCGGGCTATGACCATCCCGACGCGGTGCTGACCGGCGTGGAGACGCGCACCTCCGCCCCGGTGCGCATCACGCGCGGCGACGACTTCCAGAGCCTCAATACCGCAGGCCTGTTCCCGGCGGGCGAAGGCGCTGGCTATGCCGGTGGGATTTTGTCGGCGGCGGTTGACGGGATCAAGGTGGCGGAGGCGGTGGCGCAGGCGTTGCGTGTCTAAACCTACGTAAGTTGAAATCATCCTGCTTCGTCACCCCGGCCCTATGCCCGGGGGACGGGTGTGTCTCGGCGACCGTGCGAATGGGAAAGCTCACTTGACAGACAAGGAGACTTGACTGTAAAGTACCCTTCACAAGAGTGAAAGGATGCTTTCCATGTCACGCACCCCTGCCATGCGCCATTATCGAACCCGCACGATCTGGTTGGCGCTGCTCTACGCACTCACGCTGTGCAGCGCGGTATATTGCTTCAAGCATCAGCTGGTTTCCGGCCCCGCCGCATGGATCGTGGGCACGCTACCCGCTTTGGCGATCATCGGCGTGTTTGTCGCGATCGGCCGGTATTTGGTCGAGGAACAGGATGAATATCTGCGGATGCTGATGGTCCGCCAGACGTTATGGGCCAGTGGTTTCGCGCTGAGTGCGGCGACGCTGTGGGGGTTTCTGGAGGCGTTCGGTCTGGTTGGCCATATCGAGCCTTTTTACGTAGCAGTCCTGTGGTTTGGCGGGCTTGGGCTTGGCCGCTGCGCCAACCGGCTGTTCGGCGCGGACGCCGCGCTGTGACCCGCGATCGCGATCCCGCCGAATTGGCCTATGTCCGCCGAGTCATCCCCACGATGATCGTCTATCTGGCGCTGATCGTCGCCCTGCCGTTCCTGATCGCATGGTTGCACCCGACCGGGCCAGCGCTGTGGCTGATCGCGTTATTGCCCGCGTTTCCCTTGTCGATGGTCTTCTGGTTTTACGGGCAGTTTTTCGTCGAGCTGCGCGACGAATATATCCGCCTGCTCGAAATTCGGAAGGCGCTGATCGCGACCGGAATCGTGATGATGGCCGCGACGGCATGGGGCTTTCTGGAAACCTATGCCGCCGCGCCGCACCTGCCGCTGTTTGCCGTGCCGCTGGCGTGGTTCCCGTGCCAGGGAATCGGCGCGCTGATCGTCACGGCGAGCGAGCGGAGGGCGATGCGGTGATCAACCGCCTCAAGGTGCTGCGCGCCGAGCGCGGCTGGAGCCAGGGCGACCTGGCCGACCGGCTGGAGGTATCGCGCCAGAGCGTCAACGCGATCGAGACCGGGCGCTACGATCCCTCGCTCCCGCTCGCCTTTCGCATCGCTGAATTGTTCGCGCTTCCGATCGAAGCCATTTTCGTAAGCCCCTCCAAAGGAGACGCCGCATGATGTCTGCCCGCAAAACCGCTTTGATCGCCGCGCTGGCGCTGTTGCTGCCCGCCACGCCGACGCAGGCCGCCCCGACGGGGGCACAGGTGGCGACGACGGCCGAGCAGCGCCTGCCGCACCTTTCGATCGTCACCATGGGCAAGGGCAGTCCGGTGATCCTGATCCCCGGCCTCGCCTCCCCGCGCGCGGTGTGGGAGGATGTTGCGCCCGAACTGGCCAAGACGCACCGCGTCATCCTGGTGCAGGTCAACGGCTTTGGCGGCGACGACCCTGGGGCCAATCTGCAGCCCGGCGTGCTCGACGGTATCGTCGCCGATCTCGACGGCTATATCGCGCGCGAAAAACTGCGCGGCGCGCTGGTGATCGGCCATTCGATGGGCGGGCTGGTCGGCCTGATGCTGGCCAAGGCGCATCCGGGCGACCTTGCGCGGTTGATGATCGTCGACTCGCTCCCCTATTTCGCGGTGCTGATGGCCCCGCCGGGGATCGACCCCACCCCCGATATGGTCGCGCCGCAAGCCGCCAAAATGCGCGACGCCATCGCCGCCAGTTATGGCACGGTGCCGAGTGACGCGGCGGTGGCGGCGCAAACGCGGGGTCTTGCGATCAAGCCCAACAGCATCGCCCGCATGACCGCCTGGACCAAGGCCGCTGACCCGCGCGTGACCGCGCAAGCGATGTATGAGGACCTGACCACCGATCTGCGCCCGGTACTGGGGTCGATCACCACGCCGATGACGCTGCTCTACCCGTGGAATGCGGAGCGCCCAACCAAGGCGATGGCCGATCCGTTCTACCGCAAGCAATATGCCGCAGCACCGCACATCAGCTATGTCGATATCGGCGACAGCGGTCATATGGTGATGCTCGATCAACCAGAGGCATTCAAGGCGGCAGTGATCGCGTTTGTGGCGGGGAAGTAAGGGCGGCGACGCAATCCCCCGATTTCCCCTCCCCCGATCTTCGGCTAAGCCCGCCGCCATGACCGACACGCCGCCCCCCGCTCGCCCCGCCCTCGCTTACCATTTGACCAAGGGCACCGGCCCCACCGTCGTGTTCCTGCCCGGTTATGGTTCGGACATGGAAGGCACCAAGGCGCTGGCGCTGGAAGCCTGGGCCAAGCGCACCGGCCATGCCTATCTGCGGTTCGATTATGGCGGGTGCGGGCAAAGCGCGGGGGCGTTCGAGGAACAGACGCTCGCCGGTTGGCGCGACGATGTGCTGGCGATGCTCGATCAATTGGTCGAAGGCCCCGCCGTGCTGGTCGGATCGTCGATGGGCGGGTGGCTGATGCTGCTGGTCGCGCGCGATTATCCCGAAAAGGTCGCCGCCTTGGTCGGCATCGCGCCTGCGCCCGATTTCACCGACTGGGGCTTCACCGTCGACGAGAAACTGCAGATCCTGTCCGAAGGGCGGCTGGAGAAGGTCGGGCGCTATGCCGATCTGCCAATGGTCTATACCCGTGCCTTCTGGCAATCGGGCGAGGCCAATCGCGTGCTGTTCTCCGGGCTCCCGATCGACGTGCCGGTGCGGCTGCTGCACGGCATGGCCGATGCCGAGGTGCCCGCCAACCGGACCATCCGCCTCGCCGAGGTGATTCGTTCAGCCAAGGTGCAGGTGACGCTGATCAAGGACGGGGATCACCGGCTGTCGCGCGAGGCGGACCTCGCCTTGCTGATCGCCGCGGTCGAGGATGTGACGCGCGCTTTATGATCCTGCTGCCCCTGCTTGCCGCCGCTGCGCTTGCGCAAAGCACCGCCACCGGGCCAACCGGCCCGGCTGCCCCGAGTGCCGACCGCTATGACCGCTGCCTGGCGCTGTCGACCACCAACCCCGCCGCCGCCGAGGCCGAAGCGGGGCAATGGGCGTTGGCGGGTGGCGACTTTCTCGCCAGCCAGTGCCTGGGCATGGCCTATAGCCGCGAACAACGCTGGTCCGCTGCCGCTGCCGCCTTCGAGAAAGCGGCGACCGGCGCGGAGCGGGCCAAGGACAAGCAAGCCGTCAATTACTGGGCGCAGGCGGGCAATGCCTGGCTGGCAGCGGGCGATGCCTCCAAGGCGCGCAGCGCGCTCGATGCCGCGCTGGCTACCGGCACGCTGACTGGCCTGTCGCTGGGCGAAGCGCATCTCGACCGCGCGCGCGCGATGGTGGCGGGCGACGACATGGAAAATGCGCGCGACGATATCGACCATGCGCTGAGCGAAGTGCCGACCGATCCGCTGGCGTGGCTGCTGTCGGCAACGCTCGCGCGGCGGATGCAGGAAGTGCCGCGCGCCAAGAAGGACATTGCCGAGGCGCTGCGCCTGGGCGGCGACGATCCTGCGGTACAGCTGGAGGCGGGCAACATCGCCGCACTGGCCGGGGATGAAGCCGGGGCCAAAGCGGCCTGGCATCAGGCGGTGACGCTGCGTCCCGATAGCGCCCCCGGAAAGGCCGCAGCGGCGGCGCTCACGCAGTTCGACGCCAAACCGTAGCTGGCGCTTGCCGCCGCGCATGCCTATTTGGGCGGCAAAGCCTGTAGGAGTGCGCCGATGAAATATCTCCACACGATGATTCGCGTGACCGACCCGGTCGCGACGATCGACTTCTTCAAATTGCTCGGGCTGGAGGAAGTGCGCCGCTTCGACAATGAGAAGGGCCGCTTCACGCTGATCTTCCTCGCCGCCCCCGGCGATCACAGCGCGCAAGTCGAACTGACGCACAATTGGGACCCGGAGCCCTATACGGGCGGGCGCAATTTCGGCCATCTCGCGTATCAGGTCGATAACATTTACGAGACGTGCCAGCGCCTGATGGACGGCGGCGTGACGATCAACCGTCCGCCGCGCGACGGCCATATGGCGTTCGTGCGCACGCCCGACAATATCTCGATCGAGCTGCTGCAGGATGGCGTGCTCGCCCCCGCCGAGCCCTGGGCGTCGATGCCCAACACCGGAGAATGGTAATGGCGACCACGCTCGACATCGTCCGCGTGCCCGCGCTCGACGACAATTATGTGTGGCTGCTGCACGACGCCGTTGCCAATGAAACCGTCGTGGTCGACCCAAGCGAGGCGGCCCCGGTTTTGGCGGCGGCGAATGCGCGCGGCTGGACCATCTCGCAGATTTGGAACACGCACTGGCACCCCGACCACACCAACGGCAATGCCGAGATCAAGGCGCTGGGCGCGACCGTCAGCGGCCCGGCGGCCGAAGCCGACAAGATCCCCACGCTCGATTACGGCCTGCGCGAGGGCGACAGCGTCAAGATCGGAACCCACGTCGCGCGCGTGATCGAAACGCCGGGGCACACCGCCGGGCATATCGTGTTCCATATGGCCGACGATGCATTGCTGTTCAGCGGTGATACGCTGTTCGCGATGGGCTGTGGTCGCCTGTTCGAAGGGGGCCCGGCGCAGATGTTCGCCAACATGCAGCGCCTCGCCGTTTTGCCGCCCGAGACGATCGTGTTCTGCGCGCATGAATATACCCAGTCGAACGGCCGCTATGCCGCCGCCGCAGAGCCCGACAATGCGGCGGTCACCGAACGCATGAAGGACGTCAACGCCAAGCGTGCGGCGGGCGAGCCGACCGTGCCGACCACGATCGCGCTGGAACTGGCCACCAACCCGTTCCTGCGCGCCAGCTCGGCCGAGCAACTGGCCGAGCGCCGCGCGGCGAAGGATGTTTTTTAATCGCGAATTGGCGTAAAGATGATGCGGGGGCAGATGCTGTGAAAAGGACCGTTGCCATGTACCGATTCCTTCTGCCCGCCGCGTTGCTGATCGGCGGGACTGCCGCACTTTCCGCCGACACCAAGGGCTATCAGGCGCGCCAGGCCGCACAGGACAAGGTCGAGCTCGACAAGCAACTCGCCGGGCTGGTGCCGGGCAAGCCGCAGACCTGCATCGACCCGATTCGGTACCGCGACACCGCCCGCGTCGGCGACACCATCCTGTACAAGAACGGCCGCAACGACATCATGCGCACCGATACCGGCGGCGGCTGCTTTGGGCTGCGGAATGGCGATGCGATCGTGACCAAGACCTTTGGCAGCCAGCTTTGCCGTGGCGATATCGTCCGCACCGTCGATTTGACCAGCCATATCCCGAGCGGCAGCTGCAGCTTTGGCGACTTCATCCCGTACCGCAAACCATGATCCGCACTGCCCTGTTCGTGTCCGCGCTGGCCACGATGATGGCATCGGACAGCAAGGATCTTGATAAGGCCTTGGCCGGACGCGTGGCGGGGAACGCCGAGACGTGCCTGTCGACCAGCCGGATCGGTAGCCCGCAGGTCATCGACGATCACACTTTGCTGTACCGCGACGGCGGACGCATCTGGCGCAACGACTTGCCCGACGCCTGCCCCGGCCTCGACAACGACGTGATCGTGGTGACCGAGGTGTTTGGCGGTCAGTTATGCCGTGGCGACCTGTTCTACACGCTCGAACGCTCAGGCATCGGCATCCCCGGCCCGCGCTGCCGCCTGGGCGCGTTCGTGCCGTGGGACAAGGTCAAGCCAAGCGGGACTAAGTAAAGCGGGGAGGGTGCGGGCACCCTCCCCCTTTTACAGCACGAAGCGGCTGAGATCGGTGTTGCGAGCGATGCTCGCCAGATGCGTCTCGACATAAGCGGCATCGACCACCACCGTCTCCCCGCCGCGATCCTCGGCGTTGAAGCTGACATCTTCCAGCAGCTTTTCCATCACCGTCTGCAAGCGCCGCGCGCCGATATTCTCGATTTCGCCATTCACTTCGGCGGCGATGCGCGCGACCGCGCGGATACCGTCTGCGGTGAATTCCACGCCCACATTCTCGGTCGCGATCAGCGCGACATATTGCTGCGTCAGCGAGGCCTTGGTGTCGCTCAGGATCGCGACGAAATCGTCCTCGGTCAGCGCCTTCAGCTCGACGCGGATCGGCAAGCGGCCCTGTAGCTCGGGCAGCAAGTCGCTCGGCTTGGCGACGTGGAACGCGCCGCTGGCGATGAACAGGATATGGTCGGTCTTCATCGGCCCATATTTGGTTGCGACCGTGGTGCCCTCGATCAGCGGCAGCAAATCGCGCTGCACGCCCTCGCGGCTCACCGAACCCCCGCGCACGTCGCTGACCGCGATCTTGTCGATTTCGTCGAGGAAGACGATGCCGTTGGCCTCGGCATCGGCCAGCGCCGCGCGGCTCACTTCATCCTGGTCGAGGCGCTTGTCGGCCTCTTCCTCGACGAGCTTGTCCCAGGCGGCGGGCACGGTCAGCTTGCGGCGCTTCAACTGGCCGCCGCCGAAGGCCTTGCCCATCATCTCGGACAGGTTGATCATCTGCGCGCCACCGCCGGGCAGTTCGAACGGCATGTTGGGCTGCGCTTCCAGCTCGATTTCGATTTCGGTCTCGCGCAGATGGCCATCGTGCAGCCGCTGGCGGAACGCCTCGCGCGTCGCCTCGCTTGCGCCCTTACCGGTCAGCGCGTCGAGCAAGCGGCCCATCGCGGCCTCTTCGGCCTTGTCCTTCACTGCGGCGCGGCGGCGTTCCTTTTCGAGCCGGATCGCCTCCTCGACCAGATCGCGCGCAATCTGTTCGACATCGCGGCCGACATAGCCGACCTCGGTGAACTTGGTCGCCTCGACCTTGATGAACGGCGCATCGGCCAGCTTGGCCAGGCGACGGCTGATCTCGGTCTTGCCGCACCCCGTCGGCCCGATCATCAGGATGTTTTTTGGAGAAACCTCATCGCGCAGCTCGGGGCTGAGCTGCTGGCGCCGCCAGCGGTTGCGCATCGCGACCGCAACCGCGCGCTTGGCGTCGGCCTGGCCGATGATGTGCGCGTCCAGCGCGGCGACAATGGCTTTGGGGGTAAGGGCTTCGTTCATTTTAGGTCTCTTCTTCTCCCCTCCCGCTCGCGGGAGGGGTAGGGGGAGGGCTCGCGCTCGCCACCCGCGTTAGCATTTTGGAAAGTGGTCGCCCCTCCCCCAGCCCAGTTTCGGGTCGGTCAGGCTCCCAGCCTGACCTGAACGATGCGGGGCATCGTTCACCCGAAACTCGCAAGCGGGAGGGGAGAGGATCAGGCAGACGCCGCAAGGCTCTCCACGGTCAGCCGGTCGTTGGTGTAGACGCACACCTCCGCCGCGATCGCCATTGCCTTGCGGCAAATCGTCTCGGCATCGGCTTCGTAATCGACCAGCGCGCGCGCCGCCGAAAGCGCGTAATTGCCGCCCGATCCGATCGCGGCGACGGTGCCGTTGGCGCTCGCCTCAGGCTCCAGCACATCGCCATTGCCGGTCAGGATCAGCGTCACGTCCTTGTCGGCGACGATCATCATCGCTTCCAGATTGCGCAGATATTTGTCGGTGCGCCAGTCCTTGGCCAGTTCGACCGCGCTGCGCAGCAAAGCGCCGTGATGCTGCTCCAGCTTGCGCTCGAGCCGCTCGAACAGCGTGAAGGCATCGGCGGTCGCGCCGGCAAAGCCGCCGATCACCGACCCGTCGCCCAGGCGGCGGACCTTCTTCGCATTGGGTTTCATGACGGTCTGGCCCTGCGTCACCTGGCCGTCTCCGGCGACGACGACGCGGCCATTCTTGCGCACGGACAGGATCGTGGTGCCGTGCCACACCATTGGGTTCTCGCTCATGTGCAGCGATATGGGATGCGGATTACGGCTGCGCAATCCGGCCCATGTAAGTTTGCGGAAGCCGGGCGAGAGCACCCCTCGCCCGGCCACATCACATCAGCGGCAGCGCACGTCGCGGTTGTCGCTCTTGTCGATCGCCTGTCCGGCCAGCGCACCACCAACGCCGCCGAGCAGCGCGCCCAGCACGCCCGATCCGCCCGGCGCGATCGCCGCACCCAGCGCACCACCGGCGACACCGCCGACGATCAAGCCGGTCGTCCCGTCATTGCGGCGGCAATAATACCGCCCGTCGCTGCCGCGATAGACGCGGTCGTTCGAGCTGAGGCGGCGTTCCTGATAGCGGCGCTCATCCTGGCGGTAATAACGCGACGCGTCATAGCCGTTATAGGCAGGGTCGGGCCGGTCATAATCATATTGCGAATAGCCGCCATTGCCATAGCCGCGGCGCGGCCCCTCACCATATTCGGTGCAACCGGCAACCAGGGTCGACGCGGCGATCAAGCCGAGCGTGAATGCGCGCATTTCGGAACTCCTCCAGTTATTCTGTAAAGACGAAATGCGCCGCGCCCGGAAAGGTTGCGAACCGGCCCTTTCATGCCCGCCCTCTGCGTAGTTTCCGAGGCTCCTCGCCCGCGCAGGGGCGCTGATAGACCGCGCTCCAACAGCTAGAAAAGGATCGCCCCCATGAGCACCTATACTTTCGTCGGCAGCGGCATCGCCTCGCTCGCCGGTGCGGTTTTCCTGATCCGGGACGGCCAGGTTGCCGGCAAGGACATCGTGATCCTGGAGGAAAGCCACCAGTTCGGCGGCGCGTTCGATGCGCATGGCGATGCCGAGAACGGCTATTTCATGAGCGGCAGCCGCATGTTCGAGGCGATGTATCAATGCACCTTCGACCTGCTCGATTCGATCCCCTCGGCCAGCGACCCCAGCATCTCGGTGCGCGAGGAGACCGACCGCGCCAATGCTGAGTGGCCGTGGCACAACAAGGTGCGGCTGGTGAACCGCGACGGCAGCATCCCCGATTTCCACACCATGGGCTTTACCGAGCGCGACCGCATCGACCTGGTCAAGATCATGGCCGAGCCCGAGCATCTGCTCGACGGCAAGCGCATCGTCGATTGTTTCTCGGCCCATTTCTTCCAGAGCAATTTCTGGTTCGAATGGTGCACGTTGTTCGCCTTCGAACCATGGCACAGCGCGATCGAGTTCAAGCGCTACCTCCAGCGCTTCGTCCACCATTTCTCAACGATCGACACGCAGGAGGGCATCTATCGCAGCCTGCTCAACCAATATGACAGCTTCGCCGTGCCGATCGTCAACTGGCTGAAGGAACGCGGCGTGCAGTTCCGCTTCGGCGTGCGGGTCGAGGATCTGGGCTTTGCGAGCGGCGAGGCGATCACCGTTACCAGCATCGCCACGCTCACCGATCACGGCCCCGAGGCGATTCCGGTCGCGCCCGGCGACTGCGTGTTCGTCACCAACGGATCGATGACCGCCGACAAGGCATTCGGATCGATGACCAAGGCCCCCGGCCTCGACGCCAGCAACCATTCGGGCGCGTGGAAATTGTGGGAGAAGCTCGCGCAGGGCCGCCCCGCCTTCGGCAACCCCGCCGCGTTCAACGGCAACATCGCCGAAAGTTCGTGGATTTCCTACACCGTCACGGTCAAGGACCCGCTGTTCCTGCAATTGATGGAACGCTTCAGCGGCAGCGCCCCCGGTACCGGCGGGCTGATCACCTTCAAGGAGTCGAGCTGGCTGATCACGCTCTCCATCTATCACCAGCCGTTCTTTGCCGATCAGCCCGAGGGCGTGTCGGTGTGGTGGGGGTACGGCCTGTTCCACGATCGCGTCGGCGATTACGTCAAGAAGCGCATGGTCGATTGCACGGGCGCGGAGATCCTGGAGGAAGTGCTCGGCCATCTGCACTTCAGCGCGGCCGACCAGGCGGCGGTGATGGCGGCATCGACCTGCATCCCCTGCGCAATGCCCTATATCACCAGCCAGTTCATGGTGCGGACGGGCAAGGACCGGCCCAAGGTGGTGCCAGAAGGATCTACCAACCTCGCCTTTCTCGGCCAATATGCCGAGCAGCCCGACGATGTGGTGTTCACCGTGGAATATTCGGTGCGCTGCGCGATGACGGCGGTGTACACGCTGCTCAAACTCGATCGCACCCCGCCGCCGGTCTATAAGGGGCTGCACAGCCCGCAGGTTATCGTGGACGCGATTAGGACGCTGCACCGGTAGCGGCGCGGATGGCCCCTCCCCTTCGCCCGACGCTGGGTTGGGGTGGGGCCGTGGTGCGGTGCTGTCAAAGAACGTCGGCGGGTCGTGGGGCGCTGCGGCCTGGGTTCATGGATAGTTCTGGCGGGCGTGGAGGACGGTGATCACCTCGACGGTGTCCGCCAGTACCCGATAGATCAGAATATAATTGGGGTGGACCACCGCCTCGCACGTGCCGGGCACCCGACCGGGGCGGTAGACGTAGGGATGCTCCGGCAGGCGCTCGGCGGCGTCGCGGATCAGGGCGGACAGGCGCTGCGCTGCCAGCGGATTGCGCTGGCGGATGAAGGCGGCGATGTCGAGCAGGTCATGGCGCGCCTTGGGGCGCCAGACCAGCCGCAGCATCAGCGGCGCGCGTGTCCTTCGAGAACGGCTTGGAGGTCGGCCATCACCTGATCGTGCGGGATACTGGGCGCTGGTTCGGCGAGCGCCTGCGCCACCTTCGCGCGTACCCAGCGATCATGCGCTTCGGCCGCTTCGGTCGACTCGAACTCGGACTCGATGGGCGAGAGCTTGGGCATGGCGGGAATATAGCGCAGAAGCGGAGGGGGAAGAAGGGGATTGCGGGGAGGCAGGCTTGCAGCGCCAACGCTGCGGCTCCACCTCGACGTGATCGAGCGCTTTCGCCCCGATGGGCCGGGCTGGCAGGGGCGGATGAATGCCGCGTTGCGGAAGGCGGTGGGGTTGTACGCAACTTTGACCGTCAGCCCGGATCGCCGCACCCGTTGCGCATGACGCGGGCGGCGCTGGGTTGAGCCGGGAGCTCGGCTTCCGCTGGCCGGGGGCGGACGTGCGCCTGCTGGACGACGGCACGCCCTTTTACGGCGCGATCCCGGATTGGCTGTTCTTGCGAGTGCGGGCGAGTGTTGGGACTTGGGCTGGGCAGGGGATGCGGGTTTTGGGGCGGGCGGAGTGACACGACCGTTAAAGGGTTGTCGCACCTGTCTCCGTCACCGCACCCACACCATGGGCTTATTGAATAGACGCATCAAATCACTTCCACTCCTCAATTAACCGCGTAATCTCCCGTTGTGGGAGATCGAGATGCCAACACCGACAATTGATACAATACGACACCTAAAGAACGTCGGGGTTTTTGCAGATGTTACGACTGGGCAATTTCCGCATCGTTTCAAGAGATTCAATTTAGTTTATGGATTTAACGGGTGCGGAAAGACGACACTCTCCCGCCTTCTTGATTCCCTAGGTGTTGATGGTCTTAACGAGAACCTCTCTGAAAATTCCGATTTTTCGTTCACCTTGAGTGATGGGAGCCACCCATCAACGTCGGATCTGCGCAGTGCAGTGTCTCGATATATCGCAGTTTTTAACGAAGATTACGTGGAACGCACACTTACTTGGAAAGAGGGTGCTGCCAAGCCAATCATTTATCTGGGCAAGGAACAGGCTGACCTCGCAAAAAAGCTATCTGAATTGGAGACGGAGGAATCACCAGCGATTCAGAATGACGTTTTACATTCTGCTGAATGGAGTGCGGCGTCCCGTGCGCTGGAAACGAGGTGCAGAGACACTGCGCGCCTTGTTGCGGAAGAGCTGAACGTCGGCAGACGGTACAATGCCGCCAATTTGAAAGCCGACTATGATGCGCTTACGCTGTCCTTGGATGACAAGCTTTCAGACGAAGAGCGCAAGTCACTAAAAGAGATAATTAACCGAAGCGAAATACCTAATAAATCTGCCCGCGCTTCGATCTCGTTTTCACTCGGAGACTTACCTAACGTCGTTTCGACGGTCCTCCGCGTCGAAGTGGCCGAGATTGCGATAGCCGCCCTAGAGCGGAGGAAAGATGCATTGAGCTGGATTGAAGACGGCTTGCTTCTTCACAAAAATGAGCAGGAATGCCTCTTTTGCGGCAACATCTTAATGGGCCGCCGTATTGCTGAACTCCAAGCAGCTCTTGCGGGGGGCTTCGAGAGTTTGGCGCGACAGCTAGACGCGGCTCAAGAACGAATTGCGTCGTTCGTCCAAAATTGCAGGAACAATTTGAGCGAGTTTTCAGATCCGATTGAAACACTGCCGACATTCCGAACGGCAGTCGAAAATCGGCGGAAAGCAGTGATAGCCGTACTCTCAGATGGGGAATTGATAGCGTCTCAGTGGCTTGAGCAACTCGGTGAAAAGCGGGCTAGACCCGACCAGCAAGCCGATGCAGCGATGATAGCGGAATCCTGGGATGAGCAATTTCGCGAGGCGGTGTCACTTCTAAACATAGAGGTAGATAATAACAATTCGTCCATCGAAAACTTTTCTAATGAACAAGAAAGCGCACAAAATAAGTTAAAGCGACATTACCTTGTTGACCATAAGAGTCTGTATTTTGAAGCTGTTTTATATGAGCGGGATTCTAAAAAGACTCTAGATGAGTCGCGTGAAAAGCTGCAAAAAATACGGGCAGCTATATCGGAGACACGTGCCCAGCTCAGAACCCACGGCCCCGCCGCACGCGAGCTAAATAAGCATCTCAAAAGCTATCTAGGGCATGATCATATATCTTTGGAGTCAGTCGACGATGGATATAGAATCTGTCGAGATCGGAAAGAGTCGCAAAAGCCTCTTAGCGAAGGAGAAAAGACAGCTGTGGCATTTTGTTACTTTCTAACCTCGCTGGCGGCCGAGGGCAGAGAAATCAAGGATACCATCGTTGTTTTGGACGATCCGATTTCGAGCTTAGATGCGCGCGCTATGACGCATGTAGTAAGTGTCATTCGAATAACCTTTAAGAATCCTGCGCAAATATTTATTATGACACATAATCTCGACTTTATGCGCGAATTAAAAAAATGGTTGTTTAATAAATATAAAAAAGAGGAAGCTGATTTTTTATTCATAGAGACTGGCATTCTCGCAGATGGAACGAGAACATCCTCAATAACAAAGATGCCGAGACTGATCAGAGATTATGAGTCAGAATATCATTACCTCTATAGTCTCGTAAAGTCATTAGCAGAAAATCCCGATGGTTTCGAGAGATTCGCATATCTAATGCCAAATGCCATTAGAAAGGTACTCGATATATTTCTCGCATTCAAGGAACCTGGCTCATCCGGACTAGAACCAAAAGTCGATAAAATAATACTAGATTATTCAGGGTTGGACGCAGGTCGTATCAAAGCGATGGAACGCTTGTCTCAACTAGAGTCTCATTCTGAGAATATCGGCGACGTAATTACATTTTCTGCGTACACGTTGGTACAAGTGTCAGATGCAGCCAAATGCCTTCTCGAGCTGATTGAGCACGTGGATGATAAACATAAAGCGGCAATGGATCGGCTTTGTCGCCCTTAATCATTCCGGAGCAATCGCCCGCTTTGCCCTCCTACTTCCCCAGCAACGGTGCCAAATACCGCCCGGTGAAGCTCCCCGCCGCCTTCGCCACAACCTCCGGCGTCCCCTGCGCCACGATCTCCCCGCCCTTCACGCCGCCCTCCGGCCCCAGATCGAGCACCCAATCCGCGGTCTTGATCACATCGAGGTTATGCTCGATCACCACGACCGTATTCCCCTGCTCGACCAGTTGGTGCAGCACCTCCAGCAGCTTGCGCACATCCTCGAAATGCAGGCCGGTGGTCGGCTCGTCCAAGATGTACAGCGTCTGCCCGGTCGCGCGGCGGGACAGTTCCTTGGCGAGCTTGACGCGCTGCGCCTCGCCGCCCGACAGCGTCGTCGCTTGCTGGCCGACCTTGACATAGCCAAGGCCTACTTCGGCGAGCATCGCCATCTTGTCGCGGATCGGGGGCACCGCCTTGAAGAATTCGACCGCATCCTCGACCGTCATGTCGAGCACGTCGGCGATCGACTTGCCCTTGAACTTCACCTCCAGCGTCTCGCGATTGTAGCGCGCGCCGTGGCACACGTCGCACGTCACATAGACATCGGGCAGGAAGTGCATTTCGATCTTGAGCAGCCCGTCGCCCTGGCACGCCTCGCAGCGGCCACCCTTGACGTTGAAGCTGAAGCGGCCGGGCTTGTAGCCGCGCGCCTGCGCCTCGGGCAGCCCCGCAAACCAGTCGCGGATCTGGGTGAAGGCACCGGTATAGGTGGCGGGGTTGCTGCGCGGGGTGCGGCCGATCGGCGACTGGTCGATGTCGATGACCTTGTCGAGATATTGCAGGCCGGTGATCTTGTCATGCTTGCCCGCCAGCACGCGCGCGCCGTTGAGCGCGCGCGCGGCGGAGGCATAGAGCGTGTCGATCGTGAAGCTCGATTTGCCGCTGCCGCTGACCCCGGTGATGCAGGTGAAGGTGCCGAGCGGCAGGCTGGCCGTCACGCCCTTCAGATTGTTGGCGGTGGCGTTGTGGACGGTCAGTTTCTTGCCATTGCCCTTGCGCCGGGTGGTGGGCACCGCGACCTCCCGCCTGCCCGACAGATAATCGGCGGTGATGCTGTTGGGGTTGGCGAGCACTTCCTCGAACGTGCCCTGCGCGACAATCGCGCCGCCATGGACGCCCGCGCCCGGCCCCATGTCGATGACATAATCGGCGGTGCGGATCGCATCCTCGTCATGCTCGACCACCAGCACGGTGTTGCCGAGGTCGCGCAGGCGCCGCAGCGTTTTCAGCAGCATGTCATTGTCGCGCTGGTGCAGGCCGATGCTGGGCTCGTCGAGCACATAGAGCACGCCCGACAGCCCGCTGCCGATCTGGCTGGCGAGGCGGATGCGCTGCGACTCCCCGCCCGACAGCGTGCCGCTGGTGCGATCCAAGTTGAGATAATCGAGCCCGACATTGTTGAGGAAGCCCAGGCGCTCGAGGATTTCCTTGAGGATGCGCTCGGCAATCGCGCGTTGCTGGTCGGTGAGGTCGGCGGGGACGGATTCGAACCAGGCGAGCGCGTCGACCACCGACAGCCGCGTGACGCTGGAAATGTCGCGCATCCCGATCTTGACCGCGAGCGCTTCGGGCTTCAACCGCGCGCCGCCGCACACTTCGCACGCGGCGGAGCTTTGGTATTTGGCGAGTTCCTCGCGCATCCACGCGCTTTCGGTGCTGAGCATCCGGCGGTTGAGATTGCCGATCACGCCCTCGAACGGCTTTTTCACGTCATACGACTTCTTGCCGTCGATGAAGGTCAGCGTCACCGGCTTGCCGCCCGTGCCGTGCAGGATGATCAGCTTCACTTCGCCCGGCAGATCCTCCCACGGCGTATCCAGGCTGAAGCCGAATTCGCGCGCCAGACTGCCCAGTACTTGCATGTAATAGGGGCTTGGCGGGTTGGATTTCGCCCAGGGCACCACCGCGCCCTTCTTGATGCTGAGCGCATGGTTGGGGACGACAAGGTCCTCGTCGAACAGCAGTTTTTCGCCCAGGCCATCGCAGGCAGGGCACGCGCCTTGGGGGGCGTTGAAGCTGAACAAGCGCGGTTCGATCTCGGCGATGGTGAAGCCCGATACGGGGCAAGCGAATTTCTCGCTGAACACGATGCGGTTGGCGGGGATGCCGGCGCCCTTCATCGCGCCACCAAGACTCCCCTCCCGCTCGCGGGAGGGGTTGGGGGAGGGCATATCGCCTGAAAATGATTGGCGCGCCTCTTTGACAGCCCCTCCCGCAGGCGGGAGGGGAGCAGAAAGCGCCGCCACCGTTGTGTCCACCAAATCCACATAAGCCAGCCCGTCGGCCAGCTTCAGCGCCGCCTCGAAGCTCTCAGCCAGGCGCGTCGCCATGTCGGGGCCGACGACCAAGCGGTCGACCACCACCTCAATGTCATGCTTCAGTTTCTTGTCGATCGCGGGCGCTTCGTCGATCTCGTAAATCTCGCCGTCGATGCGGACGCGCGTAAAGCCCGCTTTCTGCCATTCGAGCAGTTCCTTCTTATACTCGCCCTTGCGCCCGCGCACGACCGGCGCGAGCAGATACAGCCGCGTGCCCTCGGGCAGCGCCATCACGCGGTCAACCATCTGGCTGACGGTCTGCGCCGAAATCGGCAGGCCGGTGGCGGGCGAATAGGGAATGCCGACGCGCGCCCACAGCAGGCGCATATAATCGTAAATCTCGGTGACGGTCGCCACAGTCGAGCGCGGGTTGCGGCTGGTGGTCTTCTGTTCGATGCTGATCGCGGGCGACAGGCCTTCGATATGGTCGACATCGGGCTTTTGCATCAGCTCAAGGAACTGGCGCGCATAGGCGCTCAAGCTCTCGACATAACGCCGCTGCCCCTCGGCATAGATCGTGTCGAAGGCGAGGCTCGATTTGCCCGATCCCGACAGGCCGGTGATAACCGTCAGCGTATCGCGCGGAATGTCCACGCTCACGTCCTTAAGGTTGTGCTCGCGCGCGCCGCGCACCGAAATATGAGTCAGCATGAAGGACGTGTTCCAGATTTGTTCTTGAAAGGCAAATGGCAATCGGGCAAAACCCAACATGGCGTCGCCAGTCGGCATCGACAAGCAGGGGGCTTGCACCGGGCAAGCGATCGGGCATGGTGAATCGATGAACGAACGGCCCGGCTTTTACGAATTTTTCGCAGGCGGCGGAATGGCCCGCGCGGGGCTGGGCGGAACGTGGCAATGCCTGTTCGCCAATGATTTCGACCCCAAAAAGGCCAAGGCCTATGCCGACAATTGGGGCACGAACGAGCTGTGGCTTGGCGATGTGGGCGAGGTAACCCTCGGCCAATTGCCAGGTCATGCGGATTTGGTGTGGGCCTCCTTCCCGTGCCAGGACCTTTCGCTCGCCGGGGCCGGAGCCGGGCTGACGGGCACACGCTCGGGCGCGTTCTGGCCGTTTTGGAAGTTGATTCAGGATTTGAGCAAACAGGGTCGCAAGCCGCGCGCGATCGTACTGGAAAACGTCTGCGGGCTGCTGACATCGCGGAACGGCGCAGATTTCGCCGCGCTGTGCCAGACGGTGGGAGACGCCGGCTATTGGCTGGGCGCGATGGTGATCGACGCGCAGCATTTCGTGCCGCAGTCGCGCCCGCGCCTGTTCGTCATCGCGCTCGATCGCGACGTGGAGGTGCCCGCACGCGTGTTCAGCCCGTGGGCGGTCGATCGCTGGCATCCCGAGCGGTTGCGCCAGGCGCAGGCCGCGCTGCCGGAAAAGCTGCGCGCGCAATGGCTGTGGTTCACCGCCCCGGCCCCGGCCCCGCGCCAGGCACGCCTCATTGATGTCATCGAGGATCACCCCGGCGATGTGGCGTGGCACAGCGCTGCTGACACAAAGAAGCTGCTGGCGATGATGAGCAAGGGGAACCGGGCCAAGGTTGATCTGGTCGCGGGCAATGCCCGGCGGGCGATTGGTGCGGTCTACAAGCGCACGCGGTTCGAAGGCGGCAAGAAGGTGCAGCGCGCCGAGGTTCGCTTCGATCTGGCGGGATGCCTGCGCACGCCGGGTGGCGGATCCAGCCGCCAGACGATCCTGGTGGTCGAGCGTGGCAAGGTGCGCACGCGGCTCATCTCTGCTCGCGAAACCGCGCGGCTGATGGGGCTGCCCGAAGCGTATCGCCTGCCCGAGCGCTATAACGATGCCTATCATTTGACGGGCGATGGCGTGGTCGTTCCGGTCGTGCGCCACATAGCGGAATGGGTGCTGGAACCTGCGCTGACGCAATCGGGGATCGCCCTTGCCTCTGCTTAAGGAGCCACGATCGCCAACCCGGCGTCGGGTCGCCGACATCGGCACCAAAAGCGCCCCCGATGAGACGATCGAGCTGCGCCGCGCGCTCGAGCAGTTCAAGCGGCAGAAACTCTCCGATTTCTTCGATCAGGCCCCGGTAACGAAAGCCGGGGTCTCGATTTCGGTCGGGGCGGTGAAATGGGGCGTCTATGCCTTTTTCGATTATGATGGCGAGCCGATCTATGTCGGCCAGACGCGCGAAACCGTGGGCGGGCGGATCGGGCGGCATTTGACCAACCAGCGGACCGATGCGGTGGCGATGTCGGTGCTCGATCCATTCGAAGTGCGCACGATCAAGGTCTGGCTGCTGCCGGAATATCAGGACGTGAAGGGCGATCCGAAACGCGTGCCCGCTGCGCGCGCCGCGGCAGACCACCTCAACGCGCTGGAACGCAGCGTGTTCGTAAAGCTCGTCAGCGAAAGCGATTTCGGCCGCATCCTCAACGAAAAGGATCCACCCGACGTTCCGTTATGCGCTTTGCCACCCGCGATCGAGGGCGAGATCGTCAGCATCGACGTGCTCAAGCTTCGCCAACACCCCGATGTCCGGATCGCCCGGCGCGCGCAAACCATCGCCAGGCTGGCGCAGATCATCGCCGGACGCGACGTGCAGGCCGGGCTGCGGCGAGCGTTGGCGACGCAGGCGGATCGGCTGGCATGGCTGGCGAACGAACGCTTCGCGGCGCTGGGCGGCGAAGCAGCGGTCGAGCAACGCGACGCGGACGAGCCGACGGACCATGACATGGATGGCGGGGCGGCGGCGTAATCCGCCGCGCCAAGCAACGCATGCGCGCGTAACGGCGAACGATCGGTTGCCCAGCGGCAACGAACCGCTAAAATCCGAAAAAAGAAGATGCTGGGGGGCAATTCATGAAGACGATCGCGATTGTGGCGCTGTTGGGGCAGGTTCTCGCGACATCGACGGACGCTCCGCTGGTCCCAAGCGGTAAGTGGACCGTCGACTATGCCAATGCTGGCTGCATCCTGTCGCGGGATTATGGAACGGTGCCCGCAGTCACATCCATCGGGTTCAATCCCTTTCCGCTCGGCGACACGCTTGAAGTCATCACGGTATCGCCGGGCATCCCCGCGAAACGCTACCAGAAATTGAAGGGTACGCTGACACTGCAGCCGTCGGGTGAAACCTTTCAGAGCGAGGTTACCGTTTATGGCATCCCCGCCAGAAACAACACCCTCACCACCTTGAACGCCGAAGGCGATATCGCGGCGAAGTTACTGCGCTCGACCAGCATATCGATCGCGTTGGCCGACGGAACCCGAAAGAGCTTCGCGGTGCCCGGCGTGCCGGGCGCGGCAGCGGCGCTGAGGGCCTGCCAGGACGATTTGCTGAAGAGCTGGGGCATCGATCCCACCGAACGCGACCGCGTTCCGACGCCCAAACCGCGCACCGAGGTTGCGACGTGGCTCAGCACCGACGACTATCCCTCCGAAGCGATAGCAGCGCATTCGGAGGGCACCTCCGTGATCGTATGGACGATCCAGCCCAACGGCCTGATTGGCGATTGTCGCGTCGTCCAATCCAGCGGATCAAAACCTCTGGACGACACCGCCTGTCGCGCTTTCAAAAAGAAGGGAAGATATGCCGCGGTCATCGACCGTGACGGAAAACCTGCAACAGCGCACGCGATGCACAAAGTCGTATGGCGTCTTCCCTAACGGCAGCTATTTCGCCCCATAAGCCGGCAGCCCCAACCGCCACCGGATCGCCGCCGCGCGCAGCGCGAAGCCACAGCTTGCTGCCACGCCGGCCGCGACCGTCGGCGATATGCCCAGTTCGACCAGCGCGACGTGCAGCCCCGCCGCCAGCGCGGCTGCGGTGACATAGAGTTCGGGCCGCATCAGGATCGACGGTTCGCCCGCCAGCACGTCGCGGATGATACCGCCGACGCACGCCGTCACCACCCCCATCAGTGCCGCAGGCACGGGCGGGATGCCGAAGGCCAGCGCCTTGGCCGCGCCGAACACGGCATAAGCGGCTAGCCCCACGCCATCGAGCCAGTCGAGCGCCGAGGTCGGCGCGTGCGCGCCCTGCCACCAGCCGCGCGGTGTCGTCCACACCAAGACCGCCACCGCGAGGCAAATGGCGGCAACCAGCGGATCATGCACCCAGAACACCGGCGCACCGATCAACAGATCGCGCACAGACCCGCCGCCAACCCCGGTGATCAGCGCGAAAAAGGCGGCGGTGACGAAAGTCTGCCCGCGCCCCGCCGCCGCCAGCGCACCGGTAATGGCGAACACGGCGATCCCGAACAGATCGAGCCACGGCAGAATCGAGCCGAATTGCCAGGGGGCGAGGGGGAGCATCCGCACTCCTGTAGCGCGCTTGCGCGAGGAAATGAATGCGGGGCGGGCTTATCATGGACGCGGCCCAAACTGGCATGGGCAAAGCCCATGCCGTCGGTCGGCGCCGTAGCGCCGCCGGCCGGTCTGATCGCGGCAAGCCTCGGCCGTAGCTTCGCTACGGCCTCGGGCGATCAAACGTGGATCGCCTTCCCGCGTACCGCCATCGCCGCTTCCTTGATCGCCTCGCTGTGCGTCGGATGAGCATGGCAGGTGTAGGCGATGTCCTCGCTGGTCGCGCCCATTTCCATGCCCAAAGCCGCCTCGGCGATCATCGTGCCTGCGGGCACCGCGATCGCCCACACGCCGATCACGCGGTCGGATTTGGCATCAGCGATGATCTTCACGAAGCCGTCGGGCTCGTGATTGGTCTTGGCGCGGCTGTTGCCCGCCATCGGGAACTTGCCGACCTTGATCTCGCCTTTGGCCTTGGCCGCTTCCTCGGTCAGGCCGACCCCTGCGATTTCGGGCCAGGTGTAAACCACGCTCGGGATGACATCGTGATTCACGATGCCGGTCAGCCCGCCGATATTCTCGGCAACGGCAATGCCCTCATCCTCGGCCTTGTGCGCGAGCATCGGGCCGGGGATGACGTCGCCAATCGCCCAGATGCCGGGGACGCTGGTCTGGAAGCGGTGATCGGTGTCGATCTGGCCGCGTGCGTTGGTGGCAAGACCCGCCTTTTCGAGCGCCAGGCCATCGGTATTGGGACGGCGGCCGATCGCGACCAGTACGCAATCCGCCGTGATAGTCTCGGCGGCTCCGCCGGCTGCGGGTTCGACCGTGATACTGGCGGTGTCGCCGGTCACGGAAACGCCGGTGACCTTGGTCGAGAGCTTGAACTCGATGCCTTGCTTGCGGAAGATCTTATTGGCTTCCTTGCGGATGTCGCCATCGAAGCCCGGCAGGATCTGGTCGAGATATTCGATGCAGGTGACCTTGGCCCCCAGCCGACGCCACACGCTGCCCAGCTCAAGCCCGATCACGCCGCCGCCGATGACAACGAGATGCTCGGGCACCTTGGCCAGTTCGAGCGCACCGGTCGAATCGACCACGACCTTCTGGTCAACCGTCACGCCCGGCAGCGGGGTGACCGAGGAACCGGTCGCGATCACGATGTCTTTGGCGGTGACGGTCTGCTCGCCGACCTGCACGGTGTGCGCATCGACGAACGCGCCGCGACCCTTCAGCCACGTCACCTTGTTTTTCTTGAACAGGAAGGCGATGCCGCCGGTCAGTTGCGTGACCGCGTCGATCCGCTGCGCGTGCATCGCGGGCAAATCGAGCTCGGGCGTGACCTTGATGCCCATTTTGGCCATCGTGCCATTGGCGGCCGCGTCGAAATATTCCGACGCATGCAGCATCGCCTTGGAGGGGATGCAGCCGACGTTGAGGCAGGTGCCGCCCAGCGTCTCGCGGCTCTCGACGCATGCGGTGCGGAGGCCCAGCTGCGCCGCGCGGATCGCCGCGACATAGCCGCCGGGGCCGGAACCGATGATGAGGACGTCATAATCATAGTCAGCCATGGTGTGCTCCAGCGGGAAACGGCTTTGTCCGTTCACCGTTCTTCGTCAGGGTGATCATCTGGCCCGCCGGCACGCCCGCATCAAGGGCGGCAAGAAGGCGTTCGGCAATCTGGTCGGGATGTGCGCGGCTAAGCCGCGTGTAGAGTATCGAAAGCGGCGGCGGGTACTTCTGATTGAAGATAAGATCCCCAAAGTCGCGATCGAACGTGATCAATATCAGCGATCCTATGTCGGGCCGTTGCAATATGCTCGCGTCTGTCGCGCCATACGACGTCTCCGCGATCCATTCGGTCTGATATCCGGCGTGGCGTAACCGCGTCACCACCGCCGGATGCATGTTCTCGTCCGCGAGAAGCCGCAACGCTCAAGCTGCGCGCTTGCGGGCGATCGCCGCTTCCTCAACCAGCATGTCGTGCGTGAAGGCAATCGCGGCCCGCACGTCGGGCTCGGTAATGTGCGGATACGCCTCCAATATCTCACCGACACTGGCACCGTCGGTGAGATATTCCAAAATCAGCTCGACCGATATCCGCGTACCCCTAACGACGGGCTTGCCGCCGAGAATGTCGGGGTTCGAATGGATATGGTCGCGCCAATTCATCGCCACATGCCCTTTTACAGGTCGATCAAAATCCGGGTCGGATCCTCGATAGCATTTTTCAGCGCGACGAGGAACGTCACCGCTTCGCGACCATCGATCAAACGGTGATCGTAGCTGAGCGCCAGATACATCATCGGGCGGATCACGATCTCGCCGTTGACGACGACCGGGCGGTCCTCGATGCGGTGCAGGCCGAGCACGGCGGCCTGCGGCGGGTTGATGATCGGGGTCGACATCAGCGAGCCGAACACGCCGCCGTTCGAGATGGTGAAGGTGCCGCCCTTCATCTCGTCCATCTTGAGCGTGCCGTCCTTGGCGCGCTTGCCGAAATCGCCGATCGTCTTTTCGACTTCAGCGACCGACATCTGGTCGGCATCGCGCACCACCGGCACGACGAGCCCGCCCGGCGACGACACCGCGACCGAGATGTCGGCATAATCGTGATAGACAATCTCATCGCCCTCGATCGAGGCGTTGACGCTGGGGATGTCCTTCAGCGCGAGGCACGCGGCCTTCACGAAGAAGCCCATGAAGCCAAGGCGGACGCCATGCTTCTTCTCGAACAGATCCTTATATTTGGCCCGAGCCGCGATCACAGCACTCATGTCGACGTCGTTAAACGTCGTCAGCAAGGCGGCGGTGTTCTGCGCTTCCTTCAGGCGCTTGGCGATCGTCTGGCGCAGGCGCGTCATGCGCACGCGCTCTTCCTTGCGGCCCGTAGCGGCAGCGACCGAGGCGGCAACCGGCAGCGGCTCGCTCGGCGCCGGGGCTGCAGCGGGCGTTGCGGCGGCGGCAACGACATCGTCCTTGGTCAGGCGGCCGTCCTTGCCGGTGCCCTTGACGGTCGCGGGATCGACACCGTGTTCCAGCACCGCGCGGCGCACCGACGGGCTGAGCGCGGCGGGGGTATCGCTCGGCGCGGCCGGGGCCTGCTGCCCGGCGGTCGCCGCCGGAGATTCGAGCACGGCCGGTTGTGGCGCGGCCGTAACCGCAGGCGCGCCGTCACCCGCCTCGATCGTCGCGATCATCGCGCCGACGAGCACGGTATCGCCGACCTGCACCGCATGCTGGCCCATCACGCCCGCCACCGGCGAGGGGACTTCGACCGAAACCTTGTCGGTTTCGAGGCTCGCGATCGGCTCGTCGACCGCGACCTTGTCGCCCGGCTGCTTGAGCCATTCGCCAAGCGTCGCTTCGGTGATCGATTCGCCGAGTACCGGTACTGTGACTTCGGTTGCCATATCCGCCTCTTTTTCCACCCCGGCGGAGGCCGGGGCCCAGTTGCGCAACGCTCGATCATCAAGCGCCGCGCGAAATTACCTACCTCCCGCTACTGGGCCCCGGCTTTCGCCGGGGTGGTAGCGAGACACTCCATCAAACCTTACGCGTCCGCCGAATTTCTTCGCGAACGCTGTGCCCCAGCGCATCGGCGACGAGCGCCGCCTGCTCGGTCTGGTGGCGCTTCATCAGCCCGGTGGCTGGCGAAGCCGAAGCGGCCCGCCCGGCATAGCGCGCGCGCGTCGAGCGCACGCCTGCTTCGACCAGACACTCCTCGATGAACGGATCGACGAAGCTCCACGCACCGTTATTCTTCGGCTCTTCCTGCGCCCAGACGACCGTCTCGAGATTGGGCATCTTCTTCAGACGCTCAACCAGCGGCTCGCCCGGGAAGGGATACAGCTGTTCGACCCGGACGATCGCGGTGTTGGTATCGCCAGCCGCATCGCGCGCTTCGATCAGGTCATAAGCGACCTTGCCGGTGCACAGGACCAGGCGCTTCACATCGACATCCGCCGGAGCGGAAGGGTCGCTGAGGATGCGCATGAAGTGGCTGTCGCCGAGGAAGTCCTCGGTCTGCGAAACCGCGAGCTTGTGACGCAGCAGCGACTTGGGCGTGAAGATCACCAGCGGCTTGCGGAACGAACGGTGCATTTGCCGACGCAGCAAGTGGAAATAGTTGGCCGGCGTGGTGCAATTGGCGACCTGCATATTGTCCTGTGCGCACAATTGCAGGAAGCGCTCGACGCGTGCCGAGCTATGCTCAGGCCCCTGCCCTTCATAACCGTGCGGCAGCAGCATCACCAAGCCGTTTGCGCGCAGCCACTTGGCCTCACCGCTCGCGATGAACTGGTCGATCATGATCTGCGCGCCGTTCATGAAGTCGCCGAACTGCGCCTCCCACATCACCAGCGTCTTGGGGTCGGCAAGCGCATAGCCATATTCGAAGCCGAGCACGCCATATTCGCTCAAGGGGCTGTCGAGCACTTCGAAGCGGCCGTGCGGGATCGTCTCGAGCGGACGATACTTATGCTCGTCGGTCTGGTCGACCCACACCGCATGCCGCTGCGAGAAGGTGCCGCGGCCCGAATCCTGGCCCGACAGACGCACGCCATAGCCTTCCGACAGCAGCGACCCGAACGCCAGCGCCTCGCCGGTCGCCCAGTCGAAATTGCGGCCCGACTTGAACATCTCGCGCTTGGCATCGAGCACGCGGTTGAGCGTCTTGTGGACGGTCAGCCCGTCGGGGATCGTCGTCAGCGTGCGGCCAAGCGAATCGAACAGTTTCTGCTCGATGCCGGTGTTGACGTTGCGCCGCGCAGTCTCGGCATCGGCGGGTGCGTGCAGCCCCGACCAGCGCCCGGCGAACCAGTCGGCCTTATTGGGCTTGTAGCTCGCCCCTGCCTCGAACTCGCCCTCGAGCAGCGTGGTGAACTGTTGGATATTGTCGTCGATCCAGGCGCGGTCGATCACCTTCTGCGCGATCAGCTTCTGGCCGTAGATTTCGCTGACCGGCGGGTGATCCTTGATCGCCTTGTACATCAGCGGCTGGGTGAAGCCCGGCTCGTCGCCTTCGTTATGCCCGAACCGGCGATAGCACCACATGTCGATCACGATGTCGCGGTGGAAGCGCTGGCGGAACTCGATCGCCATCTTGGTGGCGAAGGTCACCGCTTCGGGGTCATCGCCGTTGACGTGGAAGATCGGGGCCTGCACACCCTTGGCGACATCGCTCGGATAAGGCGAGCTGCGCGCATATTGCGGGCTGGTCGTGAAGCCGATCTGGTTGTTAATGACGAAGTGGATGCAGCCGCCAGTATTGTAGCCACGGATGCCGGAGAAGCCGAGGCACTCCCACACGATGCCCTGGCCCGCAAACGCCGCATCGCCGTGGATCAGCACGGGGAGCGACGCCTTATGCTCGGTCAGGTCGTTGGCGATGGTCTGGATCGCGCGGGTCTTGCCGAGCACGACCGGATCTTCGGCTTCCAGGTGCGACGGGTTGGCGACCAGCGACATATGCACGCTGATCCCGTCAAACTCGCGGTCGGTCGAGGTGCCGAGGTGGTACTTCACGTCACCCGACCCGGCGACGTCATCGGGATTGTCCGACCCGCCGCCAAATTCGTGGAAGATGATGCGGAACGGCTTGGCCATCACGTTGGTCAGCACGTTCAGGCGGCCGCGATGCGCCATGCCGAACACGATCTCACGCACGCCGAACTGGCCGCCATATTTGATGACCGATTCGAGTGCCGGGATCATGCTCTCGCCGCCGTCGAGCCCGAAACGCTTGGTCCCGACATATTTCTTGCCGCAGAAGCGTTCCCACTGCTCGGCTTCGATCACCTTGTTGAGGATCGCCTTCTTGCCGAGATCGGTAAACTCGATCGCCTTGTCCTTGCCTTCCATGCGCTCCTGCAGGAAGCGGCGCTCCTCGACATCGGCGATGTGCATATATTCAAGGCCGACATTGCCGCAGTAATTGGCACGCAGGATATCGACGAGCTCGCGCACCGTGGCCCATTGCAGCCCCATCGTGCCGCCGAGATAGACCGGACGATCGATATCGGCGTCGGAAAAGCCGTGATATTCGGTCTTCAGATCATCGGGCATCTCACGCTTGGACAGGCCGAGCGGATCGAGATTGGCGGCCAGATGGCCGCGCACGCGATAGGTGCGGATCAGCAGCATCGCGCGGATCGAGTCGCTCGCGGCGCGCAGGATCGCGTCTTGCGATGGCGCGGCGGGTGCGGCGGCAGCGGCAGGCTTGCCCTTGGACGGCTTGGGCGCGGGCTCCATCTGGGTCGGGTCGAGCGCCGAGGTCAGGTCATCGGTCGAGGAGAGCGGCCAATTGGGCTGCTGCCACGAGGCGCTGCCCGCGCTGCCTTCCAGCCCTTCGAACCAGGACCGCCAGGAGGGCTCGACACTGTCGGGCGACGTCTTGAAACGTGCATACAGCGATTCGATAAAAGCGGGGCTTACGCTGCCCGCCACATCCGCGAAATCCTGGCCTTCGAAGCCCATAGGTCACCTCATACTGCCCCTCTCCCACCGGGAGAGGGAGGGGCCCGCCCGCGAAGCGGGTGGGAGGGTGAGGGTGACATCGGGCACCGTGCCCGTCACCCTCATCCGGCCCTGACGGGCCACCTTCTCCCACCGGGAGAAGGTTTTTGTTTAACCGTTCAACACCGCCAACAAGGTGGTGCCAAGCTCGCTGGGCGAGTCCGCGACGCGGATCCCGGCAGCTTCCATCGCCGCGATCTTGTCTTCGGCACCGCCCTGCCCGCCACTTACTATAGCACCGGCATGGCCCATGCGGCGGCCCGGAGGCGCCGTGCGGCCTGCAATAAAGCCCGCCATCGGCTTTTTGCGGCCGCGCTTGGCTTCATCGATCAGGAACTGCGCCGCTTCTTCTTCGGCCGAGCCGCCGATCTCGCCGATCATGATGATCGACTTGGTCGCCTCGTCGGCGAGAAACAGCTCGAGCACGTCGATGAAGTTGGTGCCGTTGACCGGATCGCCGCCAATGCCGACCGCAGTCGTCTGACCGAGACCTGCGTTCGACGTCTGGAACACCGCTTCGTAGGTAAGCGTGCCCGAACGGCTGACAACCCCGACCGAACCCTGACGGAAAATGCTGCCGGGCATGATGCCGATCTTACATTCGCCTGGCGTCAGCACGCCCGGGCAGTTCGGGCCGATCAGCCGCGACTTGGACCCCGACAGCGCGCGCTTCACGCGCACCATGTCGAGCACCGGAATACCCTCGGTGATGGTGACGATCAGCGGAACCTGCGCGTCGATCGCCTCGAGGATCGAGTCGGCGGCGAAGGGGGGCGGAACGTAGATGACGGACGCGGTCGCGCCGGTCTTGGCAACCGCCTCGGCCACGGTGTCATACACCGGCAGATCGAGGTGCGTCGTGCCGCCCTTGCCGGGGGTAACGCCGCCAACCATCTGCGTGCCATATTCCAGCGCCGCCTTGGTGTGGAAGCTGCCGGTCTCCCCGGTCATGCCCTGGGTGATGACCTTGGTGTTCTTGTCGACGAGGATGCTCATAAGGGTCCTGCTCTTCGTTCAATTCCACCCCGGCGAACGCCGGGGCCCAGTTGCGATTCGGCTCATGGCTGCGCGATCCGGTCGTAGAGATCTTCCCAATCCGGGTTGAGCCCTTCGATCTCGTCGACTTTCCAGCGCCGCTTCCATTCCTTCATCTGCAGCTCGCGCTGCCTTGCATCTTCCCAATCGGCTCGGGCTTCGTACCAAACGAGAAGTTTGCACCCGTACCGCTTTGTGAACCCGTCAACGAGTCCGTTGCGATGCTCCCAGGCGCGCTTGGCGAGATTTATCGTCGAACCCAGATAAATCGTGCCGTTGCGCTGACTGGCCATGATGTAGACATAAGCGTGCCCGTTCACAGCCAGCCTTCCACGACTGGGCCCCGGCGTTCGCCGGGGTGGTGCCTACCCCTTTAGTTCAAGCTCGAATCGATCGCCTTGCACGCCACCAGCAGTTCCTTGACCGCGTCGACCGACACAGCGAGGTTGCCCTTGGCTTCATCATCCAGCGCGATCTCAACCACCTGCTCGACGCCGCCTGCACCGATCACCACCGGCACGCCGACATAGAGATTGTCGATGCCATATTGGCCGGTGAGGTGCGCCGCAGCCGGCAGCACGCGCTTCTGGTCATAGAGATACGCCTCGGCCATCGCGATGCCGCTGGTGGCGGGCGCATAATACGCCGAACCGGTCTTGAGCAAAGCAACGATCTCGCCGCCGCCGCCGCGCGTGCGCTTGACGATCGCGTCGATCTTTTCCTGGGTCGAACGGCCCATTGCGATCAGATCCGGCACCGGGATGCCCGAAACCGCCGAATATTGGATCACCGGGACCATCGTGTCGCCGTGCCCGCCAAGCACGAAGCTGGTGACATCCTTGACCGACACCTGGAATTCCTCGGCGAGGAAGTGGCTGAAGCGCGCCGAATCGAGCACACCGGCCATGCCGACCACCTTATTGTGCGGCAGACCCGAAAATTCGCGCAGCGCCCACACCATCGCATCAAGCGGGTTGGTGATGCAGATCACGAAGGCGTCGGGCGCGTTGGCGGCGATACCCTCACCGACGGCCTTCATCACCTTGAGGTTGATGCCGAGCAGATCGTCGCGGCTCATGCCGGGCTTGCGCGCGACACCGGCGGTGACGATGATCACGTCCGCGCCTGCGATGTCCTTGTAATCATTGGTGCCGGTGATCTTGGCATCGAAGCCCTCGACCGGCGAGCACTGGCTGAGATCGAGCGCCTTGCCCTGCGGCACACCTTCGACCACGTCGAACAGGACGACATCGCCCAGACCCTTCAGTGCTGCGAGATGGGCGAGCGTGCCGCCGATGTTGCCGGCGCCGATCAGCGCGATCTTCTTGCGAGCCATCGAATGTCCTTCTTCGCTGTGGCCGCGTGCGGCCGACCTGTCTCGGCCGCGTTCGGCCTGAACGCGCGCGGCTTAGGCCGGTTTTCCCTGCGGGGCAACCCGAAACACAACGCCTTTGTCAAGGCCTATTGCACATGGTTCGCAAGTGCAATTATTCCGCATCCGGCTGCTCCATTGCCACGTACCGCCGCTCACCGGTCTTCGCATCGAACCATACCGACACCGGCTTGCCCGAGACATCGTCGATGAAACGCTCCGATGTCTCGCGCCAGTCGGGCCCTTCGGGCGCGCGCTGCACCGCGCCGTAGCGCACGCGCTCAAACGCAATGCCGCCCGCCAGCAGCCCGGCGGCAAGGACCGTCGGCCACGTCCCCGGATCCAGCACCACGCCAATCAGCGCCGCTGTCAAAAACAAGGCGGCGGCGACCAGCACGAAGGTGCGCAGCATCATTGCCGGGGCCTCACTCGGGCGCGGGATCAAGCAGCACGGCGGTGCCGTAGGCGACGACCTCGTTCATCGCCTGCGCGATCTCGCCCGAGTCGAAGCGCATCATCACCACCGCGTTCGCGCCCATCAGCGTGGCGTTGGCCACCATCCGGTCGATCGCATGGCGGCGCGTATCTTCCACCAGCCTTGTATATTCAGGGATTTCGCCACCGACGATCGAGCGCAGGCTGGCGGTGATGTTGCCGCCAATCCCGCGGCTGCGCACGACGACGCCGAAGACCTGACCGAGCGTCTCGCGCACGGTGTGGCCGGGGACAGTCTCGGTAGTGGTGACGAGCATGGGCTTGGGTCCCCAGGGGCAGCTCCGCACTGTAACGCGCCGGTGCGGCGCTGTTAAGCGGGTTCAGTCCGCGCCATGCCCCTGCGCGAGATAGGTTTCCGAACGCATCTCTTCCAGGCGGCTGATCGTGCGGTCGAACTCGAAGCGCCCGTCGCCGCTCTCATAGAGCTGCGCCGGTTCGGCGTCGGCGGCGGCGAGCAATTTGACCTTCTGCTCGTACAAGGCGTCGATCAGGGCGACGAAGCGCGCCGCTTCGTTGCGGTTTTCCGGCCCTAATTTGGGAATGCCGACCAGAATCACCGTGTGAAAGCGCCGGGCGATCGCAATATAATCGGCCGGACCGCGTGCTTCGGCGCACAGGCGCTTGAAGCTGAACACCGCGACGCCTTTCAGTGCCTTGGGCACATGCAGCGTGCGGCCTTGCACAATCAGATCCTCGGACGGCACGTGCGCGCGATCCTCGACCGGGAAATCGGTCAGGCGGAAAAAATCGCCCGATAGGATGCGCGTCGCCTCGGGGCCGTTGGGCACCAGCCAGGTATTGACCTGCCCCAGCCGGTCGCGCCGATAATCGGTCGGGCCGTTGAGCGCGATCACGTCGAGCCGCGATTCGATCAGCGCGATGAAGGGCAGGAAATGCTCGCGGTTGAGACCGTTCTTGTAGAGATCGACCGGCGGGCGGTTGGAGGTGGTCACCACCGTCACGCCCTCCTCGAGCAAGTGCGTGAACAGCCGCGACAGGATCATCGCATCGGGGCTGTTGGTCACCATCATCTCGTCAAAGGCGAGCAGCCGCGCTTCCTCGGCTAGCACATGGGCGAGGCCGGGGATCGGATCGCCCTGCTCCTTGGCGCGCTCGATCGCGAGGCGCTGGTGCACCTCCAGCATGAATTCGGCGAAATGGACGCGCCGTTTCCGGCGGATGTCGAGGCTGGTGTAGAACAGGTCCATCAGCATCGATTTGCCGCGCCCGACCCCGCCCCACAGATATAACCCGCGCGGCGGCGCGGGCTTGCGACCGAGCGCGCGCCATAAGGTGGAACCGCGCTTCGGGGTGGCTTGCAGCGCGGTCGCGAGATCGGCGAGGCGCTGGGCGGCGGCGGCTTGCTCCGGATCGGGCTTGAGCTCGCCCGAGGCAAGCAGCGCGGCGTAGCGTTTGAGGATGTCGGTCATGGCTTAGCGCCTCGTACGGGCACCCCGCGGCAGTGCAGTCACCGGGCGACGTTGCGGTAAATCCTTCTCCCTTTGGGCGAAGGTGGCGCGAAGCGCCGGATGAGGTGACGCACACTATCGCCAACGTCGCCCTCACCCTTCCCGCGCCGAGGGCGCGGGCCCCTTCCCTCTCCCGGTGGGAGAGGGAGAACCATCAAACGATCCGTTCGACTTCCAGCTTCTTGATCTCGGCAATCGCCTTGGCCGGGTTCAGGCCCTTGGGGCAGACGTTCGCGCAGTTCATGATCGTGTGGCAGCGATACAGGCGGAACGGATCCTCCAGATCGTCAAGCCGCTCACCGGTCATTTCGTCGCGGCTGTCGGCCAGCCAGCGATAGGCTTGCAACAGGATCGCGGGGCCCAGGAACTTGTCCGAATTCCACCAATAGCTCGGGCACGAGGTCGAGCAGCAGGCACACAGGATGCATTCGTACAGGCCATCGAGCTTCTCGCGGTCTTCCGGCGACTGCAGCCGCTCCTTGCCCGAAGGCGGCGGTGTGACGGTCTGCAGCCACGGCTTGATCGAGCTGTACTGCGCGTAGAAATGCGTGAAATCGGGGACGAGGTCCTTGATCACTTCCATGTGCGGCAGCGGCGTGATGCGCACCTCGCCCTTCACGTCCTCGATCGCCTTGGTGCAGGCGAGCGTGTTGGTGCCATCGATGTTCATCGCGCACGACCCGCAAATGCCTTCGCGGCACGAGCGGCGGAAGGTCAGCGACGAATCCTGCTCGGACTTCATCTTGATCAGCGCATCGAGCACCATCGGCCCGCACGAATCGAGATCAACCTCGAACGTGTCGTAATGCGGGTTTTCGCCGGCATCGGGATCGTAGCGGTAGACTTTGAAATTTTTGATCCGCGACGCTTCGGCAGCGGCTTTGTGCACCTTGCCCTTCGGCTTGATCTTCGAATTGGCGGGAAGAGAGAATTCGGCCATGCCCTCTGGTCCTTTGGCAGATCGCGTGTTGCGCTGCGGCTATGCCTTTTGCGGATGCAGCGCAACCCCGCTATGGCGCATCGTCCGGTCGATTGGCGAGCACCGCGCACAGCAAACCGGGGAAGCGGCGTTCGAAATCGGCGCGACGCAGCGTGTTATGCATCTCCCGCCCGACCGAGCGCGTCTCGATCAGCCCTGCGCCGCGCAGGATGCGCAGATGATTGGACAGCGTGCTCTTCGGAATCGCGCCACACCTGATGGTGGACGAGCAGTTGAGCGTGACGTTCGCGTCAAGCGCTGCGACCATCGCCAGCCTCGCCGGGTCGGCCAGCGCGTGAAGCGCCACCGCCAGACTGACGTCGTCGAGATTAGGATGCACGAAGCTTGCCACAAACCCCAGATAGGCACATTTTGTCGATTTCATAGTTCGGAACCATTGAACTATTGCACGTCGGTACCAGATGTGAACCGGCCGACAGCGCACACGTCGTGATCGCGGGCACAGGAGCGAACAGCATGGATCTCACGGGTAAGAAGGCCATCGTCACCGGTGGCTCGCGCGGTATCGGCGCGGCGATCGCCAAGCGGCTGGCGGCGGACGGTGCCGATGTCGTCATCACCTATGCCGGCAATCAGGCCGCCGCAGAGGCCACCGTCGCCGCAATCACCGCGCACGGGCGGACCGGCAAGGCGATCCTTGCCGACGCCGCCGATCCGGCCGCAGTCGAGTCGGCGATACAGGAGGCGGTCACTGCGCTCGGTGGTCTCGACATCCTTGTCCACAACGCGGGCGTCGCCACCTTCGCGACGATCGACGCCGACACGTCCGAGAATTACAACCGCACCTTCGGCGTCAACGTCGGCGGCGTTTTCGCGGGAACGCGCGCCGCAGTCCCGTTGATTGCCGATGGCGGCCGCATCATTATCGTCGGCAGCGTATCGGGCGACAAGGCCGGCTTCCCCGGCACCGCAGTCTATGCCGGGACCAAGGCGGCGGTGGTCGCGTTCGCCCGCGGATGGGCACGGGACTTGGGCCCGCGCGGGATCCTCGTCAACGTGATCCAGCCCGGGCCGATCGACACGGACCTCAACCCGGCCGATGGCGAATTCTCTGCGGGGATGATGCCGATGATCGTTCTCGGTCGCTATGGTCGCCCCGAAGAGGTCGCCTCGGTCGCATCGTTCCTGGCGAGCGACGAAGCCTCGTTTATCACGGGCACGACGATCGACGTCGCCGGTGGTGCCTTCATCTGACGGACACGGGCCCCTTCCAACGGAGGGGCCCGTCTTCGCTGTGCGTTCCGCGAGCGGTGACGCTCAGATCACATCGAGCACCAGACCAAGCGACCGCGCCTCCTCCGCCTCGATATACCAGTTGGACGGGGCCTTTTCGCGCAATTCCTCGAAATCGACGCGGCTGCCGGTCACGATGTCGCGAAAGCCCTCTTCCTCGATCAGGATCGAATGCTCGACCTCGTGCAACGCCGCCTTGATCGAGGCGACGACCATGCGCAGCGGGCCGTTGAGGTTGAGCGTCTTGGTGATCGTCCGCTCATGGATCATCAGCCGGGTATGGCGCGTCAGGAAACGGCGATTGACCGGAAACGCCGCCATGAAGGTCGCGCCCGCCGAATAGACCGCGACCTTGCCCAGGAACAAAATCTCGCGCCCGTCATGGTCTTCGAGCAAGCGGATGTCGTCGGCCATCGTCCGCGCGACTTCGGGATCGCCCCCCAGCGTGGTCAGCGCGATGACGAGCGTGCCTTCACCCGGACATTGCTCGAGCTGCTGGCGGAAGTTTGCATACATCATCTGGTCGACGGGACCCGACAGGCGGATGTGCGGGTTGGCGAGCAGGGGATAGCGGGGCTGGGACATGTGCGCGCAAACCTCCGACGCGCGCGGGAGTTCCGGCGCGAAAGCAACTTCCCGGCCCTCCCCTGAAAATGGAGGGCCGGGACGCGCGATCAGTAAACGCGCTTCTTGGGCTTGATGTATTCGATGTCGTCGGTGAGCGTGTAGTCGTGCACCGGGCGGAAGCCGAGATCGACCGTGCCGTCCTTGCCGCCCCAACCGGTGAAGGTCGCGGTGGTGTGCTTCATCCAATTGACGTCATCGCGATCGGGATGATCTTCGTTGACGTGTGCGCCGCGGCTTTCCTTGCGGTTGGCCGCCGAGTTCATCGTCACCACCGCCTGCGCCAGCAGATTGTCGAGTTCGAGCGTCTCGACCAGATCGGTGTTCCAGATCAACGAGCGATCCTGCACATCGACATCGGCCAGGCGGCTGTAGGTCGCACCGATCTTCTCGACGCCTTCGCTGAGCAGCGCATTGTCACGGAACACCGCGCAATTCTTCTGCATCGTGCGCTGCATCTCCAGCCGGATCGCCGCGGTCGGCGAGCCGCCCTTGGCGTTGCGGAAATGGTCGAGACGGCCAAGCGCCAGCTCTTCCGACCCCTTGGGCAGCGGCCCATGCGGCGTGTTGGGCTTGAGCGTGTCCTTCAGGCGCAGGCCGGTCGCGCGGCCGAACACCACGAGATCGATCAGGCTGTTCGAGCCCAGCCGGTTCGCGCCATGCACCGAGACGCACGCCGCCTCGCCGACCGCGAACAGGCCCGGCACGACGCTGTCGGGGTTCCCATCCTTCAACTGCACGACTTCGCCGTGGAAGTTACAGGGGATGCCGCCCATATTGTAATGCACCGTCGGCGTGACCGGCAGCGGCTGGCGGGTCAGGTCGACGCCGGCGAAGATCTTGCCGGTCTCGGTGATGCCGGGCAGCCGCTCGGCCAGCACCTTGGGGTCGATATGGTCGAGGTGAAGGAAGATATGGTCCTTCTCCTTGCCGACGCCGCGCCCCTCGCGGATTTCCATCGCCATCGAGCGCGACACGACGTCGCGGCTGGCGAGATCCTTGGCGCTCGGCGCATAGCGCTCCATGAAGCGCTCGCCCTCGGAGTTGGTGAGATACCCGCCCTCGCCGCGTGCGCCCTCGGTGATCAGCACGCCTGCGCCGTAAATGCCGGTCGGGTGGAATTGCACGAATTCCATGTCCTGCAGCGGCAGCCCGGCGCGCAGCACCATCCCGCCGCCGTCGCCGGTGCAGGTGTGCGCCGAGGTCGCCGAGAAATAGGTACGGCCATAGCCGCCCGTCGCCAGCACGACCGCATGGCTGCGGAAGCGGTGGATCGACCCGTCATCCATGCACAGAGCGATCACGCCCCGGCACACGCCGTTTTCCATGATCAGGTCGAGCGCGAAATATTCGATGTAGAAGTCCGCATCATATTTCAGGCTCTGCTGATACAAAGCGTGCAGCATCGCGTGGCCGGTACGGTCGGCGGCGGCGCAGGTGCGCTGCGCGGGCGGGCCTTCGCCCATATTCTGCATCATGCCGCCGAACGGGCGCTGATAGATTTTGCCTTCGTTGGTGCGGCTGAACGGCACACCGGCATGTTCCAGCTCATACACCGCCTGCGGTGCCTCGCGGACCATATATTCGATCGCGTCCTGGTCGCCGAGCCAGTCGGAGCCCTTGACGGTGTCGTACATGTGCCAGGTCCAATGGTCCGGGCCCATATTGCCGAGGCTGGCGGCGATGCCGCCCTGCGCTGCCACCGTGTGGCTGCGCGTCGGGAACACCTTGGTGATGCACGCGGTCTTCAGCCCCGCCTCGGCGCTGCCCATCGTCGCGCGCAGGCCCGAGCCCCCGGCACCCACGACAACCGTGTCATAGGTGTGGTCGATGATCTTATATGCCTCAGGCATGCGGCGCTCCGGTGGTGACGGTGAAGGCGACCTTGAGGATCGCGAAAAGGGCGATGGCGGCGGTGCCGAAGGTGAAGAAGTTGAGGACCAGCAACCACAAGACGCGTGCTGCGCCGTGGACATAATCCTCGATCAGCACCTGCAGGCCGAGTCGGAAATGGTAGAAGACCGACACGATCAGCAAGCCCATCGGAATCGCCGCCCACGGCGATTGCAGCCAGTCGCGGGCGGTGTCGTAATCATAAGCCGGCATCCGCGCGATCGCGACGAAGAACCAGACCATCAGGAACAGGTTGGCCGCTGCGGTGACGCGCTGCGCCCACCAGTGATGCGCGCCTTCCTTGGCGCTGCCGAGACCGCGTACGCGGCCGAGTTCGGTTCCATTGCCCATCTTATTTCACCATCAGCAAATAGGCCCAAAAGGCCGCGGTCGCCAGGACCGAGAACACCATCGTCGCGATCGACCCGGTGCGGTTGCCCTTCAGTTCATAGCCGGCCCCCGTGTCGAGCACGAAATGGCGGATGCCGGTGGCGAGATGCTGGAAGAAGCACAGCGTCAAGCCGATGCCGAACAGATACCCGATCGCCCCGCCGGCAAACCCGCCGAACACGAAGGTGAAGGTCGCATAGCTTTTCGCACCAGCGGCCAAAGCCGCCAGCCACCACACCAGCACCACCGTCCCGACCGTCGCCATGCCGTCGCCAGTGATACGATGCAGAATCGAGACAATCATGTGCGGCCCGGGTTTCCAGATCGACAGATGCGGGCTGAGCGGGCGGGCGCGGGGAGCAGAACTGGCCAAGGCGGAACGTCCTCGTCGATGGATGGGTCGAAATCTACGGTCTGATACAGGTGTGCCCTCTTAGACACCGAAGCGCGCGATGCAAGGTGTGTGGGGGCCTGTGCACATGCAAACGCTGCAAGCAGGCCGCCACACGCGTTGCGGTTACAGCCCGTTAACCAAATCGCGCTACGCCACGTGTCGGACCGTCCGCTTCATCGGTCCTGCCAAACACGGAGTTTTCGCCTTGACCGTCAATGAATTGCCCGCGCCCGGCACGGTTGCTGCGACGATCGACATTCGGGCGCGGCTGCGCGCGTTCGATTCCGACGCCACGCTGGAAAGCGCTGCGCGCGACGTGTGGACGGTGCTGGAACCCGATGCGGCGGACATCGCGCTTGCTTTCTGGGCGCAGTGGCGTCGCGCCAGCCCGGGCGCGCAAAGCTGGCAACCGCATGAAGAAGCCAAGATGGTGGAACTGGGCGTCACCTATTTGCGCCACCGCTTCTGTGACGTGTCGGGTCGCTTGTGGGTCGAATCGATGGAGCGCTCGGTCGCCTCGGGCTACAAGGCTGGCGTCTCGACCATGGCGTTGCTGTCGATGACCTGCGCCAGCGACCGCGCCGCCCTTGAAATTCTGTTCAAGCGGGTAAAGTCGGACGATCCGCGCTTGCCGAGCTTTATCGACACCGTGATGCGGCTGACCGGCCTGGAAGCCGAGATTACCGTGGAAATCTATAACGCCTTCCGGGCCCACACCGCGCGCGGCGAACGCGACCGGCTGGCGATCGATTTCCGCGAGGGGATCGCGGCCACGGTCGAACAGGCAACGCAGGAATCGGAAGTGCTGCGCGGCCAATCGGTCAAAACCTCGACCTCGGCGCGCGGGATGCTGGGTAAGACCAGCGAAGTCGCCGCCGCTGCCGAACAATCGGCGATGGCGATGCGCGAAGCCGCGCAGACCGCCGCCGGGCTGATTCGCGCGATCGAGGATGCGCGCACCGAAGTCGAAGCCGCCGCAGAAATCGCCACGCGCGCCTCGACTCAAGCCGGGGCTGCGGTCGGCATGTCGGAAACGCTGAGCGACCACGCCAAGTCGATCGAATCGATTCTCGGGCTCATTCGCGACATTGCCGGGCAGACCAATCTCCTCGCGCTCAACGCCACGATCGAAGCGGCGCGTGCGGGCGATGCCGGGCGCGGCTTTGCCGTCGTTGCGCAGGAAGTGAAGAGCCTCGCCAACCAGACCGCACGCGCGACCGACGACATCGCCGCCAAGATCGCCGCGATCCAGTCCGCCACGCGCTCCACGGTCGAGACCAACGCCTCGATCAAGGCGACCGTTTCGGAAGTCCAGGAGAGCGCCAACCGCATCCGTTACGCCATGGAAGCACAGGCGCAGACCGTCACCGCCATCACCGCTGCCGTCGATGAAACCGCGCTTGCCGCCGATTCGATGTCCAACACCATCACCGCGATCCGCGAGGACACCGAAAGCGTTGCCTCCGAGATCGACCGCGTCGGGCGCGGCTTCGATTCGCTCGATACGAAACTTGGCATGCTCAAGAACAGCGCAAGCGAATTCGTCGCAAAAGTCGCTGCATGAGCCCTGGAGAGGACCTGACATGGCTGGAAGCGGGACGCCCGAGGGCGCGACCGCCGGTGGTTGGAGTGGCGTAAGCCGCACCGCCGCCGCGCGCGTCGCGGATTATGATTGGGATGGCAGCGTCGCCGCGGCCTCCACCGAAATCGCAGAGGCCATTGTCGGCCATGAGGGCGAAATCGCGCGCGCTTTCTGGGAGTATTATCTCTCGCTGCCGCAAACGGCGCATATCCGGGGGTTCTTCACGCCCGACTATCTGTCCGCGCGCGTGGCGCACAGCGCCAAATATACCCGCGCGAAATACGCCGCCCCGCTGGACGACGATTGGATGCGCATGGCGATCCGCCACGCCACCGATTCGCAAAAGGCCAATATTCCACTGCCAGCGCTGCTGACCTCGTTGAGCTTCGCGCATAGCCGTACTCTCGAACGGATCGAGGCGAAGCTCGGGATGGGGTCCCCCCGGTTGCGGGTGCTGGCGGATTGCGTGCAGCGACTTGGGCTGGTCGAGGCCGATGTGATGGCATCGCATCTCGGCGCGCGCGATGCCGAGCGGGCCCGCGACGAGCGCCGCACGCGGTCAAGCGCGTTCAGCGCGACCATCGCCGGGTCGATCGAGGGCACCGCCGCGCTCGGCAATCGCATCCGCATTCAGGCGCAGGGCGCTGCGCGATCGGCGCGCGGAATGCTGGGCAAGACCAGCGAAGTCGCCGCCGCCGCCGAACAATCGGCGATGGCGATGCGCGAAGCGGCGCAGACCGCCGCCGGGCTGATCCGCGCGATCGAGGATGCGCGCACCGAAGTCGAAGCCGCCGCAGAAATCGCCACCCGCGCCTCGACTCAGGCGGGGGCCGCCGTCGGCATGTCGGAAACGCTGAGCGACCACGCCAAGTCGATCGAATCGATCCTTGGCCTCATTCGCGACATTGCCGGGCAGACCAATTTGCTCGCGCTCAACGCCACGATCGAGGCGGCCCGCGCCGGAGACGCCGGGCGCGGCTTTGCCGTGGTCGCGCAGGAAGTGAAGAGCCTCGCCAGCCAGACCGCGCGCGCGACCGACGACATTGCCGCCAAGATCGCCGCAATCCAATCCGCCACGCGCTCGACGGTCGCGACCAACGCCTCGATCAAATCGACCGTGGCCGAGGTGCAGGAAAGCGCCAACCGCATCCGCTACGCGATGGAGGCACAGGCGCAGACCGTCACCGCCATCACCGCCGCTGTCGACGAAACCGCGCTTGCTGCGGATTCGATGTCCAACACCATCACCGCGATCCGCGAGGACACCGAAAGCGTTGCGGGGGAAATCGAAACGCTCGAACACGATTTCGGCGAGGTCGACGACCGGCTCGGTGGCTTGAAGCGTGCCGCCGACACCTTCTCGGCCAGCGTCGCGGCCTGACCGCTCACCATCACCGTCGAGCGATATGGCGGCGACCGCGATCGCCCGCTACACCGCGCGCATGACCCATATTCTCCTCACCGGCTCCTCGCGCGGCATCGGTGCCGCCACCCTGACCGCGCTCCAGGCCGTTGGAGCAACCGTGATCGGTCAAGGGACCGCAAGCGGCATCCCGGCCGACTTTGCCGATCCGGCGGCTCCGCGCGCGCTGTGGGATGCGGCGCTCGCGGCGCAGGGCGGGCGGATCGACGTGCTGATCAACAATGCCGGGGTGTTCGAGGCCAATCCGATCACGCGCGACGACGCCCCCTGGGTGGCGGAATGGGAGCGCACGATGCGCATCAATCTGACCGCTGCCGCCGAACTGTGCCGCCTCGCAGTGCTGCATTGGCAGGACCGTGGGACTGGCGGTCGGATCGTCAACATCGCCAGCCGTGCCGCCTATCGCGGCGATTCGCCGCAGCATTGGCATTATGCTGCATCCAAGGCGGGCATGGTCGCGATGACCAAGAGCATCGCGCGCGGCTATGCCAAGGACGGCATTCTCGCCTTTGCGGTGTGCCCGGGCTTCACCATGACCGGCATGGCCGAAGACTATCTGGAGAGTCGCGGCGGGGACAAATTGCTCGCCGACATTCCGCTCGGCCGCGTCGCCAGTCCCGAGGAAGTGGCCGAGGTCGCCCGCTTCCTCGCGCTCGACGCACCGCCATCGATGACCGGCGCGGTGCTCGACGTGAACGGCGCGAGCTACGTGCGCTAAGTCAGCGCAGCGCGCGCAACCGTTCGAGATCCTCGGGCCGGTCGATATCGAGCAATTCGGCTTCGGGTGCGATCACATGCCGCCCGGCGCGCACCATCGCGCGCCCGCCTTCGTCGCCGGACAGCATCATCAGCGCCTCGAACTGATCGACCCCGAAGACAGCAGGCGGGCTGCTGTGGATACCGTTGCTCGACGCGACTACTGCATCGGGGCCATTCGCCGCCTCAAGCAAGCGATGGATGTGCGTCGCGGTCACGCGCGGCATGTCGGCCAGCGCAATGACGACCGCCGCGCAGCCGATCTCTCGGGCCGCCGCGACACCCAGCTTGACCGATCCCGACATGCCGTCATCCGGATTGTGATTGTGGAGCACGACATAGCCCCGGCTGGCGAAATCGAGCCCGGTGCCAGAACACACCACCAGCCGCGCCTTGAACGGCATATCCTCCAAGGCGGTGACCACATGATAGGCCAGCGGCTTGCCCAGAAAAAGTTCCTGCAATTTATCGGCGTCGCCGAACCGGCGCGATCGCCCGGCGGCGAGCAGAATCAGCACGCACTCTTCGACCGCGATCATCGCTTCAATCCTTCCGGTTGAACGCTCCTACCATAGCCGCCGCGATCGACAGCGCGATTTCGGCGGGACCGATCGCACCGATATCGAGCCCGACCGGCGCATCGATGCGATCGATGTCCGTCTCTGCAACGCCCGCCGCCGCCAAACGCTCCCGCCGCGCGGCATGGCTGCGGCGCGAACCGAGCGCGCCGACATAGGCGGTTGGCCGCGCCAGCGCCGCGATCAGCGCGGGATCGTCGATCTTGGTGTCGTGGCTGAGCGTTACCACCGCGCTCGCCGGGCCGGGATCGAGCGCCGCGATCGCTTCATCGGGCCAGCGATCGTCGAGCGTGACGCCGGGGAAACGCTCCTCGGTCAGGAAACGCGCGCGCGGATCGATGATCGTCACCTGGATGCCCAATTGCCGCGCGAGACCGGACAGCGCCTGCGCGATCTGCACCGCGCCGACGATCAACAGCCGCCTTGGCGGATCGTAGCGATTGACGAACGCCGCGCCCTCCAGCGGGCGCAGCGAGCTTTGCCCGCTGGCGAGATCGGTCGACACCGCCAGCGCCTTGCCGCTCGCCTGCGCCTCGGCGATGCGGTCGAACAGTTCGGGGTCGAAGCCCTCGGCCGATACCGGCTGCACGAGCACCGAAATCTCACCCCCGCATGGCAGACCGACTTCCCAGGCCGCGGCATCAGCCACGCCGTAACTCTTCAACTGGAACGGCGCGCCCGCAATCACCTCGGCAGCGGTCGCCAAGATGTCGCTCTCGACGCAGCCGCCCGATACCGAGCCTTCGAACCGGCCATCGGCGTGCACGATCATATGGCTGCCGCGCGGGCGCGGGGCGGACCCCCAGGTCGAAACCACCGTGGCGAGCGCCAGCGGCGCGCCCTTCCACTGCGCGGCGGCGTTCAGCACGGAATCGTTATCGGCCATCATCGTCTCCTAAATCCTCCCCGGCACGGGGAGGATTTACATCTCCGGCAAACCGGCCAGAATCTTGTCGAGCGTGAGCGGAAAATCGCGCACGCGCACGCCGCAGGCATTGTAGATCGCGTTGGTCACCGCCGCGCCCGCGCCCGAAATCGACAATTCGCCCAGCCCCTTCACCCCGATCGGGTTGGCATGGGTGTCGATCTCTTCGAGGAACAGCACGTCGAGCGGCGGCACGTCGGCATGGCTCGGCACATGATATTCGCCCAGATCCTGGTTGACGAACTGGCCGTGGCGCTGGTCGAGCACCGCTTCCTCCATCAGCGCATAGCCAATGCCCCAGATCATCCCGCCAATCGCCTGGCTGCGCGCCAATTTGGCGTTGAGGATGCGCCCCGCCTCGAACACGCCGAGCATCCGCCGCACGCGCACTTCGCCGGTGACGGCATTCACCGCGACTTCGGCGAATTGCGCGCCATGAGCCGCCTGGCTGAAGGTGCGCGCGTTGGAGCCTTGCGAAATCTTGCCCATCGCCACCAGCGGCGCATCACCGACGAGTTCGGCAAGCGGCACGCGCCGGTTGCCCGCAACCGCATGGCCGTCCTTCAACGTCATGTCCTGCGCCTTGGCCCCCATCCGCTCCGCCAGCGTCGCAACGATATCCTCGCACGCCAGCGCGACCGAGGAGCCCGCGCTCGCCGCACCGAACGACCCGCCCGAGCCGGCACCCGGCGGCAAATCGGTATCGCCCAGGATCACGTCGATCCGCTCCATCGGCAGCCCCAGCGCCTCACCCGCAATCTGCGCGAGGATCGTATAGCTGCCCGTGCCGATATCGGTCATGTCGGTCTCGATCCGCGCGCGGCCATCGGGCGACAGCGTCACGCGCGCTTCCGAATCGACCAGCAGATTGATCCGCACCGCCGCCGACACGCCCATGCCGATCAGCCACTCGCCCTCGCGCACTTGTCCCGGCTGCGCCGACCGCTTGGCCCAGCCAAACGCCTCCGCCCCGCGATCGAGGCAGGCGACGAGTCTGCGCGTCGAAAACGGCGCGCCCGTCATCGGATCGACCTTGGGCTCATTGAGCTTGCGGAAGTCGATCGGGTCGCGGCCCAGCGCCTCAGCCATTTCGTCCATCGCGGTTTCGAGCGCGAGCGTACCGACCGCCTCGCCCGGCGCACGCACCGCGCCCGCCATCACCATATCGAGCGTGACCACCTTGTGGCTGAAATGCCGGACCGGCGCATCGTAAAGCGAGATCGAGCCCAAGGCGACCGGCTCCATGAAACCGCCATCAGGGCCCTGGCTCACCACATTGTCATGCCCGACCGCGAGCAACTTGCCGTCTTCGGTGGCGGCGAGACGAATGCGCTGGTTGGTATCGGTGCGGCGATAGACATTGTGGAACAATTGGCGGCGCGCCATCGCGATCTTGACCGGTCGCCCCAATTTCTGCGCGGCGATGGCGGCGAGCACCGCATCCGGCCCCAGCATCTTTCCGCCGAAGCCGCCGCCAATATAGGGCGACAGGATGCGGACCTTGTCGTCGGCGACGCCCAGCGATTTGGCCAGCACGGGCCGCGCGACCTTCAGGATCTGGAGGCTGGAATGCAGCGTCAGCGAATCGCCATCCCAGATCGCGACCGAAGCATGCGGCTCCATCGCGGCATGGACGTGGTTGGGCGTGGCATAGATCTGGTCGATCGTCACCGCCGCCTGCGCCATGGCGGCATCGATATCGCCCTTGGCAATGTCCTGGAGGCGCGAATCCTTGGGCGGGCCGCTCGCTTTGTCGATGTCGGCCATCGTGTCGAAATGGCCGGGTTCGATCGCGACATGCACGCGCACCGCCTTCGCCGCCGCGCGCGCCGCCTCGAAACTGGTCGCCACCGCAACGCCGACGACCTGGTCCCAATGGTCGATCTCGTCATTGCCTGTATGGGCAGGGCCAAACGCCGCCGCCTGGCGCGGAATGCGCGGATCATCGACGATGATGTCGAGCACGTCGGGCAGTGCCCGCGCGGCGTCGGTATCGATGCCCGTCACCTTGCCCTTGGCGGCAGGCGCAGTGATCAGATAGCCATAGGCCACCTCACCTTCGACCAGATGTTCATAGCCGTACCGCGCCGTGCCGCTGACCTTGAGCGCACCTTCGCTACGGTCGAGCCCCGCGCCGAGCACGCCCTGCACCCCGCGATCCATCGCAAGGCCGGGATGATCGGCATTCATCGTGAAGTCGCTCATGCGACACCTCCTGTCAGCGTACGCAGCGTCGCGATCAGCGTCCGGCGCGCGAGCGGGATCTTGAAATCGTTCGCGCCGTGGCCCTTGGCACCCGCCAGCAGCGCATCCGCCGCTGCCGCAAAAACCGCGTCGCTCGGCACCTGCCCGACCAGTGCCGCCTCGACCGCTGCATCGCGCCACGGCATGGGTGCCAGTCCGCCAAAGGCCAATGCGGCGGAGGCGATCTTCCCCTCCGCAACCGCAACCACCCCCGCCACCGACACCAACGCGAACGCATAAGACGCGCGGTCGCGCACCTTGCGATAGGCGTGCACCCCGGCAGGCGGCGCGGGCAGTTCTACATGAGTGATGAGTTCGCCCGGTCGAAGCACCGTCTCGATGTGCGGCGTATCCCCCGGCAAGCGATAGAAATCACCGATCGCGATGCGGCGCTTGTCGCCATCCGCAGTGAGCGTGACGATCGTCGCATCCAGCGCGCGCAGCGCCACCGCCATGTCGCTCGGGTTGGTCGCGATGCACTGCGCACTCGTGCCCAGCACCGCGAGGTTGCGGTTGAACCCGTCCATCGCCGAACAGCCCGCGCCGTGGTCACGCTTGTTGCACGCCATCGCCGTGTCGTAAAAATATGGGCAGCGCGTGCGCTGGAGCAGATTGCCGCCAGTGGTCGCCTTGTTGCGCAATTGCCCCGATGCCCCGGCGAGCAAAGCGCGGCTCAGCACCGGATAATCGGCGATCACTTGGGGATCAGCAGCCAGGTCGCTATTGGGCACCAGCGCCCCGATCGTCAGCCCGCCATCGCCGCGCCGCTCAAGCCGCGCGAGATCGAGCCGGCTGATGTCGACCAGTTTCTCGGGCGTCTCGATCTGCAGCTTCATCAGATCGAGCAAATTGGTGCCGCCCGCAATGAAACGACCACCGGCGGCGACCGCAGCTTCGGGGCTCTCGGCGCGGCTATAGGTGAAGGTCTTCATGCGCGCTCCGCCCCCGCGACTTCGGCAATGGCATCGACGATATTGGGATAGGCCGAGCAGCGACACAGATTGCCGCTCATCCGCTCCGAGATTTCGCGACCATCGAGCGTGACCGTTTCCAGATCGGCACTGACATGGCTCGGCCAGCCCTTGGCTACCTCATCGAGCATCCCAACCGCCGAACAGATCTGCCCCGGCGTGCAATAGCCGCATTGATATCCATCATGCTTGATGAAGGCGGCCTGCAGCGGATGCAAATCCTCTGCGCGGCCAAGTCCCTCTATCGTCAGAATGTCATCATCCTGATGCATCACCGCCAAAGTGAGACACGCATTGATCCGTCGACCGTTGACCAGCACCGTGCACGCACCGCACTGGCCATGGTCACAGCCCTTCTTCGTTCCCGTCAGCCCGAGATGCTCGCGCAGCACATCGAGCAGCGAGGCACGGATGTCAGGCTCGACCGAATGGGTCGCGCCGTTGATGGTGAAATGCATTGAGGCTCGCCTCCCGTTGAGCTTGGGGTAACGATTATGAACGCTTTGGTTTCCGTATATCGGCGCACGCCCGCCCTTCTTAAAGGGATCGCGCGCACGCGAATAGCCGGTATGGCGGCGCTGCTGCTGGTATCGGGCGGCGCGATGGCGCAGACTGTGCCGGTGAAGCCGCTCTCCTCCCCCATCGTCATCGCGCATCGCGGCGCGAGCGGGCTGCGTCCCGAACACACCATCGCCTCTTATACGCTGGCGATCGAACAGGGTGCCGATTTCATCGAGCCCGATCTGGTGCTGACCAAGGACGACGTGTTCGTCGCGCGCCATGAGAATGACATTACCGGCACCACCGATGTCGCCAAGCATCCCGAATTCGCCGCGCGCCGCACCACCAAGGTGATCGACGGCGAAACCCATACCGGCTGGTTTACCGAGGATTTCACGCTCGCCGAGTTGAAGACGCTGCGCGCGATCGAGCGGTTGCCCAAGGTCCGCCCCGACAACGCCAAATATGATGGCCAGTTCGAAGTGCCGACGCTGGCCGAGGTGATCGCGCTCGCCAAGAAGCATTCGGTCGGCGGCCGCGTCGTCGGCATCTATCCCGAGACCAAGCACCCGACCTATTTCGCCAGCATCGGCCATCCGATGGAAGCGCGCCTCGTCGCGCAGTTGAACGCGGCGGGCTGGTCCAAGCCGAGCGACCCGGTGTTCATCCAGTCGTTCGAGGTCAACAACCTCAAGCAGCTCCACAGCATGACCGGCCTGCGCCTGATCCAATTGATGGACGGTGCCGGTGCCCCCGCCGACAAGGCCGCGCCCAGCTACGCCGCGATGGCAACGCCAGACGGACTGAAGGCTGTCGCCGCTTATGCTTATGGCATCGGCCCTAACAAGGACATGATCCAGCGCGGCGATGCCGCCCCGTCGACGCTGGTGGCGGACGCGCACGCGGCAGGGCTGCGGCTCCACCCCTGGACCTTCCGCGCGGAAAACCTGTTCCTGCCGCCCTCGCTGCGCGTCGGCACCGATCCGGTCGCGCACGGCAAGCTGGCCGAGGAAATCACGCGCTTCCTCAATCTCGGCATCGATGGCTTCTTTACCGATTTCGCCTATATCGGGGTGGACGCGCGCAACGCCCAGCGCGCCAAGGCGAAAGGCCAGTAATGCGCAAATCCGTGATCGCCGTCGTCGCCTTGCTTCCGCTGCTTGCCGGCGGATGCCTTGCCAAGACGGCGGTCAATGTCGCCACCCTGCCCGTGCGCGCCACCAGCAAGGTGGTCGACTGGACCACGACGAGCCAGTCCGAAGCCGACCGCAATTACGGCCGCAAGATGCGCAAGCAGGAAGCGCGCGAAGGGCGGGAGTTGAAGCGGCAATATAAGGAATGCCGCGCGCAAAATCGCGACGATTGCGATCAGTACCGGCCCCACGCCCAACGCTAGAGCGGGATGACGTTACATTGATCCGCAAGCCCCTCCCCTGAAGGGGAGGGGGGTCCGTCAAACGTCCTGACACTCTAAACCGGCGGTTCGCAGGCGCGCGTTACGGGGGTGCGCTGCCCAGCACCCGCGCCACCGCCAGCATCACCGCCGGGCGCACCTGCACCCCGACATGGCTGCTGCGCACCTCGATCGCGCGACCGGCGGCATCATGACAGATCATGCCGTTGACCAGCCCGTCGCTGCGGCTCCAGATCGCGGTGCTCGGCACCGGCAACGGCTCCGCGACAAGCGCGCTTTGCGCGCGGACATGCGGCGCGTCGACGCGCTCCCCGGTTAGCAGTTCGAACGCGCGCCACACATTGGTCGCGCGCGGGTCGCCTGCAAAGGGCGAACTGATCGTCACCACCTCGCGCACCATGGCGGGCAAGCGGTGCGCCGCGAACCGCGCCATGATCCCGCCCAGGCTGACGCCGACCAGCGTTACCGGCGCGCCCGTTTCGTCATACAAAGCGCGGATGCGCGCCAACAGCCGCTCGCCGTTCGGTCCAATCGTGCGCGCGCCGAGATTGCGTCCAAGCCCCCAGCCCTCGGCGCGATAGCCGAGCCGACACAGATAGCGCCGCAGGAACACGCCTGAAACATCGCTGTTGAACAACCCCGGCAGCAGCAGCACGGGTCGCCCGTCACCACGCGGAGCCTGCGCCAACAGCGCGTGCGCCCCCGCCAGCGAGGCGAGGCCCCATGCGCCGCGTGGCAGTTCCAGCGCCCATAAAAGTTTCGATGGGGGCTTCATGCGGGCAGGACTTGGTACGCCGCATGGGACAGTCGTTTCATCTGCAACCTATTTCCTGCCCTGCCACCACTATGATACCCTATCGACATGACCGAAGAAACGCATGTTCTCGACCGCCCACCAGCCAACGCGGCGGATGATTGGACGATCCCGCAAGACTGGGCGCACTTCACGCCCGAGGAACACCGGGTGTGGGACACGCTGTTCGCCCGTCAGGCGAAGCTGCTCCCGGGCCGTGCCTCGGACGCCTATTTACGCGGGCTGGATGTACTGAAGCTGTCCAAACCCGGCATTCCCGATTTCGAGGAGCTGTCGGAACGGCTGATGAAGCTGACCGGCTGGCAAGTCGTGGCGGTGCCGGGGCTGGTGCCCGATGACGTGTTCTTCGATCACATGGCCAATCGCCGCTTCGTCGCGGGCAATTTCATCCGCCGCCCCGACCAGCTCGATTATCTGCAGGAACCCGACGTGTTCCACGACGTGTTCGGCCATGTGCCGATGCTCGCCGATCCGGTCTTTGCCGATTATCTCGCGGCCTATGGGCGCGGCGGGCAGCGCGCGCAGGGGCTGGATGCGCTCAAATATCTCGGGCGGCTTTACTGGTATACGGTCGAATTCGGGCTGATCGCCGAGCCCGAGGGTTTGCGCATCTATGGCGCGGGCATCGTCTCCAGCTTCGCCGAAAGCCGCTTTGCGCTCGACGATGCCAGCCCCAACCGCATCGCCTTCGATCTCAAACGCGTGATGCGCACCGACTACCGGATTGACGATTTCCAGCAGAATTATTTCGTGATCCCGAGCTTCGACGAACTGCTGCGCGTGACGGTCGAGACCGATTTCGCGCCGCTTTATGAGGAACTGGTCGGCATGTCCGACATACCGGTCGCGACGCTGCTGCCCCAGGACCGCGTCCTTACGCACGGGACGCAGGCCTACGCACTCAGCAAGGGCTAATCGCGCGTGCGCACCTCGACCAGCACGCGGATCGCGTCGTGGCGCCAATATTCATGGTCATATTCGATGATGCGGTCGCCCGCATCGTAACTGCGGCGCACGACCAGCAACCCCGGCGTGCCCGACGCAACCCCCAGCGCCCGCGCGACATCCTTGATCAGCGCGCACGGCCGCATCTCGACATGGTTGCGCACCACCCGAACACCATAGCGCCCGGTCAGCACCGCCGTCAGCGAGCCATCCAGACCCTCATCGAGCAAGTCGGGCGCGATCGCGGGATCGACCAGGATCCGCTCGACCAGCACCGGTCGCCCGTCGATCGCGCGGCGGCGGTCGAGCGCGAACAACGGCGTGCCAATTGCGCAACCGAACACCGCCGCGTCCGCCGCCGACGCCGCCACCGACTGCTTGCCCAGCGTTTCGGTCGTCGGCACGCGGCCCTGCTCGGCGACATAGGCCATGAAGCCCGCCCAGCGCGTCGGATCATAGACCACCGGCGGTGGCGAGACGTACCAGCCGCTGCGGTCGCGCCGATAGATCAGCCCCTCCGCCTCCAATTGGAACAGCGCCTCGCGCACCGTGCCGCGCGCCGCGCCCGACCCAAGCTGAAGCTGCCGCTCGGACGGTAGCCGCGCCCCCACGGCTAGTGTCCCCTGCGCGATCTCCCCGGCCAGGTGATCGCGCAGCGCGAGATAGTGTGGGCCTGGCCCAGCGTCTGCTGCGTTCTGCATACGCTCCGTCATGGCCGAAGCCGGAGGGTCACGCCAGCGTGTGCACCGCGAGCCGTTCCAGCAGCGGGCGATAGCTGGCGAGATCAGGCACCTGCCAATCGGGCTGTTTGCCGATATCGTCATAGCGGCGCAGCGCCACCGCATCGGCGAAATACGGTTCCTGTTCGAACGCGGCGATGCCCGCTGCATCAAACGCACCGCCCTGCAAGCGCAGGCTGAGCGCGGAGGCGGCACTCAGGCCCGCTTCATAGCGCGGCTCGACCGCGCAGAGATAGCGCTTGGCGGCGACGTGCAGGCGCACCGGCTCATATACGGCGGGGGGAAAGGCCGTGGCGAGCAACGCCGCGCCAAGCTCTTCGTGCCGCGCGTCCGCGCCGTGCAGATCGGCAGCAAGCCCGGCCCCGTCGACGAACTGACCAATGTCATGGAGCAAGGCCGCCGCAATCAGCGTGTCCGACGCGCCATCTTCGCGCGCAGCCTGCGCGGCTTGCAGCACATGCTGTACCTGATCGACCTCCTCGCCATAACGATCGTCGCCATGCTCGGCGAACATCGCGTAAATCTGGTCGATAAGGGCGGCGGACATGACATTTTCCTTTGCAAAAGCGATGACCCCAAGCGCGAGTGTCGCACGATTGTCGCTTAACTGGACTATACCAGATTTGTGACCCGCTGGCGACACCCGCCCGGATCGACGGAGGTTTGTGGTGAGCGATGCGACCAGACGGCGGTTTCTGCAGATGGCGGCGGGGGCCGGTGCGGGCGCAGCCGGGATGCTGCCGGGCCTGATCGAGCGCGCCGCCGCGATCGCCGCCAACAGCCCGACCGGCACGATCCGCGATGTCGAGCATGTCGTGATCTTCATGCAGGAAAACCGCTCGTTCGATCATTATTTCGGCAGCTATAATGGCGTGCGCGGGCTGGGCGATCCGCGTCCACTGCGCCTGCCCGGCGGGCGCAGCGTGTGGGCGCAACCAAGCGCACAGCATCCCGATGGCTTCGTGCTGCCCTTCCACGGCGATTCGACCACGACGCAGTCGTTCCGCGTCGATGGCTCCGAACAGGGCCATCAGCACAATCTCACCATCTTCAACCGGGGTCGGTGCGATCGCTGGGGCGCGACGCGGCAATTGCACCAGCGGATGCTGCATTATGGCGCGGGCGACCTGCCCTTTTATTACGCACTCGCCAATGCGTTCACAATTTGCGACGCCTATCACGCCTCGACGCTGACGCAGACCTATCCCAACCGGCTGCATTTGTTCACCGGCTGCAATGGCGGCGGCACCGTCGGTGGCGATCCCGAAATGGACAATTATGGCGAGGACGAAACGCCCAGCGCTGACATGGCGACCGACCAGCCGCTACGCCCCGATGCCTATCGCTGGACCACTTATGCCGAGCGGCTGGAACAAGCGGGGGTAAGCTGGAAGGTCTATCAGGAATATGACAATTTCGGCGACAACACGCTGTCGGTCTTTCCCGCCTTCCGCCCGTGCGCGCGCGATTCCGCTTTGTACCGGCGCGGTCGATCGTGGGTGAGCGAACATAAGACCGGTGCCGACCGCACCCGCTCGGACGGGGAGCAACTGGTCGAGGGCTTCCGGCGCGATCTGGCGGCGGGGACCTTGCCGCAAGTGTCGTGGATCGTCACCGCCGCCGACCTGTCCGAACATCCGACCGCCGTGCCCGCGCGCGGCGAACATCTTTGCGCCGAGCTGATCGCCGCCTTGGTCGACCATCCCGAGGTCTTTGCCAAAACGGTGTTCATCGTCAATTATGACGAGAGCGGCGGCTTTTACGACCATATGCCCTCGCCCGTGCCGCCGGTGGGGGACGTGCCGGGCCACAGCACCGTCTCGATCGCCGGGGAAGCGAAGCATTATGCCAGCGGCGACAATCCGGGCGCACAGCCGATCGGCCTGGGCATTCGCGTGCCCGCACTCCTCGTGTCGCCGTGGAGCCGCGGCGGCTTTGTCTGCTCCGAACTGTTCGACCATACATCGGTGCTGCGCTTTCTCGAGGCGCGCTTCGGCGTGGCAGAACCCAATATCGGGCCATGGCGGCGCGCGGTGTGTGGCGACCTCATCTCCGCCTTCGATTTCGCGCACCCCAATCGCGACTGGGCGAGCCTCACCTTGCCCGGCACCGCCGATTTCGAACAGCGCATCGCGCGCTCCCAGGCCGGGCGCGCCACCGCAATTCCGGCGGTGCAACGCGCAGCGCGCCAAATGGCGGGGCAACGGCCGGCCCGCGCGCTGCCCTATCGGCTCGACATCCTCGCTCGGGTCGATGCGGATCGGCGCTTCCGGATCGACCTGATCAATCGCGGCACGACCGGCGCGGTGTTGACCGTCCACGACAATCTCGATCGCGGCGGCCCATGGCACTATACGATCGGCGCGGGCGACCACTATGCCAGCACGCAGTGGCATGACGACGGCACCGTCACCGACCGCTACGACCTGAGCGTGATCGGCCCTGACGGGCTGCTGCGCCGCTATGCCGGAACGTTGGCGGACACGGCAGAGGTCGGCATGGTCGCGCTGCCCAGCCAGGATGCGGTCGAGCTCCTGCTCGCCAATCCCGGCACCGCGCCGCGCCGCTACACGATCACGCTCGATCCGGCCTATCCAACTGTGGCCGCGCGAACGCGCGACCTCACGGTGCCCGCCGGAGCAACGCTGCGCGACCGCTGGGATCTGGCGGCGAGCGACCGCTGGTATGACCTGACAATCCGTTCGCCCGACGACCCCACCTTTTTGCGTCGCTTCGCGGGCAAGGTCGAAAACGGACGACCGGGCCGGACCGACCCCGCCATTGGAGAGATGCGTCTCTATGTCTAAGCGCCTTTTCCTCGCAGGCCTCGTCGCGGTTGCGACAATGGGCAGCGCCGTCGCCGCGATCGGCGATCCATGGATGCTGCCCGTGGATGGGGTGCGCATCCTGTCCGCCCCACCCGCCGCCGGATCGCCGCGCGATATTGCCGATCGCGCCATCTTCCAGGCGACGCGCGCGCTGGAAGGCAGTCCGCGCTGGCAGATTGCACAGCGCGATGTCGAGAATGGCCCGTTGTCGCGTTATGCCTGCGCGCTCGGCGTGACGTTGAAGGCCAGCGACGTGCCAATCCTCGCCAGTCTCTTCGACCGTGCAGGCGCGGGTTTCCTCGTCGAGCCCGTCAAAACCCATTACGCGCGGGCCCGGCCCTATGCCGACAACGATGCGCCCATCTGCCAGGCGCGCACCGCCGCGCTCGCCCGCAGCGGCGATTATCCCTCGGGCCATGCAGCCAATGGCTGGCTGGAGGCGTTGTTGCTCGCCGAACTCGCGCCCGACCGGGCGAGCGAGATCCTCGCGCGCGGTCGCCAGGCGGGCGAAAGCCGCGTGATTTGCGGCGCGCATTCGGCCAGCGCGGTCGAGGGTGGCTGGCAAGCCGGGGCCGCAGCGTCGGCGGTGCTGCACGGCTCCGCCTCGTTCCGCCAGCAGCTCGATCTGGCGCGCGTCGAACTCGTCCGCGCCCGCATGACCGCCCCCAAGGTCGATCCCGCTGCGTGCGCGATCGAGGCGGAGGTGCTGGCGCGCGCGTATTATTGAAGCTCCGGTCGCCTCACGCGACCGGGTTGGGCGACGCCATCACCAGCGGAGCCGCGCCATGCGCGACCGGATCGCTAAACCCTTCGGTGCCGCTCTCCCGATGCCCGGCAAGCCGCACCTGCTCGGAAGCACTCGTGACGAGCAGATCGTACCAGCCATGGCTGCCGGACAGATCGACCGGCACGACGCTTTCGGCGCGCGCGGCAACATGCATCGTGCGCGGTGGCTGGCCATAAGCGAGATCGTGCACGCTAAGCGCTAACGCGCCGTCTTTATGGTTGCGTATCCGCAATGTCGTCCGCTTGCCCTCGCCCTCCAGCACTGGCGCGAAGCCCGCGCTGCGCCCGGTGAAGCGCCGGTGGAACCCGGCCGGCCCGAGCAGGAACGCATCATAGGCCCCATCCGCGCCCACCGGCAGTTCGGCGGAAAGCGATTGCCCTGCGCCCACGGTGTAGCGGCGCGGCCCGCCCGCCAGATCGGTCAGCGGATAGAGGTGGAACACCGCCGCCCGCTCGCGCCCGGTGTTGGACAGCAGCAGGCCCGGCGTTTGCCCCGGAACAACCGCCAGCGTCGCATCGAGCCGATAGGGCGTTGCGCGGCGGCGGCGAATGCCCGCTTCCTGCACCGGCGCGGTCAGCGCGGCGGGCGGCAGCGGGCGCATTTCCTTGAGCGTCGCTGCACGGTCGGACAGCGCCCGCGTCGGCGGCAAGGCGCTGGCAAAGGCCCGGTCATCGGCACGCGAAAAATCGAAGCAAGACGTCAGATCACCGCAGACCGCACGCCGCCACGCGCTGATATTGGGTTCGGCCACGCCGAAGCGGGTTTCGAGGAAGCGGATCACGCTGGTGTGATCGAACACTTCGGACGCGACATAGCCGCCGCGGCTCCACGGCGAGACGACATACATCGGCACGCGCGGCCCCAGACCATAAGGACGGCCGAGATACGCCGCATCGGCCTCGCCTTGCGAATGCCGATGATATTCGTCCTGGGCCGCAACCGTGGTGCCGCCGAGCAAGCGTGCCGGATCGCGCGGATCGTGCGCGGGCGGTGCGGGCGGCGGGACATGGTCGAACAGCCCGTCATTCTCATCGAAATTGAGCAACAGCACTGTCTTGGCCCAAACCTCGGGATTGGCGGTCAGCGCGTCGAGCACCTGTGCGGTATAGTCCGCCCCCTGCAGCGGCGTGGAAACGCTCGGATGTTCGGACGCCGCCGTCGGCGCGATGATCCATGAGACTTGGGGAAGTGTGTCGGCCAGCACATCGGCCTTGAGCAAATCGAGCCCGCGCGTTGTCAGCGTCCGCCGGATCAGATCGGCGTCCGGCCCCGACGTCGCCTTGCGCGCATCGCGATAGCGGCGGAAACCGATCAGCGGGTTGTCGCTGAAATTGTCCTCCATCTGCTGATAGATTTGGAAGCTGATCCCCGCCGCCTGCAGCCGCTCGGGATAGGTCGTCCAGGCATAGCCGCCATGGCCGCGCGGATCTTCCAGCCCGTCATAGCCATTGTCGATCGCCGGGCCATGCCCGCGCCCCTGCGGATCATGCGTGCCGGTCCACACATAGAGCCGGTTGGGATTGGTGCTGAGATGCAAAGCGCAATGATAGGCGTCGCACAGCGTGAAGGACTCGGCCAGCGCATATTGGAAGGGAATATCCTCGCGCGTGAAATAGGCCATCGCATGGTCGTGCTTGGCCTTGGGCCAGCCGCCCATGCGGCCATTGTCCCACGCCGCCTGGCTGTCGGGGAAACCGTGCGGCGTGCCGAGCGGCCGCATCAGCCGGAAATCACGCTTGGTATCGAGGTGGAAGGGCGCGATCCAGTCGGGCGGCCCGGCATGTTCGCTCGGCTGCACGAACACCGTCGCCCCGCGCCGTTCGCCCAGATCGGGCACGGGAATGGCAAAGCGATCGCCAAAGCCGCGCACCCCTGGCATCGCCCCGAAATAATGGTCGAACGCGCGGTTTTCCTGGGTGAGGATCACGACATGTTCGACATCCATCACCGTCCCCGTGCGGCGATTGGCGGGGATCGACAAGGCGCGCGCAATCGACGGGAACATGCCGCCCGCCGCCGCGCCGCCACCGGCCATCAGGGTCTTCAGGAAGGCGCGGCGATCGGCGGGGGGCAGCGACATGGGCGTTCGTCCATTCACAAGAAGACGGCGCGCCGGACAAGCCCGACGCGCCGCCCGGTGGGGGTCGTCAGAACTTCAGCGTGAAACCGGCAAAGACGGTACGGCCACTCTGAGTCTCGTTATGCAAGCGGTGATAGATGCTGTTATACTGCACCTCGGTGGTGTTGGCGATGTTGATTGCGTCCACCGTCAGGCGCAGCTTGCTCGTAAGGTTCACGAACGCCGCTGCGTCGACATACACCGTGCCGTCGAAACCGTCCTGGCTCGCCGGGTTGGAGCCGTCATAGACGCTGAGCAGATAGGACGACCGATAGTTCGCCGATCCGCGAATGCCCCAGCGCTTGGTTTCGTAATACAGCGTGCCGTTGGCGTTGGTCTTCGACAGACCCGGGATCGGAGACTTGATGCCCTTCACCGGCGCGTTCGAATCGAGCACCGTCACGTTCGCCGAAACGCCGAACTTGTCGAACGGGGCCGGCAGGAAGGTGAAGTTGGTCTGCGCCGCGGCCTCGAAACCGGTGACATAGGCCTTGCTCAGGTTCACCGGCCGCGAGAATTGCGCGACGATGGTGGTCGGCGTCACGCCCGACAGCGTCGAAAGCGGCAGGCCCGTCGTGCTGAACGGGACATTGTACAGCGTCTCGGTCGAGATCAGGTTGCTGATGTCCTTGTGGAACACGCCAACCGAGATCAGCCCGATCTTGCCGAAATACCATTCGGCCGACAGGTCGTAAGCATTGTCCTTATACGGCTGCAGGTTGGGGTTGCCGACGCTTGCGGTGATCTGGCCGCTATCGGCATTGGCGCTGCCCGCCGCCGCCAGCGAACCCAGCGAGGGACGGTTGATGTTCTTGGCAGCCGCCACGCGGATGAGGAAGCTCGGCGTGACTTCCAAAATGGCGTTGAGTGCCGGGAGCACGCCCGAATAGCTCGATTTGGTGACGTTGCTGCCGATCGGCGTATCGTTGCTGTTGGTGATCAGGCCATTGCTGTTGAGGTCGGTGAAATATGCGCGAAGGCCGACATTGCCGCGCAGCCGCATCCCCGCAACATGGCCATCCCAATCGAGCTGGCCATAGGTCGCCTTGGTGGTTTCGGTGACGGTGTAGGTGTTTTCGATGTCGGTCGCACCGGCGGTGGTGTGCGACGCATTATATTGGGCGAACGCGGCCGCATAATTGCCGGTGATCCAGCTCGCCGCCTTGTTCTGCGTGAAGACGTCCGCATAGGCGGTCACCGCGGTGCCGGTAAATTGGCGGAACTGCCCGTCATTGTAGATTTCGGAGCCCGACGTGCTGTAGCGGCGATAGCTCGCCCCGCCGCGCAACGTGAACACGTCGCCCAGCTTCAGGTGGGCGTTGCCGGTCGCTTCACGCAGGCTGGTCTTGTTCCAGAATTCGCGGAAGTAGAATTCCTTGAACTCATATTTCGACGCATCGGTGGTGTTCCAACGATAGACGTTGGTCGCCGAGGTGCCGTCCGCCGCATAGGTCGTGGTCATGCCACCGTAAGCGCGCAGGTAGAGCTTGTCGTCATACGGCGTGGTGTATTTCGAATCTTCATAGCCGACATGCCCGTCAAAGCCGAGATTGTCGTTCACATCCCATTTGCCGGTCAGCGCGATCTGGTTGAAGCGGTTCTTGTTGAGCGAGCGGCGATGTTCGCTGGCATAGGTCACGTTATCGACGTTGATCGAATCGACGAAGTTGCTGCTGTCCCAATGGATCGCGTTGATCTTGGACGTCGTGTCGAACGCGACCGAGCCCGAGGTGTTGTTGGGCCGCGTCGCGAGATGATATTCGTCGCGGTGCGTGGTGAATTCGCCATGCAGCGCATCGAGCGTCAACAGCACATTGTCCGCCGGACGCCACTGGGTGGCAAGCGTCAGGCCGAGACGCTCCTGCTGGGCGTCCCAGACCGACAGGCGGTTACCCGAGGCGAACACCAGATCGCCCGACTTGAACTTGGTCTGCTGGTCGGCAGACAATGACGAGATGTCGAGGCCGCTTTTGAGGTAACCGGCGATCTTGCTCGCGCTGAGCTGGGTCGGCGAATAGGTGTTGTAGCCCTGCTCTTCGGTCTTGCGCTTCGAATAGGCGACCGAGACGAGCACGCCGAAGGTGTCGCCCCAATTCTGGCCGATCATCGCGGCGATGCGCGGCTGCGCATCCTTGGTGTAGCTGTTGGTGCCGAGCTTCGCCGAGATCGCGCCGGTAATGCCCTGCTTATATTCCAGCGGCTTGGCGGTGAACAGGCCGACCGTGCCGGCCATGCCGCCTTCATTCTGCGCCGCCTGATAGGTCTTTTCGACCTCGATGCGCGAGAACAGTTCGGACGCGAAGATATTGAAGTCGAACGCGCGGTCGCGCGAGCGCTGGCCACGGCTGTCCATCGCTGAGTCGACGTTGCCCAGCACTTCCATGCCGTTGAGCTGGACGCGGGTATAATCCGGCCCCAGGCCGCGCAGCGTGATGCGGCGGCCTTCGCCCGCTTCGCGGTTGATCGCCACGCCCGGCAGGCGCTGGATCGATTCGGCCAGGTTGAGTTCGGGGAACTTCGCCATGTCTTCCGCGACGATCACATCCTTGACGATGTTGGAATCGCGCTTCAGGGCACGCGCTTTGGCGAGCGACTGGATATAGCCGTTGACGACGATATCGGCCGGTGCCGCATCGGTGCTGGCGGCGGCTGGATCGGTCGCGGTCTGCGCCATCGCGCTGGTTGCAAAAACTCCGCTCGTGGCGGTTGCGATCGCCAGGATCGCCGTGCTCATTTTACGCATTTTGGTGCCCTCCCTGCGCGGCGGTGAAAGCCCATGCCGCGCTGCCCGACCCGGCCGGTAGAGCGCGCACATGACGCTCATGTGACATTTTGTGGTTTTATGGCGGCTTTGATGTGGATAAATGTGAGTTTCCATTGTGTGACAGCCGCGATATGATCCGGCCATGCAGACTCCGTTCTCTCCGCTCGACGATGCTCCAGGGCCGCGCGTCATCCAGAGTTCGCGGATTGCGGCGATCCTCAAATTGCTCGAGGCGCGCTCCAGCCTGTCGATCGCGGAGCTGGCGGCACGCTTTGACTGTTCAGAAGAAACGATCCGCCGCGATATCCGCCAATTGGAGCAAACCGGCCGCGTGCTGAAGGTGCATGGCGGCGTGCGCATGCCCGATGCGGACTTCGAAGCGCCCTATCGCTTGCGTTTCCGCGAGCAAGCCGATGCCAAACAACAGATCGGCCGGGCGGCTGCAGAACTGGTCGAGCCGGGCATGTCGCTGCTGATCGATTCGGGCACCACATCCTTCTGGCTGGTGCGCGCGCTGGCGCGGGTGCCCGATCTCACCATCGTCACCAACAGTATCGAGGTCGCGAGCGAAGTGCTCGGCCGCCCGAAACAACGCCTGTTCCTCGCAGGCGGCATCATCAATCACGATTATCGCGCCGCCTTCGGGCCGGAGGCGATCGCTTATTGTGGCGGCTTCATTCCCGATTTGACGATTTTTTCGATGGGCGCGATCGATGTGGAGCGCGGCTTCCTCGATTTCGAGCCCGACGAAGCCACCTTCAAACGCGCCTTGATCGAAAGTGCGCGCCGGATCGTCGTGCTGGCGGATTCGACCAAATTCGGGCGCAAGGGCACAACGCGGGTGGCAGGCTTTGGCGATGTTGCCGATCTGGTGACCGATGCGCCGCCGCCCCACCGCTTTGTCACGGCGGCGGCAGCCACCGGCATGGCAGTCCATGTGGCCCGCCCGGCGACCGCAGAGGCCCAGCCGCTATAAGGCCAACGCCTTACCCGCCATGGCCAATCGCCGTCTTCAGCATCGAAAGCTGTTTGCGGTAAATGTTGGTCATCGCCGCGAAATCGGCCTGGATCTGCCCCATCTTGAGCAATTGATCTTCCAGCGTGACGTTGTTGCCGTCAGGCTTGGTCTCGCTCACATTGGTATCGAGGATCGACGATGCCCCCATCGGCGCACGCGCGCCGAGCGCGGCCATGCCCTCGGTCAATTGCACCGTGGGCACGGCGATACCCGGTGCACCGCCCGCCGCGCCGCCTTGCGCCGCAAGCAGCGCCGAGAAATTGGGGGCCGCGACATCGCGGGCCTTGAAGCCCGGCGTCTCGGAATTGGCGATATTTTGCGAAATGACGCGCTGGCGATCGGCCAGATGCTTCATTTCGGTGCGGATGCCCGACAGGATCGCGGGAACAGCCATGCTCAGCCTCCGAACAGGGATACGAGGGAACCGCTATTGCTCGTGTCCGAAGTCGACGAGCTCAAGCGCGCAAGGGCAGATTGATACCCCGCCAGTTGCGCCTGCTGATAGGCGCTCACCGTGCCGCCACCGGCCTTCTTCGTGTTATTGACGATCGACGCCTTGGTATCGTCCCAATAGAGAGATCGATACGCAGTCTGCGTCATCGACAATGCCGACTTGATCTTGCCCAAGGCCGCTTTGGCATCCTCAGGCGTCGCCAAGGTCAGCGAGGTGCTGAGGTCGAGCCCATAGGCACCGCCCGGTCGCACGGTCGGCGCATTGGCCGCGACCGGCAGCGGCGTCTCGATCCGCTGCGGCGCAATGCCGAGCTTGGACAGCGCGTCGCGATCCCCGGTGCCGGGAATAAGCTCGATCGAATGCCCCGCAGCGGCATCGATGCGCAGGCTCTTCATGCCGCTGATCCTGGGCGTGCTGGTGCTGCCCTTGGTGCCCGTCAGCTTGCCGATCCGGTCCGACAGCGTCTGCATCGTGTCATCGGCGGTGATGGTAATCTTCTTGGCGGTGCCGCCATCGATGCTGATCGAGAAGCTGTCGCCCACGCGGAGTGCGGTCTGCGTCACCAATTTGGCCGAGACTTCGGGGTTGATCGTGCCCGTGCCAAAGCCGATCGCGCCCAGGCTGTTATCCCCGGTTGCCGCCACCGCCAGCCGCACCGGCTGCGTCGTCTGCCCGCTTTGACCGAATTGGGTGGTGCTGGCGATCGCGCCGGTCGCGCCGTCGATCCGGCTGACAAAACCATCCACCGTGCCCGAGCGCGCGGCACCGATCGTGCCGGACGTCCGCCCGCCCACATAGATCGCACCGTCGAGAAAGGCGACGCTATCGACCTGGTCATCCTGCGCGCTGCCAACATACGTGACCGCCGCGCCGCTCAGTGCACCGTCAATGCGCGCGACAAAGCCATCGCGCCCGCCCGACGTGCCATTCACCTGTGTGCCCGAAAGCGCCGCGCTCACGGAACCGCCGACCGCGATCGTGCCATCGCTTCCGACCGCCAGCGCGCGGGCATCGGCGGTGCCCAGATCAAGCGTCGCCAGATCGTTGGACAGGGCGCTCGCATCGAGCTTGCGCAGTTGCGCGGTGCCGTTGTTGTTCACAAGCGCCAGCACATTGCCGTCGCTGCCGATCGCCAGCGCCGTGACCGATTCGCTTCCACCCGAATCGATCGCGCGACGATCGGCAACGTGGCCCGTCGAATCGAGACGCGCGACAAAGGCGTCGCCGCCCCCGGTCGCGCTCTTGCCCCCGACGAAGACCGAACCATCATTCCCGATGGCGAGCGCTTTGGCGACGTCATTGCCAGTGCCCGGCACCACCGTCGTAAACGCTTCATCGCCCAGCGTGCTGTAGCGCGCGACGAACATGTCGCCGTCATGCGTCACCCCGTCGAGGCTGCCCGTGACGGTACCCGCCACCACGACATCGCCATTGGCGGCGACACTGACGGCAGCGCCGGTCGAGGCCCCGGCCGCGCCGAGACCGCGTTCCCATACGACCTTGCCCGCGCCGTCGAGCTTGGTCAGGAACAGCGTGTCCGATCCGTTCGAGCGTTCCGACCCCAGATCGCCGCGCGTCGTGCCCACCACATAGGTGTTGCCCTGCGCATCGGTCGCCATCGCTGCGGCATCGGTATTGGCCTGGACGGCGGTGTTCTTGGTGGTGGTCGCCACCGCCTTGCCATTGTAATCGGTCTTGAAGGTCGTCGTCGAACTGGTCGTCTTGCCGGCGATCTTTGCCTGTTCGGTGGCAACACGGTCGAGCGCGCTCAGCGTCGCCACCGACTTTTGCACCATCGCGCCGGCAGGATCGGCGAAGCGGAAGATCTGCGTCGCGGTCGGCGTGGTGGCGGTCTGCTGCCCGGCGACCGCCGTCTGCCCGGGTGCGAGCGCGACCGGCCCGCTCTCTCCGGTCGCGACGAGCAGCGCGGGCTTGGCGTTGATCTGGTCGATCGTCACACGGTCGGTGCCGTTGGGCGCGTTGAGCGTCAGGCCCCATTTGTCGGTGCCGCGTTCCGGGGTGAAGTGCGCCAGCCACTTCGGCTGCTGCATCCCCTTGTCATCAAGCTGCAAGCTGCCATCAGGATTGAGGCGCGGAAGCGCTGAAATGGCGGCGTTGAGCGCGTCCGAGACCGAGTCCAGCGTCGGCGGTTGCGGCCCTTGCGACAAATCGACCGTCAGCGTGTCGCTCGCCCCCGGCTTGGAGAGCGTGATTTTGAGTTGCTCCTGCCCGGTCATCCCCGGCAGCGGGTCCGACCGGCTTGCCGCCACTTCCGGCCCCTTTACGGTGTACGCATCGGGCGACGGAATCCCGACGCTCGTCGCGCTGCGCGCGGGCTGAGCGAGCGAGAGATCCAGTATCCCGTTGGGCGCGTGTGCCAGAAAGCCCTGCAAATCCGTCAGGCCTTTGGCGAAGGTCGTCTGCAGCGTCGCGCGCTGCGCGGCGTTGCTGGTGGTGGCGGTCGCGGTTTCGGCGAGCAGCCGCAAGCGATCGAGCGCCTTATAAGTGGTAAAGCTGGTCTGCACGTCGCTCGGCAGCGCAGCCGGGCCCGTCGCGGGCTTGTCGATGATCGTCGTCATCGCCTTGATCGCAGACACCTGCGCCGACACCGGCAAGGTCGTCGGCGTTTCCTTCCACGGCGGCGTGGTTGGCGCAGTCGTAAACTGCGCCTTGGCGACGCGCACGGCTTTGGTCTCGATCGCGGGCGCACTGCTGTTGGACGCGCTGAAATCCGCGAACGAATTGCTGCCCGTCATGAGGCTGAGACCGATCAAGCTACCCGATAAATCCGCCGACATCTCCGTCATCCCTATAAGACTCTTCCTATAATAGCAGGGAGAGACGCTCGAAGGCCGTGCTTTCGGCGAATTTTCTGGGGAAAATTGGTGAACATGATGGCGCAAATGGGCGAACCGCCTGAAATGAAGCGATTCACCGGGCAACAGCGGGCTGCGGCCTTGATGCTCGCACTCGGAAGAGAACATGGCGCGCCGATCTGGGAACAGCTGTCGGTCGACGAAATTAAGGAATTGTCCGCCACGATCGCGGGCCTTGGCCGCATCCCTGCGGTGGTGGTCGAATATCTGCTGGTGCATTTCAGCGGCGAGGTCGCCAGCATGGCCTCGCTGCACGGTTCCTATGAATCGACCGAGCGCTTGCTCTCGGGCATCCTGCCGGGCGATCGCGTCAAGGACATCATGGAGGACATTCGCGGCCCCTCGGGCCGGACGATGTGGGACAAGCTGTCCAACGTCAGCGAAACCGTGCTCGCCCAGGGGCTGCGCCACGAATATCCGCAGACGGTGGCGGTGATCCTGTCGAAGCTGCGCTCGGAACATGCCGCCCGCGTGCTGTCCGAATTGCCCAGCGAATTTGCGGTCGATGTCATCATGCGCATGTTGCGAATGGAGACCGTCCAGAAGGAAGTCATCCTCGAAATCGAGCAGACGCTGCGCACCGAATTCATGGCCAATCTGTCGCGCTCCAACAAGCGCGATCCGCATGAGGCGATGGCCGACATGTTCAACGCGCTCGATCGCGCGACCGAGGAAAAGATGCTGGCGGCGCTCGACGAGCGCGTGCCCGAATCCGCCATCCGCATTCGCGCCTTGATGTTCACCTTCGAAGATCTGGGCAATTTGCTGCCCGCCGCGATCGGCGTGGTCGTGCGCAATGCCGACAAGCGCGAAATGGCGCTGGCGCTGAAGGGGGCCCCGGAGGAGATGAAGAAGCTGTTCTTCAGCACCATGACCGAACGCGCCGCCAAGCTGCTGCGCGAGGACATGGCCGGCATGGGGCCGGTGCGTGCGCGCGATTGCGAAGAAGCCCAGTCCTCGCTCGTCCGACTTGCCAAGACCCTGGCCGATGCCGGGGAAATCACGCTGGTCGATCCCAAGAGCGACGACACGATGATCGTGTGACGGAGACAGGCATATGAGTTTTGAAACCGTCCAGCGCTTCGCCTTCGACCGCGTCTTTACCGAGATGGGCCCGACGCCGTTCGACATGCCCGATTCGATGCTCGATCAGGCGGCGCTGCGCGCCGAGCTGGACGCGCGCAAGGCCGATCATGAAAATGCCCTCTCGATCGCCCGCGCCGATGCGTTCGAAGCCGGGCTTGCTCAGGCACGCACCGAACGCGACGCGGCATTGCTGTGCGCGATCGATGCGATGCACGGCGCGCTCGATGCGCTCGACGCGCGCTTTGCCGAGACCACACGCCGCATCGTTGCCGACGCCACCGACGTGGCGCTGGCCGCGGCCGATGCCATTGCCGGCCGCGCGCTCGCGCGCGATCCGACCGGGCTGATCGATGACGGAATCGGCCGGGTGCTGCAGCAGGTCGCGCGCGGCACCGAGCTGCAAGTCCGCGTCCACCCCGATCTGGTCGAGGCGGTCGAGCAGCGCGTCGCCGCGCGCCAAGCCGCCGACCGGCGCAAGCTGCATGTCGGCGTCGTGCCCGATGCGACGCTCGCCCCGGGCGATGCGTTGATCGATTGGGAACAAGGCGGCCTGCTGCTGGAAAGGGCCGCGCGACTGGCCGCAGTGGAAAGCGAACTGGCCTCGCTGCTCCCCCCTCCCCCGACCGCCTGATGGCTCCACACGGCAATTTTTTCCGCCCGGCAGAAATTGCCGCCCGTCTCCATCCTATAAGATAGTCATGGGGGCTCGCCCCGACGGTCAGGATCGGGACTCACTTTGGAAGCAGCGCGCACTCTCTTTTCGCAATTGGGCGTAAGACGGCTTGCCGTAATGGCGGGTGTGGCGCTGGCCGTATTGGCGGCGCTGGCGTTCGTCGCGACGCGCGGATCGACCTCTTCGATGGGCTTTTTGTTCACCGACCTCGATCCTGCCGCCGCCCAATCGATCACCGAAAAGCTGAAGGCGAAGGGCGTCGAGTATCGCCTGTCCGCCGACGGCACCTCGATCCTCGCCCCACAGGACAAGTTGGCCGAATTGCGCATGGCGATGGCGGGCGACCATCTTGGCGGCAAGATCGGCTATGACGTGCTCGACAACGAACAGAGCTTCGGCGTGTCCGCTTCGCGCGCGAAGCTGAACGAGACCCGCGCGATCGAAGGCGAATTGGGCAAATCGATCGAAAGCCTGGACGGCGTATCCAAGGCGCGCGTTCACATCGTCATGCCCGAGCGCGCGATGTTCGCGACCGAAAGCCGCAAATCGACCGCCGCCGTCACGGTGAAGACCAAGGGGCGGCTGTCCACCGAAGCGGTCGCCTCGATCCGCTATCTCGTCGCCTCCTCAGTGCCCGAGCTCGCGCCCGAAGCGGTGTCGGTGGTCGATCAGACCGGTGCCCTGCTGGCCCGTGCGGGCGATGCCGGATCGGCGGGCGGAGCCGAAGCCGATGAGCGCCAGACCGCCACCGAGGCCAAATTGCGCGACGAAATCGAATCGCTGCTCGCCCCGATCGTCGGCATGGGCAAGGTCCGCGCCGAGGTCTCCGCGCTGATCGACCGCGACCAGACGCGCGAGGAAACCACCGCCTTCGACCCCGACAAGCAGGTCATCGGCCATCAGACCACGGTCGAATCCGGCGACCAGAATGCCGAGAACAACGCGACCACGCCGCAAGCCTCGGTCGCGGGGCAATTGCCCGACGCGCAGGCGACACCCGCTGGAGGAACCGGCACCTCGCGCAAGACCGCGAGCACGCAGAATTCCGAAGACACCACTTATGAGAATAGCAGCACCCACACCGTAACGGTGCGCGTTCCCGGCCAGATCAAGCGGCTGTCGATCGCGGTGATGGTCGATGGCGGCCCGAAGGGCCTTCCCGCTGCCCAGATCCAGCGGCTGACCCGGATCGTCGAAAATGCGGCCGGCATCGACACCAAGCGCGGCGATAGCGTCGTCGTCGAGAGCATGCCCTTCACCGCTGGCGATGCGCTGGCTGAAAACAAGAGCGGGCTGCTGTCGCTGTTGCCAATGGACAAGATTTTCTCGCTGATCGAACTGCTGGTGATCGCGGTGGTCGGGGTGATCGTGCTGCGCATGTTGCTGCCGAAACCATCGCCGGAACCCGTCGTCGTCGCGGAGCAGGTGCAACAGCTCGGCAGCGACCCCGAGCGCCTGGCGCTGGCCGCGCGCGCCGCCGATGGCGACCCCGACGCGATGCAGCAAATCGCCGCGCTCGGCGGCGACCAGCATCTGCTCGACCAGGAAATCGCGCTCGCCCAGGTCGATGGCCGCATCAAACTTTCGGCGCTCAAACGCATCGGCACCACGATCGCCGAAAGCCCGCCCGAATCCGCCTCCGTAATCCGGCAATGGATGAACTCATAAGATGGAACAGCCCATGGATTCCGAACCCTCGCTGGTCGCGCTCGACCCGCCTGTGCAGACCGAACAACCCTTCATCGCCGATTTCGCGGACGAGCCAAGCCGCGCGCCCGCCGGGGGCAGCCCGGCCGAGGGGCTCGAAGCGGTCTATGATGTGCCGGTCAAGGTGCAGGCCGTGCTCGGCCGGTCGCGCATGCCGGTCGGCAAATTGCTGCAACTCGTCGTCGGCACCGTCGTCGAGCTCGACCGTCGCGTTGGGGAGCCGGTCGACATCTTCGTCAACAACCGCCTGATCGCGCGCGGAGAAGTCGTGCTGATCGACGGCTCGCTGGGCGTGACGCTGACCGAAATCGTGCGGGGCGAACGATGAAGGGCATGACCCCAGCGGTACGATTGCTGCTCGTTGGGGCCCCCGGCTCCGAATTTCGCCTCGCCGCCGATCTGGCGCGCGCGGCGGGGGCGGACGTGACGATGGCGGACGATGCCGCCGAAGCCATCGCACTGCTGCGGATAAGCGGTGGCGATCTGGTGATGATCGATGTCGATGCCGATGTGCGCGGGTTCTTGCAGCATTTGCGCGACGAACGCTTCGCCGTGCCGGTCATTGCGTGCGGCATCAACGCCTCGGCCCAGCAAGCGGTGGCGGCGATCCGGGCTGGCGCGCGCGACTATCTGCCGCTGCCGCCCGAACGCGCGCTGATCGCCGCCGCGATCGCGTCGGTTGTCGCGCGCGGGTCGATCGAAATCCTGGGCGACGCGCCCGATCTTGCGCGGGCGCGCAACCTTGCGCTGGCGGTGGCGCGCAGCGCGTCGCCCGTACTGCTGGTTGGCGAAACCGGCACCGGCAAGGGCCTGATGGCCCGCGCGATCCACGAAGCATCGGGTCGGCTCGGTCCGATCCTGGTCGTCGAATGCGCCGGAGTCGCGCCTGAAATCGTCGATTCGGAACTGTTCGGACATGAGCAAGGTGCCTTTGCCGGTGCGCTTGGCCTGCGCATCGGCCGGTTCGAAAAGGCCGGCAGCGGCACGATCCTGCTGCGCGAGGTCGGGGCGCTGTCGCCGGGGACGCAGGCGCGCCTGCTGTCGGCACTGCAGGAACATCACATCCGGCGCATCGGCGGCAGCCATTCGGTGGCGGTGCAGGCGCGCGTCCTCGCCACGTCCACGATCGACCTGCAGCAGCGCGTTGCGGCAGGCGCATTCCGCGCCGATCTGCTCGCCCGGCTCGGCCTTGCCCGCATCGAAATGCCGCCGCTGCGCCAGCGGCGTGGCGATATCGCATTGCTCGCGCGGCACTTTGCCCACCGCCTCGCCGACGCGGACGGGCTGTCGCCGCGTCCGCTCAGCGATGCGGCGGAAGGCGTGCTGCAGGCCTATGGCTGGCCGGGCAATGTCAGCGAACTGGAAGACGCCATCCACCGCGCCGTGCTGATCGCGCGCGGCCCCCGGATCGAGGCGCGCGACATCGTCCTGGTCGATGGCTCGCAACTCGCGCAGGAGCACGCCGCCACCGAAGGCCGCCTCGAAATCGAAGGACTGGTCGGCCGCACCGTCGAAGAGGTCGAGCGCGAACTGATCCTGCAAACGCTGCAGCGCTGCCACGGCAACCGCACTTCGGCATCGGGCATCCTCGGCATTTCGGTGCGGACGATGCGCAACAAGCTGAAGACCTTTATTGAGGCCGGTATCGCCGTGTCGCCCGCGCCGTGAACGCTGTGCTGCCGCTACCCATTACCCGCTTGCTCGAACGGATCGGTGCCGGGCGCGATCTCGCGCTGGCGTTCGGCGTCATCGCCATCATCGGCATGCTCATTTTGCCGATCCCGGCATGGCTGCTCGATATCGGCCTCGCTTTGTCGATCACCTTGTCGGTGATGATCCTGATGACCTCGCTGTTCATCGAAAAGCCGCTGCAACTCTCGGCTTTCCCGACGATCCTGCTGATCGCGACGATGCTGCGGCTTGGCCTCAACCTCGCCTCGACCCGGCTGATCCTGGGACACGGGCATGAGGGGCCACAAGCGGCAGGCGGGGTGATCGGCGCGTTCGGCGAGTTCCTGATGGGCGGCGAGACGATCATCGGCCTGACCATCTTCGCGATCCTGATCGTCATCAATTTCGTCGTCATCACCAAGGGCGCGGGCCGCATCGCCGAAGTCGCCGCGCGCTTCAGCCTCGACGCCATGCCCGGCAAGCAGATGGCGATCGACGCCGATCTCTCGGCGGGCATGATCTCCGAGGAGCAAGCCAAGGAACGCCGCGCCGAGGTGGAGGCCGAAAGCGGTTTTTACGGCTCGATGGACGGTGCCTCCAAATTCGTGAAGGGCGACGCCGTCGCCAGCCTGCTGATCACTGGCATCAACATCATCGTCGGGCTCGGCATTGGCGTGTTCTCGCACGGCGTGCCGGTCGCCGAGGCGTTCCGCACCTATACCGTGCTCACCGCAGGCGATGGCCTGGTCAGCCAGATTCCGGCGCTGATCGTCTCGGTTGCGGCGGGCATGCTGGTGTCCAAGGGCAGTGCCCGCGGCAAGACCGGCAATGCGCTGGGCGAACAGCTCGGCCGCTTCCCCAAGGCGTTCGGCATGGTCGCCTTCCTGATGGGCGCGCTGGCGCTGATGCCGGGCCTGCCCTTCGTGCCCTTCGCCGGTTTTGCCGGTCTGTCGGGTTGGCTTGCCTGGAGCATGAGCCGCAAGGCAATCGCCACCGCCAATGCCGAGCGACTGGCCGAAGCGACCGAGGCCGCGACGGTCAAGATCGTTGAGGAGCCGATCGCGCAGACGCTGGCGATCGATTCGCTGCGCATCGAAATCGGCTATGCGCTGCTGCCGATCATCAACGATGCGACGCGCGAACCCCGCCTTGATGATCAGGTCCGCGCGCTGCGGCGCCAGATGGCGACCGACTACGGCTTCGTGCTGCCCGCCGTGCGCATCATCGACAATATGGCGCTGGGGGCGAGCGAGTACGTCATCTACATCAAGGAAAGCGAAGCCGCGCGCGGCGAGGTGCGGCTCGACAAATTGCTGCTGATCAACCCCGGCGGCGGCAATCCCGGCCTGCCCGGCGAGCCAACGCGCGAGCCGGTGTTCAACCTGCCCGCTTTGTGGATCGATCGCGAGTTGCGCGAGGAAGCGGGCTTCCGCGGCCTGACCGTCGTGGATTGCGGCACGATCATCACCACGCACCTGACCGAACTGGTGAAGGACAATATCGCCGATCTGCTGTCCTACACCGAAACGCAAAAGCTGCTCGGTGACATCCACAAGGACGCGGCCAAGCTGGTCGCCGATATCGTGCCGTCCAAGGTCTCGGTGTCGAGCGTGCAGCGCATCCTGCAGAATTTGTTGTCGGAAGGGATTTCGATCCGCGACATCCCGACCATCCTCGAAGGCATTGCCGAGGCGTCGGCCTCGACCAGCAATTTGACGATGATGACCGAACATGTCCGCTCGCGCCTCGCCCGGCAGATTTCGGTGGCGCAAACCCGCGACAACGCCATTCCGGTGGTGACGCTGTCGCCCGAATGGGACACAGCCTTTGCCGACAGCATTGTCGGCACCGGCGACGACCGCCAGCTCGCCATGGCCCCCTCCACGCTGCAGGGCTTCGTGTCGGCGGTGCGCGAAACCTACGATCGGCTGGCCGAGAGCGGCGAGATCCCGTGCCTGCTCACCAACCCCAGCGTGCGCCCGTTCGTCCGCTCGATCATCGAGCGCGTGCGGCCTTCGACCGTGGTGCTGTCGCAGAACGAAATCCACGCCCGCGCCCGCATTCGTGCGCTTGGCACGGTCAGTTGAGCACGCTCCCGCTGCGACCCGCCTATAATGGAATGAAGGCCTCGCCGTGAAAGGAACTGCATGCAGATCGTTGGAAGCGGAATGGCCGGATTGCCCGGCGCAATCGGTCGCCCCAACGGTGTAGCGCAGGATTTTGCGGCAACCCTTGGCGACCTCGTTTCGCTTAGCGTTCCGGCGGCTGCTACCGCTTCGCCAGTGCTGCCGTTGTCGACCGCCACCAGCGACACCGGTGCGATGGCGTTCACCACGCTCGCCCTGCTGGGGAGTGCATCGGCGACGACGCTGACGACCGCACAGGCCGCTGCGACACCGAACCCGCCCGCGCCGTCTTTGATCGGCGCGTTGGGCACCGCCCCGACCGTATCGGAGGGCGTTACGGCACCGTTTGGTACTGTAGCATCCCCCGCCACCGTACCCGCCCGTCCGTCCAATACGCCATCGGTTGGCGATCTTGTGCTGAAGCCCAGCTCCGCAGGGTTGGCGATCACCGCACCCTCCGCGCCGAAGATTGCGACTGACCTAGCGCCGACGCTGCTGGCGGCACCCCTTGTTTCTACTGACGGTTCCCTCGTCGCCGCGCCGTTGCCAACCCGCCAGGGCGCGCCAGGCACGACCGCAGCAGCCCCGGCGCGCGAGCTCGGCAACGCGGTCGCGTCAAACGCCACCGCGACCAACGTCGCGACGACGCCCGCCGTCGCGGCGACCACCGACACGCCAGCCGCTGCTGCGCCCGATGCGCCAGCGGCCAACGCGGCTCCCGTTCCGCCTGCAGGCGTCGTGGCCGCCAGTCCTCTCATCCAGGCCGCAGCACCGCGCGCAGTGCCGGTCGCAACCACCTTTGCCTCCCCGATCGACGACGCCAACCGCGAAACGGTACTGCCGCCGTCAACCGTCCTGGCAGGGGGCAAAGCGGATGCCGCAGGCACAACCGTCACCCCGGCATCCGCGCCCGCCCCAGGACCGACGACCACCCCCACCGCAACCGCGCCAATCCCGCTCCCGCCGCAAAGCATGCCAGCGCAGGCAATGGCGGTGGCACCGGTCGATGCCGCGATGCCCGCCGCGCCGGAAAATGCCGCGTCCGCTGCGCCCGCGCGGCCCGGCAAGGCCAAAAGCAGTGCGGCGAACGACGGCACGCTGGATCCGGCCATGCCAATGGCAGTGGCACCGGTCGCCCTCGCCGCAACGACCGTGCCCGTCATGCCTGTCGCGACGGTCGCGACGGCAACGCCAGCGGTGTCGGCCAGCGTCACGGACCCCCCTGCGGCACCGGTTGCGCCCCCCGGCACACTGGTGCCCGACTCACGCCAGCCAATCGAAGCCCCCAACGCCCTTCCAGCGCCACCGGCAGCCGCTTCCAGCGCGCTACCCGACGGATCGCCGCGCCTGTCTGCGCCGGAATCCCGCATAGAGTCGGCGAGTCCGGCCTCACCACCATCACCGGTCGGACAAGGCACCCCGCTGCCGACGGCGCAAAACCCGATCGCCGACGCTCCGCCTAGTGCATCGCCAGCAGGGCCTGCGGTGCCGGTTGCCAAGACCGCGCCAGACGCCATCGCCGCGACCGTCCTTCCAGCGGAAAGCCCGGCCACGCCAGCGGCCCGGCCCGCCGTGCGTGCGCGGCGCGATCATGCCGATGCCGAGGTTGAAACGCCTGACCAAAGCAGCCCCGCGATGGCCGCCGTAACGCCACCACCGACGCCGACGGATGCGACAGGCGGCATTCCCGCGACGGCGCAGCCCTCGCCACCCCCGCAAACCGCCGCGCAAGACACAACGCTCGCCGCCCCCGCGAGCGCCCCCGCCCCGCGCGAGGTAAGCGTTTCCGCAATCCTTCCGCCAGCCGATACCGGGCTCAGCACCCCACACCCTTCGCTCGCCAGCAACCCGGCTCCGACCCTGCCGACATCTGGGCTGCCGACCCCCGCCGATGCGCCGCAAAACCCGCGCGGCACCGATCTCCCACCCGGCCAGCCCGCCGGCACTGCCGCTGCGGCAATGGTCGCACCAACGGCGGTTGGCGCGCGCGCGCCGATCGCTACCGCCGCACCCCGCACGCTGATCTCCGCGCAACCAGGACGGATCGGTCGCGAAACCGGCGTGGCGATTGCGCATCGTATCGGCACCGGTGGCGATGAGATGACGCTGCACCTCAGCCCGGCCAGCCTCGGCCGGATCGAGGTCAAGATCGCGTTCGAGGATGGCAGCCTGCGCGCCACGTTGCGCGCCGACAATCCCGCCGCGCTCGACTTGCTGCGCCGGGACAGCACCGACCTGTCGCGCGCGCTCGATCAGGCAGGGGTGCGCTCGGACTCGGCCAGCCTTTCCTTTCAGGGGCGCGGTGCCGACGGCCAACCGGCCGGGTCGCGCCAGCAATCGCCCTTCGCCGCCTTCGCCCAACGCGGGCAACAGGCCGATTCGCCGACCACACCCATCCCCGATTCCTATCAGCCGCTGCGCACCAGCAGCCGTGTCGACTTTCTAGCATAAGGGACCATCGCGATGACCACGACGACCGCCATCGGAGCCACCAGCCCCACCGCCGCAACGACGGCGACCGCCGCTGCGCCCGCGACCGGGATCAAAGCCGATTTCAACATGTTCCTGAAATTGCTCACCGCGCAGATGCAGAATCAGGATCCGCTGAGCCCGATGGACACCTCGCAATATACCCAGCAGCTGGTGCAATATTCGCAGGTCGAGCAATCGGTCCAGCAGAACACGACGCTGAACTCGATCCTGAGCAATTTGAACAATCAGGGCCTGACCCAGGCATCGGGCATGATCGGCCGCAGCGTTACCATCAATTCTGATGTCGCCGGCCTTTCCGCCGGAACCCCTGCGAGCTGGAGCTATTCCGCCACGCTCCCGGTTTCGACGCTAACGTCGTCGATCACGGATGCGTCGGGAAAAGTGGTGATGACCGGGCCGATGACGCCGACTGCGCAAGGAACCTTGTCGTGGGATGGCAAACTGGCCGATGGATCGACCGCGCCTGCCGGCAGCTACACGCTGGCGCTCACGGCGACCGATGCGGCGGGCAACCCGGTTCCGGTGACCATCCATGCCCAAGGAACCGTGCAGGAAGTCAGCTCCGCCAACGGTGCATTGACGCTCAAGGTCAATGGGGCACCCTACACCAGCGATAAGTTGCTCGGCATTGCCGCAGCCAGCAACTGAATCAAAGAAAATCGCAATAATGTTTGAAGAAATTTGAATTTATACTATATTAAAAGTGAGATCTGCCCGCGTCAGCCCCCAATGACTCCGGCAGATCTCACCCGATCATCAAAATTATCTATAAGTTGCAATGTGTAGTATAGATGTGCTCTTTATTGAGCGCATCTATTGCAGCATGCGACTCAGCGCGCTGCGGAAGCCCCGGTCCATGGGCGCGATGCTTCCATCACCCCACGCGGCAACGCCGGATCGATCGTGAAATCGTCGACCAAACAGCCCTTAAGGTCAGCGGGCAGCGCCAGCATCGCCAGGCAATCGGCGATCGCGGGATCGTCACACGGGCCGATCGTATCGACGACATCTTCGAAGGTCGCACCGGGGGCCATCAGGCCGCGGCTCAAGGCCGCGTTCCACAAGGCGCGGGTGTTGACGACATCTATGGCAATGCTGATTCGGTATCGATCGCCTTGGCTGACGCCAGGGTTGGTATAAGCCGACATAGCTTGATGGTCGCTCAGATCCACTCGCACTCTCCCCCCAACGCGATCGCCGCGAACCGCAGCGAACGACCACGATCTAGCGAAGGCGAGCGATCGGCCGAATTGAGGGCAACCCCTTAGGTTGGAAACCCGGTATTTCCCTCGAAGCGATTCTGTTCTATTATAGGACGGTTCGCGTTCCAGGTAACGCAAGTGGCGCTTAAGAATGTCGGGGTGATCCGGGCGGTGCCCGGACCGAAGCTTAGGCCCGACCCGCCAGTTCCTTGTTCAGCCACAAGGCCGCCAGCGTCGCGAGTGCGCCCGACAGCAGATAGCCACCCGCCGCCGCCAGCCCGAAGTGCGACGACAGGAACAGGCCGACCAGCGGCGCAAAGCCTGCTCCGACCAGCCATGCCAGATCCGACGTCAACGCAGCGCCGGTATAGCGGAAATCGCCCGAGAAATTGGCCGCCACTGCGCCCGACGACTGGCCGAACGACACGCCGAGCAGCACGAAACCAAGCGCCATGAACAGCACTTCGCCGGCTTCGCCAGCGCCCAGCAATTGCGGCGCGAACCCGGAGAACACCGCGATCGCCACCGCCGACGCGCCGAGCAGCGAGCGCCGCCCGAACCGGTCCGCCAGATAGCCCGAGGCGACGATCGCAAGCACACCGATCACGCCACCCAGCACTTCGATCACCAGGAAGCGCTCCGGGCCGCCGCTGGTGTAGAGGAACACCCACGACAGCGGGAACACCGTGACCATGTGGAACAAGGCGAAGCTCGCCAGCGGTGCGAAGGCACCGATCACGATCGTACGGCCCTGCCCGCGTACCGTCTCCAGCACCGGAGCCGGCTGCAGCGCGCGGCTTTCGAACATGTCCTGATAAGCCGCCGTGCTGACGATGCGCAGCCGTGCGAACAGCGCGACGACGTTGATCGCAAAGGCGACGAAGAACGGATAGCGCCAGCCCCAATCGAGGAAATCCGCCGCCGACAGGCTGCTCGTCAGATAGGCGAACAAAGCGGCGGCCACCATCAGGCCCAGCGGCGCGCCGAGCTGCGGGATCATCGCATACCAGCCGCGCCGATTCTCGGGCACGTTGAGCGCCAGCAGCGAGGGCAAACCGTCCCAGGCACCGCCGAGCGCAACGCCCTGGCCGATACGGAACAGGCCGAGCAGGATCGCGGCATAAACGCCGACCTGCGCGTAACCGGGCAGGAAGCCGATCGCCACGGTCGACCCGCCAAGCAGGAACAAGGCGATGGTCAGCTTGGTGCCGCGCCCAAAGGCGCGGTCAATCGCGAGGAACAGGAACGATCCGATCGGGCGGGCGATGAAGGCGAGCGCGAACAGCGCGAAGGAATAGAGCGTCCCCGTCAGACGATCGACATAGGGGAAGACCAGCGTCGGAAACACCAGCACCGAGGCGATCGCATAGACGAAGAAGTCGAAAAACTCCGACGTACGCCCAATGACGACGCCGATCGCGATTTCGCCCGAGGTGATTTCGCCGTGCTCGGCATTGATTCGGCCGGCATCGGCTTCGATCGCGCGCGAGGTAGGCGTGGTGGCTGCAGTCATCGGTGTTCGAACTCCCGGCATGATCGCCGAACGCCCCCTCTAAGCGTGCTGCACTGCAGCGGGGATTGGACAAAGTGTCCAATGGGAGGCCCGCTGTCCCGCGCGTATCTGCGCCGGCATGACCCGAACCCCCTTATTCCGCCCCTTGGCGCTGCTTGCGCCTGCCTTGCTCGGTGGGTGCAGCGCCGTCGTGCTGGACCCGGCGGGCGATCTTGCAGTGCAGCAAGGCAACCTCGTGATTTTCTCGACGGTGCTGATGCTGCTGATCATCGTGCCGGTGATGACGCTCATTGCCGTGTTCGCGTGGCGCTATCGCTCGACCAACACCGACGCGCCCTATTCGCCCGAATGGCACCATTCGACCGCGCTCGAACTCGTCATCTGGGCGGCCCCGCTGCTGATCATCATCTGCCTCGGCGCGGTGACCTGGACCAGCACGCATCTGCTCGATCCCTATCGTCCGATCGGCCGTCTCGATGCGGGTCGCGCGGTCGCCGCCACGGCCAAGCCGGTGCGCGTTCAGGTGGTCGCGCTCGATTGGAAATGGCTGTTTATCTATCCCGATTACGGCATCGCGACGGTCAATGAGCTGGCGGCACCGGTCGATCGCCCGCTTCAGTTCGATTTGACCTCATCCAATGTGATGAACGCCTTTTATATCCCGGCGCTGGTCGGCCAAATCTACACCATGCCCGGCATGACCACCAAGCTGAACGCGGTCATCAACCATCCCGGCAATTATGCGGGCTTCTCGTCCAATTTCAGCGGCGATGGCTTCTCGGGCATGCGCTTCCGCTTTCATGCGGTGTCGGAGGGGCAGTTCGACCAGTGGGTCGGGCGGATCCGCGCTGGCGGTGGCGCGCTTGACCGGCAGGGCTATCTCAAGCTCGCGCGGCCGAGCGCCAATGTTCCCGTCGCCCGCTTCGCGAGTGTGACGCCCGGCCTGTTCGATGCCGCCGCCAACCGCTGCGTCGCCCCCGGCGAGACCTGCATGAGCGCCATGATGCAAGCCGATGCCGGTGAACATCACGCCAATGTCGCCGCTGGCCGCCCGACCCAGAAAATGGCGATGCCGATGGCAACCTCCGCCCCGCTTCCTGCCACTACGCAACCCGGCGCGCGCCTTACCGGTGCTGGAATGCCGATGCCCGGCACCCGCGCAACAGACGTCCCGGCGACCGCCGGCGACCGAAGGACTTTCTGACATGACGTCCCCCCTCCCGCTTTCGTCCCCGGCGATCAGCCCGATCTTCGGCCGTCTCTCGCTTGATGCGTTGCCGCTGCACGAACTGCCCGTGCTCGTCGCCTTTGCCGGCGTCGCTGTTGGCGGAATCGCGCTGCTCGCGATCATCACCTATTTCAAGGCATGGGGCATGCTGTGGCGCGACTGGTTCACCAGCGTCGACCACAAGAAGATCGGCATCATGTACATCATCCTCGGATTGGTGATGTTCGTGCGCGGCTTCTCCGACGCGCTGATGATGCGCGCGCAGCAGGCGATGGCCTTTAACGGCAACCCCGGTTACCTGCCGCCCGACCATTACAACCAGATCTTCACCGCGCACGGCGTGATCATGATCTTCTTCGTGGCGATGCCGCTGGTCGCGGGCTTGATGAACTTCGTCGTGCCGCTGCAGATCGGCGCGCGCGACGTGTCCTTCCCCTATCTCAACAATTTCAGCTTCTGGATGACGACGGCGGGCGCGGTGATCACCATGATCTCGCTGTTCGTCGGCAATTATGCGCGCACCGGCTGGCTCGCCATGCCGCCGCTGTCGGGCATTGCCGCCAGCCCGGACGTGGGGGTCGATTATTATATCTGGGGCTTGCAGATTGCCGGTGTCGGCACGCTGCTGTCGGGCGTCAACCTGATCGCGACCATCGTCAAGATGCGCGCGCCTGGCATGACGCTGATGAAGATGCCGGTGTTCGTGTGGACCTCGCTGTGCACCAACACCCTGATCGTCGCCGCCTTCCCGGTGCTGACCGCCGTGCTCGCTTTGCTGTCGCTCGACCGCTATGTCGGCATGCAGTTCTTCACGAACGGCCTGGGCGGCAACCCGATGATGTACGTCAACCTCATCTGGATCTGGGGCCACCCGGAGGTGTACATCCTCATCCTGCCCGCTTTCGGCGTGTTCTCGGAAGTGGTGGCGACCTTCGCCAGCAAGCGCCTGTTCGGCTATACCTCGATGGTCTATGCGACGATCGTCATCACGATCCTCGCCTATCTCGTCTGGCTGCACCACTTCTTCACCATGGGCTCTGGCGCCAGCGTCAACTCGTTCTTCGCGATCACCACGATGATCATCTCGATCCCGACGGGCGCGAAGATCTTCAACTGGCTGTTCACCATGTATCACGGCCGCATCCGTTATGAGCTGCCGATGATGTGGACCATCGCGTTCATGCTCACCTTCGTCATCGGCGGTATGACCGGCGTTCTGCTCGCCGTGCCCCCGGCCGATTTCGTGCTGCACAACTCGCTCTTCCTGGTCGCGCATTTCCACAACGTCATCATCGGTGGCGTGGTGTTCGGGATGTTCGCGGGCATCAATTACTGGTGGCCCAAGGCGTTCGGCTTCAAGCTCGACCGCGTGTGGGGCAAGCGCCAGTTCTGGCTGTGGGTGCTGGGCTTCTGGTTCGCCTTCGCCCCCGTCTATGCGCTCGGCCTAATGGGCGTCACGCGTCGCCTCAGCCAGTTCGACGATGCCTCGCTGCAGCCCTATTTCCTGGTCGCAGGGTTCGGCGCGCTGCTGATCCTGGCGGGTACGGGGGCGATGTTCGTCCAGTTCTACGTCAGCTTCCGCAACCGCGAGGCGCTGCGCGACGTGACCGGCGACCCCTGGGATGGCCGCACGCTCGAATGGTCGACCTCGTCGCCGCCGCCGGATTACAACTTCGCCTTCACGCCCGTCGTCTACGACAATGATGCGTGGTGGGACATGAAGCGGCGCGGCTATGTCCGCCCGACCACCGGCTTCCGCAAGATCCACATGCCCAAGAACACCGGCACCGGCGTCATCCTCGCAGGGCTCAGCGTCGCCTTCGGTTTCGGCATGATCTGGTACATGTGGTGGCTGGCGGTCGTCTCGCTGGTCGGCATCTTCGCCGTCGCGATCGGCCACTCGTTCAACTACAAGCGCGACTTCTACATCCCGGTCGAGGATGTGATCCGCACCGAGGATGAACGCACCCGCCTTCTCGCCGGCGAAGGAGTTTCGGCATGAGCGCGCAGACCTTCGAAGCGACCGCCAACGGCGAGACACCGCTGTTCTACGAAGTCGAAGAGCATCATCATCCCGAGGGCAGCAGCACGATGCTGGGCTTCTGGATGTACCTGATGAGCGACTGCCTCATCTTCGCCATCCTGTTCGCCTGCTATGCCGTGCTCGGCCATAGCTATGGCGGCGGCGAAGGGCCCAAGCAGTTGTTCGAACTGCCGCTGGTCGCGCTCAACACCGCGATGCTGCTGTTCTCGTCGCTGACCTATGGCTTTGCCATGCTGACGATGGAACGCCCCGGCGCCAGCGTCCGCGCGGTACAGGGCTGGCTGATCGTCACCGGTCTGTTCGGCCTCGCCTTCCTGTGCATCGAGCTCTACGAATTCTCGAACCTGATCCATGAAGGTGCGGGTCCGTGGCGCAGCGCCTTCCTGTCGTCCTTCTTCACGCTGGTCGGCACGCACGGTCTGCACGTCACCGTCGGCCTGATCTGGCTGATCACGCTGGTCGCGCAGATCGGCATGCACGGCCTCGGCCAGGCCAACCGCCGTCGCCTGATGTGCCTCAGCATGTTCTGGCACTTTCTCGACGTCATCTGGATCGGCGTCTTCACCATCGTCTATCTCATGGGAGTGCTCGGATGAGCGCCGATACGCTGCACAATTCGGCCCATGGCCACGATCATGGCCATGACGATCACGCCCACGGAGATCATGGGCATGGCGAGGCCCCGCACGGTTCGCTGCGCGGCTATATGATCGGCTTCATCCTCTCGGTGATCCTGACCGCGATTCCCTTCGCGCTCGTCATGACCGGCAAGCTCGACGGCACCACCACCGCCGTCATCGTGCTCGCCATGGCGGCGATCCAGGTCGTCGTGCACATGGTGTTCTTCCTGCACATGACCACGACGGCGGAGGGCGGCTGGTCGTTCCTCGCTTTGCTGTTCACCGTGATCGTCATCGTCATCACCCTGTCCGGATCGATCTGGGTGATGTATCATATGAACGCCAACATGATGCCGTCCCCGGCGGCTGTTACCGAGACCATGAGCCAGCAATGAGACGATCCCCTGCGACGATCGCGTTTCTGCTGATCGTCGCAGGTGTGCTCTGCGCCGCTCTGGTGGCGCTGGGCGTTTGGCAAATCGAGCGGCGCACCTGGAAATTGGCGCTGATCGCCCGGGTCGAGCAGCGGATTCACGCCCCCGCCTCCCCGGCTCCCGGCCCCGACCACTGGGCCCACATCACTGATGACAGCGACGGCTATCGCCATGTGCAGGTGCGCGGGCGCTACCGCGATGACCGACCGACCTTCGTCCAGGCCGTCACCGAGCGCGGCCCCGGCTTCTGGGTCATGACCCCGCTGGTCACCGATCGCGGCTTTACCGTGCTGGTCAATCGCGGGTTCGTGCCAACGCGCGACGCGGTTCCCCCCGGCGGCACCGCGACCGTCACCGGCCTGTTGCGGTTGACGGAACCGAAGGGCGCATTCTTGCGCTATAATGATCCTGGGACGAACCGCTGGTATTCGCGCGACGTCTCGGCCATTTCCACGGCGCGCGGGCTCGGTCCTGTCGCGCCCTATTTCATCGATGCCGATGCCGGGCCGGCCGCCACAGCCCCGGTGGGAGGCCTGACGGTCGTGCGCTTCACCAACAACCATCTGGTCTATGGGCTGACATGGTTTGCGCTCGCGGTGATGGTTGCCGGTGCAGCCGGGATGCTGCTCCGCCCCGCCCGCCGCCCGGCATGAGTCCGCCCGCGTCCGTCGATACAACCGAACGCGACAACATGCGTCAGCTGGTCAATTTGCGCTGGCTGGCGGTGTGCGGCCAATGCGCGACGATCCTGATCGTGCGCTTCGGCATGGGCGTCCCGCTCCCGCTTTTTCCGATGCTGTCGGTGGTCGCGGCGCTGGTCGTGCTCAATCTCGTCAGCCTCGCGCAACTGTCGCGCCGCGTGACCAATTCCAACAGCGCGCTGTTCGCCAGCCTTTTGCTCGATGTCGCGGCCTTGACGGCGTTGCTGTATCAAAGCGGCGGCGCGACCAACCCGTTTATCTCGCTGTATCTGCTGCAGGTGGTGATGGGCGCGGTGCTGCTGGAAGCATGGTCGAGCTGGGTGCTGGTCGCGATCACCAGCGCGGCCTTCATCCTGCTGGCCGAAGTCCATGTCCCGCTTGCGCTGCCACCGCGCTTCCTGTCCGACTGGGGCGATCTGTATATGATCGGCACGCTGATCTGCTTCGGGCTGGTCGCGGTGCTGCTGGTCGCCTTCGTCACGCGCATCAACAGCAATTTGCGCGCGCGCGACGCCCGTCTCGCGACGATGCGCCAGCAAGCGGCCGAGGAGGACCATATCGTGCGCATGGGCCTGCTCGCGACCGGTGCCGCGCACGAACTCGGCACCCCGCTCGCCTCCCTGTCGGTGATCGTCAATGACTGGCGGCACGCGCCTGCCCTGATGGCGCAGGAGAGCTTCGCCGAAGAGATTGGCGAGATGCAGGTCGCGCTCGCGCGCTGCAAGGCGATCGTCACCGGCATCCTGCTCGCGGCGGGCGAAGCGCGTGGCGAAAACCCGACGATCACCAGCGTGAAGCGCTTCTTCGACGAAGTCGTCGCCGAATGGCGCGTCCAGCATGCACCCGAGGCGATCGTCTATGACAATCGCTTCGGCACCGACATGGCGATCGTCGCCGATACGGCGGTGAAGCAAGTGATCTGGAACGTGCTCGACAATGCCGCCGAAGCCTCGGGCCAGCCGATCGCGCTCGATGTGACGCGCGACGGGGCATCGTTGGTGCTGTCGGTGCGCGATACCGGCCCCGGCTTTACCCCGGAAATGCTCGCCAATCTCGGCAAACCGTATCATTCCACGCGCGAGCGGCTCGGCAGTGGACTCGGGCTGTTTCTGGTGGTCAACGCGATGCGCAAGCTCGGCGGCACGGTCGATGCCCGCAACCGGCCCGAGGGTGGCGCGACCGTGACGATCACGCTGCCATTGTCCGCGCTGGAATGGGGCGAGCGATGACCGAAAAGCATCTGTTGATCGTTGAGGACGATGCCGCGCTCGCCAAGACGCTGGGGCGCTCGTTCGAGCGGCGTGGCTATAGCGTCGAATTGGCCTCCGATCAGGCCGGTGTCGAAGCCGCGCTGGCCAAGCGCACGCCCGATTATGCGGTGGTGGATCTGAAACTCGGGGCCACGTCCGGGCTGGTCTGCGTCCAGGCGATCCACGCGCAGGATGCGCGCACGCGGATCGTCGTGCTGACCGGCTATGCCAGCATCGCCACCGCCGTGGAGGCGATCAAGCTGGGGGCGAGCAATTACCTGCCCAAACCATCCGACACCGACGACATCGAAGCCGCCTTCGCCAAGGCCGAGGGTGGTGCGGCCGGCGATGTCGCGACGCCGCTCGGCAACCGCCCGACCTCGATCAAGACGCTGGAATGGGAGCGGATCCACCAGACGCTGGCCGAGAACAATTTCAACATTTCCGAAACCGCGCGGCAATTGGGCATGCACCGCCGAACGTTGGCGCGAAAGCTCGAGAAGCAGCCGATCAAATAAGCGCGACGGCCCCGGCCCGGACACGATTGCAAAAATTGCATGTGACCAAAAAGACCCGGCGCTTGCGCATCCGCCACTTTGCGCGCCTAGCCGCAGGCGTAACGATGATAAAAAAGGGATGGGAATGCGCACCAGCCGTATCGCTTGCGAGACTCTCCGTTCGCGCGTGATGAGCGACGAACAGGCCGCCGCCTTTATCACCTCTGGTAGCACGGTGGGCATGAGCGGCTTTACCGGCTCGGGCTATCCCAAGGCGGTCCCGCTGGCGCTGGCCGCGCGGATCGAGGCGGAACATGCCGCCGGCAACCCATTCCGCGTGCGCATCTGGACGGGAGCCTCGACCGGCCCCGAACTCGACGGCGCGCTGGCCAAGGCCGACGGCATCGAATTCCGCCTGCCCTATAATTCCGATCCCATCGCCCGCGAGAAGATCAACAACGGCACGATGGAATATTTCGACATGCATTTGAGCCAGGTCGCGCCGATGGCGTGGCAGGGCTTTCTCGGGCCGCTCGACACTGCGGTGATCGAAGTCTCGGGCATCCGCGCCGATGGCTCGCTCATCCCCTCCTCTTCGATCGGCAACAACAAGACCTGGCTCGACCGCGCGAGCAAGGTCATCCTCGAGGTCAATAGCTGGCAGAACCCCGCTTTGGAGGGGATGCACGACATCTATTACGGCACTGCACTGCCGCCGCACCGCGTACCGATCCCGCTGGTGCGCGCCGACGATCGCATTGGCGAGCCGTATTTCCGCTGCGACCCCGACAAGATCGTCGCGATCGTCGAGACCGAAGCGCCCGACCGCAATTTGCCCTTCGCCGCGCCCGATGCGGCGGCGCATGCGATTGCCGGGCACCTGATCGAATTCTTCACCCATGAAGTGGCACGCGGGCGCCTCCCCGCTTCGCTGTTGCCGCTGCAATCGGGCGTCGGCAACATCGCCAATGCGGTGCTCACCGGCCTGGTCAACGGCCCGTTCGAGGACATGACCTCCTATACCGAGGTGATCCAGGACGGGATGCTCGACCTGCTCGATTCGGGCAAATTGCGGATGGCCTCGGCCACCGCCTTCTCGCTCAGCCCGGAGGCGGCGGCGCGGCTCAATGCCGATATGGGCCGCTACCGCGACACAATGATCCTGCGCCCGCAGGAAATCAGCAACCATCCCGAACTGATCCGCCGGCTCGGCTGCCTCGCCATGAACGGGCTGATCGAGGCCGACATTTACGGCAACGTGAACTCCACCCACGTGATGGGCTCGCGCATCCAGAACGGCATTGGCGGATCGGGCGATTTCGCGCGAAACGCCTATGTCTCGATCTTCATGACCCCCTCGACCGCCAAGGGCGGCAAGATCTCGGCGATCGTGCCGCAAGCGAGCCATGTCGACCATATCAGCCAGGACGTGCAGGTGATCGTCACCGAACAGGGCCTCGCCGATCTGCGGGGCCTCAGCCCCAAGCAGCGCGCTGCCCTCATCATCGAGAAGTGCGCGCATCCCGACTATCGCCCGATGCTGGCGGACTATTATGCGCGCGCGCGGGTGGGTTCCTACGGCCAGCAATCGCCTTCGCTGCCGGGCGAAGCGCTGTCCTGGCACCAGCGCTTCATGGACACGGGATCGATGCGGCTCTGAACGCGATAGAGAGCACGACCTTTAACCAACCAGCCCGGCTTAACCAGCCGGGCTTTTTCGTGGTAGCGTCATTGCATGAAGGGCGAGCGCGAGATTTGGTTTTATAAAATTTTGTGGAGCTATATGCCGATCCACTGGAAAGGCTGGGCATTCACGGTCGCGCTGGTTGCAATTGCGTTGGCACTGGTCTTCGGGACGCAAGCCGTTTGCAGACATTTTGGCGTTCCGGGTGCAGATGATTGGCCGTTCTTTCTAATGTTCCCGGTCGTCGTCGCTGGCTGGTTCATCGCCGAGCGTCACGTCTAATATAGATCCGGGGTTGGAGGGCCGTCCAGCAAGCGCTGAGGCATGTGGGAAGGCCCCACCCCCAGCCCCTCCCCTGAAGGGGAGGGGAGCCCCCTCGCCTCAGCCGCGCAGCGCGGTGATGATCGCCGAGAAATCCAGCCCGCCATGCCCGGAATCGGCAAAGCGCTGATACAATTCCGCCGCTTTCGCCCCCATCGGCGTGTCGGCACCCGTATCGCTCGCCGCCGCGGCGGCGAGCTTCAGATCCTTCAGCATCAGCGCGGTCGCAAAGCCGCCCTGATAGCCATGATCGGCAGGCGTATCCGGCCCGACGCCCGGCACCGGGCAGTAACTCGTCATCGACCAGCTCTGCCCTGACGACACGCTCGAAATATCGAAGAAAGTCTGCGGATCGAGCCCCAATTTCTCCGCCAGCAGGAACGCCTCGCACGTCGCCACCATCGTCGCGCCGAGCAGCATGTTGTTGGCGATCTTGGCGGCCTGGCCCGTGCCGTTCGCCCCGGCATGGATCACCGCCTTGCCCATCGCCGCCAAAATCGGCTGCGCGCGCGCGAACGCCTCCTCGCTGCCGCCGACCATGAAGGTCAGCGTGCCGGCATTGGCAGCCCCGATCCCGCCCGACACCGGCGCATCGACCGCCGTAATCCCCTTGGCACGCGCCGCCTCGGCCACGCGCTTGGCGGTGGCGACGTCGATCGTCGAACAATCGATCAGGATCGCGGCCGGCAACAGGCTCGCGGCGAACAGATCGCCATAGACCGCTTCGACATGCGTGCCCGCCGGCAGCATCGTCACCACCGCCTCGGCCCCGTCTGCTGCCTCGCCCGCGCTCGCCATCGGCAGGCACCCGGCCGCCTTGGCGCGATCGAGCGCGTCCTGCGACAGATCGAACGCGCGGACATCATGCCCCGCTTTGGCGAGGTTCGCGGCCATCCCGCCGCCCATATTGCCGAGCCCGATAAAGGCGATGCGTGTCATTTTTCTCTCCTGATTTTTTCTTACTCCCCTCCCGCCGTGCGGGAGGGGCTGGGGGAGGGCAGTCGCGCCGCAGACCGGGTGCATTACCGACACGCCCCTCCCCTAACCCCTCCCGCACAGCGGGAGGGGTTAGGGTGCTACTTCCCCGTCCAAACCCCCTGCCGCTTCTCGACAAAGGCGGTCATGCCCTCGCTCTGGTCGTCGGTGCCGAACAAAGCATGGAACAGCCGCCGCTCGAACTGCACGCCCGTCGCCAGCGTGGTGTCGAACGCGGCATTGACCATTTCCTTGTTCGCCTTGACCGCGAGCGGTGCCATCCCCGCAATTGTGGTCGCGGTCTTGACCGCTTCCTCGACCAGATCGGCGGCAGGCACCACACGGCTGACAAGCCCGGCGCGCTCGGCCTCAGCCGCATCCATCATGCGACCGGTCAGGCACATCTCCATCGCCTTGGCCTTGCCGACCGCACGCGTCAGCCGCTGCGATCCCCCCATGCCGGGCGACACCGCCAGCTTGATTTCGGGCTGGCCGAACTTGGCGGTATCGGCGGCGAGGATGAAGTCGCACATCATCGCCAGTTCGCACCCGCCGCCCAGCGCATAGCCCGCCACCGCCGCGATGATGGGTTTGCGCGTGCGGGTGAAGCGATCCCATCCGGCGAAGAAATCATGCGCGTACATGTCGGCAAAGCCCTGCGCCTGCATCTCCTTGATGTCGGCCCCCGCCGCGAAAGCCTTTTCGCTGCCGGTGATGACCGCGCAGCCCTGCGACGGATCGGCATCGAACGCCGCCATCGCGGCGAGCATATCGGCCAACACCTGGCTGTTGAGCGCGTTCAGCGCCTGCGGGCGATTGAGCGTGACGAGCGTAACGCCGCCGCGCTGTTCGACGAGGATGGTTTCGTAGGTCATGTCTTTTACCTTTTCTCCCCTCCCGCTTGCGGGAGGGGTTGGGGGAGGGCTTGTAGGGTCGAGCACCGCACAGGCCCTCCCCTAGCCCCTCCCGCAAGCGGGAGGGGAATTCAATACGGCGTCCACGCCTCCGCATCGGGAAGCGGCGCGAAGATCTGGTCGATGACGTGGGGCGTCACGCCCTCGGGCGTCGCCGGGTCCCAGCGCGGGGCATTGTCCTTGTCGACGATCACCGCGCGCACGCCTTCCAGGAAATCATGCCGCTGCACGACGCGCGCGCCGACCGCATATTCCTGGCGCATTTCGTCCTCGAAGGTCGGCATCATCGCGCCTTCGTGCAGCAGCCGCAGCGACACCTTCATCGTCTGCGGCGATTTGGTGGTGAGCGTGGCGAGCGTCTGCGTCGCCCAGTCCCCGCCATCGGCGGCGAGCGCGGCGAAGATGTCCTCCAACACGTCGGAGGCGAACAAACGGTCGATCGCCTCGCGCTGATCGAGCAGCCGCGCAGGCGGCGGCGCGACCGAGAGACCGGTAAGGATCGCGGCAATCGCCTGCGGGTCGGCCGTGATCCGCGCCTTGGCCTCGTCCAGCGCGGCGCTCGGCAGATAGTGCGTCGCCAGCCCTAGCGCATGGCATTCCGCCCCGTCGAGCCGGTGCCCGGTCAGCGCCAGATATTGCCCGATCCGCCCCGGCAGCCGCGACAGATACCAGCCGCCGCCGACATCGGGGAACAGGCCGATCCCGGTTTCGGGCATGGCGAATTTGGTGTTCTCGGTCGCGATACGGAAATCGCACGGGCAGGCGAGGCCAACCCCGCCGCCCATGGTGATGCCGTCCATGAACGCGACGGTCGGCTTGGCATAGGTGAACAGCCGGTGGTTGAGCCGATATTCGGTATGAAAGAAGGCCCGCGCCTCCGTACCATCCTTAGCCCCGCTCTCGGCGAGCATCCGAATGTCGCCCCCCGCACAAAAGCCCCGGCCCTCTGCATGGTCGATCATCACCGTCTCGACCACCGGATCGGTCCGCCACGCATCAAGCGCCGCCAGCATGGCGACGCACATATCGGTGGTCAGCGCATGCAGCGCCTTGGGCCGGTTCAACCGAATCCGGCCGACAGGCCCTTCACCCTCAATCACAACATCACTGGTCATGCGCACACGTCTTTCATGATCTTCTTCGTGTCTTCGTGCCTTTGTGCGACCAAAATTTCTCGCACGAAGCCACAAAGCCACAAAGAGGAAGAAGGGGGATTCCGCTGCGCGGGGTCATTGCCGTGTCAGCTCCCGGCCGATGATCATCCGCATCACCTGGTTGGTCCCCTCCAGGATCGAATGCACGCGCAAGTCACGCCAGAAACGTTCGATCGGGTAATCCATCAGATAGCCGTAGCCGCCATGCAGTTGCAGCGCGCGATCGGCCACGGCGGAACCCGTGTCGGTCGCCAGCCGCTTCGCCATTGCCGCGAATTTGGTCTTGTCGGGCGCGTTGGCCGTCACCTTGGCCGCCGCCATGTACAGCAGCGCGCGCGCCGCCTCGAGGTCGGTCGCCATATCGGCCAGCATGAACTGGGTGTTCTGGAAATCGGCAATGGCGGTGCCGAACTGCTTGCGGTCGCGGGTATAGCCGATCGCCTCGTCGAGGCAGCGCTGCGCGCCACCGAGCGAGCAGGCACCGATGTTGAGACGCCCGCCATCCAGCCCCATCATCGCGATGCGGAAGCCCTCGCCCTCGCCACCCACAAGGTTATCCACAGGGATACGCACATCCTCGAAGATCACCTGGGCGGTCGGCTGCGAATGCCAGCCGAGCTTGCGCTCGTTCGCGCCGAAGCTGACGCCGGGCATGTCCTTCTCGATCACCAGGCAGGAAATGCCCTTGGGCCCCTCCGCACCAGTCCGCACCATGGTGACATAGACCTCATTCTCGCCGCCGCCCGAGATGAACTGCTTGGTGCCGTTGACGACATAGCGATCGCCATCGCGCACCGCGCGCGTTTTCAGCGCCGCCGCATCCGAGCCCGAGCCAGGCTCGGTCAGGCAATAACTGGCGATCCGGTCCATCGTGACGAGTGAGGGCAGATACTTGTCCTTCACCGCCTGCCCGCCGAAGCGATCGATCATCCAGCTCGCCATATTGTGGATCGAGATGAATGCGCTGGTCGAGGGGCAGCCATAGGCCATCGCCTCCATGATCAGCGCCGCCTCCAGCCGCCCGAGGTTGATGCCGCCCGATTCCTCGCTGACATAAATCGACGCAAAGCCAAGCTCGGCCGCCGCCTTGATCGTGTCGCGCGGGAAGATGTGCTTCTCATCCCATTCCGCCGCAAACGGCGTGATGCGATCGGCGGTGAAGCGCCGCGCGAGTTCCTGAATCTCGCGCTGGTCGTCGGTTAAATCGAACTGGTCGGTCATGCGGCAATCCCTAGGGGTAAAGGTCGGCGCGGCACAAAGGCCGTCTGGGAACAGACGCGCCGCCACGGATGGCGTTGCACCCGGCAGCGCGGCGTGGCGATGGGCGTGCGGTGCAGCACACGTTCGGCGAAGAGGCGATCGGCGAGCGGCTTGTCGTTGCGCGCATAATATAGCGGGCCGGGCGCGCGCTGCTGCCACCCGATCGCCTCGGGCAAGGTGCCGTTGGCGCTGTCGAAATCGCCGGTCTGGCGATAGAGCGGGTCGGCATAGGCCGCATCCGCCGTCACGATCGTCCAGCCATCACGGCGCAAAGCCGCGACCAGATCGCCGATATAGCGCGCCGCGACATCGGTTTCGTGCAGCAACAGCATTTGCGGCGGGCTGCGCCCGGTCACGCGGCGCAGCAGCGCGTCGGAGAAATCGGCCGATTGCACCATCGTCTCGACATAGAGATCGCGCAGAGCGCCTTCGTCGATCGCCTGGCCTGCCTTGCGCGCGGCGATCGTCTGCCGCTCGATATTCCAGTCGGAGCCATCTGCCGTCACCCACGCGACGCTTAAGCCGCGCGCGCCAAGGCCATCCAGCACCGCGCGCCGCTTCACCGCATCGCGCCCGCCCTGGTTGAGGCCGGGAAAGCGGAACCACGGGCGATAGCCGGGCTTGCCCTTCAACCAGCCCTCGGCGCGGTCGATATCGGCGAGAAACGCCTGCGCCGAAACCGCGCGCAAATCGCGATGCGCAAAGCTGTGGTCGCCCACGACATGCCCCGCCGCAGCATAGGCCGCCAGCCGCGCCGCACCATCATTGGACGCGCCGATCCGCCCGGGATTGGCGAAGAACGCCGCCTGCTCCACCCCGCTCGCCCGGAGCGCCGCGATCAGCCGCGCGGTGCGCTCGGACGGGGTGTAGAACGCGCCCGCCCCGCGCGGGACATCATCGAAACTGAGCGCGATGCGCTTGCCGACCGGCGCCACCACGACCGGTTGCGCCACCGCGACCGGCACCGTGGCGCGCGGCAGAAACGCCCAGGCCAGCGGCAACGCGACCAGCACGATGCCGCCCACCAACATGGCCTGGCGCAAGAGGTTCATCGGGCAACGCTCATGGTGCGACCGTGCTACACCAATTGCAGACGCACGTCCGCATTCCACGAGGTACGCCAAGCGGCGCGCAGGAATTCCGGTGCAAGGTCATTCCCCCGCTTTCACTCCCAGGAAAACACGGTCCGAAGGTTGCATTTGCCAGGATCTTCTCCTTCCTGGAAAAGCGCAACGCGGTCGATCGCCGCCATTTGCACCGCCGTAAAGGGCGTTGGCGAAGAGAAATAGGCAGCGCCCTGCCTGCCGTTCCAGATCGCCGCCTGATAGAGCCCGTCAACTAGGCGCGGACGAAAAACCGTCGCCCCCGTACGAGAAGGATGGCGTAGCCTCGGCCCCTTGGGGCGAGCGGCCCATCCAATTCCACGCACTTCAAGCGTCCCGAAGCTGCCCTCCCAACGAAAGCTGCCGCCGTGAATGCCGCCTTCCAGAGGCGTGATGCGCTCACCCTTTTCAAGGTCGATGATCGGAGAATAGCCGCAGAAGCGACCCGGCCCCACCAATTCACTCGCCGATGCGGCACCCGCGCCGCAATACAGGGCGATCAACAAGAAGGGCAAGGCCGCACGCCGCACCCGCCTCACCCCATCGTCGGAATGACGAAGGCGTTTGCGCCATCGCCGACCCCGCCATCGGGCCAGCGCTGCGTCACGGTCTTGACCTTGGTCCAGAACTTCACGCCTTCCATGCCGTGCTGGTTGGTATCGCCGAACGCCGAGCGCTTCCACCCGCCAAAGGTGTGATAGGCGACCGGCACCGGGATCGGCACGTTGATGCCGACCATGCCGACATTCACCCGCGCCGCGAATTCTCGCGCGACGTGGCCGTTGCGGGTGAAGATCGCGACGCCATTGCCGTACTGATGCTCGCTCGGCAGCCGCAGCGCATGTTCGAAATCGTCGGCGCGGACGATTTGCAGCACGGGGCCGAAAATCTCTTCCTTATAGGCCGACATGTCGGGCGTGACATGGTCGAACAGCGTCGGGCCGATGAAGAAGCCCTTCTCATGCCCCTGCAGCTCGAACCCGCGCCCGTCGACGACCAGCTCCGCGCCCTCGTCGACGCCGGTCTGGATCCAGTTTTCGATGCGCGTGCGGTGCGCGGCGTTCACCACCGGGCCGTAATGCGCCTCGGCATCGGTCGACACGCCCACGCGCAACGCGGCGATCGCCGGGATCAGTTTCTCGCGCAGCGCAATCGCGGTCTTCTCGCCCACCGGCACCACCACCGGCAGCGCCATGCAGCGCTCGCCCGCCGAGCCGAATGCCGCGCCCGACAGATCGGCAACGACCTGGTCGAGATCGGCATCGGGCATGACGATGCCGTGATTCTTGGCCCCGCCCATCGCCTGCACGCGCTTGCCCGCCGCGACGCCGCGCCGGTAGACATAATGCGCAATGTCGGATGATCCGACGAAGCTGACCGCGCTGATCGCGGGATGATCGAGGATCGCGTCGACCATGTCCTTGTCGCCGTGGACGACTTGCAAAATACCCTCGGGCAGCCCCGCCTCGCGGAACAATTCAGCCAGCCGCACCGGCACCGACGGGTCACGCTCGCTGGGCTTCAGGATGAAGGCATTACCCGTGGCGATGGCGACGCCGCTCATCCACAAGGGGATCATCGCCGGGAAATTGAACGGGGTGATGCCAGCGCCAATGCCGAGCGGCTGGCGCATCGAATAGACGTCGATCCCCGGCCCGGCGCCCTGGGTAAATTCGCCCTTTAGCACATGCGGAATGCCGCAGCAAAATTCGATCACTTCCAGCCCGCGCTGAATGTCGCCCTTGGAATCGGCGATCACCTTGCCGTGTTCGGACGACAGCAGGGCGGCGAGTTCGTCGATATGCGCTTCGACCAGCGCCTTGAAATTGAACATCACACGCGCGCGGCGCTGGGGGTTGGTTGCGGCCCAACCCGGCTGCGCCTTTTGCGCAGCGGCGACGGCGGCGTCGAGATCGGCCTGCGTGCCGAACTTGACCTGGGCCTGCACCGCACCGGTGTTGGGATCGAACACCTCGCCCGTCCGCGCGGCAGTGCCGCTCGCTAGACCCATGATATGGTGGTCGATGATCCGCATGGCGCTCTCCTAAAGCTTATACCCCCCTATCCCACCCAGCATTTTTGCATTCAACCCTCCATCTTTGCTGCTAGGTAGTGCATTTTTGCATGAGGGTATCCGTGGAAAACTGGGATGACCTGCGCATTTTCCTCGCCGTCGCGCGGGCGCAGCGCATGGCGGGTGCGGCGCGCGCGCTGGGGCTGGACGTCACCACCGTCGGCCGCCGCCTCGCCCGGCTGGAACAGCGGCTCGGCACCGCGATCTTCGAGACGATCGCTGGCGAACGCCGCCTGACCGAAACCGGCCAGGCGCTGCTCATCCATAGCGAGACGATCGAAGCCGCCGTGCTCGCCGCGACCGAGGTCGACCCCAGCAGCGCCGCGCTCGCGGGCCAGGTGCGCCTCAGCATTGCCGAGGGCCTCGCCACGCATGTCGTCGCGCCCGCTCTGCCCGCCTTCCGCCGCGACCAGCCCAATTTGCGGATCGACCTGATCACCGCCTCGGGCTTCCTCAACCCGTCCAGGCGCGAGGCCGATATGGCGGTGATGCTCGCGCGCCCGCGCAACCGGCAATTGCGCGCGACCAAACTCACCGATTACCGGCTGCGGCTCTACGCCACGCCCGGCTTCCTCGCCGATCACGCGCGGGTCGCCAGCGCCGCCGACCTGCACGGCCATGCGCTGATCAGCTATGTCCCCGAACACGTCCACGCGCCCGAGCTCAATTATCTGTCGGAAATTCAGGACGGCCTCGTCGCGCGGGCGCGCAGCACCAGCATCACCGTGCAACACGCCATGATCCGCGCGGGGGCCGGGATCGGCGTGCTGCCCGATTTCATCGCCGCGCGCGATGCAGCACTGGTGCCCGTGCTCGGCGACAGCGTGCATCTGACGCGCACCTTCTGGCTGGTGACCCATCAGGACACCCACGCCACCCCGCGCATCCAGGCGGTCGGCGATTGGCTGCGCGGCCTGGCGGAAACGCTCGCTTAGAGGCCGTTTGGAAATTCGCGAAAGAGCGAATTTCAAGGCGGCACCGGCCCGCTCCCCCACCCGGCCACCCATAGAATACTGCCGTTGGGTGGCCGGGTGGGGGAGCGGGCCGGTGCCGCGAAATGCGCCGTGGCGCATTTCCAAACAAACGCTTAGTCCCCGGTAAACGCCGCCACTGCATCCTGCGCGCGGGCGGCGTGGCGCGCGGCGGCGACCTCGCTGCAGATCTTGCGCGCCTGCGTTTCCACCTCGAGCAGGCATTCGGCAACGAAGCGCGCCTCCATATCCGCGACGATCGCGCCGAAATGCACGTGGCCCGCATCGCGCAGCCCGAAAATGCCCATCAGATAGCGGTCGAACGCCTGGCGGATCGATTCCATCTGGCCCTGTTCGTCCAGCCAGATCCGCGTCGTCGCCGAGCTGGAAAAGGTCGCGAAGGATTTGCCGACCAGCACCGAATCCGGGCGATGGTCGCGGATCGAGGACGGCGTCTGCGCCACGCCCAGCACGCGGTCGACATAGCCCTTGATGATCGCGGGCGGCATACCGAACCAGATCGGATAAACGAACACGATCACATCGGCCTGCCGCAACAGCCCGATCTCATGCGCGACATCAGCGGACATGCCGCTGGCGTGACCGGGCAGCCGGTCGGCGCGCAGGCACGGGTCGAAATCGAGCGCATAAAGATCGCGCACCACCGCCTCCTGCCCGTTTTCGCGGACGGTTGCGCAATAGCGCTGGACGACTTCGTGGTTGAAGCTGCCGGGCGACGGGTGCCCCAGCACGATGACATGGCGGATCGGTTGGTTGGCAGGCATGGTCGTTCCCCGGGTGGCGCGTGGTCACAGCATAACGCGCGGCCCGATGCCCAGGCAGACTCGGGAAGTACGTAGCGGGCGCGCGGCTCAGGCCAGCACCGCCTCCACCGGTCGCCGCGCGGAAAAGGGCAGGCCAGCGCCATAGCCAAAGCGCATCACCAGATCGGGCCGCACGCCCGGCGCGCCGATCAACCGCGCCAGCTCGGGCCGCAACCGCGCCACTTCGACCGGCTGGTTGATCATCGCATGGCGCAGCCCAAGTGCGGTCGCCTGCAACGCAAAACGCTGGCACGCCCGCCCCACGCGCACCCAATGCGCGGGGTCGGCGCGCTCCCCGACGAACACCGCCACCCCCGCCGTGGACGCCATTTGCCGCGCATATTTGGCGTTTTCCGAAGACGCGGTGAACACTTGGTCGAGCAGCAGCGGGGCCAGCCATTCGGGCAGCACCGGCGCGCCCGAGGTCACGCTGAACAACCCGTCGCCGGTCGCCAGCGCACGCTGCGGGGTGAAGCGCATCCAGCTTTTGAGTTCGCGCAGGAACGCGGCATCGGCCAGTTGCGCGCTGTTGCCCGCCACCACCAGATCGCGGATGTGGTTGAGGCGCGGGCGATCGGTCAGCAGCACCAGCGACACCCCCGGCTCCGCCGCCGCCTCCGCCAATTGCCGCAGCAGCTCCGGCGCAACCGCGCGCCCATCATACACCGTGCGCGTTGATTGGCGGTGCGGGATCGCGGCGAACAGCGGCGAGGCGACCGGCGCGCCGCGCTGCTGCCGCACCGACACCGCGCCGCTTGCGGCATCGAAACCGACATCGCACGGCAACCCCGCCGCCGCCGAAGCCAGCGCCAGATTCTCCGCCGCACAGCCAAGGCTCACGAACAGATGATGGTCGTCCGGGTCCACCACCGGCGTCCGGCGCGATCGATCGGGCAGGATGTCGATGCGGTTCTCGCCGATGCGGAACAGCCAGGGCTGGGTGTTGTGCCCATTGGCGGCGAGCGTCGCAAACCGCACCAGATCGCGCGCGGCAGGCTGCGCCGCCAGCGCGGCGCGGCTCTCCGCCACGGCGGCCTCATAGCCCTCCAGCGACGCCAGCTCGCGATAGCCGAGCCCGGCTGCCCCCACCCCGGCCAACACCACCGCCCCGCCCCCGATCAAGGTGGCCCGGCGACTGAAGCGGCGTTCGACGGTCATCGGCTTGGCTCCCCGCTGTGCGCTTGCGGGAGATGCGATGGCGCGGCGGCCGGGTCGAGGGGCGGGAAGTACGTAGGGGGGGGGGCGGCTACGCGCCCCATTTCGGTCATCCGACGCGCTGCGAGCGGTTCCCGGAAGCCGCCGTTCGTTCAGGTGCAGCATGAGGGGATGCTCTCCATCCCGTGCATCGTCCGTCACGGCGATCCCTCAGGCCTCACACAGGCCGATCAGGCGCAGCAGCTCGGCCAATTCGGGCAGACGCTCAGCCACCCGGATTGCGCCATCAAGCGTCAGACGCTGCTCGAGTTGTTGCGGGGTACAGGGCTTTCGATACTCGACCCAATCCCTTGCCAGCGCGGCATCGGCAGTCCGTTTGTCCGGGGGCTGGTTCATGTGACGGCCGGGCAGGTGCCGCAGCAGGAACGCTTCGTGCGTCGGCTGTTGCCATATCACTGTAAAATTATTGTCGCGCGCGTGGCGACGCGCCAAATCAGCGCGGGCTTGATCGCCTTCGATCTGATCGGTGTCGAGGAAGACATATCGTCCGATAAACGGCTCGCGGTTTCGCTCGATCCGCTCCACACGCTCGATCGCCATTTCGATTCGCGTGTATGGGTCCCCGGCACCCTGCCCGAGATCGCACAACTCAAGGTGAAACGGCATGTCGCGATCACGCACCAGATTACGCAGCCATCCCGCATAGGCGACCTCGCTTCGCCCTTCCCCACCGATAAAGACGGGCGCACGCTGCGGGCGCGAGGGTCGAGGCCGCCTCATCCGATCTGCGGCACCGCGCCGTAGACACCCGACAGATATTTTCGCCGGAGGTTATCGTCCCGGCGCGCGATATCGCGCGCGAGATAGAGGCCGGTGCGACCCTGACGATCCTTTTCGCAAAACAGAATTTCTTCGGGTGCCAGATCGTCAAGGAGGCTGGTCGACTGGCCGGTGAACCAGAGCTGCGCCCCATGAGGATTTCGGCCGGGGTCATGGAACCAGCGGATCAGCTCAGGAAGAACCAGCGGGTGAATGGCGAGATCGAGTTCGTCGACGATGGCGGTGCCACCGCTGGCAAGCGTCTCGGCAATTAAGGGATAGAGGCGAATGAACGCCCGCGTCCCGTGGCTTTGTAGCCCCCACGGCATGTCGGCATCGAGCTTGCGATGCCTGAACTTGGCCAGCCACCCCTGTGGTGTCTGGTCCACACGCATCTCTTCGATGCCAAGATCGATCCGGTTAAGGTCCTCGTTAAGCGTGGAAAGGAGGTCCGGGCGATTGCCGATGAATTCGATAAGCCTGTCGTCACCCGACGACGGTTGGTAGTCGAGGAACGGATAGGCGCTGTCGGCGAGACTCTTCAAGAACAGCGCGCCGGGATGTTGAAATTGCGCAAAGCTGGCGACGATCGAGCCGACCGGATCGAGGGTATTAAGCAGGTGGCGGAATCCCTGAATGGGAAAGGCCTTCGATCCCAACGCCTGCTGAGGGCCACTCCGCTCGAACACCCGTTGCCATTTGCCGCGATCATTCGGCCTTTGGCGGAGACTTTCGTGCGCAACATGCTGAACCTGGCCACCTTGTACCGCCAACTCGAGCTCATACCGGTAGGTGCCGTAAACTACCGCTTCGTCGCGGCGGGCGCGTTCGATGACAGCAGGCGTGGCGTCCATCAAGCCCGCTAGCTCCAGCGCAAATCGGACCGGGCGATCTTTGGACTCCTCGTCATTAAACCGCTCGACGAACGCGCCAGAAATAGCACGCGCCGCCGGATTGCGAACGAATTGGATAATGAAATTCAGCGCTTTGAGCACGTTGGTCTTGCCCGAAGCGTTTGCGCCAAACAGCGCTATGACCTTTGGCGCTCGTACCGACGCGCCGGGGAAAATCGGCGCGAAGCGATCGAACCGATCCGACACCTTCCCCGAGACGCGCAGGTCGACAACCTGTCGATCGCGGATCGAAAGGAAATTCTCAATCTCGATCAAATGGATCATGGCATCACCTATTTCGCCCTAAAAATAGGTTTGTAACGATAATTCGTCAATAACGTGATTACAACGCAGTATGACATTGCTCTGACGGATAAGCGACTTCCAGACAGCGCCAAGCCACCCTGTCCTACACCACCCCCCGTATTTCCCGAAGCTGCCGCCGCACGCCCCCCGCAGGCATAACCGTCGCCACACCGCGCGCAGCACAGGAATGCCCATGACCGATCCGCTCCCCGCCCCGCTTGGCTCCGGCGCGCCCATTCCCGGTGCCCCCATCTCCGGCCCGCTCTCGCCCGATCTGCTGCGGCGGATGCACGGCTATTGGCGCGCCGCCAATTATCTGTCGGTCGGGCAGATTTACCTGCGCGCCAACCCGCTGCTCGATCGCCCGCTCGCGCTGGCCGACGTCAAGACGCGGCTGCTCGGCCATTGGGGCACCACGCCGGGGCTCAACCTGCTCTATGTCCATCTCAACCGGCTGATCGTCGAACACGATCTCAACATGATCGCGGTGATCGGGCCGGGGCATGGCGGGCCGGGGCTGGTCGCCAACACCTATCTCGAAGGCTCCTATACCGAGCGTTATCCCGCGATCGAGCGCAGCCGTGGCGGCATGGACCGGCTGTTCCGCCAATTCTCCTGGCCAGGCGGCATCCCCAGCCATGTCGCGCCGGAGACCCCAGGATCGATCCATGAAGGCGGCGAGCTCGGCTATTCGCTGGCGCATGCGTATGGCGCGGTGTTCGACAATCCCGATCTGATCGTCGCCTGCGTCGTCGGCGATGGCGAGGCGGAGACCGGTGCGCTGGCGACGAGCTGGCATTCGAACAAGTTCCTCAACCCCGCGCGCGATGGCGCGGTGCTGCCGATCCTGCATCTCAACGGCTTCAAGATCGCCAACCCCACGCTGCTGGCGCGGATCACCCGCGCGGAGCTGACCGAGTTGCTGCGCGGCTATGGTTATGATCCGCATTTCGTGGTGGGGGACGATCCCGAGGCGGTTCACCAGACGCTCGCCGCAACGCTCGACACGGTGCTGGCGCAGATCCAGGATATTCAGGCGCAGGCGCGATACGGTGCGCCGGATGGCGAGCGCCCGCGCTGGCCGATGATCGTGCTGCAGACGCCCAAGGGCTGGACCGGGCCGAAATTCGTCGATGGCAAGCCGGTCGAGGGCACCTGGCGCGCGCACCAGGTGCCGATCGCCGATTTCAAGGAGCCCGAGCATCTCCGCCAGCTCGAAGAATGGCTGCTGAGCTACCGCCCCGCCGAATTGTTCGACGAGAGCGGCAAGTTCCGCGAGGACTATGCGTCGCTCGCGCCGACCGGGCACCGCCGCATGGGCTCCAACCCGCATGCCAATGGCGGGGAATTGCTCGTGCCGCTGGTCCTCCCCGATTTCCGCGACCACGCCGTGGCGCAAGCCGGGCACGGCACCGTCAAGGCGGCGGCGACGGCGGTGCTCGGCGGTTTCTTGCGCGACGTGATAGCGCTCAATCTGGAGGCCGCCAATTTCCGCCTGTTCGGCCCCGACGAAACCGCCTCCAACCGGTTGCAGGCGGTGTATGAGGTCACCGGCAAGGCGTGGATGGCCGAGGTCGAGCCGGTCGATGAGAATCTGTCGCGCGACGGCCGGGTGATGGAGGTGCTGAGCGAACATCTCTGCGAGGGTTGGCTCGAAGGCTATCTGCTCACCGGGCGGCACGGGCTGTTCTCGTGCTACGAAGCCTTCATCCACATCATCGACTCGATGTTCAACCAGCACGCCAAATGGCTGAAGGTGACGCGCGGCATTCCGTGGCGGCGGCCGATCGCCTCGCTCAATTACCTGCTGACCTCGCATGTCTGGCGGCAGGACCATAATGGCCTGTCGCATCAGGACCCGGGCTTCCTCGATCATGTCGCCAACAAACGCGCCGAGGTGGTGCGCATCTATCTGCCCGCCGATGCCAATTGCCTGTTGTCGGTCGCCGATCACTGCCTGCGCAGCCGCAATTATGTGAATGTCATCGTCGCGGGCAAGCAGCCCGAATGGCAATGGCTCGGCATTGAGGAGGCCGTGCGCCACTGCACCACCGGGGCGGGCGTGTGGGAATGGGCGAGCGATTCCGGAGACCCCGATGTGGTGATGGCGTGCGCCGGTGACGTGCCGACGCTGGAGACGATGGCGGCGGTGCAGTTGCTCCGCCAATTCGTCCCCAACATCCGCATCCGCGTCGTCAACGTCGTCGATCTGATGGTGCTGCAACCGCAATCGGAGCATCCCCACGGCCTTGACGAGCGCGCCTTCGATGCGCTGTTCACCACCGACACACCGGTGATCTTCGCCTTTCACGGCTATCCGTCGCTGATCCACAAGCTCGCCTACCGCCGCACCAACCACCGCAATTTCCATGTGCGCGGCTACAAGGATGAAGGCACCACGACGACGCCGTTCGACATGGTCGTGCTCAACGATCTCGACCGCTATCGCCTGGCGCTCGACGCAATCGAACGCATCCCGCGCCTGCGGGACCGCGTGCCCGCCGAGACCGAACGCTATTGGACGATGATCGAGCGTCACAAGCTCTACATCGCCGAACATGGCGAGGATCTGCCCGAGGTGCGCGACTGGCAATGGACGCGGTGAGCACACGCGTCCTCACGCTCAATGGCGGCTCGTCCTCGGTCAAATACGGCGTTTATGCGGTCGGCGAGGCGGTGGTCGAGCTGTCCGCGGGCGAGGTCGAACATGCCGATGTCGATGCCGCCGTGTTCGCTGAGATCGGCGGCGGCCAACCCGATGCGATCGGCCACCGCATCGTGCATGGCGGCATCGACCTGTTCGCACCGGTGCGGATCGATGCAGGCGTGCTCGCGCGGCTGCAAGCGGCCACCGCCTTCGCGCCGCTGCACGGCCCGGCCTCGCTGCGGATGATCGCGCTGGCGCAGGCGCGCTATCCCGGCGTGCCGCAAGTGGCGTGCTTCGACACCGGCTTCCACGCCCGCTTGCCCGCCATCGCCGCCACGCTGCCCATCCCCAAGGCGCTGCGCGATGCAGGCGTGCGGCGCTATGGCTTTCACGGCCTGTCGTGCGAATCGATCCTCGCGCAACTGGGCGACGCCGTGCCGCACCGCCTGATCATCGCGCATCTCGGCAATGGCGCGAGCGTGACGGCAGTGCTGGACGGGCACTCTGTCGACACCAGCATGGGGCTCACCCCGTCGGGCGGGGTGGTGATGGGCACGCGCGCCGGCGATATCGATCCCGGCCTGTTGCTCTATCTGATGCGCGAGCGCGGCTTGGATGCCGCGGAAATCGAAACGCTGATCGATCGCCAATCCGGCCTGCTCGGCCTGTCTGGCCGCTCCAGCGATCTGCGCGTGCTGCACGCAGCGGGCGATGCCGCCGCGACGCTCGCGCTTGCCATCTTCTGCCGCTCGGTCGCCAAGCAGATGGCGGGGATGCTGGTGGTGCTGGGCGGGGCCGATCTGATCGTCTTCACCGGCGGCATTGGCGAGCATGACGCGGCGGTGCGCGCCGCCATCTCCGCCGATCTCGCTTTTGCCGGGCCGATCGCGCAGCGTGTGCTGCCCTCGCAGGAAAATGCGCAGATCGCGCGGCATGCGGCGGCGTTGCTCGGCTAACGCGCGGGCTCGGCCATCGCCAGGCGGATCGCCTCGATCAAGGTGCGGTCGGGCAGGTCGCGCGGCACCAACAGGACAAAACCCAGCGCTTTCGCCTCCGCCGCAAGCAACTCGGTCGGCGCATCGGCCAGCAGGATCGCGCCGCCGGCCCAGCCCATCCGCCGCAGCGAGCGCAGCACCTCGACACCCCCAATCTCGGGCATGGCGACTTCGGCCAGGATACACGCGCTGGCCCGCGCCAGCGGATCGGCGAGCAAGGACGGGGCGCTGGCATAGGCCCGGACATTGAAGCCTTCCGCGCGTAACAGCAGCTGCCGCGCATGGCGCACCGCGGGATCGCCATCGACCAGCGCGATTTGAGGGTTCGTCCGCACTGGTACCATGGTCATTCCCGATCGTTCAGGACTGCCATCGGCCATAACCGCGCTGCGGTCTGTAGGTAGAAACCTAAGGCGCGGTGTCGCATTCGGCGACGGGGCTATGCAGCCGCGCGGCAAAGGCCAGCCGCAACACATCCGAAATCGACCGTACGCCCAGCTTGTGCGTCAGGTTCGCGCGGTGTGCCTCCACCGTGCGCGTCGAAATGCCCAGCTTATAGGCGGTGATCTTATTGGGTTGCCCGTTGACGAGCCCCTCCAGCACGTCGCGCTCGCGCGGGGTCAGCGCGGCCAGGCGGACGCTCGCCTCGATCGCGCTCAACTGCTGCGCCTCCAAATTGGCCAGCCGCGCGAACGCTTCTTCGATCGCGTGCAACACCGTCGCTTTGTCGAACGGCTTTTCCAGAAAGTCGACCGCGCCCGCCTTGATCGCGCGCACCGACAGCGAGATGTCGCCATGCCCGGTCAGCACGATCACCGGAAACGCGATGCCGCGCTCATTGAGCAGGCGCTGGACCTCAAGCCCGTCAATCCCCGGCATGCGAATATCCAGCAGCACACACCCCGGCGTGGCATGGCCTGCGGCGGCAAGGAAGGCCGTACCCGATGCGTAGGTCTGCACCTCGAATCCCGCCGTCCGCAGCAGGAAGCCGGCCGAGCGGCGGATAGCCTCTTCATCATCGACCAGATGGATGATGCGCTTGTCCTGGCGACTATCCGGCATCGGCACTGCTCCGCATCAAGGTGAAATGAAACGCCGTCCCGCCCCCCGGCACCGGTGCCGCCCAAATGCGCCCGCCATGCGCCTCCACGATCGTCTGGCAGATCGACAGGCCCAGCCCCATGCCATCCTGCTTGGTCGAGGCGAAGGCGTGGAACAGGCGATCGGTCATTTCGGGGGCAATACCGGTGCCGGTATCGGCCACGGTGACTTCTACCATATCCCGCAGCGTCGCGCTCGTCATCGTCAACACGCGTCGCGGACTGTCGGCCATCGCCTGGAGGGCGTTGCGGATGAGATTGACCAGCACCTGCTGGATCTGGACGCGGTCGACCTGCACGCACACGCTGTCGTCGACAAAGCTCATCACCGTCTCGACCCCCGCTTGCCCCGCACCGATCAGACCAAGGCTGGCGGCCTCGCGCACCAGCGCGTTCAGCGGCTCGGCGCGTTGCTCGACATCGCCGCGCGCCACGAAATCGCGCAGCCGCCGCACGATTTGCCCGGCGCGCAGCGATTGCCCCGCCGCCTCGTCCAGCGCCCCGCGCACCAGCAGCACGGTCTCGGGCGACGGATCGACCATCAGATCGCGCGTCGCCTCCAGATAATTGGCGATCGCGGTCAAGGGCTGGTTGAGTTCATGCGCCAGGGTCGAGGCCATCGTGCCCATCGCGCTCAGCCGCGACACATGGATCAGCTCGGACTGGACATCGCGCAATCGGCTTTCGGTGCGATGCCGCTGCGTCAGATCGCGCAGGAAGCCGGTGAAGATCCGCTGTCCGCCGCTCAACGCCTCCCCGACCGCGAGTTCGACCGGAAAGATCTCGCCATTCTTGCGCTGCCCCCGCACCGTCCGCACCGCACCGGCCACGGCGCGGTCGTCAAAAACCAGATAACTGCCCAGAAACCCGCCATCGCGATCGCGGTCGATGCGCGGAAACAGCATATCGGCCTTTTCGCCGACAATGTCGGCCTCGCAATAGCCGAACATCCGTTCCGCCGCCCCGCTGAACGAAGCGATCCGGCCCTGTTCGTCGAGCACGATCATCGCATCGGGCACGGTCGCCAGAATCGAGAGCAAATGCTGCTCGCGCCGCGCCAGCGCGGTTTCGGCGGCTTTCTGGTCGGTAATGTCGCGCACCACCTTGCCAAAGCCGCGCAGCGCGCCCGCTTCGTCATACAGCGCGGTCATGGTGATATTGGCGAGGAATTCCGACCCGTCGCGCCGCAACCGCCAGCTATCCTCCTCCAGCCGACCGGTCAGGCTCGTGCGATCGAGATCGCGCTGCGGCATTCCCGCAACCACATCCTCGGGCGGATAGAAGAGCGAAAAGTGACGGCCCAGAATTTCAGCCTGCGCCCACCCCTTGATCCGCTCGGCTCCGCGATTCCAGATCGTCACATGGCCACGCGGATCCAGCATATAAATGGCGTGGTTGGTCGCGCCGTCGATCAGCAAGCCAAGCTCTTCATTGAGCAGAGCAAGATCGCGTGCATCGCTGCCTTGGGATTCGGCTAGCGTCATGGGCGTTCGTACCACGCCATCGCGCCGAACCGGCACACATTCGGCGGCGACCATCACCGCAGTCTTTACGTACCCCAGATTTCTCACATCGGGCGATTTGGCATTCCCGCTCGCGGCGCGTCGTGCGCGAGCTTGCGGCTGACCAGCAACAGGCTCGAATCGCCGGGATAACTTTCGACGGTGAAGCCCATTTCGCGCTCCAGCTCGATCGCGGCGTGGTTTTCGCGGCTTTCGATCGCCTCGAGCACTTTCACGCCCTTGACCTCGGCGAAGCGCGCGACATGAGCGAGCAATTCCCAGCCCACGCCCTTGTTCTTAAAGTCCTTGCGGATCGCAATCGCCACTTCGCCGCGCTCGAACGTCGCGTCGCACGCCAGCATCGCGGTGGCGATCATCATCGACCCATCCTTGGTGAAGGCGAGAAAATTCTCCGACCAGCGATGGTCGACATGCGTCAAGGCCGCGATCTGGTCGGGGCGCACTTCGTTGAGCCCGGTCAGGAACCGAAAACGCAAATCCTCATGCGTTACGTGCGTGAAAAACTCGGCAACCGTGCCGTCATCCTCGGGCCGCGCGGGGCGAACGTGAAATTCAAAGCCCGTCCGGGTTGTGAGATGCTCAATCATCGGGCCACCTTTCGCAACAGCGGCGGTTGATCGACGCCGCATTTCGCTGGCTGGAAATAGGATTGCGAAGCCCGCCCGGGTAGCTGCGGAAACTACCTATTGGCGCGCGGGGGTTGATCCGCGCCAGTCGCGCTTTCATGAGGGCGCAAAGAACACTGCCCTGCCGGAGAGGATCTGCAATGACCGACACCAACCCGACGCCCTTCGATGTCCTGATCGTTGGGGCCGGGCATGGCGGCGCGCAGGCGGCGATCGCGCTGCGCCAGCGGAAATTCGAGGGCACGATCGCCATGCTCGGCGACGAACCCGAACTGCCCTATGAGCGGCCCCCGCTGTCGAAGGAATATCTGGCCGGCGACAAGCCGTTCGAGCGCCTGCTGATCCGCCCCGCCGCCTTTTGGGTCGATCGCGACATCACGCTGCTGCCCGGGCGGCGTGTCGTGTCGGTCGACGCCGCCGCGCATCAGGTCACCACCGCCGATGGCAGCACGATCGGCTATCGCACGCTGATCTGGGCGACCGGCGGTGCGCCGCGCCGCCTGACGTGCGCGGGGCATGATCTCAGCGGCGTCCACGGCGTGCGCACCCGCGCCGATGTCGACCGGATGATCGCCGAACTGCCCGCCGTCACGCACTCGATCGTCATCGGTGGCGGCTATATCGGGCTGGAAGCCGCCGCCGTGCTGACCAAGCTCGGCAAGCCCGTCACCGTGCTGGAGGCGGCCCCGCGCGTGCTGGCGCGTGTCGCGGGTGAAGCGCTGTCGCATTTCTACGAGGCCGAGCACCGCGCGCACGGCGTCGATCTGCGCACCGGCGTGACCGTCGACTCGATTGTCGGCGAGAACGGGGCCGCCAGCGGCGTGCGCCTGGCCGACGGCACGGTGCTGCCCGGCAATCTCGTCATCGTCGGCATCGGCATCATCCCCGCCGTCGCCCCGCTGCTCGCGGCGGGCGCGGACGGCGGCAATGGCGTGAGCGTCGATGCGCTGTGCCGCACCAGCCTGCCCGATATCTTCGCGATCGGCGACTGCGCGGCGCACCCCAATCCGTATGCCGATGGCGCGGTGATCCGGCTCGAATCAGTGCAGAACGCCAATGATCAGGCAACCACCGTCGCCAAGCTGCTGACCGGCGAGGAAACGCCCTATGACGCGGTGCCGTGGTTCTGGTCGAACCAATATGATTTGAAGCTGCAGACCGTGGGCCTGTCGATCGGTTATGATGCGGTGGTGCTGCGCGGTGACGTGGCGGCGCGCAGCTTCTCGGTGATCTACCTGAAACAGGGCCACGTCATCGCGCTCGACTGCGTCAACGCCACGCGCGATTATGTGCAGGGCCGCGCGCTGGTGGTGGCGCGCGCGGTGGTCGATCCGGCGCGGCTGGCCGACGCAGCGGTGCCGCTGAAGGAGCTGCTGCCCGCTTGAGCGAGGGGGGCATCTCGCCCCAACCCGTTCGTTTCGAGCGTAGTCGAGAAACCTGGCACAGCGCGTGGGGCCGTTTCTCGACTGCGCTCGAAACGAACGGGGGTGGGGCTTCGGGCGGGGCTTTCGCTTACGCGCCCACGATCTCACGCAAAGCCGCCGCCAGCCCGCGCGTTTCCGCCTCGGTGCCGATCGTCATGCGCAGACCGTTCGCCAGCCCCTGCCCCGGCAGCCAGCGCACGATATAGCCGCGCTCGAGCAGCGCCTTATACGCCGTCTCGGCGGTGACTGCGCCTTCGAACAGGACGAGCAGGAAATTGGCCTCGCTCGGCACCGCGCGCAGCCCGGCATTGCCGAGCTTGGCGATCTCGTCCTTGAACCAGGCACGCCATACGCGGTTATGCGCGCGCGAGGCGGCGATGAAGTCCGCCGCGCCCAGCGCCGCGATCGCCGCTTCCTGGCCCGCCGTGGTGCAGCAGAACGGCGCGCGGATGCGGTGCATCGCCGCAATCGCCTCGGCCGAGCCATAACCCCAGCCAATGCGTTCGGCGGCAAGCCCGTGGATCTTGGAGAAGGTGCGCGTGACGATCACATTGGACGCAGTGCGCGCGAGCTCGAGCCCGCCATCGTCATCCTCGGGTGCCAGATATTCGGCATAGGCCTGGTCGAGCACCAGCATCACCTGCGGCGGCAAGCCCGCATGCAGCCGCGCGATCTCGGCCTTGGCCGTAAAGGTGCCGGTCGGGTTGTTGGGGTTGGCGACGAACACCACGCGCGTCCGCGCGGTCACCGCCGCCAGAATCGCATCGACATCGGTCGCATAGTCGCGGTCGTCCGCCACCACCAGGGTCGCGCCGACGCGCCGCGTCGCGATCTCATAGACCGCAAAGCCATAGCGGACCTGAATCACTTCATCGCCCGGCCCGGCATAGGCCCCGGCGACCAGATGCAGCACTTCGTCCGATCCGGTGCCGTAAATCACCCGCGCGGGGTCGAGATCGTGATGCGCCGCAATCGCCTCGCGCAGCACCGCCGCGCCCGCATCGGGATAGCGCGCCAGATCACCCGCATGGCGCGTGAATGCCGCGACTGCCTCTGGGCTGGTGCCGAGCGGATTTTCGTTCGACGACAGCTTGATAACCGGCGTGTCGCCCTCGACCGTCGAGCGACCCGGAACATAAGGAGCGATAGCCATGACCCATGGCTTGGGCTGAGGTGCGTTCATGCCCCGCGCGTTAGCGGGGAATGCGCGCAACTTCAAATCCCCCCACGGCACGGGGAGGGGGACCGCCAGCCTTCTTCAGGCTGGTGGTGGAGGGGGCCCGCCACAAGCGCTACGCCCGCGGCGAGCCCCCTCCACCATTCGCTAAATGCTCATGGTCCCCCTCCCCGTGCCGGGGAGGATAAAAAATCAGCGTTGCGGGCGCTTGTTCGGGCCGCCGGGGCGCAGCGTCGGGCGCGGGTTGTGGCGCACCGGCGCCGGGCCGTTCGCGCGGCGCGGGCCACGCTCGGCTTCGACCGGGCCACCCTGCACCGCTTCGAACTGCACGCCGCCTTCGGCCTCTTCGCCCGCGGTGCGCTTCACCGCCGCCATGAATTTGGCCGCGATCGCGCTCGGCACCTGGAACATCGTCTCATTGGCGGCGATGCGGATCGCGCCGACTTCATTCTTGGTGATGTGCCCGCGACGGCAGATCAGCGGCAGGATCCAGCGCGGATCGGCATTCTGCCGTCGGCCGATGTCCATGCGGAACCATTTGACGTCGTCAAAGCCCTCGCGGTGATGCTCCTTGCCGGGCTCGCGCTGGTTCGAACCACTCTGCTCGATCATCTCCTCGGGCGCGGGCATCCGCGCGCGATAGCTGCGCACCAAAGCGGCGGCGATGTCCTCAGGGCTCTTCTTCTCGAGCAGTTGCTGCGCCAATGCGCGATCGTCCTCGTCGACTTCGACGTCTTCCATCAGCATCGTCATCAGCCGCGACTTGTCGGCCTGGCGGATGTCGTCGACGGTCGGCGCATTCATCCATTCGACCGCGATCCGCGCGCCGCGCAGCATCATCTCGACGCGGCGCTTGCGCTGATACGGCACGATCAGGATCGCGGTGCCCTTCTTGCCCGCGCGGCCGGTGCGGCCCGAACGGTGCTGCAGCGTCTCGGCATCGCGCGGCAGTTCGACGTGAATGACGAGGCTGAGCGACGGCAAATCGAGCCCGCGCGCGGCAACGTCGGTCGCCACGCACACCCGCGCGCGCTTGTCGCGCAGCGCCTGCATCGCGGCATTGCGCTCATTCTGGCTATGCTCGCCCGACAGCGCGACCGCGGCGAACCCGCGCTCGATCAACCCGGCGTGCAGATGCCGCACATTGTCGCGCGTCGCGCAGAACAGGATCGCGGTCTCGGCCTCATGCAGCCGCAGCAGATTGACGACCGCATTCTCGATATCGGCCGGCGCGACGGTCACCGCCTGATAGCTGATGTCGCCATGCCCGCGATCCTCGCCCACGGTCGAGATGCGCAGCGCATCCTTCTGGTAGCGCTTGGCCAGCGCCACGATCGACTTGGGCATCGTCGCCGAGAATAAGAGCGTGCGGCGCTCGGACGGCGACGCGTCGAGGATCAGTTCGAGATCCTCGCGGAAACCCATGTCGAGCATTTCGTCGGCTTCGTCGAGAATCACCGCCTTGAGGTTGGACAGATCGAGCGCGCCGCGCTCGATATGGTCGCGCAAGCGGCCCGGCGTGCCGACGACGATATGCGCGCCGTGGCTGAGCGAGCGGCGCTCGCGGCTGGCGTCCATCCCGCCAACGCAGGTCGAAATCCGCGCACCGGCCTTGGCGTAGAGCCATTCGAGCTCGCGGCTCACCTGCAGCGCCAGTTCGCGCGTCGGCGCGATGGCGAGCGCCAGCGGCGCGCGCGGCGGCGGCAGGCGGCCTTCGTCTTCGGTCAGCAATTGCGGGGCGATGGCCAAGCCGAACGCAACGGTCTTGCCCGAGCCGGTCTGCGCCGAAACGATCAGATCGCGGCCCTCGGCGGCGGGCTCGATGACCGAGGCCTGGACCGGAGTCGGCGCGGCATAGCCACGGGCGGAAAGCGCTTCGGCAAGAAGCGTGGGGAGGTGTGAAAAGGGCATGATATTCCGGATCTGGGGCGGCGGGGGCGCACGCCAAAGCGAGCCCTTAGCACAGCCGCACGGGAAAAGCACGGGGGGTGTGCAATTGGTATTATGCGGGCGGGATTTCGCGAGGTGCCGTGTCGTGATCCGGCAGGCCCCCTGCTTAAACCACCTGCCCCGCCGCCCAGCCACTCGCCCAGGCCCATTGGAAATTATACCCGCCAAGCCACCCGGTCACATCGACCGCCTCCCCGATCGCATACAGCCCCGGCACCTTGCGCGCTTCCATCGTCTGCGACGAAAGCTCCGCGGTCGAAATCCCGCCCGCCGTCACTTCGGCCTTGGCGAACCCCTCGGTTCCGTTCGGCATGAACGCCCAGTCGGCCAGTTGCCGCGCCGCCGCCTCGACCGCTTTGTCGGTCGCCGCGCCCAATTCGCCCTCGATGCCAAGCCGGTCGGCCAGCGTCTCGGCCAGCCGCCCCGGCAAATGGTTGGACAAAGCCGAAGCCAGCGACACGCGCGGCCGCGCATGTTTGGCCGCCACCAGCCAGCCCGGTTTCAGCGCGGGCAGGAAATCGATCGCGACCGGCTCGCCATGCCGCCAGTAAGACGAGACTTGCAGGATCGCCGGGCCGCTCAGCCCCTTATGCGTGAACAACGCCGCCTCGCGAAAGCGCGTCTTGCCAACGCGCGCGACCACCTCCGCCGCCACCCCGGAAAGCGCGCGGAACAGCGTCTCTTCACCCCCCAGCGTCAGCGGCACTAGCGCCGGGCGCGGCTCGACCACCTTCAGCCCGAAGCGCCGCGCCAGATCATACGCAAAGCCGGTCGCGCCCATTTGCGGGATGGACGGGCCACCCGTCGCGATCACCAGAGCAGGCGCGCTGGCGGTGCGGTTGCCGAAGGTGACGCGATACTGCCCGTCGCCATGCGCCACGCCGCTGATCGCCGCGCCCAGCGCGATCTCGACGCCCCCGCGATCGCATTCGTCCTGCAGCATCGCGACGATCTGCTTGGCCGAGCCATCGCAGAACAATTGCCCGAGCGTCTTTTCGTGCCAGGCGATGCCGTGCTTATCGACCAAGGCGATGAAATCGGCAGCAGTATAGCGCCCGAGCGCCGATTTGGCGAAATGCGGGTTGGCCGAGAGATAACGGTCGGCGGCGGTGTGGAGGTTGGTGAAATTGCACCGCCCGCCACCCGAAATCAGGATCTTCTTACCGATCGCCTCGGCATGATCGATCAGCAGCACGCGGCGTCCGCGTTGTCCGGCGGTGGCGGCGCACATCAGGCCAGCGGCACCCGCGCCCAGGATGATGGTATCGTAACAAGAGGTCGTCATCGGGCGGCTCTACACGCTTTTGCGGAAATTTCTCTGGGGAAGGCGAGGAAGAGGGTTTCCACGCGAAGCCACGAAGACACGAAGACACGAAGAAGGTTTTTTTCGCGCAGAGGCGCAGAGGAAAAAGAGAGAGCACAAACGAGCGCGACAGCGCTCCCCCAAACGCGCTTTGGGTCTCCCGGCCCAACACTCGAAACCCACCCCCTCCGCGTCCTCCGCGCCTCTGCGCGAACACATCTTCTTCCTCTTCGTGGCTTTGTGCGAGAAATCCTTTTCCCCAACGCCCAAGCGCCCCACCGACCAGTGTAACCGGCGCTCGGGAATTTCTCGCACAAAGCCACAAAGCCACGAAGAAGGTCGGTTCACGCGGAGACGCGGAGGCGCGGAGAGAAGAAAGAGCCCAAAAACGAGCGCGCAGCGCTCCCCTAGCGCCCCTTTGGTCTCCCGACATCAGACCCGAATCCAACCTCTCCGCGCCTCCGCGCCTCCGCGTCTCCGCGCGAACACCCCTTCTTCGCGCCTTCGCGCCTTCGCGCCTTCGCGTGAAAACCCTTCGTCGCATCCCCGCTCAAGCGCGCAGGAGGCAAATCCGAAAGCACGCCCCCACCGCCACCGGTTCGGCGACGATCGTGCCGCCGCTCGCCGCCAGCAAGGAGCGCGCAATGGCGAGGCCAAGGCCAGCGCCGCCTTCCTCGCGCCGCCCGGTGAAGAACGGCTCGAAGATGCGCTCGATATCCGCCGCCGCGATTCCCGGCCCGTCGTCCGCCACGGTCAGCCGCACGCCGCCAACGCCTTCAACCCGGATCGTCACCAACGAAGCCCCCGCCTGCCGCGCATTTTCAACGACCGTTTCCAGGATCGTCTCGATCGCAGCACTCGTCACCCGCGCCTCGGCCACGGCACCCGCCTGCACCTCGACCGCAAAGCCTTCCCCCCGAAAGGAATCGGCCACGCGCCGCGCCGCCGCAACGATATCGGCGCGCGCATCCGCATCGATCGTCGCCATGTCGGCGCGCGCCAGGTCCAGCAAACGCTGCACCAGGCGCGCCAATCGATCGGCATCCGCCGTCGCATTGCCGATAAAACGCGCGCGCTCGGCCGTACTCATCGCCGCGCCATGCTCGTCGAGCAGCTCCAGCGCCCCGCGAATCCCCGCGATCGGCGTCTTGAACTCATGCGCCACCGCCGCCGCGACATCGCGCAAATAGCGTTGGCGGCGCTCGATCCGCTCGGCCATTGCGCGGAAATTGTCATAGAGCTGCGCGATCTCGATCGCGGCGGTCACCGGCGTTTCGGGCACCACCGGCACACCCCGCGCGACCTCCTCGCTGGCGCGCGCCAGCGCCATGATCGGCCGCGCAATGCCGCGCGACACCAAACCCGCCAGCACCAGCAGCGTCAGGAAAATGAGCCCGGCACCCAGCACTATCGCGAAACGGTCCTGCCAGATGCCGATGAACAGCCCGCGCGGCGAGCGCGTCACCATCACCACGCCAATCACCTTGCCGTCGGCGATCACCGGGCGGGCATGGTGCAGGCGAATCGCATACGCCCGGCTGAGCGCGGCGCGCCAATCGGCCATTTCGGCGGCACTGCGTTCGCGCAGCACGGTCGCACTGTGCCCGGCCAGCGCCGCGCGGACTTCGGCCAGCCCGGCAAGACTCTGTCCGGCATCGCCGCGCCCCAGCACGACAATGCCCTGCGCATCCAACAACCGCGTTCCAGTCAGCGTCACCGCCACCGCATCGCCGACCATCGGCCGCAACCGCGCCGCCACCTGCAGCGCGTGCGGGTCGGCCGCGCCTGCCCGCACCCCGCCCGGCGCGCGCGGCAGCACCGGCATGGTGCGCAAATCGATTGCGGGCGCTTCGGGCGCGAGCGGGCGGGACGAAGGATCGGGCTGCGGCGCGTGCGCGACATCGTACCACGCCGCCTTATACGCCGCCGCCAGCACCACGCTTTGCGCGATCAGTTCGGATTCGGTCTGCTGAACAAGCGTATTTTCATAAACGCGCAGCGACAGTGCCGCGACGCCGGGCAGTGACGCCACCAGCAGCAAGGTGCCAAACAAGATCGCGCTCAGATGCAGGCGGGGCCAATGCGCCTTGGCCAGCGCCTTCAGCCAGCCGATCACGCACAACGACCGATGCGATAGCCGATCCCGGCGCGCGTCTCGACCAGATCGACACCCGGAAACTTGCCGCGCAAGTTGCGCACATGGCTGTCGATCGTGCGATCGGTGATGGCAAAGCCCGGCCCGTGCAGCCGATCGATGATCGCATCGCGGGAGAACACCTTTGCCGGGCTGGTCGCGAACAGCAGCAATAACTGGAATTCGGTCGCGGTCAGCGCAACCGGCGCCTGGTCCCAGCGCGCTTCCCAGCCATCGGTGTCGAGCGTCAGGCGGTTGTGCGTCACCGTCGTCGCCCCCACCGTCGCGCGCGTACCGCGTTTCAAAATCGCGCCGACGCGCGCGACCACTTCGCGCGGCGAGAACGGCTTCACCACATAATCGTCGCCGCCAATCTCGATCCCGACGATGCGGTCAATCTCGTCATCGCGCGAGGACAGGAACAGGATCGGTAGCGCCGCCCCCGCCCCGCCCTCGGCGCGTAGCATCCGGCACAGATCGAGCCCGTTCAGGCGTGGCATGTTGATGTCGAGCACCATCAGATCGGGCATGCGCCGCGCGATCGCGGCTTGAGCATCCTCGCCGTCGCTCGCTTCGGCCACGCTCATCCCTGCCTTGCCCAGCGCGAAGGCGAGCAGGTCGCGGATATGCGGGTCGTCATCGACGATCAGGATATGGCTCATGCGTGTCATTGTGGCTCCGGGATGCGACCGGTCAACCGTGTAGCGTTCGGCGCGTCCACGCATGATCCGGCGCTTGTGGAGAAAGCGTGCAGGCTCTACACCCCTTTTCCATACCCAAAGCTCGAAAGCATCTGCCATGCGTGAAGCCGCGATCGTCTCCACCGCCCGTACCCCGATCGGCAAGGCCTATCGCGGCGCGTTCAACGCGACCGAAGCACCGGTGCTCGCGGCGCATGTGATGAACGCCGCGGTCGAGCGCGCCGGGATCGATCCGGTGCGCATCGACGAGATTTTCTGGGGCGTCGGCAATCAATGGGGCAGCCAAGGCGGCAATGCCGGGCGCATGGCGACCTTCGCGGCGGGCTTGCCCGAGAGCGTCCCCGCTTTCACGCTCGACCGCAAATGCGGATCGGGGCTGACCGCGATCGCACTCGCCGCGCGCAGCATCATCTGCAACGAAATCGACGTGGCGCTGGCCGGCGGCATGGAATCGATCAGCCTCACCGTCACCAAGGAAGCGCCGCGCTACATCAACCAGTCGGTGATCGCGCGTGAACCGGCGGCCTATGTGCCGATGATCGAAACTGCCGAGATCGTCGCCGAGCGCTATGGCATCAGCCGCGCCGCGCAGGATGCCTATGCCGCGCAAAGCCAGCAGCGCGCCGCGCGCGGGCTCGAAACCGGAGCCTTTCGCGAGGAAATCGCACCGATCACCGTCGAAAAGGCGCTGTTCGACAAAGCGGGCAATCGCACTGGCAGCGAGACCGTGACGCTCGCACAGGACGAAGGCATTCGCGCGGGCACGACGGCGGAGACGCTGGCGGGATTGAAGACAGTGTGGCCCGGCGGCGACTTTTCCGGCCCCGGCCAGCATGTGACGGCGGGCAATGCCAGCCAATTGTCCGACGGTGCCTCCGCGCAGATCGTGATGGACCATGCGACGGCCCTCGCCGAGGGACGCGAGGTGCTAGGCCTGTACCGCGGTTTCCAGGCAGCCGGGTGCGCGCCCGATGAAATGGGCATCGGCCCGGTTTTCGCTATTCCCAAATTGCTCGCCCGCGCCGGACTGTCGGTCGACGACATAGGGCTGTGGGAACTCAACGAAGCCTTCGCCTCGCAATGCCTATATTGCCGCGACATGCTCGGCATCGATCCCGATCGCTACAACGTCAATGGCGGCGCGATCGCGATCGGCCACCCCTTCGGCATGACCGGGTCGCGCCTCGTCGGCCACGCGCTGATCGAAGGGCGCAAGCGCGGGGTACGCTGGGTGGTGGTGTCGATGTGCACCGCAGGCGGCATGGGCGCGGCGGGTCTGTTCGAAATCGTGTAAACCCCCGGCTTACCCCACCGGCGCTTCGCGCCACGTCCCCGGTGCCAAGCCATCGAGCGTCCACGCACCTATGCTCCAGCGCACCAGCCGCAAGGTCGGGAAGCCCACCGCCGCTGTCATCCGCCGCACCTGGCGATTGCGCCCCTCGCGGATCGTCAGCCGGATCCAGCAATCGGGCACGCTCTTGCGGAAGCGCACCGGTGGATCGCGCGGCCACAGCGCGGGCGGGTCGATCCGCTCGACCTCGGCCGGGCGGGTGATGCCGTCCTTCAACGTCACCCCCTGCCGCAGCCGATCGAGGCTGGCGGAATCGGGTTCTCCTTCGATTTGAACGAGATAAGTCTTGGGTAGCTTGAAGCGTGGATCGGCAATGCGCGCCTGCAACCGCCCGTCATCGGTCAGCAGCAACAGCCCCTCGCTATCCCGGTCGAGCCGCCCGGCCGGATAAACGCCGGGCACCGCGATGAAGTCCGACAACGTCGAGCGGGCCGCGCCGATGCTGCGATCGGTGAATTGCGACAGCACGTCATACGGCTTGTTGAACAGGATCAGCCGCGCCATCGCCTCATGTCTTTCCGCTCAGGCCCCAGATGCCCGCACCCGGCTTTGCGCAGGGTAGCGCCCCCTGTCCAGCGGGGGGCGTGCATCAAACCAGCCGCGTCTCGATCACCGGCCTGCTCTCCAGCGTGCGATGCACCGGGCATTTGTCGGCGATGACCAGCATCCGCATCCGCTGTGCCTCGGTCAAATCGCCCTGCAAGGCGATGCGCCGCTCGATCACTTCGATTTGCGGCCGCCCACCGGCTGCGGCGGCGCAATCATCGGCATGGCGGCGGCTATGGTGGAGCACGACCGAAACGCCGGTGAGCGGGATGCCTTCCTTCTCGGCGATCAGCTTGAGCGTCATCGCGGTACAGGTGCCCAGCGCCGACAACAGCAAGTCATACGGCGTCGGCCCGTAATCGCTGCCCCCCGCCGCCAGCGGTTCGTCGGCAAGAAAGCTGTGACCCGAGGATTCGACGATCTGCACGAATTTGGCATCGGTCGAACTCACCCGCACATGCCCCTCGGGCACCGCGTCGATCGCCATTGTCGGCCCCAGGAACGGCTGCACCCAGGCGGCGATGATCTGTGCGACATATTGCGCCTGTTCGGCATCGGTCAGCAAATGGTCCGCCCCGTCGAGCGCGACGAAACTCTTGGGGTGTTTGGCCGCTTCAAAGATCGCGCGCGCATTTTCGACACCGACGGTCGCATCGGTGGCCGAATGCAGCACCAGCAACGCCCGCTTCAAACGCGCCAGCCGCGCCGCCTGGTCCTGCCCCTCGACCGAGGTGAGAAATTCGCGCCCGATGCGAAACGGTCGCCCGCCAATCGACACGTCGCGCGGGGTATCGGCAATGTCGTGCGCGCCCTGAATCAAATGCAGCACATGGCGGGGATCGAACGGCGCGGCGATCGTCACCACCGCCTTGGAAGACGGGATACGGTCGGCAGCGGCAATCACCGCTGCCCCACCCAGCGAATGGCCGATCAGGATCGCCGGTGCGCCAACATCGCTTTCCAGGAACGCCGCCGCCGCGACCAGATCCTCGACATTCGCGCCGAAATGGCTGTCGGCAAACGCGCCATCGCTTTGGCCAAGGCCCGTGAAATCGAAACGCAGCGTGGCAATGCCCTGTTCGGCGAGCGCCAGGCTGACGCGTCGCGCGGCATGGCTTTGCGCGGTGCAGGTGAAGCAATGCGCGAACAGCGCCACTGCGCGAATCCGCCCGGGCGGGACTTCCAGCGACCCGGCCAGTTGAACCCCGGTCGCATTGGGAAACCGTACGTCGCGCTTCATCACCCTCTCCTGCCGGGTCCGGCCGCCCCGCCAAACCCGCGACGCGCTATAGCATCGCGCGAACGGAAACTGGCAAGCCGAACCGCGCTTGTTATGACAGGGGCGGGGATGGCAGGGTCATTGCTCAGGCGGGGCCTGCTCGACCGGCTCGGGGCCGCCGCCTGCGGTACGGCGCTTGCCGCCATACCAGCCCTGACGGCCGCCACGGCCGGGTGGTGGCGACAATTTGGGCAGTTCATCGCGCGTCAGCCGCCCATCGCCTTTCTTGTCGAGCATCGCGAAGCGCTCCGCCGCCGCCTTGCGAAACTCGCTGATGTCGACCCCACGGTTGAGGTTGGCGTCGGCCGCCGTGATCGGCTCGGGATAGGCAAAGAAACCAAAACGTGCCGCGCCGCGCGCAACGTCGTCATACGCCGGACCGGATTTGCCCGACTCGCCGCCACCCTCCGGCGCGCCGCCGCCACGACGACCACCATGGCCCCCGCCACCGCCACCGCCACCCGGGGGTGGACCGCCCTCGCCGTCGGGCCCTCCGCCACCACGGCCGCCGCCATGCCCGCCGCCGCGACGCCCGCCGCCGCCGCCGGGCCCGCCCGGGCCGCCGGGCTCGCCACCGCCATAGCGGATTTCGGGGACAAGAACGGTTTCATAATAATCGATGTCCTGGGGATCGATCTCGCCATCATGCTCGCGATCGAGCAGCAGGAACACACGGTCGGCATCGGCGATGAATTCGGCCTCGGTCACCACGCCGTCATGATTGGCGTCGGCACCGGCGAACCAGGCCCCAATCGGATCTTCCCCACGGAATGGTTCGCCCATCGGGCTGATGAACAAGCGACCGTGCGGAGGGCGGGGTCCGCCCGGCGGTGGGGGTGGCGGTGGTCCGTCAGGCCCGGGTCCCCCTTGCTGCACACCCGCCATCAGTGCCAGCCCAAGCCAAAAACCCACCATCTTGCCCTCCGGATGCGTCGAACCGGCGTGCTACGCGGGAAATGTCTCTCAAATGTGTCTGGCGACCGGGGTCAGGCGGCGATCCGCAGCCACAAAGCGGTGGCATCGTCCGACCCCTTGAAGCGCGGGAAGCGGCCGAAATCGCCATCCTCCTGCTCGATCGCGCGCAATTGCAGCGCCAGTCCGGTCAAGCCGCTGGTTGCGAGTTCCCCAAACAGACCCGCCTCGTCGTGCAGGCCATAGACGTCGATCAATGCCGCAAAGCCGTCGCTCATCAGCAGCAGTTCGTCCCCAACGCTGCACGGCAGCACCGCCCCGCCCAAATGCGCGGCGGCGGCCGGATCGACCCCGAGGATATAGCGGTCGGGGCGGTCACGCGCGGCGCGCAACACCTCAAGGATCGGCTGCGGTCGCTGCTTCAGGCCCAGCCCATGCTCGGCCAGCGCGGCGGCGCTGGCATTTTCGTCGTCCTTGCTGGCAGGCGGCCCGATCCGCTCGACGGTATCGCCGCGCTTGAGCAGCCCCGCACAATCGCCCAGCCAGCGGCAGGCGAGACCGTCCTTACCGACGCGCGCCGCCAGGAAGGACGCGCTCGGCAATTCCCAGGCGGAGATGGGCGCGCGTGTCCGCTGCGCCGCAAAGCGCCGCGCGAGCCTGGCGAACACGCCCTTGCAGATCGCGTCGATCGAGGCGTCGCCCGCGGCCGCAAAGGCGGCGTCCGCCTCCAGCGCCAGCCATGCGGCCCCGCCGCGCGACCCGACCAGCCCCGGCTCCCCCAGATCGGTCGCGCCGTCGATCACCCAGGCGAGCGCGTCGCTCGACCCCGCGCGATCGTCATTGGCGATGGCGGCGTCACCCGCAAGACTGATCGACTGGAGCAGATCGAAGCGCATAAGATCCTCCTACCAGCCGATCATGACGGATTTCAGTCGGCGAACAACAGCACCGGCGTTTCGAGATAGCGCTTGAGCGCCTGGACGAAGCTCGCCGCGTCCCAGCCATCGACCACGCGGTGATCGCAGCTGATCGACAGGTTCATCAGCTTGGCGCGCACGATCTCATCGCCGACAAAGACCGGACGTTCGACGATCTTGTTGGGACCGATGATCGCCACTTCGGGCCGGTTGATCACCGGCGTCGTCGCGATCCCGCCAAGCGGCCCGAGCGACGTCACCGTCAGCGTGCCGCCGCCCATCTCATCGGGCTTGAGCTTATTGGCGCGCGCCGCCTCGGCCAGGCGCAGAATTTCGGCGGCCAATTGCCAGACATTGCGGTCCTGCGCATCGCGGATCACGGGAACGGTAAGCCCGGCATCGGTCTGCGTCGCCATGCCGAGATGCACCGCGCCATGCCGTGTCACCACGCCGGCTTCATCGTCATAGCGCGCGTTGATCATCGGGAAGGCCGGCACCGTCTTGCAGATCGCGGCAATCAGCAGCGGCAGCATCGTCAATTTGGGCCGCTGCCCACGCGCGCCATTCAGATCGGCGCGCATCGCCTCCAGCGCGGTGACGTCGATTTCCTCGACATAGGTGAAATGCGGGATCGCGCGCTTCGACGCCGCCATATTCTCGGCGATGCGGCGGCGCATGCCGATCACCTTGATCGCCTCATCGGCGCGGGCGTGGCTGATGTGCGGGGCGTGATAGCCCTGACCCTGACCATAGCGCAGGAACGCATCGAGATCGGCATGGCGCACGCGGTCGCCCTCGGTCTTCACCTGCGCGAGGTCGATGCCGAGATCGGCGGCGCGGGCGCGGACAGCGGGGGAGGCGAGGACATGTTTCATGGCTCCCCTCCCGCTTGCGGGAGGGGTTGGGGGAGGGGAAGCAGGTCCAGACGCGGATAGCGAACCGGGCTCCTGCCCTCCCCCAGCCCCTCCCGCAGGCGGGAGGGGAGCAAGTTGCGTCTCCTCCACCCCCGGATTTTCCGCCTCATATTGCTCGGCCACTTCGATCTGCTCGGCGCTGGCAGGAGCGATGTTGACCGTGTCGGTCACCGGCTCCAACGCAGGCGCTTCCGATGCCGAGAAATCGCCCTCGGTCTCGATCACCACCAGCGCCGCGCCGATCGACACCTGGTCACCGACCTCGCCCGCCAGCTCGATCACAATGCCAGACACGGGCGATTCCATTTCGACCGTCGCCTTGTCGGTCATCATGTCGGCAATCTGCTGGTCTTCCTCGATCCGGTCGCCGACCTTCACATGCCAGGCGACGATTTCGGCCTCGGAAATGCCTTCGCCGATATCGGGGAGTTTGAAGGTGAAGCGTGCCATTACACTAGATCCGTTCGTTTCGAGCGAAGTCGAGAAATTTGGTGCCGCGCAGGTGTCTCGACTTCGCTCGACACGAACGGGAGGGACAAAAGCCCCATTATGCGTCCTTCATGATCTTCTTGAGCGCCTCGCCGATACGGACGGGGCCCGGGAAATACGCCCATTCCAGGCTGTGCGGATACGGCGTGTCGAAGCCGGTCACGCGCTCGATCGGGGCTTCGAGATGGTAGAAGCAGCGCTCCTGCACCAAGGCCGACAGTTCCGCACCAAAGCCGCTGGTGCGCGTCGCCTCATGCACGATCATGCAGCGCCCGGTCTTCTGGACCGACGCCTCGATCGTCTCAATGTCGAGCGGCACCAGCGTGCGCAGATCGATCACCTCGGCATCGACCCCCGCTTCGGCGATCACCGACAGCGCGACATGCACCATCGTGCCATAAGCGAGAATGGTCAGCGCTTCGCCCGGCCGCACGACCTTGGCCTTGCCCAGTTCGATCTTGTAATAGCCGGTCGGCACGTCGCCCGCCGGATGCTGCGACCAATTCTGCGTCGGGCGGTCCCAATGGCCGTCGAACGGGCCGTTATAGATGCGCTTGGGCTCGAAGAAGATCGTCGGATCATTATCCTCGATCGCCGCGATCAGCAGGCCCTTGGCGTCATAGGGCGTCGACGGGATCACCGTCTTGATGCCCGAGACATGGGTGAAAATACCCTCGGGGCTCTGACTGTGCGTCTGCCCGCCGAAGATGCCGCCGCCAAAGGGCGAGCGCACCGTGATCGGCGCGGTGAATTCCCCGGCCGAGCGATAGCGCAAGCGCGCCGCCTCGCTCACCAACTGATCGAGCGCGGGATAGATATAATCGGCGAACTGGATTTCGGGCACCGGCCGCAAGCCATAGGCCCCCATGCCGACCGCGACGCCGATGATGCCGCATTCGGTGATCGGCGTATCGAACACGCGGGTCTTGCCATATTTGGACTGCAAGCCCGCGGTCGCGCGAAACACGCCGCCGAAATAGCCGACATCCTCGCCCATCACGACGATATCGGGGTCGCGCGCCATCATCACGTCCATGGCGGAATTGATCGCCTGGATCATGTTCATGCGGGTGGATTCTGGCGTGTCGGTCATACTGCTGCACCCGCCGCGACAGCGGCTCTTAAAGTCTTATTCTTCGTGTCTTCGCGCCTTCGCGTGATCAAAAATCTTGCACGCGAAGACGCGAAGACACGAAGAGGGAAGGAAATTGCGGCTGCGCCGCGAAGCTTCGCACCCATCACTTGCGCGCCCATGGACGGCCGCTGGCGGTTTCTTCGGCGATCATCTGCGCTTGCTGTTCGCGCAAATGCCACGGCATTTCCTCGAACACGCCATCGAACAGGCTGTCGAGCGGCTGGTGCAGACCGTGGCCGAGCACACCGTTCGCCTCGGCTTCCTTCTGCGCGGCCTTCACTTGCTCCGCCAACTCCTTGTCCTGCGCTGCATGGCGTTCCTCATCCCATTCGCCGATTGCGATGAGATGATCCTTCAACCGCGCGATCGGGTCGCCCAGCGGCCAGGCGGTCGGCTCGCCGGCCGAGCGATATTGCCCCGGATCGTCCGAGGTTGAATGCCCCTCCGCACGATAGGTGAAATGCTCGATCAGCGTCGGCCCCTGGTTGGTGCGCGCGCGCTCCGCCGCCCAGGCGGTGGCGGCATAGACCGCCAGCGCGTCATTGCCATCGACGCGCAGCCCGGCGATGCCATAGCCGACCGCGCGCGCCGCGAAGGTGGTCGATTCCGCACCGGCGAAACCCGAAAAGCTCGAAATCGCCCACTGATTGTTGACGACGTTGAAGATCACCGGCGCGCGGTAGACGCTGGCAAAGGTGCAGGCCGAATGGAAATCGCCCTCGGCGGTCGATCCCTCGCCGCACCAGGTCGCCGCGATGCGCGTGTCCCCCTTGGCCGCGCTCGCCATCGCCCAGCCGACCGCTTGGGGATATTGCGTCGCCAAATTGCCCGAGATGGAGAAGAACCCGGCTTCCTTGACCGAATACATGATCGGCAATTGCTTGCCGTGCAGCCGGTCGGCGGTGTTCGAATAGATCTGGTTCATCATGTCGACCATCGACCAGCCGCGCGCGATCAGCAGACCTTGCTGGCGATAGGACGGAAAGCACATATCCTCATAATCGAGCGCAAAGGCGGCGGCGACCGCGACCGCTTCCTCGCCCGTGCACTTCATGTAGAAGCTGGTCTTGCCCTGGCGCTGTGCGCGGAACATGCGCTCGTCGAACGCACGCACCAGCGCCATGCTGCGCAATATCGCCCGCAGCATATCGGGCGACAGCCGCGGGTTCCACGGGCCGACCGCCTGGCCGTTTTCATCGAGCACGCGCACCAGTTGATAGGCCAGATCGGTGAAGCTCTCGGCATGATCGGCAGTGTCGGGCCGCCGCGTTTCGCCTGCGGGCGGAATCGCCACCTGGGTGAAATCGACCGTGTCGCCCGGCCGGAATTTGGGTTCGGGCACATAGAGCGACAAAGGCGGCAAATTGGGCTTCAAATGCGCAGGAACGCGGTCGCTTGCCATGATCTCTCCAAACGGGGCGTGCGCTGTACCAACGCTCGGGCACGCGGAAACGCTCTTTCGAATCGTTGTTATAAAATTTCGTGGGCTTTGGCGAGAGGGGCGAAGGCGGGGAAACGACGGACCGTCCCAATTGCGATAAGCGGCCGCTTGACTCGGGGCTTACAAACGGAACAAAATAGGAACGAACCTATTGTGCGAGTCGTGGCCGTGTCCTGTCCTGCCATTCCCTCCTCGGCCATCATAGCCGAGCTTCGCGAAAGCCTGAAGAAGGTGGAACGCGACGGGCTGCGTCGTCGCCCGGTGCTGCCCTTCGGAATCGGCGCGATCGACGAGAAGCTGGCACCCGGCGGGCTCCGGCTCGATTCGCTGCATGAGATCGCCGCGGCCAGCGCAGCCCCATCCGACGATGCCGCCGCGACGCTGTTCATGGCCGGGATCGCCGCGCGCGCCTGGGGGCCGGTGCTGTGGGTGGTGCGGCGGCGCGATCTGTTCGCGCCAGGGCTGTACCAGGCCGGGCTCGCCCCCGAACGGCTGATCTATGCCGAGGCCGCCGATGATGCCGAACTGCTCGCCTTGATGGAGGAGGGCCTGCGCCACCGTGGCCTCGGCGCGGTGGTCGGCGAAGTGAAGCGCGCGGCCATGCCCAATACGCGGCGGCTGCAGCTGGCGGCGGAGGGCGGCAAGACGATCGCCTTGCTGCTCAAGCGCCATGCCCGCGCGGCGACCGATAAAGGCGGCGGCAACCCGCTCGCTGTGCCGTCGGCGGCGGTGACGCGCTGGCGCATCGCCGCCGCCCCATCCGCCCCGCTGCCGGTCGGCGCTAACGGAGTCGGGCGGGCGCGCTGGCGGGTGGAGCTGGTCCGCCAACGCGGCGGCGAACCCGCCGACTGGACGATGGAGGCATGCGATGAAACGGGTCGCCTCGCTCTACCTGCCCGACTGGCCGATCGAACGGCTGGCGCAGGCCGAGCGTATCGCCACGCCGCCTGAGCGCACGCCGGTCGATACCACGCCGCTGAACGCCATCGCCGCGCAGGAACAGGCCGTCGCCTGTTCGGTGCCGCGCGGGGGTGGCTGGCGTCCCGGCGCGCGCTGGGCACGGACCGAAGGTGCCGATGCGCGCCCGCGCGACCGTCGCGCCGGGCGCGTGAGCGAGGCCGCACCGCATCCGTTCAAGGCGATGCCGCCCGATGAGGGGCGCACGCCGGTGCGGGATCCGCGCGTCACGCCTCCTTCTGCCGCCCCTCCCTGGAAGGGAGGGGCCGGGGGTGGATCGGCCGATGGCAGCCCGTCCGCCCGCTTACGGGCCGACCCACCCCCTACCCCCTCCCTTCCAGGGAGGGGCGGAAAAGCCGCGCCTCCTGCCACCATGCCGCTTCGTCACCCCGGCCCCCTGGCGGGGGTTGTGCCGGGGCCCACTCCTCCCCTCGGACGTCAGAATGCGGTAATGGGTGGCCCCCGGCACAACCCCCGCCAGGGGGCCGGGGTGACGAACAAGGCTATCATCACCAGCCTCCAATCCGGCAACGCGCTCGTCATCGCCGCCGCTTGCCCCGCCGCGCGTGCGCTCGGGCTGGTGCCCGGCATGGCGGTGACGCAGGCGCGGGCGCTGGTGCCCGGGCTCGACATCCGCCCCGCCGACCCGGAGGGCGACCGCGCCGCCTTGCTGCGTCTCGCCATGCTCGCGGCCAGGCGTTGGTGCCCGGTGGTGATGCCGTCGGGCGACGATGGGCTGTTCCTCGATATCAGCGGCACCGCGCATCTGTTCGGCGGGGAGGCGCGGATGGCAAAGCGGATCGTGGCGTTGCTAAAGCGGCACGGCTTCACCGCGCGCGTTGCCGTGGCGGATACGCCGGGCGCGGCCTGGGCGCTCGCCCGCTACGCCCCGCAAATCTGCCCGCCCGGCGCGCACCCCGACGCGCTCGCCCCGCTGCCGACCGCTGCGCTGCGGCTCGAACCGCGCGCCCGCGACTTGCTCAAACGGCTGGGGATCGAAACCATCGGCCAGCTCGCCGCCGTGCCCCGCGCCCCGCTCGCGCGCCGGTTCGGCGGCACGCTCATCGCCCGGCTCGATCAGGCATCGGGGCGGCTGGCGGAACCGCTCGATCCGGTGACCCCGCCCGAAGCCATCGCCGTCGTACAACGCTTCGCCGAGCCGATCGCCACCGCCGAGGCGATCGCGCATTGGCTGGGGGTGTTGATGCCGCGCCTCGTCACCGCATTGGCCGAAGCGGGGCTAGGCGCGCGCCTGGTCGATCTGGTTGCGGATCGCATCGACGGCGTGCCGCAGCGCCTGCGCATCGGCCTTGCCCGCCCGACCCGCGATGGCGCGCATCTGCTGCGGCTGATCGTGCGCCGGATCGAGGAAATCGCGCCGGGCTATGGCATCGACGCACTCGCGCTCCACGTCCGCCGCGCCGATCCGCTTGGCGCTGAACCCTTTGCCGAAACGCTCGAAGACCGCGCGCCCGATCTCGCACCGCTGATCGACACGCTCGCCAACCGCATCGGCATAAGCGCGCTGTGGCGCAGCGTGCCGGTCGAAAGCGACGTGCCCGAACGCTCGGTCGCCGCCGCCCCGCCGCTCGATCCGCCGCCGCGCGCCGCGCCCAAAAGCAAGCCCGACGATGTCCGCCAGCTCGATCGCTCGCGCCCGCTACATCCCTGGGATGCGCGCTGGCCGCGCCCGGTGCGGCTGTTGCGGCGCCCCGAACTGCTCGACCATGTCCTCGCCGAATTGCCCGATCAGCCGCCCAAACGCTTCACCTGGCGCGGCATGGCGCACCGCGTGGTCCGCGCCGATGGCCCCGAACGCATCCTCGGCGAATGGTGGAAGCGCGGCACCGAGCGGCACAGCGTGCGCGACTATTTCCAGGTCGAGGATGACGCCGGGCAGCGTTTCTGGCTGTTCCGGCGCGGCGATGGCGAGCGCGGCGAAACCGGCGATCTCGCCTGGTTCATGCACGGATCGTTCGGATGACGTGGTGCGAACTCCAGGTGACGACGCATTACAGCTTCCTGCGCGGCGCGTCCTCGCCCGAGCATCTGTTCCAGGCCGCCGCCATTGCCGGGATGCCCGCGCTCGGCATCACCGATCGCAATTCGGTTGGCGGCGTGGTGCGCGGGCTGGTCGCGGCCGAGCAAATGTCGGCGATCCGCCCGATCCGGCTGGTCGCGGGGTGTCGGCTCGATCTGGTCGATGGCACATCGGTGCTGGTCTGGCCCGAGGATCGCGCCGGCTGGAGCCGCCTCACCCGGCTGCTGACGCTCGGCAAGGGCCGCGCCGATCCGCAAAAGGGCGAGAAAGGGCAGTGCTTCCTGCATTGGGAGGATGTCGCGGCGCATGCCGAGGGGCTGGTCGCCGCGCTCGTCCCCGGCCTCACCGAAACCTTCGCCGAAGACGACCAGGCGTTGCGCTGGATGGCGGACGTGTTCGGCACGCGCGGCCATCTCTGCCTGACGCAGCATCGCCGCCCCGGCGATGCGCAGCGGCTCCACACGCTCGACGCGCACGCCCGGCATTTCGGCCTGCCCCCGCTCGCCACGGGCGACGTGCTGTATGACGTGCCCGAGCGCCGGATGCTGCAGGACGTCGTCACCGCGATCCGCCATCGCTGCACGATCGACGCGCTCGGCCATGCCCGCGAACGCAGCGCCGACCGCCATCTCAAAGGCCCCGTAGAAATGGCGCGCCGCTTCAGGCTGCACCCGCGCGCGCTCGCCGCCGCCGCCGCGATCGTCGAGCGCTGCACCTTCAGCTTGCGCGAGCTGAAGGACCAGTATCGCTATCCCGACGAGATCGTGATCAGCCAGCGCACCCCGCAGGAGGCGCTGGCGGCGATGGCGCGCACCGCGCTGGCCGAGCGCTTCAATGGCACGCCCCCACCTGCCTACACCAGCTTGCTCGAACACGAACTCGGCCTGGTCGCGCATATGGGCTATGCGACCTATTTCCTGACGGTGAATTCGATCGTGCGCTATGCGCGCAGCCAGGGCATTTTGTGCCAGGGGCGCGGATCGGCGGCAAATTCGGTGATCTGCTTCGTGCTCGGCATCACCTCGATCGATCCGGTCAAGCACAAGCTGTTGTTCGAACGCTTCATCTCCACCGAACGCCACGAACCGCCCGACATCGACGTCGATTTCGAACATGAACGGCGCGAGGAAGTGATTCAGTGGATCTACGACACCTATGGGCGGAACCACGCCGCGCTTACCGCCGTAGTCAGCCGCTATCGCTCGCGCGGCGCGGTGCGCGAAGTCGGCAAGGCGCTCGGCCTGCCCGAGGACATGACCGCCGCGCTCGCCTCGCAAATCTGGGGCTGGTCGAATGACGGCGTGCCCGAGGAGCATGTCGCCGCGCTCAACCTCGATGCCAGTGAGCCGCGCCTTGCGCTGACGCTCGACCTCGCCAAGCAATTGATCGGCACGCCGCGCCATTTGTCGCAGCATCCCGGCGGCTTCGTGCTCGCGCATGACCGGCTCGACGATCTGGTGCCGGTCGAACCCGCCGCGATGATCGATCGCCGCGTGGTCGAATGGGAAAAGCTCGATGTCGAGGAAATCGGGCTGATGAAGGTCGATATCCTCGGTCTCGGCATGCTCGGCTGCCTGCGCCGCTGTTTCGATCTGCTGCGCGACCATAAGGGCATCGACCTGCGGCTCGACAGTGCCGAGATGCAAGAGGATGACCCCGCCACCTATGCGATGATTCAAAAGGCCGACACGCTCGGCACCTTCCAGATCGAAAGCCGCGCGCAAATGTCGATGCTGCCGCGGATGCGCCCCGAAAATTTCTACGACATCGCAATCCAGGTCGCGATCGTCCGCCCCGGCCCGATCCAAGGCGACATGGTCCACCCCTATCTCAAACGGCGCGAGCAACGCCGCATCGGCAAGGTGGAGATCCAATATCCCAGCCCCAAATTGCAAGAGGTGCTGGAAAAGACGCTGGGCGTGCCGCTGTTCCAGGAACAGGCGATGCAGGTCGCCATCGTCGGCGCCGGGTTCAGCGCGGGCGAAGCCGACCGGCTGCGCCGCGCGATGGCGACCTTCAAGATGACCGGCGGCGTCGGCAAATTCCGCGATCCGCTGATCGAAGGCATGCGCGCCAACGGCATCAGCCAGGATTTCGCCGAGCGGCTGGTCAAGCAGATCGAGGGGTTCGGCAGCTATGGCTTCCCCGAAAGCCACGCGGCGAGCTTCGCCAAGATCGCTTACGCCTCGGCCTGGCTGAAATGCCACCACCCCGACATTTTCTGCGCGGCCTTGCTCAACGCCCAGCCGATGGGCTTTTACGCCCCCGCGCAAATCGTCCGCGACGCGCGCGAACACGGCGTGCGGGTGGTGCCGGTGTGCGTCAACCGAAGCGACTGGGACACAACCCTACTCCCTCTCCCCTCCGGGGAGAGGGTGGCCGAGCGAAGCGAGGTCGGGAGAGGGGCAGTGCGGCCATATTCCCCCTCTCCCCGACCCTCTCCCCGCAAGCGGGGAGAGGGAGATCCCCTCCGCCTGGGCCTGCGCATCGTGCTCGGCCTGTCGGGCGAGGATGCCGGCCGCATCCTCATCGCCCGCGCCACGCGCCCGTTCAGCTCGATCGAGGATGTCTGGCGGCGCGCGGGCGTCTCGTTGCTCACGCTTGAAAAGCTCGCCCAGGCCGATGCGTTCCACGGCTTCGGCCTCGACCGCCGCCAGGCTTTATGGGCGGTGAAGGCACTGGGCCAAAAGCCGCTGCCGCTCTTCGCCGCGATCGAATCCCCCAGCGAACCCAGCGTCACGCTCGCCGCGCTCACTGCCGGGCGCGAAGTGGTCGAGGATTACCGCGCGACGCAATTGTCGTTGCGCGCACACCCGGTCAGCTTCCTGCGCCGCGACCTCGACCACCGCCGCATCACCCGCTGCGGCGATCTCAAAGGGGTGAAGGACGGCACCCGCGTCGAAGTGGCGGGGCTCATCCTGGTGCGGCAACGCCCCGGCAGCGCCAAGGGCGTGGTGTTCGTGACGCTGGAGGACGAGACCGGCATCGCCAACGCGATCCTGTGGCCCGATCGCTTCGAAGCGCAGCGCCGCACGGTGATGGCCGCGGCGATGCTCAGCGTGCGCGGTCGCGTGCAAAGCGAAAGCGGGACCATCCACATCATCGCCGATCACATCAGCGATCTCACCGGGCTGCTGCGCGAGATCGGCGACATCGACTTGCCGCGCCTGACCATGCCTGGAGACGGTGCCACCCACGGCGGCACGATCGACCCGCGCGAACGGCGCAGGGTGGGAAGCGAGCTGGAACCGGTCATCCCGATCCGCAGCCACGATTTCCACTGAGCCTCTGCGCTCACCCCACCGTCTGTTCGATCACCCCGAAGATCGGGTGATGCTTGTCATCCTCCGCCCAAATCCGCACCGTATCGCCTGCTTTCAGGAACGGCGTCACCGCCGCGCCGCCCAGGATCGTCTCGACCGTGCGCAGTTCGGCCAGGCACGCATAGCCGACGCCGCCCTCGGCGATCGGCTTGCCAGGGCCCCCGTCGGCGTCGCGGTTGGAGACGGTGCCCGAGCCGATAATCGTCCCCGCGCCCAGCGCGCGCGTCTTGGCGGCATGCGCGATCAGCGTGCCGAAATCGAAGGTCATGTCGACCGCCGCCGCCACGCGCCCGAACGGCCTGCCGTTGAGATCGACCATCAGCGTGCGGTGCAATTTGCCGTCCTGCCACCAGTTGCCCAGCGCCTCGGGCGTGACGAACACCGGCGAAAAGGCGCTGGCGGGCTTGGACTGGAAGAACCCGAAGCCCTTGGCGAGTTCCCCCGGAATCAGGTTGCGCAAGCTCACGTCATTGGTCAGCCCGACCAGCCGCACCGCCGCCAGCGCTTCCTCGCGGGTGGCCCCCTGCGGCACGTCGCCCGTCACCACCACCACTTCGCCCTCGAAATCGCAGCCCCAGCTTTCGTCCGCCAGCGGGATCGGCGCGCGCGGCCCCAAAAACCCATCGGACCCGCCCTGATACATCAGCGGATCATGCCAGAAGCTGTCGGGCAGCTCCGCCGCGCGCGCCTGCCGCACCAAGGCGACATGGTTCACATAGGCCGATCCGTCCGCCCATTGGTACGCGCGCGGCAAGGGTGCCGCCGCCTGATGCTCGTGGAAGCGCCGCATCGGAATCATCTCATGTTCCAAATCGGTGCTGAGATTCTGCAAATCGGGCAGCAGCCGCTCCCAATCGTCGAGGGCGGCCTGCAGCGTCGGCGCGATGTGCGCAGCATCGGCATACCAGGCGAGATCGTTGGAAACCACGACGAGCTTGCCGTCGCGACCCGATGTGAGGCTGGCCAGTTTCATGAAGCTCTCCTGTTTCGCGCGATCATAGCTCCCCCATCGGGCGTGTCGAGCGCAACGCGCTTGACGAACGCGTCACCTCACCGCACACCCAGCAAAAGAGTTGCAGACGACAACTGTTATTGGAGAGACCTGACATGACGCTCGATTCCGTCGCCGGCCGCTTTGCCTATACCGAGGATCATGAGGCGTTCCGCCAGACCGTGCGCCAGTTCCTTCAAAAGGAAGGCGTGCCGCACGTCGCGAAATGGGAGGAAGACAAGCTCGTCCCCAAGGATTTCTGGATCAAGGCCGGCGCCATCGGCATGCTCTGCCCGACCGCGCCCGAGGCTTACGGCGGGCTCGGCCTCGATTTCGGCTATAACGCGATCGTCGATGAGGAGATGGCCTATAACGGCGTCCCCGCCGGCTTCTCGCTCCAGTCGGACATCGTCGCGGGCTATATCGAAACCTATGGCTCGGAAGAGCAGAAGAAACAGTGGCTGCCCAAGATGGTCTCGGGCGAAGTGATCACCGCCATCGCCATGACCGAACCGGGCACCGGCAGCGACCTGCAGGCGATCCGCACCACGGCCAAGAAGGATGGCAATCACTATGTCATCAACGGCTCCAAAACCTATATCACCAACGGCCAGAATACCGATCTGACGCTGGTCGTCGCCAAGACCGATCCCGATGCCAAGCCCGCCTGGAAGGGCATGTCGATCATCCTGGTCGAAAGCGAGCGCGAAGGTTTCCAGAAAGGCCGCAAGCTCGACAAGATCGGGCAGGACGCCGCCGACACCTCCGAATTGTTCTTCAACGACGTGCGCGTGCCGATGACCAATTGCCTGGGCGAGGAGGGCAAGGGCTTTATCTACCTGATGAGCCAATTGCCGCAGGAACGCCTCTCGATCGCGGTCTCGGTCCAGGCCTCGGCGCAAAAGGCGTTCGACGAGACGGTGGAGTTCACCAAGACGCGCAAGGCTTTCGCGGGAATGGTGTTCGATTTCCAGAACACCCGCTTCGTCCTCGCCGACCTCAAGGCCAAATTGCAAGTCGGCTGGGCGCATCTCGACTGGGCGATCGCGCGCCATTTGAAGGGCGAACTGACCAACGAAGAAGGCGCCGCCGCCAAATTGTGGCACACCGATCTGCAATGGGAAGTGATGGACGCCTGCCTGCAACTCCATGGCGGGGCTGGCTATATGAACGAATACCCCATCGCCCGCGCCTGGCGCGCCGCCCGCGTGACGCGCATTTTCGGGGGCACGAACGAGATCATGAAGGAGTTGATTGGGCGGTCTTTGTAGCGGAGCCGCCGCGCTGCATCCGTCGCCCCGGCCTTGTGCCGGGGTCCACCGTGATGCAGGCCGTGATATTGGGGGCCAGCTTCCTAGGAAAGAAAGGCCCTTTCAAACGACCTAACGGCCTTTTCCGATCGATTGTTAGGTCGGTACATGCGGGATGTTGACCTACAACTGCGCCTCCGTCTCTGCCGTGAGAAGAGGCGCGATCTGTTCTCGCCAGACATGGAACAGCGGTCGGCACGTTAGGCCGAATATGAACCAGCATCCAAATATTGTGGCGTGGTGAAAGAAGGCACCCCAAGGCAGCTTCCCGTGCGCCGCCTCATTTCGGAGAGCTGGCCCCGGCTTGAAATTAAACAAGATATCGATCTCGTGGACAACGTCTTCGCCAAGGATGGCTTCGAGTTCCCTGCGGTTGACCTCGAGCAGTTGTGAAAGCGCTCGGTCTCCCTGAATCAGATCCTGCTCGATCTTGGACGGGTCGCGGTTCGATAGCATAAGAATGTGACGCAGGGAGTTTTCGAGTTGCGGCAGCAGGAGATGCACAGCAGTAGCATAGTCACCCTGGAACATGCGCGCAAAGCCGATGGCGAATAGCGCCTCCCGTTCCGGGGGCACAAACAAACTCGCCTCCGCGATCGGCAAAACGTGACGTTCCTGTATTGAGATGCGCTCTGCGATCGAAAGCCGCGCAGGTTCGATCTTTCCTTGCACCTGCTGAAACATCACCACATCCATGTATCTGGCTGCCTCCGCCTTAAACCACTCCTCGGATGGACTCCCGTCGGAGGGCATAGCGGGCGCGCGGGCCGCTTCACGGCCTTCAGCGTCGTAATGGCTTGAGGAAATCATCGCAGTCAGCGGATGTTTTCGAGCAAGGTCCAGAACAATGTCCCGAAGTTCCTGTTTAGATGGAGCTTCGCTCATATGGTAGAACTGGATACAGGCATCGGCGAACGAGATGCCAACGAAAAGAGCTTCAATCTCGCCTCGCGGCCCGCTCAGATCCATCGGCGTCGTGAAAGAGCCGAAGTCATCTTGAGCCGCCATCTGGAACGTTCGAAGCTCGTCTCTCAGTTGCTGAACCCGGTCGCGAGTCCCAGACAAACGGCGCATTTCCCCGAGCGCGACCTTCGTCCAGTGGGCTTTCACAGCGGGCTGGTTTGAATCCTCACGCATCTTGAGCGTCTGCTCGGCCGCCTCAATCCGGCAGCGGTTCGCGTGATCCTTGTTGGCGAGGCGCTCGTGACTGCTTGCGGCGATGATCCACACGCGCTTTATAGCTTCTGGAAAGGTTCCTGGCGGGGCATTCCGCGCAAGCTCCTCGGCATCGTGAGCGACCTGACTCTCTTCTAGAATGCGGTACCAGACCCCGAGTTCCGATATCTTGACGAATACGACATAGTGACAGCCCGCTAAGGCAGCGTCATAGCAAGCCCGTAGGGTCTGGCGAACTATGGCTGGAATGTCGTCGCGCTTCCTGGTCAGGCGTGTCAAAGCAGCCGCGCGCGCAAGAGGCTCAATCACGTCCATGATTGAATCCGCCGGTCGAAATGGGGACGGATGAATCGTGTCATCCAGCCGACCTCGTGCGATCTCGCAATAAGCATCGATGGCTGTCGCAGCCGCCTTCCAGTACTTTCGACTGTTGTAGAATAAAATATCGCCAACTTTCGCGCGCAGGTGCGGGTTAGGCAACGTTTCGACACTTTCTGCTAAAATCGCTGATTGCTCGCCGACAATATCGTCCGGTATCATACTTCGGCGGCCGTCCATGACGAGCTTAGCGGCGAACGGGTTCGCCTCGTCGTCGGGACGAACTGCTATCGACATGATCGAAGCAAACAATTCGAGCGCATTCGCGCGGTCAGCGTCGCCTGCGTCCGCTGCAACTTTTGCGGATGCGCGCAGCTGGTTTTCGATTGCATAGTCGTCCTGATCCGACACAGCTGCGAGAACTGCACCAAGGTCGGCCTTCGAGATCATCTCGGTTGTGACAAGTAGCTTGGCGCGAGCAAAGTCTTCCCGATCGCCCCTACTTGAGCTTACCGAATCGTCTTCGTTTGTTTCGTCAGCCATGATCCCCACCTGAGAGGATCATGGCCTCTGCGAGCATGGCGAGCAACAGTAAGCAGGCCGTTGAAGCGCAGGGAAAACGACACTGAGGTGCCAATCGGTAGTCTTTGCGCCCTTGGAACCCCCTGCCCGACGAATGGCCGCTCAAAAGCATCTGTCGCTTAACGGTCCAACCGTCGAAAACAAAAATGTCCTACACCCCGCCCGCACGCTATAATCCCGCCCGCTCTTTCTCACGGTCGGATCTTCGCACGTCGCGCTTTTACGATATGCGCGAACTTGGTGAAATTTAGCGCCCCACGCACCTCCTTTCGTCTACCCCTCCACCCCGCCCAAAAACAAAAAGCCCGGCGGTGGTGCCGCCGGGCCTGAGGGTGCGCCTAGGGAGCAAACCTGGCGTGTCTGAATCCACTATAGGACGAAAATCAGGTCAGAGCGCGTTGCCCGTCGCGGCAGCGGCATTGGTATCGGCTGCGTTGCTGTCGATCACCGTGTCATTGCCGATGGTGTCGTTGCCGAATGCATCATTGCCGAGCGTGTCGTTGAGCGAGAGATCCTCGTTCGCCACCGCGCTGGTGTTGCTGCCGCCGCCGCCGCACGCCGCCAGCGAAAGCGCCATCGCGGCCGTCAGCGTCAGGGCCAGAACCTTCTTCATCGTCGAATCTCCTTGAAATCTCGGCCCAGCCAGCGGCATCCGCACCACTGCCCCCCAGGCACCGCATCAATCTCTACTAAAAGCCTATGCATTCAATTGCGTTCATCTTTAGGGGCCAAAAGTTTTTCTTTCAGCGCACTTGCCGTTCTCGCCACGCGGCACCCCACGCCGCGCGCGGTTGACAGCCCCTGCCAATCCCGGAATGTTGCGCAAAACCAAGCCGATCGCGGCGCAAGGGGGACTTTCATGGCGGATCGAATTCTGCCCGCACGGCTGCGGGCGCTGCTGGGTGCCGCGGCCATCACGGCGCTGCTCACGGGCTGCGCCAGCGACGGCGGGGCAAAGCCTGCCACCGCCTCGACCAAGACCGGGCCCGGCGCGGGAAAGGGTTTTGCGCATGATCCTTACCCCTCGACCTACAAGCCCTATCCCGGCGTGCCGACGCTCGTCACCCATGTCACCATCTTCGATGGCGAAGGCGGGCGGATCGACAATGGCGCGGTGCTGTTCGCCGATGGCAAGATCGTGGAGTTGGGCCAGAGCGTCGCGGCCCCGGCGGGCGCGACCGTCATCGATGGCACCGGCAAGACGCTCACCCCCGGCATCATCGATATTCACAGCCATTTGGGCGATTACCCCTCGCCCGGCGTGCAGGCCAATTCCGACGGCAATGAAGCGACCGGGCCGATCACCGCCGATGTCTGGGCCGAACATAGCGTGTGGCCGCAGGATCCGGGGTTCAGCCGCGCGCTGGTCAATGGCGGGGTCACCACGCTGCAGATCCTGCCCGGCTCGGCCAATCTGATGGGCGGCCGCTCGGTCGTCATCAAGAACGTCTATGCCCGCACCGAACAGGGCATGAAGTTCCCCGGCGCGCCCTACGGCCTCAAAATGGCGTGCGGCGAGAATCCGAAGCGCGTTTATGGCTCCAAAGGCCGTGAACCCTCGACCCGCATGGGCAATATCGCAGTCGACCGCCAAACCTGGGCGCGCGCCGCCGAATATAAGCGCAAATGGGACAAATATGAGAAGGACGGCGGCGAAATCCCCGGCCGCGACATCGCCATGGATACGCTGGCAGGGGTGCTGTCGGGCGAGATTTTGGTCCAGAACCACTGCTACCGCGCCGATGAAATGGCCATCGTCATGGATATGGCCAAGGAGTTCGGCTACCACGTCGCCGCCTTCCACCACGCGGTGGAGGCCTATAAGATCGCCGATTTGCTCAAGCAGAACGGCACCTGTGCGGCGGTCTGGGCCGATTGGTGGGGCTTCAAGATGGAGTCCTATGACGCGATCGGCGAGAACCTCGCACTGCTGCAGAAGAACGGTGCCTGCGCGATGATCCATTCGGACGACGCCAACGGCATCCAGCGCCTCAACCAGGAAGTGGCCAAGGCGCTCGCCTCGGGCCGCCATGCCGGCATCGACATTTCGGACGCGGTCGCGTGGGAATGGCTGACCTATAACCCGGCCAAGGCACTCGGCATCGCCGACAAGACCGGCAGCCTCAAACCCGGCAAGATGGCCGATGTCGTGCTGTGGAACGGCAATCCGTTCAGCGTCTACACCCGGCCCGAAAAGGTGTGGATCGACGGGGCGCTGCTCTACGACGCCAATGATCCGAAGCGACGGCCCGTCTCCGATTTCGAACTCGGCCAGCCCGGTGCGGGAGATACCAAGTGAAGCGCCTCCTGCTGCTCAGCGCCGCCTTCCTCGCCGCGCCCGCCGCCGCCCAGTCGGTCGCGATCACCAATGCCAAGCTCGTCATCGGCGACGGCTCCGCACCGATCGAGGGTGGCACCGTCATCGTTCGTGACGGCCGCGTCGTCGCGGCGGGCAAGGCGGTGGCGGTCCCCGCTGGAATCGCCACGGTCGATGCCAGTGGCCGCTGGGTCACCCCCGGCATCGTCGCGGGCTTCACGCGCATGGGCATCGTCGAGGTCGATGGCGTCGATGAAACCAACGATGCCGGCGCGCGTACCAGCCCGTTCCACGCCGCGATCGACATCGCCCCTGCCGTCAACCCGGCCACCTCCTCGATCCCGCTCAACCGCGCGGAGGGCGTGACGCGCGCGATCGTCGCGCCCGACACTGCCGGGTCGATCTTCGCCGGACAGGGCGCGGTGATCGACCTCGGCGCCGACCGCAGTCCCATCACCAAGGCGCGCGCCTTTCAGTTCATGGAATATGGCGAGGGCGGTGCCCGCGCCGCCGGTGGCAGCCGCCCGGCCGCGCTCATCGCCTTCCGCAACGCCATCGCCCAGGCGCGCGATTATGCCCGCGATCCGGCCCATTATGCAGATCAGGGCAAGGACGCGCTGCTGACGCGCGCCGATGCCGAGGCGCTGGTGCCGGTGGTGAATGGCCGCATGCCCCTGCTCATCCATGTCGAGCGCGCAGCGGACATGCTCGCGCTGATCGAGCTCAAGCGCGATTTCCCTGCGCTGAAGCTGGTGTTCGTCGGCGCTGGCGAAGGCTGGATGGTCGCCCGCGAACTCGCCGCCGCGCACGTACCCGTCATCGCCTCGGCGCTGGCCGATCTGCCCGAATCGTTCGACCAGCTCGGCGCAACCCAGTCCAATGTCGGGCGGATGAAGGCGGCGGGCGTGCTGGTCGGCATCGGCACGATCAACGACGACGAAGCCCGCCAGGCCCGGCGCGAGAAGCAATATGCCGGCAATCTGGTGGCGCTGACCAAACTGCCCGGCGCAACCGGGCTCGACTGGAACGCCGCTTTCGCCGCAATCACCTCGGCACCGGCCGAAGCGATCGGCCTGGGCGACGAGATCGGCTCGCTCAAAGCGGGGCGGCGCGGCGACGTGGTGATCTGGGACGGCGACCCGCTCGAACTCGGCACCGCCGTGGCGGCGGTCTATATCGACGGCATCAAGCAACCGCTGCGCACCCGCCAGGATGCACTCCGCGAGCGCTACATGGTGCCGCAGGAAGGCGCGTTGCCCAAGGCCTATGAGCGGTGACGAGCGGCTGACGCCCTGCCTTGACGCAGCACCACAACTCCCGCCGTCACCCCGGCCTTGTGCCGGGGTCCACTTCGCGGCGACCACGCCCTACATTGCTGGCGGTATCGGCCGCGGCTGGGTGGACCCCGGCACAAGGCCGGGGTGAGGGCGAAAGGGCGATTGCCAGGCCCGCACCATCTTGACTTTCCGCACTGCAGCAGTCATAGGTGCCCTATCGAGGCGTCATGCAGCGTGATTAGGTATGCCGTTAACCGGTAGCCCAAGCTCCGCCTCGGTCGTTATCCAACGGACTTCCCTTTTCACGCGGGGTGTCATTTTCCCCCGCCATCCGTGCGTCCAAGACGCGCGTCCATGGCACATGCAATGGACTGAACCAGTATGACTTTCGCACAACTCGGCCTCGCCGAGCCGCTCGTCCGCGCGCTCGAAGCCAAAGGCTACACCACCCCCACCCCGATCCAGAAGCAGTCGATCCCGATCCTGCTCGAAGGCGGCGATCTGCTCGGCATCGCGCAGACCGGCACCGGCAAGACGGCGGCCTTCGTGCTCCCGTCGATCCAGCAGCTCGTCAACAACGAAAAGCGCGTGCTGCCGACGCATTGCCGCATGCTCGTGCTCGCCCCGACGCGCGAACTGGCCAGCCAGATCGCCGAAAGCGCGCGCGAATATGGCAAATTCTCCAAGATGTCGGTCGCAACCGTGTTCGGCGGCACCAGCATCAACAAGAACCGCCAGGACATGGCGCGCGGCGTCGACATCCTCGTCGCCACGCCGGGGCGCTTGCTCGATCTGATCGAGCAGCGCTTCGTCAGCCTCGCAATGCTTGAAATCCTCGTGCTCGACGAAGCCGACCAGATGCTCGATCTGGGCTTCATTCACGCGCTGCGCAAGATCGTGCGGATGCTGCCCAAGCAGCGCCAGACCTTGTTCTTCTCGGCGACGATGCCGAATGCGATCCGCGAACTGGCCAACCAGTTCCTCAACGATCCCAAGACGGTGAAGGTCGCGCCGACCTCCAGCACCGCCGAGCGCGTCGACCAGTTCGTCACCTTCCTCAACCAGGGCGAAAAGCAGGCGCTGCTGACGATCCTGCTGCGCGACGAGAAGGTCGAGCGCGCGCTCGTCTTCACGCGCACCAAGCACGGGGCCGACCGCGTCGTGAAGCTGCTCGGCGCCAATGGCATCGTCTCCAACGCGATCCACGGTAACAAGAGCCAACCGCAGCGTGAACGCGCGCTCGCCGAGTTCAAGTCGGGCAAGGCCAAGGTGCTCGTCGCGACCGACATCGCCGCACGCGGCATTGACGTGTCGGGCGTCAGCCACGTCTTCAACTTCGAATTGCCCAACGTGCCCGAGCAGTACGTCCACCGCATCGGCCGCACCGCGCGCGCCGGCGCATCGGGCACCGCGATCAGCTTCGTGGCGGATGATGAGCGGACGTACCTGCGCGACATCGAGAAGCTGACGCGCGTCAAGCCCGAGATGATGCAGCTTCCCGAGGGCTTCACCGCCGAAGCCGCCCGCATCAAGGCGGCACGCCCGGCGGGTTCGGACACGTTCGAACGTCGCGATGACTCCGGCCGTCACCGCGCCCCGCCCAAGGCAACCCACGCCGCGCGCCCAACCGGTGATCGCTCCGCGGGTGCCGGTCGTCCGGCTGGCGCACGCCCCGAAGGCGCAGGCCGTCCGGCAGGCGGCGGTCGTCCCGGTGGCCAGGGTCGCCCTGGCGGCGGCTTCGGTCGTCCGGGTGGCGGTCGCTCGGGTGGCCAGGGTCGCCCAGCCGGCGGCGGCGGCGGCCGTCGCTCCCCAGCGGCAGGCTGATTTCCCTTTCCCTCTCCCTGTGGGAGAGAGAGGGAGGGAGGAGCGAAGCGACGGAAGGGTGAGGGTGAGCAGCCGCGAAAAGCGCCCTCACCCTTCCCACCCAGCTACGCTGGGCGGGCCCCTTCCCTCTCCCAAAGGGAGAGGGAATTAATCCCAGATCCGCAACCACTCCTCTTCCGGAGCCCGTGCACTGCGCAAGCGGTTCGCGGGCTCTTCTGTATCCTCGAACCCGATCGCCATGCCGCAGAACAGCATCCGCTCAGGCGAAATGCCGATCGCATCGCCCACCGTGTCGGGATACATCGCCCAGCATTCCTGCGCACAGGTCGCCAGCCCGGCCTCGACCGCCAGCAGCATGACATTCTGCAGATACATGCCAAGATCGGCCCATTGCGGCGGCCCCATCCGCCGGTCGACGGTGCAAAATAACGCGGCAGGCGCGCCGAAGAACTGGAAGTTGCGCGCGAACCATAAGCGCCGCGCCGCCTTGTCCTCACGCGGGATGCCGATCTCGGCATACATCGCCTCGCCCACGGCAAACCGGCGGTCGCGGTACGGCGCGACCAGCTCCTTGGGGTAAATGTCATAAGCCGGGGTCTCGGGCTGGCCCCATTGGAGCTTGTGCAACACCGCCGCCTTGAGCCGCGCGAGCGGATCGCCGGTCAGCACGTCGATATGCCAGGGCTGTAAATTGCCCCCCGTCGCCGCGCGCGCGGCCTTGGTGACGATGCCGTGCAACACCGCCGGATCGACCGGATCGGCACGGAACCCGCGCACCGATCGCCGCGCCACAATCGCTTCGCTGACCTCCATCACCCTATCCTTTCGATCATTCGGTATGCGAACCACCTTGCCGAGCGCGGAGGATCACGGCAAGAGAGGTTGCAAATAACAACGGATATGGAGAGTCGAGCATGGCCGAGGCATATATCGTGGATGCGGTGCGCACCGCTGGTGGCAAACGCGGCGGCAAACTCGCCGGGTGGCACCCGGTCGACATGGCGGCGGCGGTGCTGGATGCGATCGTCGCGCGCACCGGGATCGACGGGGCCGCGGTCGACGACGTCATCATGGGCTGCGTGATGCAGGGCGGGCAGCAGGCCGGGCAAGTCGGCCGCAATGCCGTGCTCGCCGCCCGCAACCTGCCCGACAGCGTTCCCGCCGTGTCGATCGACCGGCAATGCGGCTCCTCGCAACAGGCGATGCAGTTCGCCGCGCAAGCGGTGATGTCGGGCGCGCAGGATATCGTCATCGCCGCGGGCGTGGAAAGCATGACGCGCGTGCCGATGGGCTCGACCGCGACGCTGTTCATGAAAGAGGGGCTCGGCAATTACAAATCGCCCCGGCTGGAGGAGAAATATCCCGGCATCCTGTTCAGCCAGTTCATGGGGGCGGAGATGATCGTCAAGAAGCACGGTTTCGACCGCGCCCAGCTCGACGCCTTCGCGCTCGAAAGCCACCGCCGCGCCGCCGCCGCCACCGAGCGCGGGGCCTTTGCCGATGAGATCATCGCGCTCGACATCGAGACCCCCGAAGGCGTCGTCGCCCACGCCACCGATGAAGGCATCCGCTTCGATGCGACGCTGGAGAGCATCGGTTCGGTCAAGCTGCTGCAGGAAGGCGGCAGCATCTCCGCCGCCAATGCCAGCCAGATTTGCGACGGCGCGAGCGCGGTGATGATCGTCAGCGAAGCCGCGCTGAAGGCGCACAACCTCACCCCGATCGCACGGATCGTGAACTTGACGGTAACGGGCGGCGACCCGGTGATCATGCTGGAGGAGCCGCTGTTCGCGACCGACCGCGCGCTGCAGCGCTCGGGCATGAAGATTGACGATATCGACCTGTACGAAGTCAACGAAGCCTTCGCGCCGGTGCCGCTGGCGTGGTTGAAGCATACAGGCGCAGACCATGCCAAATTGAACGTCAATGGCGGCGCGATTGCGCTCGGCCATCCGCTGGGGGCCTCAGGCACCAAGTTGATGGCGACCTTGGTGCATGCGCTCAAGCACTCGGGCGGGCGGTACGGCCTGCAGACGATGTGCGAAGGCGGCGGCATCGCCAATGTGACGATCATCGAGCGGGTTTGACCACGGCGTCGCCCCGGCGAAGGCCGGGGCCGCCACGTTGCGAAGCGCAACACCGGCACTGCACACACCAAAGCGGCCCCGGCCTTCGCCGGGGCGACGAAGTAGGGGAGACCTCATGAATCTCGATTCCACCAAAGCCGCCGTCGTCACCGGCGGGGCCTCCGGCCTCGGTGCCGCCACCGCCCGCGCGCTTGCCGCCAAGGGGGTGAAGGTCGCGATCTTCGATCTGCAGACCGAAAAGGGCGAGGCGATTGCCGCCGAAATCGGCGGTGTGTTCTGCGAAGTGAATGTCACCTCGGAGGACTCGGTCGATGCCGGTTTCGCCAAGGCGCGCGCGGCGCATGGGCAGGAGTCGGTGCTCGTCTGCTGCGCGGGCACCGGCAATGCGATGAAGACCGCCAGCAGATCCAAGGAAGACGGCAGCATCAAGCATTTCAGCCTGGCCGCGTTCGACTGGCTGATCCAGATCAACCTAGTCGGCACCTTCCGCTGCGTCGCCAAATCGGCGGCGGGAATGCTGACGCTGGAGCCGGGCGAAGATGGCGAGCGCGGCGCGATCGTGATGACCGCCAGCGTCGCCGCCGAGGACGGGCAGATCGGCCAGGCTGCCTATTCCGCGTCCAAGGGCGGTGTCGTCGGCATGACGCTGCCGATCGCGCGCGACCTGATGGGTGAGGGCATTCGCGTCAACACCATCCTGCCCGGCATTTTCGAAACGCCGCTGATGCAAGGCGCGCCGCAAGCGGTGAAGGACAATCTCGCTGCCTCGGTGCCCTTCCCCAAGCGGCTCGGCAAGCCCGAGGAATATGCCAAGCTCGCGCTCGCCATGGTCGAGAACAGCTATTTCAACGGCGAGGACGTCCGCCTCGACGGCGCGATCCGCATGGCCCCAAGGTAACATCTCCCCTCCCGCTCGCGGGAGGGCGTAACCCTATTCTCCCCTCCCGCTTGCGGGAGGGGCTGGGGGAGGGCCTGCCGGCCAAACCTCGCCGCCCCACGCCCCTCCCCTACCCCCTCCCGCAAGCGGGAGGGGAATAAGGAACCTTCATGCCCCGCCCCGCCCCCCATCGCCTTGATCCCGCCACCTATCCGCACCGCGAGGCGATCCAGACGCGCTTCCAGGATCTCGACGTGCTCGGCCATATCAACAATGTCGCAATGGCCGGACTGTTCGAAAGCGGGCGCGTGCGCTTCAACCGTGCGATGAACTTGACCGGATGGTCGGGCCATCGCTGGCTCGTCGCCAAGCTCGAGATCAATTATCTGGGCGAGGGCTTTTTCCCCGACGATGTCGAAATCGCCAGCGGGATCGGCGAGATCGGCAAGCGGAGCTGGAGCATCCTCGCCGCCGCCTTCCAAAAGGGCGAATGCATCGCCACCGCCGACGTGGTGCTGGTGATGAGCGCCAGCGGCGGCCTGACCGAACTGCCCCCGGAATTCCGCGCCGGGCTGGAGGCGCACCGCATCCGGGCGTGAGAGGTGGTGCGGACGCATTCCCCCCTTCCGTCGAGGGTAAAGCTGTCCCCTCCCCGTTCGCCCTGAGCCTGTCGAAGGGCACCTCTCCCCCCGCAATCGCTGCGCCTGGGGAGAGGAGGGCTTCGACACGCTCAGCCCGAACGGAATTTGAGAGGGGCCTGCCTAAAGGAAATCGCCTCTAATCCGCGTCGTGGAACACCGCCGGGCGCTTCTGGATGTTGGCGGCGACTTGCTCCATCATCGGCGGCTGGCCGATCACCGCGATCTGCTCGGCGGTTTCGGCCTCCAGCATCGCCAGCGGATCGGCATCGAACGCCATGTTGCACAGGCGCTTGGCGCCGCGGATGGCATTGGGGCTCTTGGCGGCGATATCGTGCGCGAGCGCCATGGCTGCGGCGTGCGGGTCCTCGGCAATGCGCGTGATGAAGCCGTGGTGCAGCGCTTCCTCGGCATCGAATTCGCGCGCGGTGTAGATGAGTTCGCGCAGCACGTCGTCGCGCACCAGCCCGCGCCAGATCGGGAAGCCCGCCATGTCGGGCACCAGCCCCCAATAGAGTTCGCGGATCGCAAAACGCGTGCCCGGGGCCGCGATGCGGATGTCCGCGCCCGACATGATCTGAAAGCCCCCGCCAAAGGCGACGCCATGCACCGCCGCGATCACCGGCACCGGCAGGTTGCGCCAACCCCACGTCACATGCTGCGGCAGGATCGCGCCCTGCGCGTTGCGATCGACGCGCGACAGGCCCGATCCACCGCCCGCCATGCTGGTCATGTCGAGCCCCGCACAAAACGCCTTGCCCTCGCCAGACAGCACCACCGCGCGCACATCCTTGCGGGGGCCAAGCGCGTCGATCGCCTTGCCGATCCCCTCGAACATCGCCGGGTCGATCGCGTTCATCTTGTCGGCGCGGGTCAGCCGCACGTCGGCGACGTGGTGCTCGATGGTGGTGGATACGCGGTCGTTCATACGATCTTACTCCCGGTTTCGCCCCAATAACGGTCGCGAAGCAGCCTTTTGTACAATTTTCCGGTGGCATGGCGCGGCAATTCCGCTGCGAAATCGATCTGGCGCGGGGTTTTTACGCCCGACAGTTCGGCGCGGCACCAGGCGGTCAGTTCCGCCGCCAGCGCCTCGCCCGCTTCGGCCATGTCGACCGGCTGCACCACCGCCACGACCCGCTCGCCCATTTCGGCGCACGGCCCGCCAATCACCGCGACATCGGCGACGCGCGGATGCGTGATCAGTCGGTTTTCGATTTCCTGCGGATAGATGTTCACCCCGCCCGAGATGATCATGAAGCTCTTGCGATCGGTCAGGTAGAGATACCCGTCGGCATCCATCCGCCCGATATCGCCGAGCGTCGACCAGCCGCGCGCATTGCGCGCCTCGGCGGTCTTGGCGGGATCATTATGATATTCGAACGCGCCGCCGCCTTCGAAATAGACCAGCCCCTCGGCGCCGGGCGGCAAATCCTCGCCGTGCTCATCACAGATGTGCAGCACGCCGTAAGCCGCCTTGCCGACCGAACCCTTGTGCGTCAGCCATTCGGGCGAGGCGATGGTGGTCAGGCCATTGCCCTCCGACCCGGCATAATATTCGTACAGCACCGGCCCCCACCAGGCGATCATCGCTTCCTTCACCGGCACCGGGCACGGCGCGGCGGCATGGATCGCGACCCTGAGGCTCGACAGGTCATAGCGCGCGCGCGTGGCGTCATCGAGCTTCAGCATGCGCACGAAATGCGTCGGCACCCATTGGCTGGCGTTGATGTGGTAGCGCTCGATCGCGGCGAGCGCGCGTTCGGGGTCGAAATGCTCCATCATCACCACCGTGCCGCCGAGCCGCTGAACCGTCATCGACCAGCGCAACGGGGCGGCATGATAAAGCGGCGCGGGGCTGAGATAGAGGCTGTCGGGGCCAAGGCCATACAGCCCGCGCGCGAGCATTTCGAGCACGGTCGCGCCCGCAATGTCAGGGTCTTCGGGCAAGGCGACGCGCACGCCCTTGGGCCGACCGGTGGTGCCCGAGGAATAGAGCATGTCGATGCCGGCGCGCTCATCGGCGATCGGCGTGTTGGGCATGGCCGCGACGGCGGGCTCCCACGCCTCCCACCCCGCCAGCGCGCGCCCGATGACGAAGCGCGCAATGTCGACGCCCGCCGCCGACACCGCCGCACCCAGGCTTGCCGAAGCGACCACCAGCGCCGCCCCCGAATCGCGCAGGATATAGTCGATCTCGGGCGCGGTGAGCTTGGTCGAAATGCAGACGAAGAACAGCCCGGCGCGCTGCGCGCCCCAGGCAATATCGTAAAATTCGGGCGTGTTCTCCAGACACAAAGCGATGGTGTCGCCCGCCTTCAACCCGCTTGCGCGAAACAGCTGTGCAGCGCGGTTCGAGCGGCGATCAAGCTCGGCGAAGCTGATCGCCTCCCCCGTTTCCGCCACGATCAGCGCAGGCTTCGCGGGATCGGTCCGCGCGTGAACGCTCGGGTGCGACATATCAGGGCCCTCTCACCGGCTATTTGGTTTCGTTTTGCAACGTGAAGCTATACCGCGCTTTCCGGGACCGCAAGGCGGTAGCCGAGGCCCTTTTCGGTGTGCAGCAGCGGTGCCGCGAATCCGCGATCGAGCTTGGCGCGCAATCGCGAGACATGCACCGCAACGACATTGGTGCCGGGGTGAAAATTCAACCCCCACACCGCGCGGCGCAATTCGTCATGCGGCACCACTTGCCCCGCGCGCTCCGCCAGATGCAGCAGCAAGCGATATTCGCGCGGCAACAAATCCAGCGCCCGCCCCGAGCGCAACACGCGGCGCTCCACCCGATCGATGTCCAGCGCGCCGAGCCGAAGCCGCCCCGAATTCCGTCGCACCAGCGCCGCCAGCCGCGCCGCGATCAGCGCGTCGCTGGCGGATGCCGCAACCGCATCATCGGCCCCCGCATCGATCGCCGCCGCGACCGCCGCGTCGTCGCCCGCAACCACCTCGAGCATCGGAATATCGGCGACGCCGACCGCCCCACGGAAGAACCGCACCCCGGCGCGCGCGGACGACCCGTCGGGCACGAAGCGAAGGCCGCGCTTTGCGGCCTCCACACCAAGTCCGGGACGGAGCGGGCCCAGGGCCAGAACGGGTTCCACCGCATCTGTTTAGCAGCGGCCAAATGTGCAAATGCTGTGCTTTAAATCCAATTTGGATCAAATAGCGCCCGTCGCGCATAGCCCGCCACATAAGCGTCGGGGTCGTCCAACCCGCGAGCCCAGACCGCACCGCGCTCCGCCACGCCGGGCTCGCGCGACGCCAGCGCGCGCAACGCGGTGACCCGCATGCGCGGTGCCGGGTGGCGCTTGGCCAGGTCTTCGGTCAAGGCCAGACCCGCTTCCCCCGCATAATACACCGCCAGCGCAACCAACGCTTCCGACGGCGCAGTGGTCAGCCCTTCCGCGATCGTGCCCGCTTCTACATCGAAACGGAACTGGTCGCGCCATGGCTGCGCACGATCATAAGCAAGGATATTGAGCGATACTGACAGGCTATCGGGCGGCAATTGCCGGTGAACATCGCGCCGCGCGCGATACAGCAACACCTTGCCCGGTTCGAGCCGCGACCGCTCGACGAAGCGCAAGTCCGCGCTTTCGCCGGGCAACCCCGTCACGGCGTCGACATCATAATCGTAATAGTCGCTCCAATAGCCCGGCCCCTGATAGCCCACCGTCAGGAACGAGAAATTGTGATCGTGCGGCAGATCGTAGAAGAACGGCGCAGTGCCGCTCGCGCGCACCACGGCATCGCTGCGGGCCGGCCAGAAATTGGCCCGCAGCACATAGCGGCCATTGGCCGGCCGCAACAGGAACACCTGCGCGCCATAGGTATTGCCGCTCGATTGCCCCGAACAGCGGTCCTCCAGTTCGGCAATCACCAGATCCGCCAGAAAATCGCGGTTGCGCCCAAGCCGCGCCAAAAGCGGACCAAGCGCTGCCAGCGAATCCTCGTCGCGCGCGTCGAACGGTGTCGCGTCGAGCGCGGCCACCAGATCATCAAGGCCGATCGCGTCCCCACTGCCGGGGTCCAGCACGCGCGGCATCAGGCGGCGATCCGGTGTTCAACCAGCGCCAGCGTCGCGCGCGCCGCCGCGCGCACCTCGGCATTGGGATCCGCCTCCGCCATTTCGCGCAAGCGTGGCAACGCAGCGCGGGTGTCGATCGCCAGCCACTCCCGCATCGCGCCCCACCGCAGGAAGAATGCCGGGTCGCGCGTCGCGGCGGCGAAGCGCTGCTGCGCGCCGGGGCGTTGCGTCAGGCGAAGATAGGCCAGCAGCATCTGCGTGCGCGCCGCGCGATCATCATTGGTCGCGATGCGCACCAATGCCCCGCTGCCGATCGCATATTCGCGCGCATAAGGGGCGGTCGCCGCGCGTATCGTCGCGTTTAGCGTCACCACATCGCTCTGCGCGGACTCGATCAAATGGCCGCGCGTGCGCCCGTCCAGCCGCACCACCGCGCCATCGCGCAGCACGAGTTCGGGCGCTGGACGGCAAGGCCGCGCCGTCTCCGCCGAAAAATCCTCCCCCATCGGCTCGGCATCCCATAACCGCAGCCGCGCATTTCCGGCGCGGACATACCGCGTCAAGGTCAAGCGCCCCGGCACCACCACCGTTTGCGGCCGCGGTGCAGCCGAAAGCGCATCCGCCGACAACACCGTTGCCGCAATCGAAACTGCGGGGTTTTCGAACAGCACCGTCCCGATCCGCAGACCATCGCGGGCAACGCGAAAGGGCGGCTCGAACCATGGATCGTCGGCCAGTGCGGCGACCAGCGGCGCGATCAGCACGCCGACCCACTCCGCATCGGCCAACACGATGGCGGCCGCATCCTCCACCGCATTCCCGGAAAACGCGGCTTCCAGCGCACGATACGGCTCGCTCGCCCGAAAACGGGCGGCGGCGGCAAAAGACCGCGCCGCCGCCGCATCAAGCGCACTGCGCTCAGCCATTCGGGTAGATTTCGTAGATCAGGATCGCGACGCCGATAATGTAATCAAACACGTCATCGCCAACCAATTCGAGGCTACGAATCGCTCCGCTGGTGCCAATTTGCGTCCCAAGATCGACGATCTGATTGATGTCGATGTTAAAAATATCCATCGCGCGTCTCCCTAGTTTGCCACCCACCTAGCACCCGATCCTCCGGGCCCATGGATGCTACGCGTGCGACGAAGCCTTGGCGGAGTTAATTCGCTGTAATATTGCGCGGCCGCAGCCCGCCCACGGTAGTGCTGCGCGTCCACCAACACGCTTGCGCTGGTGCTGCATTGCAGTACATCGCAAGCACGATGACGCCAGAGACCTTGCCGCCGTTCGATCCTCAGCGCTTCATCCGCCACGGCGTGGGCGGGCATGGCGGATTGCTGAAGCTCAGCTATCACGCGCACGGCCCCGATTGGGTCGAGCTGCAGCTCCCTTATCAAGCGGCCCTGGTCGGCGACCCCGATAGCGGCGTGCTCGCCTCCGGGCCGATCCTGACGATGATGGACATGGCGACCAGCCTGGCGGTGTGGACGCGACTCGGCCAGTTCCGGCCGCACGCAACGCTCGATTTGCGGATCGATTATCTGCGCCCCGCGACGCCGGGCAAAACGGTGTTCGGACGCGGCGAATGCTACCGCATCACACGTTCGATCTCATTCGTGCGCGGGCAGGCGCATGATGGGGATCCGGCCGATCCGCTGGCGCATGTCGCGGGCACCTTCATGTTCACTGACGCCCCGGCGGAGCGCGCATGATGCTGCCACCCTATGCCGAACTGCTCGGAATCACATTGGCCGATGCGGCGGACCCCACGCTGTTGCTGATGCCGAGTGCCGACACCCTACTCGGGCGACCGGGCTATTTGCATGGCGGCGCGATTGGCGGATTGCTTGAAATGGCCGCGATCGTGGCTCTGCGCTGCGCATTGGCCGAAGATGGCGGCGGCCAGATCAAGCCGATCAACGTGACGGTCGATTACATGCGCGGCGGGCGCGAGAAGCCGACCTTTGCGCAAGGATCGGTCACCCGCCTCGGTGGGCGCGTCGCCAATGTCGAGGCGACCGCGTGGCAGGACGATGCCGACAAGCCGATCGCGGCGGCGCGCATGAACTATCTGATCGTGCGCCCCTGATCGACCTGGGGCGCGACGCTCACCCCTTCGGCGTAAGTCGCACCAAGGCCCCATCATCTTCCAGCACCCAGATCGCCCCGTCGGGTGCCTGGGCAACGTCGCGAATGCGCGCGCCCATCGCCCATTGCTCCTCGGCCTTGGCGGTGTCGCCCGACACTGAGACGCGGATCAGCGCCTCGCCCGACAACGCCCCGATCAGCAAATTGCCGCGATATTGCGGGAACAGCGCGCCCGAATAGACGATCATCCCGCCCGGTGAGATGGATGGGTTCCACCACAATTTGGGCGCTTCCAGATCGGGGCGGCTGGGGTGATCGGGGATCATCTTCCCGCTGTAATTGTCGCCATTGGAGACGATCGGCCAGCCGTAATTGCGCCCCGGCAGGATCAGGTTGAGCTCGTCGCCCCCCTGCGGCCCCATCTCCTCTTCCCATAAATGGCCATCGGCGGTGAACACCATGCCATAAGGGTTGCGGTGCCCGGTGCTCCACGTCTCGGCGCGCGCGCCGCCCGCTTTATACTCGGGATTGCCCGGCCATGGCTTGCCGTCGAGCGTCAGGCGCAGGATCTTGCCCAATCGCTGCTCGGGGTCCTGCGCCGGGGTGAAGCGCTGCCGCTCGCCCGACGACAGATATAGCGACTGGCCGTCGGGCGCGAACAGGATATTGGCCCCGAACTGCCCGCCGACCCCGTCCGAGCCCGCGCGCCACAGCACCTGCACGTTCGACAGCGCCGCTCCGCTCAACTGCGCGCGCGCCAGCGCCAGGCTGCTCCCAACCGTGCGCGGTTCGGAATAACTGATGTACACCAGCTTGCTCGTCGCGAAATCGGGCGCAAGCGCGATATCGAGCAGCCCGCCCTGCCCCTCGTTCAGCACCTTGGGCACACCGCTGATATCGGCGACCGTCCCGTCGGCCCGACGCCATTTGAGCTTGCCGGCCTTCTCGGTGATCAGCGCCGATCCGTCGGGCAGGATCGCAATCGCGAACGGCTCGACAAACTGGCCGATCTTCTGCGTGGCGAAGGGCGGCGTGGTTGCGCTGAGATTGGCGCGGCCGGTGGTCGCGGGAACGTTGGGCACCGTCGCATCGGGCGCATTGTCGGGCAGTGTGGTCACCGGCGGCGGACTGGGGGACGGAGTCGGGGTGGCCGGATCGCCGGGCGATGCCACTGGCGGCGCGGTTCCGCTCTGCTGCGGTTGCGCCGAACAGGCGGTCGCAGCGACAAAGGCGATAACAAGCGGCAGACGGGACGACAGCATACGGACTCTCCGGCTTTTCCAAACCACTACCGTCATCCCCCCTCAGTTGTTCCGTTGCGCGACAGTGCGACATCCGCGACGGCTTGCCAGCGTCGCTCCACACGCTTATACGACGCTTATTCTCTACATCGCCAGGTGAAGAGGCTGGAGCCACCCGGTTCCGGCAGCGAAGACCTTTGCATGGGACATATCTTGGCCGACACGCCCGACCTGACTGCGCTGATCGCCCCCGAAGCCGCTGCGCTCGGCTTCGATCTTGTGCGCGTGAAGCTGTTCGGCGGCAAGGGCGACCTGACCCTGCAAGTGATGGCCGAACGCCCCGACACGCGCCAGCTCACCATCGAGGATTGCGCCGATTTGTCGCGCCGCATCTCGGACGTGCTCGACGCACTGGAGGCCGAAGGCCGTGATCCGATCACCGAGGAATATCGCCTCGAAGTGTCCTCCCCCGGCATCGATCGCCCGCTCACCCGGCTGAAGGACTTCGCCGACTGGACCGGGCATGAAGCGCGAATCGTGCTGGCCGCGCCGATCGAGGGGCGCAAGGTGCTGACCGGGCTGCTGAAAGGCGTGAGCGACGACCGCATCACCATCTACGTGCAGAAGCATGGCGAGATGGAGATCAGCTTCGCGCAGGTCGGCACCGCCAAATTGTTGCTGACCGATGCGCTGATCGCCGCCACGCGGCCGCTGTCACTCGACGGTGCGGAAGAAATTGAAGACGAACTGGTGCCCGAAGGCACTGAAGACGAAGGACTGAACTGATGGCCACCGCAGGAACCTCTGGCGTTACCGCCAACCGCGCCGAGCTGATCGCCATTGCGAATGCCGTCGCGACCGAGAAGATGATCGACAAGGGCATCGTCATCGAAGCGATGGAAGACGCGATCCAGCGCGCCGCCCGCGCCCGCTACGGTGCCGAGAACGACATTCGTGCGAAGCTCGACCCCGTCACCGGCGATCTGCGCTTGTGGCGCGTCGTCGAAGTGGTCGAGGCGGTCGATGACTATTTCAAGCAGGTCAACCTGAAGGAAGCCGAGAAGCTCCAAAAGGGTGCGGTCGTCGGCGATTACATTGTCGATCCGCTGCCCCCGATCGAGTTCGGCCGCATCGCCGCGCAGGCGGCCAAGCAAGTCATCTTCCAGAAGGTCCGCGACGCCGAGCGCGAGCGCCAGTTTGAAGAGTTTAAGGACCGCATGGGTGAGATCATCACCGGCGTCGTCAAGCGCGTCGAATTCGGCCATGTCGTCGTCGACCTTGGCCGCGCCGAAGGCGTCATCCGCCGCGACCAGCAGATCCCGCGCGAAGTGGTGCGCGTCAACGACCGCATCCGCTCGCTGATCCTCAACGTGCGCCGCGAGAATCGCGGGCCGCAGATCTTCCTCAGCCGTGCGCATCCAGATTTCATGAAGAAGCTGTTCGCGCAGGAAGTGCCCGAGATTTACGACGGCATCATCGAAATCAAGGCGGCCGCCCGCGATCCGGGTTCGCGCGCGAAAATCGGCGTCATCAGCCACGATTCGTCGATCGATCCGGTCGGCGCGTGCGTCGGCATGAAGGGCAGCCGCGTCCAGGCGGTCGTTCAGGAAATGCAGGGCGAGAAGATCGACATCATCCCCTGGTCGCCCGACACCGCGACCTTCGTCGTCAACGCGCTGCAGCCAGCCTCCGTGTCGCGCGTCGTGATCGACGAGGAAGAGGACCGCATCGAAGTCGTCGTCCCCGACGATCAGCTCAGCCTCGCCATCGGTCGTCGCGGCCAGAACGTGCGCCTCGCCTCGCAGCTGACCGGCAAGGCGATCGACATCCTGACCGAGGCCGATGCCAGCGAGAAGCGCCAGAAGGAATTCGCCGAGCGCACCGAGATGTTCCAGACCGAATTGGACGTTGACGAGACGCTGGCGCAGCTGCTGGTCGCCGAGGGCTTTGGCGCGCTGGAAGAAGTCGCGTATGTCGAAGTCGACGAAATCGCGTCGATCGAAGGCTTTGACGACGATCTCGCCGCCGAATTGCAGAGCCGCGCGTCCGAAGCGCTCGAACGCCGCGAAGCCGCCAATCGCGAAGAGCGCCGCGCGCTCGGCGTCGAGGACGATCTTGCCGCGCTGCCGCACCTCAACGAAGCGATGCTGGTCACGCTCGGCAAGGCCGGGATCAAGACGCTCGACGATCTCGCCGATCTGGCGACCGACGAACTGATCCAGAAGAAGCGCCAGGAACAGCGCCGCCGTGCCGAGGACGCGCCCAAGCGCGCCGAGGACAAGGGTGGCGTGCTCGGCGAATATGGCCTGAGCGAAGCGCAGGGCAATGAGATCATCATGGCCGCGCGCGCCCACTGGTTCGCCGATGAGGAAACCGCTGGCGAGACGACGGAGGCGAGCGAAGCCTGATGCCGTTCGTCAGCATCCGCCTTGCCGGCACGGCCACGAAGGACCAGAAGTCCGCCATCGTCGCCGATGTCACCCAGTCGCTGGTTACGCGGCTGGGCAAGAACCCGGCTGCGGTGCAGATCGTGATCGAAGAAGTGAGCCTGGAAAATTACGGCGCGGGCGGAATTTTGATCGCCGACCGTGATGCGCCTCAGCCCCAGCCTGAATTCAAGCCGCAGGAGGACGCTCATGCGGAATCCTCGCAATGACACGCTAGGCGCTACCGAAACTCCCCTCCCGCTTGCGGGAGGGGTTAGGGGAGGGCCTGACGAGGGCGCGTCCCCTGCTGACAGCCCCTCCCCTAACCCCTCCCGCAAGCGGGAGGGGGAGGAAGCGATCCGCCGCTGCATCCTGCTCGGCGAGCGGGCACCCCGCGCGGCGTTGGTGCGGCTTGCGCTGTCGCCCGATGGGCATGTGCTGCCCGACGTGCGCGCCAAGGCGCCGGGGCGCGGCGCATGGATCGGCGTGACGCGCGCCGAGCTGGAAACCGCGATCGCAAAGGGCAAATTGAAGGGCGCACTCGCCCGGGCCTTCAAAGGACCGGTGCTGATTCCCGACGATTTGCCCGCCATGATCGCGACCGCGCTGGAACGCGCGACGCTCGACCGGCTAGGGCTGGAAGCGCGCACCGGAAACTTGCTGACCGGTGCCGAAAAGATCGAAACGGCGGCGCGTTCGGGCAAGCTGCATCTGCTGCTGCATGCGAGCGATGCCAGCACCGATGGCAACCGCAAGCTCGACCAGGCGTGGCGCATCGGCAACGATGAAGAGGGGAGTGCGCTCAGGGGGTTGGCACTTCCCGTGTCGCGTACCATATTGGCCGTGGCCCTGGGGCGGCAGAATGTGGTACATATCGGCCTAACGGAGCGCGATGCGGCGCGGCGGGTGAGCGAAACGCTCGACCGCTGGCTGCATTTTATCGGACCCCACCCCGCCCTCGTGCCTTGCGAAACACCATCGCAGGGCGCATCGGCGCTTATATCCAACCCAGCGGGACGTGGCGCCCCTGTTGCGGCTGACGAAGACACATGCGAGGAATTTGAGTGAGCGATACCGACAACGAAAAGCCGAAACTCGGAATGCGTCAGCCCTTGGGGCTCAAGCGCACGGTCGAGACCGGCAAGGTCAAGCAGAGCTTCAGCCACGGACGGTCGAACACCGTCGTGGTCGAAGTGAAGCGCCGCCGCGTGCTCGGCCCCGGCGGTGCGCCGGTCGAGGCTGCCGTTGTCGAGGATGCCGCGCCCGCCGTCGCTGCGCCGCCTGCCCCACCCGCGCCGCCGCCGCGCCCGGCACCCGCGCCGGTTTCGCCGGGCAATTCCTTGCTGTCGCGGCAGGAGCTGCAGGCCAAGCTGCTGCGCGAAGCCGACGAAGCGCGCATGAACGCCCTTGAAGAAACGCGCCGCCGCGAAGAGCGCGACCGTCTCGAGGCGCAAGCCGAAGAGCGTCGCCGCGCCGAGGAAAATCGCCGCGCCGGCGATGCGCCCGATAGCCCGGCCGCGCCCGACCCCGCGCCGCAACCCGCGCCAGAGCCGGTCGCCCCCGTGGCGGAAGCCCCGACCCCGGTTGAGGCTGCGCCAACGCCGGTCGCGCCAGCCGCTACACCTGCGCCCGTGGCAGCCGCACCCGCCCCAGCTCCGGTCGCGGCAGCGCCCGCTCCTGTCGCCCCGCCAGCACCGGCACCCGCGCCAGCTGCGCCCCCGCGCCCGCTCGGCCTGCTGCTCGATCCGTCGCTGCCTGCGCCGCGGCTGTTTACCCCCGTGCCACGCCCCGAGCGCCCGCGTCCGGCCCCGCCGCCCCCGCCTGCTCCCGCAGCCGAGGCAGCCCCTGCACCCACGACCAGCAGCGCGGCCGGTGCTGCCAAGCGCCCCGCCGTCGGCGTTGCGGCTCCCGCCAGCGAAGCGCCGTCGCGCCCCGGCCAGCGCGACCGCAAGGGCGACGAACGTCGCGGCGGCAAGCTGACCGTCAACCGTGCGCTCAACGATGGCGATGGCGCACGTGCGCGTTCGCTCGCCGCGCTGAAGCGTGCGCGTGAGAAGGAAAACCGCCGGATGGGCGGCCCGCGTGAAGCGCAGGCCAAGCAGATCCGCGACGTCGTCGTGCCCGAAGCGATCACCGTGCAGGAACTCGCCAACCGCATGGCGGAAAAGGGCGCGGATCTGGTCAAGACGCTGTTCAAGATGGGTATGCCCGTCACCATGACGCAGACGATCGACCAGGACACGGCCGAGCTGCTGGTCACCGAATTCGGCCACAACATCGTCCGCGTCAGCGATTCGGACATCGATATCGCGGTCGAAACCGATACCGATCCCGAGGATACGCTGCGTCCGCGTCCGCCGGTCGTCACGATCATGGGCCATGTCGACCACGGCAAGACCTCGCTGCTCGACGCTTTGCGCGGCACCGATGTCGTGAAGGGCGAGGCTGGTGGCATCACCCAGCATATCGGTGCCTATCAGGTCACGCTGAAGGACAAGTCGAAGATCACCTTCCTCGACACGCCGGGCCACGAAGCCTTCACCGAAATGCGCCAGCGCGGTGCCAATGTGACCGACATCGTCGTGCTCGTGGTGGCAGCGGACGACAGCATCAAGCCGCAGACCGTTGAGGCAATCAACCACACCAAGGCGGCCGGCGTGCCGATGATCGTGGCGATCAACAAGGTCGACAAGCACGACGCCAATCCGCAAAAGGTGCGCGAAGCCCTGCTGCAATATGAAGTCGTGGTCGAGGAAATGTCGGGCGACGTGCAGGATGTCGAAGTCTCGGCGCTCAAGAAGACCGGGCTGGACGAGCTGATCGAGAAGATCCAGCTGCAGGCCGAACTGCTCGAGTTGAAGGCCAACCCCGATCGCGCCGCCGAAGGCACCGTGATCGAGGCCAAGCTCGACAAGGGCCGTGGTCCGGTTGCGACGATCCTGGTCAACCGCGGCACGCTCAAGGTCGGCGACATCTTCGTCGTCGGTGCCGAGAGCGGCAAGGTCCGCGCGATGACCAACGACAAGGGCATGCAGATCAAGGAAGCGGGCCCGTCCATGCCGGTCGAAGTGCTCGGCCTGTCGGGCGTGCCGCGTGCGGGTGATCCGCTGTCGGTGGTCGAAAACGAAGCGCGCGCGCGCGAAGTGGCCGAATATCGGCAGGGCGTGATGACCAGCAAGCGCACCGGGGGTGGCCCGGCCAGCCTCGAATCGATGTTCAGCGCGCTCAAGGAAAAGCAGGCGATCGAATATCCGTTGGTGGTCAAGGCCGACACGCAAGGGTCGGTCGAGGCGATCGTGTCGTCGATCAACAAGATCTCGACCGATCTCATCAAGGCGCGCGTGCTGCATTCGGGCGTCGGTGGCATCACCGAGAGCGACGTGACGCTGGCGGGTGCCAGCGGCGCGCCGATCATCGGCTTCAACGTCCGCGCCAATGCCAAGGCGCGCGAAATCGCCGAACGCCAGAAGGTCGCGCTCAAATATTACGACGTGATCTATGACCTGATCGACGAGATCCGCGCCGGCATGGCGGGCGAGCTTGGCCCCGAGGCGTTCGAAACGGTCGTCGGCCGCGCCGAAATCCGCGAGGTCTTCTCGGCGGGCAAGCACGGCAAGGCGGCTGGTCTGCTGGTTACCGAAGGCAATATCCGCAAGGCGCTCAAGGCGCGTATCACCCGGGCCGATGTCATCATCTACCAGGGCGAAATCGCCTCGCTGCGCCGCTTCAAGGACGACGTCGCCGAAGTGCGGGCGGGTCTGGAGTGCGGGGTGACCTTCACGTCGAACTTCGTCGACATCAAGCCGGGCGACTTCCTCGAAACCTTCGAAGTCGAACTGCGCGAACGGACGCTGTAAGTGCTTCTCCCTCTCCCCGCTTGCGGGGAGAGGGCAGACGAGCGAAGCGAAGTCGGGAGAGGGGCCGAGCGGAAGCGTTCGTTTTTCGGTACAGCCCCTCTCCCCGACCAGTGATGGGGCGACCGTGCCCCGCACGGTCGCGAACCGTCCGGGGGACGGTTCGACCCATCACTCCCCGGAGGGGAGAGGGAGGAGTAAGAAATGCGCCCTACCGAAACCCCAGAAACCCGCTCCGTCCGCCTGCTGCGCGTGGGCGAGCAAGTGCGCCACACGCTGAGCGACATCCTCGCGCGCGGCGATGTGCATGACGAGACGCTGGCCAAGCATCCGGTGACGATCACCGAAGTGCGCATGTCCCCCGATTTGCGCCACGCAACCGTGTTCATGAAGCCCTTGCTCGGTAAGGATGAGGAAGCGGTGCTGAAAGCGCTGCGCACCAACACCGCCTATCTCCAGCGCGAAGTCGCCGCCCGCGTTCAGATGAAATACGCCGCCAAGCTCAAGTTTCTCGCGGACGAGAGCTTCGACGAAGGCAGCCATATCGACAAATTGCTGCGGGATCCCAAGGTTGCGCGGGATCTCAAGCAGGAATAAAGCGTTTCGACAACGGGCATCCGGCCCGATCGTTATTGCCAAAGCGTCAGCTCGCGCGCACAACTCCAGCCAGTAAGAGAATCACTGACATATCGGGGGATAGTGTCACGGATTCCCGCGAGGTAATAGCAGTTGATCTGGAGCTTGCCTTCCGCTCCTCGACGCATGACGACGGCTCATGCCTATATACCGCAACTGGATGGACTGCGGTCGCTGGCGATACTGTCGGTTCTCTTCTGGCATGCCGCATTGCGCGTTTGCCGTTACATCGATCTCGTCAACAGTCATCCCGTCTCGGGGGGGGGCGACGCATAGCCTTACAAACCTGTACTTTGCCTTTCCCCACGGCGAGGTCGGCGTTGCACTTTTCTTCGCGCTCAGCGGGTTCGTCATAGCGCCATCGCTTACGACGCGACCGCAGAAGGAGCACTGGGCAAGGACTTTCTACCGAAGGCGCTTCGGGCGGATCTATCCCCCTTACGCGATCACGCTGCTGTCATGCTGGGCGATCGTGGCAGGGCTTGGTCTTACCCGCCACGCCGGACCCGATCCCCTGGGCTACGCAGCGATCCTCGGGCTCGGCTTTATGAACGGGATCGTCCGCGATACGCCGTCGCCGTTCAATCCACCGATGTGGTCGCTTGAGGTCGAGGCGCAATTCTATATTCTTGCCCCGCTGATCGGCGTCGGGCTCGCACGGGTTCGGGCGGGTCCACAGCGGATCGTGCTGCTCGCGGTCTTCGCCGGACTTTGCGTCGCGGCGTCGGCGATGCTCGATGTCCGATTAGGATTCGATGGCCGTTTCCGCTTCGGGCTGCTGGCCCATGCTCATTTGTTCCTGATCGGGATGCTGCTGCGCGAACGGTATCACCATCCGGGCCGCCTTGCCGTACGACACACCGGCTATGACACGCTGTTTCTTGCAAGTCTTGCAGGGATGATTTTTGTAGGACGTGAGATAACGCGGGTCGACACACGGTTCGGCGGTGGGTGGGCCGATGTCGCGGCGCAGGCCGCGCTCTCGATTGTGATCATCGGCACGTTCCTGGGCGGCATCCACGGCCCCCGCGCCAGCCGGTTGCTTGCAAACCGATGGGTCGGCGCGTTGGGCGTAATGTCTTTCTCGATCTATCTCATTCATATCGTCGTAATGGAGGCCTTGGCGACGATCCTTCCGCGGATCTTACCCATGACCGTGACGTGGCAGCTATATGTCGTCTGGATCCTTCTCCTGTCAGGATCGGCGACCCTGGCGGGCATGGCGTTCTTCCTCACTGTGGAGCGACCGACACTGGTATCGCTTCCCCGCACCATGTTAAGGCAGATGCTATCGCCTCGCCGCGAGGTAGGATAAAGTCGCATGACAGTCTCTTTCGCGATAGAAGTATCCTGATGGCGATCGGCATATTCTGGCTGCTCTTCGTGATCGCCGTGCTGAGCGCCGTGCAGTTCAGCGTGTAGCTGTTTTTCGTGAGCATATCCTTCCACATGCTTGCCGTTATCCCGATGGACATCAGGGGCGGGATCACTTTCGTCCCGATGTCACTGTTCGCGCCGCTGATCGGAATCAAACTGCTGGTCGCGATGCCGCGGCGGTGCAGGACCTGTTGTTCGATTGGCGCAAGCTCGGGTTGCTGACCGCGACGTGGCTGGTCGGCCTTGCCGTCACCACATCCGCCCCCTTTTTTTCGCGGGGACGTCAGTCGTAGAGTTGAACACCGGAAACATCGCTCCGCTTCAGTTCCGGCCGTCGAACCTGTCGCAAATCCTTTACCTGACGTCGTCCTGCCTGACCGTGGTCAGTTTCTGCCTGTTGCTTCAAAATGCTGAAGGGCAGAAAGTTTTCGCGCGGGGGTTGGTGCTGGGCAGCGTGACGGTGTCGCTGTCGGACTAGTGGACGTGGCGACGGCGGGGACCTCGCTCTCGCCGCTGCGCACGGCGACCTATGTACTGCTCAACGACAATCTCGTGGGGACGATGCGCCGCGTCATCGGTTTCTGTTCGGAAGCGTCGTCGTCCGGCGGACTTACCTTAGGGTTTGGTTTGGTTCGGCAATGCTATGCCTCAGGCCTGACAGGTGATCGGTGGGGCATGGCGGCTGTTCGATTATCCGATCGCGCTCGTTACCCTGACCTTCGCGTTGCTTTCGACCTCGTCCGGGACCTATATCGGCTTAGGAGGGCTGATGCTGCTGTTCTTGGGGGATTACCTCTATAGAATGGTTGAAGCCAGATCAGCGCCCACTTGCGGCGCGAAAGCCGTGGCCTTGGTGTCCTCGTTTTTATCGCTACCAAGCGTCATCATCCTGCGATGGGAAGCCGTTGAACAGGTCGCCCAGTTGATCGACGGAATCGTCCTTCAGAAAGGGGCAAGCACGTCTTACGAGACGCGCGCTATGTCACCAGCGGGAGTCCCGAAGCATGGCGCGGGACGGGCGGCTATGGCGTCAGAATCGGATCGACGCTCGCTTCCTCCTACCCCGCGATCGTGCTCGCTTCGATCGGCTTGCTCGGCACGGCATTGATGCTCGGGTCCATCGCGATCTGCTTCCTCCGCCGCCTCCCGCGTGGCAACCCGGCGCTGGCAACGCTCGTTTCCGGTGCACGCATTTGCTTTCTGGCCATTTTCATTCCCTCACTGGGCGCAGGAACGTTGATCGATTCCGCGCCATTCAACGCGATGTTCTTCGCCGCGATGGCGATCACTCCTTTCGTCCTGCAACCCGAGCCGTGGCAGCGAGCGCCGCGCTTGCGCGATCCGGCGCTCGCGCGCGCGACGATTGGTTCGTAAAGGGCCTAATGGCCAAACTCTATTTCTACTACGCCTCGATGAACGCGGGCAAATCGACCAACCTGTTGCAGGCCGATTTCAACTATCGCGAACGCGGCATGCGCACCGTGCTGTTCACCGCCGCGATCGACGATCGCTTTGCCGCGGGCACGATCACCTCGCGCATCGGGCTTGCCGCCGATGCGATCGCGTTCGAGCGCGATACTGATCTGGTCGCGGTCGTCACGCGCGAAGGGGAAGCGCCACCGGCCTGCGTCTTGGTGGATGAAGCGCAATTCCTGACCGCAGCCCAGGTTGACCAACTCGCCACGCTGGCGGATTTCCACGGCATTCCCGTGCTGGCTTATGGCCTGCGCACCGATTTTCTCGGCACTCTGTTCGAAGGTTCGGCGCGCCTGCTGGCGATTGCGGATTCGCTGATCGAAATCAAATCGGTCTGTGCGTGCGGGCGCAAGGCGACGATGAACTTGCGCGTCGGGGCGGATGGCCGCGCGATTGCGGCGGGCGCGCAGACCGAGATTGGCGGCAACGACCTGTACATTGCGCTGTGCCGTCGCCATTTCAGCGAAGCGCTCGCCGCCGCCTGATTTCGAACGGACCCCCATGACCGACCCCAACTTGCCCTACACCATCGCGGTGTGGCTCATTCCCCTCGTCATCGCGATCGTGTTTCACGAAGTGGCACATGGCTATGTCGCGCGCCTGTTCGGTGATCACACGGCCGAACGGCTTGGTCGCCTGACGCTCAATCCGCTGCGCCATGTCGACCCGATCGGCACCGTGGTGCTGCCGATGGTGCTGGCGATCGCGCACGCGCCGATCTTCGGCTGGGCCAAGCCGGTGCCGGTCGATGCACGGCGGATGCGCAACCCGCGCCGCGACATGGTGTTGGTCGCGCTGGCAGGCCCGGCGACCAATTTCGTGCTGGCGACGCTGACCGCGCTGACGCTGGCGGGCCTTTTGTTCCTGCTGCGCGGTGTTCCCGCGCCAGTGCCGCCCTTCACACTTTCCCGCTTCGCAGTCGACACCCTCGGCAATTTCCTTCAGGTCAACGTCTTCCTCGGCATCTTCAACCTGATCCCGCTGCCACCCTTCGATGGCGGGCATGTCGTGCAGGGAATGCTACCGCGCGCCGCCGCAATCCACTATGCCAAACTGGCGCGCTACGGCTTTCCGCTGCTGATCGTGTTGCTGTTCGTCCTGCCGATGATCAGCCCGCAGGCCGACATCGTGCGCCGCCTGGTCGCGCCCATCGCCGGCGCCGCCACCGACTTTTTCTTCGGCATCGCCAATCTGGGCGTCGCATGACCGGCTTGCATGGCTGGCTGATTCTCGACAAGCCCTTGGGGCTTGGGTCGACCCAGGGCGTATCGGCGGTGAAGCGCGCGCTGCGTGCCGCTGGCTATGATGCGAGCAAGCGCGGCATCAAGGTCGGGCATGGCGGCACACTCGATCCGCTGGCGACCGGCGTGCTGCCGATCGCGCTGGGCGAAGCGACCAAGCTCGCCGGGCGGATGCTCGACAGCGACAAGGTGTATGATTTTACGATCGGGTTCGGGGTGGAGACCGACACGCTCGATCTGGAGGGCAAGGTCATTGCCGAGAGCGCGGTGCGCCCCACCCTCGGCCAGGTCGAAGCGGTGCTGACGCGTTTCACCGGCCCGATCGAGCAGGTGCCGCCAGCTTACTCAGCGCTCAAGGTGGATGGCGAGCGCGCTTATGATCTCGCGCGGGCTGGCGAAACCGTGCTGCTGGCAAGCCGGGCTGTGACGGTGCACGCCCTTTCCTGCCGTCACCCCGGCCCCCTCGACGAAGCTCGGGACAGGCTTGTGCCGGGGTCCACCATGTCCCAGACCGATGCCCGAGAGGATGGGTGGACCCCGGCACAAGGCCGGGGTGACGGAGAAGACCGGCTGGACTCCATCACCCTCACCGCCCACGTCTCCAAAGGCACCTATATTCGCAGCCTCGCGCGCGACATCGCGCTCGCGCTTGGCACGGTCGGTCATGTTACAATGCTCCGCCGCACCAAGGCCGGGCCGTTCACGCTCGACCACGCAATATCGCTGGACAAACTGGCCGATTTCGGTAATGCGCGCACCCTTGAACACAATCTCCTGCCGTTGAGGGCGGGGCTGGACGACATCCCGGCTCTATCCCTCTCCCCCGATCAGGCAGGGCTGCTCCGACAAGGGCGGGTGTTGATCGGGATCGCCGCAGATGATGGCCAATACTTCGCGACGCTGGACGAAAGTCCGGTCGCTTTGGTGGAGGTTCAGGACCGCGAGGTCCGCGTCATTCGCGGTTTCAACCTGTGACGATGTCGAAGGAAAGAATATGACGATCACTGCAGAGCGCAAGAATGCGCTCGTCAAGGAACATGGCCGCGTCGAAGGCGACACCGGCAGCCCCGAAGTCCAGATCGCGATCCTCACCGAGCGTATTCGCAACCTGACCGAGCACTTCAAGGGCCACAAGAAGGACAATCACTCGCGGCGCGGCCTGCTGATGATGGTCAACAAGCGGCGCTCGCTGCTCGACTATCTCCGCCACAAGGACGGCGCGCGATATACCGACCTCATCGCTAAGCTGGGCCTGCGCAAGTAACGCGACCAGTACGGAAACGGCGCCCTCGCGGCGCCGTTTTCATATGTCCCTCTTTCGCCATTCCGCACTCCGGCGGCATGGCAGGGGAGCCACGAAAGGCTCCAAACCGCGCGGGTCGGCTTAACCCGCACAGTGGCCCCGTCGGCATCCGGCCGGCGGTGTTGAAGGAAAAAAGATGTTCGATACCAAGACCGTGACCACCGAGTGGGGTGGCAAGACGCTGACGCTGGAAACCGGCCGCGTCGCGCGCCAGGCCAATGGTGCCGTTATGGCAACGCTCGGCGAAACCGTGGTGCTCTGCGCCGTGACCGCCGCCAAATCGGTGAAGGAAGGCCAGGATTTCTTCCCGCTGACCGTTCACTATCAGGAAAAATATTCGGCTGCCGGCCGCATCCCCGGTGGCTTCTTCAAGCGTGAGCGCGGCGCGACCGAAAAGGAAACGCTGGTCAGCCGCCTGATCGACCGCCCGATCCGCCCGTTGTTCCCCGAAGGGTTCTACAACGAGATCAACGTGATCTGCCAGGTGCTCAGCTATGATGGCGAGAATGAGCCCGACGTGCTCGCCATGGTCGCCGCCTCGGCTGCGCTGACCATTTCGGGCGTGCCGTTCATGGGCCCGATCGGCGCAGCGCGCGTCGGCTATGTCGATGGCGAATATGTGCTCAACCCGACGCTCGACCAGGTCAAGGAAGGCGATCTCGATCTCGTCGTCGCCGCGACCGGTGAAGCCGTGATGATGGTTGAATCCGAAGCCAAGGAGCTTTCCGAAGAGGTCATGCTCGGTGCCGTGCAGTTCGCGCACACGGCGTGCCGCGAAGCCGTCAACCTCATCATCGATCTGGCCGAACAGGCTGCTAAGGATCCGTGGGAAATGGCCGCTCAGGCTGATCTCTCGGCCGCCAAGGACAAGCTCAAGAAACTGATCGGCAAGGACATCGCCGCCGCCTATAAGGTGACCGACAAGTCCGAGCGCTCGAACCTGCTCAACGCCGCGCGCGCCAAGGCCAAGGAAGCCTTTGCCGATGCCGCCCCGCAGGACCAGATGGCCGCGCAGAAGCTCGTCAAGAAGCTCGAAGCCGAAATCGTCCGTGGCGCGATCCTGAAGGACGGCCAGCGCATCGACGGCCGCACCACCACGCAGATCCGTCCGATCGAGGCGATCGTCCACTTCCTGCCGCGCGCGCACGGCTCGGCGCTGTTCACGCGTGGCGAGACGCAGTCGATCTGCACCACCACGCTCGGCACCAAGGACGCCGAGCAGATGATCGACGGCCTGACCGGCCTGTCCTACGAAAACTTCATGCTGCACTATAACTTCCCGCCTTACTCGGTCGGTGAAGTCGGCCGCTTCGGTGCGCCGGGCCGTCGTGAAGTCGGCCACGGCAAGCTCGCCTGGCGCGCGCTGCACCCGGTGCTGCCGTCGAAGGACGAGTTCCCCTACACGATCCGCGTTCTGTCGGACATCACCGAGTCGAACGGCTCGTCGTCGATGGCGACGGTGTGCGGCGGTTCGCTGTCGATGATGGATGCCGGTGTGCCGCTGAAGCGCCCGGTTTCGGGCATCGCCATGGGCCTGATCCTGGAAGGCAAGAAGTTCGCGGTTCTCTCGGACATTCTCGGCGACGAGGATCATCTGGGCGACATGGACTTCAAGGTCGCAGGCACCGAAGCCGGCATCACCACGATGCAGATGGACATCAAGATCGCCGGCATCACCGAAGAGATCATGCGCAAGGCGCTCGAACAGGCCAAGGAAGGCCGCGCGCATATCCTGGGTGAGATGAACAAGGCGCTGTCGTCGACCCGCACCGAGCTCTCGGCGCATGCCCCGCGCATCGAAACGCTGCAGATCGACAAGAGCAAGATCCGTGAAGTGATCGGCACCGGCGGCAAGGTGATCCGCGAGATCGTCGCGCAGACCGGCGCCAAGGTCGACATTGACGATGAGGGCCTGATCAAGATCAGCTCGTCCGACACCGCGCAGATCGAAGCTGCGATCAAGTGGATCAAGGGCATCGTCGAGGAAGCTGAAGTCGGCAAGATCTATGACGGCAAGGTCGTCAACCTGGTGGACTTCGGTGCGTTCGTGAACTTCATGGGTGGCAAGGACGGTCTCGTCCACGTCTCCGAAATCAAGAACGAGCGCGTCGAGAAGGTCGCGGACGTCCTCAAGGAAGGCCAGGACGTCAAGGTCAAGGTCCTCGAGATCGATCCGCGCGGCAAGGTGCGCCTGTCGATGCGCGTCGTCGACCAGGAAACCGGTGCCGAGATCGAAGACACCCGCCCGGCGCGTGAACCGCGCGAAGGTGGCGATCGCGGTCCGCGCGGCCCGCGTCGCGATGGTGACGGCGGCCGTGGCCCGCGTGGCGATGGCGGCGGCCGTGGTGATCGCGGCCCACGCCGTGATGGCGACGGTGGCCGTGGCCCGCGTCGCGATGGCGGCGGCGAGCGCGCACCGCGTGCAGAGCGTTCGGGCAATGACGACGGCCCCGCGCCCGAGTTTGCACCCGCCTTCCTGACCGGTGATCGCGACTAAAACCTCCGGTTCTTACGGAGAAAGAAGGGGCTCGGAGCGATCCGGGCCCCTTTTTCGTAAATTGGCAGCCCGCAAAAGGCGGTTGGTTTATGACGCGCGCTGCCCTATCCCCGAACCGCGCGATGCAGCCTTTTCGGGTTCGTCGCGCATTCGCGCCGGTAACGGGAATGCAGTGCGCACGATCCGTGCAAATCTGCAGCTGTCCCTGCAACTGTAAGCGGCGAGTATGACGCGCATGTGGAACCGACGGTTCCGCAGCCACTGGGGAAGCCCGCCACCTTGGCGGACCACCTGGGAAGGCGCGCATCGTGCGATGACCCGTGAGCCAGGAGACCGACCGGCGCGGGTCGCTCTTGCCCGGCTCATGGGATTGGCCAGGCGCGAAACGATTTTCGTCTGAGCGACGAACGTGCGGCTGGGGCCGCATCGGGGGGCGGTGCCGGGCGCTTATGCGTCCGTCCGGTGGCGTGTCCCGACCGTTCGCAGCGGAAGCCCCGGTCCTTGTCGCTCGACGCCCAAGGGACTCGTTTACGCCATGAAGACTCTGCTTTCCTCGGCCGCGCTTGCCGCGCTGCTGCTCCCCGCCACCGCCTTCGCTCAGGTCGCCCCCGATCCGGCACCCGCGCAAACCACCGACGACGAGTCGGCCATCGTCGTCACTGGCATCCGCTCCACCGTCACCCCGCTGCGTGCGGATCAGATTGGCGGTTCGGTCACCGTGCTCGATACCGATGCGCTCGACCAACGCCAGACCCGCGCCGTGTCCGACATCCTGCGCGATGTCCCCGGCGTCGCCGTCAGCCGCATCCCCGGTCAGACGCAAGTCCGCCTGCGCGGGGCCGAGGCCAACCACACGCTGGTGCTGATCGACGGGATCGAAGTGTCCGACCCCTATGCGGGCGAATTCGATTTCGGCACGCTGATCGCAGATGATGTCGCGCGCGTGGAAGTGCTGCGCGGGCAGCAAAGTTCGATCTACGGCTCCGATGCGATCGGTGGCGTGATCCACTATATCACGCTCACCGGGCGTGAGGCCCCGGGTGTCAGCGCACGCGTCGAAGGCGGTTCGTTCGGCACGGTCAACGCGGCAGCCCGGATCGCGGGCGTATCGGGCACATTCGATTATGCGCTGTCGGGCACGCTCAACACGACCGACGGCACGCCCAATGCGCGCGGGGGAACGCGCAATCTTGGCAATGACTCGGGCGCGGTGTCGTTCAAATCGACGTGGTCGCCCGCATCCAATGCGCGCCTCACCGCCGTCGCGCGCTATGCCCGCACCCAGGCCGATTTCAACGACAGCGACAGCAACCCGGCCAGCAAGACCTTTGGCTATACGATCGACACGCCGGGCGCGCATTTCATCAACGAAGCGGTTTACGGCCTGCTGCGTGGCGAACTCGATTTGCTCGACGGCAAATGGACGCAGGCGCTGACCGGGCAAATCGCCGACACCACGCGCAATGGCTATGGCGCGACCGCGCGCACTTATGGCGACACGGGCCAGCGGCTGAAGGGCTCGTATGAGTCAACGCTCAAGCTCAACCAGGGCGCACTGCATCACCAATTGACCGTCGCGGTCGATGTCGAGCGCGAGCGCTATCGCAATACCGATCCGACCGGCTTTGCTTTCACCGGGCGGCGGCAAGTCGACAATGTCGGCATCGTCGGACAATATGACCTGACGCTCGGCGAACATGCCGCGTTCGGCGCCTCGCTGCGGCAGGACCTCAACAACCGCTTTCAGGACACCACCACCTATCGCGTGCAAGGCAGCTATCGCTTCGACAGCGGCACGCGGGTTCGCGCAGCGGCCGGATCGGGCGTGAAGAATCCAGGCTTTTACGAACTCTATGGCTATAGCGACGGGCGCTTCATCGGCAATCCGGGTCTGAAACCCGAACGCTCGGAAGGATGGGAAGCCGGGATCGAGCAGAGTTTCGTCGACGGCCATGTGCTGATCGGCGCGACCTATTTCGACAGCCGCCTGTCGGATGAAATCTACACCATTCACCCCGCGCCAACGTACGTGGCGACACCCGCCAACCGCACCACCAAATCGCGCCAACACGGCGTCGAGGCGTTCCTCAACGCACGCATCGGCACCGCGTGGCGGATCGACGCCGCTTATACCTATCTCCACGCCCGCGAGAATGGCGTGGAAGAAGTGCGCCGCCCGACCCATATCGCCAGCGTCGCGGTCGGCTGGCGCGCACCGCACGATCGCTTCGGCTTCACCGCGGTCGCACGCTACAATGGCGACACCAGCGACGTGGCCTATACCGATCCCTCTTATGTCCCGGTCACGGTGCGGCTGCACGATTATGTGCTGCTCAACCTCAATGGCGATGTGAAGCTCAACCGCCATTTCACGCTGTTCGGCCGGATCGAGAACCTCAACAACGCGCATTATGAGGACGTGTTCAGCTTCACCAATCCGGGCCGCGCCGTTTACGGCGGTGTTCGCGCACGCTTCTGAGCTCCCGCTCCGTCATCCGGGCACTGCCCCGGATGACGGAGCGCCATAGCAGCACCCTTGCAGCGCTCCATAGTTCCACTATAGTGGAATTATGGAAATAGCGAACGCCGTCGCCGCTTTGTCCGCGCTCGCCCATGCCGGGCGGCTCAGCGTGTTCCGTATGCTGGTCCAGGCCGGTCCTGAAGGGCTTGCAGCGGGCGAAATCGCGCGGCGGCTGGACGTTCCCGCCAACAGCTTGTCGACCAATCTCCAGATCCTGTCGCACGCGCAATTGGTATCGAGTCGCCGCGATGGGCGTTCGGTCATCTATTCCGCGCGGCACGACAGCATGGCGAACTTGCTCGAATATCTCATGGAGGATTGTTGCGGGGGCAATCCGGAGATTTGCGGGCAGTTGGCCGACACCGTGCTGCGCAGCCGTTGTACTGAGGAAGGACACGCATGACCGACCCGATCGCCATCGATATCATCGTCTATCACAATCCGGCCTGCGGCACGTCGCGCAACACGCTGGCGATGATCCGCAACGCCGGGATCGAGCCGCATGTCGTCGAATATCTCAAGACGCCGCCATCGCGCGCGCTGCTCGAGCGGTTGATCGCGCGCGCCGGAATGCGCCCGCGCGATTTGCTGCGCGAAAAAGGTACGCCCTATGCTGAGCTTGGCCTGGACGATGAGAGCCTGAGTGACGCCGCGCTGGTCGATGCGATGATCGCGCATCCGATTCTTATCAACCGCCCGCTGGTGGTGTCGCCGCTCGGCGTGACGCTTTGCCGCCCGTCCGAACGGGTGCTGGACTTGCTGCCGACACCGCAACACGGTGCGTTCGCCAAGGAAGATGGCGAGCAAGTGATCGACGCGCACGGCCAGCGCGTCGGCTGATGCTTATCGCCGTTCTGATCTTTCTCGCGACGATTACGCTCGTCATCTGGCAACCCCGCGGACTCGGCATTGGCTGGAGCGCGACGGCGGGCGCGGTCGTCGCGCTTGCGACCGGAACCATCGGTCTCGCCGACATTCCGGTTGTGTGGAACATCGTATGGAATGCGACGGGCGCGTTTGTCGCGATCATCCTGATCAGCTTGATCCTCGATGCGGCGGGATTCTTCGAATGGGCGGCGTTGCACGTCGCGCGCTGGGGCGGCGGCAACGGCAAAAGGCTGTTCGCGCTGGTGGTGGTGTTGGGGGCGGCGGTGTCGGCGCTGTTCGCCAATGATGGGGCCGCGCTCATCCTGACCCCGATCGTCCTCGCGATGCTGCGGGCGCTGGGTTATGGCGTCAAGGCGACGCTGGCGTTCGTGATGGCGGCGGGCTTCATCGCTGATACCGCCAGCGTGCCGCTCGTGGTGTCCAATCTCGTCAACATCGTCTCGGCCGATGTCTTCAAGCTGGGCTTTGCCGATTATGCGTGGGTGATGGTGCCGGTCGATCTGGCCGCGATCGCGGCGACGCTCGCGGTGCTTCTGCTGTTCTTTCGGCGCGACATCCCGTCCGATTACGATGTTGCACTGCTCCGCACGCCCGGGGACGCGATCAGCGACCGCGCGACCTTTCGCGCCGGGTGGGGCGTGTTGGCGCTGCTACTGGTCGGGTTCTTCCTGCTGGAACCGCTCGGCGTGCCGGTCAGCGCGACGGCTGCCGTCGGCGCGGTGGTGTTGATCGGCATCGCGGCGCGGGGCGGCACCATTGACACCCGCCAGTTGATCCGCACCGCGCCGTGGCAGATCGTGGTCTTCTCGCTCGGCATGTATCTGGTCGTTTATGGGCTGAAAAACGCCGGGCTGACCAATGGGCTCGCGCTGCTCCTGGATCGCACGGCGCAGAGCGGGCTTTGGGGGGCCACCTTCGCGACCGGCATTCTTGCCGCGCTGCTCTCTTCGGTGATGAACAATTTGCCGACGGTGCTGATCGGTGCCCTGTCGATCGACGCCACGCACGCGACCGGCGCGGTCCGGCAAGCGATGATCTACGCCAACGTCATCGGCTGCGATCTGGGGCCCAAGATTACGCCGATCGGTTCGCTCGCCACCTTGTTGTGGCTGCACGTGCTTGGGCAAAAGGACGTGCGGATCGGCTGGGGCTATTATTTTCGGGTAGGCATCACGCTCACGACGCCGATCCTGCTGGTGACGCTTGCGGCGCTGGCGATACGGTTGGGGTGATCGATCGAAAGGGCGGAGGGAGCACATCAGTGCTCCCTCCAAGGATCGTTCAGAAGTTCGCCGTGAAGCCAACCGCGAGGTTGCGACCCAGGCTGTCATAGCGTGCCGGGATCGTGTTGTTGCGCGCCAGGCTGATATTGTACGAATTCGCCAGGATCGGCGGGGCCTTGTCGAGCAGGTTGTTCGCGATCAGGCGCAGGCTGTAGCGCTTGGCAATGTTGAACGTCAGCGCGAGATCGAAGTAGCTGACCGGGGCGATATAGCCGAAGGTCTTCTGCACCCGATCAGGCGTGCCGCCGATCGCCGGATCGCCCGAATTGTTGGCGCTGGTGAGCGACCCGACATAGCGCCAGTTGAACGAGGCGTTGAAGCCATCATCGGGCGTTACATAGGTCGCGCGCATCCCATGGCTCCACTTCGGCAGCAACTGGCCACAGCCATTGCCGTAATAACCGGCGCAATTGCGCTCGGGCTGCAGCGGCGAATCCTGGCCACCGGCGAAGGTGGTCAGCGAGCCGTTAAAGCTCAGATCCATCCGGCCAACCTTGCCCAGACCCAGCGCATATTGCGACTGGAAGTCCCAACCGCGCGCGATCGAGAAATAATAGTTGGTCGTACCGGCGCGGATGAAGCCGCTGGTCGGGTTGGTGCCGGCCGCCGCATAGAGCGTGCCATTGGCGGCGCGCACGATGCCCGAGCAGAAGAACGGATCGCCGTTCGAACGCAGGCAGCCATCGGTATAATAGCTGTCGTCATTATAGCCGAGCGAGTTGTTGATCTTGATCCGATAGCGATCGACCGAGAACACCAACCCTTTGACGAAGCGCGGCTTCAGGATGATGCCATAGGTCTGGGTATAGGCCGTTTCCGGCGCAGCGGTGAAACCACCCGAACGGACCGTGCACTGGTCGTTCGGGCACAGCAGCGTTGCGCTGCCATAGAGCGAATCGGACAGGCCGGTTGCGCGGCACACTTCCTTCGACGCGAGCGGCGCGGTGGTGGTGATGGTCTTACCCGGATTGGCAGGGTCAGCAATCTGACGCGGCACGGGTGCGCAGAAATCGTTCTGCGACCCGCCCTGACGCGAATAGCTGATGTTGCTGGCCTGATACGCTTCGACCACGGTCGGCGCGCGCTGCGCCTTGTTGAAGGAGGCGCGGAACACGATGTCGCGAACCGGCGCGTACAACCCTTCCAGCTTCCACGTCGTGAATTTGTCGGGGTTGGAGCTGTATTTGGACAGACGCCCGCCGGCATTCACCTGAAGCTCTTCGATGAAGGGCTTGTGCTGCACCAAAGGTGCCTGAAGCTCGATATTGCCTTCCCAGACATGCTGGCGGAGGTCGGCATCCGATCCGCCATTGTCGGCCCGGAATGCCGCATTCGCGGTCGAGAACTGACGATCCTCGCGATATTCCACACCCGCCGCAAAGGCGAGCCCCTGCTCGGCAAAGGGTGACTTGATGCCATATTTGCCGAGGTCGCCGGTCACGTTGGCGAGCACATCGTACAGGATGCCAACGGTGGTCTGCTTCTCGGCCGCGAGACCGCTATACAGATAGTTGACCAGCGCCTGGTTGCTGTTCCCCGCCTTGAACGCATCGAACGGGACGCAATTCTTGTCGGTCCCATCGACGACCGAGGCGCAGGTCGGCGTGCCATTGACGTTGACCACGTTGAGCGAGCGGTTGACGTTGGCAAATTGCGGCAGCGAGGCGGGCATATAGTCCTGCTGGTTGCGCGCATAGACGCCGCCAATGTCATAGGTCCATGCATCGCCGATCTTGCCGCGAACACCGCCGGTCGCGCGAATGCCGCTATTGACATAGGTATCGGTCAGATACGGCACGTTGAAACGATAGCGCACATCGAGCGGCGCGAGCGTCGCGGTTCCGGCCGCAGCCCCGCAAATCGCGGATGCTTGCGACGCCGACAGGAACGGGTTGTTGCAGTTCACCTGATACGGGTCGGACCCATAATTGGCGGCAGCAAACACGCGGGTCGGGAAGCGGTTGGTCGACTTATCGCGGAACCAGATGCCCGACCCGTAAATTTCCGCCGCCGGCGACAGCTTCAGCGTCGCGAAGCCCCCGGCGTTCACGCGGGTGAAGGCGCGCTGGTACGAATAGCCGTCATAGGGGTTGGCCGCATTGCCCGCACCCGCGCCATAGGGAACAAAGCTGCGCGTGCCGTCCGGATTATTGACATAGGCCGTGCCGTTATTGGCCCCCGAGCGCGGCGAGATGTAACCGCTGACCGAATAGGACGACAACGAGCAACTGAGCGGGCCATCGGTGCCGGTCTGCACCAATTGGCAGGCCGAGGTCGATCGCGCGTCGTACGGCACCAGATCCTGGTGCTTATAATTGACGAAGCCGGACACTTTCAGCTTGTCGTCAAACAGCGAGGTCCCGGCGGTCAACGTTACATCGGCACGGCCACCGTCATTGACCATCCCGGTATTGGTCGGGAAGCTCGATGCCTGCGCCTGCTGCGTGACGATGTTCGCGCGGTTCTGGTGGTTGTAGAAATTGTAATTGCCGTCGATCCGGATGCCCTTGAAATCGGGCTTGAGGACGAAGTTGACGACGCCTGCAACCGCGTCCGAGCCATAGACCGACGAAGCACCGCCGGTCAGCACGTCGACGCGATCGATCAGCGAGACCGGAATGATCCCCGCATCCTCACCGTTTTGCGTGCCCAGGCGCTTGCCGTCGATCAGCACCAGCGTGCGTTCAAAACCCAGGCTGCGCAGCTTGATGCGCTGGCGACCGTCCGAATCCTGGTAATTTTGCTGGCTGTCGGGCGCGATCTGCGGGAGGCGGTTCAACACCTCTTCGATATTGGTCGGCGACTGCGCCCGGATGTCCTGCGCGGTCACCGTGGTGATCGGCGCGGCCGACGCGATGTTCGGACGCAAAATGCGCGTCCCGGTTACCAGAATGTCGCCGTCTGCCGGTGTGGCATCGGCTGCATCCGGTTTCGAGACGTGATCGTCGGCGGCGGCCTGCTGCGCCATCGCAGGCGCGGCGAAAGCCAGCGCCGCGCCCAGCGCAGCAAAGGATACAGAGTGACGGAGCATCATGAAAATTTCCCCTAATTACACATGCCGCCCGCGTTTTGCGTTACGGCACCGTGACAAGAGGTTCTATTCAAATTGGCAAACCGTCAATACCTAATTGATACCACGCCAAACCGATTTTGACATTTTATGCGTCCATGTCATGATCGTACATAAAGAATGAACCGGGGTGACCATGACCAGTAGAAGATCCTTGCTCGCCATGATGGGCGTTGCCGCCGGCGCATTGCCCGCCGCCAAAGCCTTGGCCGACGTAACGTCCGGGCCTGCCGCGCAAATTGTCTCGACCTGGGACTTTGGCGCGGCCGCAAACGACGCTGCCTATGCGAAGCTGGCCAGCGGCGGATCGTTGCTCGATGCGGTCGAAGCCGGGGCGATGGTGCCTGAAGCGGACCCGAACAACCATTCCGTCGGCTATAGCGGCTATCCCGACCGCGACGGTCACGTCACGCTCGACGCCGTCATCATGGACGATGCCGGCCGGGTCGGCGCGGTCGCCGCGCTCGAAGATACCATGCACGCCATTTCGGTCGCGCGCCGCGTGATGGAAAAGACCCCGCACACGCTGCTGGTCGGCGAAGGCGCGACGCGCTTCGCCAAGGATCAAGGCTTCCCTTATTGCAAATTGCTGACGCCAGAATCGGAAAAGGCGTGGCGCGAATGGCTCAAGACCGCAAATTATCGACCCGAAGCCAATAGCGAGAACCGCATCACCCGCACGCCCGGCGGCGCGCTCGATCATGATACGATCGGCCTGCTCGCGCGCGATGCCAGCGGGCGGCTGGCGGGTGCGTGCACCACGTCCGGCATGGCGTTCAAGATGCGCGGCCGCGTCGGCGATTCGCCCCAGGTCGGCAGCGGGCTGTTCGTCGAAGCGGGCGTTGGCGGCGCAACCTCGACCGGACTGGGCGAGGAAGTGACGCGCATCGCGGGCACCGCGCGCGTGATCGCGTCGATGCGCGCCGGACGTTCGCCGCAGGAAGCGTGCGAGGAAGTGGTGAAGCACATTGCCAAGCTGCGCGGTGACGCCATTCGTGGCGTCCAGGTCGGTTTTCTGGCGCTCGATCCGCATGGCAATGTCGGCGCGTTCTGCCTGTTGCCGGGCTTCACCTATGCCGTCACCGACATGGCCGGCCGCACCGTGGTGCATAAAGGAACGTCGCTATTCCAGGCGTGACACCCAAACGCGGCATGCTCGAAGTCTGCGTCGAAACGGTCGCGGGGCTGGAGGCGGCACTCCGTGGTGGGGCCGACCGGATCGAATTGTGCGCCGCCTTGTCGGTCGGTGGGCTGACCCCGCCGGGCTCGCTGATCCGCGCGGCCGCGTCCAGCCCCCTGCCGGTCCATTTGCTGGCCCGCCCGCGCGCGGGCGGGTTCATGTATGACGCGGCAGAACAGGCGCTGATCGCCGACGACATTCGCGCCGCCGCCGACGCCGGGCTCGCCGGTGTCGTGATCGGGGCCAGTGGCGCCGACCGACAGCTCGATACCGCTGTGCTCGCACGCTGGGTGGATCACGCACGCACACTCGGGCAGCAGCGCGGTGCCGCGCTGTCGTTGACCCTGCACCGCGCGTTCGATCTGGTGCCCGATCCGCTTGCACCGCTCGAGCAGGCAGTGGCCTTGGGGTTCGATCGCATCCTGACCTCGGGCGGAGAGCCGCGTGCGATCGACGGCGTGACAACGCTCGCTGCGTTGCATCGGCAGGCGGCGGGGCGGATCATCATCCTCGCGGGAAGTGGGGTAAGCGTCGAAACCGCGCCCGCGCTGTTGGCGACGGGCATCACCGAACTCCACGCATCGTGCCGCAGCACCCGCGAGATCGCCCCGGACGCCCCCGAACGCCGCTTCGGCTTCGTTGCGGCGCAGGACGGCGATACCGATGTCGATCGCGTCGCAGCGCTTGCGCAGCTGGTGCATTTTGCGGCTTGAGTAATACCAATATAAAACCTATCCCGGCTGAGATAGCAATCGGACCAGCCATGCACGATACCATATCCATGACCGCTTCGCCCGTTTCGGGCCCAACGCTGATGTTTCAGGAAGCGGCGGAGGCCGGTGCCGCCGTCGCCCGCATGCTCGCCGCCAATGGACCGGCCTTCGCCGCGCTCGGCGCGAAGCTGCGCGCCGCCCCGCCCGCCGTTATCGTAACCTGCGCACGCGGATCGTCCGATCATGCCGCCACCTATGGCAAATATCTGATCGAGACGCGCACCGGCATTCCGGTGGCGTCGGCCGCACCGTCGGTCGCCTCGGTCTATGCCGCGCCCGCCGTACAGGGCCATGCGCTTTGCATCGCCATCTCGCAAAGCGGGCGCAGCCCGGACTTGCTCGCCACCGTGGCCGCGCAAAAGGCGGCGGGCGCGCATGTCGTCGCGTTGGTCAACGACGCCACCTCCCCGCTCGCCGACACCGCCGATACGGTGATCGCGCTGTCGGCCGGGGTCGAACGGTCGGTCGCTGCGACCAAATCCTACATTGCATCGCTGGCAGCACTTGCTGCCTTGGTGGCGGAGTGGGCCGAGGACGACACGCTGCGCCGCGCCGTCATGGGCTTGCCCGATGCGCTCGCGCGGTCCTGGGCGCTGGACTGGGGCAGCGTCGGCGCGAGCCTGCAGGACGCGACCAACCTGTTCGTCATCGGGCGCGGGATTGGCCTTGCGGTTGCGCAGGAAGCGGCGTTGAAACTGAAGGAAACGTGTGGGCTTCACGCCGAAGCCTTCAGTTCGGCCGAGGTGCGCCACGGCCCGATGGCGATCGTTGGCAGCGGCTTTCCAATCATCGCCTTCGCCACCTCCGACGTGATTGGCGACGACGTCCGCGCGGTTGCGGCGGACTTTGCCGCGCGCGGTGCGCGTGTCAGCCTGGCCGACGCACGTGTCGATGGGGCGGGTGACCCGCCCGCGCTTACCGCCGACCCCGCAATCGAGCCGATTCTGATGATCCAGAGCTTCTATCGCATGGCCGATGCGCTTTCGCGCGCGCGCGGGTACAATCCCGATGCGCCGAGCCATCTCAGCAAGGTTACCCGCACGCTATGACGTCTTATGCTTTCGTAAACGGCAATATCGTCACGCCGCGCGGAATCCTGTCCGCTGCGACGATCGACGTCGAGGGCGGCGTCATCGTCGCGATCATGGAGCGCGCCAGCGCCGGGGCGATCGATCTTGACGGTGGATGGCTGATGCCCGGCTTCATCGATACCCAGGTCAATGGCGGCGGCGGCATGCTGTTCAACGACGAACCGACCGTCGACGGGATTGCCGCGATCGGTGCGGCGCACCGGCCTTATGGCACCACCGCCTTCCTGCCGACGCTGATCAGCGATTCGGCAACGGTCATCGGCCAGGCGCTGGAGGCAACCGACGCGGCGATTGCGGCCGGCGTGCCGGGTGTAGTCGGCGTGCATATCGAGGGGCCAGTCATCAACGTTGCGCGCAAGGGCATTCACGATGCCGCGCGCTTCGTCACGCTCGACGATACGCTGATGGCGTTGCTGATGCGGCCGCGCCGTGGTCGCGTGATGGTCACGATCGCGCCCGAACTGGTGCCGCTCGATCGCATTGCCGCGCTCGCGCGCGCCGACGTGCTGGTCAGCCTTGGCCATAGCAATGCGACCTATGCCGAAGCGACGGCAGGCTTCGCCGCCGGCGTGACGGGGGTCACCCATCTGTTCAACGCCATGTCGCCGCTCATTCAGCGCGCGCCCGGCGCGGTTGGTGCCGCGCTGGACAACCAGTCGGTGTACTGCGGGCTGATCGTCGATGGCTTCCATGTCGACGATGCCGCGCTGCGCATCGCGCTGCGCGCGCGCCCGGCGGATCGCATGATGCTGGTCACCGACGCGATGCCGTGCGTCAACACCGCCGAGACCACCTTCCTGCTGCAAGGCCGCCCGATCCATGTCGAGGGTGGCCGCTGCATCGGGGCGGACGGTACGCTCGCCGGGTCGGATCTCGACATGGCACGCGCGGTGCGCAACACCATTACCCGGCTCGGCATCACGCCCGAGCGCGCGGCGGCGATGGCGGCAACCCATCCGGCCGCCTTCCTCGGCCTGTCGCGGGATCGCGGTGCGATCACGCCGGGCAAGCGCGCGGACTGGGTGCAGCTCGACGCCGCATTCCACCCAATCGCGACCATCATTGGCGGAGACGTTGCGGCGACGGCCCGGTCCGAGCCCGTCCCTGCCTGACCCTTCGCGCTTTGCGCGTCCCTGCCCCGTTTGAGGAGAAACCATGGCGTCGATCGTGCTGTCCGCACCGTTACAAGGCTGGGTCACTGCGCTGGACGATGTTCCCGACGCCGTGTTCGCCGGGCGGATGCTGGGCGACGGGCTGGCGATCGATCCAACCGGCACTTGCCTGTACGCGCCGTGCGACGGGCGCATCGTCAGCGTGCAATCGACCGGCCATGCGCTGACGATCGAAGCCGATAACGGCGCGCAAATCCTGATCCACCTCGGCATCGACACGGTCGGGCTGGGCGGGCGCGGCTTCACCCCACATGTGCGCGCCGGGGACCGAGTCGCTACGGGCGACGCCCTGATCGACTTCGATCTCGATTTGCTGGTGCGCGAAGCCGCAGCCGTGATCACGCCGATTCTTCTGGTGGAAGGCGAAGGCTATGCGCTGAGCGATCGCGCGGCGATCGGGCCGATCGCGGTCGGTGCGCCGCTGATGACGGTGCGGGCGATCGCCCCGTCGGCGACCGAGCAAACCGACCGCAGCGATATACCGCGCGAAGAGCGCACGCTGCGCATCGATCTGGCCCACGGCATCCACGCCCGCCCGGCCGCCCGCATTGCCGCCTGCGCACGCGCCTTCAGTGCCTCGATCACGCTCGGCAAGGGCGCGCGCACTGCGTCAGCGCTCAGCCCGACCGGGCTGCTCGCGCTGGGCATTGGGCATGGCGATACGATCACGCTGGCCGCGCAGGGCAGCGACGGCACCGCCGCGCTCGATGCGCTGGTCGCGCTGATCTCCGGCGGCATGGACGAAGCGCCCGCGCCTGCCGCGCCGCCGCCCGCCGCCGTGCGCCGCGCTGATGTGCCCGAGGGCGCGCTTGCGGGCGTGACCGCAGCGCCGGGCCTCGCGATCGGGCCAGTACGGCATCACCGCGCCATTGACCCAGAAGTTCCGCTGCTGGGGCGCGGCATTGCCGCCGAGCAGGCCGCCTTCACCACCGCCCATGCCGCGCTCATCGCCGACATGACCCGGCAGGCCGCCGCCGCCCACGGCCCGGCACGTGCCATTCTGGAGGCGCACGCCGCGTTGCTCGGCGACCCCGCTTTGATCGACACGACCCACACCGGTATCGCGCGCGGCGAAAGTGCTGGCCACGCCTGGCGCGCCGCGATCCGCCCGCAGGCCGATGCACTGCGCGCCGGTGGCGACCCACACCTGGCCGAACGCGCCGACGATCTGCGCGACCTGGAACGCCAGTTGCTCGCCCGCCTGTTGGGCGGTGCCGAAACCGCGCAGATCTATCCCGTCGGCACGATCCTGATCGCCGAGGATCTGATGCCGTCCGATCTGATCGGCTCGGCCGAGGGCCTGGCCGGTCTGTGCATCGCCAAGGGCGGGCCGACCTCGCATGTCGCGATCCTCGCTGCCTCCATGGGCTTGCCCGCATTGGTCGCGATCGGTCCCGACGTGCTGGATATCCCCGACGACACCCGCGTCATTCTCGATGCGAGCAACGGCCTGCTCCACACCGCCCCCTCCGCCACGCAGCTGGCCGAAGCCGAAGCCGCGCAAGCCAAGGCCGCCGCGCGCCGCGCAAGCGCGCTCGCGCGGGCGGGCACACCCTGCCACACGGCGGACGGGACCCGCATCGAAGTCGTCGCCAATCTCGGTTCCGCCGCCGAAGCGGCCCCCGCTATCGCCAATGGTGCCGAGGGGTGCGGACTGCTGCGCACCGAATTCCTGTTCCTAGACCGCGACACCGCGCCGTCGGTCGCCGAACAGGCGTCCGAATATCAGGCAATCGCCGATGCGCTCGAGGGTCGCCCGCTGATCGTGCGCCTGCTCGACATTGGCGGCGACAAGCCCGCCCCCTATCTGCCGATCGCGGGCGAGGAAAATCCGGCGCTGGGCTTACGCGGTATCCGCGTCGGCTTGGCGCACCCCGCCTTGCTCGAAGAGCAGCTGCGCGCGATCCTCGCGGTACAGCCCACCGGCCAATGCAAGATCATGCTGCCGATGGTCGCCCAGATCGAGGAACTGCGCCGGGTGCGCACGCTGCTCGACCGGCTGTGCGCCGAGCTCGGCATCACCACGCCGGTGCAGCTCGGCATCATGGTCGAAACCCCCGCCGCCGCCGTCACCGCCGATCTGCTGGGGCGCGAGGCAGATTTCCTGTCGATCGGCACCAATGACCTGACGCAATATACGCTGGCGATGGACCGCGCCAATCCGGCAGTCGCAAGCGCGCTCGACGGCCTCCACCCCGCCGTGCTGCGCCTGATCGGCGAGACCTGTCGCGGCGGTGCCGCGCATGGCCGCTGGACCGGCGTGTGCGGCGGCCTCGCCTCCGATCCGCTCGCTGTGCCGATCCTGCTCGGGCTCGGCGTCACCGAATTGTCGACCGCGCCGGTGATGGTGCCGACGATCAAGGCGCTGGTGTCGGACGTCACGCTCGCGGCCTGCCGCGATCATGCCGCCGCCGCGCTCGCCTGCGCCTCCGCCGCCGAGGTACGCGCCCTCGCCCGAAGCTTCGCGACCAAGGAGATGTCGGCATGAAATCGATCCTGGGGGCGCTCCAGCCGCTTGGCCGCGCGCTGATGCTGCCGATCGCGGTGCTACCAATCGCCGGCCTGCTGATGCGGCTCGGCCAGCCCGATCTCATCCCCGGCGGCCTGCCCTTTATCGGCGCGGCGGGGCAAGCGATCTTCGACCATCTCGGCCTGCTGTTCGCGATCGGCGTCGCAACCGGCTTTGCGCGCGATGGCAATGGTGCGGCATGTCTGGCGGGCGTCACCTGCTTCCTGGTGACGACCGAGGCGGGCAAGACGCTGCTGACCGTCCCCCCCGAAGCCATTGCAGGCTTTACCGGCCCGTCGGTCGACCTCGCCACAGCGGCATGGAAAGCCAAGGTCATGGCGCGGCTCGACGTGCCGATCGGGATCCTGTCGGGGCTGGTCGGCGGCCTGTTCTACAATCGCTTCTCGGCGATCAAACTGCCCGAATATCTCGCCTTCTTCGGCGGCCGCCGCTTCGTGCCGATCGTCAGCGGGCTGGCCGGGCTCGCGCTCGCGCTTGTCGTCGGGCTTGGCTTCCAGTCGATCAGCAATGGCATCGATGCGCTCAGCACCGCCGCCACCAGCGCGGGCGCGCCGGGGCTGTTCGTGTTCGGCCTGCTCAACCGGCTGCTGCTGGTGACGGGGCTGCACCATATCCTCAACAACGTCGCCTGGTTCGTGGTCGGCGACTGGCACGGCACCACCGGCGATCTGCGCCGCTTCTTCGCGGGCGACCCGAGCGCCGGAAGCTTCATGGCCGGGTTCTTCCCGGTGATGATGTTCGGCCTGCCCGCCGCCTGCCTCGCCATGTACCACGCCGCCGCGCCCGATCGGCGCAAGGCGGTCGGCGGCATGTTGTTCAGCCTCGCGCTCACCTCGGCCTTGACCGGGGTGACCGAGCCGATCGAATTCAGCTTCATGTTCCTCGCCCCCGTTCTGTTCGGCATCCATGCCGTGCTGACCGGCCTGTCGATGGCGCTGATGGACCTGCTCGGCGTCAAGCTCGGCTTCGGCTTCTCGGCCGGGCTGTTCGATTACGTGCTGAACTACGGCAAGGCGACGCGCCCGCTGCTGCTGCTGCCGGTCGGCGCGGTCTATTTCCTGCTCTATTACGGCATCTTCCGTTTCTTCATCAAACGGATGGACTTGCCGACCCCCGGCCGCGAGCCGCTCAGCGACACCCCTGCGACATCCTCCCCAGTCGTCGCAGGCGGGCGCGGTGCGGCCTTTGCGCAGGCGCTTGGCGGCGGGGGCAATCTCACCACCGTCGGCGCCTGCACGACGCGGCTGCGGCTGGTGGTGCGCGATCAGGCGCTGGTCGATGACGCCGCGCTCAAGGCGCTCGGCGCGCGCGGCATCATCCGCCCCTCGGCGACCGCGCTGCAAGTGGTGCTAGGGCCGATCGCCGATGTCGTCTCGGTCGAAATCCGCGATGCGCTGGCGCTCGGCGGCGGCATTGTGGCTGCACCGGCTGCCGCCGCGCCGACCGCGGAGCCCAAACTGACCCTCACCGCGCCTTTGCTCGCAGCGCTGGGCGGCGCGGACAATATCGCCGACAGCGCTCGCTACTTCGGGCGGCTGCGGGTCATGCTGCGCGATTCGGCCAAGGCCGACCAGGCGGCGCTCGACGCGCTCAACCTGCACGCAGTCGCACGCCCCGCCCCGGGGCTGCTGCATCTGCTCGGCGACGAAGCCACGCTCGGGCGGCTGACCGCCGCCTGAGCCTCTGGGGGCAAGCCTCTCCCCCCACCCGTTCGTTTCGAGCGTAATCGAGAAACCCCGCGCAGCGCCCGTTGCCTGTTTCTCGACTTCGCTCGAAACGAACGGGGGAAGGGAACCCTACCCCGCCGACAGCGTAACCGGCCCCAAAACGCCCGACTCCGCGCCTGCATCCGCCTCGATCAGCAGCACGATCCGCCGCGCACCCGCCCCGGCGGGCACCTGCGCGGTCAACGGCCCTGCCGCGCCATCGGCCTTGTCCGCGAGGCGCTTGCCATCGACCCACAGTTCCGCACGCCCGCCGATCGCGGCGAAGCGCAGCATCCCGCCGCCCGCCGCCACCGCGCGCCACGGCGTGATCGCGGCGCGATAAACGCGCCAGCGTCCGCCGCGCTCGACCGGCGTCGGCGTGCCGCTGCGCACGAACGCCCAGCTATTATTGTCGCCGTCGCTCGGCGCGAGATCGGGCGAAGGCCGCGCGTCGAACGCCGCCGAGCGCCGCCATTGCGCAATGCGCTGCTGCGGCGCGATCGCAGGAACCTGGCCGGGCGGATCGATCGCCAGCCGGTCGATCGTCAGCCGCGCCGGGGCAAGGCCGTCCGCCTGCGCCGTCATCACGATCCGCCCACGCCCGGTCTCGGCGTGCACGATCACTTGGGCGAGACCATTGAACAGCGAGCGCGCGCCATGGTCGGGCGGCGATTGTTCGGGCTCATGGCTGTTGGGGTCGCCATTGCCGAGCCCGATGATCGCCGCGCCAGCGACCGTGAAGCGCACCGGCAGATTGGCGGTCGGCACGTGCCGCCCCTTTGCATCGACCGCATCGACCGTCACCGGCTGCACATCCTCGCCATCGCCCGCCATCACGCTGCGGGCCGGCGTCAGGCGCAACGCAACCGGTCGCCCCGCCGTCTCCTGCGCCGCGCGCGCGACGATCCGACCGCCGCGCCGTGCGACCACCTCGATCCGGCCCGGCGCATAGGGCACTTTCCAACTGTTCCCCAAGAACCGGTCGACCGATTGCGTGCCCAGCTCGCGCCCGTTCAGGCTGAGCGTCACCTGTTCGGCATTGCTCATCACCACGACATCGATGGTTTGCCCCTCGCGCCCCGGCCACGTCCAATGCGGCGCGAGGCTCAGGACCGGCGCATCGTCGATCCACTGCGCGCTGCGCAAGCCAAAGGCGGTCTTGGGGAAACCGCACAGGTCCAGAATGCCGAAGAAGCTCGAGATCGTCGGCCACTCATAGGGCGTCGGCTCGCCATGATAATCGAAGCCGGTCCATACGAACCCGCCAGCCACGAACGGCCGATCGGCGATCATCTTCCAGCTCGGCCCATGCGGTGCCCCCCAGCCCGCCGCTTCGCGGTCATAGGACGTCGCAATATGCGCCTTCGGGTCGCTCTCGAACGCGCCGCGCGTCTGATACGCGCTGGTGTCCTCGGTGCTGATGATCGGCTTGGTCGGGACCAGCCGATGATAGACGTCATATTGGTCCTGATAATAATTGAACCCGGTCACATCGACTTCGGTCGAGGTGTTGACCGGATCGTTGAACGCGCCATTCATCGCGACGGTCACGGGCCGCGCATCGTCCAGCTGCTTCAGCGCCGCCACCATCCGCCGCGTCATTTCGACACCCTGCGGCGTCGATTTCAGCGGTTCCTCGTTCCACAGCGTCCAGATGATCACGCTGGGGTGGTTGCGGTCGCGCCGCACCAGCCATTCGAGCTGGGCCAGATAGTCGGGCGACGGGTTGAAATGGCGGTTCTCGTCCATCACCAGCAACCCGATGCGGTCGCAATAGTCGAGCAGTTCGGCGGTCGGCGCGTTGGACGACATGCGCACCGCATTGCAGCCCATCGCCTTCAGCCGTTGCAGCCGCCAATAGAGCAAGGCATCGGGCATGGCGGTGCCGACCCCGGCGTGATCCTGATGGAGACACACGCCTTTGATCTTCACCGACCGATCGTTGAGGAAAAGCCCGCGCTCAGCATCGAACCGGATCGTGCGGAAACCGATCGGAATCTGCCGCACGTCCACCACGCCCCCGTCGCGCAGCACCTGCACCCGCAGCGTGTAGAGCGTCGGCGTTTCCACCGACCACAACCGCGCCTCGCCAATGTCGAGCGTCAGCGTGGCATCGGCCTGCTCCAGCACCGGCACCGTCGCCGCGACGCTCGCGCGCTGGACCGCGTGGCCTTCAGGATCGAACAGGGTCGCCTCGACCGTCACCGTCGCTGCGGCGCGCCCGCTATTGGCCAGCGTCGCCACCACGGGCACCTGCCAGCGGCCCGCCGCATCGCGGCGCGGATCGCAATAGACGCCGTCGCTGATGATCGCGACCGGCGCGCGGCGCACCAGCCAGGCGTGGCGATACAGCCCCGCCCCTTCATACCACCAGCCCTCCCACGCACTGGCATCGACCCGGATCGCGATCACGTTCGGCTCGTCGCCAAAGGTGGCGAACGGCGTGATGTCGGCATAAACGCTGGCATAACCCGACCAGCTATGCGCGACGACGCTGCCATTCACCCAGATCGTCGCATTGGTGGCGATGCCGTCAAAATGCAGCTCGATCGTCTTGCCGCGATCGGCGGGGTCGAGCAGCAGTGTGCGACGATACCAGCCAATCCCGCGCGGTCGATAGCCTTGCGAGATGTTCGCGCTCTCGACGAAGGGCTGCGCCGCTGCCCAATCATGCGGCACGCGCACTGCCGCCCAGTCGCTATCGTCATACAGCACCGCCGCCGCACCAATCGCATTCCCCGCCATGGCGGAAAGATAGGTCTCGGCGTGGCCCGCCGGTGCGGGTGCTGCGATATCGCCTTCGTGAAAACGCCAGCCAAGCTCGAGCAGCGTCCGCGCCGGGTCCTGCCGGACGGGCCTTGGCGGCAGGCTGGTTTCGGGGCGCGGCATCGGAAAGCCGTCGGCCGTTGGCGGCGCGGCGACGGCGGCGACGGCGACGGCCGGAACGGCGCGCAGGGCACTAGCGCCCGCGCTGGCGAGCAGAAGCTGGCGACGGTTCATGGCAACACTCCGGGGAGGAAAGGTCGGCGCGCGAACGCGGCTACAGGTCGGACAGTTCGGCGACGAAGTCGTAGGCGTCACCGCGATAATAAGACCGGGTGAATTCCGCCGCGCGGCCATCCTTCAGGAAGCCACGGCGCTCGATCAGCAAGCCCGGATGCCCCGCGCTGACGCCCAGCATCTTGGCATGTTCGGGCCCGAACGGCACCGCGCGCAACCGCTGCAGCGCGCGCACCGGGCGGCTGCCTGCCTTGTCGAGCGCGGTATAGAGCGAGTCCTCGACCGCGCCGATGCCGGGCAGGCAGTAACCGGCGATGGTCGAGAATTCGAGCGCCATCGGTTGGTCATCGGCATAGCGGATGCGGTGAAAGCGATAGACCGGCGTCCCCGGCGACAGGCCCAGCGACATCGCTTCATCGGGGTCGACCGTCCCCGCTGCCCGGCTGATCCAGCTGCTCGACGCGGTCTTGCCGCGCGCCGCCATGTCTTCGGAAAAGGACGACAGCTTGGAAAAGCTCTTTTCCACGCGCCCGGTGACGAAGGTGCCCGCACCGCGCCGCCGCGTCAGCAACCCTTCCTCGACCAGCCCACCAATCGCCTTGCGCACGGTGATGCGCGAAATATCATATTCGACCGCCAGGTCGCGCTCGGCGGGAATCGCATCGTCTTGCGCCAGCACATCGTGCGCGATAGCCTCGCGGATGAGATGCTGGAGCTGCAGGTAGAGCGGTGCCGGATTGCCTTCGCGAAACTGTCCGATTTGTTGCGAAAACGCCAATGCCCATCCCTTTCGCCGCGCCGTAGAACGCCCCCGTCCCGTACGTGCGTCGCTGTGTGAGCGGCCAGCCTAATCAAAGCGTGGCAGGTGAGCAATCGGGATTGTTGCGATTTCATATTGGTATGCTCTGCACGCATGCCGCACCGGTCGATACCGCCGTTTTATATCAAAAACCGTTATCCCGTCCGCTTGCAAGTGGACTTATATTGGTTACACTTCGAGCCAAAGATACGCCAGAGCGGCGGCAGGGAGATTTTATGATGCAAAGCAAGCAGCGCGGCACCGCGGAGCGCAATTTTCGGCGGTGCGGTGCTACGCTCGGAATGCTGTCCTCGCTGCTGATCACCGCATCGGCGACGGCACAAACCACGCCAGCGCCCCTCCCCTTGCTCCCGCTTCCCGCCACGATCACGCGCACCGCCGACAGCATCACCATCGCCAATGGCGCGGGCGTTGCCGTACCCAGCGGCGACGCCGAAGCCGAAGCCGCCGCGCGCCTGCTGATCGCGCAAGTCGGCAACACGCGCGGGCTGACGCTGCGCACCACCAGCACCGGAGCGGTGGTCCGCTTCGTGCGCGACCCCGCGATTGTCGGCGCGGAGGCGTATCGCCTGACCGCCGATGCCAGCGGCATCCGGATCGCGGCTTCGGCGCGCGGCGGTTTCGTCTATGGCGCGATGACGCTGGCGCAATTGCTCAGCCCCGATCAGGCGTTCGGCAAACCCGTCACCGTCCCCGGCGTCGATATCCGTGACGCGCCGCGCTTTGCCTGGCGCGGCGTGATGGTCGATGTTGCGCGGCATTTTCAGCCATTGCCCTCGCTCTACCAAATCGTCGACCAGATGGTCGCGGTGAAGCTCAACGTGCTGCATCTCCATTTGACCGACGATCAGGGCTGGCGCTTCGAAGTGAAACGCTATCCCAAGCTGACCGAACTGGGTGCGTTCCGCGCGCCGCCAAGCACCGGCGGCCCCGCCCCGGCGACGCGCGTCGGCGGTTTCTACACCCAGGCCGAACTGCGGGATCTGGTCCGCTATGCCGCCGAGCGCGGCATCACCATTGTCCCCGAAATCGATCTGCCCGGCCATGCGCAGGCGCTGGTCGCGGCCTATCCTGAGATCGGCGTGTTCGGGGATCGTCCGGTGGTGTCGCACGATTGGGGGGTCAATCCCTATCTGCTCAACCCCGGCCCCAAGGGCGTTAGCTTTGTCGAGAATGTGCTCGATGAAGTGATGGCGGTGTTCCCCGGCAGCTTCATCCATCTCGGTGGCGACGAAGCGGTCAAGGATCAGTGGGAACGCTCGCCCGAAGTCCAGGCGCAGATGGCCAAGCTCGGCCTCAAGACCGAAAATGCGCTGCAAAGCTGGCTGATCGACGAATTCGGCCGCTATCTCGCCAGCAAGGGCCGCCGCCTGATCGGCTGGGACGAAATCCTCGAAGGCGGGCTGCCGCCCTCGGCTTCGGTCATGTCGTGGCGTGGCGAAAAGGGCGCGGTCGATGCCGCCAATGCCGGACACGATGTCGTGCTGACCCCAGCCCCGACGCTGTACGTCGACAGCCTGCAAAGCGACCAGCGTGACGAACCGCCCGGCCGCTTGTCCATCCAGACGTTGGCGGATGTCTATGCCTATGATCCGCTGCCCAAGGGCATCGATGGGGCCCGCGCGAAACATGTGCTGGGCGCGCAGGTCAATGCGTGGAGCGAATATCTCGTCACGCCCTATCAAATCCAACACGCGATCTTCCCGCGCGCGGCGGCGCTCGCCGAGAACACCTGGTCGAACGCGCCGCGCGATTTCACGAGCTTCGCGGCGCGGCTGGCCCCGCAGGCGGCGCGCTGGCGGCGCGGTGGGATTGAGGTGGCCGATAGCGCCTTTGCGGTAACCTACGCCCTGCAAGGCGCGCGCGGCGATGCGCTGCGGGCAAATAAAGTGACCGTTGCGCTCGCTACGCAAGTCCCGGTCGGCACGATCCGCTATACGCTGGACGGCACTACGCCGACCGCACGCTCGCCCGTTTATGCAGCACCCCTCAGCCTCGTCCCGGGCGCGACGATCAAGGCCGCCGCCTTTGACACAGACGGCATCGCCACCGCGCGCATCCGCGATTTCGCGACGAGCCGCAGCGCGCTGTTGTATCGCAATGCCTCCGATCTCGTCTCCTGTCCGCGCGGCGCGCTGGGGCTGCGCGTGCCGCTGACTGCGGATGCCGAAAGCAACGGCCCCGCTTTCAACGTCAACCTGTTCGATACGTGCAGCGCCTATCCGGCGGCCCCGCTGGACGTGGCCGGGGGTTTCACGATCGAGGTCGCGCGCCTGGCGCGCCATTACGGCCTGGCGCATGAGGCATCGGCCGTGCGCGAGCCCTATAGCGTCACCGCGCATGGCGAACTGGTCGTGCTCGCCGGATGCCAGGCAGGCCGCAAGGGCGCGCCCGACAAGGATGCCCCCAAACCCGTCGTGGTCGCGACCTTCCCGCTCCCCGATCCCGCCGCATCGCCGACCAAGATGACGTTCAAGGGCACCTTGCCGCAGCTGACCGGGAACCGTGACTTGTGCTTCCAGTTCACCTCGCCCGTCGCCGAGCCTTATTATGCCGTGGCGTCGGTCCAACTGACCGAGCGCCGGTGATGCGCAGGACGCTGCGCCGCGCGATCCTCGCCGCACTGCTCGCGGGCGCGGCAGCGCCGCTTGCCGCCGCACCGCGCACCACCCTCAGCCTCAACGATGGCTGGCAGGCGCGGATCGCGCCATCGGACAGCGCTGCCACCATCGCGCATAAGGAACAGACGCGCTGGTTCCCGGCGCATGTGCCGGGCAGCATTCAGCAGGATCTGATCGCGCGCCACCGCGTGCCCGATCCGTTCCTTGCCACCAACGAAGCCGCGATCCAGTGGGTCGGGCGCACCGACTGGCACTATCGCCGGACGCTGCAGGTAACACCCGCGATGCTCGCGCGCGATCATCTCGATCTGGTGTTCGACGGGCTCGACACCTTCGCCACCGTGGCGATCAACGGGCAGCTCGCGCTTACCGCCGACAATGCCCACCGCCGCTGGCGGATCGCGGCCAAGCCGCTGCTCAAAGCGGGCGCGAACGAGATCCTCATCACCTTCGCCGCGCCGATCAAAACGCTGCAACCGATGGTGCTGGCACAAAAGGCGTCGCTGCCCGGCGAATATGATTCCGCTTATGGCGATGAGCCCAAGGGCCGCCAGACCTCGCCTTATATCCGCAAGCCCAAATACCATTATGGCTGGGATTGGGGTCCGCGCATCCTCAACGTCGGCCCGTGGCGTCCGGTGCGGCTGGAGGCGTGGGACAGTGCGCGGATCGACACGCTGCGCATCGATCAGGATGCGCTCAACGATCGCGAGGCGCGCCTCTCCGCCAAGGCCGTTATCCAGGCCGATCGCGAGACCGTTGCCAATGTCCGCCTCACGCTGACCGCGCCCGACGGATCGCAGCAGCAGGTCGTGCAGCAAGTGACACTCGCCGCCGGCAGCAACGCCGTGTCGGTGCCGATCACCGTCGCCAACCCGCAGCGCTGGCAGCCAGTCGGCTATGGCACGCAGCCGCTCTACCGCGTCGCCGCAACGCTCAATCAGAATGGCGAAGCGACCGACACTGCCGAGCGCCGCATCGGCCTGCGCACGGTCGAATTGATCCGTGGCGGCGGCGCGATCGGCTTTCGCGTCAACGGCATCCCGATCTTCGCCAAGGGCGCGAACGTCATCCCGTTCGACAGCTTCCCGGCGCGCGTCACCCCCGCATCGCTGCGCCCGCTGCTCACCGCCGCGCGCGACGCCAATATGAACATGCTGCGCATCTGGGGCGGCGGTTACTATCTCGACGATGCGTTTTACGATCAAGCCGACGAACTCGGATTGATGGTGTGGCAGGACTTTATGTTCGGCGGTGCCATCACCCCGCCCGATGCCACCTATCGCGAGAATGTGCGGATCGAGGCCGAGCAACAGGTCGAGCGGCTCGGCAACCATCCCTCGATCGTTCTCTGGTCGGGCGGCAATGAAGTGCTGTCGGGCTGGGAGAATTGGGGTGACCGCAAGGCCTTCAAAAAGGCGATCGGTGCCGATGAGCAGGAACGCATCGGCGCTGGCATGGCGGTGCTGTTCGATCGCGTGCTGCGCGATGCGGTGCTGACGCGCTCGCCCGGCACGCCCTATTGGCCAGGCTCGCCCTCGACCGATTATGAAGGTCCGGTCGATACCGATGCGGCGGGCGACCGCCATTTCTGGGATGTGTGGTCGGGCTCCAAGCCGGTCGAGCGCTATCTCGACGCGTGCCCGCGCTTCATGTCCGAATACGGCTTCCAGGCGATGCCCGAAATGGCGACGGTGCGCGCCTTTGCCGGGAATGGCCCGCTCACGCCCGACAGCCCGGTGTTGAAAGCGCACCAGAAGTTCCTGGCCGGTGAGGGCAATGAACGCCTGTTGATGTATATTCGCAACCGGCTGGGCGAGCCCAAGGACATTGCCGACTTCGTCTATCTCAGCCAGGTCAACCAGGCCGAGGCGATCGCGCTCGCAGCGCTCCACCACCGCTCCTGTCGCCCGGTGACGATGGGGTCGCTCTATTGGCAGCTCAACGACGTATGGCCGTCCATCTCCTGGTCGAGCGTCGATTATGACGGCCGCTGGAAGCTGCTCCATTATGCCGCGCGCCGCTTCTTCGCGCCGCAAGTGATCGTCGCCGAACATAAGGACGCGGCAACGCGCATCGCCTTGGTGTCGGATGCGGTCACGCCGATCGCGGCGCGCTGGCGCGTCCGCGCGTTCGACATGGCGGGCAAGCCGCTTGGCGAACAGGGCGCGGCGGCAAGCATGCCCGCTTTGTCCGCGACCGATGTCGCCAAACTCGACGATGCGACGCTGTTCGCCGGGGCCGATGCCGCCAGCAGCTATGCCGTCGCCGAATTGCTGGTCGGCGATGCCGTGGTCAGCCGCGCCATCATCGAGCGCGGCGTGCCCAAGACGATGCACTATCCCGATCCCGGCCTGACCGCGACGTGGAGTGGCAAGAGCGTCACCCTCCACAGCACCGCGCTCGCCCGCGCAGTGATGCTCGATTTCGGCCAAATCGGCGCGCATCCCTCCGATGACGGCTTTGACCTATTGCCGGGCGAAAGCCGCACCGTCACCGTGACGTCCACGGCGTCGCCCACGGCGCTGGCCGCCGCCCTCACCCTCCGTTCGCTGGGATCCCGTCGATGATCTGGATGTTGCTCGCCGCCGAGGCCGCGCAAGTCGCTCCCGCCCCCGAAACGCTGACCACCGCGCAAAAGGCGGCCCAGCTGCAAAGCAGCGCGCCCGCCGATCCCGCCGCCGGGCTGCCGGCGTATGACTGGTGGAATGAAGGCCTGCACGGCCTCGCGCGCAATGGCTATGCCACCGTGTTCCCGCAGGCGATCGGCATGGCCGCGACGTGGGACGCGCCGTTGCTCAACCGCATCGGCGATGTCGTCGCGACCGAAGCCCGCGCCAAGTTCAACGCGCAACCGGTCGCGGCCGATCGCAAAATCTATCAAGGGCTGACGATCTGGTCGCCCAACATCAACATCTTCCGCGATCCGCGCTGGGGCCGCGGGCAAGAGACCTATGGCGAGGATCCCTATCTCACCGGCCATCTCGGTGTCGCCTTCATCACCGGCCTGCAGGGGCCAGACCCGAAGCACCCCAAGGTCATCGCCACGCCCAAGCATTTCGTGGTGCATAGCGGCCCCGAAGCGGGACGCGACGGCTTCGATGTCGACCCCTCGCCACAAGACTTGGAAGCGACCTACCTCCCCGCCTTCCGTCTGGCGGTGACCGAGGGCAAGGCGCAGTCGCTGATGTGCGCCTATAACTCCATCCACGGCGTCCCCGCCTGCGCCAATGCGCCGCTGATGGTCGATCGGCTGCGCCACGACTGGGGCTTTACCGGCTTCACCGTGTCGGATTGCGACGCCGTCGCCAATGTCCATTTGTTCCACCATTACCGGCTGGATGCGGCGGGCGCGGCGGCGGCCTCGCTCAAGGGCGGGACCGATCTCAATTGCGGCAACACCTATGCAGCGCTGCCCGAAGCGCTCCAGCGCGGCCTGGTCACCAGTCAGGACATCGACACCGCGTTCGACCGCGCGATGGCCGCGCGCAAGGCACTCGGCATCGCTTTTGGTGCGACCAGCCCCTGGGCGCGCATTTCGCCCAGGGACATCGGCACGCCCGAACACCACGCCGTCGCGCTGGAAGCAGCGCGCAAGGCCATCGTGCTGCTCAAGAATGAGGGCGATCGGCTGCCGCTGAAGATCGGTACGCGCATCGCGCTGATCGGCGCCGATGCCGACGACATTGGCGTATTGCAGGGCAATTATCACGGCACCGCGATCTCGCCGGTGACTCCGCTCGAGGGCCTGCGCCAGCAATTCGGCGCGGAAAACGTCCTTTATGCGCAAGGCTCGCTGCTCGCCGATGGTGCGGCGGTGCTTGTTCCCGAAACCGCCTTGCGCTGGAACGGCGCGCCCGGCCTCCAGGCCGAATATTTCGCAGCCCCCCGCGTCGCAGGGAAACCCGTCGTCACCCGGCGCGAGCGCCATATCGACCATGACCTCAACCGGGCCGTCCCCGCCCCCGGTCTGGGGGCGCAATGGAGCGCGCGCTGGACCGGCGAACTGGTCCCGCCCGGCCCCGGTGCCTACCGCCTCGTCATCGACGCACCCGCCTGCTGGAAATATTGCAAGGCGCACGATGCCGCGCGGCTGTGGATCGACGGCAAGCAAGTCGCGACCGGCGAGATCCAGAAGGGCCGGATCGAAGTCGCGTTCGACAGCGACGGCCACGCCGTGCCGTTCAAGCTCGAACTCGACCATGTCAGCGACGATGAAGGCGTGCGGCTCTTGTGGCTGCCCCCCGCCGAGCCGCTGATCGCCGAGGCCGTGGCCGCCGCCAAGGCCGCCGACGTAGTGGTCGTCTCGGTCGGCCTCTCGCCCGATCTGGAGGGTGAAGCGCTCTCGGTCAGCGTGCCAGGCTTTGTCGGCGGTGACCGCACCGACATCGCGCTGCCGCACGCCCAGCAACGCCTGATCGCCGCGCTCAAGGCGACCGGCAAGCCGCTGGTGCTGGTGCTGACCAGCGGCAGCGCCGTCGCGCTCGATCCCACCGATGCCGACGCGATCCTCGCTGCCTGGTATCCCGGCGAATCCGGCGGCACCGCGATCGCCGAGACACTGGCCGGGCGCAACAACCCCTCGGGGCGCTTGCCCGTCACCTTCTACGCCCACACCGCCGACCTGCCTGCCTTTGTCGATTACGGCATGAAGGAGCGCACCTATCGCTACTTCACCGGCACGCCGGTGTGGGGCTTCGGCCATGGCCTCAGCTACACGCGCTTCGCTTATACCGCCCCGACCAAAGCGATCAGCGTCGCCGCCGGGCAAAGCGCAACGGTGCGCGTGCGCGTCGCCAATGTCGGCACGCGCGACGGTGAGGAGGTGGTACAAGCCTATCTGGTCCCGCCTGCCGCCAAGGGGGCTGGCTTCACTACCCCGGTGCTCCAGCGCCAGTTGGTGGGCTTCCAGCGGCTGGCGATCGCGCGCGGCAAGGCGGGCGATGCCAGCTTCACGCTCGATCCGCGCAGCCTCAGCCTGGTCGCGCGCGACGGTACGCGCGCGGTCGAGCCCGGCGCTTACCGCCTGTTCGTCGGCGGCGGCCAGCCGGGCAGCGCGCCCGGTAGTTGGATCGACCTGACCATTACCGGTACCCGGCAGGAATTGCACAAATGATCCTGACCAGGCGTGAAACCCTCCTCGGCAGTGCGGCGGGGGCCGCGCTCGTCGCCTCCCCCGCGCTCGCCGCAGCGCCGCTCCCCAGCAAGCGCCCGCCAGTCAAGGAACGGCTGTTCACCAGCCGCGCGGTCGAGCGCGAGATCGCGCGCGTCTCGGCCAAGATCGGCGACCCCAAGCTGCGCTGGATGTTCGCCAATTGCTATCCCAACACGCTGGACACCACGGTGCGGATGAGCACGGTCGACGGCGCGCCCGATGCGTTCGTCATCACCGGAGACATCCCCTGCCTGTGGCTGCGCGATTCCTCGGCGCAGCTCGCGCCCTATCTCCATCTCGTGCGCGACGATCCCGTTTTGCGCACGCTGTTTCACGGCCTGATCGCGCGACAGGCGCGCTCGATCCTGATCGACCCTTATGCCAACGCCTTCATGGAAGATCCGTCGGCCCGAACCAATCTCGGCTGGGCGAAGGACGACAAGACCGAGATGAAGCCCGGGGTCGCCGAGCGCAAATGGGAGATCGACTCGCTCTGCTATCCGATGCGGCTGGCGCACGGCTATTGGCAGGCGACGCGCGACCCCGCCCCGTTCGACGCGCGCTGGGCGGCGGCGGCGCGGCTCAGCATCGCCACCTTCCGCGAACAGCAGCGCAAGCATGGCCCCGGCCCCTACCGCTTCCTGCGCGACTCCGATCGCAATACCGAAACCCAGCCGCTCGACGGCTATGGCAATCCGTCGCGCCCCGTCGGCCTCATCCATTGCGGCTTCCGCCCCTCGGACGATGCTTGCCTCTACCCGTATCTCATCCCCGCCAATCTGTTCGCGGTCAGCGCTTTGCGTGAGCTGGCGGTGGTGGCGCAGGGCGCGCGCGGCGATGCGGCCTTGGCGCAGGACGCCACCGCACTTGCCGCCGAGATCGAGCAGGCGCTGCTCGAGCATGGCCGGATGCGGCTGCGCGACGGGCGCGAAGTGTGGGCCTATGAGGTCGACGGCTTCGGCAATGCGATTTTCATGGACGATGCCAACGTCCCCTCGCTCTCCGGCCTCGCCTATCTCGGCTGCGTCGCCCAGACCGATCCGCTGTGGCAGCGCACCCAGGCCGCCGCCTGGGGGCCGGACAACCCCTATTTCTTCAAGGGAAAAGCCGGCGAAGGCATTGGCGGCCCGCATGCCGGATTGCGCCAGATCTGGCCGATGTCGCTGATCGTCCGTGCGCTGTCGAGCGAGGACCCTGCGGTGATCCGCGCCTGCCTGAAAACGCTGCGCGATACCGATGCCGACACCGGCTTCATCCACGAAACCTTCGATCAGGACGATTCCACCAAATTCACCCGGCCATGGTTCGCCTGGGCCAACGGCCTGTTCGGCGAACTGATCGTCCGCCTCGCCAATACCCGACCCGCTTTGCTGGAAGGTACCCTGTGACCATCGACCGCCGTACCCTGCTCAGCAGCTCCACCCTCGCATTGTTCGCCAGCGCGCTGCCATGGCGGCTCGACGCCCGCGCCCCTGCGACCGCCCCCAATCTGTTCGTCGGCACCGGCGGCGACGGCCATACCTATCCCGGGCCATCGCTTCCCTTCGGCATGGTCCAGCTCGGCCCCGATACCGATGTCGAGCGCTGGGCGACCTGTTCGGGCTATCACCATGGCGACGGCTCGATCATGGGCTTCAGCCACACGCATCTGTCGGGCACCGGGATCGGCGACATGCTCGACGTGCTGGTCGTGCCGACCACCGGACCGGTCAAGCTCACCCCCGGGCCACTCGACAATCCCGATGCGGGCTATCGCCAGCGCTATTCCAACGAGATCGCCGAGCCCGGCTCCTATCGCGTCACGCTCGAATCGGGGGTGCGCGCCGAACTGACCACGACCGATCGCACCGGCTGGCACCGCTATAGCTACCCGAAAGGGCCGGGCCATGTGCTGATCGACCTGTCGCATCTGATCCTCGACACGTCGGACCATGCGCCCTTGGTCGATGAGGCGAGCCTCGCGATCGACGCTGACGGCACCATCACCGGCAGCCGCCGCGTGTTCCGCTGGGCCAAGGGGCGGCGCATCCACTTCGCGCTGCAATGCTCGCGGCAGCCCGATCGTGTCACCTTCTATGGCGATGGCGATGCCGAGCAACCCGCCCGCACCACGCACATCTCCGGCAAGCGCCTGAAAATGGCGCTGCACTGGAACGACGCAGGTGCCGCGCCGATTCTGCTGCGCTGTGGCATTTCGGGTGTCGATGTCGCGGGCGCGCGCGCCAACCTTGCCGCAGAAGCCCCGCGTTGGGATTTCGACCGCACGCTTCGCGCCGCCCGCCAGCGTTGGGCGGAGGCGCTCGGCGTGGTGCAAGTCGAAGGCGGCAGCGCCGACCAGCGCACGATCATGGCCTCGGCGCTCTATCACGCGCAGCTTGCCCCCACGCTCTTCTCGGATGTCGATGGCCGCTATGTCGGACTGGACGGGCAAATCCACACCGTGCCGCCGGGCGGCGCCGCCTACAGCACCTATTCGCTGTGGGACACTTATCGCGCGCTACACCCGCTGCTGACGCTGATCGCGCCCGCACGCACCAAGAGCCTGATCGACGATCTGATCCGCCAAACCCAGCAATCGCCCTACGGCCCGTTGGTGTGGCCGCTGCAGGGCAAGGAAACCGGCACGATGATCGGCTGGCACGGCGTCGTGCCCATCGCCGAGGCGCAGGCCAAGGGCATTCCTGCCGATTATGCCGCCGCCTGGCCCGCCATCGCCAAGCGCAGCTTCGATTTCAAGGCCCCCGAACAGGACAATAGCCTGGCCCGCGAAGCCTATGACAAGCTCGGCTATGTCCCGGCCGACCAAGTGTTCGAAAGCGTCAGCCGGACGCAGGAATATGCCTATGACGATTGGGCCTCGTCACACCTCGCCCGTGCGGCGGGGGCCGAGGCGGACGCGGCGCGCCTGCTCAAGCGATCGGGCCATTGGCGCAACGTTATCGACCGCGACACCGGCTTCGCCCGCCCGCGCTTCGCCGATGGCACATGGTGGACACCCTATGACCCGGTCCAGCTCGGCCATATGCCAAAGCCGTGGTGGCGCGATTATACCGAGGCCAATGGCTGGCAGGCGACCTTCCTCAACCAGCACGATATTTATGGCCGGATCGGGCATGTCGGCGGCGATGCCGCGTTCGCCGCAAAGCTCGACGCCTTCTTCTCTGCACCCTCGACGCTGCCCGACAATGCCCCGCCCGACATTTCCGGGCTGGTCGGCCAATATGCGCACGGCAACGAACCCGACCAGCACGCCGCCTATCTCTATGCCTATGTCGGCCAGCCGTGGAAAACGCAGGCGATGGTACGGCGGCTCTGCACCGAAATGTACCGCAACGCGCCCGATGGCATCATCGGCAATGATGATTGCGGCCAGATGAGCGCGTGGTTCGTCTTTTCCGCGCTCGGCTTCTATCCGGTCGATCCGGTCGAGGCGGCCTATGTGTTCGGCTCGCCTTTGTTCGAACGCGCAACGGTGCGCGTCGGCACCGGCCGCACGCTGACGATCGAGGCCCCCGGCAATCGCGCCGACACGCCTTATGTCACGGCAGTTTCGTGGAACGGCCAGCCATGGACCAAGAGCTGGATCGACCACCGCACGCTCAGCAGCGGCGGCACGCTGCGCTTTACCATGTCGGCCACGCCCAACCCCAATTTCGGTGCGGCGCGCGCCGATCGTCCCCCCTCTTTCGGCCATACGGCCTGATTTCCCGGAGCCTCCCCGATGACCCATCCTTCGCGTCGCGGCGTAATCGCCTCCGGCCTTGCGGCCACCGCTTTGCCGACGCTCGCCACGCCCGCTTTGGCCAATAAGGCACCAAGCGGCGCGCCGCAGCCCTGGGGGGCCACCCCCGCGCCGCGCCAGCTCGTCTGGCACACGCGCCAGCAATATGCCTTCGTCCATTTCTCCATCAACACCTTCACCGACAAGGAATGGGGCTATGGCGATGAGGACCCGGCGCTGTTCAACCCGGCCGATTTCTCGGCCGACCAGATCGTAGCGGCGGCCAAGGCCGGGGGCATGACCGGCATCATCCTCACCGCCAAGCATCATGACGGCTTCTGCCTGTGGCCGACGCTGCTGACCGAACGCTGCATCCGCAATACGCCGTACAAGAACGGCAAGGGCGATATCGTCGGCGAAATGGCTGCGGCAACGCGCCGCGCCGGCCTCGCCTTCGGCCTCTATCTGTCGCCATGGGACCGGCATCACCCGGACTATGGCCGCCCGGCCTATGTCGACTATTTCCGCAAGCAGATCGTCGAGCTTTGCACGCGCTATGGCGAACTGTTCGAATTCTGGTTCGACGGAGCCAATGGCGGCGACGGCTATTATGGCGGCGCACGCGAGACCCGGAAGATCGACGCCCCGGCTTATTACGACTGGCCGACCACGATCGCGCTGGTTCACAAATATCAGCCAATGGCCTGCACCTTCGATCCGCTCGGTGCCGAGATCCGCTGGGTCGGCAATGAAGATGGCGTGGCGGGAGACCCGTGCTGGCCGACCATGCCCAACCACCCCTATGTCCAGTCGGAGGGCAATAGCGGCGTGCGGGGTGCCCCCTTATGGTGGCCCGCCGAAACCGACGTGTCGATCCGCCCCGGCTGGTTCTACCACGCCGATGAGGACGCCAAGGTCAAGACGCCCGAGCGCCTGCTCAAGCTGTTCGATGAATCGGTCGGGCGTGGCACCAACCTCAACCTCAATCTGCCACCCGACCGGCGCGGTCGGCTGGCCGACACCGATGTCGCGGTGCTGCGCTCCTTCGGCGATGCGCAAGCCGCGACCTATGCCCATGATCTCGCCAAGGGCGCGGTCGCCCACGCCAGCGCGGAGCGTGCCGCCGCGTTCAGCGCCGCGCGCGTGCTCGACGGCAATCGCGAGACCTATTGGTCGACGCCCGATGCCGACCACACACCGTCGCTGACGCTCGATCTGCCGCCCGGCCGCCACTTCGATCTGATCCGCATCCGCGAATATCTGCCGCTCGGCGTGCGCGTAACGCGCTTCGCGGTCGATGCAGAGGTAGGCGGCGTATGGAAGACGCTCGCCGAGCATGAGTGCATTGGCGCACAACGCATCATCCGCTTGCCTGCGCCCATCACTGCGCGCCGCGTGCGGCTGCGCATCCTGGAGGCTCCCGCTTGCCCGGCAATCAGCGAGATCGCCTTGTTCCGTCAGGTTCAACCCGTCGCGGTTGCACCGGCGCGGTCGAGCGACCCGACGATCCTGTCGACCAAAGGCTGGCACATTGTCGCCGCCACCACGCCGGGTGCCGAGGCCTTGCTCGATGACGATGCTGCGACGCGCTGGACCACCCCAGCCCCGACGCCGGGAGCGCCCGTCAGCGTCACGATCGACATAGGACAGGTGGTGCCGCTCGCCGGGGTGAGCATCTCGCCCTCGCGCACCATCGCCAAGGATGTGTCCCCGCCGCGCGACTATCGCTGCGAGACCAGCCTGGATGGCACGCAGTGGGAAGCCGCAGGCAGCGGCGAGCTCGCCAATATCGCTTATGCGCTCGCCACGCAGCGTCTGACCTTCGACCACCCACGCCAGGCGCGGTTCCTGCGCCTGGCGTTCGACGCGCCCGCGCTGCCGACGGGATCGATAGCGCTGGCCGGGATCGGAGCGTTTACGGTCAAGCGCTGACGGTCACGCCGCCCAGGCGGCGATATCGTCCTGCTGGCCGATCAGCGCCAGGCCGTGCGCGATCGAGGTGAGTTCACCACCGGCGGCGATGCGCTCGTCCCCAAAACGTTCGACGAACAGCCGTCGCACGCGCGGGGTGAGCGAGGTGCCGCCGGTCAGGAACACACGGTCGATGGCGCTCGCGTCGGTTTCGGCGCGGGCCAGCGCCTGGTCGACCGCTTGCTCCATCTGCGCGATGTCGGGGGCGATCCACGCCTCGAACGCGTCGCGCCGCACCTCCGCCGCGATCGACAGCCCCGCGCCCGCAAAGCGGAACTCGGCCACATCGCTCTGCGACAAGGCGCGCTTCAACGCACCGACCGCATCGTACAGTTGATAGCCCAATTCCTGATCGATGATCGCGATCATCCGCCCGATCGCTTCTGGATCGAGCGCGACGCGGCGCAATTTGTCGAGTTCGGCCATCGTCCGGCGGTTGCGCATCAGCGCGAGGCGCGACCAGTCGGCAAAATCGGTGAAATACCCGCCGGGAATATCGAGCACCTTGTCGAACGAGCGATACGACCCGCCCTTGCCCAGCAGCGGCATGACGAGATGATCGACAATACGGAAATCGAAGCGGTCCCCGGCAATGCCGACCCCGGCATGGCCAAGCGGCGTGCAGCGCCGCGCCGCGCCCGGAACATCGATCCGCACCACCGAAAAATCGCTGGTGCCGCCACCGAAATCCGCCACCAGGATCGTAGCGGGGTCGGTGATGCGCGAGGCATAGCTGAACGCCGCGCCGATCGGCTCATACACATAATGGATTTCGTCGGCGAGGTGGCCGAACATCGCATCATAACGCGTCCGCGCCAGCGCCTCGTCCGGGCGACTTCCGGCGAATTTCACCGGACGCCCGACCACCAGCCGCGACGTCTTGCCGTTCAGCGCGCCGCGCGCGCGGCCCGACATCTTGCCGAGGAACAAACGCCCCAGATCCTCAAAGCGGAACCGCCGCTCGAACACGCTGGCATATTCGAAGCTCGCATTGGCGGCGACCGACTTGAACGATTGCAGGAAGCGGCTGCCCTGCGGAAAGGCGAGATATTCCGCAATCGCCCATGGCCCCGCTTCGCTCGCCAAACCCTGCGGCTCGCCCTCTTCCTCCCACAGGCACAAGGCCGAGCGGAACACCGCGCCGGGCGCAGCTGGCCCGTCGAACAGCAGCATGTCGGCCGCGCCCGGCTGCTGGGCGAGGGCGACCACCGAATTGGTGGTCCCAAAGTCGAGTCCGATCGCGGACGGCAAGGAAATGGTCATGGTCGGCGGGGCCTGTACGGGGAAAGCCGCGTTCACGCAAAAGCATCAGGCACAAAAAATCCCGGCCTCGCTTGCGCAAGGCCGGGATCCGAAACCGCACTACAGCGATTGATTACATCGGGCGCTTTTTCGACTTCTTCGTCGTCGGCGTCGCCGGATCAGTTGGCGTCTGCGTCGTCATCGTCGAATCCGGCGTGGTCGTAGTCGGACCGGCCATCGGGTCCGCCGGAGTGGTGGCCGGATCCGCAGCCGGGGTCGCCGGTGTGGTCGTGGTCGGCGCGGGGGTACCGGGCGTCGTCGATGGCGTCGTAGGCACCGTGCTGGTCGGCGCGCCTGGTGCGGGCGTTGTGGTTTGCGCAAACGCCGCAGTCGAAAGGGTCAAAGCCGCAATACCGGTCAAAGTTGCAATACGCATTGGTTCTGGTCCTTTAAATCAGTGACCACCAAATGGGTCGAACCTAACAACGCGTCGCCGATCGATCGGTCGCTCCTTTTATCGCGCAGAGACCACGACTGGCCTGCTTTAGCCGCATTGTCCGCGATGCAGCAGTTTGTGATCCGCCAATACTAACGCAACCATCGCCTCCACCACCGGCACACCGCGAATACCAACGCACGGGTCATGCCGTCCTCTGGTCATGATTTCGGTGGCGGTCCCATTGCGGTCGATCGTCTCGACCGGGGTGAGGATCGAACTGGTCGGCTTGAACGCGACGCGCAGCGTGATCGGCTGCCCCGTCGCAATCCCCCCAGCAATGCCCCCGGCATGGTTGGCGAGGAACTGCGGGCCATCGGTGCCGGGGCGCATCGCATCGGCATTATCCTCACCGCGCAAGCGCGCCGCGGCAAATCCATCGCCAATCTCGACGCCCTTCACCGCATTGATGCCCATGCACGCCGCCGCCAGTTCGGCATCGAGCTTAGCATAAAGCGGCGCGCCCCAGCCCGCCGGCACGCCCGTCGCCGCACAGGCCACCACCGCGCCAAGCGAGGAGCCTGCCTTGCGCGCAGCATCGACCAGCCCTTCCCAGCGTGCAGCGGCGTGCGGATCGGGGCAGAAGAATGGGTTGCGGCCAATCTCGGCGGCATCGAAATTGGCGGGGTCGATCGCGTCGCCACCAATCGCCTCGACCCAGGCGGTGATACTCACCTCGGGGATCACCAGCCGCGCCACCGCACCCGCCGCCACGCGCGACGCGGTCTCGCGCGCCGAGGACCGCCCGCCGCCGCGATAATCGCGAAAGCCATATTTGGCGTCATAGGCATAATCGGCATGGCCGGGGCGATACGCCTTGGCGACCTCCGAATAGTCCTTGGAGCGTTGATCGACATTCTCGATCATCAGGCTGATCGGCGTGCCGGTCGTGCGCCCCTCGAACACGCCCGACAGGATGCGGACCTGATCGGGCTCCTGCCGCTGCGTGGTGAAGCGCGAGGTGCCGGGGCGACGCTGGTCGAGCCACGGCTGCACATCGGCTTCGGACAAAGCGATCCCCGGCGGGCACCCATCGACCACCGCGCCGATCGCCGGACCGTGCGATTCGCCCCAGGTGGTGAAGCGGAAGAGATGGCCGAATGTGTTGACGCTCACTTTCCCTCTCCCAACGGGAGAGGGAGGGGCCCATGCGCAGCATGGGAGGGTGAGGGTGATACACCCACGCCTGCTAGATCAATCATGGCTGTCGCCCTCACCCTTCCCACGCCTGCGGCGCGGGCCCCTTCCCTCTCCCGTTGGGAGAGGGTGCATTACGCCAGCGCGATATCCGGCGCGTCTTCGGCCTTCATGCCGATCACATGATAGCCCGCATCGACATGGTGCGTCTCGCCAGTCACACCGCTCGACAGGTCGCTCAGCAGATACAGGCCGGCCCCGCCGACATCCTCGATCGTCACGTTGCGCTTGAGTGGCGAGTTCAACTCGTTCCACTTCAGGATCAGGCGGAAATCGCCAATCCCCGAGGCCGCCAGCGTCTTGATCGGCCCGGCCGAGATCGCGTTAACGCGGATATTGTCGCGCCCGAGGTCGACCGCGAGATATTGCACGCTCGTCTCCAGCGCCGCCTTGGCCACGCCCATGACGTTGTAATGCGGGATGACCTTTTCCGCGCCATAGTAGCTGAGCGTCAGCAGCGATCCGCCATTGGGCATCATCTTCGAGGCCCGCTGTGCCACCGCGACGAACGAATAGACCGAGATGTTCATCGTCATCAGGAAATTGTCGAGCGTGGTATCGACATAGCCGCCGCGCAGCTCGTTCTTGTCCGAAAAGCCGATCGCATGGACGACGAAGTCGATCGTCGGCCATTCCTTCGCGAGTTCGGCGAAGGTCGCGTCCAGCGCCGTCATGTCCGACACGTCGCAATCGAACAATCGTGCCACGCCAAGCTGCTCGGCCAGCGGCCGCACGCGCTTCTCCATCGCCTCGCCCTGATAGCTGAAGGCAAGCTCTGCCCCCGCTTCGCTGAGCTTCTTGGCAATGCCCCAGGCGAGCGAGCGATCGTTGGCGAGGCCCATGATCAGCCCGCGTTTGCCTGCCATCAATTCCATCACGCCGGTATAAACTCCTTGATTCCGTGAGCGCTCTCTACTCCCGGTTCGGGGGGTTCCGCCAGTGCCGCATTCAAATGCGCCCCGACGACGATGCCAAGCCCCACCAGAAAGAAGAACAACAGCGCCACGATCACCCCCGCCAGGCTGCCATAGGTCAGGCTGTAGCTGCTGAGGCGCGACAGGATCACCGGTAGCAACGCCGTGATCGTCACCCACCACGCGCTGGTGAACAGCGCGCCCGGCCATTTCGGGCATTTGCTCAGGCGATATTTGGCCGGCGTGACCGAAAAGAACAGCATGTAGAGCGCGATGAACATCACCACCCCCGGCACCGCGCGCGACACGCCGACCCAGCCCGCCACATCGCGCGCGACCGGCAGCACGTCGTAAATGAAGCGCTCTGCCGCCGTCAGCACGCCCTGCACCAGGAAGGACAGCAAGGCGACGACCACCGACACGATAATGACCAGCATCGAACTCAGCCGGTAATGCCAGAACGGTCGGCTCATCTTCACGCCATAGGCGCGGCGGAAAATGTCACGGATCGTCTCGACGAAACTCCCGACCGACCACAGCCCGACAATCGCGCCCAGCCACAGAAGCGAGCCCGTCCGCGCGACCAGCACATCCGCGATCGGCTTGGCGAGCAACTCGCTGACATTGGGCGGCAGGACGTGAAGGAAGGAGGCGACCGCGCGCTGCGTCTCCGCGCTCTGCCCGATCAGCGAGGCGATCGCCGCCGCCAGGATGAAGAACGGAAACACCGTCAGCAGCGCCAGATAGGCCAGGTTACCGGCGTGAATGAAGCCGTCGGAAAACACCCCGATCAACACCCGCTGCAACACTTGCCAGGCCCGCCTGGCCAGCCGCTCCAGGTACGTCCGGCCGACCGGCACAGCACTGCCCCCCGCCGCTCGTTGCGCTTCGCGCTCTTCGGGGGATACGGGGGAAATATGGCTCACGCGGTCGGTCTCCTGGAACGGGTCAGACGCCCATTCCGCCGCGCGGGTTCCGCAAGTCCTTGTCTTTCCAGCCCTCGACAAACTCGATCAGCGCATCGTCATCGACCGGCAGATCGACCATCAGCGTCACCAACTGATCGCCACGCGTGCCATCCTTGCGGTGGAACCCGCGCCCGCGCAACCGCAGCACCTTGCCCGAATTCGATCCCTTGGGGATCGTCAGCATCACCGCGCCCTCGGCGGTCGGCACGCGCACGCTCGCCCCCAGCACCGCTTCCGACAGGCTGATCGGCAAATCGAGCCGGACATCGTCGCCGACGCGTTCGAAGAAGCGATGCGGCAGCACGGTGATGGTGACGATGCCGTCGCCATTGCCGCCCGGTCCAACCTGCCCTTTGCCGGCCAGCCGCATTTGCGCGCCGCTCTCAAGACCCGCAGGCAATTTCAGGTCGATCGTCTTATTGTCGGCCAGCGTAATGCGCTGCGGCTTGGCCGCCACCGCGTCAACGAACGGCACGTCGAGCTTGTACAGCACGTTTGCGCCCTTGGGCTGTTCGCGCCGCCCAAAACCGCCAAAGCCCCCGGCAAAGCCGCCGCGCCCGCTGCTGCCTGCGAACATGTTCTCGAAAATGTCGCTCAGATCGGGGCCGTCGGCCTGGAAGCCGGCACCACCCGGGCCGGGGCGGAACCCGCCGGTATTGCCGCCGCCCGCACCGAACCCAAAGGGCGACGCCGGATTGCCATCGCCGTCTATCTCCCCGCGATCGAAGCGCGCGCGCTTGTCCTTGTCGAGCAACAGATCATAGGCCTGCGTCACCTGGCCGAAGCGATCGGTCGCCTTCGGGTTGTCCTTGTTGCGATCAGGATGCAGCTCTTTCGCGAGCTTGCGATATGCTTTCTTGATCTCCGCATCGGTCGCGGTGCGCGCGACGCCCAGCGTTGCATATGGATCGGCCACGAATGTCCCCGGTGTGCTGATATGGTCTTAGGTGCGATCTATTTGGGGTATCGCGGGAGCGAGTGCAAACGCCGTAGCCTAGATTAGCGGTGCCACATCGACGCTGACGTCCATTTTCTGCGCGCTGGAGCCGAGTACGACGCCGTCGATCGGCGCGATCTCGCCATAATCGCGGCCAATCGCCATCACGATATGGTCGCCCGCCATCCAGATGCCGTTGGTCGGATCGACGCCGACCCAGCCCAGTTCGGCCCCGCACCACAGCAGCACCCAGGCGTGCGTCGCATCGGCCCCCACCAGCCGCGCCTGCCCGGGTGGCGGGATCGTGCGGATATAGCCCGAGGCATAAGCGGCGGGCAGTCCGGCGGCGCGCAGGCCGGTAATCATGATCTGCGCGAAATCCTGGCACACACCGCCGCGCTTCATGAACGCCTCATGCGGCGACGTATCGACCAACGTCGCCTGCGGATCGAACGCGAAATCGTGCTGGATGCGCTGCGCAAGGCCAATGGCGGCGTCGAGCGCGGGGCGATCGGGGTGGAGATCCTGCGCGCACCAATCGGCAATGTCGCGATCCAGCGGGATCAGCGGCGAGGGGAAAATATAATTGGCCGGGCCGGCGGGCGACGGATCACGGCTGGCGCGCGCGGCGGCGGCGATTTCGCGCAAGGGTGGCGAGCCGTTGGACGGCATCGGCACCGGGCGATCCACCTTGATCCGCGACACGCTTTCGATCGTCAGATGCCGTACCGGCGCATCGACCACCATCCGCATCACATTGGCGAGCCCTGCCTCGGCGCGCGCGGGCGAGACGCGCCCCGACGGCGAAATGGTGAGTCGATAGTCGAGCAAATCCTGCCCAGACCAATGGATCGGCTTCAGCCGCAAATTGCAGCGCGCGAATTTCACATTCGCCCCGTAATCGAAGCGCGTGATGTGGCGGATGTCGTAGATCATCTTCTGCCTCCCCTCCCTGGAAGGGAGGGGCTGGGGGTGGGTTGGCATGAGGGATGGACGGCATTGCCGCTAGCGCGGACGCGGGAGTAAATCCCGCGTCGTCGGACGTCGCCTGCGCGACGCCGGCCGGCCTGGCGCGAGTCTTGGCGCGAGGCGCTCCAAGCCGCGCTGCGGCTCACGCCAGCACCATCCCCGCTGCGCGCAGCGGCTCGGCCCCTTGCAGGAAATACCGCCGCGCAATCGCCTCGGACAATTGGAACAGCCGCCGTTCGACATCGCCCAGCACGTCGGCGTCGAGCCCGGCGGCGGTCGCGGTCGACACGATCGCGGTCAGCACCGTGCCCTGCGTCTGCTGCGGCTCTTCCATCCCGTCATCCTCCAGCACCGGCAGCGCCGCCAGATGTTCGCAAATCCGGCAAATCTGGAAGGCGAGCGAGCGCGGATTGCCAGGATCGAGCGCCACCAGATCGACCACCGGCACACGTGCGATGCCGGTCAGATAGCGCTGGCGGTAGCTGATCTGGCTGTCGGCAAGGTCGAGCAGGCTCGACAGATCGTCGGCACTCGCTTGCGCCATGCCGAACACGCGCAGCGCGCGCGTCACCGTCAGCGCGCGTTCCAGCCTGCGCCCGAGATCGTGGAAGCGCCACGCCGCGGTGCGCCCCATATGTTCGGCGGACAGGCCCGACAAAGCGGCATAGCGGCGCTGCAGCGTGCCTGCGCGATCGAGCATCCCGCCCTTGCTCGGATAGGGTGCATCGAGCAGCCGCACGACATCCGCCGCCAGCCGATCGCGCGACCCCTGCCCGATGCCGCGCGCCAGCCGGTTGATCGAGCGCACGCTGTGCCAGTCGCCATCCTCCATCGCGGTGCGCGCAAAGGCGGCGAGATCGGCGCGGCGCAAGCTCGGCGGGTGCGGTGCCGCCCCAACATTGACCGCCAGCCCGACCAGCCGCCCGACCGTCTCGGGCGCGAGTGCCGCCCCGGCATCGGCATCGATCGAATTGCCCAGCATCACGCGGATGATCGCCAGCAACGCCTCGCCGCGTTCCAGATAGCGCCCGAGCCAGAAGAAATTGTCGGCGACGCGGCTCGGCAAGGTGCCGGGGTTGCGGCGCACATGGATGGTGTCGGCGGGCGGTAAGAGCGAGACCGGCGCGACCGCCTCACCGCCATGAATCGCGACATCGGCGGACCAGCAGCCCTCCCCCATCACCGACGCGCGCGGATCGGGATGTTCGGCGATGCGCGCGAAACCCCCGGGCAGCACGGTCCAATGCCCATCCGCCCCGCGCGCCGCGAAGACGCGCAGCGTGAAAGGGCGCGCGGCCAGCCCGGCATCGGTCACCACCGGCATGGTCGACAGTCGGACGATCTCCTGCCCGACATAATCCTGTGGCCGCCGCGTCATGTCATCGAGCAGCGCGACGCGTGCATCGCCGACAATCTCCGCCCCCGGCACCGCGACCGCGCTGCCCAGCCCCAGCGGAGCCACGCCAAAAGCCGGGCCGATCAACATCTGGTCGAGATCCTCGATCACCGCCGCCCGCGCATCATCCTGCCCGCACCACCAGGTCGCGATGTTGGGCAGGATCAGGTCCGCGCCAAACAGCCGCGTCGCCAGGCGCGGCAGGAACGCGCCGAACGCCGCCGATTCGAGCACCCCCGCGCCCGGCACATTGGCGATGACGACATTGCCCGCCGCCGCCGCATCGATCAGCCCGGCGACGCCAATGCGCGAATGCGAATCGAACGCCAACGGATCGAGCAAACGCGGGTCGACGCGGTGCCACAGTGCATCGACGCGCTTCAGCCCGCCAATCGTGCGGACATAGAGTTTGTCCTCCAGCGCAGCGAGATCCGCGCCCTCGACCAGCAGGAAGCCGAGATAGCGCGCCAGATGCGCCTGCTCGGCATAGCTCGCGCTATAACGCCCCGGTGTCAGCAGCCCGATGCGCGGTTCCGCGCGGCGGCACGCCGCCGCCAGCCCATCGCGAAACGCCGCGAAGAAGGGCGCATGGCGCTGCACGTTCAGCCGCGCCTGCAAGCCGCCCAGCGTCCGCGCGATCGCCAGCCGGTTCTCCAGCGCATAGCCCGCGCCTGCGGGGCTGCGCAGATGATCGGCCAGCACGCGCCATTCGCCGGTCGGCCCGCGCCCGAGATCGACCGCGATGAACTGCAGATGATGCCCGCCCGACGGCACCAAGCCCGCCATCGGTCGCAGGAAGAAGGGCGATCCCCCGACCAGCGCCGCCGGGATCAGCCCACGCGCGACTAGCGATGCATCGCCGTACAGATCGGCGATCACGCTTTCGAGCAGATCGGCGCGTTGCACGATCCCCGCCTCGATCGTGCGCCATTCGTCCGCGCCGATCAGCAGCGGCACCGGCGACAGTGGCCACGGCCGTTCCTCGCTTTCGCCGATGATGCGGAAGCCCGTGCCGATATCCTCGGCATGGCGCTGCACGCGTTCGCGCGCGAGGCCGAGATCGTCGCCCGCCGCCGCCGCCAGTTCCTCGAACATCGCCACCCACGCCGGATCGGGATCGGCAGTGAGCACATCGCCGGTGACCGCCCGCGCGCGATACTCGGCGACCCAGCGCGCGGCGTGGATGCCGGGGTCGAGCAGCGACGGGGCGGGCGCGCTCGCCATCAGAAACCGCGCACCGGCATTTCGCCCTGCGGCCGGCCTGGTGCCGGGCAACGCTCTATGGATGATGCGCTATCGATCACTCAGTGGTCCCTTTGTCGCGCGCGACATGGCCACAATCGGCTCGCACACGCAACATGCGAGTGCGCGCGAACCGCGCGGTCACACCGCCAAAGGTCAGCGCCGCCGCATCATGCTGCGCAATTGGAGCAGCGCCGCCCCCGCCGACAGCGCGATCCCCAGGCCCGATACCGCGCTCCAGCCACCGGCATTCCACGCCGCCGTCGCCGCCGCCGATCCGCCCGCCCCGCCCAGGAACATCGCCCCCATGAAGATCGTATTGAGCCGCGCCCGCGCTTCGGGCCGCAGCGCATAGACCAGATGCTGGTTCGACACGAGCGCGCTCTGCACCGCAAAGTCGAGCAGAACCACGCCGACGATCAGCCCCGCGATCGACAGCCACGCCCCGAAAATCAGCCAGGACAGCAGCGTCAGCACCGCCCCCAGCACGATCACGCGGTGCGGCCCGTAGCGGTCGGCGAAACGCCCCGCCACCGGTGCCGCGAGAATGCCGATCGCGCCGACAATGCCGAACAGCCCGGCGACATCCGCCCCCAGCGCGAAGCGCGGCGTCTGCAGATACAGGGCCAAGATCGTCCAGAACGCGGTGAAGGCCGCAAACAACAAAGCCTGCGTCGCGGCGGCCAGCCGCAGTTCGGCGAATTCGCGCCACAGGCCGGTCAGCGACGCCATCAGCGCAGGATAACCAATCGTCGTCTCGGGCAGGCTGCGCGGCAACCGCGCCGCCATCAGCCCGCCCGCGCCCAGCGCCAGCGGCACGCCCAGCCAGAACATTGCGCGCCATCCGGCATGCGTCGCCACCAGCCCGGCGAGCGTCCGGCTGAGCAGGATGCCGCACAACAGCCCAGCCATCACCGTGCCGACCGTCGCGCCGCGCTTGGCCGGATCGGACAGATGCGCCGCGAACGGCACGATCTGCTGCGCGACCGTCGCCGTCACCCCGACCAGCAGCGACGCCACCAGCAGCAAGGCGACATTGGGGGCCACCGCCGCCAGTGCCAGCGCCAGCGCCAGCACCACGAACTGCACGACGATCAGCCGCTTGCGCTCCAGCAGATCGCCCAGCGGCGTGAGCAGGAACAGCCCCGCCGCATAGCCCAATTGCGTCGCGGTCGGCACCAGCCCGGTCCACGCGCCGGGCAAATCCCGCTCGATAATGCCGAGCATCGGCTGGTTATAATAGATGTTGGATACGGCAATGCCGGTCGCGACCGCCATCGTCAGCGTGAGCCCGTGCGACAGCGCGCGCGGTTCGGCGCGGTTCGCTTGCGCTGTCCTATCCATCGCTTCGTCCTTCTGCGCGGGCCACCGTCAAAGCTGACGATCGATCATGAAAATAGCGAGCCGTGCCCCGATCCGGACTCACCCTTTGGTATAGGGGACCGTCGGCTGCGTTACGCCAACGCGGCCGCCATCCAGTCGGGCACCCGCGCATCGCCCAGCGCCTCCACCCGGCGCAGTTCCACCATCAGCCCGAGCTCGGGATACGTCGCCCGCGTGCGGTCCCCGGCTTCGCCCAGCGGCGCGACCACCAGCCGCCGGTTGACCTTGCTGCGATGGTGCATCCGCGCGGTATTCTCCTGCCCGACATAGCAGCCCTTGGTGAAGCTCACCCCGTTCAGCTCGCGCGCATTGCATTCCAGCCACAACGTCTGGTCGTTGCCAAGCTCAGCCAGCCCCTCGGTCACCCCCAGCGACAGCCGGTGCGCCAGCCAGCCCTCGGCCGCCGCCCCCGCATCGCCGATCCAGCGCCGCCCGAGCGCGGCCAGACGCGGATCGGGCACGCCCTCGCCACCCTCGCGCGCCCAATGCACCGCGCCGCCAGTGCGTTCGATCGTGATCGCGCGCCGCAACCGGTACATCGACAAGCGCCGCGCCAGCGCCTCCGCCGCGCTCGCCTCGCAATCGACCAGGATCGCGTCACCCTCAGCCCACAGCACGAAATCGAACAGCGCCTTGCCCTGCGGCGTCAGCAGCCCGCCCCATTGCGGCGCGCCCGGCACCACGCTCGCCATGTCGTGCGTGACAAGCCCTTGCAGGAAGCCGCGCGGGTCATCGCCCGCGATGCGAAGGAGCGCTCGGTCGGTCAGGGTGGTTTCTGGCATGACGAACAGGTAGGAAGCCCGCGACTCTTTGTCACCCATGCGCAGGGCGCTTCCCGCCAGGCTGCCTTTCCCCGTCGGGCGGGGATCAAGGTCAGGGCTTCGACAAATTCCGCCCGAACGGAGTGCGTGCAGTGACTTTCGATCTCCTCCTGAAGAACGGCACCGTCCATTTGCCCGCGGGCCCCGTGCAGACCAGCGTCGGCGTCATCGCAGGGAAAATCGCCGCGATCGGCGTAAGCGGCGATGCGGGCGAGACGATCGACTGCACCGGGCTCGACATCCTGCCCGGCGTCATCGACACGCAAGTCCACTTCCGCGAACCCGGCCTCGTCCATAAGGAAGACCTCGAATCCGGCGCGCGCGCGGCGGTGCTCGGCGGGGTGACCGCCGTGTTCGAAATGCCCAACACCAAGCCCAATACCGATTCGGCCGAGGCGATTGCCGACAAGCTCGCCCGCGCGCATCATCGGATGTGGTGCGACCACGCTTTCTATGTCGGCGCGACCAACCACAATGCCGCCGATCTCGCCGAGCTGGAGCGGATGCCCGGCACCGCTGGCGTCAAGATTTTCATGGGTGCCTCGACCGGTGATTTGCTGGTCTCGGAAGACGCTTCGCTCGCCGCCGTGCTCGCTTCGGGCCATCGCCGCGTCGCCATCCATGCCGAGGATGAGGACCGCATGAACGCCCGCGCCGACGAGCGCGTGCCCGGCGACCCGTCCTCGCACCCGGTGTGGCGCGACGATGAAAGCGCGCTGCTCGCGACCAAGCGCATCGTCGCGCTCGCCCGTGCGGCGCGGCGGCGCATCCATGTGCTGCACATCACCACCCCCGCCGAGCTGGAGTTCCTGAGCGCGCACAAGGACATCGTGACCTGCGAGGTGACCCCGCAGCACCTCACGCTGGCGGGCGAGGAGGCGTATTCCCGGCTCGGCACACTGGCACAGATGAACCCGCCGATCCGCTCGGGCGCGCATCGCGACGGGCTGTGGCATTGGGTCGACCAGGGCGTCGCCGACATTCTCGGCTCCGACCACGCCCCGCATACGCTCGAGGAAAAGGCCAAGCCCTATCCCGGCTCGCCCAGCGGCATGCCCGGCGTGCAGACGCTGCTGCCGCTGATGCTCAACCATGTGGCGGAGGGGCGAACCACGCTCGCCCGCGTGATCGACCTCACCAGCGCCGGGCCGCAGCGCGTGTTCGGCATCGTCGGCAAGGGCCGCATCGCGGTCGGCTATGACGCCGATTTCTCGGTGGTGGACTTGAAGGCGCGCTGGACGATCACCGAAGACTGGCTCGCCTCGCGCTGCGGCTGGTCGCCCTTTACCGGCATGGACCTCACCGGCCGCCCGATCGGCACCATCATCCGCGGCCACCGCGTGATGTGGGACGGCGCGCTGGCTGGCGCGGCGGTCGGCGAGCCGATCCGGTTCGAGGCGGTGGAGTTTGGGTGAGGGGGGTGGATAAATCGGGCAAGCGTAGAGTAATGAAATCCCGCGTTAGGCTGTCGACATCCAACCCCTCCACTGGATGCAACATGGCCTTTCTCCCGCCGCGTTCGTCTTCGCTAGGGCGGCGGAAGCGACTTGCGTCGTAGCACGTCGAGCCCGACGCGCAACGCCTCAATCCTATCCCGTTCAACCTCGGTCAGATCCGGCGATTTAGAAAAGCGCTCGCAACCATCTGCGATCGCCTCGACGTCATAGAGATCCGTCTCAGGATCCCTGTATAGGCCAAATTCCATGCGCGACCCATCATTTGACCGGCCGAGCAAACCCCGCGAAAGACGCGCCAGTGTATGACCGCTGCGACGGGCTTCCCGCGCGAGCCATGCCCTCGCTTCTTTCAACTTGCCGAGATGAGCCCAAGCCCGCGCCACTTCGTAATAGTGGGGCAAATCCGTTAAGATGTCCGCCGCATTCGCAGCCTCGATGAGCGGCAGCAGCGCCTCCCCAAGCGCGGCAAGTCGATCACTTGGGATGAAATACTTTCGTGATCCTCCATCCATTGCGATAGCCCCAGTCGACCGACCGAGATCGACATACAACGCAGCCAACGCCCCGACATCGTTAGAGTTTGCAAAAATATCATCCACCACATCCGCTGTGGCCCCCGGGCCAAGGCGCTCGAAGATTTGCGTGATGAGATAAAAATGAGCGGAAGAGGGACCGAACGCTCCCATCTCCCCATTGGCAAACGACACCGCAACGCACCGATCTACCAAGGCACCCAGAAGCGTGGTAAGGTCGGAAGCGTCGAGCAGCCGGACGCGATGACCAACCTCCTGGAAATACTCGCCGACAAGGCTGATGCCGCCTTCATCCTGAAGGGCCAACGCAGCGTCGATCAGCTCAAGGTGCTGTTGGCGCGACAGGCCAGGTGTCGCCGCTTGCTCGATCCACAGTTTCGGAATCGAATATGGGGAAGGCGATAGGCTGAAGTAAGCAGTGTAGCCAGGCTTCGTGGCGACGCCTCGGCGCGCGACGACATCAGTCCAATTCTCTGCCGAATAAGCTCGTCTGCTGTTTCCAAACAGGTCGGTTTTGGTCGGGAAGAGCAGGCGAAGCATCGGAACGATATCTGCCCTGGCACCCTCGCTCAGCATGTCGCCCAAGGCATTGGCGGCAGCAAGGGAGGCTTCGTCGTTAGCTGCTATCGCATAACTCAGTCCCTCGCCAAGGAGTAGTGTGCGATTGTTGCGGATCCAGTCGAATACCTTGCGATCAAACAGGCGCAGTGCCTCCATACATAGAACATCATAGGCGTCGATCTCGTCCTTCAAAGCCGCCCACGCGAAATGCATGGCATTGGACAAGCGCACGACGTCGCGTGGGTGCCGCAACCACCTGTGCAGTCCAGCCTGCAACATTTCCATCCATCGAATCCCCAGCGTCGGGCGTGGAGGTAGAGTAGGCAGCCCCAGTTCCAGCATGCGCATGATCCCGGTCCGGCTCGGCATCGGCACTTCTAGTTCATGCTGGACGATCTTCTCCGCATAACCCGACCGCGCACCGTCAGTAGGTGCCAAACTGCCAAGCGCCGACCACACGATCTGTCGATCGTACGATAGGACATAGGTCACGTTCGGCAGTCGACCGACGGTCTTGACCATCTGCATAAGCGAACGAATTTCTTCGTTGGTCAACCGGTCGATATCGTCGATGAACACGATGAAACGCCGATCTGCCTTCTTTAGCCGCCCGACGAGTTCGCCGTAGGTCTTCTGCAGAGAAGGCTCGGACAACCACTTTTCTGCAGCTTTTTTTACCGCGATCTTACCGATCGAGGCACCGGCTTTGGACGCCGCTCCACCGGTATGATCGATAACCCAACCAAGCTTTGCGGCGGCGTCAATGAGCTTGTCCCCGCCGACATCGATTGCACCTTTCGTCAGACGACGGATTGTGGCCCGCTTTTCGGCGGCATCTCCGAGCTTCTCCGACAACACCTTGAAGTAGGCAGAAGCGAGGTCCTGGTGGCCCGAAACGATCCACGGTTCGAAGTCGAACCACTGGAGGTTCGCTAAATCCTCACGCGCTTCCTCTCGCCACTTTTCGAGATGGCTTCTCACGAAATTTAGGACCGTAGATTTGCCCGATCCCCAATCGCCGTGGAGCCCGAAAACATAGCCCGAAGGTGCTTCCTGTGCGACCAGCGCGTCGGCAAGCCGACCAGCGAAGTTCGCGAAGCCAAGCGCATCGTCGCGCCAAGGATTCGCTTTGGGAGAATCGTCGGAAAATTGGTGGCTGTTGTGAGTCATGTATACACATTGGACTATTTGTCCTGAAGCGCTAGTCTACCGCACAAAACTGACCACGCCAGTTCCGAGCTCATACCTTTGATCCGAGTCGAATTAAAGATCCCGATACACAGCAACGCCTGTCAACCGAACCGGTTTAACACTAACCTTCCGCGCTGCGGCAGGCGCGCTCACTTCTCGGTGAAGCGCTTCACCTTCACCGGCAAATCCTTGCCCTTGGTGCGGCGCGAGGGGATCTGCACCGGGTTCTTCTTCTTCCACGCGGCCCAGGTCATCGGGCCGTCGGGGGTGTCGATGATGGTGTCGTCCATGTCGCTCATCGGAAGCTGCTCCGCCGCTTGAAGGGCCAGTCGATCACGCCGCCGGCGAACAGCGCCCACCACACGATCACCGGCTGAAACAGCAAACGCGGGACATGGTACCACAGGCTCAATCCGCCGGTGCCATGCTCGATATAATCCACCGCATGTTTCACATTGGCGGGATAGACGCACACCGCATACAGCGCCAGCATCACCCCCGCCCACCACCGCCAGCGCGGCAGGTACAGCCCCACCGCCCCGGCGATCTCGCACAGGCCGGTCACGAGGATCACGGCCTTGGGAAAGGGCACGAAGGCGGGCGTGATCGACAGAAACGGCCCCGGCACCGCAACGTGCAACACCCCCGCCGCGAGATAGGCCACAGCCAGCACCGCGCGCAGCACCGCTCGGGCACGCGGTGCGGCGCTGGCGGAGCGCTGGCTCAGAAGGGGAACCACTTCGATGTATGGCTGAACTTCATATAGCCAAGGTTCACGCCCTGCCGCCAGCCGACGCCCAGCCGGATCGGGATCAGCACGATATTGCCGCGCCGCAAATAGGTGGCGGCGAACCCGCCGACGAAATAAACGCGCCCCTCGCCCGCCGGGAAGCGCTTGTACAGGTCTTCCGAATCGTAAAGATTATAGACCAATACGAACACCTTATTGGCATCCCCGCCCAGGTCGAAGCCGACCGACGGCCCCGTCCAATAGACGGGCTGCTGCCCCTCGATCTTGTGGAACATCGTGCCTTTGCCATAGCGCAGGCCGACCACCACCGCGCCCGACGCTTCGCGCCCGGCGATATAGGCGTTGGGCTCGCCCTGCTCCTTCAGCGTGCGCTCGAGGATGCCGGCCAGGCCAGCCGCACCCTTGCCGAAGGTGCCCTCGGCGGCGTTGAGCAGTTCCTGCTTCTGGAAGGTCTGGCTGGCGGCGGATTCGGCGTCGGCCCCGTTGCGCGCCGCCGATTGCGCCCGCGCATCGCGTGTGGTGCCGTCTGCCGGTGTCGGCGTCGTCGATGCCGGTCCGGGGAGCGGCGCGCTCGACTGCGGCGCATCCGGGTAGCGCGGGGCATCGGGGTAGCGTTGCGCATCGGGCGCGGTCGGCACGGGGTTCGGATATTGCGGCTGGGCGGGCGCTGGGGTGGTCTGGCCGCGCAAATCGGCGTCGATCGCCTGGTTGGGATCGATCGTGCGCACTTGCCCCGCGACGCCTGCGGAGGCGGTGGCGAGTGCCAGTGCCAACGCGACCCCGCATTTCGGGACGCTGTGCCATCCTGTTCGCATCGTTCTTCTCCCCACGCCTCAATCTGCCCCCGTAACGCCATCGTGCCTGTCGCGACAATGAACCACGCCTGCGCGCGCGACCAACCGAGTCGAATTTAGGCCAGGTAACATGCGAACGCGCTGTTGATCCGCAACGCATGCGCGGCTATAGCCCGCCTTCGCCGTGATCCGGAGACGTGGGTGAGTGGCTGAAACCAGCGGTTTGCTAAACCGCCGTACCGGGTTTACTGGTACCGAGGGTTCGAATCCCTCCGTCTCCGCCAATCCATCATTTTCCAGCCTGCGCTGACGCCCGCCAAGGGCGCGTAAATTTCTGACAATGATCGGTATCTATTCGCTGACGTTGATCTGTCTCCGTGGCGATCTGGGTTCAGGTCCGGCGTGACAATGCTGCGCCTTGGTCTTGGAAAACCTGACCATGATCAAGTCCGCGATCTTTCTGCAGCGGCCGATCTGCGCAAGCTTGCCAGGGCGGGTACGATCCCTTGGAGGAGGGCAACAAACAGGGTCTCGCCCTGCAATCTCAGATTTGCTGGTCCGTGACCTCGCCATAATGCTCCGCCAGATAATCGACGAACAGCCGGATGCGTGCTGGGATGTTCGCGCCGCCCACGAAAACGGCGTGGAATACCTCCCGGTCGCCGGGATTAAACGGTTCCAGCAACGGCACCAGCCGCCCGTCCGCAAGCGCCCGGCCAATCCCGAAATTACCGACGCGCGCGATGCCGACGCCATCCAGCGCCAGTTGCAGCAGCGTCTCGCCGCTATTGGCCTCGATCGAGCCGTCCACCGTCAGTGCCTTTGTTTCACCGTCCACGCGGAACGGCCAGGTCGGTTCGGCGCGGCGGAAATTGAAATTTAGGCAATTGTGCTGCGCGAGGTCCTGCGGCGCGCGCGGCGTTCCGCGTTCGGCGAGATATTCGGGCGAGGCAACGATGGTGCGACCGTTATCGCCCAGGCGGCGCGCCATCAGCACGCTGTCGGGCAGGGGCCCCGAACGCACCGCGACATCGGCCTGCCCCTGCGCGACATCGACCTTCTCGTCACTCAGATTGATATCGACGACGATCAAGGGATGCGCCCGCGTAAAGGCCTTGAGCAGCGGCACGATACACACCCGCCCATGCGACACGGCGGCGCTCACCCGGATCCGGCCCCGCGGCGCACCCTGGTCGGCGATCCCCTGCTCGACCTCGTCGAGATCGGCGAGGATGCGACGCGCACCGCCAAGATAGGTCCTGCCCTCCGCCGTCAACGTGAGCGCGCGTGTCGTGCGCAACAGCAGCCGAGTCCCGAGCCGGGCCTCGATCCGGTCGATCGTGCGGCTGACGCCGGACGGCGTCAGCGCGAGTTGCCGCCCTGCGGCGGAGAAGCTGCCGGTCGCGGCAACGGCCGCAAATACCGACAAGTCACGCGCGCGATCAAAGCTGCCCATCTTTGCCTCGGCATCAAAGGTTCTTGCCTTTCGATCCGGCTAATCAAAGCACGCTATTCTGTCTACTCTTTGCTTGGGCGCATCGAGCCCCTTTGAGGAGACAGACGATGACGACGCACTGCACCCCTCGCCGCCTCGCCTTTGCCGCGGCATCCCTGATCAGCCTCGCGAGCAGCACCGCGCTCGCGCAGAGCGGCCCGCATTTCCCCACAACCTTCCGCGAGCAGGACATCGCGACCAACGGCACCACCCTGCATGTCCGCATTGGTGGTTCGGGACCGGCGGTCGTGCTGCTGCACGGCTATGGCGACACCGGCGACATGTGGGTGCCGCTCGCCACCGATCTCGCCCGCGATCACACGGTGATCGTGCCCGACCTGCGCGGCATGGGCCTGTCCGCGCGGGCCGACACCGGGTTCGAAAAGGCGAACGAGGCAAATGATATCGTCGGCGTGATGGACGTGCTGGGTGCCGCGCGTGCCGATGTCGTGGCGCACGATATCGGCAACATGGTCGGTTATGCGCTTGCCGCGCGGCATCCCGACCGTGTGACGAAGCTCGTGCTCATGGATGCGCCGGTGCCCGGCATTGGCCCGTGGGAGGAAATCCTCAAGAACCCGCTGCTGTGGCATTTCCGCTTCGGTGGCCCGGACATGGAGCGGCTCGTCGCAGGCCGCGAGCGGATTTATCTCGACCGCTTCTGGAACGACTTTTCCGCCAAGCCGGCACGTTTTTCCGAAGCCGCGCGTGCGCATTATGCAGCGCTGTATGCAGGGCCGGGGCGGATGCATGCGGGTTTCGCGCAATTTGCCGCATTCGAGCAGGACGCGATCGACAACCGCGCCTGGATCGCGGCGCACGGCAAGCTGACGCTGCCCGTGCTGGCGATCGGCGGCGAAAAGTCGTTCGGGTCGACCATGGCAGTGGTCAGTCGCGCAGGTGCCGTCGATGTGCAGGAGCGCGTGATTGCCGATGCCGGGCACTGGCTGATGGAGGAACAGCCCGAAGCAACCGTTCGGGCGATCCGCAGCTATCTCGACACGCCCGTCATCACGACGCGCGTGCGGTTTGCGCCCACTGCGCTCTCGGGCGAGCAGACCGATCGCCTGCCGACTGCGGGGGCCGGTGCCGGCACGTCCGGCATGGCCGGTATCCGCACCGTGCTGCTCTCCGGCGATCCCGCCAAGCCAGGCCCTTACACGCTGGAGATCCGCGTGCCGGCGCACACCACAATCGCGCCGCACACGCACCGCGATGATCGCGTCGCGACCGTCGTCTCGGGAACATGGTATTTCGGCTACGGTACTGATGCATCGAACGCGCCGATCCGCGCGCTCGGGAGCGGCGGCTTCTATACCGAGCCCGGCAAAGTGCCGCACTTCGCCGCCACCCGCGACGAGTCGGCGGTCGTCCGCATCACCGGCACCGGTCCGAGCGACACCGTCTTCGTGGCCGAACCGGCACCGCGCTGATCCACCGCTGTTCAGGAGACAGAAAATGCCACAATTCTCTTCGAGCGCGATGCAGGACCATTGGGTCGAGGGGGCTGCCGGACGCTTATTCGTCCGGCACTGGCCCGCGATCGGCACCGCCGCCGCATCGTTCGTGATCTGCCACGGCTTCAACGCGCATAGCGGGCACTATGCGCGCGCCGCCGAGGTGTTCGCGCAGCGTGGCCTCGCCGTCACGGCACCTGACCTGCGCGGTCGCGGGCGTTCCGAGGGCGAGCGCTTCTATGTCGACTCGTTCGACGACTATGTGTCCGACCTATCGCACGCGATCGACTTTGCCCGCGCACAGGCACCCGATCTGCCGGTGTACCTCCTCGGACACAGCGCCGGCGGGGTGATCGCGCTGAGCTACGTGCTCGGCGGTCAGGATCGCATCGCCGGATTGATCTGCGAGAGCTTTGCGTACCGGGTGTTCGCGCCGGATTTCGCGTTGACGCTGCTGCGGGGCGCCAGCCACGTCGTGCCGCACGCGCACGTCCTGCGTTTAAAAATCGCGGACTTTTCGCGCGATCCTGCATGGATCGAACAGCTTGAGCACGATCCGCTGGTGCGCGACGAGGTGCAGCCGGTGCAGACTGTCGCGGCGCTGGCGCGCGCGGCGGATCGGTTGCGCGCAACCTTCGACCGCGTCGCCCTTCCCGTCCTCATCCTGCACGGGGACGCGGACAAGGCAGCAGACGTCGAAGGCAGTCGGGAATTCTTCGATGCGGCCAGCGCAAGCGACAAGACGCTCAAGCTGTACGAGGGACACTATCACGATTTGCTCAACGACCTCGACCGGGACCGTGTGACCAACGATATCGGCAACTGGATTGCGCAACGCGCGTCCGCCTGAGCACGAATGGCAGCGTCAAGATCCACCGCCGCCGCGCCGTCTCGCTTGCGATCCTGACACCCGCCTGACGGCACTGCGGGCCTCCCTGTTTTATCCCATCAAAGGAAAAACCCATGAACATCGATCTTCACGGCAACCCGCGCTTCCTCGCCGGGCCAGGGGCCACGCTGCCCGACGTGCGCCCGATCTTCGGGCGGTCGTACCGGGTCACGGTAAGCTACGCCTTCTGACGAAGACGGCCGAGCGGCGCGCCGACCATCGGCGCGCCGCTCATTTTATGCGCACCGCCGCTCGGCTCAGCCGTGCAGGGGCGACAAATGGCTTTTGCTGGCGTGGTGGTGCGCGCCTTCGGTGTGGTGATCGCCATTGGGTTCGACCGCCACCACATTGACCGAGCCAAAGCGCACGCCCCGTTCCGCGCGGATCAAATCCGCCAGCGCCCGCACGGCAAGCGTCGGCCCTTTCAAAATAACCGTCTCGAACAAGCTGGTATGATCCAGAATGATCTGCGTCGATGAGACGATGAGATCATGATGCTGATGCTTGATGTCGAGCAACCGTTGCGCGAGCAAGCGCGTGCTGTGGCTGTAGACATAGGCAAGGTTCGCGACGCACTCCCCCTCCGTCGTCGAGTTGCGATGATGCGTCTCCACGGCCTCACGCACCAGATCGCGAACCGCCTCCGATCGCGTTTGGTACCCCTGCTCCTTGAGCATCGCATCGAACAGCGGCGCAATCCTGAGATCCAGCGAAACGGTCACGCGTTGCATCGTTGGGGACGGCTCCTGTTCTCCTGCTGACCGCACATATCGCAGTGGGAGGCCGGGCGATATTTTTATCCAGTGCCGATCCACCAAATTTCTTTGCGCGCGGAGGCACCCAAATCGACGGCCCGCAACGTACCCTTTCACGTGTGAACTTTTTGAAAAAACTGCATACGAAAGGGAAACGCCCGTGCCACGAAAGACCCCGTCCGCAAGCGCGATCAACGCCGCGCGGCACCGTGGCCCCGGGCGATCGCGACACTGGCGTGCACTGCTGTGCGGGGCCGCCACCTTGCTGATCGCGGAATCGCTCGCCGCGAACCCCGCCGCTGCGCAAGAGATGCCGCAAGCCCCGGATTTTCCCGCGCCGACCGACGCGCAGCACCCCGACGACATCATCGTCTACGGTCGCGCCATCGCCCAGATCGGCATTGCCACGTCGGGATCGCAGGGTGTTGTCGGCTATAAGGATTTCGCGGACAAACCGCTCTCGCGCGTCGGCGAGTTGGTCGAGAATGTGCCGGGCGTGATCGCGACCCAGCATTCGGGCACGGGCAAGGCCAATCAATATTTCCTGCGCGGCTTTAACCTCGATCACGGCACCGATTTCGCAGGGTTTGTCGATGGCGTGCCGATCAACATGCGCACGCATGGGCACGGCCAGGGCTATCTCGATCTCAATTTCCTCATCCCTGAACTGGTCGAACGGATCGATTATCGCAAAGGCCCCTATTTTGCCGATGTCGGGGATTTTTCGGCCGCAGGCACCGTCAAATTCACCACCGCCAGCCACCTCGCCCAGCCGATCGCGCAAGTCACCGCTGGGAGTTTCGGCTATTATCGGGCGCTGGCGGCGGGCAGTACCGGGGTGGCGGGCGGCGATCTGTTGCTCGGGCTCGATGGCACGGTGTCCGATGGGCCGTGGGTGTTGAACGAACGGCTGCGCAAGGTGAACGCGCTTGCCAAATATACGCGCGACGGGTTGAGCCTTGGCTTGACCGCCTATCACGCGACCTGGAACTCCACCGACCAGGTGCCGCTCCGCGCGATCGACAGCGGCTTGATCAGCCGCTTTGGCAATATCGACCCCTTTCTTGGCGGCGAGACGACGCGGATCGGGCTGACCGGCAACGGTCATTTCGGCGAAACCGAGGTCTCGCTCTTCGGTCTCTATTACCGCTTCCGCCTGACCTCCAATTTCACCTATTTCCTCGACGATCCCGTCAATGGCGACGAGTTTCAGCAGCGCGACCAGCGCGGGGTTTTCGGCGGTTCGATCCGCCACACCATGCCTGCCACGATCGCCGGGTTGCCCGTGACGTTCGTCATCGGTGGCGACACGCGCTACGATCATATCGGCAAGATCGGCCTGTATCACACCGTCAAGGGCGTCCCGATCGGCACCGTGCGCCAGGACCAGGTGGAGGAATATAGCGCTGCCTTCTATGGCGAGGCGACCGCTGCGCTGACTCCGCGTCTGCGGCTCGTCCTCGGGTTGCGCGGCGACCTTTACGGCTATGATGTGCACGCGCAAACGCAGGCCGCCAATTCCGGGCGCGGATCCGATACCATCCTGGGCCCCAAGGCCGCGCTGGCCTGGCGCGCGACTGATCATCTCGAACTTTACGCCAATTATGGCGAGAGCTTTCACTCCAATGACGTGCGCGGTGCCGCGATCACGGTCGACCCGAAGAGCGGCGCACCCGCCGACCGCCTGCCGGTGCTGGTGAAGGCGCGCGGCGGGGAACTCGGCGCGCGGGTGGAATATCAGCGCTTCACCGCATCGATCGTCGGCTATTATCTGACGCTTGGTTCCGAACTGGTGTTTTCCGGCGATGACGGGACAACCGAACCCAATGACGCGACCCGTCGCTACGGTACCGAGGCCACATTGTTCTGGCGGCCGACATCGTGGCTCGCGCTCGACGGATCGGCGGCGTTCACCCATGCCCGCTTCCACACTGTCGCAGCCGGGCAGGACCACATCCCCAATTCGGTCAGCAACGTCCTTGCCGGTGGCGCGGCGGTCGATTTCGGGCACGGAATCACCGGATCGGTGCGGTTGCGCCACTTTGGCAGCGCGCCGCTGATCGAAGACGGCAGCGCGCGGTCGCAACCGACCACGCTGGTCAATTTCGGCGGCTATTACACGCTGGGTCGGTTGAAACTTGGCGTCGATGTCCTGAATGTGTTCGACGCGAAGGACGCCGACATCACCTATTTCTACACCTCGCGCCTACAGGGCGAACCAAGCGGCGGCGTCGACGATTATCACCTGCATCCGGTCGAACCGCGCCAGGTGCGCGTCAGCCTGCGCTATGGCTTTTAGCTTCGCCGTTCGCCCTCAGCCTATCGAAGGGCCGGCCCCGCATAAGATTGCCAGAGCGGGATGCGGGGCTTCGACAGGCTCAGGGCGAACCGAAGAGAAACAAAACGGCCGCTGCGGTAACACCGCAACGGCCTTTTCGCCCTGAACAATCGGGCCGGGTCACAAAGGCCCGGCCCAACCGGTCATTTCGGCAGGGTCTGTGGCGTCGCCGCCGGATCGACCGGGATGACGTCGCCGGGCTTAACCGCCGCCGGGGTCGCGTTGGGCGACGCCTGGAAGGCGCTGTTGAACCCGGTTCCGAACTGCTCCTGGAACGCCGGACTCGGCGTCGGCGTGGGGGTTGGCGTCGGGGCGGTGTAGGACCCCGAGCAGCCAGCCAGGCCGAGCGCCAGGCCGGAGACCGACACGATGAGCGTGATTTTTCTCATGCTTCCATTCCTTTCGGAGACGGCGGTCACTGTCCAACCCGGTGCGCGGAGAGCGGCGTGCCGGGCAGCGGGGCGTTCAGATACGGGAAGGATCCCTGCACATCATTGGCGCTGATCGGCGCGCCATCAGTGTAAGGAACCTGACCGGTCGAAGCATCGGCTGGCTTGCACAGGCCGAGATCCGTCGGAGCCCCGTTCGCGCCGATCGGCACGGGGTAGCACAGCGCGCCCATTGCAACGCGCAGCGTGATATCGACCGTGTCATCGCCCGGACGACGACCGTTCGGGTAACCGGCCAGATCGCCCGCCGCGACGCCGAGATTGGCTTGCTTTGCCTGTGGCGTGACCGGTACGTTGGTGTTCAGGCGCATCATTTCCGACGCCGTGACCGTGCCGAGCTGGTTCAAATTCTTGAAGCCGGTGAGGAAGGTGGCGACAAGATCGGCACGCGGGAAGTTGGTCGGGGCGAGCGTCTTGAAGTTCGCCTTGGCCAATTGGTTTACCGGCGCGAGGAAGAGCTGGTTGAGCACTTCGGGATAGGTCGGGTTGGTGACATAGGTGGCGAACTGCGCGTCATCCTTGGGGTCCGACGCGTTGAACTTGTCCTTGTCGGGCAGGCCGATGACGAGTTCGTTCACGAGCGGGTTGGCGAGACGCGAGACCTGGGTATAGGCACCACCCGACAGCGTCGGTGCGGCATAGCTTGCCTTCGGATCGACCAAACGGGCCTGCGGCAGGCTTGCCGTCTGCCAAGCGCCAATCACGCCATTGCCGCCTTGTGCCGTCAGGCAGCTGATCGGGACTTCCATCGCGATGCTGGTGACGTTCTTCTTGCCGACCAGTTCGTCATTCGCGCGGTTCTGGGTGATGCCGAGCGGGAAACCGCCCTTGTCGCCAGCGCCCGGTGCCGAATCGCCCTCGATCGGCACGAAGTTGACCATATCGAACACGCCGCCAAGATTGACCGCGAAGGCTTCGGCGCGTTGCCCGACGAACACGCGACCTGGCATGCCGCAACCGGGGATATTCACGTTATAGATGAATTGCTTAGCGTAGCTGTTATAGTCCGGAAACGTCTTCACGCCGGTGTTGTCGAGCGGCTTGGTGAAGGTCGTGCCGCCACCGGCGGCATTGGTGATCGCGGCGCGCGTGCCGGTGTGGCGATCGCCGGTGATCAGCGTGACGGTGTAGGATTCGATTTCGGCGGTGTTCGGGTCAGTGACCTTGGTCACCGGGCCGCTCTGGCGCAGCGCGGTCGCCACGTTGGTGCCGCCGATGTTGAGCATCAGGCCGCCATTTTGCAGCGTGTTGCTGAACTTGAACTGATAGGTCAGATGCTCCTTGGCATCGCCAACGTTATCGATGTGAATTTCATAGACGGCATCGGGGTCCATTGTGAAATAGTTGGGGCCGCCGCCCGGATCCTGCAGCGGCTGATAGTTTGCGATCAGCGTGACATACTGGTCGCGACCGGGTTCGTAGCTGCGGAACATGTAGAGGTCGGTCGAATCGGTCTTCGGCGACTTGGTGATGCCGGGGGCTTCCCGGTGGCTGGAGGCAAAGCTGGCGGCGGCATCGGTCACCAGGACCGTGGTCGCCAACATGAGCCCGACGAATGTACGTGTGCGTGGTTTCACTGCTATCTCCGGGGATATGGATCGATCCCCGATTGGGACCGCACCTTCGTTACGCAGCCGCGCAAAATCCGGATCACCCCGCCGAAAATATTGTGCCAAAAATTATGGGCTGGTCGTCAGATCGCCCCAGCGCCACTGGCCCGATCCGATCACGATCGTGGTGGTTTTGCCGCTGCTGCCGCTGCTCACGAACAGAAAGTGCGGGCCGATGTTCACGGCGGCGCGACAGTCCGGCTTGGCGGCCAGCACTTCGCGCAGCACGATCGCGCGCAACATCACCGCGCCGGGATCGGTCTCCGCGATGATCCAGCGACCGTCCCACAGCAGCAACGCGCCCGCGATCGCAGTCGATCTTGCCGGGATGCGTTCTAGCGCGCGTTGCGCCAGCGGGTTGGCTTGGAGGTCGCGCACGAGATCCTGCGCCAGGCTACAGGGCGCTTCCGCCCCGTGCTGCCCCGATAGCGGCTCGAACGCGGCGAGGCTCGCTTCATCCGCTTCGTGACTCTCGAGGAGATCAGGATCGATCGCGGCAGGCCCGGCCGCCTGAGGTGCGGGCTTTGCCAGTTTCGGTTTGGGTATTGGGAGTGGTGTCGCCTTTGCCGCGCGTTGGGCAGGACGGGTGGACGCGACCGCCTGAAGATTAAAGACCGAGAGCGGTGCCGAGATGCCGTTCGCGCCATGGGATTGAGAGCCGTGTACCGGGACCCCGAAGGAAAACCCCCAAAATGCCAGGATCAGTTCAAGCGCGGCAACACATAGCGACAGGCCGATCGCCGCGAGGCGACGGCGCAGGAGCGGCGGCTCAGGCCACGACACGGTTGATCGCCACATGCCCGTCGCGTCACTTTGCTGAACCGAATGAGACCATGATGCGTTTACGAAGCGATCGATCAAATGGATGCGCCGTTGGCAGGTGGAACCGCGATCCCCGAGCTTCGGCACGGAGGCGCGCCGGATTGTGGATCATGCGCCATCGCTATGGTAGCGCATCGCAATTGGGAAATGCTGCGTAAGAGCTGAGGAATAGTGGGTGAAGGGCACCGGTTCGATATGACGATGGTTGAAGACGCAGAGCCCGAAAGCGGCCGATCGGATCCATCGGCATCGGTCGATTCGGATGGCGATGCGCGCTGGCAGCAAATCGAGGCGCGTATTGCCGCCTTGGTGGCGGCGCGCCCGCGCTTGACGATTACCAAGGACTCGGCCGTGTGGCTGAGCATTGGCCCCAAGGTGCTGAAGCGCCAGCTCTATGTCGATGCCAATGCGGGTTGGGAATCCTATTATCTGAAGCTGGAACCCGGTGCCGAGGTGCCACCGCATCCGCACACCTCCGTAGAAGAGTGTCTGGTCCTGTCGGGCGAAATCGAGGTTGATGGCGACATCGCGCGCGAGGGCGATTTGCATATCGCCTTTACCGGGCATGATCACGGTACGCTGACCAGTCGCGACGGTGCGCTCCTCTACATTCGTGGCCCGCTGGCCCCGCTTGACGAAGACACGCCCGGCGACCCGTTCGACCTGTAATCTGCGGGGTTACGCGAACCGGCCCCACCCGCCCCGCATCCTTTCGGATGGCCCGCCCGTATTGGGGATGTCGGTGCCTTCAAGCAGCCCGACACGATTTTGGGACGGGTGGGGGTATCATGTCGAGTGCACTAGAAACGGCGGAACAAACCGCTGCGATCGACAGGTTCGACCTTGCCCTCTCGCGCTTGCTCAGCGCCACCGCCGCCGGTGACACCCGCGCCTTTCGCGCGCTTTATGAGGCGATCAACCGCCGCCTGTTCAACATTGCGCTGCGCATCGTCGGCCAGACCGTGATCGCGGAAGACGTGACGCAGGACACCTTCGTGCGCGTCTGGTCGCAGGCCAAGCAGTTCGATCCTTCCAAAGGCCCGGCGATGGCGTGGATCTCGCGCATCGCGCGCAATGCCGCGATCGACCATGTCCGCCGCAACCGCACACAGTTGGAGGACATTGCCGACCATGTCGATCACATCGCCTCGCTGGCCGACCCGGTGATCGAGCGGCTCGACATGTTCAGCGGCTTTTCGAAACTGGCCGACAAGCAACGCGAGGTTCTGACGCTCGCCTTGGTCTATGGCTATACGCATGAGGAACTGGCTACGGTGCTTTGCGTCCCCGTCGGCACCGCCAAAGCGAGAATGCGGCGCGGGGTCCAGCAATTGCGGGTGTTTTTCGATCAGGCGGTGGCGCTGCCCTCCTGACGCCAAGCCACACTCACTCCATATGATCAGGCTTGTAGCCCGGCGTCGGTGTCAGCATCAGCACCATCTCCATAACCCCGATCGCCAGCAGCCAGCTTGCCGCGACTTTCAGCGCAATCCCGCGCCCGCTCAGCACCAGCCAGCGCGCCGGCACGCACAGCAGCACAAGCGGGAGCGCGACCAGCAGGTTTGCCGCGCCCCCGCCGACGCGCGCCACCAGACAGGCCCACACGCCTGCGTTAAGGCCCAGCGCCACTGCGGTGGCGCGGTTCATGCCGTGCGGCAGATGGACGCAAGCCGCCAGCACGACGGTGCTGACCCAGCACCCCAGGAAAATCACATCCGCATGATCGGGCGTGATCGGCGGCAGCAAGGCGGCGGCGCATCCGAACAACAAGGCCGCGACAGCGCCCCCCCAGATGCGGGTCGGCACAAACCCCAGCGCCAGCGCCAGCGCGACGCACAGCATCGCCGAGGGAAGCAAACCGTCGCGCATCACAGCAAAACCTTGGCCAGAAAGTACAGCCCAGTCACGCCGATCCCCGTGCCCAGCCCTTTGACGAACAGCGCGCCGCGCGGCGTATCGTTCACTGTCCCGATCGCGATACCGGCGATATGCAGCAGCCCGGTGCTGAGCACGAAGCCCGCGCTATAGCCGATCGGATCGGCAGCGGACGGCAATTCGCGGCCATGCGCATAGCCGTGGAACAGCGCGAACACGCCCACCATCACGCACGCCAGCCACACCGGCGGGCGCAGGCCGAACGCAATCGCCACGCCCAGCATCAGCACCGACAGCGCGATGCCGAGTTCGACCGGCGGCACCGGCGCACCGACCATGCCAAGGATCGCCCCGCCCGCCATCATCGCAGGGAAGATCACCGGCAACGCCACCAGCAACGGTCGCCCCAGGATCGCGCCCCACAAACCGACCGACACCATCGCCAGCAAGTGATCCATTCCGCTGAGCGGATGGAGCATCCCCGAAACGAACCCCCCGGCGAGGCCGGTGCCGGTATGCGCGCTGGCGGGCGCGGCGAGCACACTCGCCAGGGTGAGCGCGCAGGCCAGTGGCACAAGCGGCGACCCCCACCTCGGCGCGCGCGGATTGTTTGCCCGTCCCTGCACCGAAATCCGCTCCTGCTCCGTAAAGCCAGCATCGCTTGGGAGATTTCGAGACCGTGTCATTTGCAAACCTTGTCGCCCGGGAATGTGCCAGGCTTACGGGCCAGTGCGCCAAATCGATGCCTTCGCGCCGGATAAAACCGCGCCGCGGCACCATGTGGCGCTTAAGCGCAGTGGCGGTTTTGGCGCTGCCTGGCCTGGCGCTGGCGCATGATTTCTGGATCCAGCCCAACGCCTTCTGGATCGCGCCCGGCGGCACCACCAGCATGTCGATCCTGGTCGGTCATGGCAGCTATCGTTCGAAATCGCTGATCGAGGCGAACCGCATCACCCGGTTCGACCGCTATGGCCCCGACGGGCACAGCGATCGGCGACCCGAGTTGAAGCTGGGGTCCGCCACGACCGACACCACGCTCCATTTCGCGCAGCCGGGCGAGTATATGTACGCACTAGCGACCAACGCCACCGCGAGCGAGCTCCCCGGCATCCGCTTCACCGATTATCTGAAAGTGGAGGGGCTCACCCCTGCACTTGCGCTGCGCCAACGCACCGGCATGACCGATTCTCCCGGACGCGAGCTCTATTCACGCCGCGCGAAGGCGTTGATCCAGGTCGGCAACGCCCCCGCAACCGACGTGGCGACCCGGCGCATCGGCCTCAGCCTGGAACTCGTGCTGGAGCGTGATCCCTACACCTTGCCGCCAGGTGCCGATTTGCCGGTGCGCGTGTTCTTCGAGGGCAAGCCGCTGGTGGGCGGCACGGTCAAGCTCAACAATCTCGATTTCGACGAACGCCCGCTCGCCACGCATGTGAGCGACGCCACCGGGCGCGCTTTATTTCGCGTGCCGCGCATCGGAAACTGGCAGCTCAACGTAATCTGGACAAAGCCGATCAAGGGCAATCCCAAAGCGGATTTCGAAACGACGTTTTCGAGCCTGACCTTCGGCTATCCCCGGCCCCCAATGTCGCGCCGCGCGCCGTAAGGCGGCGGCTGGCATCCGGGCGCTGTCAACCGCGGTCGGCGATGCAATCGCCCCGCATCGAAGGATCGCGAGATGATGGCGCGGATCGGCGTGTGGAGCATAAGAGCGGCGGCAACGACCGTGCTTGGCCTCGCTGTGCCCGTAGCGGCGCAAGTGATCGAAATCGGCAACGACGGGCAGACCAACGTCTATACCGGGCCGACGCAATTCACCGCCGAGGGCAGCCGCGCCATCGTGCCGCCAGCTCCGGTGCGAGAGCGCCGCGTCGCCATCAACCCGACCGCGCAAGCCGCCGCGCGCGCCGGGCTGGCAACCGGGGTCAGCCCCGCGTTGATCGAAGCCGTGGCGTGGCAGGAATCGCGCTTTCGTGCGGGCGTGGTGTCGCGCGCGGGTGCGATTGGCGAGATGCAGTTGATGCCCGCCACCGCCCGCGCACTGGGGGTTGATCCGTATGATTCGGAACAGAATTATCAGGGCGGCGCGCTGTATCTCGCGCGGTTGATGCGGCGCTATCGCGGCGATCTCGTGCTCAGCCTCGCCGCTTATAATGCCGGTCCCGGCGCGGTCGATCGCTGGCGCGGCGTGCCGCCGTATCGCGAAACGCGCGAGTATGTCGGGGCGGTGCTCGGGCGGCTCGGCAGCACGGTCGAGGGCGTCGCCCCCAAGTTCAAGCAGAGGAATGATCGATGATATCGCTTCGGCGTACTCCTATTCTTGCGCGGTCCGCAGCGGCGGGCCTTGGCCTGCTGTGGAACACGATGGCGCACGCCCAATCGGCCTCGCTCGATCCGTCGGGGTCGGGCGTGATCGTCTCGGCGGTCGATTGGGTGCAGGGCACCCTGCTCGGCGCGGTGGCGACCTCGCTGGCGGTGATCGCGGTCGGCGCGACCGGGCTGGGGATGCTCACCGGCCGCATCGACTGGCGGCGCGGCGCAACCGTCATCCTTGGCTGTTTCATCGTGTTCGGGGCCGCCGCGATCGTCGCCGGGATCAAATCCGCCGCGACCGGGCCGGGGCTGTGAACACGCCGCTCGCCCGCGATCCGGTGTTCGGCGCGCTGACCCGCCCGCAAATGTTCGCGGGCGTCACCTACAGCTTCTTCGTGCTCAACGCCGTCATCACGATGGAGGCGTTTCTCCTCACCAAATCGTTTCTGGTGCTGCTGCTGTCGCTCGTCATCCATCTGGGCGGATATCTCGCGTGCCTGCGCGAGCCGCGCTTCTTCGATTTGTGGATGACCAAGCTCGCGCAATGTCCGCGCGGGCGCAACCACGCCTATTGGCGCTGCAACTCTTACTGTCCCTGAGCGATGCTGGCGCGCACTTCCCCAGCCGAACAGGCCCCGAGCTTCGCGCGTGAACGCTCGGCGGGCACATATTTGCCGTATGCCCGCGCGCTCGACGATGCGACGATCGAGCTGCGCGATGGGCGGATGATGCAAGTCATCCGGCTGACCGGCTTTCCGTTCGAAACGGCGGATTCGGAGGAGCTGAATTACCGCAAGACGCTGCGCGACACGATGCTGCGCGGCATCGCCGATGCGCGCTTTGCGCTCTATCATCATGTCGTCCGCCGCGAAGTGCAGCCGCTGTTCGAAGGAACCTTTGCCGATCCCTTCAGCCAGTCGCTCGACGCCGCGTGGCGTACCAAGCTGTCCAGCCGCAAACTCTACGTCAACGACCTGTTCCTCACGCTGGTGCGGCGTCCGCTGCCGGGGCGGATCGGGGTGCTGCAGAATCTGTTCCGCGGGAGCGGGCGCGCGGAAAGCAACGCGCGACGGATGCGCGATCTGGTCGCGCTCAACGCCGCACGCGACATTCTGCTCGCCTCGCTCGAACCCTATGGCGCGCGCTTGCTCACCAGCTATGCCGGGCCCGCCGGACGCTGTTCGGAGCCGCTCGAATTTCTCGCATTGCTCTATGGCGGGGATTTGCGCCGGGTGATGGAGCCGGGCGGCGATTTCGGCCAGTATCTGCCCGATCGCCGGATCAGCTTCGGGGCCGACGCCCTCGAACTCGCGGCCACTGGCGATGCGCCGCGTCGCTTCGCCGCGATGGTGTCGATCAAGGATTATCCGGCGCAAACCGTGCCCGGCATGTTCGACGATTTGCTGCGGCTTCCCGCCGAAATGGTGCTGAGCGAGAGCTTCGCCTTTGTCGATCGCCAGGCAACGCTTGATCGCATGAACCTCGCTTTGCGCCGGATGAAGGCCGCCGATGATGAGGCGCTGAGCCAGCGTTACGAGCTGGCATCGGCCAAGGACGATGTCGCGGCGGGCCGATCGGGCTTTGGCGAGCATCACCTGACCGTGATGGTCAAGGCCGACACGCTCGACGCGCTCAATTTCGCCGCCGCCGATGTGCAGACCGCCTTTAGCGAACTGGGCGTGATCGCGGTGCGCGAGGACGTCAATCTCGAAGCGGCGTACTGGGCGCAGTTCCCCGGCAATTTCAAATTCATCGCGCGGCGCGCCTTGGTGTCGAGCGGCAATTTCGCCAGCCTGGCCAGCGGCCATTGCTTCCCGTCCGGCTCGGCGCAGGGCAACCATTGGGGGCCGGCGATCACGGTGTTGGAGACGACATCGGCTGGGCCCTATTATTTCAATTTCCACAAGGGCGATCTCGGCAATTTCACCGTGATTGGCCCATCGGGCGCGGGCAAGACCGTGGTGATGGGCTTCCTGCTCGCCCAGGCGCAAAAGCTGTCGCCGCGCACGATCTATTTCGACAAGGATCGCGGCGCGGAAATCTTCCTGCGCGCGATTGGTGGGCGTTATGATCTGCTGCGCCCCGGCCAGCCGACCCGGCTCAACCCGCTGCTGCTGGAGGACGAGCCCGCCAACCGGCGCTTTCTGTGCGACTGGGTGGCGAAGCTCGTATCGGGCACTGGCCCCGCGCTCGACGCGGAGGACCTGGCGCGCATCGCCGATGCGGTCGACGCCAATTTCAGCCAGCCGCGCGCGCTCCGGCGGCTGCGCTATTTCGTCGAGCTGTTCCGCGGGCGCGGACGCCCGACCACGCTCGATCTCGCCGCGCGCCTGGCGGCGTGGTGCGGCAAGGGCGATTATGCGTGGCTGTTCGACAATGAGGAAGACGCGCTCGATCTCGACGTGGCGACGCTCGGCTTCGACATGACACAAATCCTCGATGATCCTGCCGCGCGCACGCCGGTGATGATGTATCTGTTCCACCGTGTCGAACAGCGGCTGGACGGCACGCCGAGCATCATCGTGATCGATGAAGGCTGGAAGGCGCTCGACGATCCCGCGTTCGTGCTGCGCATCAAGGATTGGGAAAAGACGATCCGCAAACGCAACGGCATCGTCGGCTTCTGCACCCAAAGCGCGTCGGACGCGCTGGCCAGCCAGATTTCCAGCGCGATCATCGAACAGGCCGCGACGCAAATCTTCATGGTCAACCCAAAGGCGCAGGCGGTCGATTATTGCGACGGCTTTGGCTTGACCGCGCATGAATTCGACCTGATCCGCACGCTGCCCGACACGGCGCGCTGTTTCCTGATAAAACATGGCAAGGACAGCGTGATCGCGCGGCTCAATCTGGGCGGCATGCCCGATTTGCTGACGATCCTGTCGGGCCGCGAAAGCAGCGTGCGCCGCCTCGATGCGATCCGCGCCGAGGTCGGCGACGATCCGGCGCAGTGGCTGCCACGGCTGCTGGCCTGACCGCCATGTCGAACGCCTGCCCCGCCGCCCCGCCCGATGTCCATCTGGTCCATGCGCTGCTGCGCGGGACCGATTGTCAGGTGCGTGCGCTGGTCCACACCGGCTATGACGGGCTGTTCCAGAGCGGGGGCAGCTTCGCGGGCGTCCTCACCACGCTGATGACGCTCTATGTCGCGCTGATCGGCTATCAATTGATGCTGGGCCGGGGCGGCTTGCGCATTGGCGACGTGACGTTGTCGGTGGTGAAGCTCGCCGCGATCCTGTCCTTTGCCACGCAATGGGATACCTATCAGGCGATCGTGGTGCGCGTGCTGTTCGACGGCACTGCGCAGATCGCGACCGCCATGCTGCACCTCGATTCGGCGACCGCAAGCGGCGGTGACATTTTCGACCGGCTGCAGCGCGCCTTCGACATCCTGAGCGCCGCGCCCACCCCGCCCGTGCCCGCCAAGCCGACGGGACCGCTCGCCGCCGTGCCACAGATCGCCGCACTGCAAGCGCTGCCGCTGCTCGGCGGCGGGGTGAAGGTGCTGGCGCTCAAGGCTGCGGCAGCGATGCTGCTATTCTTCAGCCTTGGCCTGTTGCTCGCCGCCAAAGTGGTGCTGGGGGTGTTGCTGGCGATCGGCCCGATTTTCATCGCGCTGTTGCTGTTCGATGTGACGCGCGGGCTGTTCGAGGGGTGGCTGCGCGCGACACTCACCTTTGCCTATGCCCCGATGACGACGATCTTTCTGCTGGCGGTGATGCTGGAGATACTCGAGCCGTCGCTGGCGGCGATGGCCGAGCAGCGCGCGACCGGGGCGGTACACGCCGACACCGCCTATAGCGTGCTGTTGCTGGTGCTGGTGTTCGCGGCGGTGGCGACGGGTTTGCTGATCGCCGCGGCGACCGTGTTTCGCGGCTTTCGCCTGCCCGAACGCAAGGCCGCCACCGCCACGCCTCCCCCGCTTCGCACACCGGCGTCGTCCACCCCCGCCGTGGAAGCGCTCGCCTCCCCCGCTGCGCGCACCAGTGCCGCCGTCGCCGCGCTGGCCCGGCGCGAGGATCGGCTGGTCCGCGCCGAAGGCGGCGAGACCAGCATTCGTATCCTCGGCAGCACCGGGGCCAGCGCCGCCGCCAGCCGCGATCCTTGGACTCCACCACGCGACCAAACCCGCCTTGGCGACGGCGCGCGACGCATCACCCCCACCCGCACCGTTTCCGGCACCGCCTCGAGAAGGCCCGATTGACCATGCACCAAGCCACCCCCGAACCCGCGTTCAAGCGGATCCTGCAGCAGCGCCCGGATAGCTGGGGCGACGATCTGATCGCGCGCGCGGAGGCGGCGCGGCGGCGGGCGCTGATGCTGGCGGGCGTCGCGGCGCTGATCGCGGTGCTGGAGGCGGTTGCGCTGGCCGCGCTCGCCCCGCTCAAGACCGTGGTGCCCTATACGATCCTGGTCGATCGCCAGAGCGGCTATGCCGAGACGATCAAAGGCCTTGCCCCCGGAGCGCTCACGCAGGACAACGCCATCGCCCAAGCCGCGATCGTCCAATATGTCATCGCCCGCGAGACCTTCGACGCAAGCGACCTGCGCGCCAATTACGAAAAGACCGCCTTGTGGTCCGATGGCCCGACGCGCGCCGCCTATCGCCACCTGTTCCAGAAGGGCAATCCCGACAGCCCGCTCACCCGCTATCCCGCGACCACCGTCGTCTCAACCACGGTGAAGAGCGTAACGATGCCGCGCGCGGGCAGCGCGACGGTGCGCTTCGACACGATCCGCCACGATCAGGGCGCGGCCGGCGGCGAACGGCGGAGCTGGACGGCGGTGATCGACTATCGCTTTTCGGGCGCGCCGATGCGGATGGAGGATCGCTTCGTCAATCCGCTCGGCTTTCAGGTGACGCATTATCGCCGCGACGCCGAGGACACCGCCCCCACGCCGGTCCAGTTCGACAGCGCGCTCGGGGTGCCCACGCGATGAAGTGCAATACCGCCCCCTGGCTGATCGCGCTGGCGGTGACGTGGACGGCATGCGTCGCAGCGACGACCGCGCCCGACCGCCCCGCCTGGGTCGATCCGCACATCCGCAACATCGCTTACGATCCCGATCATCTGGTCACGCTGCACGGGCAGCTCGGTTTCCAGGTCATGATCGAGTTCGCGCCCGATGAGCATATCGAAAACGTCTCGATCGGCGATGCGCTGGCCTGGCAAGTGGTGCCCAACAAGCGCGCCAACATCCTGTTCCTGAAGCCGCTCGACGCCAACATTTTGACCAACATGTCGGTGGTGACCGACCAGCGCCGCTATATCTTCGATCTCGACGCCAGCCGCGGCAAGACCGCGCATGGCGGCGCACGCACCTATGTCGTGCGCTTCGTCTATCCCGCCGCCCCCGTCGAAGTCGCCGCCGCACCGGCCGCGCCGCCGCCACCGGTGCGCAGCAACACGCGCTACCGCTATACCGGCGCGCGGTCGCTGCTGCCGACCCTGGTGTTCGACGACGGCCATTTCACCTATTTCAAATGGGCCGAACAGACCCCCACCCCGGCCCTCTTCGCCGTGACCGGCAAGGGCGAGGAAAGCCTGGTCAATTATGGCGTGCGCCAGGGCTATACCATCGTCGAACAGATCGCGCCGCGCTTCCTGCTGCGCAACGGCAGTGAGACGACCACGCTGATCAACGAAGGCTGGCGCGAGCCCGACCCCGGCCCCGACGCGCCGCCGCCATTCGACGCCAAAACCGCAAAAGCCGCCAAATCCGCCGAGCGAGCCAAGCCATGACCGATCCGCTTTCCCCCAGCGCCGCTGGCCCACCCCGGCCCGCCGTTGCCTCCGCGCGCCCGCAGCGGGGTGGCTGGCTGATTGGTGCCGGGGCGATTTCGCTTGGGCTGCTGTGTTTCACCTTGCTGTACGCCGCGCGGGCACCCGTCAGCGATGGCATCGTCACGCGCAGTGGCCGCCCTGCCGACTTGGTCGCCCCACTCGCCCCGCCTGCGGAGATCGCGGCGGTCGAGGCGGCGGCGCATGGCGTCGTACCGATGCCGACGGCTACGCCCACTTCCGTGCCCATCGCCACACCGCTGCCGCCGGTGGCGGTTGCCCCCCCCGGCTTTATCGGCCCATCGGCGGCAGCGCTGAACGAGGCGCAGCGGCTGAAAGCGCCCGCGCTGATCGTCGATCTCTCGGTCGCGCCTCCCGCCCCCGCCACCGAACCAGGCAAAGCCGGTGCCACCGATGCCGCCAAAGCCGCAGACGGCAAGAACGGCGGTGCTGCGCGCCTGGACGGCGACGAACAATTTGCCGAGCGCGTCTCGTCCGCCGAGCCCGAGCGCGCGCGCGCCTCGCAACTGCACAATCTGGCAACGGTGGTGCCGCAAGGCGCAATCATACCCGCGGTATTGGAAACCGCGCTCAATTCGGATTTGCCCGGTTTCGCGCGCGCGGTGGTCAGCCGCGACGTGCGCAGTTTCGATGGCAGCGCGGTGATGATCCCGCGCGGCAGTCGGCTGGTTGGCCAGTATAAAAGCGCAGTCGCGCAGGGGCAGTCGCGCGCCTTCGTGATCTGGACGCGAGTGATCCGGCCCGACGGGGCCTCGATCCAGATCGGCTCGCCCGCCGCCGATACGCTAGGCCGCGCCGGGCTGGCGGGCAGCGTCAACCGCCATTTCTTTCAGCGCTTCACCAATTCGGTGCTGCTGTCGGTGGTCAATGCCGCAGTGGCAGCGGTGTCGCGCGGATCGAACACGCAAATCCTGATCGGGTCGAGCCAGGAGGCAACCGGCCTCGCTGCCGCGCTGCTGCCGACCCAGACCATCCCGCCGACGATCAAGGTCGCGCAAGGCACACCGGTGCGCGTGTTCGTGGCGCGCGATCTTGATTTCACCGCAGTCGGCGGGGCGGCGGAATGAACGCGCTGTCGCCGCCCGGCACCTATCTCGACGCCTATCTGCGCCCGCTTGCGCCGTGGCTGGAGCGCGGTGATGTCACCGACATCTATATCAACGCACCCGGCGGAATCTGGGTCGAGACGCTCGACGGCCAAAGCACGCGCCACCCCGCGCCCGATTTGACCGAATCCAATCTGTGGCGCCTCGCCACCCAGATCGCCGCGATCACGCATCAAGGCATCAGCCGGGAGCATCCCTTGGTGTCGGCGACGCTGCCCGGCGGCGCGCGCGTGCAGATCGTCGCCCCACCCGCGACGCGCGGCGCTCTGGTCATGGCGATCCGTCGGCAAGTGGTACGGGCGCTATCCCTCGCCGATTACGAGGCGAGCGATGCCTTCGCCGCCACCGCGATTGGCGATACCCAGCACGAAAGCGCCGAGGACATCGCCTTGGCGGCGTTGCTGGAGGCGCGACAGATCGGTGACTTCCTCCGCCAGGCAGTGCGGGCGCGCAAGAACATCCTGATTTCGGGCGGCACCTCGACCGGCAAGACCACTTTCCTCAACGCGCTATTGAAAGCGGTGCCCGAGCGCGAACGGCTGGTGCTGATCGAGGACACGCCCGAAGTGGAGATGACCCACCCCAACAGCATTGGCCTGATCGCGGTGCGCGGCGGACAGGGCGAAGCACAGGTCGAGGCGGAGGATTTGCTCAAGGCCTCGCTCCGCTTGCGCCCCGACCGCATCATCCTGGGCGAATTGCGCGGCAGCGAAGCCTTCAGCTTCCTGCGCGCGGTCAATTCGGGGCATCCCGGTTCGATCACCACCGTCCACGCCGACAGCCCCGCCGCCGCAATCGACCAGATCGCGCTGATGGTGATGCAAGCGGGCACCAGCCTCGGTCGCGGCGAGATCGTCCGCTATGTCGAAAGCGTGATCGATGTGTCGGTGCAATTGGTGCGCGGCGAAGGCGGGCGGCGAGTCGGGCGGATCGTGTTGCGGCGATAAGGTCCGCCGCACTCGGTTCGCAGTGCGAGGCGACGGTGGCTAGGTCGGCCGATAGCCGGCGGTGCGCGCGCGGCTGACCAGCAATTTGTCGATTCGCCGCCCGTCGAGATCGACCACTTCGAACTTCCAGCCCTGTTCGATGAAGCTTTCGCCTTCGCCCGGCAAATGGCGGAACACCGCGAGCGCAAGCCCCGCGACGGTCGCATAATCCCGGTCCTCGGGCAAATCGATGCCGAGCCGTTCGGCCAGCATGTCGACCGCCATTTGCCCGGCAACCAGCAGCGAGCCATCGTCGCGCGTCACCACCGAGGGCGCATCATCCGGATCGGTATCTGACGCGAATTCGCCCGCGATCGCGGCGAGCAAGTCCGCCGGGGTGACGATGCCTTCGAAATGGCCATATTCGTCGTGGATCAGCGCCATCGGCACTTCGGCCTGGCGCAGCGCGTCAAGCGCATCCATCGCGTCGATCTGGTCGAGCACGATCGGTGCCTGCCGCATCAGCGCGCGCAGATCGAGCGGCTCGCCCTTGAACAAAGCGACGGCAATGTCGCGCGCCTGCACCACGCCGATCACGGTATCGACCGAACCTTCGGTTACCGGCAGCCGACTGTGCGAGGCGGCGACCAATGCCGCGCGCAGCCCGGCGTCGTCGAGCGTCGCGTCGATCCATTCAATGTCGGTGCGCGGCGTCATCACCTCGCGCACCGGCCGATCCGCCAGCCGCACCACGCCCGAGATGATCGAACGCTCATGCTCCTCGATCACACCCGACTTGCTCGCCTCGGCGACGATCAGATGCAGTTCCTCGGCGGTGACATGCTCTTCGCTCTCGCGCTTCAGGCCCATCAGCCGGAACAGCAGCCCGGAGGACGAATCGAGCAGCCACACCACGGGCGCGGTGCTCCATGCCAGCGCCAGCACCGGCCCCGCCATCGCGGCCGCCAGCGGTTCAGGCGCGCGCAGCGCGATTTGCTTGGGCACCAGCTCGCCAATGACCAGCGAAGCATAGGCCGTAATGCCGATGACGATCACAAAGCCGATGCTTTCGGTGGTCGCCGCGCTCAACCCTAGAAAATGCAGCCGCGCCGCAACCGGGCCGCCGAGACTCGCGCCCGAATAGGCACCCGCCAGAATCCCGATCAAGGTGATGCCGATCTGCGTCGTCGACAGGATCTTGCCCGGATCCGCCGCCAGCGTCAGCGCGGTGCGCGCACCCCGATAGCCAGTGCGCGCCATCGCCTCCAGCCGCGCCTTGCGGGCCGAGACGATCGCCAGTTCGGACATGGCGAAAACGCCATTCAACACGATCAACGCGAAGATGATCGCGACGTCGATCCAGGGAAAGGGGGGGAGCGGTGCCATGGCGCAGCCCCTCCTTTGCGCGAATCGCGCCATTTCACAACCGCGCGAGGGCTATCGCCTTGCCGTTATTTGGCGAAGGCGGACGAAATCAGCGAAGTCGGCTAAAAAAATCGCGCAGCAGCGCGTTCGCCTCGCCGTCACCGATTCCCGGAAACACCTCGGGCCGATGGTGAATCGTCGGCTGGGAAAACAGGCGCGGTCCATACTCCACCGCCCCACCCTTCGGGTCGCTCGCTCCATAATAAAGGCGCGCGATTCGGGCATGGGCGATGGCACCTGCACACATCGCGCACGGCTCCAGCGTCACCCACACATCACAATCGCTCAATCGATCCGACCCGATCGCCGCAGCCGCCGCGCGAATCGCCAGCATTTCGGCATGGGCGGTCGGATCATGCAGCGCGCGCGGCGCATTGGCAGCGGTCGCGATGATGCGCCCGTCGAGCACCACCACTGCGCCGACCGGAACCTCCCCCGCCGCCGCCGCATCGGCAGCAGCGGCCAGCGCGGCACGCATTGGGGGGGGAAGCGGAAACATCGTTCTGCCATGCCGTGTTGCCGCCGAATCGGCAACTTGCGGCAAGGGGCGGTCGGTTATTGCGTCGTAACGGCGTTACCGTCAGCGCTGACCGGCTTATTGACCTTTAGCGTCGGTACCGAAATCGTCTTGGTGGTGGTGCCGACCGTCGGCACTTCGATCGTCTTGTTTTCGGTGCCGAGTTCGACCGTTGCCATATTGGCGCTGACTTCGGGTGCCTTGCCGCCGTTCACGCTGAGCGTGGGCAGCGAGCCCGCCTTGGTATCGATCTTGAGCATTCCGAGCGAGACGAGCGCAACGACGACAAGCGCGGCAAGGCCGACTAAAGCTAAAAGAAAGCGCATGGATCTTCTCCCGTGTTCGCAACATCGAATCGTTACCGTAACCAAACCGGCGTCCGGCCTTATGGTTGCATCGCGACATCGAATCGCCTCGGACGGTTGACCGACCGCACTGCATTCGGTATGCGCCCCGCCTTCACGAGCCTCTTCATGGGCTCACGGACATTCAGGAATTTACGATGTCGCGGATCTGCGAACTGACCGGCAAGGGCCGGATGGTGGGTAACAACGTTTCCCACGCGAACAACAAGACCAAGCGCACGTTCTTGCCGAACCTGCAGAACGTCACGCTGATCTCCGACGCGCTCGGCACCAGCGTCAAGCTGCGTGTCTCGGCGCACGGCCTGCGTTCGGTCGAGCATGTCGGCGGCCTCGACAACTGGCTGGTCAAGACGACCGACGACAAGCTGTCGCTGCGCGCCCGTCGCCTGAAGCGCGATGTCGCCAAGAAGCTGACCGCCGCGCCGCAGGCCGCCGCGTAAGACCCCTCTCAGCTCCGGTTGCGCTTCGGCGCGACCGGATCGAGCCTGAACTTCAGCAACAGGCTGCGCTGTAGCGACAATTGGTTATCGTCCGAGACGAGCCAGATGATCGTTGCAGCGCCTTCGCGCGTCACCGCCACGCCTTCGAAATTGTCGTGGATGAGCGGGGCGGCCAGCGTCGCGATATCGCGCCCGCGCACCGTCGCCCCCGGCCTGACCTGCGCTGGATCGACCACGGTCAGCACATTGGAAAAGCGTGCCCCGGCAAAGCGACGGTTGAGAATCAACCAGCGCCCGTCGGGCAGCACCGTCATGTCGCTGGGATCGTAGCCGCGCGGGGGCAGATAATTGAAGCGATAGCCCCAACGCGGCCGCTGCACCGGATCGCCGAGGAACACGATGCCACCACGCCCGCTTGCCTTGGGCCAGGGCTTGGTTTCGGCAATCGTGACCATCCCTCCTGTCGGAAGCAGCGTCATCGCCTCTGGCCCCTCATTCTCAGGCCATTTCGACATAACCGGCGGAGCCCCATGCGCTTCCGCTCGGCGGAACCGCGAATCGTAACGCCAGAACTCGTTGTAACTCTCGAAACCGACCCAGATCGCGCCCGTCTTGCGGTCGATACTCATCGATTCGCTGTCGCGGTCGCGCTTGAACCATCCCGTGCCGGGGCCAGCGGGCAGTTCTGCGAAGCTCGGGTCACGGACCTTCCAATCCGAGCCCATCGTGAAGCGCACAATGTCACTGCTGTCGCTCAGCAAGGTGAAGCGGTCGCCCGCGACACTGAGCGAGGAGAAGCCCCCGAATTGCGGATCGCGGCTGCGCAACTGCACACCGCCCAGCCACACCAGATCCCCCACGCGGGTGAGGTCGGGTCGGGCCGGATCAAGCATCACCGGCACGGCGCGAAAATGCGGATCGGTGCCGAGCCTCACGCGACGCCCTGGCACCGTCGAATCCGGCACGAACAGCAGGGCAAACAAAACCGACCATAAAATGCGCATCCCCCGCCCCTGCGGGAGCCAGCAGCGACACGCAACCGCGATTCGTCGGGCACTGGCGACGATGAACGGCGGCTAACAGCGCCATTCAGGCTGACCTCAGCCCGACTCGGCCATAACCGGATCATCGGAAACACCAACCGGGAGACGCATCATGTTCAAGAAACTCACGCTCGCAGCCACCGCGATGGTCATGACCGCTTCCGGTCTGGCCGCGACCCCTGCCGCCGCCCAGCGCTATGATGGCGGCCAAGGCTATGCTTACGATCAGGCGTATCGCGACGGCTACAATCGCGATGACGGATATCGCGGGTACCGGGATGATCGGCGCGGCTATCGCGACGACGGCTATTATCAGGACCGCCGCTATTACAGCCGCGCGCGCAACCGCTGCAATAACGACCGCGGGACCATTATCGGCGCGATCGCGGGTGGCTTGCTCGGCAATGTGATCGCAGGTGGCGGCGACCGCACGCTCGGCACCGTCCTGGGTGCAGGCGGCGGTGCCCTGGCCGGTCGTGCGATCCAGAAGGACGGTCAGCCGGGCTATTGCCGCTAACCGCTACGCTTTTCAGAGATCCCCCGCGTTGCGGAACAGGGGGCGGAGGTCGGCTTCCCTAGAGGTCGGCCTCCTTTATGTCCGGGCGCGATGCGCCGGGCGATCAATACATATGTTGCCCGCCATTAATGCTGAGCGTCGAGCCGGTGACGAACCCGCCCTCGTCCGAACACAGGAAGGCAACGCCGCGTGCGATTTCGCTCGCTTGCCCCAACCGACCGACCGGGATCTTGGCAACGATCTTCTCCAGCACGTCCGCCGGGACGGCGGCGACCATGTCGGTATCGATATAGCCGGGCGCGATCGCGTTGACCGTTACGCCCGCCCGCGCGCCCTCTTGCGCCAGCGCCTTGGTGAAGCCGTGAATGCCCGATTTGGCGGCGGCGTAATTGACTTGGCCATATTGCCCGGCCTGGCCATTGATCGACCCGATATTGACGATGCGCCCCCATTTGCGGTCGCGCATGCCCGGGAACACCGCCTTGGCCATGTTGAAGCAACCGCCCAAATTGGTGTCGATCACCTCTTTCCACGCCTGGTAGCTGAGCTTCATGATCGTGCCGTCGCGCGTGATGCCGGCATTGTTGACCAGCACGTCGACCGGCCCCAGCGCCTCGACCACTTTCGCCGTGCCTTCCTGGCAGGCATCGTAATCCGCCACATCCCATTTGAAGGCGGCGATGCCGGTGCGTTCGGTGAAGTCGCGCGCACGATCATCATTGCCGGCATAGGTCGCCGCGACCGTCATGCCATGATCCTTCAGCGCGAGGCTGATTGCCTCCCCAATCCCGCGAGTGCCGCCGGTTACGATCGCGACGCGTGCCATTAAACTCTCCTCCCAGGATCTATCGCCTAGCCCACGCTAGGCGGATGGCGTCCACCCTTCAAGTTGACGCGCAAGTAAAACCCGCAGCATTCCGATGCCGATCTCATCGGCATTGAGGCAGGGGATATAGGCGAAATGGGTGCCGCCATTTTCCTCGAAGCTCTCCCGCCCCCGAATCGCCAGTTCCTCCAGCGTTTCAAGGCAATCGGCCGAAAAGCCGGGGGCGAAAATCGCGACCTTGGTAATGCCCTTGGCCGGCAGCGCATCGAGCGTCGCGTCGGTCGCCGGTTCGAGCCACTTCGCGCGCCCGAAGCGCGATTGGAAGGTGACCGTCAGCGGCCGCCCCAGCCGCTCGCCCAGCAACCGCGCGGTCTTCTGGCAATGGCAGTGATAGGGATCGCCCAGTTCGAGCGTGCGCTGCGGCATGCCGTGGAAACTGGCAACGATCGCCTGCGGCTCGAAATCGAGCGCGGCCAGCCCCGCCGTCAGCGATTGCGCCAGCGCATCGATATAAGCGGGGTCGTCATAATAAGGCGGCAAGGTGCGCAAGGCCGGTTGCCAGCGCATCTTGGCCAAAGCGGCAAAGGCCTTGTCATTGGCGGTCGCAGTCGTCGCCCCGCAATATTGCGGATAGAGCGGCGCGACCAGGATCCGTTCGCAGCCCGCATCCTTCATCGCCTGCAGGCGATCGGGGATGGAGGGATTGCCATAGCGCATCGCCCAATCGACCAGCACGTCCGCGCCGAACGCCCCTTGCATCGCCGCGCTCTGCGCCTTGGTGATCGCGGCCAAAGGCGAGCCGTCGGCGCTCCACACCTGGGCATAGGCTTCCGCGGATTTTTGCGGACGGGTGTTGAGGATGATGCCGCGCAGGATCGGCTGCCAAATCAGCGGCGGAATCTCCACCACACGCCGGTCCGAGAGAAATTCGGCGAGATAGCGTTTAACCGACTTGGTATCGGGCCCGTCCGGCGTGCCCAGATTGGTCAGCAGAACGCCGATCTTCGGCTTGGGCACGACCGGATGTCCGGCGGGGAGAATCGGTGGCATCAAACGGTTCCCGGAGTGAGCGGCAGGCGGCGCAAGCGATAGCCCGTAGCGGCTTGCAGGGCATTGGCAATTGCGGGCGCAACCGGCGGCACGGCGAGCTCGCTCACCCCGCCCGGCTCCGCCTCGCTCGAAATCAGCTCGACCGTAATGTCGGGCGTGTCGGCCAGTCGCGGCAGGCCGAGATCACCAAAGCCCCGCGCCTCGGCCAGATTGGCCTTGAACCCGGTCGCACTGCCGGTCGCCGCCGCCATGCCAAACAGCAACCCGCCCTCGATTTGCTGGCGGACGATGTCGGGATTGATCTGCCGCCCGCAATCGACTGCGGCGACGATGCGATCGACGCTGACCGCCTGGCCCTCGCCGACATGCGCCTCGACCAGCACAGCGATATGGCTGCCGCGAAAGCTGTGGCAGGCAATGCCCTGCCCGCTTCCCGCAATGCCGCCTTCCCAACCGCCAAGCGACGCGGCGGTCGACAGGCACCGCGCCAGCCGCGCATCCCCGCCCAGCATGCCGATGCGGAAGGACAGCGGCTCGGTCCCCGCGACATGCGCCAGTTCATCCAGAAAACACTCGGTAAAAAACGTCGTGTAGCTATGCGCGCCCGAGCGCCAATGTCCGGTTGGCACACCGATATCGGCCGGGTGATGGTCGATCGCATAAGCCGGAATACGGTAGAACGGCGCGGCCCCGGCCACCGCATAGCCATCGCCGAACGGCGCGACGGCTTGTGCCGTGCGGAACCCCGCATCGTGCGCCAGCAAGCGCGCCGCCAGTTCCTGCCCGGTGGCAGGGGCGGCGATCTTGGCCAACCAGCCGAGGATCTGCCCATTGCCGCCGAGCCGCGCCGCCATCCGGGCCATTGCCGGGGGGCGATAACGATCGTGCAGCAGATCCTCCGACCGGCTCCACACCAGTTGCACCGGGCGCTTGAGGCTGTGCGCCAGCACCGCCGCCTGCGCCGCGCACTGCGTTTCCAGATTCGCGCCGAACGATCCACCGATCAGCATCGGATGCACCAGCACCGCATCCTCAGCCAGGCCAATCGCTGCCGCCGCCGCGCTGCGCGCCAATCCCGGTGCCTGGGTCGGCAACCACAGCTCCAGCCGCCCGTCCCGATACTGCGCGGTCGCCGTCATCGTCTCGATCGCGGCGTGCGCGGCAAGGCCGACATGATAATCGGCGGTCACCACGCGCGCGCCCTTGAACACCGCCGACAGATCGCCTTGCCGCGCGATGCGTGCGCCGGGCCCGTCGAGCGCGGCCTTCAGCGCCGCAGTGATGCTGGCGGTGTTGACCAAGCGGCTTTTGGTCTCGAACCGGGGGGCGAGCGCATCGAGCGCCGTGTTCGCCGCCCACCAATTATTGGCGATCGCCGCGACCCAGCGATCGTTGGTGACGACCTGCAACACGCCGCGAATGCGCTCTGCCGCCGTGCGGTCGACCCGCAGCAACGTGCTGTCACCCACTGGACCCTGACGGATGCTGGCATAGACCATGTCGGGCAGGCGCACGTCGCCTGCGAAATTGGCCGAACCGTCGATCTTGGAGGGGCCATCGAGCCGGGGCAGCGACTGGCCCGACAGCCGGTCGCCACCATCCCCCCGCAGCGGCAACGGATCGGGCAGGGTGCCACTGACCGCCTCAGCCGCAAGCTCCGCAAAGCGCAACCTGTCCTTGCCGTGGACGACGAAACCCTCGGCGGTGGTGCACGCCTGCCACGCGACCTTCCACCGTTTGGCCGCAGCCTGGCACAACAACACGCGCGCCGCCGCCCCCGCCGCGCGCAAAGGGTCCTCAAATGCGCGGATCGAGGTCGATCCGGCGGTCAGCATCAGCCCCATCCGCCCGGCATGGGCCTCGCGCCACGCCTTGACCAGGCCGTCGCCCGGCTGCTCGAACAGTTCGCGCGCGCCAAGCGCATTGGCGTAGAGCGGGTTGAACGGGGCCGCCTCCACCGCGACCGTCCGCCAGTCCGCGCCCAGTTCATCGGCGATGATTTGCGGCAGCGTGGTATAGACGCCCTGCCCATGCTCGGCCTGCGGCACGGCGACGGTGACATGGCCATCGTCGCCGATCTTGAGCCACGCGCCGAACACGCTCTCGCCCTTGTCGGCGGTGAGATTGCCGGAATAGCGCCGTGGCCACAGCCCCCAGGCGACCACCAGCCCGATCCCCGCCCCACCACCGATCAGCAGCGTGCGACGATCGATCTTCGGGGGTGCGGGGGAAGCCATCGCTTTGCTCTATCGCGCCAAGCGTCGCACCGCCAGTTCGGTGTGGCTATGCCGTCACGGTCTCCGCCGCCGCCAGTGCGCGATATTTGGTGCGGATCGATACCTTGTCGATCTTCTCGGTGCCCAGGCGCGGCAAGGCGCTGTCGACGATCCAGATGCGCTGCGGCACCTTGAAGGCGGCAACATGCGCGAACAGGAATGCGCACAGCGCCTCGGTCGTCAGCGTCTCGCCCTCGCGCGGCAGCACCACCGCGCCCGGCACTTCGCCAAAGCGTTCGTCGGGAAGGCCGAATACGGCTGCCTCGGCCACCGCCGGATGCTCGTAAATCGCGGCCTCGACTTCCTGGCACGAGATATTCTCGCCACCGCGGATGATGATGTCCTTCTTGCGATCGACGATGAACAGATACCCATCCTCGTCCAGATAACCGATGTCGCCGGTCAGAAAATAGCGATCGGCGGTGAAGGCGGCGGCGGTGGCATCAGGCCGCCCATAATATTCGGTGAAGTTGCAGATCGAGCGAATGCCGACCTCGCCGCGCTCGCCCTGCGCGACCGGCTTGCCCGTACCATCCAGGATCGCGAGATCAACCAGGGGTGCCGATGCGCGGCCGGTCGAATTGGGCTTGGCCAAATAGTTGTCGCGGAAATTGCCGCAGCCCACGCCATTGGTCTCGGTCAGGCCATAACCGAGCAGCGGCTTCGGGCCGCCCATTTCGTCGGCGATGCGGCGGACATGCTCGACCGGGCGTGGCGCGCCGCCCGCCGCGAAATCGGTAACCGAGGACAGATCATACTCGGCGCGCTTGGGGTGCGTCAGGATTTCGAAGCTCATCAGCGGCACACCGACGAAATAGCTGATTTTTTCCGCCTGGATCAGCCGCATCGCTTCTTCGGCATCCCATTTCGGCATCAGCACCAGTTTGCGCCCCATCGCGAAGCTTTGCAGGAACACCGGCACTTCGGCGGTGACATGGAACAGCGGCACGTTGAGCAAGGTCGCGGGCTGGCCGACCGGCGGATTGCCGTCGGCAGTCGTAATACCGAGCATCACCAGCGCTTGCGCCAGATAGTTGAACACACCCTGCGTTACCGCACGGTGGTTGCTGATCGCGCCCTTCGACTGCCCAGTCGAGCCCGAGGTGAACAGGATCGTGGCGGGGTCTTCGGGCGCGATCGTCGGCAGGGCGACATCGGCCGGCCCGGCCAGCGCCGCCAGCGCGACGCCAAGCGGCTGCACGTCATCCACCGTCACCACCGCGACATCGAGCCCATCGATATCCGCCAGCCGTTTGGCGCGCGGCGGGTCGGCAAAGACCAGACGGCATTCGACCTCGGCCACCGCCGTCGCCAGCTCTTCGGACTGCCACCAGCCGTTGAGCAGCGTCGCGACACCGCCCGCCATCACGATGCCCATGTACAGCGCGATCCACGACGGCGAATTGCGCATCGCGATGCCGATCCGGTCGCCGGGGGCAACGTGATGGTGTGCAATCAGGCTCTTCGCGACGCCCTGCGCGACCGCATAGACCTCGGCAAAGGTCAGCCGCTCGGGACCCGCCACCAGGAAAGGCAGCTCGGCGTGATTCGCACAATAATGCGCGAAATAGGGGGGCAAGGTCTGCGGCACGCCGGTGATCAGCGGCAGCTCGACGCCACCTGCCGTTACGGATCCCAAGCCGAATGGTGCCCCGGGGCCCGTCAGCCCCGCCAGCGCGGCATCCATCCGCAGGTCCAGTTTGCTCGGCATCTCGCTCTCCACTTGGTCTTATCGCCTTCCCCCATTATGGAGGCGCAAATCCTCGGGGAAAAGCCTTGATCCTGACCGCCGCCCTGCCCGTGCTCGCCAATGCCGCTTCGGCCGCGCAGGGCCACCTCCATTTCGCCGATCTCCACCTCAACCCGGTGGCGATCGACCTGCGTTTCTTCCAGATCAAATGGTATTCGATCGCCTATATCACCGGCATCCTGGTCGGCTGGTGGTATCTGCTGAAGCTGCTGCGCCAGCCGGGCGCACCGATGGCGCGCCGCCATGCCGACGATCTGGTATTCTATGCCACGCTCGGCATCATCCTGGGCGGGCGGCTGGGCTATGCGCTGTTCTATGCGCCGCAATTGCTGACCACCTGGGGCCTGTTCAAGCTGTGGGATGGCGGCATGTCGTTCCACGGCGGCATGATCGGCACCTCGATCGGCATCATCCTGTTCGCACGCTCGCAAAAGCTCGATTGGCTCCGTGTCCACGATTATCTCGCCTGCGCGGTGCCGTTCGGTCTGTTCTTCGGGCGGATCGCCAATTTCGTGAACGGCGAATTGTGGGGCAAGCCCGCCGACGTGCCATGGGCAATCGTGTTCAACGACACCGTGCAAAGCGGCATGATCGAACCCGCCCGCCACCCGAGCCAATTGTACGAAGCCGGGCTGGAGGGCGTCGCCTTGTTCGCGGTGCTGTGGTTTGCCTTCTGGAAGACCAAGGCGCGCTATGAGCCGGGCAAATTGGTCGGGCTGTTCCTGCTTGGCTATGGTCTGGCACGCTTCACGGTCGAATTTTTCCGTGAGCCCGATGCGCAGTTCAATCAATGGTGGGGCGGTTTCTTCGCGCACACGATCCATATGGGACAAGTGCTGACGCTGCCGATGATTATCGGCGGGCTCTATCTGATCGTCACCGCTAAGGGCCGCCGCCACCGCGTCGTGCCGATCGCGGGCGACGCGAGCGTGGCATGAAAAAGTCCCCCTCCCGCTTGCGGGAGGGGTTAGGGGAGGGAATGGCCGCAGCGTCCCTCGATCCTATAACAGCCCCTCCCCCAGCCCAGTTCGGGGTCGGATGTGCCCCCGGCACATCCTCGACAGCGCGGGGCGCTGTCGACCCCGAACTCGCAAGCGGGAGGGGAGATGAAACGACCGCACCGCTAGCCGACCGCCTCGCCCGTGCGATCACGCTCGCCGGGCCGATTTCGCTCGCGCAGTTCATGGCGGCGGCCAACCAGCAATATTATGCGACGCGCGATCCGCTCGGCAGCGGCGGCGATTTCACCACCGCGCCCGAGATCAGCCAGATGTTCGGCGAGCTGATCGGGCTGTGGGGTGCCGATCTGTGGGACCGCGCCGGGCGGCCGCACGCGGCGTGGGTCGAACTCGGCCCCGGTCGCGGAACGCTTTCGACCGACGCGCTGCGCGCGGCGGGCAAGGCCGGTTTCGCGCCGCCGGTGCATCTGGTGGAGACCAGCCCGGTGCTGCGCGCGGCGCAAGCCGAGCGCTTGCCGCACGCGACCTGGCACGACGCGATCGACACATTGCCCACCGATCGCCCGCTGATCGTTATCGCCAACGAATTCTTCGACGCGCTGCCGATCCGGCAACTCGTCAAAGGTGCGGGCGGCTGGTTCGAGCGGCTGGTTGCCTGCCAGGACACGCTGTTCCTGCCGATTGCCGGCAAGCAAGTGCCCGATGGCGTCATCCCCGAAGTGTTGCGCGATGCCGCCGCCGGATCGGTGATCGAGACGTCGCCCGCCAGCGTGGCGATCCTGCGCAGCCTCGCCCAGCGCATCGTCGCGCAAGGCGGCGCGCTGCTGGTGGTCGATTACGGCTATGATGGCCCCGCCGTCGGCGACACGCTGCAGGCGGTGCGCGGCCATGCCTACGCCAACCCCTATGAGGCGCCCGGCGAGCAGGACCTGACCGCGCATGTCGATTTCGGCACGCTCGCCGCGGCGGCGATCGTCGAGGGCGCGCAGGTTGCGGGGCCGATCGGCCAGGGCGCATTCCTCGGCGCGCTTGGTATCGCGGCGCGCGCGGCGGCGCTCGCCCGAGCCGCGCCCGACCGCGCCGAGGGTATCACCGCCGATCACCAGCGCCTGACCCAGGCGATGGGCACTTTATTCCAGGTTCTGGCGGTTTCCTCCCCCGACTGGCCACTCCCAGCGGGGTTTGCATGATCCATTACCGAGACGCCCGGACGATCGACGGGCCAGCGCTGGCCGCAATGGCGCGGCAGTCCTTCACCGAAACCTTCGGCATGCTCTATCCCGAATCCGATCTGAGCGCGTTTCTCGACGAGGCGTTCGGGCCCAATGGCTTGCCCGCGCAACTGTCCGACCCCGATTTCGCGATTCGGCTGGCGCTGGACGAGGGGCAGATCATCGGCTTCGTCAAAATGGGGCCGGTCACCTTCCCCGGCGAATGGCGACCCGATGCGATCGAGCTCTACCAATTCTATGTGCTCAGCGACTGGCACGGACAGGGCGTCGCGCAGGAGCTGATGGCGTGGTCGCTCGACCATGCGCGCAGCCACGGCGCGCGCGAGGTGATCCTGAGCGTCTATGTCGACAATCACAGGGCGCACCGTTTCTATGAGAAATACGGCTTTCGCGACATTGGGCGGATCGCGTTTCGCGTCGGCTCGACCGTCGATGACGACAATCTGATGCGGCTGGTGCTGTGAGCGCGCCCGCACTGGTCGAGGTGATCCGCGCGCCGATGCTGGCGGGGGCCCCGCATGGCTTTCTCGGGCGGGTCGGCGGCGTCTCGACCGGCGTGCATGCCGGGCTGAACGTCGGTATCGGCTCCGACGACGATGCGGCCGCCGTCATCGAAAACCGCGCGCGGGCCGTGGCGGCGGTGCAGCCCGGCGCGCGATTGCTATCGCCCTATCAAGTGCATTCCGCCGATTGCGTCACTGTGGCCACGCCGTTTGCGGACGATGCGCGCCCGCATGCCGATGCGCTGGTGACCGATCGCCCCGGTCTCGCGCTCGGCATCGTCACCGCCGATTGCGCGCCGGTGTTGCTGGCGGATGTGCAGGCCGGCGTCATCGGCGCGGCGCATGCCGGGTGGAAGGGCGCGCTCGGCGGCGTGACCGATGCGACGATCCAGGCGATGGAAGCGCTCGGTGCGCAGCGCGACCGCATCGCCGCCGCGATCGGCCCGTGCATCGCGCGCGCCAGTTACGAAGTGGACGAAGCCTTTGCGCGCCGCTTTGAAGCCGACGACCCGGCCAATGAACGCTTCTTCGCCGAAGGCCGCGCGGGCCATTTCCAGTTCGATCTGGAAGCCTATGTCGCGAACCGCATCGCCGCCGCCGGGGTCACCCGCGTGGCGATGCTCGGGCTCGACACCTATGCCGATGAAGCGCGCTTCTTCAGCTTCCGCCGCGCAACGCATCGCGGCGAACCGGGCTATGGCCGCCAGATTTCGATCATCGGCCTCTGACGCCTCCCCCAACGGGCGGTCAAAAGCCCGTTACCGAGTCTTCACTTCGCCGGGATTGGTCAATTGCGCGACGATCCAGCCATTGCCGTCCGGGTCCTGCAGCATCGTGAAGCGCCCCCATGGCTGTTCGTCGACCGGTGACACCGTCACCCCGGCCGCCGCCAGCCGCGCATGTTCGGCATCGATATCGTCCACCGCCAGCATCAGCCCCTGCACCGAACCAGGGGGCATCGCATCGAACCATGTCACCAGCGCAACCGTCGCGCCGCCATCCTTGGGCTGCAACTGCACCCAGCGCATATCGGGGCCCATCGCCTCGTCGCGCAGCACCACCAGTCCGAGCGTCTCCACGTAAAAAGTCCGCGCGCGTGCCACATCGGTCACGGGCACTGAAACGATTGCGATCGGCATGTCCTGTCCCCCCACGGATCCGCCGCGAAATAGTATCATTCGAGACTATCTCGCGGTAAAGCCTCCTATCATTTTTCGACACAGGATGCACCCTCATGGCGACGCCCACCGACCGGACCGACCCGCAGACCGAAGCCGATCTGACCGGCGTCGCGCCACGCACCAAGCCCAAGCCCTCGATCGAAAAGATCGGCGACCGCAAGCTGAAGGCGTCCACGCTGATGATGGGCCATGGCTATGATCCGATGCTGTCGGAAGGCTCGCTCAAGCCCCCGATCTTCGCGACCTCGACCTATGTTTTCCCCAATGCCGCCGCAGGCAAGCGCCATTTCGAAGGGGTGACCGGCAAGCGGCCCGGCGGCTCCGAAGGGCTGGTCTATTCGCGCTTCAACGGGCCGAATCAGGAGATTCTCGAAGATCGCCTGGGCGTGTGGGAAGAGGCAGAGGATGCGTTGGTCTTCTCCAGCGGCATGTCGGCCATCGCCACCCTGTTCCTGTCGATGGTCAAACCCGGCGACACGATCGTCCATTCGGGCCCGCTTTATGCCGCGACCGAGACGCTGATCGCGCGCATTCTCGGCCGTTTCGGCGTGCATTGGCTCGATTTTCCGGCGGGCGCGACGCGCGAGGAAATCGATGCGGTGATGAGCAAGGCGGCGACCGGCAATGTCGCGTTGATCTATCTCGAAAGCCCCGCCAACCCGACCAACGCGCTGGTCGACATTCAGGCGGTGGCGGCGAGCCGTGACGCAATCTTCAAGGGCGCGAAACCACCGATCGCGATCGACAACACCTTCCTCGGCCCGCTCTGGCTCAAGCCGCTCGAACATGGGGCCGACATCGTCGTCTACTCGCTGACCAAATATGCCGGCGGCCATAGCGATCTGGTTGCAGGCGGCGTGCTGGGGTCCAAGGAGCACATCAACACGATCCGCCTGATGCGCAACACGATCGGCACGATCTGCGACCCCAATACCGCGTGGATGCTGATGCGCAGTCTCGAGACGCTCGAACTGCGCATGAGCCGCGCGGGCGAAAATGCGGTCAAGGTGTGTGGCTTCCTGCGTAGCCACCCCAAGGTCGAGCGAGTCGGTTACCTTGGCTTCCTAGCCGATACGCCGGGCATGGAGCGCCAGGCCGACATCTATGCGCGCCATTGCACCGGTGCGGGATCGACCTTCTCGCTGATCCTGAAGGGCGGCGAGAAGGAGGCGTTCGCCTTTCTCGACGCGCTGAAAATCGCCAAGCTGGCGGTGTCGCTGGGCGGCACCGAGACGCTCGCCTCGCACCCGGCGGCGATGACGCATCTGTCGGTGCCCGATGCGCGCAAACAGGCGCTCGGCATCACCGACAATCTCGTGCGCATCTCGATCGGGGTCGAGGACGCCGATGACCTGATCGCCGATTTCGAGCAGGCGTTGGCAGCGATCTGATAAGCGTGGCCCGGGCGGCGCACGGCGTCCGCCCGGGCTGACTATCACGCTGCGACCGGTGCTGGCTCCAGCAGCAACGGCAGCGACGCTTCGATCCAGTCCGCCAGCGCGGCGACTCGGTCGGCCGCCTCGCGCCCGAGCGGGGTCAGCGAATATTCGACGCGCGGTGGCACTTCGGCATAGCTCCGCCGATCGACCAGGCGACACCCCTCCAATTGCTGCAACGTCTGCGCCAGCATCCGCTCGCTCACGCCGCTGACCTTGCGGCGCAACGCGCTGAAGCGCAGCGTGCCCGACCGCAGCGACAGCAGCGTCAGCACCCCCCATTTGCTGGTGACATGATTGAGGATGAGGCGGGACGGGCAGTCCGGGCTCAGCACGTCGCCGCGTTCCAGCGCTTCCGAAAGCGGGGTGGCGCTCCACTCTAACATTTCATCACTTACCTTTTTGTGCGTACTTATTTTTCATAAGCTACACCCCTAGATGGTGCGTCTCAATGGTTTTTGGGAGTGCCATCATGATTGCTGTTACCGGAGCGTCGGGCCAACTGGGTCGCCTTGTCATTGCTGGCTTGCTCGAGAGAGTTGCCCCCGAGACGATCGTCGCGCTGGTGCGTGACCCGGCCAAGCTCGCCGATTTGGCCTCGCGGGGGGTGGTTGTTCGGGCGTTTGACTATAATCACGCCGAAACCCTTGCCAGCGCGCTCGTCGGTGTCGAGCGGCTGCTGCTGATCTCGTCGAGCGAGATCGGCCAGCGCGTAGCACAGCATCAGGCCGTCATCGCCGCCGCCAAGACCGCCGGGGTCGGCTTCATCGCCTATACCAGCCTGCTCCATGCCGACACCAACCCGCTCAACCTCGCGGTCGAACATCGTGCGACCGAGTTGGCCTTGGCCGAAAGCGGCGTGCCGCACGCGCTGCTGCGCAATGGCTGGTACACCGAAAATTATGCGCAAAGCGCGCCGATGGCGGTCGCGCATGGGGCGGTGTTGGGCAGCGCCGGCACGGGCCGCATTTCGGGGGCTGCGCGCGCCGATTACGCGGCGGCGGCTGTGGCCGTACTGACGGCGGACGCGGCCAAGCCTGCCATTTATGAACTGGCTGGCGACGAGGCGTTCACCCTTGCCGATCTGGCCGCGGCGCTGAGCGATCTTTCGGGCAAGCCAGTCGCCTATCAGGATCTGCCCGAAGCCGACTATCGCGCTGCGCTGGAGGGGGTTGGCCTGCCCGCAGCGATTGCCGCGATGCTGGCCGAAAGCGACACCAAGGCGGCCAACGGCGCGCTGTTCGACGATAGCCATGCGTTGAGCGAAGTGATCGGCCGACCGACCACGCCGTGGCGCACGACGCTGGAAAGTGCGCTTAACGGGTGAAGCGGATGCCGTGGGTGGTGGTTCGCCGCTTGCCCACGGCCAGCAACCTGGCAATGGTGCGCGAATGACCGATCCCGACTTCATCACCGGCTTGCCCAAGGCCGAACTCCATTTGCATATCGAGGGCAGTCTTGAGCCAGAACTGATGTTCGCGCTCGCACAGCGCAATCGGGTGGCGATCCCGTTCGCAAGCGTTGAGGAGGTCCGCGCCGCGTATAACTTCTCGCGGCTGCAGGACTTTCTCGACATTTATTATGCCGGGGCGGACGTGCTGCGCACCAAGCAGGATTTCCACGATCTCGCCGCCGCCTATTTCGATCGTGCGGCCGCCGACGGGGTCGTCCATGCAGAAATCATGTTCGATCCGCAGACGCACACCGCGCGCGGGATTCCGTTCGACACGGTCATCACCGGACTGCTCTCCGCCATTGCCGAGGCAGAGGCCAAGCACGGCATGACCGTGCTGCTGATCCTGAGCTTCCTGCGGCACCTTGATGAAGCCGATGCCTTTGCGACGCTGGAGGCCGCCGAGCCGTGGCTCGACCGGATCGCGGCGGTCGGGCTCGACTCATCCGAACTCGGCCACCCGCCAGAAAAGTTCGCGCGCGTTTTCGCAGCGGCACGCGCGAAGGGTTTGAAGCTGGTCGCCCATGCCGGGGAGGAAGGCCCGCCCTATTATGTAGCGCAGGCGCTCGACGTGATCGGCGTCGACCGGCTCGACCATGGCAATCGCAGCCTGGAGGACCCGCTGCTCGTCACCCGGCTCGCGCGCATGGGCATGACGCTGACGGTGTGTCCGCTGTCCAACCTCAAGCTGTGCGTGGTGGGCGATATGGCCGAGCACCCGATCGACCAGATGCTGCGCGCCGGGTTACGTGCGACGATCAATTCCGATGACCCCGCCTATTTCGGCGGCTATGTGGCCGACAATTATCGTGCGGTCGCGGCCGCGCGCGGGCTTGATCGCGCCGATCTGGTCACGCTGGCGCGCAACAGCTTCCTCGGGTCCTTCCTTCCCGATGCCGCCGTGGCCGAGCATCTGGCGCGGCTCGATGCCTATGCGGAGGCGGCGGCATGACCATTTACACGCCGATTGCGCAGGAACGTTTCGTCGCCGACATCCATCTGCTGGCGGCACGTCTGGGCGAGGATGCAGCATGGGCACCGACCTTCCTGATCGGCATCGGGCGCGGCGGGCTGGTCCCGGCGGTGTTCCTCAGCCACGCAAGCGGCTTGCCGATGCTCTCGGTCGATTTCTCGGCGCAGGTCGAGGATTTCGCGCTCGACCCGATCGCACGCCTGGCAGCGCGGACGCGCGGCGGCGAGCGTTTCCTGTTCCTCGACGACATCAACGATACGGGCCGCACGATCGCGCGGCTACGAGCGATGTTGGCGGCGGCGGGCGCGGTGCCGGGCAGCGTGCGGTTCGCGACGCTGCTCGACAATATCCGCTCGGGCGAGCGCGTCGACTATCACGCGCGCGAAATCGACCGCGCGGTGACCAAGGACTGGTTCATCTTCCCATGGGAAGCAGTTGCGCCCGACCTCGCCATCCAGGCCGACGCCGCGGCCGTGCCGGAGCGGACGGCTTAAAGCGGGATCGCGGTCCTTTAACCCGTTCGTTTCGAGCGTAGTCGAGAAACAGCAACAAGCGCTGTGCCAAGTTTCTCGACTACGCTCGAAACGAACGGGAGTGGTGGCGGACGACTTTAACCGTCCCCGACGCGCTCGATATCCGCTCCAACCGCGCTCAGCTTTTCCTCGAGCCGCTCATAGCCGCGATCGAGGTGATAGACGCGGCTGACCTGCGTCTCGCCCTCGGCGACGAGGCCAGCGATGATCAGGCTCATCGACGCGCGCAGATCGGTCGCCATCACCGGCGCGCCGACCAATTTGGGCACGCCGCGCACGACGGCGGTGCGGCCCTGCACCAGAATGTCCGCGCCCATCCGCGCCAGTTCGGGCACGTGCATGTAGCGGTTCTCGAAGATCGTCTCGGTCAGTACGCTGGCCCCATCGGCCAGACACAGCATCGCCATGAACTGCGCCTGCATATCGGTCGCAAAGCCGGGGAAGGGCGCGGTCGACAGCGTCAGCGGCTTGATGCCGTTGGTGGCGGAAACCAGCAGATTGTCGCCGCGCTCCTCCAACGTCACCCCGGCCGCGATCAAGGCGGCGGTGGTGGCGCGCATATCGTCCATCTTCACGCCGACCAGTTCGACCGAACCGCCCGTGATGGCAGCGGCGCAGGCATAGCTGCCCGCCTCGATCCGGTCGGGCATCACGCGATAGGTCGCGCCGTGCAGCCGGTCGACGCCTTCGATCTCAAGCGTCTCGGTGCCGATGCCGCTGATCTTCGCGCCCATCGCGACGAGCAAATTGCACAGGTCGACGATCTCGGGCTCGCGCGCGGCATTTTCGATGCGGCTGCCGCCCTTGGCCAGCACCGCCGCCATCACGACATTTTCGGTCGCGCCGACCGAGACGATCGGGAAGGTATATTTGCCGCCCGGCAGACGCCCGCCCGGCGCGATCGCCTTGACATAGCCCGCCGCCATTTCGAGCTGCGCGCCGATCGCCTCCAGCGCCTTCAGATGCAAATCGATCGGGCGATTGCCGATCGCGCAGCCGCCCGGCAGCGACACGGTCGCCTCGCCTGCGCGCCCGATCAGCGGGCCCAGCACCAGAATCGACGCGCGCATTTTGCGCACGATGTCATACGGTGCTTCGGTCGCGGTCAGCTTGCCCGCGCGGATCGTCATCACCCGACCGAAATCCTCGGGCCGCGCGCCCTCGATCCGAGTCGAGCAACCGAGCTGGTTGAGCAGATGCCCGAAGCTGTCGACATCGGCCAGACGCGGCAGGTTGCGCAGCGTCACCGGCTCCTCGGTCAGCAGCGCGCACGGCATCAGCGTGAGCGCGGCGTTCTTGGCACCGGAGATGGGGAGACGGCCCGACAGGCGATTGCCGCCGCGAATGAGAATACGATCCATGGATCTCGTTTATCGCCTCGCACCGCCCGCGCAAGCACGATAGCCGAATTGCGACGAGACGCGCAGGAACGTCCGGCTAAATCAGGCCTTTTCCAACATGCATTGTAGCGGATGCTGGTTCTGCCGGGCGAAATCGATGACCTGGCTGACCTTGGTCTCGGCGACTTCGTAGCTGAAGATGCCGCACACGCCGACGCCCTTCTGGTGGACGTGGAGCATCACCCGGGTCGCCGCTTCCATATCCATGCGGAAAAAGCGCTGCAGCACCAGCACCACGAACTCCATGGGGGTGTAATCGTCATTCAGCAGCAGCACGCGATAGGGGGTCGGTTGCTTGGTCTTGGCGCGAGTGCGCGTCGCGACGCCCAGGCCGGTGCCGTCGTCCGGCCCGTCCCCGGTTCCGTCATCACGGCGTTCCGCCATCGAGATTGCGCTGCTGTCGATCATCTAGTGCCTAAAATATGGCATTGCCGGGGGTGAGGGCAAGGGGGCAAACGAAAAGGGCGGCCCCATTCGGGACCGCCCTCTCCTGTCCGATACGGACGAAGATCGGCTTAGGCGCTGATCTTGATCTTCTCGGCGGCAAGCGCAACGCGGTTCGAGATCGGCTGGGCGACCTCACCGGCGAGCTTCACCAGCGACTCGGTGTTCTTCGAGGTTTCGGCGACGATCGAGTCGAACGCGCTGCGGACATAGTCGCTCTGCAGCTTGAAGAAGTCCGACGGGGTCTTGACGCTCGACAGGCTCTTCAGCGCAGCGGTCGCGCCTTCGAAATGCTTGCGGCCATATTCGGCGGCGTCCTGGCCCATCGTCTCGATGCCCTTGGCAGCGATCTTCGACGATTCGACGATGGCTTCAACGTTGCCCTTCGAGAATTCGTTGAATTCCTCGACCAGCTTGGTGCCCTTTTCAACGGCCGTCTTGGTGCGATCGTTGACATCGGCGAACAGCGCCTTGGCCTGTTCCTGGACCTTGTCGGTAGCGGCTTTGATGGTGTTTTCCATGGTGAAGATTTCCTTCTGCGATACAGTCGGCGCGGCGGCGGCGACGGGTTTAGGGGCTTCGGCGGTAACAATCGGGTCTGGGGTACGCACAGGCTCGGGCAAAGACACGATCGGCGCAGCGACCTCGGGTTCTGCCACGATCGGTGCCGGAACAACCACGTCGGCGGCCGGGGCCGCGACGACCGGTTCCGACGCTGCCGGGACCGAAACCGGGAGCGCTGCAGGAACCGAGGGAGCTTTTACGGCCGCCGCAGCGGTCCGCGTCTTGGGCGCGGCGGGTTTTGCCTGAGCAACAGCCGGGGGGGCTACAGCCGCCGGAGCGTCAACCTTCGCGGTCGGCTTTGCGGCTTTTGGTGCCGCGTCTGACTTCGGGCCTTTGCTTGCCATGACCGGATTTCTCCCACACCAATGCTGCACTGCAATATAGCAACATTGGCGGTCAATACAAGCAAAATGTTGCACTGCAGCATAAGTGAAATTACGGAGTTCCCGCGCGCTTCAGCGCGCCTTTACGTAGCGTCCCGGCGCGTCTTCGATTGCCTTGAGCGCCCCCTTGCCCGGCTGGCGCGCGCCCTTGGCCGGGACCATCGCCGCGTCCTGATCGCGCAGCCATGCCACCCAATCGGGCCACCAGCTCCCCTTGGTCTCCTGCGCCCCGGCGACGAAGGCCTCAAGCGTGTCGACCGGTTCGGGATTGACCCAATATTGATATTTGTTCGCGCTCGGCGGGTTGACCACCCCGGCAATATGCCCCGACCCCGCCAGCACGAAGCGCCGCTCGCCCGAGAAGAGCCGCATCAGCGCCCACACGCTTTCGGCCGGTGCGATATGGTCCTCGCGCCCGGCCTGAATATAGCTCGGCGTCTTCACCAGCCCGAGGTCGATCGGCGTGCCCAGCGCGCTGAGCGCACCGGCCTTGCTCAGCAGATTGTCGCGGTACAGATCCACCAGATAGCGCATATGCCACTGCGCGGGCAGATTGGTGGTGTCGCCATTCCAGTGGAGCAGGTCGAACGGGGCATAATCCTTGCCCAGCAGATAGTTGTTGGTGACGTAATTCCAGATCAGGTCGCGCCCGCGCAATTGGTTGAACACCGCCGCCATATAGCGCCCGTCGAGAAAGCCATCGGGGGTCAGCGTCTTGAGCAGCTCGAGCTGATCGTCGGCGACGAAATACAGCAATTCCCCCGCTTTCTCGAAATCGACTTGCGCGGTGAAGAAAGTCGCGCTCTTGACCGTGTCCGCTTCCCCGCGCGCTGCCAGCACCGCGAGCGTCGCGGCGAGCGTCGTACCCGCCACGCAATAGCCGATGGTGTGCACCGCCGGCACCTTCAGCACGCGCCGCACGGTTTCGATCGCGTCGATTTGCGCGGCGATATAATCGTCCCACACCACATCCTTCATGCTGGCGTCGGCCGATCGCCACGAGACCATGAACACGGTGATGCCCTGTTCGACCGCCCAGCGAATGAAGCTTTTCTCAGGGGTCAGGTCTAGGATGTAGAAGCGGTTGATCCACGGCGGGAAGATCACCAGCGGCACCGCCAGCACGTTGGGCGTGGCCGGGGCATATTGGATCAGCTCGTAGAGATCGGTGCGGTGGATCACCTTGCCCGGCGTCGTCGCCAGATTGCGCCCCAGTTCGAACGCGGTCTGGTCGGTATGCGTCACTTGCCCCTTGGCGAGATCGGCGAGCATGTTCTGCAGGCCCTTGAGCAGGTTTTCGCCGCCGGTCTCGATCGTCTTTTCGAGCACTTCGGGGTTGGTCGCGGGGAAATTGGACGGGCTGATCGCATCCAGAAAACCGCGCGTGGCAAAGCGCATCTGCTCGCGCTGCTTGTCGTCGACGCCCTGCAGCGCGTCGACCTGAGCGAGCAACTGGTCCGAGAACAGGAAGTAGCTTTGGCGAATCCAGGCGAACACCGGATCGTCATGCCAGCGCGGGTCCTTGAAGCGCTTGTCGCGCGCGCGCTCGGCCGGCTCATCGACGGGCGGTGGTGCCTCACCGGGGGCGAGCATCCGCTGCCACAAGGTAAGGCTGTCGGTCCAGAAATCCCGCGCACGCGTCAACGTTTCCGGGTCGGTCAGGCCGGGGATCGGCGGCAACGGCGTTTCCGCCGCGCCCAAGGTGGCCAGGCCCTGTTCCAGCAGCATTTGCTGCGCGCGCCCAAGCACCCAGGTCCAATGCTGCAACTCGGCAAGGCTGGGCATGGCAGCGGTGGTGGCTTTGGTGGATTCGGCCATGACATCCTCTTCTCGTGCCTGCCATCCTTACCCCGACGAGCCCCGTTCATGAAAGCGCACATCATCGCCTTGGCGCAAAACACCCCCACCCGGTCATATTGGTGTGCGGCGGGGTGACGGCGCGACACATAATGGCGTAAGGAAGGCCTCCCTCCAGCCGGAATCCCTGCAATGTCCGACGAATTCTATCGCATGAAGCGCCTCCCGCCTTACGTCATCGCCGAAGTGAACGCGATGCGAGCGGAAGCGCGCGCGACGGGCGAGGACATTATCGATCTCGGCATGGGCAACCCGGATTTGCCGCCGCCGCCGCATGTGATCGAGAAATTGATCGAGGTGGCGCGCAAGCCTGATGCGCATGGCTATTCGCAGTCGAAGGGCATTCCGGGGCTGCGCCGTGCGCAAGCCAATTATTACGGTCGCCGCTTTGGCGTCGATGTCGATCCCGAGACCGAAGTGGTCGTGACAATGGGCTCGAAGGAAGGGCTCGCCAGCCTCGCCACCGCGATCACCGCGCCGGGCGATGTCGTGCTTGCCCCCAACCCGTCCTACCCGATCCATACCTTCGGCTTCATCATCGCGGGGGCCACGATCCGCGCGGTGCCGACCACGCCCGACGATACCTATTTCGAGTCGTTGGAACGCGCGATGGCCTTCACCGTCCCGCGCCCGTCGATCCTCGTCGTCAATTATCCTTCCAACCCCACGGCGGAAGCGGTCGATCTGGCGTTCTACGAACGGCTCGTCGCCTGGGCGAAGGAGAATAAGGTCTGGATCATCTCCGATCTCGCCTATTCCGAGCTGTATTTCGACGGCAAGCCGACGCCGTCGATCCTGCAGGTGCCCGGTGCCAAAGACATTGCGATCGAGTTCACCTCGCTCAGCAAGACCTATTCGATGGCGGGCTGGCGGATCGGCTTTGCGGTCGGCAACAAGACGCTGATCGCGGCGATGAGCCGGGTGAAGTCGTACCTCGATTACGGGGCCTTCACCCCGATCCAGGCGGCCGCCTGCGCAGCACTCAACGGCCCGCAGGACATTGTCGAGACCAATCGCCAACTCTACCACAAGCGCCGCGACGTGCTGGTCGAGAGTTTCGGGCGCGCCGGGTGGGATATTCCCGCTCCGCCTGCCTCGATGTTCGCCTGGGCACCCTTGCCGCCCGCGCTCGCGCACCTAGGCAGCCTTGAGTTCTCCAAACAATTACTGACTCACGCCAAGGTCGCGGTTGCGCCAGGGGTGGGATACGGTGAAAACGGGGAAGGCTTTGTGCGCATCGCGATGGTCGAAAACGAACAGAGGCTCCGCCAGGCGGCGCGCAACGTGAAGAAATATCTGGTGTCGATGGGGGTTAATATTCCCAGCGCAAAGGCCGGCTGACCGCCGCCCCGGATGATCATCACCCCGCTGTATTCGCTGGCCGGCGTGCTCGTCGGGCTACTCGTCGGGCTGACCGGAGTCGGCGGGGGATCGTTGATGACCCCGCTGCTCGTGCTCGCCTTCGGTTTCCACCCGGCGACTGCGGTCGGCACCGACTTGCTCTATGCCTCTGCCACCAAGAGTGTCGGCACCGTGGTGCATGGCTGGCGCGGCACCGTCGACTGGCGCGTGGTCGCGCGGCTGGCGGCGGGCAGTGTGCCCGCCACCATCGTTACCATCATCGCGCTGCATTATGCCGCCGAGAAACAGGATATGGGGCAGGCGATCTCCGCCATCCTTGGCGTTACGCTGGTCCTGTCGGCGGTCGCGACGGTGTTCCGGATGCGCATCGTCGGATCGCTGACACGGCTGTTCGGCAAGATCGGAACGGCGCGGCTCGCCTGGCTGACGGTGTTGCTGGGTGTGGTGCTGGGGGTGCTCGTATCGATCACCTCGGTCGGCGCGGGGGCGCTCGGCATGACCGCCTTGCTGATCCTCTACCCAAGCTTGCCGATCAACCGCCTGGTCGGCTCCGACATCGCCCATGCCGTACCGCTGACGCTGCTCGGCGGCTTTGGCCACTGGCTGCTCGGCTCGGTCAACGGCACCTTGCTGTTCTCGCTATTGCTTGGGTCTATCCCCGGAATCATCGTTGGCAGCTTGATCGCATCGCGCATATCCGACCGCATTCTGAGCCCGATCCTTGCGGCGGTGCTCGCCCTTGTCGGTTTAAGGCTGCTGTTTTGATGACGCGTCCCGGTTTCGCTTTTTCGACTCGTTTCAAGGTGCGCTACGCTGAAATTGACGGGCAGAAGGTTGTCTTCAACTCGCGCTATCTCGAATATGCCGATGTCGCGGTCAGCGACTTCTGGGAATGGACCGGCATTGGCGCGGCGCTCGGTGATGCTTGGACGCACACCGAATTTCATGTCCGCCGCACCGAGATCGATTATCTGAAGCCCTTCGTGTGGGGCGATACGATCGAAGCGTTCGTCCGCATCGCGCGGGTCGGCGGCTCGAGCCTGACGCAACGCTTCGAGCTGTGCCATGCGGAGACCGGTGCGTTGCACACCGTGATCGACATGGTGATCGTCAACGTCCACTTGCCCACCGGCAAGCCGCTGCCGATCAGCGATGCGGTTCGTGCCTATCTGGACACGCTGCCGACAGGCTAAGCCCGCGCTACTTCTGGAAGCCGACGGTCAAATCGAAGCGGATCCGCACCCACGCACCGATCATCGGCTTGCCGCCGATTCGCGGCGGCCGCACCCGGAATTGCCACGCCGCCAGCCGCAGCGCGCGCGCCAGCCCGCCGCCTGGCGGTGATTCATCCAGCGCGCGGCAATTCTCGACCCGATAATCGGGCGCGGTCTTGCAGGCGATCAGCGCCGAACCCGAATCCGCCTTCGCATAATCGCGGAGATATGGTGCCATCTCGGCCCTGCTCGGCTGCCCGTGTAACCATTCGGCATTGTACAGCGCCGCCCCGCCCGGCCCCTGGCCCGGGCCATAGGCTGCGACGCTATCCTTGCCGCTTCCAGAATCGTCGCCCTCGCCCTGATGCGCCGGAATTTTGCCAATGTCAGAAGCAGCGAATTCCTCGGAGCTCAACTGAATCAGCTTGGAGGGCACGGGGCTTTTCACCGGCGGCGGCGCGACGGGCGGCGGCGGTGCGGCCGAGGCGGTGGTCGTCTGCTTCTGCTTGTGCGCGACCTGGGTCTTCTGCGCCTGTTTGGAAACGACCGGGCCGATTGGCTTCACGTCGAAGGTGATGAGCGGCTTCTGCTTCTCGGTCTTGTGAAAGATGCCCGTGCCAAGCTGCAATAGCAGCAATGCCACCAGCGCCTCGACAACAAGTGCCAGCGCGATGCCGCGGAATCGTCCTTTACCCGACTCGGATCGATAGGACATGGCAGACATCGTGCCGCGCCTAGAGTGCGCCGTGCCGCACTGCAACCAGTTCGGCGTAACCTGAACGCTTTGTCATCCAGCGTCGGCGGGCGCGGTGGTCCATCCCAAAGCGGGGATCGTCATCGATCGTTTGCCCGACAGATCGGTCCGCGTCACCAGCAGGTTGCGGCCCTCAATATAGCCGATCACGCGCCGCGCACGCCCCAACGAACTGGTGCCATAGGTCTGCGCCACCGCCTCATCGCTCGGGCATGGCAGCCCCTCGCGCGCGGCCTTCGCCACCAACAGGAAGCAGCCAAGCATTTCGTCCGGCAGATCGCGCGCCAGCGCCAGCGCCTCGCCCCAATCGCCATCAAGCCCTTCGAAGATCCCCGCGCGCCCCGCCGCCAGCCGCCGCGAAAAGGCGGACGGGTCGAGCGGCGCGGGATGCACGCCGACCATACGGCAGCGCACCTGGAAATCCTGATACAGCACCGCCGCCGGGCGCGCGGTCGAATCGGCATCCGCGACGATCGCGCGCAGCACGTCACACACGATCTGCGCGAGTTCCTCGGGGTCGCGTTGCGGCACCTCGGGAACGGGATCGAGCGCGGCGACGGTTTCAATCTGCGCGAACACCGATTCGGCCGGGGCCGCGCGTGGCGGCGGCGGTGCCGGGCGCACCGGCTCTTCCATTTCCGCAAACAGGAATTGCCGCATGTCGCTGGCTTGCGCGTCGGGCAGCGGGATCAGCACGGGGCCGCCGCCACGCGAGCCGGTTTCGACCGCCCCGATCCGGATCGCCACCGGGCGGCGCGACACGGCAGGCCCCAGCGCGAGGAAGGTGCCGCGCGCGAGATCGCGGATCTGCTCCGCCTGCCGCCGCTCCATCCCCAGCAAATCCGCCGCACGCGCCATGTCGATGTCGAGGAAGGTGCGCCCCATCAGGAAATTGGACGCCTCGGCGGCGACGTTCTTGGCCAGCTTGGCCAGGCGCTGCGTCGCGATAATCCCGGCGAGCCCGCGCTTGCGGCCACGGCACATCAAATTGGTCATCGCGCCAAGCGAGGCACGGCGGACCTCCTCTGTCACCTCCGCCCCCATTGACGGCGCGAACACCTGCGCTTCGTCGACGACGACCAATGCCGGAAACCAATGGTCGCGCGGCGCATCGAACAGCGCCGACAGAAAGGCGGCGGCACAGCGCATCTGCCCTTCCATTTCCAGGCCTTCGAGATCGAGCACGACCGAGGTGCGATGTTCGCGGATGCGCGCGGCAAACCGGGCGACTTCCGTCACCGAATAATCCGCCGCCGTAATGGCGACATGGCCGTAGCGTTCGCCGAGCGTGACGAAATCGCCCTCGGGATCGATGATGATTTGCTGTACCTGCCCAGCGCTGCGTTCGAGCAGGCGACGCAGCAGATGCGATTTTCCCGAACCCGAATTGCCCTGCACGAGCAACCGCGTCGCCAGCAATTCTTCGAGATCGATCGGGACGGGCGCGCCGCCCGCGTCGAGGCCCATGTCGACTTGAAACGTCATCGCGGCCACATGGCCGATGCGGGGGGGCATGGGCAAGCACCATCGCGACGCCGACTTGCCGTGGCGCACCACTCCGCCATAGAAGTGGCGAAGAAAGGACGTGCATGAAGCAAATTCGGGGCTCGCGTCGTCAGCATAATGTTCCCACCATCACCGATGTCGCGGCGCACGCCGGGGTTTCGCCGATGACGGTGTCACGTGTCGTAAATGGCAAGGGCAGCGTTCGCCCGGCCACGCGGGCGAGCGTCGAATCCGCGATCGCGGCGCTCGGCTATGCGCCGAACGCCGCCGCGCGCGCGCTGGCGGGTGGCGAGGAAATCCGCATTTGCCTGCTGCACACCAACCCGTCATTGACCTATTTTAGCGACTTCCTGGTCGGTGGGCTCGATCAGGCGAGCCGCAGCAACGTGCAGCTCGTGATCGAGAAATGCGAAGAGGACGGCCACGAGGCGGCGACGATCGAACGGCTGTTGCAAGGGCGGATCGACGGCATAGCGCTCCCCCCGCCGCTGAGCGATTCGCCGGTGGTGCTGGCGGCGCTTGAAGGCCACGGCATCCCGGTGGTGGCGGTGGCAACCGGTCGCGCGCCCGATTGGGCCTTGTCGGTCAGCATCGATGATCGTCGCGCGGCCTATGACATGACGCGGCATCTGGGGGCGCTTGGGCACAAGCGGATCGGCTTTATTACGGGCGACCCGAAGCAGACCGCCAGTGGCGAGCGGCTGGCGGGATACCGTGCCGCGCTGTCCGACCTTGGGCTGGCCTTCGCGCCCGAGCTCGTCGGCCAGGGGCTGTTTACCTATCGCTCGGGGCTCGACGCTGCCGAACGTCTGCTGGATCTGACCGAGCGGCCGACCGCGATCTTTGCCTCAAATGACGACATGGCCGCCGCCGCCGTGGCGATCGCGCACCGCAAGGGGCTCGACGTGCCGACCGATCTGACGGTGTGCGGGTTTGACGATACCGTGCTGGCGACGACGATCTGGCCCGAACTCACCACCATCCGCCAGCCGGTGACCGAGATGTCGCGCACCGCGATCGAGCTGCTGGTGCGCGAAATCCGTACGCGCAATGCCAATGACAGCAGCGTCGATCATCCGCATGTACTGGCAGACTATGCGCTGATCCGGCGCGAATCGGATGCGCCGCCGAAATCGTAAAAAAGGGCGCTGACCGAAATCAGCGCCCCCTTTATGGATGGCTCGCCCCTTATCCGAATCGTTGTCATCCTACGACAGCAGGTCGTTTGAGGAAGGAGCGAAGGTCATGGACGTATCGGTTCTGGGAATTGATCTAGGCAAGAACAGCTGCAGCGTGGTTGGGCTGGATGCGACCGGCAAGGTCGTCGTCCGCCGACGGATGCGCCGCGACACGGTCATCACATACGCCGCAGGTCTGCCGGCTTGCGTCGTGGCGATGGAGGCCTGCTGCGGAGCTCATCACATGGGACGGGCGCTGGCACGACAAGGCCATGCCGTTCGGCTGATGTCGCCGGAATATGTCCGTCCATACGTTAAGGCGCAGAAGAACGACGACCGCGACGCTGAGGCGATCGCGGAAGCGGCAACACGGCCGACCATGCGGTTCGTCGAGTTGAAAACCGAGGAACAACTCGACATGCAAACGCTGCATCGCATCCGTGACCAGCTTGTCGGTGATCGCACCTCGTTGATGAACCAGATCAGAAGTCTTCTTCTGGAGCGCGGCTACATAGTCCCGCAAGGACGCGCAAAGCTTGCCGTCCGGCTGGGTGAGATGCTCGATGGTGACGAGCCAGTGCTGGGCTCTCGTATCCACCGGCTCGTCAGTGATATGCGTCTGCGCTGGATTGCCCTTGATGACCGGATCGCAGATCTCAATGCCGAGTTTACCGAGGCTGCCCGCTCGGATGAGCGAACGCGGCGCCTCCTGACTATTCCTGGTATCGGCGCGCTGAACGCGACGGCGCTGGTAGCTGCAGTTGGCGACGCTCGAACATTCGGACGGGGCAGGGATCTTGCCGCGTGGCTTGGGCTCGTGCCGCGTCAAGCAACGACCGGGGGTAAACCGCGATTGCTCGGCATTACCAAGCGCGGAAGCCGCTATCTGCGGAAAAACCTGATCCAGGGTGCCCGGGCATCACTACCGACGATGAGCAAGAGCGACACACGACTTGGCGCCTGGCTACGCGGCCTTTTGTCGCGTTCCCATCACAACACCGTCGTGGTGGCGCTAGCGGCCAAGATGGCGCGCATCGTCTGGGCGCTGCTGCGTCATGAGCGTACTTACGATCCAGCCGCACAAGCGGCGTGAACGAGATCAGCCGATGCACCTTGCACCGGCTGGATGATGTCTGCGGGAGGTAAGTGAAAGATGGCCTGACAGTCGACCGGTGACCTGGAACCCTATGGCTTAAAATGGCACTCGATGCCGGCCCCTTTATGAGGACCAGGACGCGCGGATCTCCATCTTGGCCAACGACCTCGCGTCGAAAGGCCGGATACGTTTTCGCAGACTGCTCAGAACATCAGACACAAACCGCTTGCCGACGGGGCGAGCCATACGTTTTACCCGCCAGGTGAAGGCGCTTATCCTTCCATCGCTTCCAGTTCGCGACCGCGCGTTTCCTTGACCATCGCCTGGACGAAGAAGAACGAGATGCCAGCGAACACCGCGTACCCAGTATAGGTGACCGCCAAGCCGGGCGACACCGCCAGCGACGGGAAGCTGACCGAGATCGCTGCATTGGCGATCCACTGTGCAAAGCCCGACACCGCCAGACCCGACCCGCGAATCTGGTTCGGGAACATTTCGCCCAGCATGACCCACATGATCGGGCCCCAGCTGAAGTTGAAGAACACGACGTAGAGGTTGGCCGCGACCAGCGCGATCACGCCGTTATTACCCGGCAGCGAGACCCCGCCGCCGGGCGCGGTGACAGCGGTCGAAAAGGCATACGCCACCGTCGCCAGCGTTACCGCCATGCCGGCCGAACCGATCAACAGCAGCGGCTTGCGCCCGATCTTGTCGACGAACGCGATCGTGAAGACGCACGCGCCGATCGACAGCACGCCCGACAGGATGTTGGTCTGCAGCGCATAATCCTCGGAGAAGCCGACCGCCTCCCACAGCGTCGCGCCATAATAAAAGACGACATTGATGCCGACGAGCTGCTGGAACACGGCGAGCCCGATGCCGGCCCACAGGATCGGGCGAATCTTGCCCGTGGTCTTGTCGATCAGGTCGGACAGGCGCGGCTTGTGATGGTCGGCGGCAAGGCTCGCGGCAATCTCGGCGACCTTGCGATCGGCCTCGTCGGATCCGAACAGCTTGGTCAGCACCGCGCGGGCGCGCTCGGTATGGCCTTTGACGACAAGGTAGCGCGGGCTTTCCGGGATGGTGAGGAGAGCCAGAAAATAGATCGCGGCGGGCAGCGCCTGCAGCCAGAACATCCAGCGCCATGCCGGAAAGCCGAGCCAGAAATGCGCGGTCGAGCCGCCCGCATAGCGTGCAAGCGCGAAATTGGCGACGAACGCGCCGGTCAGGCCGGTGATGATCATCACTTGCTGTACGCTCGACAAGCGCCCGCGGATCGACGCCGGGGTCACTTCGGAGATGTACACTGGCGAAATCACGCTGGCGGCACCGACGCCCAAGCCGCCGATGATGCGCGCGACGATGAACAGGATCGAGCTGCTGGCACCGCCCGCGAGCAGCGCGCTGACCAGGAACAGCACGGCGGCCCCCATCATCACCGTGCGGCGGCCATAGGCATCCGACAAACGCCCCGCGCCGAAGGCACCGATCGACGAACCGACCAGGATCGCGCCGACATTGATGCCGATGCCGAGCTTGCCCAGCTCGAACGCGGCCTCCAGCCCCTTTTGGGTGCCGTTGATAACGCCCGAATCATAGCCGAACATGAAGCCGCCGATCGTCGCCACCACGACGATCGAGGCAATGAAACCTATATTGACCCGTTGCAGGTCCGGTTGCGCCAGCGTTGCCATTGTCCGTCTTCCGCTCCCTATCGATTGTTATATTTTTGCCGAATGTGTCGCCATGCCAGCCACGCCGGGGTCGAAGGCGAACAGATTGCCCGCCTCGGGCTGCGCCGCCAATTCGGCGGCACTCAGGCCCTTGCGCGCAGTGGTCGCATAAGCCGTGCGCAGATCCGCGCCGCCAAAGGCGACCTTGGTAATGTTGGCGACCGGAAAGCGCACGGTCTCGATCAGCGTGCCCGCCGGATCATAATGCCGCACACCCCAGCCGCCGAACAGCGCAACCCACACGCCGCCCTCGGCATCGGTGGTCGATCCATCGGGATGGCCTTCGCCCGCCGCAATCTCGACGAACGGCGTGGGATCGCCCAGCGTGCCGTCGTCCCTTATCGGCACGCGCCACACCGTCCGCCCCAGCGTATCGGTATGATAGAGCGTGGTGCCATCGGGCGAGATCGCCGGGCCGTTGGTAATCGCAACCGGCGCGAGACCCGCATCGGCACACCCACGGTGATCGTGCCGGTACAGCCGACCGCTCTCCGCTTGCTCGCCATTGTCCATGCTGCCGAACCAGATCCGTCCGGCGGCATCGGTCGTCGCATCGTTCAGGCGGTTGCCCGGCATGTGAGGCTCGGGGTCGATCAGCGGCGTAAAGCTGCCCTCGACCGGATCGAAGCCGTGCAGGCCCGATTGCACCCCGACGACCATTCCGCCGCCCACACGCGGCAGTACCCAGCCGACTTCGCCCGGCGCGGTCCAGGATGACAGCGCTTCAGTCGCGGGATCGAACCGGAACACCAGATGCCGTTTGATATCGACACACCACAATGTCTGCGTGGCGACGTCCCACATCGGCCCTTCGCCGAGCGTTGCGCCGAGCGGCGCGATCGTGACGGGTGCGCTCGCCATCAGCGCCAGCCCGCGTCGACGAAATAATCGTGACCCGTGCACATATGCGCGTCGTCCGAGGCCAGGAACAAGGCAAGCGCCGCAACATCGACCGGCTGGATCCGCCCCGACAGGCACTGCGCCGCGACGATCTCGGCCTCGCCTTCGGGTGTGTACCAGCGCTGCTGGCGCGGCGTCTGCACATTGCCGGGCACGATCGTGGTGACGCGGATGCCGTCGCGCCCGAGATCACGCGCGAGGCCGCGCGTCATGCCTTCGATCGCGGCCTTGGCGGTCTGGTACAGCACGAGATCGGGCAAGCCCAAATGCCAGCTGATCGACCCGAAATTGATGATCACACCGCCGCCCGCCGCGCGCATGCCCGGCACCACGGCTTGTGCGGCGAAGAACAGATGGCGCAAATTGGTCGCCATCCGCTCGTCCCAATATGCGGGGGTCACCTCGTCAACGCTATGGCGATCGTCGCTCGCGGCATTGTTGATGAGAATGTCGATCCCGCCGAGATCCTCAGCAATCGCGGCGATCGCCGCACCCAACGCCGCTGGATCACGCAGATCGCAAAAGTGGAAGCGACCGGGGGCAAAGCGTTCGGCAATGTCCGCGCCCGCAGACTGGTCGACATCGATAAAGGCAACGTTGGCCTGTTGCTCGGCAAAGGCCTGGACCAGGCCTGCGCCAATGCCGCTGGCACCGCCCGTCACCAGCACCCGCTTGCCAACAAGGCTCGGGTAAATCGCACGCGTGCCGGTCACTTGCTCGTCTCCAACAGCCCGCGCCCGGCCAGATTTGCGATCAGCGCACGGATCCCGAAATCCCACGGTGCCGCATCGCGCGAGGTAACCACGCGATTGGTCAGCCGGCCGAGCCGATCGCTCGCGATCGTCACCCGGTCGCCAATCTTGTGGGTGAAGCCTCGGCCCGGTTCATCGCGGTCCTGCACCGGCGCGAACAGCGTGCCGAGGAACAGCGCAAAGCCATCGGGATATTGGTGTTCACTCAGCGTCTGGCGTACCAGATCGAGCGGGTCACGGCTGATCTGGCTCATGCTGCTGGTGCCCTCCAGCACATAGCCATCCTCGCCCTCGATCCGCAGCCGTACTTCGGCGCGGCGCACGTCATCGATGGTAAAGCCAGCGTCGAACACGCGCACCAGCGGCCCGAGCGCGCACGACGCATTATTGTCCTTGGCCTTGCCCAGCAGCAGCGCCGAGCGGCCTTCGAAATCGCGCAGATTGACGTCATTGCCAAGCGTCGCGCCGACCGCTTTGCCACGGCTGTCCACCAGCAAGGCGATTTCCGGCTCGGGATTGTTCCAGGTCGAGTCCGACCGGATACCGATCTCGGCATCGGGCCCGACGCTGGAAAGCACCGGGGCCTTGGTGAACACTTCGGCATCGGGGCCGATCGCGACTTCGAGATATTGCGACCACAGGCCGTCCTCGATCAGCGCCCGTTTGAGCTCAGCCGCTTCCGGCGTGCCGGGAACGACCGCGCGGATCGACCCGCCGACGCGCGATTCGAGCCGCGCGCGGATGTCGGCGGCAGCGGAGGAATCCCCGCGCGCGCGCTCCTCGATCACGCGTTCGATCGCCGAAAGCGCGAAGGTGACCCCGCACGCCTTCACGCATTGCAGATCGACCGGTGCCAGCAGCCGCGACAGATCCGCTCCAAACGCGCCCAGCGACACCCCGCCCGCCACGCTGAAATCCCCCGATTCGACCAAATCGGCGACCGTCGGCGCGCGCGCGGACATGTCGAACGCTTCGCCGCGCACAACCAAAATCGGGCTCGGCCCGGCATCGGTCGCAATACGACCGACAAACACGCCGTCTTGCCAATCCACCGGTAGCGCCGACGCGCTCGCGTCGTTCTCGCCCGCCATTAACCCCTCCACGCGACCCTCATCCTTGATAGCGTTACCTTGACGACCGCCCCGACGCTGTCAAGCACCGGGGCGGTCGGCTGGTGACGCCGATACTCATATCCTAACCGCTGTTAAATGAAGCGGTTGATCAAATTTTCGATTCGCTCCTGGCGGCCCGAACGCGGCTTGGGGTCGATCGCCTGTTCGACCGCCAGATCGGCGATAGCGGCGAGATCGAGCGTGCCGATCTGCTGGCCAAGATCGCCCTCCCATCCGGCATAGCGTTCGGCCTTGATCGCGTCGAGACGACCGTCTTCGATCAGCGCGGCGGCATTGAGCAGCCCCTTCGCCACCACGTCGATTGCGCCAACATGGCCATAGAACAGGTCGATCGCGTCCATCGACTGGCGCCGCACCTTGGCATCGAAATTGAAGCCGCCGGTAGTGAACCCGCCCGCGCGCAGGATTTCGAGATTGGCGAGCGTCAGTTCCTCGACCGAATTGGGGAATTGGTCGGTGTCCCAGCCATTTTGCGGATCGCCGCGATTGGCATCGATCGACCCGAAGATGCCGAGCGCCGCTGCGGTGGCGATCTCATGCTCGAAGGTGTGGCTGGCGAGGGTTGCGTGGTTCGCCTCGATATTGACCTTCACTTCATTCTCGAGGCCGTAACGCTTGAGGAAGCCGTACACTGTCGCGGTGTCAAAGTCGTACTGGTGCTTGGTCGGCTCGAACGGCTTGGGTTCGATCAGGATCGTGCCGGTGAAACCGATCTTGTGCTTGTGCTCGACGACGAGCGACAGGAAGCGGCCGAGATTGTCGAGCTCGCGCTTAAGATCGGTGTTGAGCAGCGTCTCATAGCCCTCACGACCGCCCCACAGCACATAGTTGGCCCCGCCCAGCCGGTGCGTGGCTTCGAGCGCGTCGCGCACCTGCATCGCGCCGAACGCGAACACTTCCGGATTGGGGTTGGTCGCGCCACCGGCGGCAAAGCGTGGATGGCTGAACAGGTTGGCGGTGCCCCACAACAGCTTGCGGCCCGACGCCGCCTGAAGCTGCTCGAGATGATCGACGGCTTCGGCGAAATTGCGGCGATGCTCGGCGACAGTGGTCGCATCGGCCATCACGTCGACATCGTGGAAGCAGTAATAGGGAATATCGAGCTTGGTGAAGAACTCGAACGCAACGCGGCGTTTATGCTCGGCGGCGGCGGCATCATTGGCACCGGCATGCCACGGACGGTTGAACGTACCCCCGCCGAACACGTCCGACCCCGGCCAGCAGAAGGTGTGCCAGAAGCAGGCGGCGAAGCGCAGATGGTCTTCCATCCGCTTGCCGAGCACGACCCGGTCCTTGTCGTAGAAACGGTATGCAAGCTCGTCGTCGGTGCCTGGGCCCTTGAAGGTGATCTGGGGAATATCGGCGAAGAAATCGGTGGCCATCGGGCGCTCCTTAGGGTCAATTGGAGTGAGTAAGGGGAGAAATCTGGGCGTAAGCGGCGCGAAACACCGCTTTCTTGGGCGCGAGCCGCGCCGCCAGCTCGGCATTGGGGGCAATGCGGTGCGACACTGGCGGAGCAACGCACACCTCAGCCGGGGTGCCGCCATCGACCGCAATCTGCGCCAGCCGCGCGGCCCCGAGCGCGGGGCCGACCTCGCCGCCCTGGAGATACACCAAGGGCACCTCCATCGCGGCGGCGAGCGTCTCGCCCCAGTAACGCGACCGCGCACCGCCGCCGATCACGGCGAGTTCGGCGACTTCGGTCCCCGCCTCGCGCAGCACGTCGAGCCCGTCAGCGAGCGCGAACGCCACGCCTTCGAGTACCGCTTGCGCGAGCCGGTTGGGGTCGCTGTCATTATCGAGCCCGACGAACGCGCCGCGCACCTGCGCATCGTTATGCGGGGTGCGCTCGCCCGAGAGATAGGGGAGGAAAATCTCGGGGCCGTTCGCCACGCCCGCCGCTTCGGCGCGCTGGAACACTTCGGCGGCACCACTGGCCCCGGTCAGCCGCGCGACCCAGTCGATGCACGACGCTGCGCTGAGGTGCACCGACATCTGGTGCCACATGTCGGGCAGGCAGTGGCAGAACGCATGCACCGCGCGCGCCGGATTGGGCCTGAAGCGATCATTGGCAACGAAGATCACGCCCGACGTACCGAGCGACAGCAATGCCTTGCCATCGGTTACGACGCCGACGCCCGCGGCCCCACCGGCATTGTCGCCAGCCCCGCCCGCGACAGGAACCTGCGATATGCCCCAGGCCTCGGCGATGTCCGCACGGAGCATCCCGGCGACATCGGTGCCCTCGACCAGGCGCGGCATCTGCGCTTGCGTCAGCCCGCAGGCCGCCAGCAGCGTATCACTCCACCGCCGCCCGGCGACGTCAAGCCACAAGGTGCCGGCGGAATCCGACATGTCGGACGCCTTCTCGCCGGTCATGCGCAGCCGGACATAATCCTTTGGCAACAAGACGGTGGCGACCTGTGCAAAAACCTCGGGTTCATGCCGCCGCACCCATTCGAGCTTGGGCGCGGTGAAGCCCGGCATCACGATATTGCCGCCGAGCGTGCGGAACTCGGGCGTCGTCGCTTCCAGTGCGGCGCATTCCGCGAACGAACGCCCGTCATTCCACAGGATCGCGGGGCGCAACGGCCGATCGTCGGCACCAAGCAAGGTCGCACCGTGCATTTGCCCGGCAAGCCCGATGCCGCGCACCGCACGGCGGACCGCCGGGTCGATCGCCAGCACCGCGGCACTGGTCGCCTTCCACCAATCCTCCGGGTCCTGTTCGGACCATAAGGGGTGCGGGCGCTGCACGCTGAGCGCAGCAGTGCCCTGCCCGACGACCACGCCGTGCGTGTCGAGCACGACCGCCTTGACGCCCGACGTACCGATATCGATTCCGAGAAACATTGCGGGCCTTATTTGACGAACGGATCGATCGGCTTGATCGTCCCGTCGGCGTTGAAGGAAAGCTCGGTCACCTTGACGTTGCGCAGGTGGTTCTTGTTGCTCAGCTGCGTGTCCGCATAGAACAGCCACCATTTGCCGCCGGTCTGGATGATCGAATGATGCGTCGTCCAGCCCTGCACTGGCAGCAGGAAGTGCCCGCGATAGGTAAAGGGCCCGTAGGGATTGGTGCCGGTCGCATAGTTCAGGAAATGCGTGTCGCCGGTCGAATAGGTGTAATAATAGTGCCCGCCGCGCTTGAACACCCACGATGCCTCGAAGAAGCGCCGGTCATGGTCGCCGCCCAGGATCGGCTTACCCTGTTCGTCGAGGATCACCGCATCGCGCGGCGTCTCGGCAAAGCTCTTCATATCGGCATTCATCCGCACGACCTTGCCGGTCAGCGCCGGCTGATCATCCTGGTGCAAATCGGTATCGCTGCCATTGGGATCGAAGGTGCCATTCTTCCAGCGCTGGAGCTGCCCGCCCCAGATGCCGCCAAAATACATGTAGCTCTTGCCGTCCAGGTCAGTGAACACCGCCGGATCCATCGAGAAGCTGCCCGCAATCGGCCTGGGCTCGGCCTTGAACGGGCCCATCGGGCTCTTTGAGGTGGCCACACCGATGCGGAACGTGCCCAGCCCGTTTTTGTCACGGGCTTTGTCGCGCGCCGGGAAATACAGATAATAAGTGCCGTTCTTATAAGCGGCATCGGGTGCCCACATTTGCTGCGACGCCCATGGCACCTGCTTCACATCGAGCGCGACCGGACCGACCGTGACGGGGCCGCCAATGCGATCCATCCGCAGCACACGGTAATCGTGCATCGCATATTCGTTGCCCAGATCATCGTCGGGAATGGCGGTCGGCACATCGTGGCTTGGGTAGACGTAAATCTTGCCCGCAAAGACATGCGCGGACGGGTCTGCCGTGTAGATCGATGTCACCAGCGGCTGCGACAGATATTTCCGGCCATCCGGGGCCCGATCCGGAATCCGATCCTGGGCAAGCGCCAGCGTGGCCACGCCACACATCATCACTGCCCCAATCACGCGATACGCCATCATTCCTCTCCCGATGCGCGTAACCGCGCTATGATGAGAGAGGTAGCGCTAACATTTGCACGACGCAAGCGCCGCGCGCGCGTGTCGGCGGGATAAGCGCGATTTGTTTCTGGACGTCGGGCGCGGAAAGCGCGATTGCCCTGTCAGAAGCACGCGAAGCACAGGGTGAATATGATGGCGGCGGGCACGGCGTGGTGAAACGCATTTTTCTCGGTGGCGTCCTCGCCCTTCTTGTTGGCCTGGCGATCTTTACGGGCTTTGCCTGGCGGCCTGCGATTTCCCCGATTGCTCGCCCGGCTGCCACGTCCTTCGCGCCCGCCCTCGTCGCCAAGGGCGCAGTGCTGGCGAGTGCCGGCTATTGCGCATCGTGCCATACCGCCAAGGGTGGTGCTGCGCTGGCGGGCGGCTATGCGATGGCCACCACCTTCGGCACGATCTATTCGACCAACATCACCCCCGATGTCGACACCGGCATTGGCGGCTGGTCCGAAACCGCCTTCCGCCGCGCTATGCATGAAGGCGTGCGGCGCGACGGCGCACATCTCTTCCCCGCTTTCCCCTATGATCATTTCACCAAGCTGACCGATGCCGATGTCGCGGCGCTCTATGCCTATCTGATGACGCAGCCTGCGGTGCGCGCCGAGGACAAGGCCAATGGCCTGCCCTTCCCGCTCAACATCCGCCTGTTGCAGGCGGGGTGGAAACTGCTGTTCTTCAAACCTGGCCGCTATGAGCCCGTCGCGACCAAGGATGCGACCTGGAATCGTGGTGCCTATCTCGCCGAAGGGATCAGCCATTGCGCAGCGTGCCACACGCCGCGCGGGGCGCTGGGGGCCGAGCGTAAGGACAAGGCGTATGCCGGGGCCGCGATCGACAATTGGATTGCGCCGCCGCTCGACAAGACCAACCCCGCGCCGATCGCGTGGAGCCAGGCCGAACTGGTCGCCTATCTCGGCACCGGGGTCAGCCTATATCATGGCACGGCGGCGGGGCCGATGGCGGCGGTGCCGCGCGGGCTTTCCCGTCTGCCCGCCGCCGATGTGGCGGCGATCGCCACCTATTTCACCAGCTTCAATGGCTCCGCCGCGCGCGCCGGGCAGGACGCCGCGCTGATCCAGAAGGCGCTCGCCACCGACCGTATCGGCACCGGCCTGCAATATGATGCGGGGACACGGCTGTTCACCGCCGCCTGCGCATCGTGCCATTATAATGGCGGCAAGGGCCTCAACCCGTTGCGCCCCGATCTGGCACTCAACAGCACGGTCCATCTCGATGATCCGACCAATCTGATCCGCGTCATCCTCTACGGCATCGACGCGAAGGACGGCGCGCCGGGCGTGGTGATGCCGGGCTTTGGCACCGGGTTCAGCAACGCCGATGTCGCCCGCATCGCCGCCTATCTGCGCGCGACGCGCACGACCAAGGCCGCGTGGCCCGATCTCGAACAGAAAGTCGCGGCGATCCGCGCGCAGGGCAAAGGCCAGGAGTGATGACCAGTTTCACGATCAACGGTCGCCCCGTTTCCACCACGCTTGAGGATGACACCCCGCTCTTGTGGGTGATCCGCGATGAAATCGGGCTGACCGGTACCAAATTCGGCTGCGGCATTGGCATGTGCGGGGCGTGCACGGTGCATGTCGGCGGGCGGGCAACGCGGTCGTGCATCACGCCGGTCTCTGCAGTCGACGGTGCCGATGTCACCACGATCGAAGGGCTCGACCCGAAGGGCGAGCATCCGCTGCAACAAGCCTGGCGCGCGATCCAGGTGCCGCAATGCGGTTACTGCCAATCGGGCCAGATCATGCAGGCCGCCGCGATGCTCAAGGATTTCCCCGCGCCGAGCGATGAAGACATCGATGCGGTGATGACCGGCAATCTGTGCCGCTGCATGACCTATGTCCGCATCCGCGCCGCGATCCGGCAGGCGGCGGGCACGCTCGCGGAAGGACCAAAGGCATGAGCCGCCTCGTCTCGACGGCGGAAGCCGCCCGCACCCCGCTCTCGCGCCGGGGTTTTCTCGTTGCCAGCGGCGCCGCAGGACTCGCCTTCGGCTTTTCGCACGTGCTGGCGGCGATCGATCCCGCCGTGCCCGGCGGCACCCCCGCGGCCCTCACGGGGCCGCAGTTTGAACCGTCGATCTGGTTCGGCATCGACGCCGCCGGCATCGTCACCGTCAACATCATCCGCGCCGAAATGGGCCAGCATGTCGGCACCGCGCTCGCCCGCATCCTCGCCGATGAGCTAGAGGCCGATTGGGACAAGGTCCGCATCGTCCATGTCGATACCGACCCCAAATGGGGCCTGATGGTCACCGGCGGGAGCTGGTCGGTGTGGCAGACCTTCCCGGTGTTCAGCCAGGCGGGTGCCGCCGGTCGCATCGCCTTGATCGAGGCGGGCGCGACGCTGCTCGGCACCAGTGCGGCCAATTGCACCGCGCGCGGTGGCGCGGTCCATGCAGGTGGCCGCTCGATTTCCTATGGTGACATTGCCAAGCGCGGCGGCGTCGCCCGCCAATTCACCCCTGACGAACTGAAGGCGCTGCCGATCAAGCCGGTCAAAGACCGTCGCCTGATCGGCAAGCAAGTCGCCGCGCTCGACATCGCGACCAAGACCGATGGCACCGCTCTATATGGCATCGACGCCAAGGTACCCAACATGGTCTATGCCCGGCCCAAACTGCCGCCAACGCGCTTCGGCTCCAAGGTGGTGTCGGTCGATGACAGCAAGGCCAAGACGGTGCGCGGCTATTTGCGCTACCTCGTCATCGAGGACCCGTCGGACACGGTGCCTGGCTGGGTGATGGTGATCGCGCAAAATTATCCCGCCGCGATCCGCGCCGCCGACCTGCTTCAGGTCACCTGGACCGCCGGGCCGGGCGCGACCACGTCTGAAAAGGACCTGCAAGCCCATGCCGCCGACCTGGCAGGCAAGGCCGAGAGCGGCGTCGCGCTCGACATCGTCAACGCTGGTGCCAAACCCGCCAATGCCGCCAGCACGCTGGAGCGCGTCTACACCACCAGCACCGTGCTGCATTTCCAGTTGGAACCACTCAACGCGCTCGCCTTCGAGAAGGACGGCCGCTTCGAAATCCACACCGGCAACCAATGGCAAAGCCTGATCCTGCCGACATTGGCCAAGGCGCTCGGCGTGCCCGAGACAAAGATTATCCTGCGCACCTATATGCTGGGTGGCGGCTTCGGGCGGCGGCTCAACGGCGATTATGCCGTCCCCGCCGTGCTCGCCGCCAAGGCGCTGGGTCGTCCGGTCAAAATGGTGCTGACGCGGCAGGATGATGCGCTGTTCGATTCGGTACGCTCGCCCTCGGTGCAGCGCGTGCGCATGAGCTTCGACAAGAACAATGCGGTGATCGCGATGGAGCATCACGCGGCCGCCGGCTGGCCGACGCAAATGAACGCGCCCGCCCTGCTCGCCAAGACTAAGAGCGGCGGGGCCTATGATCCCTTCGCCATTTCGGGCGCGGACCATTGGTATGAGGTCGGCCACCAGACCGTCCACGCCATCCCCAACGATCTTGCCAACACCACCTTCCGCTCGGGCTGGCTGCGCTCGGTCGGGCCGGGCTGGACCAATTGGGCCGTCGAAAGCTTCATCGATGAAGCCGCGCTGCAGGTGAAAAGCGACCCCGTTGCCTTCCGCCTGAAATTGCTGACCGGGGCCGGTCGCAATGCCGGGTCGGCTCCCAGCGCCATTGGCGGGGCGCTGCGCCAGGCCGAAGTGGTACGCCGCGCCGCCGCCCGTGCAGGCTGGGGCGAGAAACTGCCGCCCGATACCGCGCTCGGCATCGCCACCAGCTTTGGGCAGGAGCGCGATATGCCGACCTGGGTCGCCTGCGTCGCGCGCGTCCATGTCGATCGCAAGACCGGCGTGGTGCGCGTCGAGAAGCTGACTTTGGTCACCGATGCCGGGACGATCGTCGATCCCGATGGCGCGCTCGCACAGACGCAAGGGGCCGCTTTGTGGGGCCTCAGCATGGCGCTGCATGAAGGCACCGAGTTCGCCAATGGCTTGGTCAAGGACACCAATCTCGACACCTATCTGCCGCTGCGCATGGCCGATGTGCCCGAGCTCGACATTAGCTTTGTCGAAAGCGAGCACGTCCCCGTCGGCCTGGGCGAGCCTGCGACGACGGTGGTCGCGCCCGCAATCGGCAATGCGATCTTCGCGGCTGTGGGCGCGCGGGTGCGGCATTTGCCGATCACCCCGGCGGCGGTACTCGATGCGCTGGCGGGTCGATCGGCCTGAGCCGAACAGCCGACGCGAGACTGTCATACAGCGCGCTTAGGGCCAGTCGCAGTGGGATCGGGCCGGGGTACAGAGGTGGAAAGTCGTTTTCGACGCGCTTTGGGGCAGGCCCATCCTGCGGTGTTCACGGCGGTCGCCGGGACCGCAGGTTTCTGCGCCTATTTCGCGATGTACGCCTTTCGCAAGCCCTTCACGGCGGCGACCTTCGAGCTGGTGCCCGGCTGGCATTGGGTGCTCGATTACAAGATCGCGCTGATCGTCGCACAGGTGGCGGGCTATGCGCTGTCAAAGTTCATCGGCATAAAGGTCGTGTCGGAAATCGCGCCGCGCCACCGCGCCGCCGCCATCCTCGCCCTGATCGGGCTGTCGTGGCTGGCGCTGGTCGCCTTCGCGATCATCCCGGCCCCCTGGAACGTCGCCGCGTTGTTCCTAAACGGCGTGCCGCTTGGCATGATCTGGGGGCTGGTCTTTGGTTTCATGGAGGGGCGGCGCGTATCCGAGGTGCTTGCCTCGATGCTGTGCGCGAGCTTCATCCTGTCCTCTGGCGTGGTCAAATCGGTCGGCACCTGGCTGATGCAAAGCGAGCATGTCGACCGCTTCTGGATGCCCGCCGCGACCGGCCTGTTGTTCATGCCGCTGCTGTTCGTTTCGGTCTGGGTGCTGAGCGCGCTGCCGCCGCCCAGCGCGCGCGACGAAGCCGAGCGCATCAAACGCGCGCCGATGACCGGGGCCGAACGCCGCAGCTTCCTCAAAGCCTATGCGCCGGGGCTGATTGCGATCGTCGTCGCATATGTCCTGCTCACCGCCTTTCGCGATTTCCGCGACAATTTCGCCGCCGAGATCTGGGCGGCGCTCGGTTATGGCGGGAAGGCTGCGATCTTCTCGGCAAGCGAACTGCCCGTCGCGCTGATCGCGCTCGCGGGCATGGCGCTGGTGATCCTGGTGCGCGACAACCGCCGTGCCTTGCTCGTCATCCACATCATGATTGCGAGCGGTTTCGCGCTGCTTGGGGTCTCAACGCTCGCGTTTCAGGCGCATTTGATCTCGCCCTTTGTGTGGGTGGTGCTGTCGGGGTCGGGGCTCTATATCGCCTATAGCCCGATCAATGCGGTGCTGTTCGACCGGATGGTGGCGGCCAGCGGCCGGATCGCGAATGCCGGTTTTTTGATCTATGTCGCCGATTCGTTCGGCTATCTGGGCAGCGTGGCCCTGCTGCTGTGGCGCAATTTCGGGCAGCGCTCGCTCGACTGGCTGAGCTTCTTCATGGGCGGGGCCTATGTCACCAGCGTGGTCGGCACGGTGCTGACGCTGTTCGCCGCGCTGTATTTCTTCCGCCGCGCGCCGGAACAGCGTGCCGCTGAGACCTTGGCAGCGGTGCCGGCATGAGCGAAATCGACTCCTACGACGTCGCCATCGTCGGTGCCGGGATCGTCGGCCTCGCCCATGCGCTCGCCGCCGCGCGGGGCGGACGGCGCGTGCTGGTGATTGACCGCGATGCGCAGGCCAATGGCGCGTCGATCCGCAATTTCGGCTTCGTCACCGTTACCGGCCAGGAACAGGGTGCCGTCTGGCGGCGCGCACGCCGGTCGCGCGATGTGTGGATGGAGGTGGCAGGGCCCGCCGGAATCGCGGTCGAGCATCGCGGCCTGACAATGGTCGCCCAGCGGCCTGAGGCACGCGCAGTGTGCGAGGCCTTCCTGCAAACCGACATGGCGGAAGGGTGCGCCTGGCACGACGCAGCCGCCGCGCAAACGCTGCTCGGCCCGATCCGCCCGGCGACACTCGAAGGCGTGCTGACCAGCGCGATCGACATCCGCGTCGAATCGCGCACCGCCATCCCCAAGCTGGCGGCATGGCTCGCCGCGCATCACGGCGTCGAATTCTGGCGTGGCGTCGCGGTCCACGGTGTCGAGACCGGGCAGCTCGAGACTTCTGTCGGCACGATCCCCGCGCGCGCGATCATCGTGTGCCCCGGTGACGATCTTGCCACGCTCTTCCCCGACTCTCTGGCCGGAATCACGCGCTGCAAATTGCAGATGCTGCGTCTCGCCGACCCGGGCTATCGCTTGCCGGGGGCGATCATGTCCGATCTCGGCATGGTGCGCTATCTTGGCTATGCCGCCTTGCCCGAGGCGGCGGCGCTGCGGCAGCGGCTGGAGGCCGAACAGGCCGATCATCTTGCCAACGGTATCCATCTGATCGTCGTGCAAAGCGCCGATGGCAGCTTGGTCGTCGGCGACAGCCATCATTATGCCGCCACACCCGATCCGTTCAGCAAGGACGCTGTCGACGCCCTGATCCTCGACGAATTCCGTGCAGTATTCGGCCATGTCCCACCCGTGCTCGAACGTTGGACCGGCACCTATGCCTCCGCCGCCAGCCACAGCCGCGTCACGCGCCCGCTGCCCGGCGTGCAGGTGGTGACGGTAACCAGCGGCACCGGTGCCTCCACTGCCTTTGCCCTCGCCGAGGAAACGATCGCGGCGATTGCGGCGCAACACCAAGGAGCCGTTGCATGAGTTTTCCGATCAAGGCCGTGGTGCTCGATTGGGCGGGCACGATGATCGATCATGGCTGCTGCGCCCCCGTCATCGCGCTCCAGCGCGTCTTCGCCGATGCGGGCGTGGCCATCTCCGAAGACGAAGCCCGCGCCGATATGGGCCGCGCCAAGCGCGACCATATCCGTGCGATCCTGGCCAAACCCCGCGTGGCCGAGGCGTGGCAGGCGGCGCACGCGACGTCCCCCGCCGAAAGCGACGTCACCACTTTGCACGATGCGGTCGAACCGATGATGCGCGGCGCGGCCAAGGATTGCGCGGCACTGATCCCGGGTGCGGCCGAGCTCACCGCCACGCTGCGCGCGCACGGCGTGAAGATCGCCTCCTGCACCGGCTATACGCGCCCGATGATGGCCGACATCCTGCCGCTCGCCGCCGAACAAGGCTATACCCCCGATGTCGTGGTTTGTTCGGGCGAGACGCTGGAGGGCCGCCCCTCCCCGCTGATGCTGTGGAAGGGCCTGGTCGAACTCGGCGTATGGCCCGCCGCGGCGTGCGTGAAGGTCGATGATGCCACGGTCGGCATTGGCGAGGGCAAGGCAGCCGGAGCCTGGACGGTCGGGCTCGCCGCGTCCGGCAATGGCGTCGGCCTCAGCCATGATGCCTTGCTCGCGCTCGAACCCGAAGAGCGCGCCCGCCGCATCGCCGCCGCTGCCGCCGATCTGCACGCAGCAGGCGCGGATTATGTCATCGACAGCGTGGCCGATCTGTGGCCCGTGCTCGAAACCATCGCCCGTCGGATCGAAGCGGGCGAACGCCCCGCCGCATAAGGGCTAAGGCCTCGCTTTGCGGTGCGGGGGCGGCGCAGGCAGCAGGTTGAGCAACAGAAAGGTCGCGGCCGCGCCGACCATGCAGCTTGCTACCCAGCCGATCGGCCCGAACACGGCGCCCCACGCCGCGATCGCCATCACGAAATCGACCCCGACGCAGACCCACGCCGCGATGCGCAAACCGGTCGCGGCGCGCGGCGAACACCGTCGGCCCCAGCCGCGCTCGTGATGGCGATTGGTCGAGAGCGCAAACAGCATGAAGGCGATGAGCCCGAGCAGGAACGCCACGGCCTTCATCCTGCGAGCACCGTGGCGGCGGCGCGGGATCGTGTGCGACGAGGGTGCGCGCGATACCGCGCGACGGCGCGCGCCGCCCAGCCGAAGCCAGCGCCCACGGCAAGGAAGGTCAGATCGACCCCGGCCAGCGTCCAGTCCCCGCTGGCGATCGTCCGAGGCAAACCCCTGTCGGTCGCCAGCATGTCGAAGACGGGCAGGGCGAGCAGCAAGCCCGCCGTCAACCCCAGCAGGTCAACCCACGCCCGCGTCGGTTTGCGCAGGAAGGCGTAAAGCAGCAGCACGCCCCATATAGCGAACAGGACATTCACTTCCGCATCCGCACGCTGCGGCAGCAGCGGCGGCAACAGGCGATTGGCCCAGAGAAAGCCGACCATCGCCGCCGGAAACCCCGCGATGAACCCGACATTCAACCGCTCGACCAGCCGAAAACCGAAATGCGGCCGCGCGGGATCGGGCAGCTTCTCGCGCCGCTTGACCGTCCACAGCACCAGCCCGCTCGCCACCATCAGCGTGCCACCGATGCCGCACAGGAAATACACCCAGCGGATCGCGGTATCGGCGAAGCGCCCGGCGTGCAGCCCGATCATCGCGCCCGCCGTAACTTGCGCGCCACCCGGTGGCGGCGACGCCCAGATCAGGCGACCGCTGACGCCATCATAGCCAAGCTTTGGGGTGAAGTTGGACAGTGACGCCTGGCTGCTTCTCGCCAGCGTGACTCGCGCCGCCGCATCCCCGGCAAAGGTCACCAGGATCGCATCGACGGGCCCACCCAACCGCGCTTCTCCATCGCGTACCACCCGCGCCAGATCGACCAGCGGCGCCGCCCGCCCAGTCTGCGCCTCCACCGGAGCCTGCGGGTAAAGAATCCCGGCGAAGGTGCCGGTATCGCTATAATTGGCGACCACTGCCCACGGCATCAGCATCGTCGCCAGCGTGACCAGCCCGGTATAGGTAATCATCACATGAAACGGCAGGCCAAGCACGGCGGCGGCATTGTGCCCGTCCAGCCATGATCGCTGCCCCTTGCCCCGCCGCAACGTGAAGAAATCGCGGAAGATTTTCTTGTGCGTGATGATCCCCGTCAAAATCGCAACCAGCATGAACATCGCACACGTACCGACGATCCAGCGCGACCACAGCACCGGCAAATAGAAGAGGTCGAAATGGAAGCGGTAGAAAAAGTCCCCGCCGCGTGTCGCGCGTGCAACCACCGGGTGGCCAGCACCGTCAATCGTCGCAAAGGTCTCGCCACCGTCGCGCTTGGGCGGCGTGCCCGGCCCCGGCACCCAATAGACGCTTCCGCTCGCCGAGCGTGTGGTCGGCACGGTGATGAACCAGGAGTCGGCACCGGGCGCTTCCCGCATGAGAAAGGCTTGCGCGCCCCGCACGACCGTCAAAGGATCGGTAATCGCGGGCAGCTCGGGTTGCGCCCAGCGGTTCAGCGCCTCACGCCAATAGGCCGTGGTGCCGGTGAGGAACACGACGAACAACACCCAGCCGACCAGCAAGCCGGACCATGTGTGCAGCGTCGCCTGGCTCTGGCGGAACCCCGTCTTCACACCCGGCCCCATGCGTGGATCGACACAGCGGTGATCGCGGCCGCAACGATCCCCGCCAGCACGATCGTCCACAGCGCGCGCCAGCCACTGCGCGCGGCAAAGGCCCACATTGCGGTGACGGCGCAAATCGCGAAGGCGACGATCGTGGCGGCGAAGGTCGCCTGCGCGGGGCCAAAGGGCAGCACCCGCGCCAGCGCCATCGCCCACAGGCTGGCGACGGCATAGCCGCCCGGGATCGCGGCCACGACGCGGAGTGCCGTATCACCCCGTCGCCGCCAGGCGCGGGCGGCGTCTCGCTTGGGAAAAGTCGGACGTTGCGACACTGCCGCCCTCACCAGCGATAGGCGATCGTGCCTTGCACGGTGCGGCGGTTGCCATACCAGCACCAGGCATAATCGAGATAGCACGTCGTCACATACTTTTTGTCGAAGATGTTGGCGGCGTTCACCCCCAAGGTCAGCCCCTCGAGCCGCGGCGCAAGCCGACCGAGATCATAGCGCACTTGCCCATCGAACAGCGTGAAGCCCGGTGTGCTGACGCGCGCGGCCGTCCCGGCATAGATGCTGTCGACGTGCCGCACCGCCCCGCCAATGGCGAAGCCTTGCCACGCACCGTGGCGCGGTGCCCATTCGAGATTGGCGGAAACCCCGCCGCGCCCGACGCCGAGAATGCCATTACCGATATTGGCGGGATCGGCATCGGCAATCGTGCGCACCTTCTGCCGACTATAAGCAAGCTTGGCATTGAAATCGTAGGGCAGCGGCGCATTGGCCTCCACTTCGAAGCCGGTCGAGCGCACCTTGCCGCTTTGCAGCGCGAACAGCGAGTTGGGGATCGCGGTCAGCAAATTGGTCTGGTCGATCTGGAACCAGGCCGCCGTAACGAGGATCTTGGTGCCCGGCACGGTGTATTTCGCGCCAAGCTCGATCTGCTTGCCAAGCGACGGCTTGGCCTGGCGGAGCGTGCCATCGGCATTCTGCACGGTTCCGCTCTGCGGTTCGAACGAGGTCGAATAACTGGCATACGGTGCCAGCCCGAACGCGGTGGTGTACAGGACGCCCGCGCGATAGGTGAATTTCTGCGACGTCTCCGGCGCGGCGCTGCCCGAAGTCGTCCGCGCCCAATCCTGCCGACCGCTCAGCACCACGCGCAGCCCGCCCGTTGAAATCTCGTCCTGCGCGTAAAGGCCGGTCTGCGTCTTGCGCGGCGCAAGCACCCCGACCGTGCCGCCGGGCACCGTCTCGGGCGTTAGCGGCACCGCCATCGTGCCATACACCGGACGATACCCATCAAGCGGCGTCGCCGTGCCAAAGGCATAGACTTCGCGCGCGTGCCCGGCTTGATGGTCGACCCCCAGCAGCACCGCATGCGTCAGCGGCCCGGTCGTGAAACTGCCACGCACCTGATGGTCGAACACCCAGGAATCGCTGCGTTCGCGCGTCGCATAGGAAGCGCGGTCATACAGCGTGGTGCTGGTCGCGCTGTTGGTCAGCGATCCACTGGCGTAGACGATGCCAAGATTGGAGGTGGCGTGCTGATAGCGGCCCGACGCGCGGAAGCTCCAGCCCGATCCGAAATCATGGTTGAGGATATAAGTGCCCGCCACCTGCTCGCGCTTGAAGACATTGCCCGGCTCGCCGAAATCGCGCGTGGTCGGGATCTGGCCATTGGGATTGGCGAGGAAGGTGCCCGATGCCGGGAACACGCCGTACGTGCCGTTATACGGATCATGCGAATAGGCACCGAGCAGCGTCAAGCTGGTCGCGTGGCCCGCGCCGATCGTCACCGCGCCCGAGATCGCCTCGCGCTCGCGCTTGCCGAAATCCTGCTGCGTGTGTGCGCCGTTGACCGTGCCGTTGACGCGCCACAGGATCGACGCTCCGGCGCGCCCGCCAACATCGGCATCGGCACGGTACTGGTCATAGCTGCCGTAGCTGCCCGACACCGCGCCGTAAAAGTCACGGTCGAGCGGCAGCTTGCTCGACATCGCGACCAGCCCGCCGGGGCCCGACTGCCCATAAAGCACCGATGCCGGGCCCTTCACCACCTCGATCCGGTCGAGCCGCGACACGTCGATCTGCGGCGCAAGATACCCCGCGCCCTCGATCAGTTTCAATCCATCGAGAAATTGCGGCGCGTCGAAACCGCGCAGCTTGAACTGGTCATAGACCTCGGCGCTCGATCCGCGCTGTTCGGTGGTTGCACCCGCCACGAAGCGCAGCGCCTGGTTGAGGTTCTGCAGCCCGAGATCGGCAATGTCGGCTGCACTGATGACGCTGATCGACTGCGGCGTCTCGGCGATCGGGGCGGCGCTCTTGGTGCCTGCGGACGCCTCGGTGCGCGGACGCTGGCCGGTCACCACAATCGTGCCGTCCTCCAAATCGGCCTGATTCTGCGCCAAAGCCGGGCTGCCGATCACCGCGGTGCCAAGGAGGAGGGCCGATACCAAATGCTGCTTCACTGCGAATCCCTTTTTTATCGAGGGCTGCGCAATGTCTCTTTTGCGATCGATTATCAATAGCAATTATGCAGAAAACGTGGCTCGGCTGTTGCCGTTGCCCGGTGGGGGCAGGCCTGCGCCTTCCCCCACCGTTCGCGCTTACCCTGCGAAAGTCTTCACCAAATCAAACAGATAGTCGCGCCCTTGATAGAGCGAATCCTTGCGCATCCGTTCGTTCAGGCCGTGCATGCCGTTGCCGTCATTATCCAGGAAGAAGCCCGGCACGCCGTATACCGGGATGCCAACCGCCTCGAGGAACACGCCATCGGTCGCGCCGGTCGACATGAGCGGCAGCAGCGGCAGGCCTGGAAAATGCTTCGCCGCCACCGCCTTGACCGGGCCGACCACCTTGGGATCGAGCGCGGGCGGGATGGCGGTCGGGCGGATCGGCGGATTGGCGGTCACCTTTACCTTGGGGCCAGCGAGTTCCTGCAATTTGGCGAGCGTGCCTTCCACCGTTTCGCCGGGGAAGATGCGGCAATTGACGTTGGCGGTGGCGCGCTGCGGCAGCGCGTTTTCGGCGTGGCCTGCACTCACCATCGTCGCGACGCAGGTCGTGCGCAGCGTCGAGTGCATCATCTTGTCGCTGCTGACGACCTTGTCCGCCGCCGCATCTTGCGGATTGGCGAGCAAGGCGGTGATCCCTGTGCGGAGCGGCGCTGGCGAGCCGAGCGCGGCCATGCTGAAGAACGCGCGCGTCGTCTCGGTGAACTTTATCGGGAACTCATAGCCCTGCACCGCCTTCAATGCATCCGCGAGCTGATATATGGCATTGTCGGGCACTGGCTGCGAACTGTGCCCGCCGGGGTTGGTCGTCTCGAAGGTGTAGTTTTGCGCGGCCTTTTCGCCGACTTGCAGCGCGATCAACTGCGGCTTGCCATCGGGGCCATAGCGCCCGCCCCCGCCTTCGTTGAGCGCGAATTCGGCATCGATCAGATCGCGCTTGTTCTTGGACAGCCATTCCGCGCCGTTAAAGGCAAAGGTGGTTTCCTCGCCGCAGGTCAGCGCCAGCTTGATCGTGCGCTTGAGGTGATACCCTTCGGCCTTGAAGCGGATCATGCTGTCGGCCCACACCGCCGCCATCGCCTTGTCGTCAACCGTGCCGCGCCCGTAATAATAGCCGCCCTCGTCGATCAGCGTGAACGGATCGCGCACCCAGTCGGCACGCTTGGCCTCGACCACGTCGAGATGCGCGAGCAGCAGGATCGGCTTGGCCTTGGCATCGCTGCCCTTCAGCACCGCGACCAGCCCGCCATCCTTGGGATGATCGGGAACCGCAAAATAGGTGATGTCCTGGTCGGCATAGCCCGCCGCCTTCAACCGCGCGCCGATTTGCGCCGCCGCCGTCGTGCAACTGCCGCTCGACAGCGTGGTGTTGGTTTCGACCAGTTGTTTGTAGAGGCCGAGATACGCCTGCTGGTCGGGCCGATCCTGCGCCGAGGCCGCGCTGGCCAGCCCCGCCATTCCCAAAATCGTCGCCCCCAAAAATGTGCTGATCGCGCGCATGGCAAAGCCCCCAAAAGTATGTCGGGAGGAGGCTAACGCAGCTTGGGCGTAACGCAACCGTTAGCGCGTGATGCCTGTCCTTGGACGGGGAGATTCCCGGGGGAGACGCCTTCCGACTCTAGCGCACGGCCTTGGCTTTGGGTTTGGCGAAGCGCAGTTCGTGATTGGCGAAATCGATCCGCACCTGCCCGAACAGGCGCAGCGCATCCATGCCGAGGAACAGCGCCGGGCGCGCTGTCAGCCCAAGCCGGGCAAAGGGTGCCGCATCCGAAAAGGCGACCGGCAAATTGGCAAAGCCGGTGTCGCCGATCGCGAAACGCGGGACCAGCCCAAACTGTGTCTCGAGCTTGCCGCCGGTTACGCTGAGCAAGGTCATCGGTTGCGCTTGCGCCAGATCATCCCCGACCAGTCGCTTCAACGCGAGATTGCCCATGCTGACGACTGCACCGGTATCGATCACCACCCGCACCTTATGCCCTTCATAGCTGGCATCGGTGACGACGAGCTGGCCCGCGCGATTGCGCGCACGGACCACGATGTCGCCCGGGCCGAACACCTCGCGCTTGGTGCGCTTGGTCGCCGGCACCACCGTCATCGTACGCGCGGCAAAATCGATCGTCACCGCACGGCCCTGCAGCGTATCGATCCCGACCAGACCCTGCCCGCCCAGATTTCCCGCGAGCAGCGCCGGCGCCTCAATCCCCGATCCGCGCAGCCGCACGCCCTCGGCCAGCGTCTCCGCGCCGATGCTGATTTCGGGCAGCACATACGTGTCTGCCCCGGTCGAACCCGCCATCGCGCTGATGCGAACGCGCTTGCCCGGTGCCAGAGCCAGCGTCGTCGCGAGGTCGCGCGCGATGACGGTGCGTTCGGCACCGGTATCGACGATGAAGCGAAACGGGCCGTTCTGGCCGATCATCACCGGCACCGACAGGCGCAGCCCATCATCGGTAAAGCCAAGCGCGTCGGCGGTCGCACCCGGTGTCTCTTGCTGCGTCGCAGCAGGCGGCGGGGGTGGCACGCGGGTCTGGGGCGGCGCGGCGGCAAGCACCGTTGCCAACGGCACGATCAAGAGGAGCGCCGGGGCCATTTGCACAAAGCTACGCCCGCATCCGGCCCGTAACAAGCCCGATCAATCGAGCCGCATCGCCTCCGCCGCCAGCACTTCGGCCTCCATCAGCAGCGCATCGTCCGCCAGCCCTTGCGCGATATGCTCGCGCCCGATCAGCGTCAGTACCGGCACCGCCAGCGGCGAAATCCGCTCCAGCGGCACGTGCAGCATCGTGTCCTGTGCGCGATCGAGCAGATCGGCCAAGCGCCCGACATCGGTCATCCGCGCGCGCGCATCGGCCCAGGCCGCCTGCAACAGCAAATGGCCGGGCTCATATTTGCGCAGCACATCATAGATCAGATCGGTCGAGAAGCTGACTTGCTTGCCGGTCTTGCGCTTGCCCGGAATCTGCCGCTCGACCAGCCCGCCAATCACCGCGACCTCGCGAAAGGCGCGCTTCAGGAGCGAGGATTGCTGCACCCAATCGACGAATTCATCCTCCAGGATATCGCGCGAGAACAACGCCGCCGGATCGGTGATCGGATCAAGCCCGAAGCACGCCAGCGCATAATCATTGGCGACGAAGCCGATCGGCTTCAGCCCCTGCGTCTCCATCCGCCGCGTGACCAGCATCCCCAGCGACTGATGCGCGTTCCAGCCTTCGAAACTGTACGCGACCAGATAATGCCGCCCCTCGCGCGGGAAGGTCTCGACCAGCAATTGCCCCGGCCTTGGCAACACCGAGCGTTGCTGCTGCACCTCCAGCCATTCGCGCACATCGTCGGGGAAGCGGTGCCACCCCGTGGGGCTCGCCAGAAACCCGCGCACGCGCTCGGCGAGATGGGTCGACAGCGGCATCCGCGCGCCGCCATAGCTTGGGATGCGCGCGGGGCGCGAGGTCGCGCGCACCACCACCGCCTCGGTATCAATCCGCTCGACCTCCAGGCTCAGCCCGGCAAAGAAGAAGGTGTCGCGCGGCGACAGCGTCGCGGCGAACCCCTCCTCGACGCGCCCCAATGTGCGGCCATTGCCGAAACGCACGCTCAGCATCGTCGCCTCGACGATGATCCCGGCGTTCAAGCGGTGCTGCGCGATGAAGCGCGGATGGCTGACGCGCCAGCTTCCGTCGGGCTCCTGCGTCAGCCGCTTGAACTTGTCATAGGCCTTCAGCGCATAGCCCCCGTCGCGCACGAAGCCGAGCACTTGCGCGAAGGTGTCCGCCGTCAGCGCGGAGTAGGGCAAGGCCGAGCGCACTTCGTCGAGCAGCGCCTCTTCGCGGAACGGCGCGGCACAGGCGCAGGCCATGACATGCTGCGCCAGCACGTCGAGCGCGCCCATTCGGAACACATCAGCATCCAGTTCGCCCGCCTCGATTGCGTCGAGCGCCGCGCGCGCCTCCAGATATTCGAAGCGATTGCCCGGCACGACGATCGCCTCGGAGGGTTCGTCGAGCCGGTGGTTGGAGCGCCCGATGCGCTGCAACAGCCGCGACGATCCCTTGGGTGCCCCCATCTGGATCACGCAATCGACATCGCCCCAATCGACCCCCAGGTCGAGCGAGGAGGTCGCCACCAGCCCGCGCAACCGCCCATCGGCCATCGCGCCTTCGACCTTGCGCCGCGCCTCCAGGCTAAGCGAGCCGTGATGCACGCCCAGCGGCAAGTTCATCGCATTGACCTTCCACAGATCCTGGAAGATCAATTCGGCCAGCGCGCGGGTGTTGCAGAACACGATCGTGGTCTTGTGCGTCTCGATCTCGGCGATCACCTGTTCGGCGGCATAGCGCCCCGAATGGCCCGACCACGGCACCCGCCCCTGCGGCAGCAGGATCGTCACATTGGGCGGCGCGCCCGCCGCCCCCCGCACCAGCCGCACCGCATCGATATCGCCATCGGGCGCAAGCCAGGCGCGATAGGCATCGGGATCGGCCACCGTCGCCGACAGCGCGACGCGCCGCAGACCGGGCGCGAGGCGTTGCAGCCGCGCCATGCACAGGCTCAGCAAATCGCCGCGCTTGCCGGTGGCAAAGGCGTGGACTTCGTCGACCACGATCGTCTTCAGCCCTTCGAACATCAGGCTGCTATCGGGATAGCTGAGCAACAGGCTGAGCGATTCGGGCGTGGTCAGCAGGATCTGCGGCGGGCGGATGCGCTGCCGCGCCTTGCGGTCAGAGGGCGTGTCGCCAGTGCGCGTCTCGACCCGGATATCGAGCCCCATCTCGGCGATCGGGGTGAGCAGGTTGCGCTGCACATCCACCGCCAGTGCCTTTAGCGGCGAGACATAGAGCGTGTGCAGTCCCTCGCTCGGGGCCTCGACCAGATCGGCGAGCGTCGGCAGAAACCCCGCGAGCGTCTTGCCCGCACCGGTGGTGGCGACGAGCAAGCCATGATCCCCCGTGCGCGCGACATCCAGCATCGCCAGCTGATGCGCGCGCGGCACCCAGCCCTTGGCGGCGAACCATTCGGTGATGGCGGGAGGAAGAGCGAGGTTCAAACCGTGCCCCAAAATCCCTCTCCCTTTGGGAGAGGGAGGGAGCCGCAAAGCGGCGGAAGGGTGAGGGTGACAGGTCGCGCAACGGCAAAACCTGTCACCCTCACCCTTCCCACGCCTGCGGCGCGGGCCCAGTTTCGGGTGAACAGCGCCCCGCGCTGTTCAGGTCGTGCCGGGGGCACGAGCGACCCGAAACTCCTCTCCCGATGGGAGAGGGAGATTGGCGCACCCCGCATAGATTTAACAAACTGGGAACCATCGGCCATCCCGCCCATATAGGCACGATGGCAAAGCTCGGCGACTGGGTCGAACCGCACCCGCACGGTCTCTATGTAAAACCCGCCGATCTGTGGGTCGATCCGGCGCGCCCGTCGCCGGTGGCGCTGGTGACGCACGGCCATGCCGATCATGCGCGCGGCGGCCACGGCGCGGTGTGGGCGACGCCCGAGACCCTCGCGATCATGGAAACGCGCTATGGCCCGCAAGCCGGGCATCCGATCGCTTATGGGCAAAGCCAAAGCTTCGGCGATGTCACCGCCACCTTCATCCCCGCCGGGCACGTTTTGGGATCGGCGCAGATCCTGCTCGAACATCGCGGCGAACGCATCGTCGTCTCGGGCGATTACAAGCGCCGCGCCGACCCCACTTGCGCGCCGTTCGAACCGGTCCAGTGCGACGTGTTCATCACCGAGGCGACCTTCGGCCTGCCCGTCTTCCGCCATCCCGATACCGGCGACGAAATCGACAAATTGACCAGCGCGCTGCACGCCAACCCGACGCGCTGCGTGCTGGTCGGGGCCTATGCGCTGGGCAAGGCGCAGCGCGTGATCGCCGAATTGCGCGCGCGCGGGCATGATGCGCCGATCTACATTCACGGCGCGCTCGAACGGCTGTGCGCGGTGTATGAAGAGCACGGCGTGGCGCTCGGCGAACTGCGCCCCGCCACCAGCGCGAGCAAGGCCGAAATGATGGGCCATATCGTGCTCGCCCCGCCCGGTGCGCTCGCCGATCGCTGGTCGCGCCGGCTGCCCGATCCGATCACTGCGATGGCGAGCGGCTGGATGCGCGTGCGCCAGCGCGCGGTGCAGCGCGGTGTGGAACTGCCGCTGATCCTGTCCGATCATGCCGATTGGGACGAATTGACCGACACCCTCACCGAAATCGCCCCGCGCGAAGTGTGGGTCACGCATGGCCGCGAGGATGCGCTGGTGCATTGGTGCCAGACACACCAGATCAAGGCGCGCGCGCTGGCGTTGCTGGGCTTTGAGGATGAGGACGATTAGCATCCCAACCGTTCGTTTCGAACGAAGTCGATAAACAGCAACAATTGCTGTTCCAGATTTCTCGACGTCGCTCGAAACGAACGGGTAAGAGTAATGCATTTACTTTACGGCCTAACACCGCCCCACATACGCCCTCATCGAAGCGTCTTGTGCAACATGCGCGAGAGTTGTTCGACCGAATAGGGTTTGTGCAGCAGCTCGAAGCCATCGGGCACGCTTTCGACCAGCACGCTGCTATAGCCGGAGGTCAGCACCACGGGCAGATCGGGATATTCCTGCCGGATCAGCTTGGCCAGAGCCACGCCGTTCATTCCGGGCATCACCACGTCCGAAAAGACCACGTCAAAGCGTGCGGCGTCATGCTCCAGCTCCGCGAGCGCTTCCTGGGCATTGGCGGCCCAGACTGTCACATAGCCAAGCTCGGCCAGCGACTGGGTGGTGAAGGTCCCGACTTCGATATTGTCCTCGACGACCAGCACGCACGCGCCGTGCCCATCGGCAACGCCTTCGACCGGCGCATCGGTCGTGCGTACCTTCGGCGCGTCGGCCTGTGGCAGATAGAGCGTGAAGGTTGCTCCCTCGCCGGGGCTGCTCTCGACCGTGATATCCCCGCCCGATTGTTTGGCAAAGCCGAACACCTGGCTCAGCCCGAGCCCGGTCCCTTGCCCGACGCTCTTGGTCGTGAAAAACGGCTCGAAAATGCGTTCGATCTGGTCGGACTCGATGCCGGTCCCGCTGTCGCGGATCGAGATCGCGACATAGCGGCCGGCAACCGCCGGATGCGCGCGCACCGCCGGAATGCCCGGCACCGCGCGCACCGCAATATCGATATGCCCGGCACCGTTCATCGCGTCGCGCGCATTGACCGCCATGTTGACCAGCGCGGTGTCAAGCTGGCTGGGGTCGACATTGGTGAAACACGGGCTGTCGGGCACGTCGATCGTAATATCGATGCGCGATCCGGTCAGCGTGCGCAGCATGTCGGAAATCACATACAGGCTTTGCCCGACATCGATCACCTCCGGCTTCAACGCCTGCCGCCGCGCAAAGGCCAGCAACTGCCCGGTCAATTTGGCGGCGCGTTCGGCGGTATCGGAAATGGCATCGATATAGCGCTCTCGCCGCTCGTCGCTTAGGCCGGGGCGCTTCAGCAAATCGGTCGCCGACTGGATGACGGTCAACAGATTGTTGAAATCGTGCGCCACACCGCCCGTCAATTGCCCGACCGCTTCCATCTTCTGTGATTGGCGCAGCGCGTCTTCGGCGGTCTGCAGCGCGCTGGTCCGCTCGGCGACTTGCTGTTCAAGCGAGGCGGCGAGCAGCGCCAGTTCCTGCTCGGCGCGACGCCGCTCGGTCGCGATGCGGGTCCGCTCGGCCACCTCGCGCATAAACGCGATCTCATCGGCATGCCATGTCCGCCGGGTCGCGTGATTGAGGTAGAGCAACGCCACCAGGCCGCCATGTTCGGTCAGCGGCATGTTGACGAAGGCACGCGCCGAAATCCCCTCCAGCTGCGCGGCGGTTTCGGCGGTGCGCGGGTCGGTACGCGCATCCTCGACGATCACGGTTTCCCCGCGTTTCAGATCATCGATATAGCTGCCATAGTCGCGAAACTGCAGCACCCCGGCCAGCGTTTTTACCCCCGGCGCATTCCAGTCGCGCGCGATCGTGATCGTCTCGGCGCGCGTATCGACCTCGCCGTACCCAGCCCGGCTGACATCGAGCGTTCGCCCAATGATCGCCGCCGCGGCAAAGGAAATATCGTCCGGCTCTTCGGTATCGCGGAACACATCGGACAGATCGACCAGCGCCGATCGCATGCGCTCGGCACGGCGTTGATCGGTGATATCGGTCGACACCCCCGCGATCCGCAACGCGCGGCCCTGCGCATCAAAGAACGGCTGCCCGCGCGATGCCAGCCAGCGCAATTCACCATCCGACCGATGAATGCGGTAGACGATGTCATAGTCATTGCCCTCCGCGATGCAGCGCTCGACCTCGGCCACGCTTTTGCCGCGGTCGTCGGGGTGGATCGCCTCCAGCCGATCCTGGTAGGTGAAGGGCTGATCTCCGCGCAGCCCGAAAATCTCCTTGCAGGTTTCCGACGCGGTCAGGCGCTTGCTGGCAATGTCGAGGCTCCACGTGCCGAACCGTGCCGCCCGCAGCGTAAAGGCGAGTTCGCGCTCATGCTCTTCCTGCAGCCGCAGCCGGTCGGTCAATTCGGCCATCAGCGAAGCGTTATCGTCCTCCAGCCCCTTCAACCGCTCGCGCTCGATCGTGACATCGACCTGGCTGGCGAAGAAATAGGCCAGCACGCCCTCGGTATCGAACACCGGGGCCATCAGCAGCCGGTTCCAGAAGGTCTCACCGTCCTTGCGGTGGTTGAGAATGTCGATCTCGAGCGGCTCGACCCGCTCGACCGCCTCGCGAATGCGCCGCACCGTTGCTGGGTTGCTCTTTGGGCCTTGCAGGAAGCGACAATTGCGTCCGAGAATCTCGTCGCGGGGATAGCCGCTCAAACGACAAAAGGCGTTGTTGGCGAACACCACCGGATTATCGGGCAGGCGCGGATTGGTTATGATCATCGGCATGCGCGTCGCGCGCACCGCCGCCACGAACGGATCGGTACCAAGGTCCGTCCCGGTCACCTCCGCGGCAATGCGCTGAGCATCCGCGCTCATTGGAGAAAGGGTATTGGCGACGCGGTCGCCGGGCGCGGTCACATCCGCCTTGTCATGGGTCGTCACGGAACACTCTATCGCAAGCTGGTCTCTACCATCACAACGCGACGAGCGGCGGAATGGTCCATTCCCTCACACCGAAGCCATAACCGGTGGGTCAGGCCTCACAGAACGGCAATCCGTTTTCCGGACATCACCCCGTTATTCGCGCGCCTGGAAGGGGCAGAACGGCCACTGCGGCGGGCCGCAACTCCATCGGAGAAGGATAAAAGTCTTTGCCTAAAAAATGAGCAATCATCCATTGTTCTGCCTACAATTTCGGCAATAAAATTTCTTGTCTAGACATTATTTTTGCATCATGATCCGAGTCGAAATACGCCCGGAGAGGCAAGGTCGCAGGAGGGAGGAGCAACGACAAACAAGGGGACTTTTATGCGTATCATCTCGGTAACGTCTCGGCTGCTTGGTTGCACTGCCGCTTTCGCTCTTTCGTCCGCCTTTGCCAGCGCCGCCTGCGCGCAAAGCACCACTGCGCCCACAACCGCTTCAGCGGCACCCGACAAGAACGCGCCAGATGGCGATATTGTCGTCACCGCCACCCGCCGCGACACATCGCTGCAAAAGACGCCGCTGGCGATCACCGTCCTGACCGGCCAGACCTTGACCAATGCCGGTGTCACCAACATCGCCGATTATGCCAAGTTCGTCCCCAGCCTGCGCATCCAGGACAATGGTCCGGGGCAGCGTCGCGTCAGCTTGCGGGGCGTGCAGACCTCAGGGGAAGCGACGGTCGGCGTTTATTATGACGACACGCCGGTCACCGGCTCGGTCGGCGTATCGAGCGACGCCGCCGGCCGCACCGCCGATTTCACCTTGTTCGACGTCAACCGCATCGAGGTGCTGCGCGGACCGCAGGGCACCTTGTACGGCGCGAGTTCGATGGGCGGCGCGATCCGCGTCCTCCTCAACAAACCGACCCAGGATTATGAGGGCAAGATCGAATCGCAGGTGGCTGGCACCAATGGCGGGGGCTTGAACTATTTCGTCCAGGGCATGGTCAACGTGCCGCTGGTCAAAGACCTGCTGGCCGTGCGCGCGGTGTTGTATCGCCGCGACAGCGATGGCTATATCGACAACACCTACCTCAAGCGCCAGAACGTCAACGATTATACCGCGACAGGCGGTCGCCTGATGGCACGCCTGACGCCGTCGTCCAACCTGACGATCGACGGCATGGCGATGATCGAAAATACCGACGCTTTCTCGTCGAACTGGAACCCCGCGGTCGGTACCTACAAATCCGCGACCAAGGTGATGCTGCCCTATACCGACCGGTCGCAGCTCTACAATTTGACCGGCAAGCTCGATCTCGGCCCTGCTACGGTCACCTCGATCACCTCCTATCAGCATCGCCGCTCGGCTTATGCAGCCGACGACAGCTATTACATCGCCAGCTATCGCACCGCTGCGAAATGCGCGGGCTATGTCAATGCCAGCACCGGTGCCGCCTGTTCGAGCGATCAGCTCACCAATTATTATGGCTATATCGACAGTCTGAGCCCCGCCGCGATCTATTATCCCGGCTCGACCAAGGACTTTACGCAGGAGGTGCGGATCAGCTCCGACGGCACGCATCTGTTCGATTGGACGATCGGTGGCTTTTACCAGAACCGCAAGAACAACGTGACATCGGAGGATGCGCGCGCCGACGCAACCACCGGCGATATCATCACGCCCAACCAGATTTTCTATCGTCGTGAGATCTTCGACAAGCTCGAGCAATATGCAGGCTTTGGCGAGGGGACGTTCCACCCGACGCCCACGATCGGCTTGACCGCAGGCATTCGCTATTTCAGCTACAACAAGACCGTGTCGGGTTTCACCGACATCGCCTGGACGCTGATCGGCGCGCCGGCGCGCCCGCTGTCGACGGTGAACTCGTCGGAAAACGGGACGTTGCTCAAGTTCAACGCATCGTGGCAGGCGAACCCCGACATCCTGTTCTACGCAACCGCCTCGCAGGGTTACCGGCCGGGCGGCGCCAATCAGGTGATCGGCCTTTCGGCGGATTTGACGCCGTATAAGTCGGACAGTCTGTGGAATTATGAGATCGGCACCAAGCTCGGCCTGCTCGACCGCAAGCTGACGCTCAATCTCGCAGCTTATCAGATCGACTGGAGCAACATCCAGGTCAGCGGCCGCACCACCAATGGCGCGTTCAGCTTCCTCTCCAACGCTGGCGCGGCGCGCATTCGCGGTGTCGAAGCCGAGGCGTTCGTGCGGCCGATGCGGGGGCTGCAGTTCACCTTCTCGGGCAATTACATCGATCCGCGGCTGACCCAGGATCAGGTCAACGCCTCGGTCGTCGCGGCGGGCCGCGCCGGTGATCGCATCCCCTACATCCCGAACTGGACCGGAGCTGCCGGTGCCGAATATACCGCGCCGATCAGCCCCACGCTCGATTTCTTCGCGCGCGCCGACTTCAACTATGTCGGATCGTCTTATTCGGAATTCCGGCCAACCAACGTCTATCGCGTCAAGATCGGTGCCTATTCGCTGACCAACCTGCGGGTCGGCATCGACCTCAAGCACAAGGATGCAGGGGTCTACCTCTTCGTCAACAATCTGTTCGACGCAGTGGCGATCAATCGCGCGTCGCAATCCTCAACCGCGAACTCCTACTCGGCCACCTCGGCAGCCCCGCGCACGATCGGGATCAACGTCCGCAAGAGCTTCTGAACGCTTTCTCCAGACAAAGGCAGACCTTCATGACCAGATCGCTTTCGCGCGCGATACGCGTGCTGTTCCTGACCTCGGCGCTGGGGCTGTGCGCCCCCGCCATGGCGCAAACCGTCCCCAGCCCCAAGGCAGTGCTGGAGCATGACCCCGGCGACGATTATTACCTCGCCAATTACGAGGACTCGATCCGCTATTTCCGCGCGCTCGCCGCCGTGTCGGACCGGATCAAGCTGTTCGATGCGGGCAAGACCACGCAAGGGCGGACGATGACCTATGCGGTCATTTCCTCGGCCTCCAACCTCGCCAATTTCGAGAAATACAAGGCGATCTCAAAGCAGTTGGCCGACCCGCGCGGGCTGACCGACGACATCGCACACACACTGGCGCGCGACGGCAAGATCATCGTCCATATCGATGGCGGAATGCATGCGAGCGAAGTGTCCGACCACCAACTGCCCCTGGCGCTCGCCTACAAATTGCTGTCGGCGAAGGATGACCGCGAAATCGACGCGATCCTCGACAAGGTCATCCTGGTGCTGTGGCCGACGCTCAATCCCGACGGGCAGGACATGGTCGTCGACTGGTATCGCAAGCAGCGCGGCACCAAATGGGAAACCAGCCGCACGCCGTGGCTGTACCAGGAATATGTCGGCCACGATAACAATCGCGACGGCTACATGCTCAACATGAAGGAAAGCCAGGTCGTCGTCGCGACCGAGCAGACCTATTCACCCGTCATCTGGTATTCGCAGCACCAGACCGCGCCGTGGCCCGCGCGCATCTGGGTGCCGCCGTTTGCCGATCCGGTGTCGCCGAACATCAGCCCGTATATGCGGATCTGGACCAACGCGCTCGGCACCAACATCATGACACGGATGCAGGCCGAGCAGAAGCCCGGCGCGATCGCCCAGGCACGGTTCGACAATTGGTATGCCGGTTTCCTCGATTACATTCACGTGTTCCGCAACACGATCTCGTTCTTCACCGAAACGGCGCATGACAGCGCGACGCCGATGACGAGCAAAGTCTCCGATTTCCCCGCCAATATGCGCGATCTCAAGCCGCAGATCATGTATCCCGATCCGTGGCGCGGTGGCGAATGGCACCTCAAGAACTCGGTCGATTATATGGTAACCGCGTCGATGGCGGTGCTCGATACCGCGCAAAAGTATAGCGAGACCTTGTTGTACAACCGCTACCAGGCCGGGCGCGACATGGTTGCGGCCTCCGCCAAGGACGGTCCCGCCGCTTATGTCATCCCCGCTGGCCAGACCGACATGCCCGAGGCGGCATCGCTGGCGCAGTTGATGATCGCGCACGGGCTCGATGTGCTGCAGACCGACAAGCCGACGCTGATCGGCGGGCAGAGCTATGCCGCCGGCAGCTTCGTCGTGCCGACCGACCAGCCCTTTGCCGGCCTCGCGCGCGAATTGTTTGAAAAGCAGACCTATCCGGATGCGATCCTCGACGGCAATGGCAAGCCCGTGGACCTGCCCTATGACGTAACCGGGTGGACCTTGCCGATGCAGATGGGGGTCAAGGTCGACCGCGTCGTTCAGCCGATCGCAGCGGAGGTGCGCGGCGACATGCACAAGATCGCCAAGGCCGCGCCGCCTGTCGGCCTCGTCAGCGGCGCGGGCACGACTTATCTGGTGAGCCGCCGCATCAACAACAGCTACCGTGTCCTCAATGCAGCACTCGCCGCCGGGGGCAAGGCGGTGTGGACCAGTGCCGCGCTCAAGACCGGAGCGGCACCCGAAGAGGCGATCGCGATTTCCGGCGTAAGCGCCCCGACCATGAGCAAGATCGCGGCGGACTTCAGCGTGGGCGTCACGGCCATGGCGGGCAAGGCCAGCGGGGTGCCTGTGCACAAAGGTCGCGTCGCGCTGTATCGGCCATGGGGTTCGAACATTGACGAAGGGTGGACGCGCTGGCTGCTCGAACAGTATGATTTTCAGCCGAAAAGCGTCTACAATGCCGACGTGAAGGCGGGCCTCAGCGGCAAGTTCGATACGATCGTCATTCCCGACATGGGCTCACCCAGCAAAGGGCGTCCCGGCGATACTGCGCCCGCGCCTGACGTGATGTCGTCGTATAAGGGCCCGCTCGGCACGCTGATGGACGGCTTCGCCGCCAGCCAGATGCCCGCCCCCTATGCTGGCGGGATCGGCAAGGAGGGTGCGGCCAAGCTGATGGCGTTCGTCCGCGAGGGCGGTACGCTGGTCGCGCTCAACAACGCGTCCGATGCCATCATCGACCTGTTCGGTTTGCCCGTCACCAATATCCTCAAGGATGTGAAGAGTGAACAGTTCTTCTGTTCGGGCGCGCTGCTCGCGGTCGATCTGACCCCTGGCCTCGCGGCGACCGCCGGGATGCCGACCGACCCGATCGTGATGTTCGAACGCGGGCCAGCCTTCGCGCCCAAGCCCGGCTTCCAGGGTGAGATCCTTGCATCCTATCCCGCAACCGGAAATCCGCTGCGCAGCGGCGTGCTGCTTCACCCCGAGAAGATCCAGGGCAAGGCAGCTGCAGTGTCGGTCCGCTACGGCAAAGGCACAATCTACCTCTACGGCTTCAAACCGCAGTGGCGCGCCCAGTCGCACGGCACCTACAAATTGGTGTTCAACACGCTCTACCCGAGCCAGTAAGCCACGCTCCGCTCCGGTCCTTGCGGCGGACCGGAGCGGCTAGCGCGTCGCGCCGTTAGTGGCACCGAACCGCGCGACCAGATCATAGCTGTTGCCGACAAAGAGCTGCCGCACATAGGTGATGCGGTCGCTCCCGCGCCAGGTGCGACGTTCGACGCAAAGACAGGCGGAACGCTGCGGAATCCCCAGCAGACGCGCTTCCTCAGGGGTCGCATCCAGCGCCGAGATGCGCGTCTCCGCCTCGGTCCACGGCACGTGCTTCAACAGCCAACTGCCCGGCGAGATCGCCTCGATGTCCGCCGCATCGCCGATATCAGGCACCGCCGCCACGCTGATCAGGCGAAACTCCAGCGCGAGCGGGATGCCGTCGGCGAGGTGCAGCCCTTCCAACTCGAACAAATCGCCACCGCCGGCCAGTTGAACCTCGTCTTCGACGCCGGGCATGGGAGGGCGCGAGCGGTGGCCGATCGGTTCATAGGCATAGGTCTGGCCGCGCTCGCGAATCTGCGAGGGCAGATCGGGCACGTCGAGCACCATCGAATGCATCCGCGGCCGCGCGACGAACGTGCCCGCGCGCTTGCGCCGGTCGATCAGCCCGGCCGCGAGCAACGCCGACAGCGCCTTGTTCACGGTCATGCGCGCGCAGCCATAATGCTGCATCAGCTCCTGCTCGATCGGCAAGCGATCGCCGGGCGCGAGCTCGCCCGACAGGATGCGCGCCTCAAAGTCCGAGCGAATGCGTTCGTGGAGGGGCTGTCTCATCCGGAAAGCGTCTCCAGCACAGTGCGATAGCGTGCGACGATGCGCGCGCGCGCATAATGTCGACCATGGCTAACCAACTTTGTGCCATATCGCCAGACGCAATCGATTCCCGCGCGGCCCGCCGCGAAGGTCAGCGCGTCGATCAATCCGTCGCCGGTCCGCCCGGCAAGCGAAGGATGGTCGAGATCGAGGCTGACGATATCCGCTGGCAACCCGACCGCGAGCCCGGACGGCACGCCCAGCGCCGCCGCGCCACCGGCAAGCGCCGCTGTGTAAATGTCCCCGCCGGTCGACCGCCCGGTCGCGCGCGCCAGCAGATTGCGACCGCGATGCGCGAGCCGCTGGCCATATTCGAGCAGGCGCATCTCTTCGGTCGCGTCGATCAGCACATTGGAATCGCTGCCCAGCCCATACAGGCCACCGGCGGCGAGGAACGGCGCGGTCGGGAAGATGCCGTCACCCAGATTGGCTTCGGTGATCGGACATAGACCGGCAACCGCACCCGAGCGCGCCATTGCCGTGGCTTCGGCATCGGTCATGTGCGTGGCGTGGACGAGGCACCAGCGCGCATCGACCGCTGCGTGGTCGAGCAGCCATTCGACCGGCCGCTGCCCGCTCCAGGCGCGGCACGCATCGACTTCGCCGGTTTGCTCGGCAATGTGGATGTGGATCGGGCGGTCGGCGGCAAGCGCGGTGAGCAGCCCCAGTTGCTCGGGCGATACCGCGCGCAAACTGTGTGGCGCGACCCCCACGATCGCATCGGGCAGCGCCGTCGCCGCAATATCCGCCGCGCGCGCGATGAGGCGGGCATAGCCGTCTATATCATGCAGGAAGCGCGTCTGGTCCGCTCGCGGAGCCTGCGCGCCAAAGCCGGCATAAGCGTAGAACACCGGCAGCAACGTCAGCCCGATCCCGCTCTCCGCCGCAGCCGCGATGATCGCGGCGCTCATCTGCGCCGGGTCGGCGAAGCGCGCGCCATCGCGATTATGGTGCAGGTAGTGAAATTCGCCGACGCGGGTGAAGCCGCCCTCCAGCATCTCGACATAAGCGAGCGCGGCGATCGCCTGCACGTCATCTGGGGTCATCCGCGCAACGAAGCGGTACATCACGTCGCGCCACGTCCAGAAACTGTCCTGCGCGGGGCCGCGAATCTCGGCCAGCCCGGCCATACCGCGCTGAAAGGCGTGACTGTGGAGATTGGGCAGGCCGGGCAGCGCGCAGCCATGCCGGTCGTCATCGGGCATCGCGGCACAGCCGGCATCCAGCGTGGCGACGCGCCCGTCTACGATGGTAATCCGCACATCGCGCGCCCAGCCCTCGGGCAGCAACGCTTGCTCGAAAAACAGCGAAGACTGCGGTGCGCCGACGGTCGTTTGCATCGTCTCGATCCCTGCCAAAAGCTGCACTTTTTGTCTATACATTAAACACGAAGGGTGCAATCACTCTGCCCACAAACGGTGATGCGCGGGAGTAAAGGACTGTGCGATGCGATTCGCTTTGGAGCAACGCGCGCTTGGTGACGGGCGGGGGCGAGGGCCTCGGGTTGGTCGAGCGCGGCTGCGTCGCGGCGCTTGACGGCAAGATCCTCTATGCCGGCGCCACCCTTGACGCGCCGCCCTTCGAAGCGACCAGCACGATCGACTGTGACGGGCGCTGGATCACGCCCGGCCTGATCGATTGCCATACCCATCTCGTCCATGGCGGCGACCGCTCGCAGGAATTCGAGTTGCGGCTGGCGGGGGCATCGTATGAGGAAATCGCCCGCGCCGGTGGCGGTATCGTCTCGACGATGCGCGCAACGCGCGCGGCGAGCGAGGACGCGCTGGTGGGCAGCGCGCTGCCCCGGCTCGATGCGCTGATCGCCGAGGGCGTGACGACGGTCGAGATCAAGTCGGGCTATGGCCTCGACGGGCCAACCGAGCTGCGGATGCTACGCGCCGCGCGTCGGCTGGGCGTAGAGCGGCGCGTACGGGTTGCGACGACCTTCCTCGGGGCGCACGCGCTGCCGCCCGAATTCGCGGGTGACGCCGATGGCTATATCGCCATGCTGTGCGACACGCTGCTGCCGCTGGTCGCGGCGGCTGGCCTTGCCGATGCGGTCGATGCCTTTTGCGAGGAAATCGGCTTTTCGCTCGCCCAGACCGAGCGGGTTTTCCAAGCGGCGGCGGCGCACGGCCTGCCGATCAAACTGCACGCCGAGCAGCTCTCCAACTTGCAGGGTGCCGCCCTCGCCGCGCGCTATCACGCGCTTTCGGCGGATCATCTCGAATATCTCGACGATGCCGGTGTCGCGGCGATGGCGCAGGCCGGTACGGTCGCAACGCTGCTCCCCGGTGCCTATTACTTCGTGCGCGAAACCAAGCGGCCGCCGATCGCCGCGCTGCGCTCGGCTGGCGTGCCGATCGCTCTGGCGACCGACTGCAATCCGGGGACATCGCCGCTGACGTCGCTGTTGCTGGCGATGAACATGGGGGCGACCGTGTTCGGGCTGACGGTCGAGGAATGCTTGCTCGGCGTCACGCGCAACGCCGCCCGCGCGCTCGGCTTGGCCGACACGGTCGGTACGCTCGCAGCCGGAATGGCGTGCGACCTCGCAATCTGGGATATCGAGCGTCCCGCAGAACTGGTCTATCGCATGGGGTTCAACCCGCTCCATGCCCGTATCTGGAGGGGTCAATGAACACGATTTTGCTAAAGCCGGGTGCGGTCACGCTGGCGCAGTGGCGTGCCTTATATCGTGGAGCCCCGGCGCGGCTCGACCCGGCGTGCGCACCGCGCATCGCCGAGAGCGCCGCTGCGGTCGCGCGCATCCTCGCCAAGGGCGCGCCGGTCTATGGGATCAACACCGGCTTTGGGAAACTGGCGAGCGTGCGGATCGGCGATGACGATCTCGCAACGCTCCAGCGCAACATCGTGCTGAGCCATGCGGCCGGCACCGGCGCGCCGTCGCCCGTGCCGATCGTCCGGCTGATGATGGCACTGAAGCTGGCGAGCCTGGGGCAAGGGGCATCGGGCGTGCAGCCGCAGACGATCGCCTTGCTCGAGGCGATGCTCGACCAGGGCTTGACCCCGGTCGTCCCGTGCCAGGGCTCGGTCGGCGCGAGCGGCGATCTCGCGCCGCTGTCGCACATGGCGGCGACGATGATCGGGGTCGGCGAAATCTGGGTGGGCGACAAGCGCGTTCCGGCGCGCGCCGCGCTCGATCAGGCAGGGCTCGCGGTCCTCGAGCTTGGCCCGAAGGAAGGACTGGCGCTGCTCAACGGCACGCAATTCTCCAATGCCAATGCGCTGGCCGGGCTGTTCGAGGCGGAATTGCTGTTCAAATCGGCGCTGATGACCGGCGCGCTGTCGACCGAGGCGGCCAAGGGATCGGACACGCCGTTCGACCCGCGCATCCACGCGCTGCGTCGCCATGCCGGACAGATCGAAACCGCTGCCGCGTTGCGGACGCTGATGGATGGCTCTGCGATCCGCGCGAGCCATCTCGAAAACGATGCGCGCGTGCAGGATCCCTATTGCCTGCGCTGCCAGCCGCAGGTGATGGGCGCGGCGCTCGACATCCTGCGCCAAGCCGCGACGACATTGGCGATCGAAGCGAATTGCGTGTCCGACAATCCGCTGATCTTTCCCGAGACCGACGAAGCGCTGTCGGGCGGGAATTTCCATGCCGAACCGGTCGCCTTTGCCGCCGATATGATCGCGCTCGCGATTTGCGAGATCGGTTCGATTTCGGAGCGGCGGATTGCCATGCTGGTCGACCCCGCCCTCTCCGGCCTGCCAGCGTTCCTGACGCCCAAGCCCGGCCTCAACTCGGGCTTCATGATCCCGCAAGTCACCGCCGCCGCGCTCGTTTCGGAGAATAAGCAACGCGCCTATCCCGCCAGCGTCGATTCGATCCCGACCTCCGCCAACCAGGAGGACCATGTCTCGATGGCCGCGCACGGCGCACGGCGCCTGCTGGAAATGGCCGAGAATGCGAGCGCAGTGATCGGCATCGAATATCTGGCGGCAGCGCAAGCGATCGATTTCCATGCGCCGCTCGCCAGCAGCACGGTGTTGCAGGCCGCCCATGCCTGCCTGCGGGCAGACGTGCCGCATCTATCGGACGACCGGCATTTCCATCCCGATATGGAAGCCGCCAACCGGCTGGTGCGCTCAGGCGCGCTGGTCGCGATCGCGGGTGACCTGCTGCCGGGGGTGGCATGAGCGACTGGCTGCACGTCGATCGCGGCGACGCGCCGCTGATCGTCGCCTTTCCCCATACCGGTACCGATCTCGCCGATGTGAGCGACAGCTTCGTTTCGTCGTGGCGTGCACAGCGCGATGCGGATTGGTGGATCGATCGGCTCTATGCCTTCGCGCGCGACCTCGGCGCGACGACGGTGCGCACCACGATTTCGCGCAGCGTGATCGACGTGAATCGCGATCCGTCGGGCGCGTCGCTCTATCCCGGCATGGCAACGACCGAATTGTGTCCGACGACAACCTTTGACGGCACGCCGCTCTATCGCGGGGCCGTGCCCGATGCGGCGGACATTGCGCGGCGGCGGACGCTGTGGTTCGATCCGTACCATGCCGCGCTGGCGGCCGAGATCGCACGGCTGCGCGACGCATACCCCGCCGTCGTGCTGTACGACGCGCATTCGATCCGCAGCCGCATCCCGCGCCTGTTCGAGGGCGAACTGCCCCAGTTCAACATCGGCACCCATGACGGCGCGAGCTGCGCACCCGCGCTGGCCGAGGCGGTTGCGGGCCTGTGCGCGGCGAGCGGCCTTGGTCATGTGCTCGATGGTCGCTTTCGCGGTGGCTGGACCACCCGACATTATGGTCGGCCGGAAACGGGCGTGCACGCGATCCAGATGGAGCTCGCGATGCGCGGCTATCTGGACGAATCCGATGAGCCCGCGCCCGGCATGTGGCCGCCACCCTATGACGCCGCGCGCGCCGCACCGCTCGCGACCACGCTTTCCGACATCTTGAAGGCCTGTCTCGCCTTCGCCCAAGCCTAAGGACTCGCCATGACTCGCCTCGACAACAGCCGCGACATCCGCGCGGCGACCGGCACCGACCTCACCGCCAAGAGCTGGCTGACCGAAGCCCCCTTGCGCATGCTGATGAACAATCTCCACCCCGACGTCGCCGAACGGCCCGAGGAACTGGTCGTCTATGGCGGCATCGGTCGCGCCGCGCGCGATTGGGAAAGTTACGATAAGATCGTCGAGACGCTGCGCCGACTGGAGGCCAATGAGACGCTGCTCGTCCAGTCGGGCAAGCCGGTCGGCGTGTTCCGCACCCATGCCGATGCGCCGCGCGTGCTGATCGCCAATTCCAACCTCGTGCCGCATTGGGCGACGTGGGAGCATTTCAACGAACTCGATCGCAAGGGGCTGGCGATGTACGGCCAGATGACCGCCGGATCGTGGATCTATATCGGCACGCAGGGCATCGTGCAGGGCACCTATGAGACCTTCGTCGAGATGGGTCGCCAGCATTATGGTGGTGACCTGTCGGGCAGATGGCTGCTCACCGCCGGTCTCGGCGGCATGGGCGGCGCGCAGCCGCTTGCGGCGGTGATGGCGGGCGCATCGTGCCTCGCGATCGAATGCCAGCAGAGCCGCATCGATATGCGGCTGCGCACCGGCTATCTCGACGTCGCCGCCGCGACGATCGAGGAGGCGATGGCGATCATCGAACAGAGTTGTGCCGACAAGACGCCGGTCTCGGTCGGCCTGGTCGGCAATGCGGCGGAAATCCTGCCCGAGCTGTATCGCCGTGGCATCCGCCCCGATCTGCTGACCGACCAGACCAGCGCGCACGATCCGATCAACGGCTATCTCCCGATCGGCTGGAGCGTGGCGAAGTGGGCCGAGGGCCGCGAGCGCGACCCGCAGGCGGTGGCAGCCGCCGCCAAGCAATCGATGGCGGTGCATGTCCGGTCAATGCTTGATTTCCAGGCAGCCGGCGTGCCGACCACCGATTACGGCAACAACATCCGCCAGGTCGCCTTCGACGCAGGCGTCACCAATGCGTTCGATTTTCCAGGGTTCGTACCGGCCTATATCCGCCCGCTCTTCTGCCGCGGCGTCGGGCCGTTTCGCTGGGTCGCCTTGTCGGGGGATCCCGAGGATATCTACAAGACGGATGCCAAGGTGAAGGAGTTGCTGCCCGACGATACGCACCTGCATCACTGGCTCGACATGGCGCGTGAGAAGATCCAGTTTCAGGGCCTCCCGGCGCGGATTTGCTGGGTTGGCCTTGGCGACCGCCACCGCCTTGGCCTCGCCTTCAACGCAATGGTCGCCAGCGGCGAATTGAAGGCCCCGGTGGTGATCGGACGCGATCACCTCGACTCAGGTTCGGTCGCGTCGCCCAACCGCGAAACCGAAGCGATGCGCGACGGCAGCGACGCGGTGAGCGACTGGCCGCTGCTCAATGCGTTGCTCAACACGGCGAGCGGCGCGACCTGGGTGTCGCTGCACCATGGCGGCGGGGTTGGCATGGGCTATTCACAACATTCGGGGATGGTGATCGTCGCCGATGGCACGCCGGAAGCGGCGGCGCGGTTGGAACGCGTTTTGTGGAACGACCCGGCGACCGGCGTGATGCGCCATGCCGATGCGGGGTATGACATTGCGCTGGACTGCGCTCGCGAGAAGGGGCTCGACTTGCCCGCCATCCTGGGGTGAGCGACGGCGTGCTGATCCGGGCGGACGCACGTCCGCAAGTGGCGTGGAAAAATGGCGGGGGCGTGACGCGCGCGCTCGCCAGCTTTCCCGACGATGCCGGGATGGAGAGCTTCGCCTGGCGGTTGAGTGCGGCGCGCGTCGACGTGCCCGGGCCCTTTTCGCATTTTGCGGGGGTGGATCGCACCCTTGCGATCCTTTCCGGGCGGTTGCTGCTGAACGTGGCGGGCGCGGCACCGATCACGCTCACACCGCACAGCGCGCCCTACACTTTCGCAGGCGATGTCGCTGCTTTCGGCACCCCCGAAAACGGCCCCGTGCTCGATCTAAACTTGATGGTGCGGCGCACTGCGGGCGTAGGCGAGATGCGAATGGTGTCGGCCGGTCCCATCTTCGGCGTCGGTGCTGGAGCGATCCTTGTCGCGACAGCCGACATGGCGCTTCACATCGGCACCCGCGCCATCCCGATGCAGGCGTGCGACGCTTTCCGCTTCGATACCGGGCCCGACGCGGCCCTTAGCGTCACCGCACCGGCACACATCGTCTCCATCACCCTCGCTGCGGCGGTGTGAGGCCCCGGCGACCTGCCAGACATCGTTCGACACACGACAGCGGGAGCGGCGTGGTCTATACGGCGCGGATGGCGTTCGCTCCGCTCTCCATGGCGCTGCCGCTCGGCAGCGCTGCCGTTATCACTGGGATTGCGGTGACGCTGGGCTACTGCCTGTCGCTGCGCGGCAGGGCACGCGCCGCCTAGTTCAACCATTATTGAGGGGGAAACACGGAATGTACGGAATCATCCGAACGAGCGCGGCCCTTGCGGCATCGGTTGCAATGGCCGCCATCGCCCCCGGCGCGGCGCATGCCCAGCAAGCCGCAGGCGAGTGGCACGGCACGCTCAGCATTCCTCCCGGCGTCGTGCTGCGGATCGGCGTGACGATCAGCCCCAAGGCTGACGGCGGCTATCAGGGCGTGATGCAGAGCCCCGACCAGACCCCCGCACTAATCCCGCTGGACGCGGTGAAGGTGGAGGGCGACGCGCTCAGCTTCGCCGTCGACGCGATCCACGCCAGCTATGCCGCTCGCTGGGATGCGGCGCGCAAGGCGTGGGTCGGCGAATGGCGGCAGGGCAAGGCGCTGCCGCTGGTGCTGACCGCCGGCAAGCCCGATGCGCGTCCGGTGATCACCGGCTTGGACGGCGACTGGGCCGGGACCATCACCCCGGCGGGCGCGACGATCCGCCTGGTGCTCCATGTCACGACCGATGCCCGGGGCACGGTAGTGAGCCTGGATTCGCCCGACCAGCTCGCCTTCGGCCTGCCGCTGCCCACGCTCACGCGCGAGGGCCAGAAGGTCCGCTTCACCGTCAACGGCAGCCGCTTCGAAGGGACGCTATCGGCGGACGGCCGCACGATCGACGGCACATGGGAAGGGCCAAACTATAAGGGTCCGCTGGTCTTTACCCCGCAAGCGAAGCAGGCTGCGGTGCCGAAGCGCCCGCAGACCCCGCAGCCACCCTTTCCCTATCGCACCGAGGACGTGGCCGTGGAGAGCGCCCCGGGGGTGAAGCTCGCGGGCACGCTCACCCTGCCTGCGGGCAAGGGCCCGTTCCCGGCGGTGGTGTTGATCACGGGTTCGGGGCCCCAGGACCGCGACGAAACGATCTTCGGCCATAAGCCCTTCGCGGTCATCGCCGATCGGCTGACGCGCGACGGCATCGCGGTGCTGCGCATGGACGACCGAGGCGTCGCAAAGTCGACCGGCGACTTTGCCGCCGCGATCGACGACGACTTCGCGGTGGATACCGCCGCCGACGTGGCGTTCCTGCGCACCCGCGCCGATATTGATCCGGCGCGGATCGGCCTGATCGGCCATAGCGAGGGCGGGATCGTGGCACCGAAGGTTGCCGCGAAGGATCCGAGGATCGCGTTCATCGTCCTGATGGCGGGGCCCGGCGTGCCGCTGTCGCAGGTGCTCGCGGCGCAGCGCGCCAGGCTTGCCCCGGCAATGGGTCAGACGCCCAAGCAGGTCCGTCAGACACAGGCGCTGACCGACCGCATGGTGTTGGCGATGCGCGGATCGAAAGACGAGGCCGAGGCCCACGCGCGGGCGATGAAGGTTATCACGGGCGAGGGTGCCGATCTGATCCGCTCGCACGAGCAAGCCGAAGCGATGGCAACTACGCTGAGCTCGAAATGGATGCGCGATCTGTTCGACTATGATCCGGGCCCGACGCTCGAAAAGGTAAAATGCCCGATCCTGGCACTGAACGGCTCGAAGGACGGCCAGGTGCTGCCCGAGCAGAACCTGCCGCCAATCCGGACGGCGACCAAGGGCAATCCCGATGTCACAATTGTCGAGCTGCCGGGTCTCAATCATCTGTTCCAGACGGCAAAGACAGGCGCTTTGGGCGAATATGCCGATATCGAGGAGACCGTGGCACCGGTCGCGCTCGACACGATGGCAGACTGGATCCGCAAGCGCGTTCTGATCAACCGTACCGTGCGCTGAGCGTCAGGCCCCGTGATCGGGTCGGCACCAGCGTCGCTTTCAGCGTTGGTGCCTCACCATTTCCCTCGACATACGGTGGCTTATCCAGCGTTGGCAGGCGTTGCGATGTGCTGCGCGCAAGCGCACACTGTCGCACGCGGCGTTTTTGTCTGATCTTCAAAAAGGCACTCCATGCGTTTCCTGATTCTAGCTGTGCTGGCACTCGCCACGCCCGTACGGGCGCAAGAGATCGCGGCCCTGCCGACCCAGGGGCACCCGTTTGCGGCACTGCCGCTACCAGGCGCGGTGATCGTGACGGTCACAGCAAATGGACGGCCTGATAGCGCAACAGGGCTGCGAGTCTTTACGGGCACCTCGCCTGCCGCGCTGAAGTTCGACTGCTTTCAAGCGGTGGATGCGAAGCAGGTGCATGCGATCGCGATCTCGGCGGACCGGAACACGCTGGTCGTGGCGGCGGGGGATGCTGGCCTGCAACTGTTTAGCCGTGCCGCCGTAATCGATGGCTGCCACGCGAGCCCGGTAACGGTCTCGCTCGGAAGCGCGGCGTCGCGGCAAGGCAGCATCGATGTTACGATCTCGCCAGACGGTCGCTATGCCTTCGTCGCGAACGAATATGGCGTCGTGTCGACCGATGCTGCGGGGCACGACCTGCGCGGTCACGTCGCCATCGTCGCGCTTTCCTATGACGATAAGGGAGCACCGACCGGCGGCAGGGTGGTGGGCCGCGTCGCAACGGGTGCCGCCGCGGTCACCAGCGTGGTGCTGTCGCGCGACGGACGCAGGCTCTACGTGACCAGCGAAGTGGCGCGGCCCGGTGCGCGGTTGGCCAATGCGACCGTGCCAAAGCTCGCGCATGGCGGTTGCCGACAGGGCGATGGTCCCGCGCAGCCGTTCGGCTTGTTGTCGGTGATCGACGTCGCCCGGGCCGAAGCTGGCGATGCCCGCTCGGTGATTTCAGCGACAGCGGCGGGGTGCTCGCCGGTGCGGGCGGCGGTGTCACCCGATGGGCAAACGGTGTGGGTGGCGGCGCGGGGCGACGACAAGGTCCTCGCCTTCTCAACAGACCGGCTTGAAACCGATCCGGCACAGGCGTTTTTGGGGGAAAGCGACAGCGGCGGGCAGGCACCGGTCGGGCTTGCGGTGTTCGCTGGCGGAAAGCGCCTGGCCGTTGCGAACTCCAATAGGTTTGGCGGAGCGACGGCCACGGGAAACCTCGCCTTGCTCGACGCTGTGCCAAGTGCGCCCAAACTGACGGCGTCCATTCCGGCCACACACTTTCCGCGCTCGGTCAGCGTCGGCGACGACGGACAGACACTTTTCCTGACCGACTATAATGGCGGACAGGTGCAAGTGCTTGTAACGAATTAGGCCCAGCCATGCCCGCCAGAGCCATCGCGTTTCCCATGCAGTGGCATGGTCAAGACCGGCTTAGCCGGGGCTCGGCCGGCTAAGCGCCCTCTCCCGGCACGGCACCTTCGGTGGTGCTCGGCAGCTCGAAGGTGAAAACCGTACCGCGTTTGTCGGCATGGCGTGCCGTCAATCGTCCGCCATGAGCCTCGACGATCGATTTGCAGATCGCCAGCCCCATGCCCATCCCCTTCGATTTGGTGGTGAACAGCGGCGTGAAGATGCGCGCGAGATGTTCCGGCGAAATGCCGGTGCCCGAATCCTCCACCCGCACGACGGCGCTGCCCTCTTCCCGGTGTGTCGTAACCGTCAAAGCACGCTCCGCCTCCGGAACGGCCCCCATCGCGTCAATCGCGTTCATCACCAGGTTGAGCACGACCTGCTGCAATTGCACATAGTCCCCGATGACGACGGATTCGGCTTCGTCCAGGTGCAGAATCAGCACGACCGCGCGCTCGTCGATTTCCGCCGCCGTCAGCTCCAGCACGTCGCGCACCACGGCATTCAGGACGACGGGTTTGCGGGATGCGGGTTCCTGCCGGGCCAGCGCGCGAAGGCCGCGGACGATGTCGGCCGCGCGCAAACCGCCGTCCTTGATCTGCTGCAGGCCCGTCACGGCTTCCGGAATATTGGGCTCGACCCGCTTCAACCACCGGATGCTGGCCCCGGCATGCGAAACGATCGCGGCGAGTGGCTGGCCGATTTCATGCGCGATCGATGCGGCGAGCCCGCCCATCACCGAAAGATGCGAGGTCTGCGCCAATTCTGCCCGAGCGGCACGCAGCGCATTTTCGGTCTGCGCGCGACGCGCATCCTCCTCCATCAGCGCGGCGTGCCGGTGCGCGGTGCCAAGCGCGATACTGGCCACCGCAGCGATCCGCTCCATTAAGGCGACGCCGGACGGCGAGCAGCTCTCTGCAGGACAGTGTTCGAGATGCACGATGCCGAGCAACCGATTGCGCTGGAGCAGGGGAATCGACAGGACTTGCCCCTGCTGCCGATCGGCAGTGACAACCGATGTCTGCGTGCGCATCACCGTGTTCAGGATCGTTGGGTCTATGCGCTCGGCGGTGGGGATCACCGCCGCCACGCTGACCTCGATCCCGCCCGGCGTGCGAACCCCCATGGATTCGATGACGGGCTCGCCGTCGCGCAAAATCATCAGCAAGCCACGCTGTGCGCCGGAGCGCTCGATCATCGTGCTGGTCAGCAGCTCGGTCAGCCGGTCAGGGGCGAGTTCCTGAGAGAAGGACAGCGCGAGATCGAGCACCGTATCGACGTCGCGAGTCTGATCGCCTTGCTGGCTGCCAAACCATTCGGGATGATCCGTTTCAAGCAGGGTAGCCTTGGCGGTGGCACCCCAATCGCGATAGCCGGTGCGCGCCGCGCGGCCATGATAGGCAGCGGTCACGCCCAGCCCGATTGCGCTGCAATGGCGCGCGGCCAGTTCGTGGGCCATCGCGCGTTCGTGGCCAAAGTCCCCGCTCGCCTCGATCGCGCGATCGTAAAGCTGCAGGGCCCCCAGCCCCTCGCCACGCAGGCGCGCCATTTCCGCTTCGACGAGCAAGCGCTTATTCTCGAAATTGCGAGGATTGAGCTGGGCCCAGGTCGCCAGCCGGGCGCGATGGACCTCAATCTTGCGCAAGGCGTCTGCACCTTCCCCGTATTGGGCGGCGGTGAGGGCGGAGAACAAGGCGAGATAGGCCAGATCGATATTGGCCGGAAGCGCCCAGGACAGGAGCTCCGCTTCGTCGAGCACCTGCGATGCCCGCGCATAATCCTTGAAGAAATAGGCGGCCATGCCGGCATTCAGGCGAACCCAGAACCGGGTCGAGGCCGAGGTGATGTCGCCCGCGGATTCGAACGGCGGCATCGTTTCGTTCCGGCTCAGCTGACGCACCAGCCCATATTGGCCGCCGATCAGCAACTCGATGTCGCGAAAATTGATGCGGCGAGTCAACTGCAGCCCGCGTTCGGCCTCTTCTTCGACCAGCGCCAGCGGTGCCCCCATCATCAGCAGGTCCGTCACCAGGTGGTTGCGCGCATAACAGGTCATACCAAGATCACCCGCCGCATGCCCCGCCGCAATCGCTTCGCGGATCCGCAGGACGGCGTAGGAAAAGGGCTGCGTCCACGGACTGAGCTGATCGAGCGCGACAAGCGTACCCGTTCGCTGCGTCTCAAATCCATGCCGGTCGACCAGCGCGAGCGCGGCCAGGCCATATTCGAAACCGTCGGCATATTGTCCGTAGAAATCGCACACGAACACCCCGAACCAGGCCAGGCCATAAGCCGACCCCGCAGTGGCCCCATGGGCCAGCGTGAGTTCGACGATCTTGGCGACGTGGATGAAACGCAGCCCGTCATCTGCGAAAATCGCAGCGACCATCGTCGTCAACAAAGCCATGATCGCCTCGATTTCGGGATCATCGGTTTTGGGCAGATCGGCCAGGCTGGCGATCGGGGCATCGCCAAGCGCGATCCGAACCCGCTCATAGGCGGCGTCGCATTCGGCCTGCGCGGGAAAGCGGTGAAGATCGACGCCGAGCAGCGCCAGCCCGGCCAGCCCCGCCGCGATCGAGCCGTCATAATCGGAATGGAGCGTCCGCGTGACCGCCTTCAGGCGATACACCCGCGCCTTGTCGATCGGTTTGGCGGCATGGCCCAACAAGGCGTCGATCGTGCGTTCGGCAACGTCCACAGCACCAATCTGCAACAGATTTTCGATCCTGCGAAAATCGATGTCGAACGCCAAGGTATAATGGGTTTGCCACCATTCGTCGGACGACAGGCGCTTCGCGCCCTCCATGTAGCGCGTGACCTGGTCAACCGCGGCCGTCTGCAACGCGCGATCCGCCGCGTCGACAAGCGCGCGCGCGAACAGCGGCCGGTCGATTATGGCAACATCGCTCACCATCGCCCCGACGACATGGTCGGCGATATCGAATTCGGTGACGCCGGTGGTACCGCGCTGCTCGAGCATCAGGCGCGCAAGCGCGGCATGTCGAACGGGCCGGTCGGCCTCCGGGGTCAAGGCGATGGAAACTTCCATGATGCGGTCATGCGCAAACGCATAGTGCGTGGCATCGCGGTGGAGGAACCCGGCTTCGACCAGCGGGCGTGTCCGCGCCTCCAACGGATCGCGGTCAAGATCCATGAACGCCCCAAGCAAACCGCCATCCGCACGGCTGCCGATCAACGCAAGCGATTGGAGGACTTCGCGTTGCTCGCCCGGCAGACGCTCGACCCGGCTACCGGTAAAGTCGACCACATTGCCGGCGTGCACCGACGTTTCGAGGTTTTGGGCGGTCCAAATCCAGCACTGCCGCGGCTCGTCATAGCGGATCACCCCTTCCTCGCGCAGGCTGCCGAGAACCTGCTGCACGAAGAACGGATTTCCGCCGGTTTTCGCGTGAATGGCGTGCCCCAACGCCCTCAGATCACGATCCGAGCCGCCAAAGGTGTGCTCCAGCATCTCGACGATCGAATCCGGCGCTAACGCCGCCAACGCGATCGGTGTCACCGGAAGCGCGCACGCGCCGATTCCGTCGAGGAAGCCGACGGGCTTTAAATACACATGCGCTTCGTCTTCACGATAGGCCAGGATGACGAGCGTGTTGGCCGGAGGATCGGCGGCCAGACTCATCAGCATTTCAAGCGAGAAGGGGTCAGCCCACTGAATATCGTCCAGGAACAGGATCAGCGGCGCTTCCCGCGTCGCCAGCGCTGCAATCGTCGCCAACAGTGCTTTGTGAAGCCTGACCTTTGCAAGTGCGGGGGACATGTCGGTCCGCGCACCACCGGTTCCTAGCACGATCTCCATGTCCGGCACGAGATCGACGACCAAGCGGGTATCGTTTCCCAATTCCGGCAAAAGGGACGCGCGCAAGCTTTCGAGCATGGCATCGCTTTCGCCGAGCAAGCCATGCGCCAGATGTTTCAATGCCTGCGCTATCGGCACGAACGGCGCATTATGGTGAAGCTGGTCGCATTTGCCCGCCGTGAAGCGGTGCGGCGATGCCGCCATCAACATGCGAAATCTGCGGACCAGCGCCGACTTTCCGACCCCGGACACGCCCGACAGCAACACGATTTCGGAACGACCGCTGGCCCGCACGCGCGCGAGCGCGTCGGCCAGCGCGGCACTTTCGGTGATCCGGCCAAACAGCCGTCGCGTGAAGCTGCCGTCCGATGAACCCTGGCCTGTGAACTCTGCGGCATCGACAGTGCCAAATACGACGCTCGACGAAGGCCTGTGATCGATCGAGGTCATATCAATCCCATACCGCGTAGAAATGTTGCACGCGCCCGTAGCCGCACGCCAAGCTCATCCCGGATCGACGCCCACGCAGTGACGCGACCCCGATGAAGAAGGCTTAGGGTGACCCGAGCACCGAGGATTGTATAATCTGCACACGATCGGAGGCGGGCCGCCGAACGACAGGGTACCCGCCAAAGGTGCCAAGCCTAAGGGGACGGTCGATTGGTCGGGAGGGGGACGATGCCCTGCGTTCCGACCGGAAATTTCGCCAGCGTCTCAGCGTCGATATTGAGGTGCTGGGTGACCAGCGCCGGGGGCAAATGGCTGAGCCAATTGGCGAGCGAGACCTCCTCATAACGATCCGAGCGGAACACCTCGACGAACTGCAGCACGTCATCGCCGGTATTTTCGACATAATGGCCGTAATTGCGCCGCACGACGCCAACGTCGCCGGGGCGAAAATCGGTCGTGGTCGCCTTGGGGCCGGTGTTGAACACCGTCATGCGTGCGCTTCCGCGCAGGTAATATTGCCATTCGTCGGCATTGGGGTGCCAATGCATTTCGCGCATCCCGCCCGGCTCGATCGTGACGAGCGCGGTCGCCACGGTCTTCGCGATTGGAAAGTTGCGGCTGTCCGCGGTCTGGATGCTGCCGCCGCTATTGCTCTTGATGGCGGGCGAGCGCGACAGGCGAAAGATCACCGGCTCGGTCCCTTCCACGACCCTGGCCGCCTTGCGATCGGCGTCGAGATCGCCGGGTTCGTTCGCCGCGAAGATCCAGAGGTTGTGGAGCGGGATATCCTTGAACGTCTCGATCGGCATGCCGAAATTCTTGGCGAGCACCTCGGGCGGCGTGTGCGCGAACCAATCCGTGATGAGGAGGGTGTTGCTTTCGGACTGGGACCCGTCGTCGAAAACGATGACGAATTCGGCACCGTCCGGACCGAGCCCCTGCAGCGAGTGCGGCAGGCCCGGCGGGAAGTACCACAGGTCGCCCGCCTCCACATCTTCAATGCTCGGGCGGCCGTGGCGATCGAGCGTGGTGACGCGGCAGCGCCCGCGCGTCATGATCGCCCATTCCGCCGTCTGGTGCCAGTGCAGCTCGCGGATGCCGCCCGCTTCGAGATACATGTTCACGCCCGAAATTTCGTCGGAGATCGCGAAATCGGCCTGTGTCAGCTCGCGTGCCCAGCCCCCAAGCTGTTGGCGGCGCGGTGAGATGTTGAACGACGACCAGAAGAACGGCTGGGTGCTGATGTCGGTCGCCGGCGCATCGATCTGCGACGGGAACTGGCTTTCGATCACTGGATTGCGCGGGCCGGTCATGCGGCCGCTTTTGGCGTCATCGGTAATGTTCACACGACCCTCGGCCGGCATATCCGGATTGCCAAAAGCAGGGGCCTCATGATGCGGTGAAAGCTGCGCAGCGCGCGGGTCAGTCATGACGATACCTCGACTTTTATGGTGATCCTGACGCCGAACCAAGATCCGTCCGGGCTGTTTCACGGTATGACGAGCCGCTTTGGTGGTGATACCTATACGATCGTTTCGAGTTCTTCCCGTTGACGTCGCCGCATGTCCGCAGACAGATGCCGACACACAGCGTCGCGACCAACACGGGCAATAACGGTGTCATCGCTGGCCAGCGGATACCGATCGCGCCACCGACTCATATCAACGTATTATCAAAATGCGCCCGTCGCGCCGTTACTTTGGCGGCGATCGAAATCGCTTTGGCCGCACAGTACCGGCCGGAGTGTCAGATCGTCCCATGACCCACGCTTGCGAGCGTAACACGAAAGGTTCTTCCCATGCGCAGCTCCTCCTTCTTCGCAGCCAGCATCCTGATGGCCGCTTTGGCGACGCCGGCCTGCTCGCAGAGCACGGCCAAGAACATTCAGGTCAAGAACGGCGTCGTCACCACCGATCAATTCGTAAAAACGCGCAAAGGCGGCCAGGAAATCAGCTGCGAAGACTTTCTCGACATCGAGAACAAGTACAAGCCGCAGGCGATTTCCTATATCATCGGCTACAATAAGGCCCGCAATCCCAGCGTGAAGGCCATCGACATCAGCGCTGTCGACACGCTCACCCCGGTCATTGTCAGCACGTGCAAGTCGCACCCCAAGGGTTCGCTGCACGACACCATCAGCACCGTCATCTACAAGCGCTGATACCCGGGGGGCGGGCCGCAGGGCCCGCCCTCTTTTTGGCGGCCTAGTATCGCGCCCACCGGAAAGAGACGCATTTCCACCAGCAGATACCAAGAAGGGAGGGTGGATTTCTCCACCCTCCCCTTTTTGTCGTCGTGCGGATCCGGGGCTCAGCCCTTCACGAACGCCAGCAGATCCGGGTTGATGACGTCGGCATGGGTGGTCAGCATCCCATGCGGATACCCCTTGTAGATCTTGAGCGTGCCGTTCTGCACGAGCTTGACCTGCAGCATCGACGCGTCCTTATACGGCACGATCTGATCGTCATCGCCCTGCAGGATCAGGGTTGGCACCGCCATTGCCTTCAGGTCATCGGTCTGGTCGGTTTCCGAAAAGGCCTTGATGCCCTCATATTGGGCGATCGCGCCGCCCATCATGCCCTGGCGCCACCAATTGTCGATCACCCCTTGCGAAACCTTCGCGTCGGGTCGGTTGAAGCCGTAAAACGGGCCGGAGGCAACATCGCGATAGAATTGCGCACGATTGGCGGCGAGAGCGGCGCGAAAGCCGTCAAAGACCGATAGCGGCGTGCCGCCGGGGTTGTTCGGCGTCTTCAGCATCAACGGCGGAACCGAGCTGACCAGCACGGCCTTGGCCACGCGTCCCTGCGGCTGGCCGTACCGCGCGACATAACGGGCGACTTCGCCCCCGCCAGTCGAATGACCGATATGGACGGCATTGCGCAGGTCCAGATGCTCCACCACCGCCGAAGCGTCTGCGGCATAATGATCCATATCGTTGCCGGTATCGACCTGGGTGGAATGCCCATGACCGCGGCGGTCATGCGCCACGGTGCGATACCCGTTGGCAAGGAAGAACAGCATCTGCGCGTCCCAATCGTCCGCCGAGAGCGGCCAGCCGTGGTGGAACACGATCGGCTGGGCGTCCTTGGGACCCCAATCCTTGTAGAAGATCTCGGTGCCGTCCTTGGTCTTGATGAATCCGCTGGCCATCTTGGTATCTCCGGTGTGCGTGGGGGGAAGGGGGCGCGCAAAAGTTGCTGTGGGCAGCAACGTCGCGGCAGCGACGCTGGCGGTCCCGACAAGAACCGCGCGCCGGGACGGTTCACGCTTAAGGTTTGACATCCGCATTTGCCCTTTTTGGTGGGAAGGAAGGGAGACGCTGCCCGAAGGAACGTCCGGTCGGTGCCAGGGCATAGGGATTCGGCGGTTGATCGTGTGTGACCACTGGTCCCGAATATGACCGGCACTGCCTATCTAGGTTTCGGGCCGCGCCCCCGAAATTATACAATGGTTTGGAGACGCGGTTTGGAGCGGTCGTCGGGGCGGGCAGCCGCAGGAAAACCGCGCCACCAGCAGGCCTCGGCCATACAAACCTTGGTATGACTTGGATCGCGCCAGCGCCCCCATATTTCGAGGATGTTCGAGCAGTGCCACCCGCGATGATGCGCGTGGTGTGCCTGCGAGACGTGCCGCCCGTCCGCCATCGCGGAAGGGATCTCGGCGATGGCGGCGCACCTCCCCTGCCCCCCGGGTGCGCCGCCATGACGATCGTGTTCCACGGGAGATCGATATGGACGGACGCATTTTCCTCGGCTCGCTTGCCCTCTTCCTGGGCGGCTGCTCGTCCAGCAAACCCGTTACGGTCGTGGGGTGCCCGGATGCAGCCGCGGTCGCCCCGGCCTCCATCGGCGGTGCCGGTTATGTCGCGGGATTGACCGGACGGCTGGGCGGCGGCAACCGTGAAAATGTCGTCGAAGAGGCGGTCAAGGAGATGCGGCGAATGGACCCTGCCATCAGCCCCGACGCCATGACCAACGTGCTGATCGCGGCGGATTGCCCCCTGGCGGTCGCACGGCCGGACCATGATGCCAGCGCCGATCGCGCCCGGATCGCCCAATTCCGCGCACAGATCGATCAGATATTGCCTCAATAAAGCCGGTCAGCACCGATCGACCAGCAAGGTGAAGCAAGTCCCCGGCCGCATGTCGCGCCACGCATAGCGCGCGCGCAGCCGGTCCGCCATCATTGCGATCAGCCGACTGCCAAGCCCGGTGCCCTGTGGGGCGACGCCGCCCGCCATGCCGCGCCCGCGATCCGAGACTTCGAGCTGATAGCCACCGAACGGCATCGCCCGCAGCGAGATCTGGATGTCCCCGGATTGGCCCGGATCATAGGCGTATTTACAGGCGTTTCCGACCAGTTCCGACACGATGATGCCGATTGCGGTCGCGTTGTCCGCCGACAGATGCAGCGCCTCCGCGTCGATGCGGACATGCCGTCCGCCCGCTGCATCGGCGCAGCTCTGCTCCAGATCGCCGGCCAACTCGCCGAGATAGGCCGCCATGTCGACCGAGCGGGCATCGCGCACTTGATACAACAGGCGGTGAACGCCCGCGATCGCGCCGATCCGGCGCTGCGTCATGTCCAGCGCGGCCAGCGCCAGCGGATCGACGATCCCGCGCGCCTCGATCGAAACCATGGCAGCAAGTAATTGCAAGCTGTTGGCGACGCGATGATTGACCTCGTCGGCCGCGCTCGGTTCGGGCATCGGCGGCAACACTGTGATCTGGGGCGCGAAACCCGGCTTCGGACTTTCTGTTGCGATCATCGCACTTTCCTTCCAATTCTCCGGTGCAAACGTGTCACTCTGATCTCTTGGAACCACTGCGGATGCTATCATACGGAAGTTTATGCACAGCGCTTTCCGTATCGCATTGAGCGGGGTGCCCCGGAATCCTCTGCATCGCCGTTCGGGGCCGGGTGCAGGCCCAGGAAATGCCACCCGACCCATGCCGCGACGATGCACGCCAGCGCACCCACCACGATCGCCCAGCGCGGACTGAGCGCTGCAACAAAGCCGATGATCGTTGCGCCGATCGGCGTGGATCCGACAAAGGCGGTCGACCACAAACCCGTAACCCGACCCCGATATTCGGGCGCGGCGGCAAGCTGGATCGTGGAATTTCCGGTCGTGATGAAGGTGATGCTGGCCAGGCCCACCACGATCAGCACCGGTACCGCCACCGGCAAGGACGGCGCAAAGGACAGCGCCAGCATCGCCGCCGCATAAAGCGCGGCGGCGCGTACCAGGCGGGGCAAGCCCGTTGCCGGACGGACCATGCAATAGAAACCACCCAGCACCGACCCCGCGCCGAACGCGCCGAGCAGCCAGCTATAGGTCACAGGTGCGGGGTTCAGCTCCATCTTCGCGAAGATCGGCAGGCTGACCTCAAACTCGTAGGTAAAAGTGCCGATCAGCGCCATCATCGCGATCGGCCCAATAATCTCGGGCACGGTCGCGGCATATCGCAGGCCCTGCAGCACCTGACCGCGCGCCACCGCTACGCGTTTTACCGGGAACAGCGCGCGGGTGTCCATCGTAGCGAGCGCGAACAGCACGGCTGCAAAGCTGATGGCGTTGATGAGAAAGCACCATCCGATGCCGACCGTGCTGACCAGCCCGGCGGCGACCAGCGGCCCAAGCGCCCGCCCGACATTGACCATCGTGCTGTTGATGGTGACGGCGTTGCGGATCAGACCTTTGCCGACCATTTCGGGGATGAACGCCTGGCGGGCAGGGTTGTCGAGTGCCGACAGCGTGCCAAAGACCAGCGCCACGACGAACACCACCCACATCTGCATGTGATGCGACAGGACGAGAGCGCCCTGCAGCACCGACAACAGCGCCAGCGAACAGGCGGTGAGGATCAGGATGCGGCGCTTGTCGTGGCGATCGACGATCAGGCCGGCATAGGGCGTCAGCAACAGCACCGGCAGATACCGCGCGGCGGTGGCGAGGCCCACCGCGACCGCCGAATTGGTCAATTGCAGGACGAGCAATGCCTGTGCGACGGTTTCCGTCCACGACCCGACCAGGCTGATGCCCTGGCCCGTGACGAACCGTCGAAAATTGGGGGTTCCGAGGGCGGCGAACGGCGGCATCGGGCCTGGCAAGGCTAGGCCGCTTGGATCCGTGTCTGGCATTGGCCCTCCCCTTCAAAAATCAAAATGGCGCGCCGCAAGCATCGGATGCTCCAGTCGAGCGGCGCGCCTGCTCGCCGTTACCAGCCGCGATAGCGCCCGAAGCCCCAGCCGCGGTTGAAGCCGCCCCAGGCACCCCAGTTCCAGGCCGGATTCGCGTAATCCTCCGCCGCCATCTGCTGCGTGTCGGCCAGCTTCTGGGCCTGCATCGCCTTCACATACGCCCCGTAAGCCTGTTGGGTGCCGACATAGATGCAGTTGCAATTCTTGGTATCGGCATAGACGTAATGCACCATCTGCCCCTTCACCCGGCGGATGAATCTGTTCTTGGGGAGTTGGGCGATCATCGCGACGCGCTCGGGCGTGCTGGCCGGGCGATCGACGAAACCGGCAGCGAGCAACGCGTCTTCGGTTTTCTGAATGCTCTTGGTCGAAGCCGCCATTGCCGGCGCAGACAGGCCCACCACCAACAGACCAACCGCCGTCAGGGCGGCGAATGGGCGCGCATAGCTGTTTCCGTTGCTCATTAACTTTCTCCTCCGATTCGACCAGCGCCACACCGGCACTGTTTCCTGACCAGGACAAAATCGCCCCAGGAGGCACCAGGCCTCGGGTCTCATCTAGAAATTCGATGCAGCCGTTAAATTTATACTTTCGTTTAAAGATACTTAGCGTTTGAAAGCGGCGTCCATCGTCTCGGGTCGCGGAAGCATTTCTGCAGCGTCTGCGGCCCGCTCCCTTTCCGCGCGCCCGGCAAAAGCGCGCGGTACCACAGCCTCCGCCTCTGTGCCGGACATGGTCGTTCGCGCCACCATACCTTGGTGTAGGGCTGCTGCTCGCTTGGATGGTAGCCCGTCCCAAGCGGCGGATGGCATATTCCCCTCGGTCGAGCGGCTGCGGCTGCCTTTGACGAGCAAGTGGGAGACACGCGATGAGCATTTCGGAAACAGCAAGCCCCCCCGCCCTCATCTGTGTGATCGATGACGATCGCGACGTTTGCAGCGCGATCGACAACCTGTTGCGCGCGGCGGGGTTCATGGTGCGCACCTTCACCGCGCCCGCCGACTATCTGGCCTGCCCCCGCGCAAAGGATGCGGCGTGCCTTTTGCTGGATGTCCGTCTGAACGGGGCGAGCGGTCTCGACTTCCAACGGGAGCTGCGCGAGCGCGATGCCAAGGTTCCGGTCATCCTGATGACCGGATATGGCGACATCCCGATGACGGTGCAGGGCATGAGAGCGGGCGCGGTCGATTTCCTGACCAAGCCGTGCGCCGATGACAAGATCCTCGCGGCAGTCGACGAGGCGGTCCGCCTCAACGCCGTCCGCCGGGCCGAGACGCGCAAAAGTGACACGGCGCGCCCGCTTTACGAGACGCTGACGCCGCGCGAGCGCGAGGTGATGAGCCTGGTGACAGCCGGCCTGCTCAACAAGCAGGTGGCATCGCGCCTTGGTGTCAGCGAAATCACCGTCAAGATTCACCGCGGAAACATGATGCGCAAGATGCGCGCGCAATCGCTTGCCGACCTGGTGCGCATGGCGGAAGTGCTCGGCGCGCGCGAAGAAAGCGCGGCCCGCTTCGCCGCACCGGTGCCGTTCTAGGCGTCCCAACACCCGTCCCTCTAAGCCCGGCGCGCGTGGCCGATCAGGCCATGAAGTCCCCCAGTCGCCGGCCATATTGCGTGATCGCGCGCCCGACCGGCAGCCGCTCGCGTTGATAGTGCAGCAAGGCCTGTTCGACGGGCGCGGCCGCCAGTGCCTCGGCCAGTGCGAGCGAATCCGCCGCCGCCTTGGCCACCCCCATCGCAGTGTGCGGACGCGCGACGAAGGCACTGTCACCAAGCAGCGCCAAACGGCCACGGACCATCTGCGGGGTCTCATAATCGAAGATCGCTTGCACAAACGGCTCCGGCTCGGCGTGCAACGCATCCCTGAATTGCGGTGGCAACTGCGTTTCGGCGTCGTGGCGCAAGGTGGACCTGGCCGCGTTCGATAGTTGCTTTGGCGCAAGGGAGAAGGGGTGCACCCGCCCCTCGCGGTCCGTCAGCGTGGCGCTCAGATCGGCTTCGCGTCGATACCACACCCAATTGTACCGCCGATGGCCTTGATCGATCTCGCCGCGCGGCCCCGGCACGACATAGCCCAGCGCCTGCGTCCGCTGCGCTGTGTAGAAGGCGAAACGGTCGAGCAAGGTGCTCGCCGCCGATGCCGACAAGGCGCTTTCCGGGATCAGGCCACGCCACGCGACATAGCCGGTATAGCGCGCATTTTGCGTGCCGCCGATGACGGCCGACCGCACCGCCGACCCGATCCCGTCGGCACCGATCACGAGTTCCGCCTCCGCGCGCGCACCGTCGGCGAACTCGATCCAGGCCAAGCCGTCGTCCTGGCCCGCGCGCTGGACCAGCCGCCCGACGCTGTAATTTTCCTCCCCCACAAGGCCGCGCAGGCCGGTGTAGAGATGATCCCACGACACGTGCAGTTGCGGCGTGGCGGCGCGATCAACGATGCGACCGGCGAGGTCGAGAAAAATCCGCTCCCGCGCGACCACGCCGACACTCGCCAAATGGTTGAGCCCGAGCAGACGCAAGGTCGCGAAGACATCCTCCTGCGGCACCAGCCCGGCACCGCGCCCGGCGAGGCCCGCGCGCGACCGCTCATAGACATGGACCGTGTGCCCGGCCTGTTGCAGCAACGCCGCCGCAAAGAGCCCGCCGAGCGAGCCTCCGACAATTGCAATCCGCATCACGCGCCCTTCCCGTCCGTGCGGGACGCCAGCGCTATCATAACGGACCGCAACAGCGGGCCGGTCGCTATGGCATTCATGGGTCACATCCTGAGGTTTCGGATGGGCACCGTGTATTAGCCGGCATTCTGCGCAGTAATCATACAATCGTATATTCGGTGGGCTTGGAACATGGTCGGCATTTTCCAACCGCGCCAAGCGCGCCGCACAAGGGCATCCGTCCCCGCGAACATCATCCTGTCTTGATGTGGACCGCCGCGCTTTTCGATGTCGGCGCGCGCGATCTTACAGGGACGGCAAAAGACGTTTTGCGTCGCCACTGGGACATTCGACCGATCCGAACAGGCACGCGCGCGGCGCTCAGCAAAGCTGGGCGCAATATGGGACAAGCTTTGGTTATTGTGTGCGATTTCGACAATAATCGTCCGCCGCCGCTGGTATCGTAACGTCGCATGCGGCCACGCATTTTTCTTCGCGCTTACCGCTTCACGGCTCCCCTCCAACCGCAATGGACTGGTGAAATCGAATGACACCAAGCGATGCCAACGGCACCGAAGGCGGCAAAGGAGAAATCCAGGCCGCTTCGATCATACACGAGATCAACCAGCCGCTTTCCAGTATCCTCTCCAATGCCGGTGCCGCGCTGCGCTGGCTCAAGCGCGATCACCCCGATCTTGAGGAAGTGGAGAGCAGCCTGCGCGATATCCAGAAATGCGCCGAACACGCCGCCGCCATGGTCCGCACCTTGCGAAACCTGCCCCAGCCATAGGCCAGCCCGGCGAGACGCGGTAAAGCGCAAAGCCCGATCGCGGCGATGGTCGGGAGACGGGAAGGAAGGGAGATCGGGTGGCACGACGGACGCAGGAGACAGACGGCAGCGATCATCACGGCGAACCGACGGTCATCATCGTCGATGATGACGCACTGGTGCGCTCCGCGATGGATTCGCTGTTTCGCTCGATCGGCCTGCGAACGCTCACCTTCGATTCAGCGCAGACGCTGTTCGAACACGCGTTGCCAAAAGGGCCCAGCTGCCTGGTGATGGATGTCCGCCTGCCGCGCATGAACGGGTTGGAAATCCAGGCGAAACTGATGGAACGCGGTGACCGCGCGCCGATCGTTTTCATCACCGGGCATGGCGACATTCCGATGAGCGTGCGCGCCATGAAGGCGGGCGCGATCGACTTTCTCGCAAAGCCATTTCGCGATCAGGATATTATCGATGCCGTCGAAACCGCACTCGATCGCGACCGAAAGCGGCTGGAGGACGAAGATGCGATCGCCGCGGCCGCACAGCGCCAAGCCTCGCTGACACCTCGCGAACGCGAAGTCATGGAACGCGTCGTGGCCGGGCTGATGAACAAGCAGATCGCCGCCGACCTTGGCCTCAGCGAAATCACCGTGAAGCTGCACCGCGGCAGTATGATGCGCAAAATGGGCGTGCGCACGGTCGCCGATCTGGTACGGCTTTCCGAAGCGATCGGGCGGCGCGGCGTCCCATCCTAAACTTGTGTATGGTTTTGCGCGCCCCGCGAACGCTCTAGCAGGGAAGCGGTCGCCAAAGTCGGCCATGACCAGGAATTTCGATGACCTTGCAGCAGCGGACGGTGGCGATTGTCGAGGATGACGACCTCGTACGCTCGGCGACAGCTAGCCTGATCCGTTCGCTCGGCCTGGAGGCGGCGCAATTTCCCTCTGCGCCCGAATGCCTCGCGGCCGACCCTGACCAGTTCGGCTGCATCATCTCCGACATCAACATGCCCGAAATGTCAGGCCTGGAGTTTCAGGACGCGCTTCGCACGCGCGGCATTGCGGTGCCGCTGATCTTGATGACCGCTTATCCCACCGACGACCTGCTCACCCGCGCGCTGGACAACGGTGCGCATTGTTTTTTGCAGAAGCCGTATAGCCCCGACACCCTGGTCGATTGCCTGGCGGACATCTTCGGCCCACTCGAGTGAAGCGCGCCACACCGGCCTGAGATGCGCTAAATAGCGCGGCACGGCCCGTCTCTGGCCCTGCGGCTCTGCCACCACCGCGACCATAGCTGCCGTAGCGCCGTCGCCCTCCCCCCGACCTTATGCTCGCGACCGTCCGTCGGGATGACGCGGTGCGGCGACGCTGCGAGAGACTGCCGGGACACCAAAAACCGAGCGCAACATCCGCTTGAATACCGATGTAAAGAAAGATATACCCGTCAGTATCAAAAGATGCCGCGTGATCAAGCGTGGCCGAAAAATAGGGGAGTTCGGATGCTGCGACGCTTTTTGCTGGCGCGTTACGCGCCTTTGGCCATGCTGATGGTGCCCGCCCTTGCCCATGCGCAAACGGCACCCGTTACGCCTCCCTCCCCGCCCGCCTCCGCCGATCAGGACGGGATCCAGGATATCATCGTCACGGCGACGCGCCAAAACACCTCGCTAAGCCGAGTCCCCGGGGCAGTCAGCGCAATCACCGGTGCCGATCTCGGGCCGGGCGGGGTCTCCAATATCGGTGACCTTCAGGTTGTCGTCCCCAACGTGTCGATCGGCGATCAGTTCGGCGTCAACCGGACCTTCATCCGCGGCGTCGGGCTCAACAATTTCGATGTCGGTGGCGAAGGCGCGGTCGCCTTCTTGCAGAACGGTGCCATTCTGCCCCGCCCGGCGCAGCAGTTGAGCGGTTTCTTCGATCTCGAGCAGATCGAAGTGCTGCGCGGGCCGCAGTCGATTCTCTACGGACGCGGCGCAACCGCAGGCGCGATCAATCTCGTCACCGCGCGTCCGAAGGAGGAGCTGCAAGGCTTTATCCGCGCGACCTACGGGGACTATAACGCCAAGATCATCGAGGGCGCGGTTGGTGGCAGCGTGTCCGGGGACGACCGCCTGCTCGCGCGGATCGCCGGCAAATATGAAAAACGCGACGGCTACGGCAAGAATTTGTTTACAGGCGGCGACGTCGACGATCGCGACGCGTACGCGCTGCGCGGCACGATCATCGCCAACTTCAATCCGTCGGTGCGCGCAACGCTGGTCCTCGATCATTTCAACGAGGACGATCACAATTACGCGTTTCACTATTTCGGGCCGTCGGTCGTTCCGGAAAACCAGCTGCCGCATACGCTGCTCGGCGGCAAAACGGTGATCGGCTATTATGCGTCGATCGGTCAAACCCCCAACCTGCGCAATATCTATTCCGATCAGGAAGCGATCAATCGTCGCAAAGGCTATGGCGCGACCGGAACGCTCGACTTCAATCTCGGCGCGGCCACGATCAAAACAATCACCGCCTATCGCAGCTTCGACCGTTTTCAGCGCGACGATCTGGATTCGTCGCAAGTCAATTTGGCCGGCCAGAACAATTACGTCGAAAAAAGCAGGTCGTTCAGCCAGGAAGTCACGGTCAATTACCAGCGTGGCGGCTTATCGCTGCTCGGCGGCGCGATGTATCTGCACGAGAAGCTGTCGGGCCAGGTGCTCGTGCCGACCACGAACCTGGCCTTGCTGTTCGGCCTGCCGGCGAGCACGTTCGACAATGGTGCCTATGAGCAAAAGGGCGTCGTCAAGATCGATGCCGTCGGCGTCTATCTGCAGGCCAGTTATGAGCTCAGCCCGGCGGTGAAGGTCACGCTCGGCGGTCGCTACAATTATGAGCATCGCAGCGGCGATGGCTATTTTCGGTTCGATGCGATTGGGCTGAACATTCCAACCAACGTCGCGAAAGGATGGTCGTCGGTTACGCCCAAGGCGCTGATCGAATATCATCCCACCACGACGACGATGCTGTACGCCAGCGTCACTAAGGGTTTCAAATCGGGCGTGATCAATGTCGGGAGCACCGACCCGGCGATCGATCCTGAAACGGTATGGAGCTATGAGGGCGGCTTCAAGCAGCGCTTTGCCAACAATCGCGTACTGCTGAGCGGTGCGATTTTCTATTATGATTACAAAAACTTGCAGGTTAGCTTCGTCAACGCGAACAGCATCGTCCAAACGATCAACGCGGCGACCGCGCGCAACTATGGCGGCGAACTCGAGCTGGAAGCGCGGATCGTCGGCGGCCTCTCGATCAATGCCAATGCGTCGTATCTGAATGCCAAGTTCACGAAGTTCTGCAACGCCTATTACGGTGCCGCCTTTCCGGCGCGCGCGGGCATCTCTTATGCGCCATGTCCCAACCAGCCGGGCCTGGTCGATTTGAGCGGCAACAGTCTTCCCAATGCGCCGCGAACGTCGTTCGGCGGTGGTTTCACCTGGGATGTGCCGGTCGGCAGTGGAAAGATCACGCTGAACGGCGACGCGAAGTGGCAGTCCAAGGTCTACTTCACCGAGTTCAACAATCGCGACGCCGAACAGGGCGCATATGCGATGGCCAATGCCGGTCTGACCTATCACGCCGCCAAGGATCGCTGGTCACTCGGCGTATGGGTCAAGAATATCGGTGATGAGTTCGTGATCGCGAACAACATCATTGCGGCGGCCACCTATCAATTCCCGCGTGTCGGCTCGTTGATGCCGCCAAGGACGTACGGCGCTACGCTTGGCATCAATTTCTGAAGCCTGCCTGACGGCAGCGCTGGTGCGACCGGGGTAGACCGGCGCGTGGCGACGCTGCGGCATCGCCACGCGCCGCTGATCCCGTCGCATGACGGGGGAGCGCGCATCGGCCGGGGGTGATGTGCGAAGCGAAGGGCGCTTGGCCGGTCCTATCCCCCAGTATCTGGCGCGAAGTGGGCCGGGTCGATGCCCCATGCCCGCAACCGATCCTCGCCGCCTTCGCCAGGCTCAACCGGTGCGGTCGGAAGGGTTGGCGGGGTGCGATCGAAACGCGGTGCCGGTGCCGGCTGCAGCACGCCAGACACCGCGACATGCACGCCGCGCGCGACGTTTGCCGGGTGCTCCGTCGCCTCCTGCGGGCTGAGCACGGGACTGAGGCACGCATCGAACGGCGCGAAATGCTCGATCCATCCATCGCGCGTGCGCGTGGCAAAGATCGCTTCCAACTGCGCGGCGCGCGTGGCCCAACAGGACGGATTGAGGTGATCGCCAAAGTCGGCAGGATCCAGCCCGAGACCGCGGATCAGCTCTGCATGAAATTGCGGCTCAAGCGCCCCGACCGCGATAAACTTGTCGTCGGCGGTTCGGTAGCACCGATAGAAATACGCGCTGCCGTCCAGCAAATTGCCCCCGCGCCCCGGATGCCATCGCCCCATTGCGGTCCATGCGAAGATTTGCGTCGCCAGCAACGATGCACCATCAACCATGGCGGCATCGACGATCTGCCCGCGCCCGCTGACGGATCGTTCGAGCAGAGCGCTGAGCACGCCAACGACCAGGAGCATGCCGCCGCCGCCGAAATTGGCGACATAATTGATCGGCGGCACCGGTGGCCCGTCGAACGGCCCAATCAGGTCGAGCCCACCCGTCATCGACAGGTAGTTGATATCGTGCCCGGCTTTGTGCGTCATCGGGCCCGTCTGGCCCCATCCGGTCATGCGGGCGTAGATGAGACGGGGATTTGCCGCGAGCAGCGGATCCGGCCCCAGCATCAGACGTTCCATGACGCCCGGCCGAAACCCTTCGATCAAAACATCGGCCCGACTGGCCAATTCGAGCGCCAGCGCGCGACCGGGATCGGACTTCAGGTCCACCACGACCGAGGGCCGACCCCGGTTGAGGAAATCGGCGCGATCGTCCCCGCCCCCAAACGTCTCGGTTCGGCGACGGTCAATGCGCACCACCTCCGCGCCCAGATCGGCAAGCACCATCGCCCCGAACGGGGTCGGGCCCAGGCCGGCAAATTCGACGACGCGGATACCAGAGAGAGGGCCGCTCATTGAACGACCGCCGCAGACCGTGCGCAGCGGTGCCCGACGGCTCTTTTCGCGCGGCGCGCGGGATCAAGAGAGACTAATCGTTGATCCATCCAGGCTATCTCTGTCTTCGTGGTGGCGACCGGCGATGCGCCCGGCAATGTGCCTACCGGCTACCGAGGGGTAGAGAGAGGGTCAAGCCGCCACCCGGTGATTTTTGAATAATGGTATGAAAATATACTAGTCAGTATCACCAGTGGCGTGCATACTGCTCATCACAAGCGCAAAGATATGCGAGAGAGGATAAGGCCGTGACGAGCGTCATTCCGACCCAGATGACTTTTACGACGACCGAGCGCGTCACGATGGGGCAGCCCGCGCGCGACGCGCTTCGCGCACAAGCCGAGGCGATGGGCGCACGCAAGGTGTTCCTGCTGACCTCCGACAGTCTGCGCCGCAATACCGACGAAATCGCACAGATTGAGATCGCGTTGGGCGATCGTCACGCCGCCACGCATAGCGGGATCGCCTCGCACGCGCCGCGCGCGGACGTTCTCGCCGCAGCCGAGGCCGCACGCGCCGCCGGAGCGGACCTGATCGTCGGCATCGGGGGTGGCTCGGTCATCGACGCGGGCAAGATCGTGCCGTTGTTGCTCAAGCACGACGTGCGGACGGTCGAGGATTTCGAGCCGCTGCGCACCTTCGTCGATGGCGACGGCACTGTGATCAATCCGATAAAGATCGGACCCGACATTCGGACGATTTGCGTCCCCACCACCTTGTCCGGCGGAGAGTTCAACGCCCTGTCGGGCTCGACCGACGAGGTCACGGCGCACAAGCAGGGCTATGAGCATCGCAACATGGCCCCGGTCATGGTGGTGCTCGATCCCGCCATCACGCTGCACACGCCCGAATGGCTGTGGTTGTCGACCGGCGTCCGGTCGGTCGATCATGCGGTGGAAACGCTCGCCTCCGACAAGTCGAACGACTTCGCCAATGGCTTGGCGGACAATGCGCTCCGCCTGCTCGTCGAGGGGCTGACGCGCGCCAAGGCCGATCCCACGGACCTGGAAGCCCGCCTCAAGTGCCAGATCGGTGCCTGGCAATCGATGATCTCGATCATCGGCGGGGTCCCGATGGGGGCCAGCCATGCGATCGGGCATATTCTTGGTGGCACCTGCGGCGTCCCGCACGGCCATTGTTCCTGCGTGATGTCGCCCTATGTCCTCGACTGGAATGCCGAATATGACGACAGTCGGCAGCATCGCATCAATGCCTGTCTTGGCGCTACGCACCCGACGGCGGCAGCGAGCCTCGATGCGCTGATCCGATCGCTCGGAATGCCGCGGACGTTGGGCGAAGTGGGCGTCACCGCAGACCGCTTCCAGCAGGTGGCGGAATATACCATGCTTGATATATGGGGACGGACCAATCCGCGCCCCGTGACGTCGCCGTCGGATATCTTGGAAATTCTCAGAAGGGCCGCATGACCAAATCCAGCGCCGCCGCGAAAAACCCGGCCGGTTACGAATCGAGCTTGCGGGAAATCAAGCCGGGCGTTGTCGCCTATAAGCGCGCGCGCATTCTCGCGGAAGCGAGCGCGCTGTTTTACGAGAAGGGGTATGAATCGGCGACGCTCGAAATGCTCGCCGACCGTCTGAGCGCCACCAAGCCGTTTCTGTACACCTATTTCAAGGGTAAGAGCGCGATCCTGAGCGCGATCTGCGAAGCGGGCGTCAAGGAGTCGCTCGCGGCGCTCGACCGGATCGAGGAAATCGAGCGGCGGCCGATCGACAAACTCAAGGCGTCGTTACGCGAAGTCGCGGAAATCATCGTCGCACGACACGAATATCTCGTGATCTACCAGCGCGAGATGATGAACCTCGACCGCGCCGACGCGCAGCGCATTTTGCGCCTGCGGCACGAATTCGATCTGCGCATCGGGAAGTTGATCGATGATTGTGTCCAGGATGGCGCGGTCACCGTCGCCAATGCGGCCGGCATGTCGATCTGGATCGGCGGCCTGCTGAGCTGGATCATCCATTGCTATCGGCCGGGCAGCAAACGGTCGGCGGAAATGGTGGTCGATCAGGCGGTCGCGGCCTGTCTGCGCCTTATCGCCGTGGATTGACGACTGCCCTCGCTCAACATTTTCGAGGTGAAGGTGTTATGACTATGACTGTGGCGAGCGGAAGCCGCGACTTTGCCGATCCGCGAATCCCCAATCGCAACGAATGCGTCCTGCGCTATCTGGTCGATCGCTGGGCCGACGAGCGCCCCGACAAGACCCATGTTATTTTCGAAGATGGCGAGGAGTGGAGCTATGCCGAGCTCCGCCGTCGCGTGGTCTCCAAAGCGGCAGGTCTGCAGCGGCTGGGCGTCCGTCAGGGGGACCACGTTGCGGCATGGCTTCCGAGCGGGCGCGATGCCCTGATCGCCTTTTACGCGATCAATTATATCGGCGCGGTCTTCGTGCCGTTCAACACGGCCTATCGCGGCAAGATGCTGGGTCATGTGGTGCGCAATTCGGGCGCGACCGTGATGATCGTGCACCCCGATCTGGTCGAGCGCCTGGCCGAAATCGATCGCGCCGAGCTTGCCCAGCTCGTGATCGTCTCGGATGCGCCAGCACCCGATATCGGTCTGCCGGCGGTGCGCTTCGACGAGGTCGGCGGGGAAACGCTTGATCCGCTGGACCGTCCGATCGAGCCATGGGATATCCAGTCGATCATTTACACCTCCGGGACGACGGGCCCGTCCAAAGGGGTGCTGTCGTCCTATCTGCACATGTTTTCCAACGCCGGACCGGAATCCTGGCCGATGGTGGGGGAAGACGATCGCTATATGTGCGTCGCCCCGATCTTTCACATTGGCGGCATGGGCCCGCCTTTCGTCATGCTGGCGCGCGGGGCATCGGTCGCGCTGATCGAATCCTTCTCGACCGACCGCTTTTGGGACATTGCCCGCACGACGCAGGCGACAGTCGTTTTCCTGCTGGGCGTGATGGCGACATTCCTGATGAAGCGCCCGCCCGCGCCCGAAGATCGCGATCACTGCGTGCGCGCCGCCTTCATGGTGCCGCTGACCGATGACGCCGCAGCCTTCACCGAGCGGTTTGGCGTCGACATCTACACGATCTTCAACATGACCGAAATCTCGTCGCCCGTGGTATCCGAAGCCAACCCGGTCAAGCGCGGTACGTGCGGCAAGGTCAGGCCGAACGTCGAGGTGCGGCTGGTGGACCACAACGACTGCGAAGTGCCCGTCGGCGCGATCGGCGAAATGCTGGTGCGGACGGACCGTCCCTGGGCGATGAACAGCGGCTATAATCGCAACCCCGAAGCAACCGCTGCGGCTTGGGCCAATGGCTGGTTCCATACCGGCGACGCCTTCCGCCGCGACGCGGATGGCTATTTCTATTTTGTCGACCGGGTGAAGGACGCGATCCGGCGGCGCGGCGAGAACATTTCGTCGTTCGAGGTCGAAGTGGAGGTTTGCGCGCACCCCGACGTGCGCGAGGCCGCCGCAATCGCCGTGCCGAGCGAATATTCGGAGGACGAGGTGATGGTGGTCGTGGCCCCGGTGCCGGGGCGGACCATCACGCATGAAGATCTCGCCGCCTTCCTGATCCGCCAAATGCCGTACTTCATGGTGCCGCGCTATATCCGGATCATGGACGAATTGCCCAAGACGCCGTCGGCCAAGGTGCTCAAGGTCGATCTGCGCCAGGAGGGGATCACGCACGACACCTGGGATCGCGAGAAGGCCGGAATGCGCGTGCGGCGCGAGGTGTTTTCCGCCTGACGGCGTGACCTTACCGCCCCGATGTTTCTCGTTCGACCTAATGACAGCGGCGTAATACGTTATGACAGCGGCGTAATACGTTGACTCGATATACCAGTGAGTAGATATTGCATATCATCAGTAATGTGGGCGCGTGACGCACCATCATCGAGAGGCACATGACGGCAATGCAAGCCAGCGACCAACTCCAAGGCATGTCCCTCGATCGCGGGTTGCTGCGCCAAGGCGTCGACCAAGCCAACATTCCCGCCCTCCTGCTGTGCCTGGTCCAGCTGACCGGGGATCAAGCGTGGCTGGAGGCACCGTTCGCACCACGGCGCGGTCGCGGGTTGGACGATAACGATACGGGTGGCCTGAGCGACGAGGTTCAGCGCACGATCCGCGATGCGGCCTATGACGCGATCCTTGGCTGGGCCGAAGGCGCACCGCTGCACCTGCCGCGCCCGAGCAATGCTCAATTGGCCGCCATGCTGAGCGTCGCGATGAGCGAACCGGTGCCGGAGGACTATGGCGATGTCGTCGCCTTCTCGATGCAGTTCGAACAGCCAGCCGCCCCAACCCGGTCCAAGCGTCCGCTCACGGCGATCGTGATCGGCGGGGGCATTTCGGGGATCTGCGCTGGAATCGAGCTGCAGCGGGCCGGCATCGACTATACGCTTTTTGAAAAGAACGAGGATTTCGGCGGGACGTGGTGGGAAAATCACTATCCCGGCTGCGGCGTCGATACACCCAATCTCACCTACACCTTTTCGTGCCGACCGACCGACTGGTCGCATCATTTTCCGCTGCAGGGTGAGATCGAGCGCTATCTGCTGGAAACCGCGCGCGCTTTCGGTCTCTATGACAAAGCGCGTTTCGGCACCAAGGTCGACCGCGCGGAGTGGATCGCCGAGGACGCCAAGTGGGCGGTCACCGTCACCGACCGGGATGGCAACCGCGAAACGCATCGCGCCGATATCGTGATGAGCGCGGTCGGGCTGCTTAACATCCCCAAAATCCCGCAAATCCCCGGACTGGACACGTTTACCGGCGAGGTGCTGCACACGTCCGCGTGGCGTGATGAGGTCGACCTTGTCGGCAAACGCGTCGCGGTGATCGGCAATGGCGCGTCGGGCATGCAAGTGGTGCCGGCGATTGCCGACGACGTGGCGGAGATGACGATTTTCGCGCGATCGAAACAATGGATCGCGCCCTTCCCGCAGTTTCGCAAGGTCGTCCCCGACGGCGTTCGCTATTTGATGCGCACCTTCCCGCTCTATCGCCACTGGGTCGAGCAACGGCTGTCGTGGACTTTCAACGATCGAGTCCATGGCACCTTGTTCCGCGATCCCGACTGGGCGGACTCGAAGCGGTCGATCAACAAGATCAACGATGGCCACCGGCAATTCTTCACGACCTATTATGAAGAGCAACTCGGCGACCGGCAGGACTTGCTGCCGTTGCTGCTGCCCGATTATCCGCCGTTCCTCAAACGCATGCTGCTCGACAATGGGTGGTTCCGCGCGCTGCGCAAACCGCATGTGCGGCTGATCCCCGAACATTTGGCGGAGGTTCGTGGCAGCACCCTCGTCGCCGCGTCCGGCGAAGAGGTGCAAGCCGACGTCCTGATCCTGGCAACGGGGTTCCAGACCACCAATGTGCTTGGATCCTACGACGTCATCGGACGCGACGGGCGTGTCTTGCGCGACGTTTGGGATGGCGACAATGCCGCCGCCTATCTCGGCACGCTGGTGCCCGGATTCCCCAATTTCTTCATCCTGCTCGGCCCCAATGTCGGTGCCGGACATGGCGGGAGCATGATCCGCAATATCGAGAATCAAGCGCATTATGCGCTGCGCATCATCGATGCGATGATTGCGCGCGATGCGTCTGCGGTGGAAGTCCGCGAGGACGTGTACCGCGCCTATGTCGCAAAGCTCGACGCGGCGCATGAGAAATTGGTGTGGACGCACCCGGGTGCCGAAAATTGGTACCGCAACGCGCGTGGTCGGATCATCGCGATCACGCCGTGGCGCAACGACGCCTTCTGGCGAATGACGCGCGAAGCCAACCCCGACGATCTGACGTTCGAACATGCCTAGCTGCAATCGACCCACAGCCACAAGGCTGGGGCAAGGGAGAGAATTTGCCATGACTGGAGTCGCTCAGCTCGAGCCGTTCGATCCGGCGCATCCCGACCTGATCACCGATCCCTATCCCATGTTCGCGCACATCCGCGAGAGCGATCCGTTTCATCGGTCGAAACCGGGCTATTGGGTGGTATCGCGCTACGATCATGTGCGCGAAGTGCTGATGAACCGGAAGGACTTCGGCACGGGCGATTTCGTCGAAAATCTGAAGCTGTTTTACGGCCCCGATTTCGACGTGATGGCCAATTCGGGTTATCGCTGGCTGTCCGACGTTTTCATCATGCAGGATCCGCCGCAGCACACGCGCATCCGCAGCCTCGTCACGGGTTCGCTGACCGCAAAACGGGTTCGCGCGCTCGAGCCGCGGATCCGCGAGATTTGCCAGGAGCTGACCGACGCCTTCCTCGCCGATGGCCATGCCGATCTGATCACCCAATTCGCCTACCAATTGCCGGTGATGGTCATCTGCGAGTTGATGGGGATCGATTACGAGACGCCGGAGATGGCCGCATTGATCGCCGCCATCCCCGAAGCCTTTGTCGTCTTCGAAGCGCGAAAATTGACCGAGCCCGAACTGACCACGGCCAATCGCCGGATCGACCAGCTCGAACGCTTCTTCCGGGCCGAGTTCGAAAACCGCCTGGCCCATCCGCGCGACGATCTGTTGACGTCGCTGGCACAGACCGGGGCCGCGCCCGACGGGCTGACGATGCAGGAGGCGACCACCGTCGCCATCGCGCTGTTCGGCGCAGGCTTCGAGACGACCGCCAATATCATCGGCAACGGCCTCTACCGGCTGCACCGGCACCGCGACCAATGGGATCGCCTCGTGGCTGATCCGACCGGGCTTGCCGCGTCGACCAACGAAGAAGTGCTGCGCTACGAAAGTTCGCTGGTCGCGGCCTATCGCACCGCGCTGAGCGACACGACGATCGCCGAGCATCCGGTGAAGGCGGGCGAGCGCGTGCTCACCCTGGTTGGAGCCGCAAACCGTGACGGTCGCAAATTCGCCGACCCCGATCGCTTCGACATCGCGCGCGGCGCGGCCGACCATATGTCGTTCGGCGGCGGCATCCATTTCTGCGTCGGTGCCGAGCTTGCGCGGATCGAGGGGCGCATCGCGTTCGAACATCTCGCGTGCACACTTCCGGCTATGAGGGTCGATCTGCACGGGGCGGCGTGGCGGGCGAACTTCCTGTTCCGCGGGTTGACCCGGCTCGAAGCGCACTGGGGCTAGCGCCGATGGGCGCGGCGACGATGATCGCGTTGACCAGCGACGCGTTGGGCCCAGTCGAAGGATATGCGCTTCGGCGTGTCGCCGTGCCCGAACCGGCCGAGGGGGACGTGCGGCTGCGCATCGAGGCCGTCGCGCTCGGCTATGTCGATTCGCTAATGGCGGCGGGGGGATATCAGCACAAACCGACGACGCCTTATGTCCCAGGGGCCGAGATCGTCGGCGTGGTCGACCGGGTTGGTGCCAACACGTTCGGGGTTGAGATCGGCGCGCGCGTGGCGAGTTGGCAGCTCATCGCGGGCGGCGGATTGGCCGAATTCGCGCTCGCGCCCGCGCGATCGCTGATCCGGGTCCCCGACGCCCTTGCCTCGGCAACGGCCGCGTCCATGCTGCTCGATCACCTTACCGGATGGTATGCGCTGTTCGATCGCGGCGGCCTGCGCGCGGGCGAGAGCGTGCTCGTTTTGGGGGCTGGTGGCGGGATCGGCAGCGCTGCGGTGCAATTGGCCGCGAACAGCGGCGCGCGCGTGATCGCCGCGGCCGCTACGCCAGCCAAGCGGGACTATGCCCTGGAACTGGGGGCAGAAGCCGCGATCGATTATCGCGCGGCCGATTGGCGAGACGACCTGCGACGCATCCTCGGCGGGGGAGTCGATGTCGTGGTTGATCCGGTCGGCGGGGCAAGCTTCGAACCCGCGTTTCGATCACTCGCCAAGGGGGGCCGTCATCTCGTCTTGGGGTTTGCCGCCGGGACGATCCCGAGCCTTCCCGCGAACCTCCCATTGCTCAAAAACGGCGCGCTGATCGGCGTCGATGCGCGGTACCTTTTCGAAAGCGATCCCGATCGCGCCATGCGGATCTGGAACGCGCTGTTCGTCCAGGCCGTCGACGGGCGACTGCGGCCACGGCCTTTGCAACAATACACGCTTGGCCAAGCGCCCCACGCGCTTGCCGCCCTTGGCAAGCGGGACACCCTGAGAAAAATCGTCGTCGTCGCTGACTGAAGACCCCGCATCGTTTTCCCGCGCAAGGTCGCCGCGCGCGCGAAATACCTCTCACAAAGATGCTCCTCCAATCGCGGCAGAAAAGACGACGCGGTCTCGGGTCGGCCGGTGGCAATCACTCCTTTGCGATCGCTTGTTTCGCATGCAACAAGGCATCGAGCCGGGAGGAGGACGCGAGCGTGAAAGAACATCGCGGAAGCTGCCATTGCGGGCAGGTTCAACTCCTGCTTCGCGATACACCGCTCGAGGTCGCCGAGTGCAACTGCTCCATATGTCGGCGCATCGCCGGGCTTTGGCACTATTGCGCTCCCGATGCCGTAACGGTGGCAGGTGAAGGCGCTGCGTATCAGCAGGGCGATCGCGCGCTCGATCTATGGCATTGCCCGAAATGTGGCTGCACAACGCACTGGACTGCAACGGACCCCGCCTATCAGCGCATGGGCGTCAACCTGAGGATGTTCGATCCGGCACTATGGTCTGCTCTGCCACGCCGTTTGATCGACGGCGCGCGCTTTTAACCTATCCGGCACGCGCAAGAGACGTGTTGAACCTCTGGAAACAAGTCCTCGAGTGGTGCTGCCCTCACATATCGATAGCGGCGCGACGTCCGCGGCGTTAAAAGATGGGCGAGAATTGCACGGAGCGCACGATGCCAATTCCTGAGACGATCGGGGCGTTCGCAATCGTCCCCCATAACGATCTGTCCGCCGCCATCCCCTTCTGGGAACGACTTGGCTTCGCACGGACCGGCGGGGATGCTCAATATGCGATCATGACGGGGTGGCATTGCGAGGTCCATTTGACCCAGGCTGGGCCCGGACCCTGGCAAGTCCCCGCCGAGCACAACCCGTTCGGCGTCTTCGTTCGCACGCCCGATGTCGATGAGATCGCGGCGCGCGTTGATGACCTGATCATTCGACCTGGCGGCATTCTCCGTCACCGCCCGTGGGGTTTGTACGAAGTCGGCATTTCCGGGCCTGACGGGATGCTGATTCGCATCGGCTGGCCCTCCCACCTCATTCCGTCCTGACCGCCGGGCGAACGGGAGCGCCGCTACCCAGCCAGGCCCACCTCCACCAACCGCGCATCGATCAAGCGATCCCGCTCGGATCGGGGCGCACATTAGGCGGGGAGCCGACGATGGCGGGCGGGGGCGGCTGCGGGGCGGCCCTATCCCTTTACCGGCACCTTAGGGACAGCGGCGGGATCGGCCAAAGCCCGGGCCTCCCGCAGTACGCGCACCGCATTTCCGCGCCACACCTTGCCGATATCGGCCGGGCTGTAGGCCGCCTTCAGCAGCGCTGCTGGTACCTCTGGATAGGCGGTGGCTGGCGTCAATCGCCTTGCGCACATTCTCCGTCGGGCGATGGCGGGAGCGATGATGGTGCGGAACCATCTTGTCGGAATCACCCTGCGACTGGTCGCCATCGCCACCAGCGATGACGCGATCAGCACAAGCAGCAGGAGCGAGAGCTTATGCAGCATTGCGGTTCGGGTCGGCCGCAGCCAACGATGCATTTCGCCTGTCTGACCGGTCGCCAGTGCGGAACGTTAGACCTTGCTGGTCCTCGGGCCGAGATAAGTCGGCGGCAAAGTCTCCGTGCTCAGCACCAACTTCTCGAGCACTACATTGTCGTCAACCCTCCAGATCTTGATCGTATGCCTCCCGACAGCGAGGTAGCCCAGTTCCGACGAAAGCTGCACGGCGTTATCGCACACGGCCTTGGCCCAGCGCTTCTTTCCCGGCGTATCTTGGGTCCCGCCGGTGGCTTCGAGTTGTGACTGCAGCGTCTGAACCGCGCCTTCGTCGATCGAAACGCCGATGCGCACCCCACCGGTCTTGCCGATCGTGTCGAGGGTGGGTGCTAGGTAGAGGGTCAGTAGCCCCGACCCAGCCTTCGTGACGGTCACATCATATTCGAGACGGACACCGTCGTCCGGCACCGTTGCAGGCCTGCCCTGCGGAAGCGCGATCACCGCGCCTTCGGTTCGGCCCAGGTGCGGTATTTTCGTCCAGCGCAAGTCGCTCGCGTGGCGCGCGCGGCTGAATGCAAGTGCCTCGATTGCGAGGATCCCGTCTGGCGTTGGGCGGCTGTCGACAAACTTGGGCCGGGGACTGCGCTGCTCGCTCGGCGTATCGCCGCCCACGCGCGTGATGCTGGGCATGTTCTGCCGAGTGGGGTCGTTCCAGATGACGTAGCTCATATGGACCTGCGCCACCATGCCGTCCCACTTGCCGCCGTTGATCGAATGGTAATGCTCGGTCAGCTCGCCATCGCGCCGGAAGGCCGTTTCGACCTGATCCGCGAAATAATTGGCGCGGGCATCATTGCGCGAGGCCAGCACCGTGTTCCAGGCCGCGCCGTAATAAAGGCGGTAGAGGTTGGCCATCGCCGCAACGGGGAATTCCAGCAGTTGGTAATAGGCTTCGAGCTGCTCGGGCAGCAGCTTGGCGCGCGTGTCGAGCATGCGGGCCTCGAGCACCTCCCACTCGGCCACCATCGCACCGAATTCGCCGCCATCCAGCCCCTCGGGCGTGATGCCGCCGAGCGGAAAACTGTCCTGTTCGATCAGCTCGGGTTTGCGGCGCGCGGCATATTTGCTGTAGGCGGTTATCATCTCGCCGATCGCGCTGGCATGCTCGGCACCGAAGGTCGCCTCCGCCCAGGCTTGCGGATACGCGGCGAGCGCGTCGGGCGTCATCGCCTCGGGGTTCCACGCCATCGCCAGGAAGAAGCTCAACGGATATTCCATCGGCTTGATGTCGCCGACATTGACGATCCACATCGACCGCGCGTCGCGGCGATAGGCGAGATCCATCTGCTGCCAGACCTTTTCAATCTGGTTGGTGTTGATCCATTTATAGTTTCGGGGCGCGCCGACATAATCGAAGTGGTAATAGACACCGTAGCCGCCGCGGCGCGGCTGAGCGCCTGGGCCGGGCAGCCGCCGGATCTGCCCCCAATTGTCGTCGGCGAAGAGCAGGATCACATCGTCCGGCACCTGCATGCCATGGTCGTAATAGTCCTGCACTTCCTTGTAGAGCGCCCAGACCTGCGGCGTTTCGCTGGCAGGCCGCCCTGTAACATCGGCGATGATCGAACGCTGATCGCGCACGACCCGCTCGAGCAATGGCACAGCAGTGCCTTCCGCCATGGCTTCGTCGCCGTCCCCGCGCATGCCGACCGTGACGACCGACTCATACCCCTTGCCGTCGCCCTTCGACATCATTCGTGCGATGCCGCCGCGCCAGAAACTGCGCAGGTTCGCGGAGTTTTTCGTATAGTCCCATGGTCCACCGGTCACGCCCTGGTCCGGGTTGCGATGCCATTCGTCATGCGCGCGAAGCATCGGCTCGTGATGGGAATTTCCGATCACCACCCCCATGGCGTCGGCGAGCACCATGTTCTGCGGATCATCGGCGGCAAAGGCTCTTGGCGACCACATTGCGGGCCAGAGATAATTGCCCTTCATACGCAGCAACAGTTCGAAGACATGCGCGTACATCGCGGCGTTGACGCCGCCGAACTTCTTCTCGGCCCAGCCGCTCAGGCAGGGGGCTTCGTCGTTGATGAAGAAGCCCCTGTAACGGACCCTCGGCTGGTCCCGCCGGGAGCCCGCCGGGATGTGGACCTCAGGCTGGCGGCGCACGGGCACGTCGGCGAACCAGTGCCAAGGCGAAACGCCGATGCGTTCGGACAAGTCGTAGGTGCCAAACACGGCACCGCGCCGGTCCGAACCGACGACAACGAGCGCGCGCGGTACACCCGGGAAGGGATTGTCGACGACGATCTGGCGAAAGGCCTCCCATTCGCCCTGAAGATCGGTGATATCGATCTTTCCTGCCGCGGCGAGCGCGTCGATAAGGATGCTGTGTCCGAGGACGCCGATCACGACAACGGCACCCCGTAGGTCGTCGACTCCCCCTTCAATCAGTCGCGCGCGGTTTCCGCTAACGCGTTCGAGGTCTGCCGCGAAGCTCCTCGCTGCATGCAACACAGCCGAATCGGCTTGGGAATCGACGAGGACGGCTGCGGGATAACCGTGCGTAACCAGAGCGAAAGCGCCGCGGTGCCCGGACCGGTCCAGCCGGCCCAGGGCAAGCGACGGCGGTGCAAGAAGAGCGAGCGCGCTCGCGCAGGCGGCACCCCCCATCAGCCTTCGCCGCGTCAAAGCCGGTCCTGCGCGTCGACGCATCTTACTCTCCTGTCCGGTCTTGTGGGACTCGTTCCAGAACGCGGGCCCTCATGATATCGCTACCATGCGCCGTTCGCCCGCAGAAGGGCGTAAAATTGGATTGCGCTGTGGGAGTGGCGGGAGGCTGCCTCGGGCCGCTGGGATACACCTAAAGGTATAGTCCGCGATCATCCGTTCGTTTGTCGACACGATCCTGCGGCGGAAGAGCGCGAATTTCCAAATCTCTCAAGGGCATGACGAAACATCCCGATCTGATCGATCCTGGCCGAACACCCGGTGAAATCGCGTCGAAATGGCCCGCCGGGCCATCACCCGTTTTTGGCTGAAATCGACTGAGATCTGCTCGAACCTTATCAGACAAAATTAACGATAAAACGGCAGACATATGCCGTTTTGCCGATGGTTGTCGGATGTTCTGAGAAGAACAAATGGTGCCCGGAAGAGGACTCGAACCTCCACGCCCTTGCGAGCGCCAGCACCTGAAGCTGGTGCGTCTACCAATTCCGCCATCCGGGCACTGGGTAGGGAGCGGCCCTTAGGGGAGCGGAGTCGGCCTTGTCAACACGGGCGTTGCTGGGGCAAGGGACAAATCACCGATCCAGACGGCATTTACGAGGCGCACCCCATGAAAGACACACTGGTTACGCTGATTGGCGGCGGGGGTTTCCTCGGCCGCTATGTCGCGCAAGCCTTGCTCGCACGCGGTGCCCGCGTGCGAATCGCCCAGCGCGACCCGCGCCAGGCGTTTTTTCTGAAGCCGCAGGGCGGGCTCGGCCAAACGCAGTTTGTCGCTGCCGATCTCACCAAGCCCGAATCGATCGCGCGCGCGGTCGCCGGGTCGGACCTGGTGGTGAATCTGGTCGGCATCCTCGCCGGGGATTTCCAGCGCATCCAGGTCGAGGGCGCGCGGATCGTCGCCGAAGCCGCGAAAACTGCGGGCGTTACCCATCTGGTGCATATCTCGGCGATCGGTGCCGACCCTGCATCGCCCTCGGCTTATGGTCGTTCCAAGGGCGAGGGCGAAGCGGCGGTGCGCGCGGCTTTCCCCGGTGCCACCATTCTGCGCCCATCGATCGTGTTCGGCCGCGAGGACCAGTTCATCAACCGCTTCGCCAAGATGGTTGCCAGCGCGCCGATCGTGCCCGTGCTGCGCGCGGGCACGAAATTCCAGCCGGTCTATGTTGGCGACGTCGCCGACGCGGTCGTCGCTGCGCTGGAGCATCCGGCGCTTGCTTCCGGCAAAACATTCGAGCTGGGCGGCCCCGATGTGCTGTCGATGGGGGCATTGGTGCGCTGGATCGCCAAGGCGGTCCGTCGCACGCCGCCTATCGTCGAACTGCCCGATGCGGTTGGCGGGGCGATCGCTGCCTTCGGCTTTCTGCCCGGCGCGCCGATCACGGCCGATCAGTGGAAGATGTTGGCAAACGATAATGTCGTGTCCGGCAAGAACGGGCTAACCGCGCTCGGAATCACGCCAACGCCGCTAGACGCGGTGGCAGCGGGATGGCTGGTGCAATATCGCAAGGGCGGACGGTTCGCGGTGCCGGCGTCAGCCTGAGCGCCGACTAACAGGGGGATTTTCGTGAACGAGATTATCAACATCATCCTGCTCGGCATTGTCGAGGGGGTGACCGAGTTCCTGCCCGTCTCCTCGACCGGCCATTTGATCCTGGCAACCAAGCTGCTGGGCTATGATGCGGCGCGCTGGGAGGTGTTCAACATCGTCATCCAGCTCGGCGCGATCCTGGCAATCGTCGTCTTGTACTGGCGCACCTTCTGGGCGGTCGGCATGGGGCTGCTGCGGCGCGATCCGGTGTCGATCCGCTTCGTGCGCAATGTGCTGGTGGCGTTCATCCCCGCCGCCGTCATCGGCCTTGCCATCCACAAGCAGATCGAAGCGCTGCTCGGCAATGCCGAGGTCGTGTCGATCGCGCTGATCGTCGGCGGCTTTGCGATCATCGCGGTCGAGCGCTTCGCGCCCAAGAGCAACATCGTCGGCGTGGCGGATATTCCGTTGCCCAAGGTGGTCGGCATCGGCTTTCTGCAATGCCTGGCGATGGTGCCCGGCGTCAGCCGCTCGGGCGCGACCATCCTCGGCGCGCTGGCATTGGGGGTCGAACGCCGCACCGCCGCCGAGTTCAGCTTCTTCCTCGCCATCCCGACCATGCTCGGGGCGACCACGCTCGAACTGGTCAAGAACCGGCATGAACTGGTCAGCGGGCACGGCGTCGGGCTGGCGGCGATCGCGCTCGGCTTTGCGGTCGCCTTCGTCGTCGCGCTGATCGTGGTGAAAGCCTTTGTCGGCATCGTTACCCGATTCGGGTTCGTGCCCTTTGCGTGGTATCGGATTGTTGCGGGAAGCATTGCCCTCGCATGGCTTTTAAGCATTTAGGTCCGGTTCGGTATTATATAATCCCAACACAACCCGGTTTTGACACTCCTCACATCAGACGCCACATTTTATAGGTCACCTATGCTGTCCTAAATGCCGTTTTGATCGTGACAATCCGCGTAACACACGGTATCTGCGCCCTTGAAAGGGGCGCAGATGGCCGACACGTCGCTACTGAAGTTCGTCGATCGCGAGCAGGCTTACCCAGCCAAGCGCGAACCCGAGATCCGTGCCGAGGATTTCCGCGAAATCGCCGAGCGCTATGCCGCGCCCGAGGCAGAGGATCAGGCCGGGCGCTGCTCGCAATGCGGCGTGCCTTATTGCTCGGTGCATTGCCCGCTGCACAATCACATCCCCGACTGGCTGCGCCTCACCGCCGAAGGCCGCCTGCGCGAAGCCTATGAGCTGAGCAATTCCACCTCGACCATGCCCGAGATTTGCGGCCGCATCTGCCCGCAGGACCGGCTGTGCGAAGGCAATTGCGTCATCGAATTTTCCGGCCATGGCGCGGTGACGATCGGATCGGTCGAAAAGTTCATCACCGATACCGCCTGGGAAGAAGGCTGGGTCGAGCCGCTCGTGCCCGGCGCGCCGCGCGGCCAGTCGGTCGGCGTGATCGGCGCAGGCCCCGCAGGCCTCAGCGCCGCCGAATATCTGCGCGCGGGCGGCTATGACGTACACGTCTATGATCGTTACGATCGTGCAGGCGGGCTGCTGACCTATGGCATCCCCGGCTTCAAGCTGGAAAAGCCCGTCGTCATGCGCCGGGTCGATCGGCTGAAGGCGGGCGGCATCGTCTTCCACGAAAATTTCGAGGTTGGCCGTGATGCCACGCTCGACGAATTGCGCCAGCGTCATGATGCGGTGCTGATTGCGACCGGCGTGTACCGCGCGCGCGCGATCAAGGCGCCGGGCGTGGACAAGAAGGGCGTCGTCGACGCGCTCGCTTTCCTCACCGCCTCCAACCGCAAGAATTTCGGCGATGCCGTGCCGGCGTTCGACGATGGTCGCCTCAATGCGGCGGGCAAGCATGTCGTCGTCATTGGCGGCGGCGATACCGCGATGGACTGCGTGCGCACCGCGATCCGCCAGAATGCGGCGTCGGTAAAGTGCCTCTATCGCCGCGACCGTGCCAACATGCCCGGCTCGCAACGCGAAGTGAACAATGCCGAGGAGGAAGGCGTCGAGTTCGTCTGGCTCTCCGCCCCCGAAAGCTTCACCGGCAGTGACTCGGTCGGCGGCGTGAAGGCGAGCGGCATGCGCCTCGGCGCGCCCGACGCCTCGGGCCGCCGCGCGCCTGAGATCGACCCCGAGGGCGGCTTCGATCTGCCCGCCGATCTCGTCATCAAGGCGCTCGGCTTCGATGCCGAGGATCTGCCCAAACTGTTCGGCGCGCCTGAACTCGGCACCACGCGCTGGGGCACGGTGCTGGTCGACAATAAGACGCTGATGACCTCGCTCGACGGCGTGTTCGCGGCGGGCGATATCGTGCGCGGCGCGAGCCTCGTGGTCTGGGCGATCCGCGACGGCCGCGATGTCGCGGCGAGCATGCACAAATATCTGAAGGCAAAGGCGAGCGCGGGGAGGAAATCGGCGTGATCGCTGCGCTCTCATTTGCCGTACTTGTCCTGGCAGGCGATACGCAAGCGGCATCGCCTACGGCGGCACCACAAATTGCTACCGCATCCGTCGAACCAGCCCCAGCAGCGCTCGCGAGCGGGGTGGAAATCGCAAAATTGCTTAATCCTGAAAATGAAGTTCTGGAGGGCAGCCGCGCGGCCATCGTTGCAACACTACAAAAGATGTTCGCTGCCGACCCGAATGTGACGACGATGGAAAAAGAGCATCCCGGGTTCATCGCGGCGGGATCTGAGGCGATTCAGTCGACGACCTTGGCGATCTTGAAGGAACGCTTGCCGATCCTTTGGTCTCGTCTTGGAGCAGCGTATGCCCGCAGCCTGTCCGAAGCGGAATTGGGCCAAACATTACGATTTTACCAGAGCGAAGCCGGAAAGCGGCTCATCCAGGCGACCTTGAAAGGGATCGATCCCTCGGCGCTGATACAAAAACAAATCGCGGCTCCGGATCGCAAGGTCGAGGCAGCCGAACTTGGAGCGACAGTTACAGCGTCTGCGACTAAAGCCGCAACAAATGCGACATCTGAAGATCGCACTGCGCTGTACAACTTTGTTTTCACCCCGCTGGGCCTGAAGATCCGCCAACTCAACCCAGAATTGCTCATAATCGGAGCAGATTGGAGCAATGAGCGGGATGAAATATCCGAAAAGCGCGTCACTGAAGCAGTCGGTGCGGCGCTTGCCCCCTTCTTAGCAGATACCGCCGCGAAAAAGGCCAAGCCATGACGATGGAATCCGAACGCCTCCGCCTCGCCGAACACGGCATGTACCGCCCCGAATTTGAGGGCGATGCGTGCGGCGTCGGCCTCGTCGCGGCGACCGATGGCACGCCGTCGCGCCGGGTCGTGCAATCCGCGATCGATGCGCTGAAGGCCGTATGGCATCGCGGTGCGGTCGATGCCGATGGCAAGACCGGCGATGGTGCTGGCTTGCACATCGACCTTCCGCTCAAATTCTTCGACGATGCGATCGCCGCCTCGGGCCATCGCCCGCTGCCCAACCGGCTCGCGGTCGGCATGATCTTCCTGCCGCGCACCGATCTTGGCGCGCAGGAGGATTGCCGCACGATCGTCGAAAGCGCGATCATCGAGGAAGGCTATACCATCTATGGCTGGCGCCAGGTGCCCGTCGATGTGTCGGTGATCGGGCAAAAGGGCCTCGCCACGCGCCCCGAGATCGAACAGATCATGATCGCCGGCCCGCTGCCCGAGGAGCAGAGTGCCGCCGAGTTTGAAAAGAACCTGTATCTCGTCCGTCGCCGGATCGAGAAGCGTGTCATCGCCGCGCAGATTCAGGGCTTTTACGTCTGCTCGCTGTCGTGCCGCTCGATCATCTATAAGGGGCTGTTCCTCGCCGAATCGCTGTCGATCTTCTATCCCGATCTGCGCGATCCGCGTTTCGAGAGCCGCGTCGCGATCTTTCATCAGCGCTATTCGACCAACACCTTCCCGCAATGGTGGCTGGCGCAACCGTTCCGCACGCTGGCGCACAATGGTGAGATCAACACCATTCGCGGCAACAAGAACTGGATGCTCAGCCACGAAATCAAGATGGCGAGCCTCTCGTTCGGCGAGCAATCGGAAGACATCAAGCCGGTGATCCCGGCGGGCGCGTCGGACACCGCCGCGCTCGACGCGGTGTTCGAGGCGATCTGCCGCTCGGGCCGCGATGCGCCCACCGCCAAGCTGATGCTGGTGCCCGAAGCCGTGTCGGACAATTCCGACATGCCGGCCGATCACCTCGCGATGTATCAATATCTGGCGAGCGTGATGGAGCCGTGGGACGGCCCCGCCGCGCTGGCGATGACCGATGGCCGCTGGGCAGTGGCGGGCATGGACCGCAACGCGCTGCGTCCCTTGCGCTATGTCCGCACGATCGACGGTCTGGTGATCGTTGGCTCGGAAAGCGGCATGGTCGTCGTGCCAGAATCGACCGTGGTCGAGAAAGGTCGGCTCGGGCCGGGCCAGATGCTCGCGATTGATCTCGACGAAGGCGTGCTGCTGCACGACCGCGCGATCAAGGACCGCATTGCCGGTGAAGCCGATTATGCCGGGATGATCGAGGCGTTCCAGCGGATCGAAGCGCTGCCGCAGCCCGACCACGACCCGATCACGCGCTTCGAGCGTGCCGAGCTGACGCGCCGCCAGATCGCCGCCGGGCAGACGCTCGAAGATATGGAGCTGATCCTCGCGCCGATGGTGGAAAGCGCCAAGGAAGCGATCGGCTCGATGGGCGACGATACCCCGCTCGCGGTCATTTCCGACAAGCCGCGCCTGATCAGCCAATTCTTCCGGCAGAATTTCAGCCAGGTCACCAACCCGCCGATCGACCCTTTACGCGAACGCCATGTGATGTCGCTCAAGACGCGCTTCGGCAACCTTGCCAACATCCTCGACACCGAGGATCGGCGCGATGGCGTGCTGGTGCTGCAATCGCCCGTGCTCGACGGCACCACCTGGGCGCAATTGAAGACGCATTTCGGCGCACAAGCGGCAGAAATCGACTGCACGTTCGATTCTGGAGGCGGTGCCGAGACCCTTCGTGGCGCAATTGCGCGCATTCGCGCCGAAGCGGTGACCGCCGTGCGCCAGGGCAAGAGCGAATTGTTCCTGACCGACATGGCGATCGGCCCGGACCGCATCGGCATCGCCGGCGTCCTCGCTGCCGCCGCCGTGCACACCCATCTCGTGCGCATGGGCCTGCGCTCTTATGCCAGCATCAACATCCAGACCGCCGAATGCCTCGACACGCATTATTATGCGGTGCTGATCGGCGTCGGCGCGACCACGGTCCACGCCTATCTGGCCGAGGCCGCGATCGTCGATCGCCATGCGCGCGGCCTGTTTGGAAATTTGACGCTGGAACAATGTCTTGAACGGCATCGCACGGCGATCGACGAGGGCCTGCTCAAGATCATGTCGAAGATGGGGATCGCCGTGATCTCCAGCTATCGCGGTGGCTATAATTTCGAGGCGGTCGGCCTCAGCCGCGCTTTGGTGAACGACCTGTTCCCGGGGATGCCCGCGAAGATTTCGGGCGAGGGCTATGCCTCGCTCCACCTCAACGCGCAGTTGCGGCACGACAAGGCCTATGATGCGGCGGTGGCATCGCTGCCGATCGGGGGTTTCTATCGCCAGCGTCACACCGGCGAAACGCACGCATATTCCGCACAACTCATGCACTTGCTGCAAACCTCGGTCGCGACCGACAGCTATTCGACCTATCTGCAATTCTCGCGCGGGGTGGAGGGGCTGCCGCCGATCTATCTGCGCGATCTGCTGCAGTTCAATTTCCCCGCCGAGGGCGTGCCGGTCGATCAGGTCGAGGCGATCACCGAGATCCGCAAGCGTTTCGTGACGCCGGGCATGTCGTTGGGCGCGCTCAGCCCCGAAGCGCATGAAACGCTCGCCATCGCGATGAACCGCATCGGTGCCAAGGCGGTGTCGGGCGAAGGCGGCGAGGACAGCGCGCGCTATCAACCCTATGCCAATGGCGACAACGCCAATTCCGGGGTGAAGCAAATCGCCAGCGGTCGCTTTGGCGTGACGGCGGAATATCTCAACGCCTGCGACGAGATCGAAATCAAGGTCGCGCAAGGCGCAAAGCCCGGCGAAGGCGGGCAATTGCCCGGCTTCAAGGTGACCGAGTTCATCGCCAAGCTGCGCCATGCGACGCCGGGCGTGACGCTGATCTCGCCGCCGCCGCACCATGACATCTATTCGATCGAGGATCTGGCGCAGCTCATCTATGACCTGAAGCAGATCAATCCGGTCGCGCGGGTGTGCGTCAAGCTCGTCTCCTCGGCCGGGATCGGCACGGTGGCAGCAGGCGTGGCCAAGGCCCATGCCGACGTCATCCTGATCGCAGGGCATGTCGGCGGCACCGGAGCCTCCCCGCAGACCAGCATCAAATATGCGGGGACCCCGTGGGAAATGGGCCTGAGCGAGGTCAATCAGACGCTGACGCTCAACGGCCTGCGCGGGCGCATCAAGCTGCGCACCGACGGCGGCCTCAAGACCGGACGCGATATCGTCATCGCCGCGATCCTGGGCGCGGAAGAGTTCGGCATCGGCACGCTGTCGCTGGTGGCGATGGGCTGCATCATGGTGCGCCAATGCCATTCCAACACCTGCCCGGTCGGCGTGTGCACGCAGGACGAGGCGTTGCGCGCCAAGTTCGGCGGCACGCCCGAAAAGGTCATCAATCTGATGACCTTCATCGCCGAGGAAGTGCGCGACATTCTCGCCCGGCTGGGGTTCCGCAGCCTCGACGAAGTGATCGGCCGCACCGAATTGCTACGTCAGGTCAGCCGTGGGGCCGAGCATCTCGATGACCTCGATCTCAACCCGATCCTCGCCAAGGTCGATGCGCCGGACGATCAGCGTCGCTTCAGCCTGAAAACGCGCCGCAACGAAGTGCCCGACAGCCTCGATGCGCAGATGATCAAGGATGCCGCAGCGGTATTCACCCGGCGCGAGAAGATGCAATTGACCTATTCGGTGCGCAACACGCACCGCGCGGTCGGCACGCGGCTGTCGAGCGAGATCACGCGCACCTTCGGCATGTCGGCGCTGGCCGACGGGCATGTCCATGTCCGTCTGCGCGGTTCGGCCGGGCAAAGCCTCGGCGCGTTCCTGTGCAAGGGCATTACGCTCGAAGTGTTCGGCGACGCCAATGACTATGTTGGCAAGGGCCTGTCGGGCGGGAACATCGTGGTCCGCCCGGTGGTCAGTTCCCCGCTCGCCAGCCAGGACAACACCATCATCGGCAACACCGTGCTCTACGGCGCGACCTCGGGCAGCCTCTATGCGGCGGGCCAGGCGGGCGAGCGCTTCGCGGTGCGCAATTCGGGCGCGACCGTGGTGGTCGAGGGCTGCGGTGCCAATGGCTGTGAATATATGACCGGCGGCACCGCCGTCGTGCTCGGCCCGGTCGGGGCCAATTTCGGCGCAGGCATGACCGGCGGCATGGCGTTCATCTATGATGCGGATGGCAGCTTCGCGCGGCGCGCCAACCCCGAGAACATCACCTGGAACCGCCTGTCCTCGCTGCATTGGGAAGCGGTGCTGCTCGGCCTCGTCCGCGCGCACCATGCGGCGACCGACAGCAAATGGTCGGGCGCGTTGCTCGACGATTGGGGCCGCGTGGTCGACCGCTTCTGGCAAGTGGTGCCCAAGGAAATGCTGACCCGCCTGTCGCATCCGCTCGACGACCAGGTGGAGCAGATCGCCGCCGAATGATCGACCGAGCGCGCGAATCGTGCTAACGGTGCGCGCGCTCGGTTTCTATTCGAGGTTTGTGATGCGGTTTCTTCTCGTCAGTGTTTTCGCGCTCGGGCTGGCCTCGCCCGTTTTTGCGCAGGACCGCGCGCCCGCTCTGGATGCGCAGCAAATCGGCTCGGCGCTGTCGACGCCGCTGGTTCAGGAAGGCCTTGGCGCCACCGTCGATGAATTCGCAGATGCCCTGCTCCAGACCCATGTCGGCCCGCTGGCGCATTATGCCGATCCGCGCGCCAATGTGCGACCGGACAATACGCTCGGCGATCTCGCGGCCCGTTCCAACCCCAATTACCGCCGCGATCTGCACGAAAGCGCGCGCGGCGCGGTCGCGGCTACCGGTCGGGCGATGCAGGACGTTGCCAGCATGAGCGCCGAGCTCAAGCGCACCTCCGACCGGATCCGCCACCTGCTCGACCAGACGCGGGCGGAGATGGAGTCGCTCCGCTAATATCTCGAGTGGCGTCGGGCATGGCGCAAAGGGGTCGATCGACCGAATCCCGCGTCAAGCCATCTTCCCCCGCCGCCGCGCAGCTTCTACGACGGGCCTATGTGGCAACTCTTTCAATTCCCGCTCTGCCCGTTTTCGCGCAAGGTGCGCCTGCTGCTGGGGGAAAAGGGCGTCGGCTGCGAGCTCATCCGCGAAAACCCGTGGGAGCAGCGCGACGAATTCCTCGACATGAATCCGGCGGGCCAGGTGCCGGTGATGACGGACAAGCAGCGCAGCATCCGCCTGATGGATTCGATGGCGATTTGCGAATATCTTGAGGAAACCGTCGAGAAGAACGCGATGCTCAACGGCACCGCCGTCAACCGCGCCGAAATCCGCCGTCTCGTGGCTTGGTTCGATTCGCAATTCTTCGCCGATATCGTGGCACCGCTGCTGCACGAACGCATGGAAAAGCGGCTGGTCACCAAGGAGCCGCCCGACGCGCGCAAGCTGCGCGACGCGATGAAGGCGGCGGTGCGGCACCTCGATTATACCGATTATCTGCTCGACCATCATAATTGGATGGCAGGATCGACGATGAGCCTGGCCGACCTCGCCGCCGCCGCGCAGATTTCGGTCGCCGATTATCTCGGCGGTATCGACTGGAAGAATCACGAACAGACCGCGAAATGGTATCGCGGGTTCAAGAGCCGCCCGAGCTTCCGCCCGTTGCTGTCCGAGCGGATGGAAGGGATCGTTCCTCCAAAACACTATGACGATGTCGATTTCTGAGCGCGTCACCTTCGACGAATTCCTGAAGCTCGACATTCGCGTCGGGACGATCGTCGAGGCCTTGCCCTTCCCGGAGGCGCGCAAACCGGCCTATCGGTTGAAGATCGATTTCGGGCCGGAGATCGGGATCAAACGCTCCTCGGCGCAAATCACCAAGCGCTACACGCTGGAGGAATTGCCGGGGCAGCAGGTGGCGGCGGTGGTGAACTTTCCGCCGCGCCAGATCGGCCCGGTCCTGTCCGAAGTGCTGACGCTGGGCTTTCCCGATGCGGAGGGCGAGGTCGTGCTGGTGCAACCCACCCTCCCCGTGCCCAATGGCGGGCGTTTATACTGACGGCGCGAGCCGCCGGTCGCGCTCCGCGGCCCGTGTCCACCACAGGATCAGCCCCAGCATCGGCAACGCCACGTCGAGATATAAGGCAAAGCCAAACCAAGGCTGCCAGCCCCAATAGACATTGGCCAACGTGTTGAACTTGCCGTGCGCGAACAGGCCGACAAAATTGCGCGTCCATACCGGCGTCGCCATGTTTTCCGGCGCGAAGATGTCGGTCGATGCGATCACCAGATTGAGGATCATCGACAGCCCGAGCAGCGCCACCGCCGCACGCTTCGCCGCGCGCGATCGCAGCGAGGCCCAGAACGGGGCGAGACCAAGCGCCAGAAAGGGAATCGCCGGCACCGAATGGCGCGGCCCGGTTGAGGCACCGCCATCCCAATAGGCGTAGGAGGCATTGAGCAAGAGCACGATGCCGATCACACAAACCGCCAAGATGCCGAAGTCGCGAGTCCGCCGGTCGCGCAGCCAATAGACCACACCCACCCCGCCCATCACGAGCGCCGGTGCCACCCACACCAGGCCGCGCCGCAGGCCAAGCGTGATGCCGAGCAGCGCTTCCGGTTTTGGGTAGGTCAGCCCGAACAGCCCCTGATTCATCCCGCTAAACCCGACCACGCCGCGATAGCCGGTCATGAACGGCGTCCCGAACGCGAACTGATTATAGGCCAGCATCGGCAGCACCGCGACCACCGCAGACGCAACCGCCAGCGCATACAATCGCCACCGCATCGGCCACACCACCCCCCGGCTGCGCCACAAGGCCCATAGCCCGATGGCAAGGCCGCCCAAGGCCGCCTGAAATTCCACCGCAACCCCCCAGCCAAGCGCCAACCCGGCCATCACCGGATAGCGCCAGCGGCCAAGCTCCGTCGCGCCCGACGTGCCACGCCAGATCGCCCAGGTCGCGATCAGAAACAGCGCCGCGACCGAGGCATGGCCGAACATCGTGGTCGACCAGCCCCATATCACCGACCCCAAGGCATACCCCAGCGCCGCAAACAGCCCGGCGGCCGGGCTGCCGGTGAGGCCAGTGCCGAAATCGAACAGCAGCACCGTCGCAAAGGCCGTCAACAGCGCCGACCCGAATGCCACCGCCAGCCACAAGCGCAGCCGCAGGAAATTGGCGAGCCGGAGATTGGTGATGTCGATCACTTCATCATAGGATTGCGCACCCGCCAGGCGATCGGCCGCCCAAACCACCGGGGCCGCCATCAGCGTCATGCCCGGCGCTTTATCCATATAATAATGGGTGCCGGTCTTGGTTTCGAACTGCGCCTTGTCGATCGTCAGCGTCTCGTAACGATCGATCGTCGCCTCGCCGCGCTCGACCAGCGCGAGCGCGCCAAACAGGCGCGTGGCGTTATTGGGGTTGAGTTCGAACGAACCGAACCACACGCACGACAGCCACACGAGCGCGAACAGCAGGAGCGCCGCCGCATGCGGAGCGCGAACGGTCGTGTCAGGCTCGCTCATGAAATCAGGCAAACAGCCATTGGCCAAGCAAGCGCCCGAACGGGAGGGTGAAAAAGCCCGCAATCAGCAGTGCACCCGTCACCATCCCGCGCACTTGCCGTCGGTGCGAGGCGATACGGTGGTTGCGCGCGCTCCACCAGAGCAAGGGTGCGGCGATCACGACATAGGCCGAAATGATATGGATGACGCTGAAACGCCCGTGATTGGTGGAGCGCACGAAGAAGGATTCAACCGCCGTCAGGACCATGGCGACGACCCAAATCATGCCCAGGATCCGGTGCGGCCTGTCCCCGCGGGGCCGCAGCATCATCACCGGCGTCAGCACCAGCGCCAGCATCACCGTGGCGAGATGGCCCCAGATGACGAGCGGCACCCCGCCCCACCTTGGATATCCCTTGGCGAGCGCGACCATGATGGTCCCGAACAACACCAACGCAGCGATGGCGAGAACTTTCTCATAAGCATCGGCCGCGAGCGGCTTTATCGTCTTGTCGCGTGTCAGGACGTTCCCGCGCGCCATGCCACCCCCTTGCACGCTCAAACGATCACGGCAGCGAGGCTTCGATGGCGCGTTGGTCGGCTTTGGCTTCCTGCTTTTCCCGCTTGTAGGTGCGCCCGGCCTGCGCGAAGCAGCCGGTCGACCCGCCGGCACCGACCGTCGAGCAACTGCCGATGCCCGATGCGCCGACCCGGTCACTGGCCGCCGCCCGCGATGCCCAGCTTTCATTTTCGGGCGTGACCTTCAGTTCGCGCAATTCCTTGGGGATACGGAACTGCTCGCCCGGCTTGCGGCGAACGCACACCACGATTTCATTGCCATCGGCATCGGTCGGGCACTTTTGCGTGCCGTAGATCACCAGTGTCGGCACCGGCACATTCTGCGCGGCAAGCGGCGCGGGCGCGACGCCCCCGAGGCCAAATCCACTTAGCACCGCCGCCGCCAACACTGTCTTCGTCGTCAGGTTCGCCATGATCCTGTCTCCCGTCAAATCCGTTTCGCGGTCGCGATGGCGACCTTGCAGCCCAGCCGGATGACCGCGCTGAGCAGCGGATATCCAACAGCGTTTTCCGCACCCGCCGCCAGCGCCGTTTCGCGATGTTCGACCTCTTCGGCCTGAAAATCGCGGATGGCGGCGGAAAGCTCCGGATCGCTATCCCCTAGCACATCGAGTTGCTCGGCATAATGCTTGTCGATCTCGGTTTCTACGGCAGCGGTGCACGCCATCGCGGCTTCAGGGCCCATCGCCGCTGTCACCGCACCGAGCGCAAAACCCGCCACATCCCAGAACGGCTGCAGCACGGTTGGCCGCACACTGCGCCGCGCCATCATCGAATCGAAGAACGCGCGGTGGCGCTCCTCCTGATTGGCCATGCCCGCAACCGCGCGTGCCGCCGGGCTGCGATCGCCCAGCACCGCTAGCTGCCCCGCGTAGATGCGCGTCGCACCATATTCGCCAGCTTGATCGACCCGCACCATCGCTGCGGTCGCGCGCTTCGGGTCGCCGGGTTTCCAGCGGGTCATGCTGCCTTCCTCCGCATCAGCGCGAAGATGGTGAACGCACCGACACTCGAAAAGAGCGCATTGTACCCGGCGAGCGAGACATGGAACAACGTCCACTGCGCCACGTCGCAGCGGATGATCGGCGCGTTCATGATGCTGTCGAGCGTGATCGGGCCCGAAACCGTCGAAGTGCAAGCCGTGACGCCCGCCCACCAATGATATTCGACCCCGGCATGATAAACCCCGATCAGGCCGCTGACCAGAATCGCCAACGCCGCCAGCCCGACGAGCGCGGTCCGCGCCACGCGTCCCGGCACGACAAACGCAAGCGCCGCCAGCACCAGCGCCGCGATGTGCGGATAACGCTGCCACCAGCACATCTCGCACGGATAGAGCTTGCCGATATATTGAAAGGCCAGCGCCCCGCCGAGCAACGCCAGCGGGATGAGCAATGCCAGCAAACGCGCGGCGCGAAAACGGTCCCGGATCATCGCTTACTTCGCCGCCGTCACGGATTGGGTGGACGACAGCCGCGCGAGCGTCTTCAGCGCATAGCTCAGCTGAAAGTCATCGACCCCCTTGGCTTTCAACTCGTCTGCGGTCGCGGCAAAGCGCGGATCGACCTTGCCGTCTTCCTCCAGCGCGCCGTTATTGGCCTTCACTTCGTTGATGAGATGCCGCCGCAAATCATCCTCGCGGAACACGGGCCGCGATTTGTAATCGGGGTCGGAAAGCTGCGGCACCGCGATATCGGGCTCGATCCCGCCCTCCTGCACCGATCGGCCGGACGGGGTATAATAACGCGAGGTGGTCAAGCGCAGCGCGGCATTGTCGCCAAGATCGATCACCGTCTGCACCGATCCCTTGCCGAACGAGCGTTCGCCCATCACCAGCGCGCGGTGATGATCCTGCAGCGCGCCCGCGACGATTTCGGAGGCCGATGCGGTGCCTGCGTTGGTCAGCACGATGATCGGTACGCCATGCGCGAGATCGCCCTTCACATAAGATTCGGCGTAGAACGGTTCGATATCGGCCTTGTCGCGCCCGCGCTGCGAGACGATTTCACCGCTGCTGAGGAAATTGTCGGCAACCGCGATCGATTCGTCGCGGAGCCCCCCGCCATTGTCGCGCAGATCAATGATGTAGCCGAGCGGATCGTGGCCGAGCTGCTTGACGATGCCGCGGATCGCGCCCGTCACCGCTTCGCCGGTATGTTCCGAAAAGGCAGTGATGGTGATGACCCCAACGCCGTCCTTGACGCTCCATTTGACGGGCTTCTGCACGATCTTCTCGCGCACCAGCGTCACCTGAATCGGCTTGTCGCGGCCTGGACGCAGCAGCGTCAGCGCGACCTTGGTGCCCGGCGCGCCGCGCATCTTCTGGATCGATTCATCCAGTGAATCGCCAAAGATCAATTTGCCGTCGATATGGGTGATATAGTCGCCCGACTTGATCCCGGCGCGCGCGCCCGGCGCATCGGGCTGTGGCGACATCACCTTGACCGCGCCATCCTCCATCGTGACGGTGAGGCCAAGGCCGCCATAGCTGCCCATCGTCTGGATCTTGAGATTGTCGTAATCGAGCCCGGTCTCATACGCGCTGTGCGGATCGAGCGCGGCGAGCATTCCCTGGATCGCGCCCTTGACCAGCACCTTATCGTCGACCTTGTCGACATATTCCGCCTTCACGCGGTTGAACACGTCGAGAAACACCGACATTTCGCGGTACGTGCCGGTGTCAACCGCCGCCATTGCGCTGGTGCCGATCGGCACAATGGCCAGCACCGCAGCAATCGCGGAGGCCTGAAACAGCGAGGTGGTGAAGCGCGACATCGTTTCGATACTCGTACGAGCAAGAGGGTATCGCCGCACCGTAGCGGGGTTTCGTCGCAGAGCAAAGCATGGTCGCCCTGAACGCAGCGTGACTCAGCCGATCAGCGCGGTCATGTCCACCGCGCGATCGCGCCGCCTTAGCTCGACCGTCACGCGCGGCGCTTCGCCGCGCTGGGCCTGACCGATCGGCGCGCCCTGCCCGACCGCCTCGCCGATCCGCACGCTGACGCTGGCGAGCCCGGCCACCAGCGAGGTCCAGCCGCCGCCATGATCGATGATGACGATCGCCCCATAATCGCGAAACGGCCCGGCAAAGGCGATGCGTCCGGCGGCGGGCGCGACGACTTGCGCACCCGCGAGCGGTGCCAGCGTCAGCCCGCGCGACCGCACCCCCGCCGCCGACACTTCGCCCAGCCCGGTCACGATTTTGCCCTGGACCGGCAGGCGATAGGGCGGGGCGGCGTTCGACCAATGCATCGGGTCAATCGGCGCGGCGGCTTCGCCCGGCCGTGGCGGGCGCGGCAACGGCCCCGGCAGCGATTGCAGGCTCTCGCGCGTCGCCGCCTGATTGCCGATCGTATCCATCAAATCGACGATGTCGCGCGCCTTTTCGCCGAGCGCGATCGCCCGATCGGATTCGAACAGCGCGTCGCGCCCAAGGGTGCGCGAACGCAAACGGTGCTCCGCCTCCAACCGCGTCAGCGCGAGCCGTTGTGCCTCCAGCCGCGCGCGACTTTCGGCCAGCGCCCGCGTCGCCAGCGCGGCTTGCTCCTGCAGCGCACGCGTCTGGGCCAGATCGGCGCGGACATCGGCGGTGCGCGCGCGGATGACTGGCAGCGTGCTGGACAGCACCGCGCGGACATGGACCAGATCATCGACCGAGCCAGGCTGGACCATACTGATGACGGCGGGACGCCGCGCGAGCGACTGCAGCGCCGCCATCAGCCGCGCGACCGGCGCTTGTTTCACGGCGAGGCGCGCGCGCTGGTCGGCCAGCAACGTGTCGATGATCGCGATCCGTGCTTGCCCGGCGGCGATATCGGCCTCGGCCTGTTGAATGCGGGCCGCGACGGCGGCTTCTTGGGCGCGGGCTTGGGCAGCCTGGTCACGCTCGATGGCGGCGGCGCGTTCCAGCCCGGCCGACCGCGCGGCAGCGGCGGCCGATTGCGCCTTGGCCTCGGCCAGTCGCTGGCGTTGGTCGGCGGTATCCTGCGCCGGTGCCACACTCGCACCCGCCAGTGCCACCGCTCCGATCAAAAAACCCCGCCCGCGCATCTTACCCCTCGCGGTGATAAGGATGGTTGGCGAGAATGCTGATTGCACGGTACAATTGCTCCGCCAGCATCGCGCGCGCCAGCAAATGCGGCCAAGTCGCCCGCCCGAAGCTCAGCAGCACATCGGCCTCGGCGCGCTGCGCATCGTCAAAGCCATCCGCCGCCCCGATCAGGAAGCGCGCCTCGCGCACCCCGCCATCGCGCCACTTCTCCAGCGTCGCGGCAAGGTCGCGCGAGGGCAGCACCTGCCCCGTCTCATCAAGCATCACCACGCGGGTGCCAGGCTCGACCGGGGGCATCTTGCCGCCGGTATCGGGCAGTTCGGTCATCTTAAACGGCCAGGCCAGCCGTTTGACATAGCGCTCGACCAATTCGGCCTCCGGCCCGCGCCCGATCCGACCACGGGCGACGATGTGGAGCAGCATTGGTTACTCCGTTGCGAGATGTCTTAGCCCACGACGTCCCCGGCGAAGGCCGGGGGAGGCAGAAGATATTGCGATCAACCCTCGGCCGTCGGCACGACCGGCGGCGTCGGCGCATCGCCAAACGCCCACATCCGTTCCAGATTGTAGAAGGTGCGCACTTCGGGGCGGAACAGATGCACGATCACGTCACCGGCATCGAGCAGCACCCAATCGGCGGTCGGCAAACCTTCGATGCGGGTCGGGCGGCCAAGCTCGCCCTTGATCTTTTCGGCGAGCTTCTGCGCCATCGACGCGACCTGACGGGTCGACCGCCCGCTGGCGATGACCATATAATCCGCGATGCTCGATTTGCCCGCAAGCGGAATCGAGATGGTGTCGACCGCCTGATCGTCGTCGAGCGACGCGAGCACGAGCCGATGCAGCGCCTCGACCTCATCGGGTTCGGACGCGCGATAAACAGGAGAAGATGAGGCCAAGACGATTCCTATGCAGAAGGTGGAGACGGTTCATCTGGCAGGAAATGCCGCTGCCAGGCGGGGTCGGCAGCACGAAGCTGCGTCGCGGAGTGCGGGTCGGGGCGGAAGCGCAACAGCACGAGTGCCGGCAATCTCCACTGCGTCCAGTTCTTCGCCTGGTGTGCGGGCCGACGTGCGCGCCGCAACCAGCCCATCGCGGGAGCCGCGAGAGCAGCATGTTCATACCCCGGACGCGCGATAACCGCAATCGGAACCTCACGCGCGATCCGGCGCCACCCTTTCCACTGGTCAAACTGCGCGAGATTGTCCGATCCCATCAGCCAGATGAACTGCTTCTTGGGATAGATTCGCCTCAATTTGGTGACGGTGTCGACGGTGTAGCGCGTGCCGAGATGCTGTTCGATCGCGCTCACCCGGATCGGCGCGTGCCGCGCGACGCGCGTGGCCGAGGCGAAGCGCGCGGCGAACGGGGCCATGTCGCCGCTCTTCTCCTTCAACGGATTGCCCGGCGACACCAGCCACCACACTTCATCGAGCGCGAGCGCGTCGAGCGCCGCTAGGCTGATCGCGCGGTGCCCCGCATGCGCTGGATTGAACGAACCGCCGAGAATGCCGATGCGCGTCCGTGTCGGCGTCTTCAACCGCGCACCTGCCCGGTGCCATAGCCAACCCATTTGTAGGTGGTCAGCCCTTCCAGTGCGACCGGGCCGCGTGCGTGCAACCGTCCGGTGGCAATGCCGATTTCAGCACCGAGCCCAAACTCCCCGCCATCGGCAAATTGCGTGGAGGCGTTCCATAGCACGATCGCGCTGTCCACTTCGGCCAGGAAGCGCGTCGCGACGCTTTCATCCGCCGCGACGATCGCGTCGGTGTGGTGCGAGCTGTGCCGCGCGATGAAGCGCAATGCCCCTTCCAGCCCGTCGACCAGACCCGCCGACGCGATCGCCTCGAGATATTCGGTGTCCCAATCCATATCGGTCGTCGGCACGAGATCGGGTATCAGTGCGCGCAAGCCGGGGCCACCGCGCACCTCGCACCCGGCGTCGCGCAACGCGGAGACCAGCCCCACCGGATCGGGATAGGCGCGATCGATCAGCAAAGTCTCCATCGCGCCGCACACGCCGGTGCGCCGCATCTTGGCATCAACGACAATCGCGCGCGCCATCGCGGGATCGGCCGAGGCATCGACATAGATGTGGTTGATGCCGTCGAGATGCGCGAGCACGGGCACGCGCGCTTCCGCCTGGACGCGCGCGACCAGCCCCTTGCCGCCGCGCGGAACGATCAAGTCGATCGCACCGGTGCCCGATGCTCCGTCCGCCGCCAGCATCGCACCGACGGCGGCGCGGTCAGTGGTCGGCACCAATTGCGCGGCATCGGCGGGAATGCCTTTGGCCACCAGGCCCGACACGAGCGCGGCGTGGATCGCGCGGTTGCTCTCAATCGCTTCGGAGCCCCCGCGCAGGATGACGGCGTTGCCCGCCATCACCGCGAGTGCGGCGGCATCGGCGGTCACGTTCGGGCGGCTCTCATAGATGATGCCGATCACCCCGATCGGCACGCGTACGCGGCGCAGACGCAAGCCGTTGGGGCGCTCGCGCTCATCGATGATCGCGCCGACCGGATCGGCCAGGCCCGCAACGGCGGCAACGCCGTCCGCCATCGCCGCCACGCGCCCGGCATCGAGCTTCAGCCGGTCGAGCATCGCGTTCGACAGCCCCGCTTCCGTCGCCTTGGCCATATCGGTGGCATTGGCGGCGAGGATCTGCGGCGCGGCATCGCGCAGCGCCTGTGCGGCCGCGCGGAGCGCTGCCGCCTTGGTCGCGGTCGGCAGCGTCGCCAGCGTACGGGCGGCGACGCGGGCGCGGTTGGTCATGTCGGCGAGCAGAGTCGTGGCATCGGTCATGACACAGGCGGTATCACGAGCATATGGCCTCCCGCAAAAGCTATCGCATTCGCAAAAGCCGCTGCTATGCTTGGCCCCATGTCGGGGGAAATCGGGGCAGCGGGCGATATCGCAACGGGCATGCTGATTGGCCGTGTGGCCGAGCCGCATGCTGGCGAGATCGTCCACCGCGCCCATGAGCATGGGCTTTGCCTGAATTGCGGAACGTCGCTGCAGGGCGATTTCTGCCACGCCTGCGGTCAGGCGGGGCATGTCCACCGCTCGCTCCATTCCATCGGCCATGATCTGCTCCACGGGGTCTTCCACTTCGAAGGCAAGATCTGGCGCACCTTGCCGATGCTGGCGTTCCACCCCGGTGCACTGACGCGGCGCTACATTGCCGGCGAGCGCGCGCGCTTCGTCTCGCCGCTCGCGCTGTTCCTGTTTTCGGTGTTCCTGATGTTCGCGACGATCCACGCGCTTGCCGGGGAAGGCGGCGTCGGCATGCCACCCGAGGCGCGGACCAAGGCAGTCGAGAACATCGACGCGAACCTCGCCAAGGGCAAAGCGCAGCTCGCCGAGCTGCAAGCGACGCCCAATGCCCCCGGCGCGGCTGAGAAAATCGCTGAGGTGAAGGACGATATGACCTCGCTCACCGCAGCGCGCAATGTGATGTCGGGCAAGGCCGCGCAGGACATTCCGCTCAGCTTCGACGACGTCCACACCAGCTGGCACGCGCTCGACAAGGGGCTGGCCAAGGCGAGGGAGAATCCGGGGCTGGTGCTCTACAAGCTGCAATCGAGCGCGTATAAATATAGCTGGGCGCTGATCCCGATCTCAACGCCGTTCGTGGCCTTGCTGTTTCTGTGGCGGCGGCGCTTCCAGATGTATGATCACGCGATCTTCGTGACCTATTCGATCGCCTTCATGATGATGTTGGTGGTGGCGCTGACGCTGCTGTCGAGCGCTGGTGTATCGTATTGGCTGATCGAGCGCGCGGCGCTGATCATCCCTCCTGTCCATATGTTCGCGCAATTGCGCGGTGCTTATAGCCTGCGCAAGCGATCGGCGCTGTGGCGCACGGTTGCGTTGCTGATCTTCGCCTGGGTTGCGTTGCTCGCCTTCGTCGCGATGCTGCTTGTGATGGGGCTGATGGAATAGCCCTCCGCCCCGTCGCCACCCGATCCCCGCAGCACAGGAAAAAGGCCGCGTCCGATATGTCGGACGCGGCCTTTTCTTGCCTCGGAGAGCGGAACGTCAGGCCCCGGCGGGTGCCGGATTACCGAAGCCGCTGCCGCCCTTGGGCTTGCGCGTCTTGGGGATCGAGGTACCCGCGCCGGGCACCGATGGCGATTTGGGGCCATCGTCGCGGCTGATGCTGCCCTCGGCGACGAGCTTCAGGATCTCATCGCCCGACAGCGTCTCATATTCGAGCAAGGCCCCTGCCAGCAGGTGCAGCTGGTCGATATGCTCCGTCAGGAGATGCTTGGCGCGGTCGAGCCCGCCCTGGACGATCGCCTTGATCTCATCGTCGATCAGTTGCGCGGTCTGGTTGGACATGCGCACCGGCTGCGAATTCGAATAGCCAAGGAAGGATTCGCCTTCGGGCTGAGCATATTCGACCGGGCCGACCTTGTCGGACATGCCCCATTTGGTGACCATGTCGCGCGCCAGGCCGGTGGCATATTGAATGTCCGACGAAGCACCAGACGACACCTTGTCATAGCCGAAGATCACTTCCTCGGCGACGCGCCCGCCCATCGACACGGCAAGGTTGGCGTACATCTTGTCGCGGTGATAGCTGTACGAATCGCGCTCCGGCAGGCGCATCACCATGCCCAGCGCGCGGCCGCGCGGGATGATCGTCGCCTTGTGGATCGGATCAGATGCCGCTTCGTGGATCGAGACGATCGCGTGGCCGGCCTCGTGATAGGCCGTCATCCGCTTTTCTTCGTCGGTCATCACCATCGAGCGCCGTTCGGCACCCATCATGACCTTGTCCTTGGCTTCCTCAAACTCGCTCATCGCGACCAGCCGCTTGCCCTTGCGGGCGGCCAGCAGAGCAGCTTCGTTGACCAGATTGGCAAGATCGGCACCCGAGAAGCCGGGCGTACCGCGGGCGATGACGCGCGCATCGACGTCGGGTGCCAGCGGCACCTTCTTCATATGCACTTCGAGGATCTTCACGCGGCCTTCGATATCGGGCCGGGGCACGACCACTTGGCGATCGAACCGGCCCGGACGCAGCAAGGCTGGGTCGAGCACGTCCGGTCGGTTGGTGGCGGCAATGATGATGATGCCTTCGTTCGCCTCGAACCCGTCCATCTCGACCAGCAACTGGTTGAGCGTCTGTTCGCGCTCGTCATTGCCATTGCCGAGGCCAGCACCACGATGGCGACCAACCGCGTCGATTTCGTCGATGAAGACGATGCACGGGGCCGACTTCTTGGCCTGTTCGAACATGTCGCGCACCCGGCTGGCGCCGACACCGACGAACATCTCGACGAAATCCGAACCCGAAATGGTGAAGAACGGCACGCCCGCCTCACCCGCGATCGCGCGGGCGAGCAGCGTCTTGCCGGTGCCAGGCGAGCCGACCAGCAGCGCGCCCTTGGGGATCTTGCCGCCGAGGCGCGCAAATTTGGTCGGGTCCTTGAGGAACTCGACGATCTCCTGCAGTTCCTCACGCGCTTCATCGATGCCAGCGACATCATCGAAGGTCACGCGGCCTTCCTTCTGCGTCAGCATCTTGGCGCGGCTCTTGCCAAAGCCCATCGCGCCCGAGCCGGTGTTCTTCTGCATCTGGCGCAGCACGAAATAGCCAAGACCGAGGAACAGGAAGAAGGGCAGCGAATTGACCAACAGGATCTGCCAGATCGGCGCGCCCTCTTCGGGCTTGGCACTGATCACCACGCCCTTTTCGCGCAGGCGATCGGTCAGGCGCGGGTCCTGCGGCGCGAAGGTGCGGAATTTGGTGGTGTCGTTATACGTGCCCGTGACGACTTCGCCGGCGATGTTCACATCGTGCACCGCGCCGCTCTCGACCTTGTCGAGGAAGGCCGAATAGGGGATCTGCGCCGCAGCCGCGCCGGGCTCGCGATTGCCGATCAGCGCGACGAACAGTGCCAGCGCGACGAGGATGCCAACCCAGATGAGCAGCGACTTCATCCACGGGTTGGGCCCGCCAGTGTCGGAGCCGGGCTGCTTGTCGTTGTCGTTCATGCGGAAACGTACCTTTCTCGATCTCTCAAGATAGGCGCGTGCGGATTAATGGCAATGGAATGTGCCAAGCAAATTCGTCGATCAGAGCGCGCGACGCGGTGGTTGCGGGGCAAAACGCCACACTTTTCCCCGCACCGACACCATGATTCCCCCCTGAGTCGCGGTCGTGCCCGCCAAGAGCGCGTCCAGCAGCGGTTCGATATTGGTCGAGTCGTCGAAGATTGGGCGGAGGATACCGTTGGCCGCGCGCACCGAATGGATCGCGGAACGGCACATCCGGCGTTGCACCTCACGCGGCAGATCGGACAGGTCCAGCCAGCTTTGCAGGTCGGGATCGTCAATCCGTTCGGGCGTGACCTTGCGCGTCGTCCATAGCCACGCCTCGATCTCGCGCAGCGTCGCATCGGCCTCGGCGACATACGCAGCCGAGCGTGCGACCTGCGCGGCATCAAGCCACGGCGTGTCCCGCAGCAGCGCGCGAAACCGCGTGCGGTCATAATGCGGGTCGGCATTGCTGGGGTCATCGACGAAGGGCACCGCCGCCGCCACCGCCAACGCCCGCAACTCGGATACGCGCCAGCCGAGCAAGGGGCGAACAAGGTCGATTTCGCGGCGGTGTCGGACACGGATGCCCGCCAGCCCGGCGACACCCGACCCGCGTGCGGCGCGCATCAGGAAGGTTTCGGCCTGATCATCGGCATGGTGCGCGGTGGCAAGGCAGCGCGCGCCGATCTCAACCGCCCAACGTACCAGCAAATCATAGCGTACCGCCCTCGCGTGCGCCTGTACCGAAGCTGGGCCGATCAGCTCTGCCACCACCAGCGTGGTGTGCGGCACGCCAGCGTCGGCACACCAATCGGCAACCATCCGCGCCTCCGCAGCAGCGGCGGCGCGCAAGCGGTGATCGACCGTGGCGGCATGGACTTGCCCCGGAAAGGCCGCCGCCGCGAGCGCGAGCATCGCCATGCTGTCGGGCCCGCCCGACACCGCCAGCGCGATCGGCGCACCGGGCGGGACGACACCGCCCAGCACCTGCGCAAGATCACCGCCGAACCGCTCGACCGCTGCCCGGTCGAGCATGCTCATCTCACGAACAATTGGCCGCCGCGCGGCCCTTGGCGACGCCGGCCTTCATCTTGGGGTCGGCATCGACCTTGGCACCGTAAGTCCGCGTCAGCTCGGTATAGACCTTGCACACTTGTGCGGCGGGCTTGTCGAGTTTCACCAGTGCCTGAGCCAGATAATAAAGGCTTTCGGGCGCGCGGTCGCCATCGGGCCACTTCTTGTAATTGTCGTAAAAGGCAAGGCTGGCGAGCGACGGCTTGCCATCTTCCAGATACGACCGACCCAGCAGATTCTGCGCATAGCTCGCGCGCTTGTGGGTCGGGAATTTGGTGGTGACGATGGTGAACTGCGCCTCAGCCTCAGGATACAGCTTGGCCGCCCACAGCCGATAGCCGTAGAGATAGGTGTCTTCGGCAGCGTCCCCCGTGTCCGGCCGATCGATCGCGGCGAGCTTCGCCCCGCGTTCGGGATCCTTCGCAACAACCGTGCGCACGACCGGCGGCGGGGTCACACCGCCCTTGGTCGGGGCTGGCCTGGCCGCCGTCGGTTTGTCGGAGGGGCGGTCCGCTGCGGGGCGTACCGGAGTGGGGCGATCGTCCGCACCGGGCGACTGGATCGGTGCGGGCTCTGCTGCGGCCGCCGCTGCGGCAGCGGCAGCCGCTGCATTGGCTTCAAGCGTCTTCAGTCGCCCCTCGACCAGTTGCAGGCGATGCTGATTGGTCTCGATTTGCGCGGTCATGCCGCGCAACTGCGTTTCCAGCGAATCGACGCGCGCGGTCAGGTCCGCGACCGGGCTGGTGGGCGAGCCCGACAGGATCGTGTCCGGGTTGGTCGGCTGGTTCTCGGGCTGGACATATTGCCCGCTTCCGCCCGGAAAGACCTTGCGCTGCACCGCGCGCATCTCGCCTTCGAGCCGGTCCACCCGACCCTCAATTGCAGCGCCGGTCGTGCGCTGGGCAAACGCGGGTTGGGGGGCCAGGGCGGTTCCAGCCACGACCAGTGCAGAGATCAGATACGTGCGCATTCGACACCCCCCGGTGTAAATAAAAATCGCGCAACGAACATCGCCATTGCGCAGACGATCATGGTTTCGGCGTCGCGCCCGGCGTGGGCCCGGTCGGCTCCGGGGCGACGGGTGCGGGTGCAGCGATATTGAGCGGCGGCTCGACCGAGGCCGAACCCGCACGATCGCGATGCGCGGCGGGGCTTGCCGTGCTCCGCGACGCCGCACGCGTTGGCGCGGTGGGCGACGGGGATGCCGCCGCACCCTGATCAGGCTGTGCCGCGCCGCGCGCACCGAGCGTCGCCGCATCGATCGGGACGTCCTTGATCGCAACCTTGCCATCGCCAAGCGGCGCGACCTGCGTTCCGCCCACCGTCACCTGCACTTTATCCGGCCGCCCGACATTGATCATCGGGCCGACAGCATCGCCGGGCACCGCATAGGTGTCCCCGGCCTTCATCGTGCCGATGAACAAGGTCTTTCCAGCCTTGTCATACACTTTCAGCCAGACTTCGTCGGTCGCGGTCAGCACCACTGCGCCCGACGGTGCGGCAGCGACGGGCGTTGCCGTCGGCGCAGTCGCAACCGCCGTGCTTGGTTCCGCAGCGGGGGCTGGCAGAACGCTCTCCTCACCGTGAAACAGGTTGGTGCCGTAAAACACCCCGACCCCAACCAGCAGCACGATCGCCACCAACAAGGTCGCGATGGCCAGTCCCCGCGTCGGCACGCGCGAGGGTTCGTCGATCTGATAGGCTTCATATTCGGTGCGGCGCACCGCATTGGGCTGATCGCTGGCACCGCGCACCTCGCGCGCGATCGCAACTTCGTCGATCCCGACCGCGCGGGCATAGGCCTTGGCGAAACCGACCGAATAGGTGATCGAGGGCAAGGTCGCATAATTGCCGAGTTCGATCGCCTCGAGCTGGCGCACCGGCACGCGCGTCCGCGCCGCAATCTCGGCGAGGGACAAGCCCTGCGCCTCGCGCGCTTCGCGCAGCTTTTCCCCGGCAGTCTTGGGGAACAGCGTCGCCTCTTCGGACGGTAACGGATCGGTCATGCGTCTCTCCGGCAGGATGGGTGCGGCCCAATCTCTGTCCTGCCCTGCAATCGTGTCTCACAAAGGGGGGCAGACAAGTCAACGCCCTGTCGCATCCTCCATCGCCCGATCACGCCAGTTCAACGCCGTTTTCGGTCGCCCAGGCCAAAAGCGCGCCGCGCATATCGCGCGGAGGGGCCTTGAGCAGCGCCACCATATGCGCCGTCAACGCCGCGCGATCGAGCGAGCGCACCATTGCCTTGATCGGGCCGACCGCGGCGGGGGTGATCGACAGGCGGTCGATCCCGAGCCCGATCAGCGCCATCGCTTCCAACGGACGGCCGCCCATTTCGCCGCAGACGGTCAACTGCACGCCCGCCGCCCGCGTTGGCTCGACCAGCTTGAGCAGGAAGCGCAGGATCGCGGCGCTCAGCCAATCATAACGTTCGGCGAGCTTTGGGTTGGCGCGATCGGCGGCGAACAGGAATTGCGTCAGATCATTGGTGCCGACCGAGAGGAACGCGATGTTGGGCAGCAGCAAGTCGAGCTGTTCGGCGAGCGCCGGCACTTCCAGCATCGCGCCATAGCGGATCTCGGTCGGCAGCTTCTTGCCACGCGCACCCAGCCAGTCGCGCTGCGCCTCGAACAAAGCGCGCGCCTCGTCAAACTCCCACGGTTCGCTGACCATCGGGAACATCACGTTGAGCGTGCGCCCGGCAGCGGCCTCCAGCAGCGCGCGCGCCTGGACCTTCATCAAACCGCCGCGTTCGAGCGCGAGGCGCAGCGCGCGCCAGCCCATCGCCGGATTCTCCTCGTCGGCATCTTCCTTGTTGAGATAGGGCAGCGCCTTGTCGCCGCCGATATCGACCGTGCGGAACACCACGGGTCGATCGCCCGCTGCATCGAGCACGTCGCGGTACAGCCGCTGCTGGCGTTCGCGCGAGGGCAAGGTGGCGGAGACGAGGAACTGGAATTCGGTGCGGAACAGGCCGATGCCGTCGGCACCGGTCACGTCGAGCGCCGACACGTCATCGCGCAAGCCCGCATTGACCATCACCGTCAGCCGGTGCCCGTCCTTGGTGACCGGCGCCTCGCTCTTCAGCGCAGCGAACACCGCACGGCGTTTCTGGCGCAGTTCGAGGGCGGTCTCGAACGCTTCCTCCATCGCTGCCGAGGGGCGCGCGAACACATTGCCCGCAGTCACGTCGAGCAACAGCAGATCGCCCTCGCCGATCAGCCGCCGCACGTCGCGCACCCGGCCAAGCACCGGCACGCCCATCGCACGGGCGACGATGGTGACGTGCGCCGTCAGCGACCCTTCTTCGAGCAGCACGCCCTTCAGCCGCCGCCGATCATATTCGAGCAGTTCGGCCGGCCCCAGATTGCGCGCGATCAGGATGGTGTCCTGCCGCAAGCCCATTTGCGCGGCGGTGCCCATTTGCCCCGAGACGATCCGCAACAGCCGGTTCGAGAGATCCTCAAGATCGTGCATCCGGTCGGCCAGCAAGGGATCGTCGATCTGGCGCATCCGCATCCGGGTGCGCTGCTGCACGCGCTCGATCGCGGCTTCCGCCGTCAGCCCGGAATCGATCGCTTCGTTGATGCGCCGCGCCCAGCCCTCATCATAAGCGAACATCTTATAGGTCTCGAGCACCTCTTCATGCTCGCCGCCGACGCCGAACTCGGCTTGCGCGGCGATGCGCTCAATCTGCTCGCGCATCTTGTCGAACGCGGCATAGACGCGGTGGCGCTCGGCCTCGGTATCCTCGGCGACGATATGTTCGACATGGACGCGCGGCTGATGGAACACGGCATACCCGCTCGCCATGCCGTCGACGAGCTTCAGCCCGGCGATGCGCATCGGCGCGGTCGATTGCGGGCGCATCGTCGCGGCACCGCTGGCGTCGACCAGTTCGGCATTGGCGATCAGTTCGCTCAGCACCATCGCCACGGTCTGCAACGCTTCGATCTCGACCTCGTCATATTTGCGCGGGTCGACATGCTGGACCGACAGCACCCCCACCGCGCGTTCGCGCCGGATGATCGGTACGCCGGCAAAGCTGCGGAACTTTTCCTCGCCGGTTTCGGGATTGTGAACGAAATCAGGATGGCTCGCCGCTTCGTCGAGATTGAGCATCTCGACGGTCTGCGCGATCGTGCCGACCAGGCCTTCGCCGAGCGCCAGCTTGGTGACATGCACCGCCTCCTGCGCCAGCCCGCGCGTGGCATAGAGTTCGAGCACGCCCTCGCGCAGCAGGTAGATCGAGCAGACCTCGCTCACCATCGCCTCACCGACGATGTTGACCACTGCATTGAGCTTGGCCTGCGCGGGCGTGCGCGACGCCATCACGTCGTGCAGACGACGGAGAATTTCGCGGGCGGAGGCGGCGGCGCTTGGCATGGTACCCGGCTAACAGATTGGTGCAGGGCTTGGCTATCGTGCGCCGCACAAGATTTGTTTGGGGGACGCTTTCTTATCCCCCTCCCGCGTGCGGGAGGGGTTAGGGGGGGGGCTTTGTGTACGTGCCGTTTCCCCGTTCACGCTGCCCTCCCCCAGCCCCTCCCACAAGTGGGAGGGGAGTTTTAAACGTCGAACAGGCTTTCCTGCGCGCCTTCTGGCGGGGTGAGGCCGAGATGCTTCCACCCGCCTGCATTGAGGCAGCGCCCGCGCGCGGTGCGCGCGATCAGGCCGAGTTGGATGAGATAGGGCTCGATCACTTCCTCGACCGTGTCGCGCGGTTCGCTGAGGCCGGCCGCGAGTGTCTCCACGCCGACCGGGCCACCGCGATAAATGTCGGCGATCATCATCAGATAGCGCCGGTCCATCGCGTCGAGCCCGAGCCGATCCACTTCCAGCCGGTTGAGCGCGGCATCGGCGGCGCGCGCATCGACTTGGGTCTGCCCGGCGGCATGGGCAAAATCGCGCACCCGCCGCAACAGCCGCCCGGCGATGCGCGGCGTGCCGCGCGAACGCCGCGCCACCTCGGTCGCGCCATCGGGCGAGATGGCGAGGCCGAGCAACCCCGCCGCGCGCGTGACCACGCTGGTCAATTCCTCGACCGTGTAGAAAGACAGCCGCACCGGAATGCCGAAACGATCGCGAAGCGGCGTGGTGAGCAAGCCCTGCCGCGTCGTCGCGCCGATCAGCGTGAAGCGCGGCAAATCGATCCGTACCGAGCGCGCGCTCGGCCCCTCGCCGATCATCAGATCGAGCGCGCGGTCCTCCATTGCGGGATAAAGCACCTCCTCGACCGCCGGTTGCAGACGGTGGATCTCGTCGATGAACAGCACGTCGCCATCTTCGAGATTGGTGAGCAAGGCGGCGAGATCCCCCGATTTGGCGATCACCGGGCCCGAAGTGGCGCGGAAGCCAACGCCCATTTCGCGCGCGACGATCTGCGCCAGCGTGGTCTTGCCCAGGCCCGGCGGGCCGAAGAACAGGACATGATCCAGCGCATCGCCGCGCGCACGCGCCGCGCTGATGAAGATCCGCAGATTCTCGCGCGCCGCCTTTTGTCCCACGAAATCATCGAGCGACTTCGGGCGCAGCGCGGCGTCGACGTCCTCGGCCGTGCGGGCGGGGGTGAGGAGGCGGTCGTCGGTCATGATAGGGCGATAGCGTGCGGTGGCTGGGCGCGGCAAGGCACAGCGGCTAAGGGAGCGACATGACTGCCCTGCCCGATCTGTTCGTCGCCTCGCCGCTGGCACCCAGCCTGATCGCCGCGCTGGAGGCGCGCTTCACGCTGCACCGCGATGCGCCGCCGGTTACGACGCGCGCGATCGTCGGTGGCGGGATGACGCGGCTCGACGCTGCGATGATCGCCACGTTGCCCGCACTCGAAATCGTCGCGATCCATGGTGTCGGGCATGATCGCATCGATCTGGCGGCAGCTAAGGCGCGCGGCGTGCGCGTGACCACCACGCCCGACGTGCTGACCGAGGATGTCGCCGATCTCGCCATCGCCTTGTGGCTGGCGGTCGAGCGGCGGGTGGCCGCCAACGATGCGGTGGTGCGCGGTGGCGGCTGGGGCGTGCCGCTCGGCCGGCGCGCAAGCGGGCGCGCGATCGGCATCTTCGGGCTGGGCATGATCGGCCAGGCGATCGCGCGGCGGGCCGCGCCGTTCGGGGGCGAAATCCTCTATACCGCGCGCCACGCCAAGCCGGAGCTGCCGTGGCGTTTCGTGCCCGACATCGCTGCGCTGGCCGAGGCGAGCGACGTGCTGATCCTCGCCGCGCCGGGCGGGGCCGCGACGGAGGGCATTGTCGATGCGGGGGTGCTCGAACGGCTGGGGCGCGGTGGCGTTTTGATCAATATCGCGCGCGGCAGTCTGGTGGACGAAGCCGCGCTGATCGCCGCGCTGGAGCAGGGCGTGATCGCCGGCGCAGGCCTGGACGTGTTCGCCGACGAACCGCGGGTGCCGGACGCCCTGAAAGCGATGCCGCAGGTCGTGCTCGCCCCGCATCAGGGCAGCGCCACGATCGAGGGCCGCGCCGCGATGGAGGCGCTGGTGCTGGCCAATCTCGACGCGCACTTTGCGGGCAAGGCCTTGCCGACGGCGATCGTGTAGCGCCCGCACCGGCGGCTGGTCACTTCGCCGCCTTGCGCAGGGCGAGGCGCACCAGCGCATCCAGCGTCGCGCCAGCGCCCAGTTCCTCCTCCGCCGCGGCGACAGCGCCGCTGGCTTCGGCGGGGCGGAAACCGAGGTTGAGCAGCGCCGAGACCGCATCCGCGCCCGCGCCGACCGGGGCCACCGTTACGCCCGCGCTGCCGATGGCGACGCCGCCGATCTTGTCCTTCAATTCGCGCACGATGCGTTCGGCGAGTTTTGGCCCCACGCCATTGGCGCGGGCGACCATCGCCTTGTCCTGCGCGGCGATCGCGCGCGACAGATCGGCGGGGTCGAGCGCCGACAGGATCGCCAGCGCGACGCGTGCGCCCACGCCCTGCACGCCGGTGAGCAAGCGGAACCAGTCGCGCTCCGAGGCGGTCGCGAAGCCGACCAGGCGGATAAAGTCTTCGGCGACCAGCATTTCGGTGTGGAGCATCACCGCCTCGCCGACCGGGCCGATCGCGCTCAGCGTGCGCGACGAGCAGCCGACGAGATAGCCGACGCCGCCGACATCGACCACGGCATGATCGAGCCCGGTCGCATCGAGGCGGCCCTTCAAATGCGCGATCATCGCGGCCGCCCGTTCCTGGCATAAGCGGTGCCAGAATCGCCGCGGAAGTCCACAAAGTCCACACTACGTCCCCGCCTTTTTGCCCCCGCAAACGCTTTTGCAGGGCAGGCGGCGGACGGCGACCGGGCGGGTGCGGAGTGGGAGGCGAAAGGAACGGGCACGCGTGGTACGTAACCGGAACAGGACGGGGTAGGAAAGCGAAATCGGAGGGCGCAATCAGGGCATGCGCCGCGCGCTCGCCAGATGGTGCGCGTGGCAGATCGCCACCGCCAGCGCGTCCGCCGCATCGGGGCCGTCGATCTTTACGCCGGGCAGCAAGCGGCTGACCATCGCATGGACTTGCACCTTTTCCGCGCCGCCGACGCCGACCACCGCCTTCTTGATGAGCCGCGTGGCATATTCGCCGACATCGAGCCCGGCGCGCGCGCCCGCGCACAGCACCACGCCGCGCGCCTGGCCGAGCTTCAGCGTGGATTGCGGGTTGGCGTTGACGAACACTTCCTCGACCGCGCACGCATCGGGCGCGTGATCGATCAGCAGCGCGCTCAACATCGCGTCGAGATGCGCGAGGCGGCGCGGGAGCGGCGCGGCGGTGTCGGTCTTGAGCTTGCCATTGGCGACATGGCTGAGCCGGTTGCCCTCGGCGCGGATCAGGCCCCAGCCGGTGATGCCGAGGCCTGGGTCGAGGCCGAGGATCAGCATGGTTTTGGGTCCACGCGAAGGCGCGAAGCCGCGAAGAAGGGTGTTCGCGCGGAGACGCGGAGGCGCGGAGAGGAAAGAGGAGAAAGTGCGTTTGCGACGCACTCCCCGTCACCCCGGGCTTGTCCCGGGGTCCACCGATCGCCGAGACCATCGGCCGCAGGATAAGCGGCGCGGTGGATGCCGGGACGAGCCCGGCATGACGGGAGGGGACTGGCGGTCGACACGCGGCGCAGCATCTCCGCGCCTCCGCGCCTCGGCGCGAACCTATTTTCACTTCGCGTCTTCGCGCCTTCGCGTGAACAGATCGGGCGACTGTTCAGGGTCAGCATTTGGGAAGACTCCACGCGAAGCCGCGAAGGCGCAAAGAAGGGTGTTCGCGCGGAGGCGCGGAGACGCGGAGAGGGTTCACGGACCGCGCGCGCGGCGTCACCCCGGGCTTGTCCCGGGGTCCACCGATCGCCGAGACCATCGCCCACAGGATAAGCGGCACGGTGGATGCCGGCACGAGCCCGGCATGACGGGAGGGAACTGTCTGTGGATGCTGGTTGCACCGTCTCCGCGCCTCCGCGGCTCCGCGCGAACCGGATCCCGCTTCGCGGCTTTGCGGCTTCGCGTGAGCACAGGCTCAGCGAGAGGAGGGACCATTGCAACACGGGGAAGCCATGCCCTCCCCTAGCCCCTCCCGCAAGCGGGAGGGGAAAGACGGTCAGCCGAGTTTCTCGAGGATCGCGTCGGACACTTCGTAATTGCCCCACACGGTCTGCACGTCATCATCGTCGTCGAGCACGTCGATCAGCTTGAACAACGTTACCGCGTCCTCCTCGCTGACTTCGACCATGGTCTGCGGCCGCCAGGCGAGCTTGGCGCCTTCGGGTTCGCCCAGCACCGGGGTGAGCGCCGTCACGACTTCGTGCAGCGATTCGTTCGAGGTCCAGATTTCATGGCCCTCCTCGCTCGACTGCACGTCCTCGGCACCGGCCTCAAGCGCTGCCTCGAACACCTTTTCGGCATCGCCCGCGGACGCCGGATAGGAGATCAGGCCCATCCGGTCGAACGCATGGCTGACCGAGCCCGATGCGCCGAGGTTGCCGCCATTCTTGGCCATGCCGGTGCGCACGTTGGTGGCGGTGCGGTTGCGGTTGTCGGTGAGCGCCTCGATGATCAGCGAAACGCCGCCGGGGCCGAAGCCTTCGTAGCGGATTTCCTCGTAATTCTCGGTGTCGCCCTTCGACGCCTTGTCGATCGCGCGCTGGATATTGTCCTTGGGCATCGACTGCGCCTTGGCGGCGTTGATCGCCATGCGCAGGCGCGGGTTCATGTCCGGATCGGGCAAGCCCATCTTGGCGGCGACGGTGATTTCGCGGCTGAGCTTGGAAAACATGCCCGAGCGCTTCTTATCTTGCGCGCCCTTGCGGTACATGATGTTCTTATATTTGGAATGGCCTGCCATGCTTACCCCGCAAAGTGGTACTTTGCGGGGACCCCTTAAGGCGTTTGTGGTCCCCGCTCAATGTTGGTGGTGCCTCAGTCTAGCCCGAGCGCCTGCTTGTACGTCTCGAGCAGCGCCTCGGCCTCGTCGCGGTGATGCTTTTCCATCTTGCGCAGGCGGACGATGGTGCGGATGGTCTTGACGTCGAAGCCGGTCGATTTGGCTTCGCCGTACACGTCCTTAATGTCGTCGGCGATGCCCTTCTTTTCCTCTTCGAGGCGCTCGATGCGCTCGATCAGCAGGCGGAGTTGGTCGGCGGCGATGATGTCGCTCACGGCGTTGTTCCCTGAATGTGAATCACTGAAAGGGGCGCGCTTTAGGACAGCGCGCGCGCGCCGTCACGCATTCTTCGCGACGCTTTGGCGCATCCGCTCCAACTGCGCGGGGGTCGCCTCGCTCTGATGCGCGGCTTTCCACTGCGCATAGGGCATGCCGTAAATCACTTCGCGCGCGGCGTCCTTGGTGATCGTGCCGTCGGCTTCCTCCACCCAGTCCGACAGGCAGTTGCGGCAGAAGCCGGCAAGCCCCATCAAATCAATGTTTTGCGCATCCTCGCGGTGGCGCAGATGCCGCACCAGCCGCCGGAACGCCGCCGCCGCCACGGCATCATCAAGAGTCTCCAAATCGGCCATTATCATCGCTCCACGGTTGATCGGGCGGAAATAGGGGTTAGAGCATCACGCGCACAAGCCATCCCCAGGGCGAGAATGATTTCATGACACAGGCAATAGCCCCGCGTTCGCGCAAGGTCCGCATCCTCGCGACGCTCGGTCCCGCAAGCAGCACCCCCGAAATGATCGCCGCGCTGTTCGAAGCGGGCGCCGATGCGTTTCGCGTCAATATGAGCCATGGCGACCAGCAATCGAAGGTCGCGGTGATCCAGGCGATCCGCGCCTTGGAAGAAAAATACGGCCGCCCGTCGACCATCCTCGCCGATCTGCAGGGGCCAAAACTGCGCGTCGGCAAGTTTGAAGGCGGTCGAGTCACGCTGGAAAAAGGCAAGACCTTCACGCTCGACCGCGACCCCACGCCGGGCGACGCGACCCGCGTCGAACTGCCGCACAAGGAAATCTTTGCGGCGATCGAACCGGGCGCGCGGCTGCTGCTCGACGACGGCAAATTGGTGCTGCGCGTGACCAGCCACACCGCCGACACGATCGTTACCGAAGTGGTGGTCGGCGGCGCGCTGTCCAACAGCAAGGGGCTGAACGTGCCCGACGTGGTGCTGCCAATGGCGGCACTGACCGAAAAGGACCGCAGCGACCTGGCCTTTGCGGTCGACCAGGGCGTCGACTGGATCGCCTTGAGCTTCGTGCAGCGGCCCGAGGATCTGGCCGAGGCGCGCAAGCTGATCGGCGGCAAGACAGCCCTTCTCGCCAAGATCGAAAAGCCCTCGGCGATCGACCGGCTCGAGGAAATTGTCGAGGCATGTGACGGGGTTATGGTCGCGCGCGGCGACCTTGGCGTCGAGCTGCCGCCCGAGAGCGTGCCGCCTTTGCAGAAGCGCATCATCGAAGTTTCGCGCCGTCTCGGCCGCCCGGTGGTGGTGGCGACGCAGATGCTCGAATCGATGATCACCTCGCCCTCCCCCACCCGCGCCGAAGTGTCCGACGTCGCGACGGCGATTTACGACGGGGCCGACGCGATCATGCTGTCGGCGGAAAGCGCCGCGGGCGCATGGCCGACCGAATCGGTCGCGATGATGAACGCGATCGGCGAGGCGGTCGAACGCGACCCTACGCATGGCGAGCGCATCCATTTCACCGTTATCCGCTCCGACCCGACCACCGCCGACGCTTTGTCGGAAGCCGCCAAGAACATCGCGCACACGGTCGATGCCGCCGCGATCATCTGCTTCACCGCCTCGGGCTCGACCGCGCGCCGCGTCGCGCGCGAGCGGCCCGGCGTGCCGCTGATGGTGCTGACCCCCAACCTCGAAACCGCGCGTCGCGCCGGGCTGCTGTGGGGGGCCTATGCCGTCCACACCAAGGACGTCGAATCGTTCGAGGAAATGGTGGCCAAGGCCAAGCGCATGGCGCTGCGCCACGGGCTGGCGGTGGCGGGCGACCGCGTCATCATCATCGCGGGCGTGCCGTTCAAGACGCCGGGATCGACCAATGTGCTGCACGTCGTGCGGATCATCGGCGATGAATTGAAGGACTATATTTAACGTTCGACCGGGCCCCCGCGAAAGCGGGGGGCCGAGGGTACACGCGAACCGCGCGGTGCCGTGCAATCAGGCCGACAGGCCGAGCTTTGCGAGATCGCCGCGCAACGTCGCGGCATCGATGAACAGCAAAGCGGTGATGCCGAGCGCATTGGCCGCGTCGATATTGGCGGCGCTGTCATCGATGAACACCGCATCCGCTGCCGCAACGCCGAAGCGATCGAGCGCGAGCGTGTAGATGGCCGGATCGGGCTTGATCAGCTTTTCCTCGCCCGACACGACGATGTCGCGGAAGCGGCCGAACACGTCGGGCCGGGTCGCGCGGAAGGCGGCGAAGAAATCATCGTGGAAATTGGTGATCGCGAACAGCGGTACGCCCGCTGCATCCAGCGATTTGAGAATCGCGACGACGCCGGGCACTTCGCGTTGCAGCGAATCGTTGAAGCGCGGACCGTAAACGTCGATCAGCGCGGCATGCTGCGGGAAACGCGCGCGCAGCTCTGCCGACGTCTCGGCAAAGGAAACGCCGAGATCGTGCTGGGCATGCCAGTCGAGCGAGACAACATCGTCCACGAATGCACGAAGCGCCTGATCATCCTCGATCAGGCGCTCATAGATCGCGTGGCGATCCCAGTGGAACAGCACATTGCCGACATCGAAAATGACGGCCTTCGTGCTACCCATGGCGGGCGATCAGCCCTGGCGTGCCTTGAAGCGACGGTTGGTCTTGTTGATGACATAGGTCCGCCCACGACGACGAATCACGCGGTTATCGCGGTGACGGCCCTTGAGCGACTTCAGGGAATTGCGGATCTTCATGATCGATTCGCTTTGCAAATTCTGGAATGTGGAAAAGAGCGGCTGCGCATATGGTCGGGATGCCCCCAAGTCAAGTATAGAGCGCGCCGGACATATGCGGGACACCGCTGCGGAACATCGATACAACGGACACGGGGGCCGGGTCGAAGCGTTACACCCCTGCAACAAGCGCGTACGAGGAAAACTGGCATGAAGCGGACTATGGGTTTGGCATTGGCGACGATGGTCGTCGGAGCGGGCGCGCTGGCAGGCTGCACGACGACCGGCAAGAGCGGGCCCGTCGAAGTGACGCGCTTCCACCTCGGCGCGCCGCTCGAAACCGGCACATTGACGGTCGAGGCGATGCCCGGTCGCGATCAGGACAGCCTGGAATATAAGACCTATGCCGCCGCCGTCGAAACCGAGGCGCTGACCCACGGCTTCACCGTGCCCGCGACCGGGGCCGCGCCGCAATATGCTGCGGTCGTCAGCTTCACGCGCACCAACCGCCCCGCCCCGTCGCCGGGTGGCAGCCGCAGCGGTGTCAGCGTCGGCCTGGGCGGTGGCGGTGGTGGCTATGGCGGTGGCGTCGGGCTGGGCGGCGCGATCTCCTTCCCGATCGGCAAGCCGCGCTATCGCACGATCGTGCTGACCGACCTCGCCGTGCAGATCCGCCGCCGCAGCGATGGCACGGTGATCTGGGAAGGCCACGCCCAGACGACCGCCGACGGTGCCGCACCCGATGCGCAGACCGGCCCCGCCGCCACGAAATTGGCGCGCGCGCTGTTCCTGGGCTTCCCCGGAGAATCGGGGCGCACTATCACGGTGAAATGAGCATCTCCGTCAACGCCGCCTTTGACAGCGGAAACATCCTGGTCGCCGGCATCGACGGCGACCAGGTGAACCTCACCATCGCGCGGGATCACCTGTCCGACTTCTTCCAATGGTTCCACTTCCGCGTGGCCGGAGCCAAGGGGCGGACCGTCACCTTGCGCATCCTGAATGCCAGCGAATCGGCCTATCCGTTCGGCTGGCCGGGCTACAAGGTGCGCGCCAGCACCGACCGGCAGAACTGGCGGATGATCCCGACGCGCTATGTCGACGGCGTGCTGGAATTCGAATGGACGGGGACGAGCGAGCTGGTGTGGTTCGCCTACTTTCAGCCCTATACGCTGGAGCAGCATGACGCGCTGGTCGCGCGGATCGCGCTCCAGCCGGGTGTCACCCACCGTGAGCTCGGCCAGTCGCTCGACGGGCGCGCGATCGATTGCCTGGAGCTTGGCACCGGCCCCAAGCATGTCTGGCTCTATGCCCGCCAGCACCCCGGCGAGAGCATGGCCGAATGGTGGATGGAAGGCGCGCTGGAATGGCTGACCGACCCGGCCAACGCGACCGCGCAAGCACTGCGCGACAAGGCGACCTTCCACTGCGTGCCCAATATGAACCCCGATGGCAGCTTTCGCGGCCATTTGCGCACCAATGCGGCAGGCGTGAACCTCAACCGCGAATGGGACACGCCGACCCCTGCGCGCAGCCCCGAAGTGCTGTGTGTGCGCAGCGCAATGGACGAAACCGGCGTCGCCTTTGCGATGGACGTGCATGGCGACGAAGCGATCCCCGCCAATTTCCTGGCAGGGTTTGAGGGCATCCCCTCCTGGAGTGATGCGCTGGGCGCGAAATTCTATGATTTCGGCAAACGGCTGGCCGCGCACACGCCCGATTTCCAGACCGAGCGCGGGTACGAAAAGGCAGCCCCCGGCCGCGCCAACCTGTCGATGTCGACCAACCAATCGGCCGAGCGCTTTGGCGCGGTGTCGATGACGCTGGAAATGCCGTTCAAGGACCATGACGCCAATGCCGATGCCGAATTCGGCTGGTCGGGCAAGCGATCGAAGACCTTGGCGCATGCGTGTTTGGAGGTGCTGGCGGGGATGATTGACGGGATTTGAGGCCCCGACCTTGGCGCGTCACTAGCGAACGCGAGGGCCCAGTGGCCAGGCGTTGGGTTGGGGAGCACCTTGTTATTGTCTCCACCGCCTGCGCGTCGAGCTGACCTCGGGCGATCTGACACCGATCGGCAGGCACCGCCAGCGCCAGGTCAGATGCCTGTTCGCCGGGCTGGCCGGCCAGCGCTAGGCATGATCGTGCCATAACCGACAGCCGCTCTTTTCGCCGGACAGAGTGACCGGCGTCACGCGTCGCGTTCGATCTCCACGCGTATCGACTTGATCGAATAGTTCTGATCCTGTAAAGAATAACCAGATATTGTCTATCCCGCGACCGAGACAGAATGGTCGTGCATGAAGCACTGTGATCTCAAAACAATTTTTGGGAGAAATCCGGATGCTGCTACCGATGACTGTACCACAAGGCGGCTTCAACCAGGAGTTTCGTCAGCACCCGAGTTTTCCTGGTGGTTATATCTACAGCCATACCGGCGACAATTATCAGGCGTATATGGATCATATCTATCCGCTGTTGCCGAGCCGCGTGTCGTTCTCGACGCACGAGCTGCCCAGCGATCTGCAAAAGGACGAGCCCGGGACGAACGGCGTGCCGCAGACCGCGGTACTCTTTCCCTATCCCGGCACGCCGCCCGCCGGGTTTCCGTGGCGCTTCACGCTGCTCGCCGGGAAGCAGACGATCGATTGCCTGCTGATCGCGCGCATCCTCTGGATCCAGCCGATCCCGGCCGACGAAACCGGGGGCGACGATGCCTCGCAATCGTCGACAAGCTGGTCGCGGGGATTGATCGAGCGCCGCACCGAGACGACGTTGCTGGCCGGTGGCACGCTGGTGGAGCTGGTGGGGGACGACGGCGATCGCTATGCGCTGGTCGCCAGCTTCCAGGCACCCGACACCGACGCGATGCCGCCGCCACCGCCCGGATATCATTATGAGAGCCGCCTGCTCGATGCGGACTTCCGGCTGCTATGCCGACAGTTTGCGCATATTCTGGTCACGTCCGGATATAATTTCCAGCGCTACCTGCGCGGCCGCGCCGAGGACTGACGGCGGCGGCACTTGCAGTGCGGCCATTCCTCCATTGCAAGAAAGCGCCGCTGCGGGTTTGTTTTACCCGCCCAGCCAATCGGTGATGATCTCGCCTTCATGCCCCTCGGGCGCCAGCGCGGCGCGCAGGGCTTCCAGCAGCGGCGGGAGCGCTTGCGTGAAGGCGTAGGGCGGATTGACGATATACAGGCCCGCGCCATTATAGATTCCGGGCTGATCGCTATCGTACAGCCAATGCTCCACCCGCAGCAATTTCGGGATGCCGAGCTTGCGGACCTGCTCGCGCCACTGCCAATGCGTGGCGCGGTCTTTCAGCGGATACCAGATCACCGTCACGCCATGCGCCCATTTGCGGTGTGCCGCCGCAAGAGTGGCGGTGATGCGGTCGCGTTCATCGGTCTGCTCGAACGGCGGATCGACCAGCACCACGCCGCGCGCGGTGCGCGGTGGCAGCAGCGCCAGCCACAGTTCATAGGCGTCGCGCTGATGCACGGCAGCCGAGGTGCCGCGCATCACGCCGCGCAGGGTATAGGCGTCCTCGGGATGTTTTTCGTTCAGGATCAGAAAATCCTGCGGGCGCAGGAGTTGCGCCAGAATGCGCGGCGAGCCGGGGTAGAAATGCGGCTCGGCCCCGACATTCACCGCCTGCACGGCGGCGCGATAATCGTCCAGCACGGGGTTCGCGTCGGCAAAGGCGCGCAGCACGCCCTGCAGGGCTTCGCCGGTGCGCCCGGCATCCGCGCCGCCAAGATCATACAGACCGCAGCCGGCATGGGTGTCGATCAGCGTCAGCGCGCCCGGTTTTTGCTGCAAGGCCCGCACCAGCGCGATCAGCAGGCTGTGCTTCACGACGTCGGCGCTGTTGCCGGCATGGAAGGAATGGCGATAATTCATGGCGAGTCAAAATCCCGGCGATCTGCCTTTTATCCAACGTGCCGGGCGCAGTGGCCGAGCGCGCGGCGATGGAAGGCACCAATCGGGTGCGCGTATAAAGTCGCGCGCAAACCTTCAACGCCCTTCTGCGCGGGGACATCAAACCCGCCTGTTGATCGCGCCGCCGCGAGCGGATACCCGGCGAGGCATTGCGCCCGGCCTGATGCCGGGAAAGGAGACCGCGCCTTATGCCTAGCCTCGTCCTGATCCGCCACGGCCAGTCCGACTGGAACCTCGAGAACCGCTTCACCGGCTGGTGGGATGTCGATGTGACCGCCAAGGGCGCCGAGGAAGCGCGTGCGGCGGGGCGGTTGATGGCGGAGAAGGGGCTCGATTTCGACCTCTGCTTCACCTCGCTGCAGACGCGCGCGATCAAGACGCTCAACCTGGCGCTGGAGGAGATGCAGCGGTTGTGGCTGCCGGTCGAAAAGGACTGGCGGCTGAACGAGCGCCATTATGGCGGGCTGACCGGCCTCAACAAGGCCGAGACCGCCGCCGAATATGGCGATGCGCAAGTCCATATCTGGCGCCGCAGCTTCGACGTGCCGCCGCCGCCAATGGCACCGGGCAGCGCCTATGATCTATCGCAGGACCGCCGCTATGCCGGGATCGCCGTGCCCGCGACCGAGAGCCTGAAGGATACGATCGCGCGCGTGCTGCCCTATTGGGAGGGGCGGATCGCGCCGGCCTTGCGCGCCGGGCAGCGCGTGCTGATTTCGGCGCATGGCAATTCGCTGCGCGCTTTGGTCAAGCATCTGTCGGGCATTCCCGATGACGAGATCACCACGCTGGAAATCCCGACCGGGCAGCCGATCGTTTATGAACTGGACGACAGCCTTGCCGCCACCGATCGTTACTATCTGAACGAGCGATAGCGGCGGGCCGCCCCCGGCTTATTGGCCGGTGGTGACGGTGGTGGTGGTCTTCTCGGTCGCGCGCGGTGCGGGGTGCTTGGCGGCGTGGCGCACGGTCTTGCGCACTACCTTGTGCGTGGTGGCGGCAACCGGGGCCGGGGTCGCAGTCTTGGTGGTTTCGGTGGTGACCGTCATGGTCGGCGCAGGCGCTGCGGGGGCGGCGATGACCACGGGCGTGGCGCGCGCGGCGGCGGCATCGGCCGATGCCGAGGCGGCGGCCTGTTCGGCAGCGTTGGCGCGGGCATTGGCGGCAGCGGCCTGCGCTTGCGCATCGGCGGCGGCATCGCGCGCAGTTTCGGTCACGGCGCGGGCGTTCTGGGTGCGGGCGCGCTGCGCTTCACCCAGCGCGGTGTCGGCGAGCTGGCTGGCGTGGTGCGCGGCGGCGATCGCCTCTTCCTTGTGGCCGCTGGCGAGATCTTCCTGCGCGGTGCGCAAGGCGGCCTGCGCTTCGGCCTGGAGGCGCGGGGTCTCGGCAGTCGCACCGACCTTGGCCGAGGCGTCGATCTTGGCGCGGGCTTCGGCGATGGCGGCCTCGGCGCGCTCGTGCTTGCCTTCGGCGAAAGCGGGGGTGGCGAAAGCGAGCATGGCGGCGAGGGCGGCGATCGACGCTTGGGTCTTGCGGTGCATGGGGGGTCTCCTTGGGATCTGTTCTAGTGGGCCCCCAACCCCCGCCGAGACGCACAAGTTCCGCGACGGACCGTTTGCGAGAGTTGCCCTGCCCAGCGCGGACCGCTAGTCGAACGGCATGGCCACGCCCGAAACCTCCGCCGCGCGCCCTGTCGTCGGCATCATCATGGGAAGCACCTCCGATTGGGAGACGATGCACCATGCCGCCGAACTGCTCGCCGAATTGGGGGTGGCGCATGAAAGCAAGGTGGTGTCGGCGCACCGCACGCCGCAGCGTCTGTATGACTATGCCGGGGGTGCGGCGGAGCGCGGGATCCAGGTGATTATCGCGGGCGCGGGTGGTGCTGCGCATCTGCCGGGCATGGCGGCGGCGCTGACGCATCTGCCGGTGCTGGGCGTGCCGGTGGAAAGCAAGACGCTGAAGGGCGTCGACAGCCTCTATTCGATCGTCCAGATGCCAGCGGGGATTCCGGTGGGGACGCTCGCAATCGGCAAGGCGGGCGCAAAGAATGCGGCGCTGCTGGCGGCGGCGATCCTGGCGCTGTCGGATGCGGGGTTGAGCGAGCGCTTGCAGGCGTGGCGCGCGCGACAGACCGAAAGCGTGGCGACCGACCCGGCGTGAGCATTTTATAAATTCCGTTCGTCCTGAGCTTGTCGAAGGACAGTTCTTCTGGTCAATCGCCGACAAGAAAGGCTGGGCTTCGACAGGCTCAGCCCGAACGGATTAGGACGCGTTCATGACCCCCCTTCCCCCCGGTTCGACCATCGGCATTCTGGGCGGCGGCCAGCTTGGGCGGATGCTCGCGGTGGCGGCGGCGCAGCTTGGCTACAACACCCGCATCCTCGCGCCCGATGAGGAAGCCGTCGCGGCGCAGACCGCGTCCAGCTTCACCCGCGCCGATTATCACAGCCGCATCGTGCTCGATGAATTCGCCGCGGCCGCCGATGTCATCACTTATGAGTTCGAGAATATCGCGCTCGATCCGGTCGACTATTTGGCGGGCAAGGTGCCGGTCCACCCCGCCCCCGCCGCGCTGGGCGTGGCGCAGGACCGCGCGACCGAAAAGGCGTTCGTGCGCGACCTTGGGGGGCGCACCGCACCTTGGGCCAAGGTCGAGACGCTCGCCGAGCTGGAGGCGGCGGTGGCCGAAATCGGCACGCCTGCGATCCTGAAGACGCTGCGCATGGGCTATGACGGCAAGGGCCAGGTGCGCCTGACCGCGCCCGGCGATGTGGCGGCGGCGTGGGAGGCGATCGGGCGGCGCCCGGCGATCCTGGAAGGCTTCGTCGCCTTCAGCCATGAATTCTCGATCATCCTGGCGCGGCGCGGCGATGGGCAGATGGTGAGCTATCCGCCGCCGTGGAACGAACACAAGGATGGCGTGCTGGCACGATCGACCTTGCCTGCCCCGGCCGAAGTGGCGGCGAGCTGGGGCGAGGCGGCGGCGCTGGCCGGGCGGATTGCCGACCGGCTCGATTATGTCGGGGTGCTGGCGTGCGAATTCTTTGCGGGCGTCGATGGGCCGGTGTTCAACGAAATGGCACCGCGCGTCCACAATTCGGGGCATTGGACGATTGAGGGCGCGGTGTGCTCGCAATTCGAGAACCATATCCGCGCGATTTGCGGGCTGCCGCTGGGCGACACCGGCCTGACCGCGCCGACCGTGGCGATGGAGAATCTGATCGGCCATGACGCCGACCGCTGGGCCGAGATCCTGGCCGAGCCGGGCGCGCATCTGCACCTGTACGGCAAGGAGACGCGGCCGGGGCGCAAGATGGGGCATGTGACGCGGCTGGGGCGGTGATTTAACATCCAACGGATGCCGCGCGCGGGGCGAGCCCCCTCCACCATTCGCTAAATGCTCATGGTCCCCCTCCCCGTGCCGGGGAGGAACAAAAAAAGGCCCGCGCTCCGAAAGGAACGCGGGCCTTTTTCGTGTCGGTTAAGCGAACGGCTCAGGCCGCGCGAGTGCCCGTCATCGGGAAGCTGCCGAACGCGCCGGCGCCGACCGAACCGGTCAGCGTGTCGCCATCGGCGGTCGCTTCGCAGGTCAGCGTCATCGGCATCGGCACGACGATCGACATCGTCCACTTGATCGTCTCGCCCTCGACGATGCCGTCGGTGATTTCGGCGCTGCCCTGCGCGCCGACTTGGCTTCCGGTCCAGCTAGCGCCGTCGGTCTTGACCGTCAGCACGGCCTTCTGGTCGCCCAGCGGCGACTTGACGATGGTATCCCAGGTTCCGTCGATTGCAGCCATGATCTCTCTCCTGACAAAGAATCTTCAGCGCGCATCCGCGACGGATGCGGCGGGCACCACCTCAACCGGCAACCCGATGCTGTCAAGCTGGCCACGGACCTTCGCCGCGTCGCCGACGACGATCCAGACGGTTTTGGCCGGGTCGATTGCCGTGCGTGCCGCAGCGTCAAGCTCGGCTGCCGTCATCGCACGATATTTTTGCGGGAGCGTCGCATAATAATTGTCGGGACGCTTGTAGAGGTCGTTTTGCTGCAAAGCGCCAAGCACGGCACCCGACGTTTCGAAATTGCCCGGCAGCGAGCTGATCGCATCGGTGATGGTGCGATCAAACTCTTCCTGAGTAATGCCCTTGGTGGTCAGGAACTCCGCAAAATCGGTCCGCAGCGATTTGATCGATTCACCGGTCTTGTCGGCCTGCACCCCGGTGCCGAGCAGATAGGGCGTGTCGTGCTGGGCACGGCGGAACGACCCGTTGACGCCGTATGACCAATGCCGCGCCTCGCGCAGGTCCATGTTGACGCGCGACAGGAAATCGCCGCCGAGCGTGTCGTTGGCGGTGATCACCGGCAGCAGATCGTCGGTGCCGACCAGGCTTGTAGGAATCCCGGCGATGAGGAACGACTGCGGCGAATCGGGCCGGTCGATCAGCACGATCTTGGGCGCAGACGGAGCGGCCTTGACGCTGAAATCCTTGACGCCCGCCGGGCCGGTCGGCGTCCAGTCGCCAAAGCGCGCGTCGAACGCCGCCTTCACTTCGGCCAGCGGACGATCGCTGACGACGAAGATCTTGGCCTTGTCGGGCCGGATCCAGGCTTGCTGGAAGGCAATCAGATCGTCGCGCGTCAGCGCGGCCACCGCCTTCGCATCGCCGCTGCCGAACGACTTCGCGTAGGGATAGGCCGCGCCGTAGATCAGCTTGGGATAGACGCGCGTTGCCAGGCCCTGCGGGCTGGTCAGCTCGGCGGAGATTCGCGAAAGCTGCTGGTTCTTGACGCGGGCGACTTCCGCCGGGTCGAATTTCGGATGCCGCACGATATCGGCGAGCAATTCGGTCGAAGCGGCAAGGTTGGCGCTCGGCGTGAACAGGCCGACAACGGTGCGATCGGGCCCCGATCCGCTGGTGATGTTCGCGCCCAGCCGCTCCTTGGCTTCGGCAATCGCGATCGAATCGCGCGTGAGCGTGCCTTCGTCGAGCATGTCGAGCGTCAGCGCCTGCGTGCCGAGCTTGCCCGGCACATCGGCGGCGACACCCGCGTCGAAGCTGATCGACGCCTGGGTGATCGGCACGGCGTTGCGATAGGCATAGACCAGTTCGATGCCGTTCTTGAGCTTGGCATGCTCGACCTTGGGGAAGACCAGGCTCGACAAGGTGCCGACCGCGGGGAGCGCGCCGCGCGTGCCCTTAAATTCAGGCTCGGGCGCAGCGGCGACCTTGGTCGGCGGGGTCGCCTCGACATACGCGTCGCGCGCGCCGGGCACGACGGTCAGCGCGTAGACCGGACGCGTCAGCCATTTGGCGCTGGCCGCTTTGACTTGCGCGGGCGTCTGCGCGGCGAGTTCGGCCAGTTGCTTCTTGTAGAAGCCGGGATCGTTTTCATACAGCGCGCCTTCGGCGAGCGCGACCGCCTTGCCGCCGAAACCACCGGTCGATTCAAGCCCGGCAATGCGCGCCGCCGCGTCGCGCGTCGCAACGCGCTGCACTTCATCCGCAGTCGGACCGTTGGCGATGACATCGGCAATGATCTCGTCGAGCCGCTTGGCGACCAGCGCCGGATCGACGCCCGGGCGCACATCGGCGCTGACCACGAACATGCCGACCTGCGCGAAGCTCTCATTGTTGGCCGAAACGCGCACCGCGAGCTTTTCCTTGCGCACCAGCGCATTGTCGAGACGGCTGCTGGCGAGGCCGCCCAGCACCCCGGCCGTCACGTCCAGCGACACTGCTTCGGGGTTGTTGAGGCCCGGCACCGCCCACATGCGGTAGATGCGCGTGGTGGCAACGCGGTCCTTGATCGTTTCCACCTTGGGCGCGGCCAAAGTCGGCACGTCGGCGGCGGGGACGACGCTTTCCGGGCCCTTGGGGATCGCGCCGAAATATTTCTCGACCAGCAGCTTGGCCTTGGCTTCGTCAATATCGCCCGACAGCACCAGCACGGCATTGTTGGGGCCATAATGGCCGCGGAACCAGGTCTTCACATCCTCGACGCTCGCCGAATCGAGATCGGCCATCGATCCGATCGTGGTGTGGCCATAAGGGTGCGTCGCGGGGAACAGCGTCTCGACTTGCTTATATTCGATCAGGCCAAACGGCTGATTGTCGCCCTGCCGCTTTTCATTCTGCACGACGCCGCGCTGCTCATCGACCACACCGGGCGTGATCGCCCCGAGCAGATAGCCCATGCGGTCGCTTTCCAGGAACAGCGCGCGATCGAGTGCTGCGACCGGCACCGTCTCGAAATAATTGGTGCGATCGAAATAGGTCGTGCCGTTGAGATCGGTCGCGCCGATCGCCTTGGTATAGGTGAAATAGTCCTTCGGCGCATTCTCGGAGCCGTTGAACATCAGATGCTCGAACAGATGGGCAAAGCCGGTCTTACCCTTGGGCTCGAACTTCGAGCCGACATTGTACCACACACTGATCGCGACGACCGGGGCTTTGCGATCGGTATTGACGATGACGCGCAGGCCATTGGCCAGGCGGAATTCGCTGTAGGGAATATCGACTTGCTTGACCAATTCCGCGACCGGCACGGGCTTGGGCGTAGTCTGCGCGACGGCGGGCACGGCGAGCGTGGCGAGCGCCACGCCGGAGAGCGCGAACAGCTTGACGGTCATCGATGGATCCCCTGGGAAATGGTGTGTGAATATAGGACTGTGTCAGCAGGCTATCGCACTGTTCTGGCCGTAGCAATCGCTGCGTTGAGGGGGTGGCGGTGGGGCGTGCTTGCTGGCGCGCGTTGAGGCGCTTCTTCCTCCCCTCCCTGCAAGGGAGGGGTCGGGGGTGGGTCGGCCAATGGCGGAGGTCACGTTCGACCACGGGCCGACCCACCCCTCAGTCCCCTCCCTTTCAGGGAGGGGAGGAGCGTGGGGCTGGCAGCACTCTCTCCTGTCGACCTGGGGAGCGAGGCGGCGATCACGGGCGATAGACGCGCTCGATCTTCTTGCGGAGGTCTTCGCGCCAGAACAATACCGGCTTGGTTTTGTGCGCGACGAACAGCGGGGCCTGATCGGCATAATGCGGTGACTGCGGCCGAGTCGTGGCCGCACCATAAGGCTGCACCGAGTCCGAGCTGACGCGGCCTGCCTTATCCCAGGTCATGAACATGATGAAGCTGTCGCCATGCTTCACCACCAGTCGCCCGTCATCGGCTTCATCCCAGGTCGAGGCGGCGCGCAGCACGTCAGGGCCACCGTCGAGCGGTAAGTCCACCGCGCCATGCCGCAAGCGCAACACGGTGCCGAGCGGCGGATCGAGCGTGCCGAAATGCCGTTGCAGATACCCCGCCGCCTTGGCCAGCGAATCGCGCGGGTCGAGCTCGGGGCGACGCGGATAGTGCCATTTCTGGCCCGTGCGCAGCAGGATGGCGGCGAGCGCCTGCCCGCTATGTTGGCCATCGAAATCCCAGTTCCACCGCTTGAGCAGCGCCTGTGCCTGTACCAGTTGCGCATCGCCATGCGGATCGACGCGGGCGATGTCGCCATACCAGCGCGCCGCCCAGCTCATGCGGCTGATGCCGGTATCATATTTGATGCGCCGCAGATCGTCGGCGCTGATCGAGGGATGCGCGCCCATCAGCTCGACCGCGCGCGTGCCGCGATTGGTGGTGTCGGTCTCGATGCCGAGCAGCGGTGAATAGGCCGCGGGATTGAGCTCGGACCCCGCCCCTGCCGCTTGGTACGGCGTGTTGTTGGCGTTGACGAGGAAGCCCGAGGCCGGGTTCACGTTGCGCGGCACCTGCGCGAACGGCACCGTACCCCACGCCAGATCACGCGAAGTGTCGCCGGGCAGAACGTGACGGTAATCGAACCCCGGTTTGCGATTGGGGAAGCTGGCATTGTAAAAATAGGCGATAGTACCGTGCGCATCGCCGTACAGAAAATTGGTCGCGGGCACGCCCTGGATCGCCAGCGCCTTCTGCCATTCGGCAAAGTCGCGCGCGCGGGTGAGTCGGTAATATTCCTCGATCATGCGGAGCTGGTCGGCCCCGGCATAACGGATCGCATAGGCGCCGCTTTTGTTGACGATCACCGGCCCCTGCACCGCGCGATACGCCATTTTGGGGATCGGCAGCACGAACGGGCCGAAGCGCACCTTCAGCCACACGCGCTGCGCCTGCAGCGGCCGCCACGCACCGTCGAGACGATAGTGGGTGCGATCGGCATCGAGCGTCAATTTGTAGACATCGGTCAGATCGGGGCGGTTGACGGTGTTGGTCCAGCCGAGATGTTCGTTATGGCCGAGCACCGGGAAGGGCACGCCGGGAAAGGTCGCGCCGGAAAAATGCCAGCCGCTGCCCGATTGCACGCTCAGTTCATACCAGGCGACCGGGCCGCTCCACGGCTGATGCGAATTGGCGATGACGCGGGTGAAGCCATCGGCCGAGCGCTTCGGGCCGACAACAAAGGCGTTCGAGCCGTTGGGCATGGCTTCACCCGTCGCCGGTAACGCCGCCGGATCGGGGCTGTCGGGCACGGACCCGGCGCTTTCCCGCGGCAAGGCGGTGTCGCCCGACAATGCGCCGAGCGTCTGGTCGAGCCCGAAGAAGAACGGGGTGCGCAGCACGAAGCCGGTCGCAATGTCCTCGCCATTGGCCGGGAACAACCGCGCGAGGCGGATCTCGCCCGGATGCCGCCGCGCATAAGCGTTGAGCCCGCTGGCATAGGCATCGAGCAAGGCGCGTACATCGGCCGGCTGCTTCGCATAATCGCGGTGCGCGGTCTCGCGCGCGCCGAGCAGGCGCAAGGTGTAATCGACCTTGGCCCCGTCCGCGCCCTGCAGCGCACCGAGCCGCCCGCGCGCCATCGCCACCGCTTCCTGCAGCGTCGCGAAATCATCTTCGGCATGGGCATAGGCCACGCCGTACGCGACATCGGGATCGGTCTTGCCGAAGATATGCGGCACGCCGAAGCGATCGCGGGCGATGACGCTATCGTAATGATGGGCGGGCGGTGGCGTTACACGGATCGCCACCAGCGGCTCCCACACCGCAAGAGCGAGGCCGAGCCCCAATAGCAACACGCCCAAGCCGACCGCCGCCCGCCGCAATCCCCGCATCCACCCTGACCTTTTATCGTTTGCGTCAGGGTGTAGCGGGGCGGCGGCGGTACGACGAGGGGATAATCACACCCCGGCGGGCTTGGCTTAGAACCCCGCCTTGATCGTCACGAAATACTGGGCGGGCGCACCCGCCAGCAGCGTCTGGTTGTCGCCCGAATAGCCAAAACCGTTCGACCCGATCGTCGAGATATATTTCTTGTCGAACAGGTTGGTCGCGTTGCCCTGGATTTCGAACTTGCGGTCGCCGATCGTGACGCGGGCACCGATCGTTGCGTCGACCAGGACACGGTCGGGCACCGACTGGTCGTTGGTATAGGTGAAGTAACGGCGGCTCATATAATCCGCGCCGACGCGACCGAAGAACATGCCCTTGTCATAGGTCAGCTCGGCCTTGGCAAGATGCTTGGGCGTGTCGACGGTTTGCTTGCCCCGGATGTTCTGCACCACGCCGCCGACCGTTACGTTGTCGCGATAGGTCGAGTCGTTGTAGCTGTACGAAGCGTAGACGCCGAAGCCGTAGCCGATCTTGGCTTCCAGCGCGGTCTCGATGCCGTAGGCGCGCACCGAACCGACGTTGGAGAGGATCGGCGGGTTGCCGACGATCCCGGCACCGACCGTCTGCGCCAGCGTGCGGTTCTGGAAATCGATATAATAGCCAGCGACCGAGGCGTTTATGCCGCTATGATGATAGCGCGCGCCGACTTCATAGGTGTCAGATGTTTCAGGCTTCAGCTTGTTGGTCGTCAGCAGCGCATTAAACCCGGCCTGCGTGGTAGCGAACGGTCCGCTCGTTGCCGCTGCGACGAACGCGCGCGTCACTTCGGTGAAATCGCCGAACAATTCGACCTGATTGCCCAGCTTGTAGTTGAGCCCTGCGTGCGGCTGGAAGAAATCCTTCACTTGGATCCGGCCCGAGGCAAGGCCGCCCGACACGATCGGCGTGGCCTTGTTGGTGACCGAAAAGCCCTTCCAGCCAAGATCGACCGTCAGATCGCCGAGCGCGATCTTGTCCTGCACATAATATTGCACGGTGTCGGTTTCGTAGGTGTTGTACCACTGCGTGGCGAATGGAAGATACTGGAAGTGCAGGGCATCGCGTGTCGGCGTGGTGCGACTGTCGAGCCCGTAATAGCGCCGGGCTTGGCGGAAATCGTTGACTTCATACCAGCCGCCGACGGTAAAATCGTTAAAGGCGAGCTTGGTGCCCAGCGAGCCGAACACACCCTTGCGATGAATGTCATATTCAGTGGTGCGCACCGAAATCGGCACGCCCGACGGCGAGGGGACATACGGCGTGAACCAGATGCCCTGGCCGTGGTTCGCATGATAATAGGCCTTCAATTCGCCGTGGACGGTCGCGCCCTTGGCGGTCTCGACGCCAAGCGAGGCGAGATAATCCTGTCGCAGGCCTGCAGCGTCATAATAGACATCGTCGGCATTGGCATAAGGGGCGGGTGTAACCGTGCCCGCCGCCGGATTGAGTTTGGGGGCACCGGTGTAGCCGCTGTTCGCGCCGGTATCCGCGATCAGCACCGCCAGCGGGAAGTTGTTGGAGATATTGTCGTTGCGCAGGCCCAGGCGCTTGATCATGTCGAGCGACAGATCCTGATAATCATTCTCGCGGCGATCGGAGAAATCGAAGGTGCCGACCAAGCGCACCGGGCCGACGGGGGCGATGAACTTGGCGTTGACCTGGTTCTGGCGCTGGACGCCATAGCCCTTCCATTTGTCGGTATCGAGGAAGCCGTAGGAGACATACGCGCTCGGCCCGTTTTCGCCGAGCACGCCGGTGTCGAGGCGACCGAAGGCGCGCACGGTGTTGGCGCTGCCATAAGTGCCGTTGAGCGTCAGCCCGAAGGTCGGCTTGGGGTCGCTCGAGAAGAATTCGACGGTGCCGCCGAGATTGTTGGTGGCTTGCGTGCCGATCGAGCCCGACCCCTGCGACACTTCGGTGCGGCCGATATTCTCGGACGAGATCGCGCGGCTGATGTGCAGACCGTTGGTGTTGCCATACGACCCGTCGCCGAGCGGAATGCCGTCGAGCGTGAAGCCGATCTGGTTCTGGTTGAAGCTGCGGATCGAAACGCGTTCGGACCATTCATAGGCACCGAAGGCATCGGCCGACTGGAAGTTGACGTTGGGGAGCTTGGCGATTGCTTTCAGCGGGCTGGTGCCGGCGGCGAGGATCGCAATGTCGGCCTGGTTGAGCTGCTGCACCTGGCGCGTCTGGCCCTTGCCGACGATGATGATGTCGTTGCCCGCGTCATCAGTGACGGGAGGAGCCTCCGGGACCGGGGCATCGGGTGCCGGAACGGCCGACGTGTCTCGGGCGGAGGCAGCGAGCGGCCACGCCAGGGCGGCACCCGCGAGGAGGCAAAGCGTAAAACGACGCATGGTCGATCCCCTGAAAAGTGTTTTTTTTTGCAGGCACTACTCCCCGCGCCCAGTGCCGGACCTAGCCATGCTGCGTTGCGGAAATACGTAAATCCCGCGTCAAGCGGATGACGATTTCTGCTGGTAGATCGTCCCCTTGAGAATCCTGCGCGAGTCGCTCTTGTGTTGCATAAGTGCAACACTACATCGGGCCGGAAGAAGGAGGGACACTTCCCAATGAACATCGAAAAATTCACCGACCGCGCGAAAGGCTTTCTGCAATCCGCGCAAACCGTCGCGATCCGGATGAGCCATCAACGCATCGCGCCCGAACATATTTTGAAGGCGCTGCTCGAGGATGAGCAAGGCATGGCCTCGGGCCTGATTTCGGCGGCCGGTGGTGACGCCAAGCGCGCAGTGACCGAGACCGACCTCGCGCTCTCCAAAATCCCCGCCGTGTCGGGCAGCGGCGCACAAGCGACCCCGGGGCTCGACAATGATGCGGTGCGCGTGCTCGACCAGGCCGAGCAGATCGCGACCAAATCGGGCGACAGCTTCGTGACGGTCGAGCGGCTGCTGGTTGCGCTGGCGCTGTCGCTCAACACCGTGGCGGGCAAGGCGCTCAAGACCGCGGGCGTCACACCCGAAGCCTTGAATGCGGCGATCGAAAAGGTGCGCAACGGCCGCGTCGCCGACAGTGCGGGCGCCGAGGACAAATTCGACGCGCTCAAGAAATTCGCGCGCGACCTGACGCAAGCGGCGCGCGACGGCAAGCTCGACCCCGTGATCGGCCGCGACGAGGAAATCCGCCGCACGATCCAGATTCTGGCGCGCCGTACCAAGAACAACCCGGTGCTGATCGGGGAACCCGGCGTGGGCAAAACCGCGATCGCCGAGGGCTTGGCTTTGCGCATCGCCAATGGCGACGTGCCCGATACGCTGAAGGACCGTCGCCTGATGTCGCTCGACATGGGGTCGCTGATCGCTGGGGCCAAATATCGCGGCGAGTTTGAGGAACGCCTCAAGGGCGTGCTCGACGAAGTGAAAGCCGCCGAGGGCGACATCGTTTTGTTCATCGACGAGATGCATCAGCTTATCGGCGCGGGCAAATCCGAAGGCGCGATGGATGCGGGCAATTTGCTGAAACCGGCGCTCGCACGCGGCGAGCTGCACTGCGTCGGTGCGACCACGCTCGATGAATATCGGAAGTATGTCGAGAAGGACGCCGCGCTCCAGCGCCGTTTCCAGCCGGTGTTCGTCGGCGAGCCGACCGTGCCCGACACGATCTCGATCCTGCGCGGCCTCAAGGAAAAGTACGAGCTGCACCACGGCGTGCGCATCACCGATGCGGCAATCGTGGCAGCAGCGACGCTCTCCAACCGCTACATCACCGACCGCTTCCTCCCCGACAAGGCGATTGATCTGATGGACGAGGCCGCCAGCCGCATCCGCATGGAGGTGGAGAGCAAGCCCGAGGAGATCGAAATCCTCGACCGGCGGATCATCCAGCTCAAGATCGAGCGCGAGGCGTTGAAGCGCGAGAGCGACGAAGCCTCGCGCGACCGGCTGGTGAAGCTCGACGGCGAGCTGGCCAATCTCGAACAGCAATCCTCCGAACTGACCACGCGCTGGCAGGGTGAGAAGGACAAGATCTCGGCCGAGGCCAAGCTGAAGGAACAGATCGACGCCGCGCGGCTCGAACTGGAACAGGCGCAACGCGCCGGCGACCTCGCCAAGGCGGGCGAGCTGTCCTACGGGCGCATCCCCGAATTGCAGCGGCAATTGGATGCGGCGGCCGGCGCGACCAAGGGTGCGATGCTACGCGAGGAAGTGACGGGCGAGGACATTGCCGGGGTGGTCGCACGCTGGACCGGGATTCCGGTCGAGCGGATGCTGGAAGGCGAGCGCGACAAATTACTGCAGATGGAAGCGACGATCGGCAAGCGCGTGATCGGCCAGCAAAATGCGATCCGCGCCGTCTCAACCGCCGTGCGGCGCGCGCGTGCGGGGCTGCAGGACCCGAACCGGCCGCTCGGTTCGTTCCTGTTCCTCGGGCCGACGGGCGTCGGCAAGACCGAGCTGACCAAGGCACTCGCCGAATTCCTGTTCGATGATCCCACCGCAATGGTGCGCATCGACATGAGCGAGTTCATGGAAAAGCATGCGGTCGCGCGGCTGATCGGCGCGCCTCCCGGCTATGTCGGTTATGAGGAAGGCGGCGTGCTGACCGAGGCGGTGCGGCGACGGCCCTATCAGGTCGTGTTGTTCGACGAGGTCGAGAAGGCGCATGGCGATGTGTTCAACATCCTGCTGCAAGTGCTAGACGATGGGCGGTTGACCGACGGCCAGGGCCGCACGGTCGACTTCACCAACACGATCATCGTGCTGACCTCCAACCTTGGCAGCCAAGTGCTGACGACGCTCGGCGAAGGCGAGGATGTGGCGAGCGTGGAGCCGCAAGTGATGGAAATCGTGCGCGGGCATTTCCGCCCCGAATTCCTGAACCGCTTGGACGAGATCGTGCTGTTCCACCGGCTGGGCCAGGCGGAGATGGCGCCGATCGTCGATATCCAGGTGGCGCGCATCGCCAAGCTGCTGGGCGAACGCAAGGTTGCCTTGGAGCTGACCGATGCCGCGCGGGCGTGGTTGGGCCGCGTTGGCTATGATCCGGTGTACGGCGCGCGCCCCCTGAAGCGCGCGGTGCAGCGCTATCTGCAAGACCCGCTCGCCGACCTGATCCTGCGCGGCAGCGTGAAGGATGGCGCGACGGTGCGGGTGGATGAAGGCGACGGGAAACTGGAGTTGACCGTCGACTGATATGAAAAGGGGCGGTTCCCTTACAGGAACCGCCCCTTCGCGTTGCTATGATACGGTTGGCTTACCAGTCGACCTTCGCGCCGAAGCGGACGAAGCGGCCGATAAAGCCCTGGCTTTCCCATGCCACGTTATAGCCGAAGCCCGTGTCATAGGTCTGGCCCGGGTTGAAGTCAGGCTTCACGTCGAACACGTTGAGGACGTTTGCGTAGAAGGTGAAGCGGCTGCCCACCTTGACGCTCGCGCTCATATCCACATCAATGAAGCGGCGCGCGCGGCACTTGTACGGCGAGCCGTCCGAGTAGGTGTAGACCGATACACCGCCATTATTGGCGCAATCGCCCGGAACGCCGCCGTAATCGACCGACGCCATGTCATAGCCGCTGGTGTAATAGGCCGTCGCGCTCAACGTACCCTTGCCGTTGAAGTCGAGCGTGTTCTGCCAGCTGCCGCGCCACTTCGGCGCACCCGAGCACGACGTGATGTTGCACGGGCTGAGCGATCCGTCGAAGCGCTGGATCGTACCGTTCGGCTGAACCTGCTTAAGATCGATCAGATACGTCGCATCGACGCGGCTGGTGAGGTTGATGCCGTGGCCCAGCGGGATCCGTGCCGTACCCGACATGTCGAGCCCCGACGTCGTTTCCGAGGTCGTGTTGATGAAGCTGTACTGGATGAAGCCCAGCTGCGGCAGCGCGGTCGGGAAGTTCGGATCCGCCACGCCCGGCTTCACGGTGATGCCTGGGACATTCACGACGCCGTTATTGGCATAATAGGCCGCAGCCACACCCGAATAATCCGGTGCCCCGATCAGGCCCTTGATCTTGATGTGGTAGTAATCGAGCGTGAAGCTGAGACGACGCGTCGGCTCGAAGACGATGCCCCCAGTGATGCTCGTCGACTTTTCGGGCTTCAGATTGGGATTGCCCGCCGAGGTCAGACCATAAGTGTACGCCTGCGTCGCATAGGTGTCGCCCCCGTGCGCCGCGATATAGGCCGCACCGCCGGCCTGGGTCGGCGAAACCGTCGCCGTGACATAACCGGTCGTCGGCTGGCCATAGGCTTCCTGGAAGCTCGGGATGCGGAAACCACGCGACCAGGTCCCGCGGATCTTCAGCTGCTCGATCGGCTTGAAGATCGCGGTGACCTTCGGCGAGAAGTTGCTTTGGCCCGATGAATAATCGTCATAGCGACCGGCACCGCTCAACGTCAGCATGTTGAAGAGCGGCGCTTCGATTTCGAAGAAGCCCGATTTCACGTTGCGGCTGCCCGCTGTGCTGACCGAGTTGATGCTGTAATAGCGGTCGGCCGGGTTGACCTCGTTCGGCGCGTTCGCACTCGGATTGTTGACCGATTCATACCGGTACGCACCACCAACTGCCACAGTCAGATCCCCACCAGGCAAGGTGAAGAACGACTTGGAAAGCGATGCCTGGACTTGCCACAACTTCGACGTCGACAGGTTGTTGTTGGTCGGCGCGATATAGTCGCGTGTTGCCTGCGTGTTGAGCGACGGGTCGACGAAGTTGAACGAGCCGTCGTTGATCACGTTGATCAGGCGCTGCGCGTTGAGATAGTTCTTATTGGTGACCTTCAGATCGACCTCGGAATAGGTCGCATCGGCATTGTATTTCCAACCCTGGCCGAACGTGCCCTGGATCCCGCCTGCGAAGCGATAGGTCTTGGCATCGGTCAACGAGATACGCGGCTGATCGTAGCGATAGTTCACCCGCGCCTGCTGGCCCAGCGATGCGAACGGATTGTTCGGATTGAGCGTGCCATTGGCCGCAGTGCAGGCGACCGTCGTGCCGCGCGGGCAAACATAGACCGGCAGGAGAACCGGGCTGAGCGTGAATTGCGTGCCGCCCGCCGCAGTCTGGCCGTTGAACGTCAGCGGCGAAATGCTGCTGTTGGTTTGCGTTTCGTAGAAATTGCCCATCAAATAGGCCTGCGCCTGGCTGCCGACATTAACGGTCAGATGCGCGGTCGCCCCGAAGCGCTGCTCCTCGGGGATTTCCATCAAATAATCTTTGACGTTGTCCTGCGAGCAGACCTGCGCGCCGGTCGGCGTACCCGCCCCCGCTGCCAGCGCCTGCTGCGCCGGCGTCAAGGTGATGGAGGTCAGGTCGCGGCAACCAGCCGCCGGATTGAGCAACTGGAATTGCGAGCCGGGAACGGCGCTGCCGTTCAGATAGGGCCGCACGACCGGAACGCGCGTCGCACCCAGACCGCCAAAGCTGCCATCGCCCTGAATGCCGTTGATCGTCTCGTTGGGCAAGCAAGTGCCACCCGCCTTACAGATCGCGCTGTAATTGTTGGTGTTCCACGGATAGCCGCGATCGCGTGCGAAGATCGGGTTGTCATGCTGGAATTCGGCATTGACGTAGACGTTGAAGCCCTGCTCGCTCAGCTTGCCATAACCATAGGTCACGTCGGCGCGCGTTTCGCCACCGTCGCCGCGCTGCGAGATGCCAGCCGACGCGTTGGCGTGAAGCCCGACAATTTGCTTCTTCACGACAACGTTGACCACGCCTGCAACCGCGTCGGCACCATAAGTTGCCGAAGCGCCGTCCTGCAGGACGTCGACCTTCTCGACAATCGCCTGCGGAATCGTGTTGAGATCGACAAAGCTGCGCTGGCCGTCATCCCCGAGCGGATAGATTGCGGAGCGCAGACCGTCGAACACCGTCAGCGTGTTGCCGGTGGTGAGGCCGCGAAGCGACACCGCGGTCGCGCCGGTGGCGAAGCCGAAGCTGTTCCACGCGCGCGTCATCGTGCCGGCACCGTTGGCCGGAATGGTCTGCAGCGCTTCAGCGATGGTGTTCTGACCGCGATTGGCAAAGTCTTGCGCGGTCAGCGTGTTGATCGGTGCGGCACCGGCGGCGGCGCTGTTGCGGATCAACGAGCCGGTGACGACAATGTCCTGGCCCTGGCTGCCCGTGTCGGGCTGCGCTTGCTCGGGTGCCGTCGCGGCCGGGGCGGCGGCGGCTTGCTGGTCCTGCGCAACCGCGGGAACTGCGGTGAGGAGCAGCGCAGTGGATGCGGCCCCCGTCAGCAGCCGTGCCTTGCGCGCGATAAAATCTGTTCCGATCACGTCATTTCCCTTGCTGACCGCACGCATCTACGAAGCATTCGCACCGCGGCGTTGTTTGCAAGTCTCGTGACCGAACATGTGCCCGGCCCCCCGAGACATGCGCATGGGATGAAGCGCTCAAGGCACGCTGTAAAGCCAGCCGCGCACCCCTCGTTACGCTTTCATTTCACTCTGTTACATAAAAACAACAACTTCGTTGCGTGCGCGTAGCAATTGAACAAAAAAGGGCGGCCCCTTCACAGAGACCGCCCTTAAGACCGAAGCTATAGCGCAGGTTTTAGAACTTGAAGTTTGCGCCTGCCTGGAAAGTACGGCCGACGATGCCAGCGTTGTGCCACGAGGTCAGATAGTTCGGTTGCGTGGTATAAGCGTTGTTCGCGAAGATCGGCGCGCGTGCGTTGAACGCGTTACCCACTGTGAAGAAGAACTTGAACTTGTCGTTCACGGTAAAGTCGACGTTTACGTCTGTGTAGATGAAGCTGTTGATGTTGCAGAAGGAGGTGCCCCCGCTCGCATCCTTGTAAACAACAGCCGCGCACGACGTATCGCCATTAACCGAGGTCGACTGATCGGCGGCGACCGCCTTCATCCGTCCGACATAATAGGTCGTGGTGGTGAGCGCGACCTGACCCAAGATCAGCGTATTCTGCCAGTTGCCGCGCCAACGCGGCGTGCCACCGCCCGACGACAGATCTTCCGGACCAACCGTGCCGGCATAATGCTGCACCGCGCCACCGGCCGGATGGAGGTCGTATTTCATGGTCTCCTGCACGTCGAGGCGGGTCTCGAAATGCAGACCGGACGTGATCGGAACCCGTGCGCTGGCACCGAATTGCAGGCCGGCGATCACCTCGTACGACGCATTCACATAAGGCGCGTTGAGCACCAGGAGACGCGGCAGTGCATTGAGCGAGAACGGATCCGCCGCATCGATCACGTTGCACGAATAACCGGTGCCCACCGCGGCGACCGCAGCGCAGGCCGCCGCAGCAGCGGCAGCGGCCGAGGCGAAGGTCTTCGATTCAACCGAGTAATAAGCGTTGATCGCATCCGACGTCTGTGGACCGGTGACGATCAGATTCGACTTCTTCACGTTGAAATAGTCGGCGGTCAGCGTCAGCCAGCGCACCGGCTCAACGACGGTGCCGACGGTAAAGCTCTTCGACTTTTCCGGTTGGATGTTGGGGTTACCGACATAGCCCCGGCCAAGGCTGTAGGCCACGGTGTAAGCGGCGTTGTTGGGATGCGCGGCCTTGAACCCGGCGTCTGGCGTCTGGCCGACGAAGCCCGAATACGAGCTGCGCGGATCCGATTCGGCAAAGGTCGGTGCGCGGAAGCCTTCCGAATAGGAACCGCGCAGCGCGATCTCCTTGATCGGCTGGAACTTCGCCGTCGCCTTTGGCGAGAAACGACCGATCCCGGTCGAATAATGATCGTAGCGACCCGACAGATTGACGTTGAGCACGCTCAGCACGGGCACGTCAAATTCGAAGAAGCCAGCCCAGACCGAGCGTTTGCCATAAGCCTGCGCGGTCGAGAGACCGGGCACGTCGAGGTTCGGGTTGAGGCTGTTATTGGTCAGCGTTTCGCGACGGAACTGGCCGCCCACGCCCAACTTCGCATCGCCGCCCGGCAAGGTGAACAAGGTGCGGCTGAGCGACGCATCGACAGTCGCTTCGCTGGACTTCGACAGCGCAGTGATCGGCGGCAGAACCGCATCCCGCACCGCCTGCGAGTTCAGGCTCGGATTGACGAAATTGTAAGAGCCCGTGTTGATCGCTTTGATCAGCGCAGCTTCATTCGCCCAACCGTAAACGGTGTAACGCAGATTGTCCTGCGAATAGGCCGCCTGAACGCTCCAGTCCCAGCTGTCGCCGAAATGGCCGCTCAGGCCGCCGGAAACGCGATACACTTCGTTGATGCGCTTGCTGCCGGAGTCGACGTCGCCGAACAGATAATAGATGCGCGCCGCGCCTGCGGCAGGATTAGCGGCATAAGCGGCGGCATAGGGGTTGTTCGGGTTCAACTGCCGGTCGGCAGCGGTCGAGCAGTTGATGCCCGACGAGCAGATGTAGACGGGAAGGACGATACCCGGGTTGCTCGTCGCGGTCGAAGGCTGGCCGCCGAACGCCTGCGTTTGGCGGATCGCACGCGGCGGGTTGATGATATCGACACGGTCGCGCGCATAGCTCCCCGCGAGATATCCCTCGATGTTGTCGCTGATACGGAGGCTCAGGCGCGCAACGGCATCCATTCGCTCCTGGCGTGGCAGGATCTGGGCATATTCATTGGTGATATCGTGTGCGCAGGCTGTACCGACGCGCGAACTCGTGTTCTCCGAGAACGTGCCGAACGGACAATTTGCAAGCGGCGTCAACGAGGTGAACACAGCCGGCGTGGTCGCATTGGCGACCGAGCCCGCAAGCGGATTGTTAAGGTCGGTCTGGGTCACGCGGGTGACGACCGCATTGGGGGTCGCCTGGGTCAGCGTGTCGTCCGCGCGATTGTTGTCCTGGCCGTTGATCCGCCGCAGGTCGAGCGTGTTGAAGGGGAAGCCGCGCGATGCGGCGGTGATGCGGCCGCCAAATTCGTAATCGCCGCCGACATAGACGTTGAAGCCCTGACGGTCGTAATCACCATAGCCAGCGAGCAGATGGGCACGATACTTCTGCCCGTCACCCTTTTCGGTCGCACCGCCCTGGACGCCGGCTTCGATGCCGGTGACGTGCTTGCGCGTGATAATGTTAACCACGCCGCCAATTGCGTCTGCGCCGTAGGTCGACGAAGCGCCGTCCTTGAGCACCTTGACCTGCTCGACATTAACCAGTGGGATGCTGTTCAGATCGACGTAAGCATTATGGCCGTCGTCGTTGAGCGGGAAGTTGGTCGAACGCAGCCCGTCGATCAACACCAGTGTCGAGGAAACGCCGAGGTTGCGCAGCGAGATCGCAGCACCGCCGGCCGAAAAGCCGCTGGTGAAGCCGTTGCCGATCGAGCCAGCGCCATCGGCTGAGATGGAGCGGACTGCATCGGTAACGTTGGTGATGCCGGCGCGCTCAATGTTCTGCGCGGTGACCACGGTGATCGGCAGTGCCGTCTCGGCCGCGCCCCGGCGGAAGATCGACCCGGTGACCACGATGTCCCTGTCTTCGGAGGCGGCGGCTGGCGCGGGATCGGCAGGCAACGTCGCCGTCTGCGCAAAGGCTGGACCGGCCGACAGCGCGATCAGCAGCGCGACCGGCGCTGCACTGGAACGAAGGCGCGCAAAAGCGCGAGCTTGCGTGGTCTGCATCAATGAAAAACCCCCAGATGGTGCGCAATGGCGCAGCGTTGTGTCGGCGATCCCGAACCCCCGAGATCACCGCAATGCTGCTAGACTGTAACGATCCCACAGCATTGTAAAGAGGCCGACACGGAACTTTCGCCAAGTGTCGCTGCGGTGCAACACTCTTGCGTTACCCGCCCCGCCCGGCCCGGAAACCGCTCATTCGCTGCGCGGCATCGGCCCTGCGACCAGCAGTGGATCGATCTTCGCATCGTGCCATTTCAGGCTCCAATGCAGATGCGGACCCGTCGCGCGCCCGGTCATGCCCGACAGCGCAACCGGCTGCCCACGGCGCACCCGTTCCCCCACGCGCACGTCGATTCGCGACAAATGCAGGAAGGCGGTGTTAAGCCCCATGCCGTGATCGATCATCAGCAGATTGCCCTCCAGCGTGAAGGGGTGATCCGCCGCGAGGATGACCACGCCATCGGCTGGCGCAAGGATGACCGAACCCTGCGGCTTGGCGATATCGACACCAGAATGATACGATCCCGCCTCACCATTTTTGTAGATGCGCTGCGATCCGAACAGCGTGGAGATGCGGCCGGTGGTTGGCCACAAAAAGGGCTGCCGCCAGCCCTGCGAGTCCGAGGAAACGCGCCGCGCGGCGTTGATCTGCGCCAGTTCGGCCGGGCGCAGCCGGTCGAATTCGGGTTGCGGCAGCGGGATTTTGGGCAAGGAATTGAGTCGCGAAATGTCCCAGCCACGCGGTGCGATGGTGAGGGTATCGCGCACCACGCGCCCGTCATCAAGCGTCGCGATCAGGCTGGCGGTGGGCTTGGCGTCGCGATCAAAGGCGATCAGGAAACGCCCGTCAGGCGCGACCGGGATGGTTTCGCCGTTGAAGGACAGCAGACTGGTGTTGGATGGCGCAATACCGATGACCAGCCCGCCCTGGATCAAGCTGCCCGAATAGCTGAAGCTGATCCGCTGCGGTTCGCGCTGCGGCTGCGGGGTGGCCCGGCGCGCGACCGGCGGGGTGCTGACCGGTTGAACGGTCGGGCGTTCGGGCGCGGTCGCACAACTGCCCAAGGTTACCAGGGCCACCGCCGCGACCGCCCCCCATCCTGTTCGCACCAGCCCCCCGCGACGCGTCATTCCGATGCCATCGCCTCGGTCGCGATCTCCGCGCTGGCATAGGCTTCCTGCCGCGCAACGCTCCAATAGCGCAAATCGTCGAGCGCGATCCGCGCGCCGCTCACCGCACACACGACATGATCGCCCGGGGCCAGCACGCGAAAGCCGTTCGCCATGAAATGCAGCCGCGCCGGGCGATCGGAATTGGACATCAGCATAAGCGCAGGCTTTTCGAAAATAGGAGCGGATCAGAGCAGCGTCGGCTGCTCGGGCTTGGGCGCACCATAGGCTTTGGTGCCGGTGCGCTCAACCTTGGCGTCAACCTGACCGTCCCGAAAATGGAGCGTCACGGTGGCGGCGGCGCGCGCCGCATCGGCCGAGCCGACCACCGCGCCCGAGGGCCGCGCCGAGACGAAGGCATAGCCGCGATCGAGAATGGCATTGGGGCCGAGCGATTCCACCAGCCGCCACGTCGCCGCCAGCCGATCGCGCGCGCGCTCCAATTGGCGGTCGAGCGTCGCCAGGCGCAGCGCGCCCGCCGAGCGATCAAGCTGGCCGCGCGCCACCACCACGCGGCGTTCCAGCCCGCGATCGAGCCGCGCGCCCAGATCATCCGCTTTCTGCCGTTGCGGCCCGAGCAGCGCGTCGCGGCGCGGCAGCACGCGCACCAATGCGGTGAGCTGCTCGCGTCCGCGATCGGCATAGCGCCGCGCGCATTTCTCGGTGCGGGTGCCATAGCCGGCGAGCGTCAGGCGCAGATCGGCGAGCACCGGCACCGCCATCTCGGCCGCCGCCGTCGGGGTCGGCGCGCGCAGATCGGCGGCGAAATCGGCGAGCGTGGTGTCGGTTTCGTGGCCGACCGCGGAGATGATCGGGATGCTGCACGCCGCAATCGCGCGAACCACCACTTCCTCGTTGAACGACCACAGATCCTCGATCGAACCACCGCCGCGCGCGACGATGACGAGGTCGGGCCGCGTTTCGGGCGACATCGCGTCGAAGCCGCGCACCGCAGCGGCGACCTCGTCCGCCGATCCCGCGCCCTGCACCTTGACCGGCCACACCAGCACATGCGTCGGGCAGCGATCCTCGAGCCGGTGGAGGATGTCGCGGATGACGGCGCCGGTCGGCGAAGTGACCACGCCGATTCGGCGCGGCAGGAACGGCAGGCGCTTTTTGGCGGACGCAGCGAACAGCCCCTCGCCTGCCAGCTTTGCCTTCAATTTCTCGAGCAGCGCCATCAGCGCGCCCTCGCCCGCCAGCTCCATGCGATCGATCACGATCTGATATTTGGAACGGCCGGGATAGGTGGTGATCTTGCCGGTCGCGATCACCTCGGCCCCATCCTGCGGAGTGAAGCCCAATTGCGCGACATTGCCCTTCCAGATGACGCCGTCGATCACGGCGCTATCGTCCTTGAGGCTGAGATAGGCATGGCCCGAAGCGACGCGCTTATAGCCCGAAATCTCGCCGCGCAGCCGGACGAAGCCGAACTCGCTTTCGACCACGCGCTTGAGCTTTCCCGCGAGTTCGCCCACGCTCATCGGGGCGGCGTTGTCCCCTGCGACCGGCTCGTCTAGGAGCGCGCCTACGCCCTCTCGCCGGGCAATCTCTAGAAAAGGGTCCGCCATTGAATGTCCTGTTGATCGGCTCGGGTGGTCGCGAACATGCGCTGGCATGGAAGCTCGCGCAATCACCGCGCCTCGGTACACTGTTCGCCGCACCCGGCAATCCGGGCATTGCAGCGCATGCCGAAATCGCAGGGCTGGACGTGACCGATCATGCCGCCGTCATCGCCTTCGCGCAGGAAAATGCGGTCGAGCTGGTGGTGATCGGCCCGGAAGCACCGCTGGTCGATGGCCTGGGCGACAGCCTGCGCGCCGCCGGGATCGCTGTGTTCGGGCCGAACCAGGCCGCCGCCCAACTCGAAGGGTCGAAAGCCTTTACCAAGGCGCTGTGTGACCGCGCGGGCATCCCGACCGCAGGCTATGTCCATGCGACGAGCCGCGCCGAGGCGCGCTTTGCGCTCGATCGCTTCGGCGTGCCGGTGGTGGTCAAGGCCGATGGCCTCGCCGCCGGCAAGGGCGTGACCGTGGCGACGACGCGCGAGGAGGCCGAGGCGGCGCTGGCCGATCTGTTCGGCGCGCGCGGCGGCGAAGCGGTGATCGAGGAGTTTCTCGAGGGCGAGGAAGCCAGCCTGTTCGTGCTGACCGACGGCACCGACATTCTCTCCTTCGGCTCAGCGCAGGATCACAAGCGCGTCGGCGAGGGCGACACTGGCCCCAATACCGGCGGCATGGGCGCGTACAGCCCGGCGCGCGTGCTCACCCCTGAGCTCGAACAGCGCGCGATCGACGAGATCGTCCGCCCGACCGTGGCGGCGCTGGCGGAGGCCGGCACGCCGTTTTCGGGGGTGCTCTATGCCGGGCTGATGCTGACCGCCGATGGCCCCAAGCTGATCGAATATAATGCCCGCTTCGGCGACCCCGAATGCCAGGTGCTGATGGCGCGGCTCGACGAGGATCTGCTCGAGCTGCTGCTGGCGGTGGCCAATGGTACGCTGGGGCAGCGCGGGCCCGCCAAATGGGTCGCGCACACCGCGCTGACCGTGGTGCTCGCCGCCAATGGCTATCCCGGCACGCCCGAGAGTGGCGGGAAGATCGATGGTATCGCCGACGCAGAAGCGACCGGCGCGACGGTGTTCCAGGCGGGGACGCGGCTGCAGGACGGGCAGATCGTGGCAAGCGGCGGGCGCGTGCTGGCGGTTACCGCGCTGGGGGCCGACATTGCCGAGGCGCAGGCCGCCGCTTACCGCGCGGTCGATGCGATCGCCTTCCCGACCGGCTTTCACCGGCGCGACATTGGCTGGCGCGAGATTGCGCGCGACGCGGGCTGATCACTTCCGCTACCCTCACCCCAACACAGGAGACCCCGATGGCTAGTGGCCCGCAAAACCCCAACCAAGCGATCGACATCATGGGACCGATCACCACCGCGCATATCGTGCTGATGGCCGCGCTGGCGATTGCGGCGGTGTTGGCGATCTGGTGGGGAACGGTGCTGCGCCGCCGCCGGGCCGAGGCGGAAAGCCAAGTCGACGAGGATTTCGCAATTGCAGAGGAACATGGCGCAACCACACCCGCCACTGTGCAAGGCATGGATGAAACGCCGCTGGCGGATCTCCCGTCGCAGCCCGAGGACGTCGCGCCGCCGGTGCCCGTACCAGCGCCAACGCCAGCACCTGAGCCAGGCCCCGCAGCCCCACCGGTTGCCACCAACCTCACCCAGATCAAGGGGCTCGGTCCGAAACTGGCGGCCACGCTTGGCGAGCACGGCATCACCCGCATCGAGCAGATTGCGGCGCTCAGCCCAGCCGACGCCGCCGAGCTCGACGCAAAGCTCGGCAGCTTCAAGGGACGGATGACGCGCGACCGCTGGGTCGAACAGGCCGAGCTGCTCAGCGCCGACGATCGCGCAGGCTATGAGGCGGCCTTCGGGAAATTGGGCGGCTGAGCCGGAGCGCACCGCCCGGCGCTCACGATCGCACGAACAAATTCCGTAGCCACACCGCGCCGTCACGCCCGGCGGTGCGCCAATCGGCATCGTCCGCCACCTCGTCCGGCCGATAGCCGGTCGGATCGAACAGCTTGATCCGCGCGCCCTTGAACTTCGCGGTCGTGCGGGTCACCAGCGTCAGCCGATGTTCCAGCGCGGTCGCCACAAACAGGGCGTCGCGCATATCCGCAAGCGCAACCTGACCGCGACGCCGCGCAACCGCAGTGTCGAGCGGCAGGATGTTGCCATCAAACGCCGGGATCACGCGCTCGTCGATCCAACTGCGCAACGCGCCGCCCGCCGCCTTGTCGCGTCGCGCCGCCTGCGTCGCTGCCGCGTCCAGTTCGAGCACGCTGAGCGCGGATAGGAACAAGCGCTCACGCGCAACCCCGGCAGCCCACAGCACAAGACCCTGCTCTGCGTCCGGGCTTCGCGCTCGGCGCAGGTCGAACACGATCGCAGTATCCAGCAGGAACATTATGGCCGCTCTCGCATGGCCCAGGGTTCCGGCGGCGGCAGATCGCCCACAGGTCCACCGGGGATAGCGAGCAAATCGACAATCGTATCGCGCTGCCCACTCATCTGGCGAAAGGTCTGGATGCTCATCAGCACATGCGTCGGGCGTCCGCGGTCAGTGATGAACACGGGTTCGACTCGTGCCAGCCGCTTGGCGGCACTGACATCCTGGTTGAACTCGCGGCTGCCAATGACTTTCATATGTGCCTATGTTGCTATTTGGATCGCGCTACCATGTAGCGATGTTACTACAATGTTGAGCCTGCGCAACACCGGACGCGCCGCCAACGAAAAAGCGCGCTCGCTACTACCAATGGTGTTGCACACCTCGGAATAATGGCGCTTTTCTAACGATCGCGATGGCGGAGACGCAGCTGCGCGAGACGATTGGGGAGGGTGCATGTTTGAACTGTTGACCAGCGCGTGGCACGCGCTGACCGGGGTGTTAGGGCCGCACGGTCCGGCGGTGAATGCGGCGAAAAGCTATGTTCCCGGCGACTTCAGCATCCACTTCTTTCTGCAGCTTGCCGTCATTATCCTCACCTGTCGTGTGGTCGGATGGCTGGGCAAAAAGTTGCTGCGTCAGCCACAGGTCGTCGGCGAAATGATCGCGGGTGTCCTGCTCGGGCCGTCGCTGTTCGGATTGCTGCTGCCCGATCTGCAACTCGCCATCTTCCCCAAGGAAACGCGCAACGTGCTGTATGTCGGCGCGCAACTGGGTGTTGGCCTGTACATGTTCATCGTCGGGCTGACGCTCAACCTCGACCATTTCAAATCCAAGGCGCGCAGCGCGGCGATGGTGTCGGCGGCGGGGATCGCGGCACCGTTCCTGTTCGCGGTGCTGATCACGCCGTTCCTGTTGACCGTGCCCGGCCTGTTCGCGCCCGGCATCGACCGGGCGAGCGCAACGCTGTTCATGGGCGCGTGCATCGCGCTGACCGCGTTTCCGATGCTGGCGCGCATCATCAATGAGCGCGGGCTGGCCAATTCGGCGCTGGGAACGCTGTCGCTGACGGCCGGCGCGTTCGACGATGCCGCGTCGTGGTGCGTGTTGGCGATCGTGCTGGCGACCTTTGGCGCGGGAGCCGGGGTGGCGGTGCTCGCGATCGGGGGTGCCATCCTCTATACCGGCTTCATGCTGCTGTTCGGGCGGCGCTTGCTCGCCCCGCTCGGTCGCATCGTCGAACGCGAGGGCGCGATGAGCAGCCAGATGCTGGCGACCGCCATGCTGCTCTTCTGCCTGTCCGCCTTCGTGATGGACGCCATCGGGATTCATGCCATTTTCGGCGGCTTCCTGATGGGCGTGTGTATGCCGCGCGGGGTTTTCGTCGAGGAGCTGAAGCGCAAGGTGGAACCGCTTGCGGTGGTGCTACTGCTGCCGATGTTCTTCACCTATTCGGGGCTCAACACGCGCCTGGACATGGTCAATTCCGCCGCGCTGCTGCTGATCGCGCTGGGCATCCTGATCGTGTCGATCCTCGCCAAATTCGGTGCCTGCTACGCCGCCGCGCGCCTGTCGGGGGAGGACAATCGCACCGCGCTCGGCATCGGGGCGTTGATGAACTCGCGCGGGCTGATGGAGTTGATCATCATCAATATCGGCCTGCAAAAGGGCATTATCGGGCCGACGCTATTCTCGATGCTGGTGCTGATGGCGATCGTCACGACCGTCATGGCGACGCCGTTGTTCGAGGCGGTCTATGGCCGCAAGGCGCGCGCGCGCGGCGAACTGCGCGCGGTCGACGCACCGCTCGCCGCCGTCTGATCCTGCGCCCCGCCGCCACGGGTGGCGGGGCCAACGCTTTTCTTTTCCGGAGAACGCTATGAAGACCGCGCTTGCGATAGCGGCCGGCCTGCTGGTGGGGGGTGTCGCCCATGCCCAGAAGGTTACGGTGACCCCCAGCGCCGATGTGCGCCTGCGCTATGAGCATATCGACCAGGATGGTTTGCCCCGCGATGCCGATGCGGTGACGCTGCGCATACGCCCTGGTGTCACCGCAAGCTGGAACGGCTGGTCGGCGCTTGTCGAGGGCGAGGGCGTGCTGGCGCTGGCCGACGGCTATAATGACGGACTGAACGGCAAGGCGCTCTACCCGCTGGTGGCTGATCCGGAGAATATCGAGCTCAACCGCGCGCAATTGCGCTATGCGGACAAGGATGGCCTGGCGCTGACGACAGGACGGCAACGCCTCGCTTTTGTCGACGAGCGCTTCGTCGGTCCGGCCGGATGGCGGCAGAGCGAGCAGACTTTCGACGCCGCGCGCTTCCAATGGGGCAAGGGCACCGGCCTGAATGCCGATATCGCCTATAGCTGGAACGTGCAGACCGTGAACGGCAACCGGGGGACGGGCGCGCGACCGCGCAACATTGGCGGCAATAACCTGTTCGCGGTGCTCGGTTATGCGACCCGCCTCGGCACGGCCAGCGGCTTTGCCTATCTCGTCGACCAGGATGCCAGCGCCGTGCAGGGCTTTCGCCTGTCGAGCCAGACCTATGGCGTGCGCTTTGCCGGCAAGGCCGCGCTCACCCGCGACATCTCGCTTGGCTATAGTGCGAGCTGGGCGCGGCAAAGCAACTGGCATCGCAACCCCAATCGTTATACCGCGAGCTATTGGCTGGGCGAAGCCACGCTAGGCATAAAGACGTTCACCGCAACGATCGGCTATGAAGTGCTGGGCGCGGACAAAGGCGTCGCGCTGACCAGCGTGCAGACGCCGCTCGCCTCCTTCTTCAAATTCAACGGCTGGGCCAGCAAGTTCGCGAACACGCCCCCAAACGGGCTGCACGACGCTTATGCGACGATCGGCTATGGCTGGAAAAACATCGGTCCGCTCGACGCCATCACTCTGGGGTCGACGTTGCATCGCTTTGCCAGCGACCGGCTCGATCAGCATTATGGCGACGAACTCGACCTGATCGCTTCGGCCCGGCGCAAACACTCTACGCTGTCGGCACGCTTTGCGCGGTATCGAGCAAAGACCTTCGCGACAGATACGGACAAAGCGTGGTTGCAGATCGACTGGAGCCTTTAGCGGAGCGTCCGTCCGGCGTAGATGTCGTGCAACAACGCACGGTTGGTCGGCAAATCGGCAACGGCGCGCTCGCCAAAGCGGCGAATGCGCGCGAACATCGTTTCCGCCGCCGCCCCGTCCGGAAAATCGCCCCGGCCCGCCGCGAGATCGGTCGGGAAATCCATGCCGTAGAGGATGTACTGATAGTTGAAATAGGCGAAGCTCTCGACATCGATCAGGAAATCGAAGCGGTTGGGCGGGCGGTACCGCCATTGGTCCAACAGATCGCGCAGCGCTTCGGGGATCGAATCCGGTGCCGCATTGTCGCGCCAGAACGGCTCCTCGCGTCGGCTGAGACAATAATGCAGCTTCAGGAAGGTGATGATCCGGTCATAGCGCGCCGCCATCAGCGTGTTGAAACGCCGCGCGGGCGCATCGATCGGCCCGGTATGCGGGAACAGTTCGGCAATCATCGCCACCGCTGCCTCGACCAGCACCACGCCGGTCGATTCGAGCGGCTCCAGAAAGCCGCCCGACAAACCCACCGCGACACAATTCCCGATCCATTGCTGTGTGCGATAGCCGGATTCGAACGGAATGGTGCGCGCGGTAAAGCGATCGTGCCCGATATAGCGGTGCAACACCTCCGCCGCGCGATCGTCGGTCATATGCGCCGAGGAATAGACGCACCCGATGCCGCGCGCGCCCTCCAGCGCGATGTCCCACGTCCACCCCGCCGCATGTGCGGTCGCGATCGTGAAGCTCTCGATCGGCGCATCGGCACGATCATAACCGATCTTGCAGGCCAGCGCGCGGTCGGTGAACAACTGGTCCTGCACCGACTGGAACGGCGCGCCCAGCGCCTTGCCGATCAACTCGGCGCGAAAGCCCGAACAGTCGATATAGAGATCGGCCTGCAGCGCGCCATGCTCGCGCGTGGCGACATGGGCGATGCTGCCATCCTCGGCCAGCGCGACATCGGTGAGCAACCCTTTGAGGTGCCGCACCCCCAGCTCGACCGCGCGCTGCTCGATGATCTCGACGAATTTTGCCGCATCGAAATGATAGGCATAGTTGAGCGGCCCGGAAAACGCGCCTTCATCGGCCCGCTTGGGCGCGCGGCCGCTTTCGGCGACACGATTCTGGATCGTCACGGCTTCGGCAAAGGGCGCGCGGGTCGCGGCATCCTGCAGCAGCCAATAAGGCACCAGGCTGGTGCGTTCGGTCTGGAACGGCGCTTCGAACGGATGCAGGTAACGGTGCCGCCGCCCGTCGGCGGTCGGCGCGTGCAACCAATCGTCGAAGCGGATTCCCTGTTTGAAGGTACCCGATGTCGCCCGCAGGAAACGCGCCTCGTCTATGCCCAGGAATTGCAGCGTCGCGCGAATCGTCGGAAACGCGCCTTCACCGACCCCGATGATCCCGATATCGGGTGATTCCAGCAGCGTGATCTCGATCCGCCCATCGAAGAAGCGCGCGAGATAGGCCGCGGCAAGGCACCCGGCCGTGCCACCTCCCACGACCAGGATCTTTCGCTTGGCGGGCATTTTCTTTCGCTAGCGCATCGCGGGGCCAGCGGAAACACCAAACCGGCGGCTGGACGGACTGGATCGGTCGAGTGCCCTGCGTCACCGACTGAGCCGAGCGACTTACCCTTCGATTTGGAGGGACGTTTCACCGTCCGGGCTGCAAACGCACAACAGCCCCATCTCCTTCGAGATGGGGCTGTTGTGATAGCGTTGGTTGCGGGGACCCGCAACCAACGATACTTGTACCGGCCCGACAACCATATGCTGACGATACGGTTTGATGCGGCAACCACTTCCTACAACGCGCTTTTTTCGAACCGCCGCTTAGGGGCAGGACCCATTGATATGAGCGTCGGGATCCGGTTCAGGCTCTGGCTACGATCAGTGAGTCCCGACCCTAAGATTGCCGCACAGTCGCAGCAGCAAGGTGCCGACCGGAAAGCACGCGTTCCACCGTTGGTTCGAGCGTAGTCGCGCTATATCCAAGGGCGAACCCGTAGCGACCCGGCGCGATCCTCCAGCCGCCATCTGCCCAGCCCGCCAGCAAACGCGGATCGACATCGAAGCTCATTGTCCGCGTCTCGCCCGGGGCCAGCGTCAGGGTGTCGAACCCAACCAAACGTCTAACCGGTTTGCCATTGATCGAAGTTAGATAAAGCTGGGGCGCATCGCGCCCCGCGCGGGTGCCGTCGTTGGTCACGGTGAACGTTGCACGCGGGATCTCGCCGCCCGACACGCGCAATCCCTCATGCCGGAAATGCGTGTAGCTCAACCCGTGGCCAAAGGCGAAGAGCGGCCTGGCCCCCTTGGCGAAATGCCATTTGTAGCCGATGTCGGCACCCTCTGTATAATCGATCGACATTGCCGATCCCTCGGGCAGGCCGAGGCCCGGGATGATCGGATGCGCAAGCTGGCTTTGATCGACCGGGAAACTCACCGGCAGGTGACCCGACGGGTTGACCGCGCCGGTCAGCACGTCGGCGATTGCCGCACCACCTTCCTGCCCCGGATACCACGCCTCGACCACAGCCCTGACCTTGTCGATCCACGGCATCTTCACGGGATTGCCCGTTTCGAGCACCACAATGGTGTTCGGGTTTGCGGCGGCGACCGCAGCGATCAGCGCGTCCTGCCCCTCGGGCAGCGTCATGCTACCATCGGCACCTTCGGCCTGCCACTGCGTTGCGAAGACGATCGCGAACTCGGCCTGTGCGGCAAACGCCGCCGCTTCCTCGGGAACATAGCCGCCATCAAATTCGACTTTCGTGCCCGGTAGCGCGGCGACGAGTGCTTTCAGGGGCGACGACGGCATGATCAACTGACGCCCCCAATTCCCCATAAGTCCGCGACCGCCGACCGGAATCAGCGCGACTGGCCCGGCAGGTGTGACCTGGCTTGATCCGGCACCCGACATCACGCCGATATCGGCATGGCCGCCGATCACGGCGATCGACTTTGCCGAGGCGAGCAACGGCAACAGACTGCCCTCGTTCTTGAGCAGCACGATTCCGTTCGCGGCGACCTCGCGCACCTCCTTCGCATGCGCGGCGAAATCGATCGGCGTCTCGCGCAAGGGGGCATCGGCCCCGACCGCGTACAGCGAGCGCAGGATCCGCCGCACCGCGGTCGAGATCTGTTGCATGGTGACACGGCCCGCTGCCACTTCGCCCTTGAGCGGCACGTCGAACCAGATTTGGTTGTCGAGTTGCGCCCCCGATTGCTGGTCGAGCCCGGCGGAGAAATACGACACGTCGTGCACCGCGGACCAATCCGACATCACCCAACCGCGATAATCCCAGTCCTTCTTCAGCACACGGTTGAGCAGGAAATCGTTGCCGCAGGCATAGGCACCGTTGACCTGATTGTAGCTACACATGACGGAGCCCGGCTGGCCGCGTTCGATCGCGATTTGAAAAGCGAGCAAGTCGCTTTCACGGAACGGCCCTTCGGCGATACGTGCATCGATCGAATTGCGCAGCGTTTCCTGATCGTTCAGCGCAAAATGCTTGATCGTGGAGACGACATGTTCGCTTTGCACGCCGCGGATGGCCTCGCCCGCGAGTACGCCAGCGAGCAAGGGATCCTCGCCCATATATTCGAAATTTCGGCCGCCGCGCGGATCCCGCGCGAGGTTGATGCCGCCGGCGAGCAGCACGTTGAAACCCTTGGAGCGTGCTTCGTTGCCGGCGATCGCGCCGCTGCGAAAAGCGAGCTTCCGATCGAACGTTGCGGCAAGCAACTGGCTCGAGGGTAAGGCCGTCGAGACGTCGCCCTTGCGGAGTTGCAACGGATTGACGACGCCGAGGCTCGCGTCGGTTTCATAAAGGTCGGGAATGCCAAGGCGCGGAATCCCGGCGATATAGCCCGCCGTCGCCTTCAGGCCCGGCGGGACCGGGGGGAGCCCGGGAAGGTTGAGCGGCATGATCCCATGCAGCAGCTGGAAACGCTCGGCATCGGTCATGCGCTTTTCGGTCGCCGCGGCGCGGGCATCGGCGTCGTCGCGCGACTGGGCCCAGGCCGGCACCGCCAGCAAAGCAATCATGATGGTGGCAAGCGCGGTCTTCATTGCGGCTCCAGTCGTCAGCAAAAGCGCGGGGCGGCAACCCAATTGCCGCCCCGTCCGGTGGGAGGAACTCAGAACGTCTTGCGCAAACCGACCGTGACGATGCGCCCAAGCGGCGATGCAACCGTCGGATCGAACCCATAGGCACCGTTGCCGGCGTCGTAGAAATAGGGAGGGTTCTTGTCGAACAGGTTGGTCACATCGACGGTCACCTGCGTGCCGCTGGCAAGGCCACTGAATGGGAGCTTCCAGCCGGTGTGCAAGTCGATCGTCGCCTGTGCATCGACCTTGCTCTTGTCGATCGTGTTGACATAGCCATTGGTGTAATTAACGAAGACTGTCGCATCGAGCGGCCCTTGTGCCCAGCCGAGATGGCCGCGCATTTTCAGATTGACCGCATAATTGGTGCGCAGTCGATCGGTGACGACGGTATCGCCGTTGATCTTCTGGTCGAACTGCAACAGCCACGTTCCGCCCGCGCCGACGTTGAGCGAACCATAAGGCGCGGTGAAGGCATAGGACACGTCGAAGTCGATGCCGCCGATCTTCTGCTCGGCGAAATTCTGACGGCGCAAATCGTAGATCGCGGTCGGCAACGGGCCGACGTCGGGATAGGACAGCCCGTCGTGCCGCAACCCGGCTGTCGCCGCCAGCACCTGCGCCGCAGTCGGCGCATAGGTACGATAGCGATTGTAGATCGGATTGTTCGGTTCGGTCACGACGTTGAAGCCGGGGAACGTGATGACGTTCTTGTAATCGATGTTGAAATAGCTCGCCGTCGCCTTGAAGCCCGGCAGCGCGAGCGGCTTGAACTCGGCACCGAGCGACCAAGTCGTCGCCTTTTCCGGCTCCAGCTTGTTGCCACCGGCGAGGATGATCGAATAGGCGCTCGAGCCCGCCCCGGTAAAATCGGCGAAGCGGATCACGCGCGTGTCGATAGCTGTTCCGGCATCGGCCAGGCTCGGCGCGTGGAACGACTTGCCAAAGCTTCCGTGGAACACGAGCCCGCGAACCGGCGTATAGTTGATACCGATCTTCGGGTTCGTCGTGCCGCCGACATCGTTATAATGATCATAGCGCGCCGAGAGCGACAGATCGAGCTTCTGGATGCCGCCGATCGCATTGGCGTCGCCGAAGATCGGCACGAACAGTTCGCCGTAGAAGGAGTAGCTCTTGCGGTCGCCCAGCGCCGACGTCTGCACCGGCGTGCCGTTGGGGCCGACGTCTACCGTCGAGAAAAAGCGTTCCTCGCGAACGTCGGTACCGACTGCGGCCCGGAGCGCGCCTCCCGGCAGTTGCAGGATCGACCCGTCGATTTTGGCGAGCGCCTCCTTCACCGTCTGCTGACCGTAATAATGCGTGTGATAATCGCCGACCTGCGCAACGAGCGTCGGATCGTTGGCAGCACCGACGCCGTACGGATTGAAGCGGCCCGCCGCGACGAGGGACGTCAGCAACGCCTGATTGAGCCCCCCTTGTGTGATGTTGTCCCGCTCGCGCCCGTAATTGAGATCGATCGAACCTTTGAAATCGCCGAACAGATTGGCATCGAGCCCGATGTTCGACGACCATGTCTCGGTCTTGATATGGTTGGTCACCGTCGCACCGAAATCGCCCGTGCCGTCATAGGTTACGCTGTGCGTGCCGGCCGGCACGCCGAGGCCGACGACATAATTGTAGAACGGGCCGGATGAGACATTGACGCTCAGGCCACCGCTTGGATCGTTATTACCCGAAATAGCGGGCAGCGACGTTACCTCGCGCTTCGAATACAGCGTCCGCGCGCGCAGCGTCAGGGAACTGCCGAGTTCCTGACGGATCGAGATCAACCCCTGATGTCGGTGCTGCGCGGGGAAAAGATCGTTGGCCTTGATGTTATCGCAGGTGTTGCTTGCGCCGCGCGTCGCTTTTGTGCCGGACAATGCATAGTTCACGCCGCCAACCGTGACGTTGCCGGGGCTGCAGAGCGTCGAGGGCGTGCGCTGAAAATAATAGTCGCGCTCGCGACCGTTGACGGCTGTGTTCTCCGAATATTCGTAGTCGAACAGAACCGACCCGGTGCCCCACGTCTTCCCCGCGAGGATGCTGCCGTTATAGCTGCGATAACCGTCACCAAAACCGAGCTTGCCGTTGGTTTCTACGCCGTTGAAGTTACGGCGCAGGATGAAGTTGACGACGCCTGCGACGGCGTCCGAGCCGTAGATCGACGAGGCACCGTCGGTGACGATTTCAACACGCTCGATTGCGGAAGGCGGGATCGCACTCGGATCTGGCGCGGTCTGGTTGATGCCGGCCCCGGGCAGACGCAGCCCATCGACCAGCACCAGCGTCAGGCCACCGCCGCCATTGCCGACGCCGACGCCGTGGATGGCGGGCTGATCGACGAAATTGGCGGAGTTCTGCCCGGTGTTGCCCCCGGAGGCACCGAAGCTGCCGAGTTGGGGAATCGAACGCAGCAATTCGGTGGTGGTGGTAGCACCGGTTGCCAGAATATCCTGCCGCGTCACGCTGGTGAGCGCGGAGCCGGTCGGTGCCACGCCGCGGATGCTGCTGCCGGTTACGATGATGTCTTGGCCGGTATTTTCGGCTTGCTGCGCGTCCGGAGTGGCGGCCGCACCGATCGGCTGCGCCTGGCTTGCCGACGTCGATGGCGTAACATCGGTCTGCGGCCCAGTGGCCCCTGCCCCGCTGTCAGGCGACGTCTGCGATGCTGGGTTCGCCTGCTGCGCTGCGGCCGGGCCCGCCAGTGCCATTGCGGTGCCGGCAAGCAGAATGGACAAGGTCTTGGACGACATGAATGATCCCCTCTTTTCTCGGATCTCGCGCAGGACTCGTCGGCGGACGAATCCGGTGCACGAAAACGATTATATGTTTTGGTAGATGGCGTGCGTTGCGCCGCGGCCGTCCTCAGACGGCCCGAATACTCGACCTTGGCATCATCATCTCCCTTGGCGGTGACGTGCGACTTGGCTGTGCACGATTCCTGCAGTTCTTGTGCTGCGAATGTTTTCTACCCCGTCACCCGATGCCTTGCAAGCGAAAATCCATTTATCGTAAGTGTGTTCCATATTATGGGAATAACATGGTTAGGACGCAAAGCCTACCAGCGCGCTTCGGTCTATCGCGGCGATATCGGCGCGCCCCGTCAGCGCCATAGCGACGCGCATTTCCGCTTCGACCAGGTCGAGCATATGGGCCACCCCAGCTTCGCCTGCCGCCGCCAGTGCGTAGACCCAGGCACGGCCGAGCAGCACGCCCTTCGCCCCGAGCGCCAGCAGACGCACCACGTCGAGGCCTGACCGTACGCCGCCGTCGACCAGGACCGTGAGCCGGTCACCGACCGCATCGACGATTGGCGGCAGCGCCCGCGCAGTCGAGGGAACGCCATCGAGTTGGCGGCCGCCATGGTTCGACACGACGATTCCATCGGCACCGAGCAACGCCGCGCTGCGGGCATCGTCGGCATCGAGGATGCCTTTGATGATCAGCGGCCCATCCCACTCGGCACGAATGAAATCGAGGTCGCTCCAGCTGACGCTCGGATCGAAATTGTTACGCATCCACGCAAAGAAATCTTCGAGCCCGGTATTCTTGCCAAGCACCGGCGCGACATTGCCGAGTTGATGCGGCCGACCGCGCACGCCGACGTCCCACGCCCACCCGGGCTTGGTCATTGCTTGCCACGTACGGCGCAGCGACCCGACCGGGCCTGCGGCACCTGCGAGGCCGGAACGATAGTCACGATACCGCGATCCCGGAACAGGCATGTCGACCGTAAAGACCAAAGCAGAGCAGCGCGCAGCCTTCGCTTGGGCAAGCAAGTCTTTCATGAAACCGCGGTCGCGGATCATGTAGAGCTGGAACCAGAAGGGCGCGTCGGTCCCGCGCGCAACCTCGTCAAGCGGACAGGCCGAGACGGTTGAAAGGCAGAACGGAATCCCGGCCTTTTCGGCGGCGCGCGCGGCCTGCACTTCGCCGCGGCGCGCGTTGAGCCCCGCCAGCCCGATCGGCGCGAGCGCGACCGGCAGGCGCATCTTCTGCCCGAACAGCTCGGTCGACAGATCGAGTCGCGAGACATCGGTCAGCACGCGCTGGCGCAGCGCGATATCCTCCAGATCGGCAATGTTCCGCCGCAACGTGACCTCGGCATAGGAACCGCCGTCGATATATTCGAACAGGAAATGGGGCAGTCGACGCCGCGCGAGCTCGCGATAGTCGAGCGCGGACGCGGCCCTCACTGGAGGTTCACGAACATGCCGCCATCGACCAGCAGCGCAGCACCTGTGACGTATCTGGCCATGTCCGACGCGAGGAACACGATTGGCCCGGCGACATCGTCGGGCCGGCCAAGCCGACCGAGCGGAATGCGGTTTTCCATATACGCGCGCTTGTCGGCGTCAGCGAGATCCTCCTTGTTGATGTCGGTCAGGATCGTACCGGGCAGCACCGAATTGCAGCGAATACCATGACGGCCGAGCGCGATTGCAGCGGACTGCATCAGCGAATGCACACCGGCCTTGGTTGGCGTGTAATGCGTCTGGAACTCGCCGCCCACCAGCGCCGAAATCGACGAAACCGCGACGATCGCGCCGCCATCGCCTTGCGCCACCATCTGGTTGGCGGCGGCCTGCACCATGTAATAGGCACCGTGGAGATTGACTCGCATCGTGCGCTCGAAGGTCTCGGCCGGCATGTCGAGAAAGGCATGGAATGGGCAGATGCCGGCATTGTTGACGAACACGTCGACCCGGCCAAGCGCTTCGGTTGCTTGCGCGACAAAGGCTTTGGCCGTCTCGGCTTCGGCGACGTCGCCCTTGATCGCCACGCCCTTGCGCCCGAGCGCCTCGATCTCCGCGATGCACGCGGCGGCACCGGCATCGTCCGAATTGAAGTTGATCGCGACGTCCGCACCTTCACGCGCCGCACCGACGGCAGCAGCACGCCCGATCCCGGCCGAGGCACCGGTAATCAGCACCGTCTTTCCTTCAAGTAGCATCGCCGGTCCTCTTCTCGTCGTCGGTTACAGTAAATGCGTCAGGTCTTCGGCACCCAGCCGAGGTCGTGGCTGATCGCCCGCGCGGTATCGCCGACTTCGATCGAGAGTGCGTCCATCCGCTCGTCGCTCATATATTGCGCGGCACTCGACACGCTGATCGCGGCGACGATTGCGCCGCGCGCATCACGGATCGGTGCCGCGACGCAGCGGATCTGGTCCTCGTTTTCCTCGAGATCGAAGGCGCGTCCGGCGGCGGCATAGGCCCTCATCCGTTCGGTCCACAGCGTCGCATCGACCGGATGCCCGCCGTCCGCCATATCGGCAGCCAACCGCTCCGCCCAATAATCCTCCGGATGATCGAGCATCAGCGCCTTGCCGAGGCCCGTGGACGTCAGCGGCTGACGATCGCCGACGCGGCTCGAAATGTTGATTCGGCGCCGTCCGGGCATCTTGTCGAGATACAGCGCACGATCGCCATCGAGGATACCGAGATGCACCGTGTCTTCGGTCGTGCCTGCAAGTGCTTCGAGATGCAGTCGCGCAACCTGGATTACATCGGCTTGCGCCTGCGCCAGAAAGCCGAGTTCGAGCAACTTCGGACCAAGCCGATAGCCTGCGCGTGGGGTGAAGGCCAGGAATCCGCGATCGACCAGCGCGCTGGCCAGTCGGTGCGTGGTGCTCTTGGTCAAATCGAGCCGTTCGGCCAAATCGCTGAGCGCCAGTGGCTCGTGCGCAATCGCTTCGATCACGTCGAGACCGCGCATCAACGTCTGGCTGCCGGCCCCGATCGACGGTTCCGCCGGGGTTGCCGGGCGTGTCTCTGTTGACGACTTCATTTCCACTCCTTAAGACATGCTCTCACAATATGGCAACACTGCACAGCCAATTCAAAGCTGTGGAAGACACCAAGATAGGGGCAGGACGCGCGATGGCGCTACCTAAGATCAAGCATGTACGCGCATTCGTCGTCCGTGGCGGCGGCGCTGATTATCACGATCAGGGTACAGGCCACTGGATCGACGATCACATCGCGACGCCGATGAGTCGCTATCCCGAGTACCGCCAATCACGCCAGAGCTTCGGCATCAATGTACTCGGCACGCTGGTGGTCGAACTCGAGGCCGACGATGGCACGATCGGTTTTGCCGTTACGACCGGTGGCGAACCGGCGGCGTACATCGTCGAGAAACACCTCGCCCGCTTCCTCGAAGGCGCGAGCCCGACCGATTACGAGAAGATCTGGGACCAGATGTATTTCTCGACCCAATATTATGGCCGCAAGGGGCTGGTGATCAACGCGATCTCCGGCGTCGATCTGGCGCTGTGGGATTTGCTGGGGAAATTGCGCCAGGAGCCGGTCTATCATTTGCTCGGTGGTGCGGTGCGCGATGAACTACAATTCTACGCGACTGGCGCGCGGCCCGACATCGCCAAGGAGCTTGGCTTCATCGGCGGCAAGATGGCGTTGCACCACGGCCCGGCCGAAGGGCTGGAAGGACTGCACGCGAATATCGCGACGCTCGCCGACATGCGCGAGAAGGTCGGCCCCGATTTCTGGCTGATGCTCGATTGCTGGATGGCGCTCGATGTCGAGTATGCGACGCGGCTTGCGCTCGCCGCGCAAGAGCATGGCCTGAAATGGATCGAGGAAGCACTCAGTCCCGACGATTATTGGGGCTATGCCGAATTGAAGCGCAACGTTCCCAAAGGCATGCTGGTCACGACCGGCGAACATGAGGCGACGCGCTGGGGCTTCCGGATGCTGCTCGAGATGGACTGTTGCGACATCATCCAGCCCGATGTCGGCTGGTGTGGTGGCGTCACCGAATTGCTCAAGATCTCGGCACTCGCCGATGCGCATGGCAAGATGGTCGTCCCGCATGGATCATCGGTTTATTCCTATCACTTCGTCGTCACGCGCCACAATTCGCCGTTCGCCGAATTCCTGATGATGCACCCCGGACCGACGGAGGTGGTGCCGATGTTCGCGCCGCAACTGCTGGGCGAGCCGGTGCCCGTCAATGGTCGGATCAAAGCGTCCGCGCTCGACAGGCCAGGGTTCGGCGTTGAGCTCAATCCCGCGGTGCCGATGCACCGCCCCTACACGCACTGAGGATATCCAGATGAAGCTCTGCCGCTATGGCCCCGTCGGGGCCGAGAAGCCCGGCCTGATCGACGCCGATGGGCGAATCCGCGACCTGTCGGGCGTGATCAGCGATCTCACGCCAGCCGAGGTGACGCTTTCCGCAATCGACAAGCTGAAGGGCCTTGATCCGACGACGCTGCCATTGGTCGAAGGCTCCCCCCGCTATGGCGTACCGGTCGCCGGGATCGGAAAGTTCATCGCGGTCGGCCTCAATTATGCCGATCACGCCGCCGAATCCGGACTGCCCGTGCCGCCGGAGCCGATCTTCTTCACCAAGGCGATCTCCTGCCTGGTTGGCCCCGATGACGACGTGATGATCCCGAAGGGTGCGTTGAAGACCGATTGGGAAGTCGAACTCGGCGTCGTCATTGGCAAGACCTGCCGCTATGTCGAGCAGGCCGATGCGCTCAACCATGTCGCGGGCTACGTGCTTGTTAACGACGTGTCCGAGCGCGCCTTCCAGAAGGAACTCGGCAGCCAGTGGGACAAGGGCAAGGGTTGCGATACGTTCGGCCCGACTGGCCCGTGGCTGGTCACGCCCGACGAGGTCGGCGATGTCCAGGCGCTCGACATGTTCCTCGACGTCAACGGCACGCGTCGCCAGACCGGCAACACGCGGACGATGATCTTCCCTGTCGCCGAGTGCATCGCTTATGTCAGCCGCTTCATCACGCTCCATCCGGGTGATTTGCTCATCACCGGCACGCCCCCAGGCGTCGGCGAAGGACAGAAGCCAACAGCGATATTCCTGAAGGCCGGCGACACAATGCATCTCGGCATTGAGAAGCTCGGCGAGCAGCGCCAGACCGTGATCGCCTTTACGCTGGATTCGGCGGCGTGAGCCTATACGCAGGCCGTTACGCCGGTCGCAGCGCAATCGTCACCGGCGGCGCGTCGGGGCTCGGCAAGGCCGTCGCGGCGCGCATTGTCTCCGAGGGCGGCACGGTCGCGCTGTGGGATTTGAACGCCGACGCGCTGGACGCCGCACGGACGGAGACCGGCGCCGCTTTCGTCGTCGCGCTCGACGTCGCCGATTCGGCGGCCGTGGCCCAGGCGGCAAACGACAGCCTGGCCGCGCTGGGCAAGGTTGATATCCTCGTCTGTTCAGCGGGCATCACCGGCGCGACGGTACCGGTGCAGGATTTCCCGATCGACAGTTGGCTGCGTGTCATCGACATCAACGTCAACGGGTTGTTCTACTGCAATCGCGCGATCGTCCCGCATCTGCTGGCCAACGGCTATGGCCGGATCGTCAACGTGTCCTCGGTTGCGGGCAAGGAGGGCAATCCTAACGCATCCGCTTATTCGACATCGAAGGCAGCGGTGATCGGTTTCACCAAGAGCCTTGGCAAAGAACTCGCAGGCAAAGGCGTCATCGCTAATGCAATTACGCCCGCGACGTTCGAGAGCCCGATCCTCGAGCAGCTCCCGCAAAGCCAGGTCGATTACATGCGCTCCAAAATTCCGATGGGGCGCCTGGGCGAGATCGACGAATCCGCCGCGATGATCTGCTTCATGGCGTCGGAGGAATGCAGCTTCACCACCGCTTCGACCTTCGACACCTCGGGTGGCCGCACAACCTTCTGAACCTTCCGACGCCAAGCCTCCCGCACGAGGAGGCACGTCGCGCCCCGGAGAGACCGCCTGCATGGACGCCGCCCCGCCAACCCCGATTCCCTTCGTCGACGCACACGTCCATTTGTGGGATCTTGGGCATATCCGCTACCCATGGCTGATGCCTCCTTTCGTCGAGGGGCCGGCCGGGGTGACCAAGCCCATCGCGCACGATTATTTGCTCGGGGATTACCTCGCCGATGCGGCCCGTTGGAACGTCGTTGGCCTCGTTCATATCGACGCCGGTGCCGATCCGGCGCAAGCACTGGACGAGACGAGGTGGCTGGAACGGATTGCTGACCACGGCGGAATGCCCAACGGCATCGTCGCGTTCGCCCCGCTTGACGATCCCGCAGTTGAGCCTTTGCTCGAGGCGCAGGCTGCGCACCCCCGCGTCCGAGGGATCCGCCAAATCGTCAACTGGCATGTCAACCCAGTCCGCACCTACAGCCGGATGGACCTGACTCAGAATGACGATTGGTGGCGCGGCTTCGGACTGCTCGGCCGTTATGGTTTGTCGTTCGACCTGCAATGCTATGCCGGGCAGATGGCGGCGCTAGCGCCGCTGGTGCAGCGCCACCCCGACGTGCCGGTCATCATCAACCATGTCGGCATGCCGATCCCGGCCGATCGCGAAGGGCTCACGCGCTGGCGCTACGGCATCCGCGCGCTCGCTGAATCGCCGCACGTCAACATCAAGCTGTCCGGCGTCGGCTTCATCGACCGCGCTTGGACGACCGAAAGCATCCGGCCGTATCTGCTCGAAGCAATCGACGTGTTCGGCGTGGAGCGCTGCCTGTTTGCCAGCGATTTCCCAACCGACAAATTGTTCGCTCCGTTTGATCGGCACTTGGAAGCCTATCACGCGATCACCGCGGGTTTCTCGGACGACGAACGCCGCGCGCTGTTCGGCCGCAACGCCAATCGCGTGTATCGGCTCGGGCTCGATCTGTGATGGAAAAGATCGCCTTTCGCATAATGCTCGAGTCACCCCTGCTTGAGCGGTGGTGCGCATGGATGGCTCCCTGGATGCAAACCGAGCCGGACGGGTCGCCGGTCTCGGTTCCGCTCGAAACGTTATTCCGCCCCGCATGACCCCAATCGGCCGCCAGAGCCGCCCCCCTTCAAGGAGACGACGATGCCCCCCAATCCGCTGATCGGCGTGCTGTTCCACTGGCTCGGCGGGCTGTCCTCCGCGAGCTTCTACGTGCCATATCGGGGCGTGAAGCGCTGGAGCTGGGAGATTTTCTGGCTAACCGGCGGCATCTTCTCCTGGTTGATCGCGCCGTGGTTCTTCGCGGCTGTTCAGACCAACGATCTGTTGGGCGTCGTCGCGCGGGTGCCGGGATCGGTCGCGGGGTATTGCATCCTGTTCGGGATGCTCTGGGGTTTGGGCGGACTGACCTATGGCCTCACGATGCGCTATCTCGGGCTTTCGCTCGGCATGGCGGTGGTGCTGGGACTCTGCACCGTATTCGGCACGCTGATCCCACCGATCTTCAACGGTGATTTCCACGCGAAACTGCTGGCGACCCAGTCGGGGCGGACGATCCTGCTCGGGCTCATCGTGACGCTTGCCGGTATCATCGTCGTCGCGCTCGCCGGCGCGCGCAAGGACGCCGCGCTAACCACCGCGCAGAAGAACGCGGTCGTCGCCGAGTTCGATTTCCGCAAGGGGATCGCCGTCGCGTTGTTCTCCGGCATCATGTCATCCTGCTTCGCTTTTGGTCTCGCGGCCGGAGAACGGATCAAGGCGCTTTCCGCCGCCGCCGGCACCGGCCCGCTGTGGACCGGCCTGCCCACGCTCTGCTTCGTGATGTTCGGCGGATTGCTGACCAACGCGGTATGGTGCGGCTATCTGATCGTGCGCAATCGCTCGGCCGGGCAATGGCTGGGGCGCGCCGCGCCTGGCGCTGAAACAGCTCGTCCTCCCCTGTTTGCCAATTTCCTGCTGTGCGCGATTGCCGGCACTTTGTGGTATTTCCAGTTCTTCTTCTACACCATGGGCGAGAGCCAGATGGGGGCTTACGGCTTCTCATCCTGGACCCTCCACATGGCGTCGATCATCATTTTTGGCACGATCTGGGGCTTCATCTTCCGCGAATGGAAGGATGCGGCACCGCGCGTTCGCGCCATGGTGTTCTCGGGCGTCGGCCTGCTCGTGCTCGCCACCATCATCATCGGCTATGGCAACCGCATCGGCGGCTGAGCCTGTGCCAACACTTAACCAGAAATCTATCAAAGCAGGGATGCGCTCATGATCGGTCATCATACATTCGCTCGCACAGCGCGCCATTTGATGCTCGCTGGCACGATGCTCGGGATACCGATCATGGCGGGGGCGGCGGATCGCGATGCCCCCGCCCCCGCTTCAACCCCGGCACCTGCGCACACTGCCGATCCGCTGGCGGCCGGCTTCCAGTCGCCACCCGACAGCGCGCGCCCGCGCATCTGGTGGCACTGGCTGAGCGGCAACGTCGCAAAGCCCGGCATCACGCTCGACCTCGAATGGATGAAGCGCACGGGTCTTGCCGGCGTCCAGATGTTCGATGGCGAGATGGGCGCCCCGCAAATCGTCCCGCATCGCGTAAAGGCCTTGTCGCCCGAATGGCTCGACGATCTACGCTTTGCCGCGTCCGAAGCCGATCGGCTCGGCCTTGAATTCGCCATGGCGGCGGCCCCCGGCTGGAGTGAGACTGGCGGCCCTTGGGTCAAGCCAGAAGCAGGGATGAAGAAGTTTACATGGTCGGAAACGCGCGTTGCGGGCGGACGGCGCGCCGGGCACCTCGCCGCGCCACCCGCGATCGCGGGTCCGTTCCAGGGCATTCAGAAGCGCGACCAGATGGGCAAGCTGTCGGACGGCGTCGCGGGCTATTATCGCGACGCGCTGGTCGTCGCCTATTGCGTGCCGGAAGGCGATGTGCCGCTGGCGAGCCTGAAGCCGCAGGTGACTGCCAGCCAGCCCGGACTTGCGCTGGCGAAGCTCGCCGATGGTGATCTGTCCGACCCGATCATGCTCGACACCCCATCGCCCGATAAACCGGCCTGGGTTGCCTATACCTTCGATAGGCCGCAGACGATACGCGCGCTGACGATGGTCGGCCCGTTCGGTGGTCGCTTCGCCGACGGGCCCACCGGCCGGATCGAGGCAAGCGACGACGGCGTCCATTGGCGCTCGATCCGTACCCTGGTCGGCGCGGCGCACAACCCTGCCCCTGAACGGACGTTCGCCTTTTCCGCAACGACCGCACGTGCCTTTCGCGTCGTGTTCGAGACGCCCGAAATCTCGCGTGAACCGTATCCGCACGCACCCGGCATCGCGCTTGCCGAACTGGCGTTCGTGCCCGGTGCCCGGCTCGACCTGTTCGAAGACAAAGCGGCATTCGGCGTACTGCCCGATGCCGACATCACCGCCTCGCCCGTATCCGATGCCGCCATTCCCGTCAGCGGCGTGCTCAACCTGACTGACAAACTGCGCGCGGACGGCACGCTCGACTGGACCGCGCCAGCGGGCAACTGGATCGTGCTGCGCGGCGGTTATTCGCCGACCGGCGAGGTTAACCACCCTGCAACACCCGAAGCGACCGGACCTGAAGTCGACAAGCTCAACGCTGTCCACGTCCAGGCCCATCTCGATGCCTATATGGCACCTGTGATCAAGGAGCTTGGCCCGCTGATCGGAAAGCGTGGCCTTGGCTATATGGTCACCGATAGCTGGGAAGCCGGCGTGCAGAACTGGACTGAGGCAATGCCGTCCGAGTTCAAGCGGTTGCGAGGCTATGACATCGCACCGTGGTTACCGGTGCTTGTCGGCCGGGTGGTCGGCAGCGCCGCGCAAAGCGACGCCTTCCTGTGGGATTTCCGCCGCACGATCGCCGATCTGCTCGCCGAAAACCATTACGGCACAATCACGCGCTTCGCCAAGCAACATGGGCTTGGCTATTACGGCGAAGCGGTAGGTGCCGCCATGCCGACGATCGCCGACGGGATGCTCGCCAAAAGCAAGACCGATATCCCGATGGGCGAATTCTGGGCGATGCCGTTCGGTGGCAAGCCCGCCGCATATCAGGGGGTGCGCGCCGATGAATTCCCCGCCGACATCATCGAAACCGCCTCAACCGCCCATGTCTATGGCAAGCCGCTGGTCGCTGCCGAATCGCTGACGTCGTCTCAGCCGCAATGGACCGCGACGCCCTGGGCGCTGAAATGGGTGGCCGACAAATATATGGCGATGGGCGTCAACCGGCTCGTCATTCACACTTCGCCGCACCAGCCAGATGACGGGCACAAGCCGGGGCTCACGCTCGGGCCGTTCGGCCAGGCGTTCACGCGCAACGAAACCTGGAGCGGCATGGCGCGGCCATGGATCGACTATCTTTCGCGCAGTTCCTTTATGCTGCAGCAAGGCACTCCGGTCGCCGACATTCTGTATTTCTACGGCGAAGGCGCTACTTCGGGGGTTCCGTATCGCGACGATGACACGCCAGCCGATCCCAAGGGCTATCGCTTCGACTATGTGAACGCCGATGCGCTGCTGCGCTTGGCGACCGTCATCGATGGCCGGATCCATTTCCCCGGCGGCGCGAGCTACGCCGTGCTTGCCTTGCCAGAGCACCTGGACCGCATGACCCTCCCGATGATCGAAAAGTTGCGCGATCTTGCCACGCAAGGTGCGACCATCGTCGGTCCCAAGCCAACCGGATCGCCAAGCCTCTCGTCGGATAGTGCCGCTGTCCGTTCGGCAGCCGATGCCTTGTGGGGCGATACCGATGGTCGCATTCTGGTACGCCACGCGATCGGTGCCGGACAGATACTGTGGGGCCCGAGCCCCGAGCAAGTGCTGGAACAAGCGAAAATCGGACGCGATTTCGATTACAGCGCGCTCGATCCAGCACTGGACTTGCGTTTCGCGCACCGCCGCCTGGCCGAGGGCGACCTGTATTTCGTTACGAACCAAAGCGCGGCGAGCGGCATGGTGAAAGCGCGCTTCCGCGTCGCCGGGCGGGTGCCCGAACTCTGGCATGCCGACACCGGGAAAAGCGAACCCGTCAGCTACACGACGACCGGCGGCGTGACGCAGGTGCCGTTGCGTCTGGATCCTTATGAAGCGGTGTTCGTCGTGTTCCGAGAACAGACTTCTGCGTCGCAACGAACCGTTCCCGCGATCGTCGAAACGCCGATCACGACGTTGTCCGGCCCTTGGACGTTGGGCTTTCCGACCGGCCCGGGTGCACCGGCCGAAATGGCGCTGCCCGCGCTTACGTCCTGGACCGATAGCACGAGCACGGCGGTGCGCTATTTTTCCGGAACCGGCACGTATCGCAAAACAATCGATGCACCGGCGGCATGGTTCCGCGGTGGCGGACGGTTGCTGCTCGATCTGGGCGCGGTTGGCAATGTCGCGGACGTGTGGATCAATGGTCGCTCCGTCGGCGTCGCTTGGAAACCACCCTATCGCGTCGATATCACCGATGCCGTCCGGCAGGGACGCAATCAGCTGGAGGTGCGCGTGGCCAATGTCTGGCGCAACCGCCTCGTCGGCGACAAGCAGCCCGGCGCGACGCCGGTTACCTTCACCAATGCGGCCGCTGGCGGTGGGTTCGCGGCGCTGGGAGGGATCATAGACAAGGATACCCCGCTCCTGCCATCCGGGTTGCTTGGCCCGGTGACGGTTCTTCACTCGAACAAGCAATGAGAGACATAAGCAGTCAACGGAGCTTGAATAAAGGGCCGCTTATACGAGTTTCGCGCTCAAAAGCACCACGGTCGCAATAAGGAAAGCGCTTCGGATCGCCAAACGGTCAATCTTTGTCGTTAAGGATCCGACCGCTTTACAGCCGACAAAGACCCAATCCCGGTCTTTGGTACCGTCTCCAGCGCTTCACAACTTCAGCCATTCGTTATTGTCCATCGAACTACCTGTTTGGATGCGAGCCCTTTGTACGCGGAAGGGCGGTAGTAGTGGGAAGCCGTCCCTCCGCTTTCGGGCAAGCGGATGCGGATAGCTGGCATCGCCGAGCGCCGCCGGATCTCCCGAAAACGATCGAGTTTTGAGAAGTTTCGTGTTGGTCTACAGCGGTCCTTGAAGGTCGGATTATTTGAAACCCACTTTGACAGTCATCCCAACTGAGCCTTTCGGACCACCGCCGGTCATTGTGGCGGTGTCCGATAAACGTCTCTCGACAAGTCCGTTCGAACTGCTCACCCTTTCAAACCGGGGATCGAGCCGCTCAAGGCGTTGGCTGTTGCGTCGGTTCGTTCGACCACAAACGACGATATCATTCGGGTCATCATTTGGCGCGCAAGCCGCTTGTGTAACAGAGAGACGTGTCGGCAACTGCGGCGCACCTGCTGGCACGGGAACCGCGACGGCGTTGGTCGAGGCCCCTTGCAGAAGCATGGCGATGAACGTCGCTATCGACATAGCTGGCATGGTGCCGTTCAATTATGTCAGCTTTTGGCCGCCTCAATCTGACGCCGAACGCTGCTACAGAAGACTGGAAAATCGCAAACGATGGGTCGCCGGATTGGTGATCAATTGACGCTGAAACGCGCGCCGGAGCGCTTGCTCATCATTGTAGCCCGCGCGGACAGCGACCGCCTTCAGCGGCAAGTCGGTTTCCTCGAGCTCGCGGCAGGCTGCTTCAAGCCGCATCAGTTCGACGGTCTTCGCAGGCGTCCGGCCGACCTTTGCCGCATAGGTTCGCGCAAAGGTCCGCGGTGCCATGCCCGCCTGCCCAGCTAGCCGGTCAACGGACAGGTCCGCCGTAAGGTTCACCGCGATCCACGCATGAAGTTCAACGAAGCCATGGTCGCGCGTCTGCGCAGCCAAAGGCACGCTGAACTGCGATTGGCCACCGGCGCGTTTCATGAACACGACCATCTGCCGCGCGGCATCGATCGCGACGCGCGGCCCGTAATCCTGCTCGATCAAGGCCAGCGTAAGATCGATCCCGGAGCTCACCCCGGCCGAGGTCCACAAATTACCGTCACGGATGAAGATGCTGTCCGAGTCGATGTCGAGCGTTGGATGCCGGTGTTTGAGCTTGTCGAGCCACGCCCAATGCGTCGCGACTCGCCGACCGTCGAGTTGCCCCGCCGCCGCCAGCAGGAACGCACCCGTGCAGACCGAGCAAAGCCGCCGCACCGATCTGGCGCGCAAGGCGATGAAGTCGCGCAGCGCGGGCTCGACGTCATAGTCCTCGCCCACGCACCCGCCGGGCGCAATGAGGGTGTCGATCGGCGTGTCGCCGAGCGACGCCGTCGACACGGTCACAACAGGCAGGCCCGCGCTGGTCAGGATTGCCCCGCCCAGCGCAGAGGCGACAATCGTCTCGTAGCGCGCTGGTGCCCCCGCCGACGCACCGCGATTGGCAGTCGTCAGCGCCTGCAATGGTCCGGCGAGGTCGAGCAGGTTCATGCCGTCATAGGCGAGCAGGACCACGCGGAGCGTATGTGGCGGCGCGGGCGAGACGATGCGTTTTTCAACCATGATAACCCGGATACTCAAAGCCGAGCGCCACGCCATAGGCAGTCTGCCTGCCGTACAGACGCGCGATCTCGGCGAGAACACGATCGAGGGTGAACGCCGAAGTGTCGGACGCGGGCGTGACGATGCGCGTGAGCGCATTCGGATCGGTACGATCGGGCAGCAGGGTCAGGCCGTGCAAGGTCGTGACCGGAGCCGCATTGCGCGCAAAGGCATACGCCTTTGCCCGGCCCGTGCGGGCGTATGCATCTGCCGTGAAGGCGACCGCCATCTCATCTACCCCCGATGCAATGGAGACGCCAATCGACTGGGGACGATGGAACCAGCCATTAAAGTATTCCGTGGCCGCAAACGCCGAGAGATTGCGGCCGAACTTGGGGGTAAACTGGTGACTGTCATGGGCTGCGCTCCAGTCGCGCGCGCCAACGATTGCCGCGGTCGCCACAGCGCGGTCGCGACCCGCGATCGCTTCCACCAAAGCCAGCGATGTCGGGACTGCCGCACTGATTCCCGCACTGGAAACGATCCGTCCATCGGCGACATAGCGACGGTCGTCGACCCAATGAACTTGCGGATATGTCTTGCGACGATACCCCGCCGTTGCCCAATGCGCGGTCGCGCGATGCCCGTCGAGCACGCCGCTGCTGGCAAGCACCAACGCGCCGTCGCAGATGCTGACGAGCGTGCCGCCCTTTGCTGCCTGCTGCTTGACCCAGGACAGCAACACTGGATCGTCGTGCTTCACCACCGCTGGCACCACGATATAATCTGCGCCTTCGGGAAATCGCCTGTCGAACTCTGCAACCGAAGCCTGCGGTTGAATATGGAGTGCTGGACGCATCGTCATCACCCCCTCTCCGGTCGCAACGGTAATGACCTCGCCGACGGCCGCCTGCTGCAAGATGCCGTACGGAATGACATAGTCGGTAAGTTCGGTACCGGCGTTTATGCCGATGATGGCGATAACCGGCCGCTGTCGGCCAAAGCGCGCCTGATACGGCAAGATGTGTTCGATCGGCGTCTGAGCTGCGCCGGACATCGGAAGCTTTGGTGGGTTAGCGGATTGGCCAGCGGCAACCGGGCCGCAGCTGGCAACAAGGAAGGCCGCCGCAACAAGGCCGAGGCGATTTCGTGCAAGGGTAACGTGAAACATGATGAGGTCCGGTCTGTTATGCCTCCCTTTTCTCCTCCAGAGTGAGCGAAGCCCATAGGACAGCCTTGCTTCATTTTCTGCCAATCTGAGGCCGACGATCGCTAGACAGCACCGCTGTAGTTTTCTTAAGCAACGATCCGCCCGAGACGCCCCAGAGGGCGACGCTTGTTCGTGCGGCATCACACAGCGGGTTGTGAGCGGTAACGTTAAAGACTGTTGCTAGAGGCGCACTCCGTTCAATCGCAGCGCGTTGGTAACGACGGTGAACGACGACAACGCCATCGCCGCCCCCGCAAGCATCGGCGACAAGAGGATGCCCGCGACCGGATAGAGCACGCCCGCCGCCACCGGCACGCCGATGCCGTTGAACAGGAACGAGAAGAGCAGGTTCTGCCGGATGTTACGCATTGTCGCTCTTGCCAGCCGTCGCGCCCTGACCATCGCGGCCAGATCGCCCCTGGTCAGCGTTATGCCCGCGCTCTCGATCGCGACATCGGTGCCGGTACCCATCGCCACGCCGACATCGGCGGCAGCCAGTGCTGCGAACGACGTGTCTGTTCCGGATACCATGGTGCTTACGAAAGATGCCCATTACTGAGAATACTGACCCAATAAACGACACACCCTCCGCCTTTCCTGCTTCCCGGACCTCGCCTCCAGTTCAGGTTCGATCTTCGTGCAAAAGCGGACGTCGGCTCAGACGCGTCCGGCGCGGCTGCACTCCTTCTCTCCGCAAATCATGCGTTCACCTTGTCCGTCCATGCTCGGATATGGCTGACGCCAAAGATCTGCTGTCGCGGCATCTGGAAGATGAAGTAGGGATTGAGTGTCGGGGGCGGCCCCGCCGCATCCAACCGAGCAAGCTGCTCAGGCGAGAGCAGGATGTCGAGAGAGGCCGCGTTTTGAGTGACCTGCTCAGGCCGACTTGCCCCCATCAGCACAGACGACACGCCCGGCCGCGTGGTGACCCAAGCCAACGCGACTTGCGCCATCGGCCTGCCAAGATCTTCGGCGACGGCACGCAGCTCATCAACACTGTGGAAGTTTTCTTCCGTGAACAGCATGCCGCCATACGGGTTATCGCCGTTCAGGCGGCCGTCACTGCCGTCGACGGCCGATTCGCCGCCTTTGTTCGGCACGCTGCCAGCGGGACCGAAGTCCGCGAGCTTTTCGCGGCCATACTTGCCCGTCAGCATGCCGAAGCCGAGCGGACTCCATGCAACCAGCCCCATGCCCAGCGCCTGCCCGGCCGGCAGAATGTCCAGTTCCACTCCCCGGTCGATAAGCGAATAGCTGTATTGGAGGCCAATCGGCTCCGGCAGACCATGGGCGCGCGCCAGCGTCGCGATCTGCGCCGTGTACCACGCCGGTGCATTAGAGAAGCCGTAGTAGAGGATATCCCCGCGTCGTACCGCGTCGCTAAGGGCGCGGAGCACTTCCTCAGGCGGGGTCGTGCGATCCCAGACATGCGTCCAGTACAGGTCGATATGGTCGGTTCCGAGCCGCCGGAGCGACCCTTCCAGCCCGTCGCGGATGTTGCGCGCGGAATTGCCCGCAGCCAGCGGATTGCCCTCCACCCGCGAAAAACCCGACTTGGTCGCGACCACCATCCTGTCGCGCCGGCCACTTTCGCGCAGGAAGCGCCCCAGCATCGCCTCGCTCTCACCCCCCGAATAGACGTCGGCCGTGTCCAGGAAATTGCCTCCCACGTCGACATACGCATCGAAGATGCGGCGCGAAGTCGCTTCGTCCGCGCCCCAGCGGCCTGCGCCGAAGGTCATCGTGCCCAGCGCCAATGGGCTCACAACCAGACCGGATCGGCCAAGCGTGCGATAGTGGGTAAGGTCCATGGTCGGCGTCTCCTTGTTCGATAAAGGAAATAGGCGCGAAGCTGCGCCTCGATTAGCCATTGCGGACCGCAAGGACTTGTGAGCATCGTGCAGCAATGCGGCGCGGCGACCTTGACGATCTGGCGGCGTTCGCGACTGTGGCGCGAGCGCGCAGCTTCACGCGAGCGGCGGCAGAACTGGGCGTTTCACCATCGGCGCTCAGCCACACGATGAAGGCGCTGGAAACGCGGCTCGGCGTGCGCCTGCTGGCGAGAACGACGCGCTCCGTGGCGGCCACTGCTGCGGGCGAACTGCTCCTGCGCTCGGTCGATCCCGCTTTAGCCCAGGTCACAAACGGACTGGCCGCGCTTGCCGACTGGCGCGACGCACCGTCGGGCACGATACGGCTCACGACCTTCGGCTATGCGGCGCGTACCATCCTGGCACCACGCCTGCCGCGCTTCCTGCTCGACAATCCCGGCGTGTCGGTTGAGGTCATTGTGGAAGATCGCCTGATCGATTTGGTCTCTGGCGGCTTCGACGCCGGCATCAGGCTTGGCGAGACCGTTCAGCGTGACATGATCGCAGTACCGGTCGGGCCGCCGCTGCGAACGGTCGTGGTAGGAACGCCGGAATACTTCGCGCATCGCGATCCCCCGCAAACACCCGACGATCTCGCAGATCATGTCTGCATCAATTACCGCCTTCTGGGTGGCGGTGGCCTGCTGCCGTGGGAGTTCACCGCTAATGGCCGCGACATCAAGGCGAGGGTGTCAGGCCAGCTGATCGTCAACGACGAAGTGTTGGCTGCGGCTGCAACACGCGCTGGCGCAGGTCTCGGGTACATGATGGAACATGACGTAACTGACGAGATCGCGGACGGTCGGCTGGTCCAAGTGCTCGCGGAGTTTTGCACGCCCTATCCAGGTTGCCAGCTTTATTATCCCGATCGCCGTGTCGGCCCCGCTCTCCGTGCCTTGATCGACAGGCTTCGCTGGCAAGACGCTTGAGACCCACTTGCGGACGTGGAACGCCGTGGCGTCCGCTTTCAGCATCGGACACTGGTTCAAGTCGGTCGGTTGTCTCAGTGCGCGGACCTCGCCCTGAAAGCCGCGTTCGATCGATGCTTTGCTCGAGCTGCCAGAGCAGCATCGATTAGTGCGTTGCCTGTCGAACACGCCTACACTGCGGCGGCACCACCTGATGGCGTGGGACGCCCCCCACCGTGTAGAGCCGCTCGGCCGGAAACTTCACGCGCAGCCCTGTCTTGGGCAGGTCAAAATCGTCAACTGCGCCTTTGAGGCCTGACATCCGCGTTCCGCAGACGGGCTTGCCGATCGCCATGAACCCGACCGCGAGCCCCTCCCCCATACTGCCGGTCCACCGTCCGACCCGCACCTCCACCCGCCCCGGGTGGTATTTGCCAGCGCGCGGAAGGACGTACTCGACCCATTGCCGAACGACGCCGGTCTCGCGCTCTTCGGCGGGAAGTTGATGCATCTGGTAGGGCATGGGTCGGCGTATGAACCAGCTCATGATCGCACGCGCAATCGCCGTCGTGCCGCCAGACGGCGTGTCCGTCAGATCGAGGGTGATGGGCGCGTTTCGCGGGAGCGCCGACATGGCGCGGTCGAAAGCTGCAATCGTGGAAAGATCGCCGATGGAATTATTGAAGCGTATCGTAGTCAAGTCATTGGAAGACGTTACGGTCAGCGCTGGGCGATCTGCACGCTGCTGGTAAAGGTTGTCGAGAAGAAAGGTGCGGTCTCCAGCAGGTGTGCCGAAAGTCAGCACGCGCTGACGGTCGCGCCGCCCCGCCGCCATGACAAGGGCGGCATAGGCTTGGCGCTCAGCCGTCGGCTGCAGACCGATCCGGGACCAAAACGCCGCAACCGCTTGGTCAATCGGCTGTCGATCAACCATGCTCAGCGTGAAGCCGGGCCGTATCCCCGCCCGGTCGGCGATGCTGCCCTCCTTCACGGCTTCAACGACATAGGCGGTTCCAGACCTGGTGATCCACAGATCGGCGTAGCTTGGGACAATCGCCCAATCGTCGCCAAACGATTTGCCGGTTAAGGCGTGATGGTCGGCTAGCGCGGTGATCATGTCCTCTGCGTAGCGAAGCAGCGAATCCGCATCGTGCACCGCATCGCGTTCATCGTTGAGCTGAGGGGACGTCGGCACGATTCCGCCCGGGAGCTCGTCGAGATACGCGTAATTGCTCTGGATCAGCCCCGCGAGTGCGTTAGCGTCAGCGCGGAAGTCCGACGCACTCAGAGGTGCGGTCGCTGCGCATAGGGGCTGGCCTGAAACGGAACTGAGCAGGACCGCGGCAGCGAGGATCGGCACCCTGGTACGTTCAATGATAGCCATTGCACGGCACTCCAATATTGCGCCCGCCTCACGGCGACGCTGACCCGGCTCGCCATAGGGGAACGAGACGAGCAGACGCTTGAACGTTATTGCTCAGCGTGACGCCGCGCCGGCTGATTTGGGGCGGGAACCACTCGCTTGTTACGCCTGCATCTGTATTCTGAGCGAGTGAATGCAACATCGCCCTCTGACCATGTTGAGTTTCGCCGATCGCGGCACTTGCCGGGGGTCGAGCTCGTTTCCGTTGCGTATCGCGACCGCCGCTTTCCAGAACATCGCCACGACGAGGTCGTGATCGGCGCAATTACCGCGGGTGCTGAGACGTTGACCGTGGGACGCACAGCTCATGTCGCAGACGTCGGCAGCGTCTTATGCCTGCGGCCAGGCGAAGCGCACAGCAATGCGACGATTGGGGAGGAGACGTTGCGCTACGCGGTATTGTACATACCAGCGCCGGTTTTCTCGCGGTTTCTCGATGGCGACGACGATACCAACGTCGTTTTTTCGGCTCCAGTTGTTCGCGATGTGAGACTTCATGCGCTGGTCTGCGCTGCGCACGCTGTCTTGGGTTCCCAAACGACCGGGCCGCTTGAACAGGAAACTGCACTGAGCAATGTGGCTGAGGCAGTTCACGTCGGCCGTGGTAAAGGTCTGGAGATGCCGTACCAAGCATCCCGCACAATCGAGCAGGTTCGCACCTTTATCGATGCTCACCTTGCCAACGATTTCAGTCTACGCGATCTAAGCGACATCTGTGGTTTAAGCCCGTTTCACCTCATTCGTTTGTTCAAGAGGGTCGTAGGCGTCAGCCCTCTAGCCTACCGCAATCAGCAGCGGCTGTCGGCGGCACGGCGTTTGCTTGCCGATGGGTATCCCCCAATCGAGGTAGCACTCGATCTCGGCTTTGCGGACCAGAGCCATTTCACCCGACATTTCCAGCGGATCGTTGGGACGTCGCCGCAGCGGTACGCGAAAGGGATCGCAGGTCCTTAGGGGCCTATGATTTGATGGGTCCGGCCAGTTCCACTCTCTTTCAGATCCGACCGAACCTCTTGCCACAGGCACAATACCGGTGTGTCGACCCATTCCCGGCCGTTCAGCGGCGCTTATCCGCTACCCAACTCCGGTCGCTCATTAATGTCGCGAGAGTGTTCGTTTCAGCGGGTTCGATCTCTCGTCGCAACGACATGACATAGTGAAGCGCGGGCCATTAGCTTTGGGAATGGCAGGTGGCGAAGCTGAACTGTGCGACACTGCCGTCTTTCCCGATAGGGATTGTATCTGGAAAGCCCCGTCCCTTCAGCCGGTAGGCCCGCCGCACGGTACCTTTGGCGTTACAACATGCCGATGTTGTGCAGCCATGGTTTGACCTGTTTTGGCCATTCCCGCGTAATCGGATCGGCCGTTGGTCGCATCCCGAAGGCATGGCAGCCCTTGGCGTAGAGCCCTACGTCGACGGGCACACCCCGCGTCGCTGAGTGCCAGAGCATAGGCCAGCGGCTGCCGAATCGCATCCATGGGATCGTTTATGGCATGAAGGATCAGCGTTGGCGGTGCTTTGGGATTGATGGTTACTCACGGCTTGAGTTCGAGGCTGTTCCTGCTCTTGCTATTATCCAGCATGCGGGCCGTGTAGGCAACGATCGCGAAGTCAGGCCAAGGCGATTGCCTGTCAGCCGTGTCCTCGAACGGATATGTGCACTCTTCCGTGTTGCTCATATTGGCCGCGAGACAGGCACCCACCGAAAAGCCGATGACGCCGGTCTTATGCGGATCGGCCCCATAGGACGGGGCCTGTTGTCGCAGTAGCCACATGGAGCGCTGCGCGTGTTCCAATCCCAATAGCACCTTGGGCCGCTCTCCGCCGGGCTAGGCTTGCGGCACCCGATATTTCAGCACCGCACAGGTCATTCCCTGCTGCACCACCCAATCGCCGATTTCGGTGCCTTCCAGATCGGTCGCAATCACCCGGCAGGATCATCATGGCGGGTCCGACATTGCGCCCCTTCGGCCGATAAAGGGTCATGGTCGGTCGGGTGACATAGCTAGCCCAATGCCATTTGCGTCCGCCCACGAGTCCAGTGCCATTGCCAACCCCCTCGGAACGTTCATCGGAATCGGCTTCGCCAGAGGTGTACTAGCCGGCCACAGCGGCATCTGAACGGTAGACAAATCTGAGCGAGAATCTCGAAGCGGCGATGTGGAGGATCCGGAGGAAGCTGTTGGCGAACTTCTCGTATCGGGTGCCCTGCTATTGACGGATCGAGAGGCGAGTTGTCACGGGATTTCGCCAGCGTTGTTTATCATTTCGTCGGCTCGAGCCTTGGTTGTCGGCGCAGCGTTCTGCAAACAGGTTTTGGCAAAGCTCCGCCACCAAATTAAATGTAAGCCATTGTCAAAAATAGAATGTTGGAAGTTTCGATTTCTCAGACGGCGTAGCAAACAGCCAAAAGAGAACATATATCGAACATTTCTTCTTTCCTACCGATACCCTCTAGCATATTTGGAACGCCGAGCGATTCGAAGGATGAAAGATGACTAGATTTTGCGCTTCAAATACACGTTCCGCAATGGCCGCAATTTCCGCACCCTCTGATGATGATATTACTTTTCTTTCCGAAGGCGGTAGGGCGGGTAATTTTGTCTGGGTATCTTCTAATGTTTCAACATTCGTGTCGATTGATGCCCAGCAGGGGATTTATATTGCGCCGACTGTTGATACAACGGGCGCTTCTGGTGCTTGGAAGCGCGTCAATGAGACCGTTGTTTGTGTGAAATGGTTCGGTGCTGGCGGATGATTTTGCTGACGACAGGGTGGCCGTGCAAGCCGCTATCGACTTTCAATACGGTGTCGGCGGTGGAACGGTTGAACTCGCCAATGGCATCCACCGTCTGGCGCTTACTGGAGACGGGGTCGGTGCATCCGCTCTGATACTAAAATCGAATGTCGAGATCGTCGGTCAGTCAAACGGTAGTTCGGTGTTGAAGTTGGCTGATAGCCAGTTGGGGAGAGGCACCTATTTGCGGCTTATCTGCACGATGCAAAATCCGACAAATAGCGTCGCCCTGAGAAACTTTTCGATCGATGGCAACCGCGCCGGCCAGGGAGAGTTTGCTACCGCTACCAACGGTGGGCTGATTGTGCTGGGCGAAAACTATCATGCAGGATCGGTGGACTTCCGCAAATACTGTTACAACGTCGTTGTTGAACGCATTACGGCCTATGAAGCTACGGACGACGGTATCCAGGTCAAGGGAAGCGATCTTCAGAGTTCCAGTGACGTAGTAATCTCGAACTGCGCCGTGTCGGACTGCAACCGTATCGGAATTCAAGCCAGCCTTTGCGATGATCTGGTGATCGCTGGTAACGTCGTTCATAGAACGGCGGACAACTGCATTGACATTTATAACAATAATGGGAGCACAACGATCACCACTGGTCGCTTTGAGATTGTGAACAACAATGTGAAGGATGGACTGTGCGGGATTTTTCCTGAGACGTCGGCCTTTGGTGTAGTGGCCAATAACGTCGTGGAAGCCTGCAGTATGTCGGGTATACAAATAAACCGTATCAATGGTGAACCGCGTGCCATTTCGGTCGCATCCAATATCGTCAAAGATTGTCCGGTTGGCATTGCTATCTATGGGGATCTTGGCGGCGTGCAGGTTATCGCCAACATATTGGATAGTTACACCCGCTGTGGTGTTCGGCTGGGTGGATCGAATGGAAATATCAGCTATCTGACACTGTCCAACAATCTCTTCCGGGATGACGATGCGGACAAACCTGTATTCGAGATACCGACTGGCGTTGTGCAGGCAGCGTTTATTCAGTTTGGGGAAAACACCACGCTGAAAAATACGGAACAGTCGCTATGGTTGGTGAATGGCGCGACGACGTCCTATAAAGTCGGTGCTCCTGGTATTATCAGTCTTGAAGGTGGTGCCAGCGGTCCTGATCTGGTGCGACAGTTCGGGCAGCTGAGTAAGCTAGTGGTTGAAAGCGATGCCGAGGTCGGAGGCGTCATCAAAGTGGATAACGTCCAAGTGGTGATGTCGCAACGCCCATCGATCGCGAATAGCGTTGGTGGTGACGAGGTGACTAAGATCAACGCCATTCTCACGGCACTTCGCGATCATGGTTTGATTGCCACTTAAATAAATGGTGGGGGCCGGTAGATTCGGCCCCCAACCTCTATCGGTCGACGGCCTGCGCTGGCGTCTTCGGCTACTATGACGTGAATGACGTGCCCCCCATTTTTTCCTGCAGTTGGAGCTAGAGTCCGCCCCCGAAGAAGGGACGGACAGATGAAGCGGAAGCAGTTTTCGGAAGAGCAGATCATCGGCACCCTGAAGGAGGCCAAGGCGGGTGCGGTAGTGACGGATCTGTGCCGGCGGCACGGGATGTCGAGCGCGACCTATTATGCATGGAAGGCTAAGTTCGGGGGGGCTGGAGGTGTCCGATGCGAAGCGGCTGCGGGCGCTTGAGGAGGAGAACGCCCGGCTTAAGCGGCTGCTGACGAACACGATGCTCGACAACGCGGGTCTGAAGGACCAGCTTTCAAAAATGGTGACGCCCGCCGGGAAGCGGGAAGCGGTCGCGCATCTCCAGACGGCGCTGGGGATGAGCGAGCTGCGGGCGTGTATGGTCGTAGGGGCGGATCGCACGAGCATGCGGTATCGCTCGTGCCGGGCGGATGATGGCGACCTGCGGTCGCGTTTGCGCGCGCTGGCGCAGCAGCGCCGGCGCTTCGGCTATCGACGGCTGCATATCCTGTTGCGGGGACACGGCATCACGATCCACCGCAAGAAGACCCAGCGGCTCTGCCGCGAAGAAGGTTCGACGGTGCGTCGTCGCAAGGGACGCAAGCGTGCCGTCAGCGCGCGGGTGCCCGCACCAGTGTGGGCGCTGCCCAACCAGCGCTGGAGCCTGGACTTCGTCCACGACCAGATGGCCACTGGCCGGCGGTTCCGCATCCTCAACCTCGTCGACGACGTGACACGCGAGTGCTTGCGGGCGGTGCTCGACACGTCGATCTCGGGCAAACGGGTGGTGCGCGAGTTGAGCGATCTGATCGCCGAGCGTGGCAGGCCGAAGATGATCGTCAGCGACAACGGGACCGAGCAGACCTCGAACGCGGTGCTAACATGGTCGGGCGATGTCGGCGTTGAGTGGCACTATATCGCGCCGGGCAAACCGGCGCAGAACGCGTTCGTCGAGAGCTTTAATGATCGCATGAATGACGAGCTGCTCAACGAGACGCTGTTCTTCACCGTCCGTCAGGCGCGCTCGATCATCGCGCGCTGGGTTGATGACTATAACACCGAGCGGCCGCATTCCTCGCTCTGCTACGCCACACCAGCGGCATTCGCCGCCCAACTCGAAAAGCGCCGGGCGGGTTTAAACCCGCCCGGCGCTTCAGCGGCGCTCCTGCGCGACAACAAAGGTCGGTCTCTGGTTGCCGCTGGTTGAAAGGCGGGGGGCGCGTACCTCGCGACTCGAGCGTAAGCCCCAGAAAAACGGCACAAAAAAACCGCCTCGGGCGGACCTGAGACGGTTTGGTGTATGTGGGTTTGGTTGCGGGGACAGGAACCATTCCCCTCACCGCATAATCTCAACCTGTTGACTTAAAGACACTTTTTCCTACGAAAATTCTCAGATACCCCCATCGATACCCCACCCACCGTTCATTGCGGCAAAGTGGGGGTATTTTGGGACAGGTCGAGAGCGGCAGTTTCAACCGTGTTAGGACGTCCGCCATCATGAAGGCATTGACCTTTACGCGGTCCTCAAGTTGACTGAATTGCTCACCGAAACCGGACGCCTATTCACACCTGATTTCGCTTGAGCCGGGCCGGAAGCAGCTTTTCCGCTCTAGGGTAACGAGCCGAGAACGACCGTCATTCGTTGTGCCAGCAGATCTATGGTGTAGGATCGCAACGCAGACAACCTTCGCTCGCGCGGTCGTGGTTTCCGCATTGATCGCGCGCGAGGGAAGAACTTGGCTACAACTTTCTAGTCCGCGTCTCGACGTTGCTGATCGCGCCGCCAACGATCAGCTGACGCCGACACTGAATTCAAACATCGTCGATGACGACATAATTATTACTCCAGACGCCAGCATGATCTGAGCGGTACGTCTATTTCTGCCGTCAATGTGCTCCGCAGAGGCGGGCGACGAAAAAACTGTGCACGATTCAATTAAGGGAGGCCGCAATTGGAGTGTATTTCTCACGTCTAGGGCGCGGAATCCAAAGATTGGCCCAACTCATCGCGGAGTCGAGCAATCGACCGCTCGCACGAACGGCACTCTTTTCGCCTGCCCTCTTGCCTGAACACCTTCAACGCAGCCTCGAAGCGCTGCAACGCCTCGTTGAAGTCATGTTGCTTCGTCTGGATCCCGTCCAAGCGGGCGTGATGCGCAAACACAGATCCAATATACATCTGGCATTCCGCCCAGCGGCCTAGCGCGGCCTCCGACTCAAGAATCACGCTCGCGATTTCGTAGGATTGAATGGCCCGCACCAAATAAACCTCATCTTGCGAGCGATCGACGGTCAATCCGTGTTGGAACAGGATGTTCGCGAGTTCGAAATGAGCCTGGGCGAAACGCAACGGAAAGATGGTTTCCGGGTAAGTCTCGATGCTCGCCTGATAATCGGAGATCGCCTGGATGCGCAGAAAAATGCGCTCACCCATTGGCCGCTCCGGTTGGCGCGCTTGCCGCTCGAACAAGCGGGCCCGATTGATCCTGGTTCCACCCCAGACATCGAGATTGAAATGCTTCTCGGCATTTTCAATCGCCTCGTTGAAATGGGCGAGTATGTCGCGGACCCTCGCATCCGAGAGCCTGACGCCTGTCAGCTGCTCGACGGCCAACGTCGTTGAACCAAGGCCATTGCTGGCGTGGCACAGCAGCGAGTTCGCGTCTGGCTCTTCGAGCGCAATCACTCTGGCCGATGCCAGTGTCGCTAGCGCCTCGTCCAAATCGCTGCGATCGCCATAGGAAGTGCCTTTATCAAGCAGGCAATTTGCAAGCGCGATCTTCGACGAGACCAGTTGAAATGCGTCTCCCGCACTGACGATTTGCGAGGCGGCCCTTCGTGCATGTTCCAGCCCGCGTTCGAGGAGGCTTCTCTTTTCGCCACCGGATTGCTGGCCTGCCGCGTTTCGCAGGATGAGCCCGAGTTGATAATGGGTCCGGGTTTCTCGAACTGGATCGGCTTTTACGGGATCGAGCTGGAGCATCTCCTCCAGCAAGCGAACTCCAACCTGGAATCGGGGTCGAAGCGTTCGTAGCCCTGACTCATACATCTTGTGCGCATTGTCATAGAGGATGCGCACGGTCTCTTCTTCGTCGAAGGGCTGAAAGAATCGAGCTGCCTGCAAATAATGCGCGAGCGCCCCGTCCGGATCCTCACGCATCATGCATGTGTCACCGCGCATTATGCGAATCTCCGCCTGCTTCGATATTTCGGCAAGAGTATGCTGTTGCTGGAAGCTCTCTTCGATGCGGGCCAGGAGCCCATCGACCTTTTCAAATTCGCCGTCCCCCAGCGCGGCATTTGCCTCGGTTTTCAGACGTTCAATCTCGGCATCGGCCGCACCGATCTGTTCGACCCGCGCCTGCAATTGCCTCCATTCCTTCGCCTTCGACCGCAGGAAATCCTCAAGTTCAGAGAGCGAAGCATCAGGCCGCGCGTGATCGAATTGATAGGCGAGCGCATCAATCAGGTTACGAGCCTCCCGGTAGGCGCGATCGAGATCGGGATCGACGTTGGTATTCGTGGCGCGGGCGCACGCCTCGATCTCTTCGTCGGTGATACCGAGGGTGGCGATGATCGGGTCGATCGTCTTTGGATGGGGGCTGTTCACCTGCCCCGTCTCAAGCTCGCTGATACGGCGCACCTTGGCCGAAGTGCCGAAGGCATCTTCCGACAATTGTAGCTGCGACAGCCCTTGGACGCGCCGCTTCTCCAAAATCAACGCGCCGAGCGCCTTACCGAAGCTGTCATTGGTCATGATTCCGCATCTGTTCCGCGCAGCTACCGCCCGTCAACCGCATATCAGCAAACCGCCTTTGAGGGACACTTCTGGCGCAATCGGAGCGCACCACAGGAGTTCCACATGAAGGCTTTAGTCAAGTTCCTCGAGGCAGCCGCCGCGATCATCCGAATGGCAAATATGGCGAACGTCGATGTCGGCTTCGACCTCCATCTCGCCAGCCTCATTGTCACCACGGCAACCGCGTTAGTGAAGATCTACGGCGCTATTCTCGCGCTACCAAAGCGACAATCCAGCCCCAACTTGAAAAGGCGAGCCAAATTGCACTTGGGCACAACTCGTTGAGACAATGCACAACTAGCTCTGCAAACGCGTCCCACATTGCGATCAGACGATCAGCTGCCGGAGTCAGCCAACGCATGATCTACGTTTCGATGTAGCTGCAGGGCTCGAACCTGTCTGACAGTTCGAAAAGATGTATTGGTCCTGACGGCCGAACGTCGAGGCCTTTGTAGCTTGTAGGTACCCTAACAACCACCTCCAGACGACTCTCGGATAGGGAGGCGATGGCGAGCGCAAGGGCGTGAGATTTTGCACCTAGCGCCATACCCGAAACGCCCCCGCAGTTCGACGACCTTACGAATGAGATCGCCTGTTCGGCGACGCCGATCACATCTCCAAGAGAAATCTCACGGGTCTGTGACTGGGTGTCGCTCACCAGATGTTTGAATGCGATGCGCTCGCTGGGGACCATGTCGCGCTCGGGCCCAGGAGCATCCTCCGCAATGAAGATCAGCATCGTGCGATCCGGCTCGATACGATCCATGAAGGAACGCGCCATGCCGAGCTCTCCGCCTAGGGCCACCAAGAGGTCATTGCTGGCCGGCATGAGCTCCGCTGCCTTGAGATAAGGGATCAGCTCTGGCCGCCAGTCGCCGGCGGAAACAAGCGTTCGATTTCCGTTCGCAGATGTGCTCTTTGCGACATCGGCATCTGTATGATCATAAGTCCCAGCCACGTAGACGCAGTCCATGACAGCGAGATAATCGCGCGAGAAGCCGGCCCCGACGAAGAACATGACGTAGGCTTTTGGAATGCAGCTTATGTCCACTAAAACGCGCAACGGGCGAGCGGTTTTGGAAGCTCTATCGCGCAGCAGCGCCTCGATGATTTTATAGTTATCCAGTAGGCTAGTCGATGTTTGCAGGCGCACGATCTCGGAGATCTCCCCTTGAGCTCGGACCTTAGCGAGGCAGGCGTCCTTAGCGTCATCAATCTTCTGATCGCTGGAGGCAAATCTCAAAATCGTGACCGGGGGGAGGTGTTCAGCCGATTGCTCGAGGAACGTTGTTCCACGAGTTTCCCAACTCAAGGCGGTGAAGAAGAGGTCGTATTTGCGCTCAGGCCGCCAAGACGCATCAATGATACTCTGACGGACGGCGAGAGGGCCGATCGCAACGGGTTCACCCATTGTTGCTCCCCCCTAATGGCAGTTTGATCTGGCGGTCACCAACCTTTCCAACGATGCCGGCGAGCGTCTTTGCCCAAGCGAACGGACTCTGCTCGTCGACCCGCCGGCAGAGAGCTGAAATGTGAGCTTGGGTAATCCGAACGGGCGCATATGCGCCGCGGTATGAAAAGGTGAAATGAGGAGCGAACCGTCGATGGAGTCTGAAGGCTATCAGACGTGCATTCGCATCAGCCTGCGATCGCATTGCCTTGGGTACCCGTTCATTCCTTAAATATCCGGCGAGAAGACCTTGCTGTACTATACTGCTCACGAACGCCGCCTCATCATTGACGTTCGCATCACCCGTTTCGAATTCGATGACGAACACACCGCGCTCGGGCGTCGCAAACACACGAGGATCGGCAGGATTGGACTGAAGGAGCGAGGTCAAGGCACCGAGGCCGCTGACCAGTCGAGACATAGTGTCGGCATCCGACTCGGCGTTGTTAGCGACGCCGTTGTAGTAGTCTTGGCTTGCGGAGTGAATTGCTTCGCTTTGGTGCGGCAGCGCGAGCTGCGTACGCGCGGTCGCGAAGCGCTCAATCACACTTTTGCCGCTCCCTTGAGTGCTGGTCTGGAAGCGATCGAACACCTCAGCCATGATCTCAAGGAAATCTCGGATCGAGCTGTCGGCGAGTGAGATGATGGTGTTGCTGCCGAACAGGGGGATTTTCCTCATTCGAAGCGACTGCGCGAGGTGAAGGAGGCTGCCCAACTGCTTGCGGCGCAGCCAAGCGTTGAAAGAGTCATCCAGAACCTGGCTCGCGAAAGTGCCGATGCGTTTAACGTCGTCGGGCCCGATGTCGGTCTTAAACGCGTCTTCAATGCCTTGCCAGTGCATGAGCAGATAGGCTTCATAATAGGGAGGGACTGCCTCCGAAGTGTAACGGCGTGGGATCGAAATAGACCGGCCTACCTTTCCCATTGCTCGATGCAACTCCTTGGCGCCCTCCTCGACTAATCTTGCCGCTGGGTTCTTCGAGCGTCGTAGGAGTTGCTGGATGAGACTGTTTACGCTTGCTTCCCCTAGGCGCTCGACCAACTCGAATATCGCTTTGGGATCCTCCGAGGTATCTGGCCGCTGTTCGACGGGCAGCGCGAAATACAGCCGCAAGCTGACCACAGACTGGCAGAGCTCGAAGAAGTCTTTGTCGTTTCGATCGTTGAGGGAGCGAACGAGGCGGTCGGCATCGGTGAGCGGCTGAGCTTCCAGAAAAGTCTCGCTCGCCTCGGCCGCCTCACCGACGGAGCTGATGACCCAGGAGACGGGGCTCTTTGACAACCGAACCAATGTGTTCAAGCTGCGGCGTTGAACCTCGCTCAATACCTCGCAGTCGTCGAGACAGAACTTGAGGCTGGTCTGTCGAGGCTCGTCGTCGCCTTTAACACGGACTACCGAAATCAGGCGCTCAGAAAGATACGCAAGCAGTTGGTTGGGTTCGCGGGGAGGGAGACGTTCCATCAGGGCGACGGCGGTGCCGCTGGTGCAGGCCTCACTCATTCGGGGGACTATGTTTCGGAGGAGCCTGGCAAGCTCGAGAAACGTACGGGGAGGCCTGCTGGCGAAATGGTTGAGGGCCTCATACTCTGCGAGAAAATCTTCGACCATCTCCAGTTCTTGGCCGGGTGCATAGGTGACCATGTCTTGCACGCGAAGTGCATGTAGTGCTTCCAGCGTTCTCTCGGCACAGACCAGTTCGACAGCGAGAGAGAAAAAGCGATGATAGAGTAGCGCCGGATTGGCGACCTGAGGGAACTGAACTCGCCATTCATCGTAGTTCAGAGACTGCGAGATGTGGTCAGGAAAGCGAATGTAAATTCCGATATGCTCAAAGTCGGCAATATCGCGCTGCAGCCGAAGGGAATCGTTTCCGGCCAGATCTTCCCAACATATGCTCTTGAGGAGAGAGGTTTTTCCGCTACCGCGGCTGCCATATATAAACACCGATTTAGGCGCTGCGAGTTCCTTGGCAGCATTCGTAAACCACAAAAGTGGCTTGCCGTCTCGATGATGTTCCCACCGTGTCGGGCGGAATGGGTTTGTGACGTCGGTCATTAGATGTTGGCCCTGATGATCCAAGCGCTCGGTGAGGAATCGTAATTTTCCACTAGAACGGATTCGTCTGCGATTAGAAGCTCGATCGCCTCTCGAGTTTGTTCTTCGACATCAGTGGTGAAGATAGGCGGGGCGACATTTATCAGCTCGTTCCAGTAGAGTTCTCGCTTTTCGAGCATGTACGAATAGATCTTGTTCAGCGTGGCGTCGTGAGAGCGGCGGCGTTTGCCGAGGAGCGACACCGCCACCCTCTCAGCCGGATGGAGAATGCCTGAGGCGTCGAAGCGCCAGGGCGTGATCTGACAGGAGAGTGGCATCCCGGAGCGCGTGAACACAAAATCCAACACATTGAAGCCGTCCTCGGCCGCCGGCGCCGAGATGCAAATTAGCGGTGAAGCTTTCGGGGCTGTTATGGTTTCAACCGGATCAACATGGATATGGCCGTGCAGATATACGACCGGCCGATCAAGCTCACCAAGCGAGCCACGAATCGCGCCTGAGTTTACCAACTCAGTATATTGAGCGATCCGGGGTTGCCGCTGGGGAAGAAGGTTGTGGTGTGCCGCCACCACCAAAAGGGTCGAGGCATCTGTCATCCGCCCGGATTGAACGAGATGCGTGATGCTAGGCTCTGAAAAAGCTGGGGTGTCAAACTGGCGATCGTAATAGGTCTTGAGAGCCTTTTCGCCGCCTTTTTCCAAGGTTTCTTCGATCGCCCTGCCAATGCCCTCGCGGAAATCCTCCGGAATGTATTCGCGCGCGCCGCAGCCCCAGCAACTGTTCATAAGATTGATCGAGACCTTCGCCGAACCACTGACGATCGGGAGGGTTAAGCTTTGCTCGACCGGCAAAGGTGGGAGAGACGCTCGCTTAAGCGCCGCGTTCAAGGGATCAAATTTTGTGGTGATCCCAGGCTCAAGGGCCAGGGGCCGATTGATGTCGTGGTTGCCCGGAACGACACCGACGGGAATGGCGGCATGGCGACGACCTTCGCCTAACTGCAGGGAATTCGCAATGAACTGGCAAGTCCTGTCGTAACCCTCGAGATCTCCCGCATCGGTGAGGTCGCCCATGAAAACGATGCCACCGACATCGCCTTCCTCGAGAATTTTATAGATTTGTCGAAAAACAACTTTGATCGGCAAAGAAGAAATCAAGTTTCGGAGCTCGACCGAAAAAGCGGCGTCCTTCTGATCAATGTTCCTTCCGCTCTTCATCGCGGAAGGAAGATGGACGTCGCCGACTTGCAGAACCCTTAGCCGAAGAAGCATCGTATCCTCTCGCGAGATCTTAATCCATGCCGGACTATCCTCGAGCCAAGGATGGTTCGCGAGATATCAGCATTCGTGAACGGTGAAAAGTTCGCAAATCTGGGTCTTCGGTTGGCCCTACCGGCTTTGAGCGGGTCAGTGCGCCGAAACCATCCCGGCGCCGGCGTCTTCAAGCGTCGGCGCCGACTATAAAAAATCTGAAAATGAAGATTGAACCAAAGGATCCGGCAAAATCAGTGGCTCGCTCGCCTGTCAGCTCGTGAAGCTGGACCACGAGTCTCACCGCCCACTATCGCTACGACCGCTTCCGGCAGAAGTGACGGTTGAACCATGCTAATGGGAATATCGACTTTAGTCCAATGGCGGCTGTTCCGACCATGTCGCCCATGAAAATTAATGAACGGCTTGTTTCGGGCTCGCCGGTCAGCGGCGCGAACGACCCGACTTGGGCCACTTAGCGGACCGGCTGCTCCCGGCCCAATGCACGAAGCCGCTGCGCGGCAGTGGTGTTGGCGGTGAGGTAGCGCGCCGGCGCTGAGGTTTGGCCGCGCGGGAGCGGTGGCGGACGATGGAGTTCCTTCAACAAGAGGAACTTCGCTATGACGCCTCAACCGACCAAGCGACCCTTCACCCCGCTGCGTCAGCGCATGCTCGACGATATGGCGATGCGTGCCATGCGCGCGCGGACCCAGCACGACTATGTCCGTCACGTCCGCGCCTTCGCGGCCTTCCTCGGACGTTCGCCCGACACCGCGACCGCCGAGGATGTACGCCGCTTCCAGCTTCACCAGCGCGAGCATGGTGTCGGGGAAGGCTCGATCAACGGCTCGGTGTCGGCGCTGCGCTTCCTGTTCGAGGTGACACTCGAGCGACCTGATCTGTCGCGGCGGCTGGTGCTGGCGCGTCGTCCCAGGAAGCTCCCCGACGTGCTGAGCGTTGATGAGGTGGCCAAGCTGCTCGAGGCGGCACCGGGCATCAAGTACCGCGCGGCGCTGGGCGTTGCCTATGGCGCCGGCCTGCGCGTGTCGGAAGTCGCGCATCTCAAGGCCGACGATATCGACAGCAAGCGGATGCTGATCCGGATCGAGGAGGGCAAGGGGCGCAAGGACCGCAACGCGATGCTGTCGCCGCAACTGCTCGAGCTGCTGCGGCTGTGGTGGCGCGAGGGCAAGCGGCGCAGCGTCCTGCTGCCGCACGGCTGGCTGTTCCCCGGGCGCAGCTACACCGATCCGATCTCGACGCGGCAGCTCCACCGCGCCGTCTGCGAGGCAGCTGAGGCGGCCGGGATCCGCAAGCGCGTGAGCCCGCACACGCTGAGGCACAGCTTCGCCACCCACCTGCTCGAACAGGATGTCGATATCCGCGTGATCCAGGTGTTGCTCGGGCACAGCAAGCTCGAGACGACCGCGCTCTACACCAAGGTCGCCACCCGCACGATCCGCGCGGTCACCAGTCCGCTCGATCGGCTGATGGCGCTGATGGAGGGCAAGACACCGGCCGGTTGAACCGGTGCGCGCCTCGCTCGAGGTCGCCGACATCTTCCGTGCTGCCGGGCCTGCGTACCGGGCAACCCATGCCGGGCATCTGAGCCTGCACCAGCTCAAGGTCATGTCGGCGATCGAGCATTGTCGCACCGCCGTCATGGGCGGGCACGTCGAGGCCTGCACCGACTGCGGGCATTGGCGGGTTGCCTATAACAGTTGTCGTAACCGGCATTGTCCCAGGTGCCAGGGTGCCGCCGCGCGCGCCTGGCTCGCAGAGCGCGAGGCCGACCTGCTGCCGGTCGGATACTTCCATGTCGTGTTCACGCTGCCCGCCGAGGTCGCTGACATCGCGTTCCACAACAAGGCGCTGGTCTACGACCTGCTGTTCAAGGCCGCGTCCGAGACGATGCTGACGATCGCCGCCGACCCGAAGCATCTCGGCGCCCGCATCGGCATCACCGCGGTGCTGCACACCTGGGGGTCCGCGATGACCCACCATCCGCATGTCCACATGATCGTGCCCGGCGGCGGCATCGCGCGGGACGGCACGCGCTGGATATCCTCACGGCCGGCGTTCCTGCTGCCGGTCAAGGTGTTGGGCAAGCTGTTCCGCCGCCTGTTCCTGACCCGGCTGATGGCGCTGCACGCGGCGGGGCGGCTCGCGTTCTACGGCACCCTCGCGCAGCTGGCCGATAGGCGTGCGTTCCTTCGCCACCTGTCTCCGATCCGCAAAAAGAACTGGGTGGTCTACGCCAAGCCGCCGTTCGCTGGGCCGCAAGCAGTGCTCGCCTATCTGTCGCGCTACACCCACCGGGTCGCGATCTCGAACAGTCGGCTGCTCGCCTTCGACGGGGCCGGCGTCACCATGCGCTACAAAGACTATCGCCGCGACGGTGCCGATCGGCAGCAGGTGATGACGCTGGCGACGGACGAGTTCATCCGCCGCTTCCTGCTCCATGTCCTGCCGCGCGGGTTCCACCGCATCCGCCATTACGGCCTGCTCGCCGGCGCCACCCGCAAGGCGCATCTCGAACACGCCCGCCAGTTGCTCGGCGTCGCGCCGCCGCTCGATAACGAGACGCCCGACGAGCCGACCGATGTCCGCCCACCATGCCCCTGCTGTGGCGGGCACATGGTCATCATCGAGACCTTCGAGCGCTGGCGCCAGCCGCGCGCACCGCCACACTCCACCGCATCGACCGGGACCACCGCGCCATGACCCGGCATGGCTCAGCCCAACCGTGCTCCGAAAGTCCCGTGCTTCCGGCGGCGATGTCGCTCGCGCTGGCAACAACGCCAGCCGAGCCGGCGCCGATCTCAAGCCCCAACCCTGGTTACCAGCTACGCGGTACATCGCCCCTGCACCCTACGTTCCGACCGCCGATGCGAGTCCCGCACGCCGATGCGACCACCGCACGACAGGGCGAAAACCGAAATCCCCATAGGTAAGCGCTCGTGGTCCGCGGCTTCCTGCTTTGGAGGATATCGTTCGCCTGCCGGCATCCGATATCCTTCACAGGCCCGGACACTCGCGCATCAAACTATGGATGGCCGCTTATGGCAGAAGCAGCCGTTCGGGCCTCAGCACTGCACGGATATAAAGAACGACGCCTATTCGGGTATCCTGCCGCCGGTGGCCGAGGAGGCGGTGATCCTCTTCTCCTCCAGCGCGATCGGCGACCGCAGCAAGGAGATCCTCGCGCCGGCTCATGTCGGCGTCGCACGGCCATATCGTTTGCTGCTCAAGCTCACGGGTGCGGTGAGCAAGGGCGGTCAACGGCTCCGCACCGGCATGACGATCGGTCGGCCGACCGACTCCCCAATGGGCTGCGGCTCACGGTTGCAATATCCATCTTCGCTAGTTAGCGGCACGCCCTCGGTACATAGGGCGAACGGGAGATTGTTTTTGTGACCGTCAAAATTGACGTGCTTCTTATCGCGGCATTGAAGATGGAGCTTGATGCGGCTCAACAGGTGTTCAGCGCGTCGGATACACGCCCGGGTGGTGTCGCCGAATGGCATTCTGTCGACCAAGACAAGCCGAACCCCTACATCTGGGGGGTCTATCAGATGGATGATTCTCAGAGCTTTCGGATTGCCTTCGCCCGTCCGAACCGGATGGGCGGTGACGAGACCGGCTCCGTCGCTTCGGCATTGACGGAGAAGCTCAAGCCATTCGCGCTCGTCATGTGCGGCGTCTGTGCCGGAAACCCAGACGACGCCGCGCTTGGCGATGTCTTGATCGCCGATCGAACCTTTAATTATCACGAAGGGAAGACCACGACCGCAGATTTCCAGCGCGATCTGCATCCTCGGGATCTGTCCCCGATTTGGCAACGCGCAGCTCAAACGCTCACCCCCCAAGGCCTTCCAAGCTATGGAGCGCCCTCCGAAGATGACGCAGCCTTTTGGCTTATGGAGCGACTATACAATGGCGCTGATCCGCGGCGCCACCCCGCTCGCCAACGCTATTTTCCTGAACGGTCGGGCTCTTGGGAAAGTACCCTCGCCCGCCTCGAAACCAGTAACTTCGTAAAAAGGACCGGAACCACACTCGAGTTGACCGACGTCGGACGGGACACTGTCGAGAGGTCGATGGTCTATAATGTCGATCCGCCTGAGCAGCTTCCCTTCGACGTGCTTGCGGGTCCGATGGCGAGCGGCGACATTGTCGTCAAGGACGGCCTCACATGGGATATGTTGAAGGCGGGAGGTATTCGAACCGTCATCGGGCTCGAGATGGAGGCGGCGACAATCGGCGTCGTGTCGCGCACGCAGGAAGTCCCTGAGTGGGTGGTGATCAAGGGCGTGATGGATCACGCGGACCCAAAGAAGGACGATCGCTTCAAGCCGTTCGCGGCAAAGGCGTCGGCGGAGGTGTTGGAACGATTTCTGGTGGGGCGCATGAGCGCGCGCGGAGCGCCAGCAGAAGAGAAACACACCGTCGCCGCCGCAGCAAATTGGCGCATGCGTCGGAACTCTAGCGGCCTCGTTAAGGAGATCGGCGCGATTATTGAGCGGGAAGCGCCTCATTTTTCGAGAAGCTTCGAGCTCGCATATAACGCGGCGATGGAGGGATATCAGGACTGTGAGTCAGCCGAGAGGTTGGCCAAAGAGGTCGAGCAGAGGCTCGGAGAGAAGCTGGTCGACGAGCGATTGAAGCCAAAGAAGCGGACTGTTGGCCAAACAAAACATCGAACCGAGATAAAATTGCAGTTCAGCTATTCCGGCCGAAGCGTCATGGCTCGACTGTGGTCGACAGGAGACGAATATCTTGGCGAAGCTCGGCAAGGCATCGAAACGGGACTGGGCATCTACAAAATCTATCCCGAAGACCGGGATCTTACCCCTGCATCGCTTGCCCTTTGGTGTGGCCGGAGCGATGATCGTTCCTTCGGCCCGAGGGGTGTCTACAGCTTCCCAGACACTGCGGATATCGCCGGGCATTGGGTAGAGGCTCGCCCCTCGCTCGGCTATCGGGAATTTCTGAATCGGAGTTCCGCGCCTGTGGCCGAACCGGATCTCGACTGCGATTTCTATCTCGGAGAAATGGACAGCGTCGTATTTCAAAAGAGCAGAAAATGGGTGCCACATGGTCGTGGCATCGCCGTCGACGTGCGTTCCCGCACCATTCGATGCGGATCGTTTCATGAGGGGAAATTCGCTTCGCGCGCGGAAATAACGCGGCTGAAATTTTAGCGCGGCGCGCAATGCGACAACCCCAGGCGTGTTGGAGGCGGCGTGCACAGCGCTTTAGTCGTCGAGGACCGCTGCTCGGTACGGTCGTCGAAGGAGGGGCCTAGCGGGTCTAAGGTTGCACACGACCAATGCGCGTGCATCGGCCACGCCACTTTGTGAAGTGCCGGTCCGGATGGTCTGATTGCCCTTTCATTCGATCGATCGAAGCTGAAAGTTGGGGTACTGGAAGAGGGGGCCGATGCAGCTCGAGCGCGCGCGGATCAAAAACTTTAGATCGCTTCGAGATATCGAAGTCGGCTTCGGCGGGCATACAGCGTTCATCGGCGGCAACGGCGCGGTTAAGTCGTCGATACTGAAAGCGATAGAGACATTTTGGTCTGGTCGGCTGACCGCGACCGGCAGAAATTGAATCGCTTACTCGGCGTCAGATGGTGGCTTCGGAGCATAAGTAGCGATCATCCGCTCGCCCGCCGCGCGCTGATCCAATCCGATGGTGCGGGCAGCCATCCACTCAGGAACATGCCAGCTGGCAGGAAGCGACCGTGCAACGGCGCCAGGCAAGATTGCCATCAGCAACATTCCGCCGAGTGCGCCGCCAGCGCCGGTCCAGATAAGCCACCGGATCTGGACATCCGCCGCCTGCCCGCGCTCGACGATCCCGTCGATACGGCCGATCGATCGCGTCAACGCGTCGCGCGTTTCCCGCAACAGCGCGCGATCCTCGGCTCGAGCGTCTGCGCTCGCCTTGACGATTTCATCGGTCAGCGCCGCTGGCGTCAGTCGGACGGCCGGACTTTGCTCGACACGGTCGATGCTTTCGGCTGATCGCTTCAACGTCTCCGCCATCTGGCCGAGCGTTGCGCTGTAGTCCGGTATGCGCTCGCGTGCCGCCGTCAGCCCTTCGACCGCGCGGCGCGTGAGACTGATCTCGCCGCGCAGCGCTTCGAAGGCCTGATCGATGTCCTCTGCTGGAGCAGTTGGGTTGAGATTTTCGGTCATGAATCGAAGCCTATCTCCCCAATCCCCGACCACGCCAGAGGCTGGGTAGTTGCTGGAGGTCATGAGACAATGATGCTCCGGTCGAACTGCCGATTCCGAGGTCCTTGAGCCGATTTCGAAGCAGCGACTCGAGCTGCGGGTCACGGTGGAGGCTCTTCGCCATGCCGACCATGCTGTCCTGGACGCGGTGGATGGCGTCGTAATCGCCGGTGCGATTGAGCGATTGCAGCTGCCTGCTCTTCTGCTGCCATTCGGCGACGAACCGGTCGGCGCGCTGCGCCATGTCCACGCGGATTTCCCCCTCCAGCGTCATCGCGCGGATGGCGGCGGCGGTCTTGCCACTGGCCGCCTGGTCGATCAGCGCCGGGTCGGCGTTCATCGCATTGAGCAGATCACGTGCGCCCTCTGGCCTCAGCGCATTGAGCGCCTTGCCGGCTTCGGCAAATGCGGTCTTCTGGTGCTCCAGCGGCCCGAGGTCCATCCGGCGCATCCGAACGATGTCAGCGGCGGCGCGCCCATAGCGCTCGACCGCCTTTTCGAGCGGCGTCGTCTGTGGCTCGACGGCCATCGGCTTGAGCTTCAGCCCGGCGAACCGACTGCGGGGTGGCGTTGGCTGCGCGGCTTCGTGAGCGGGCGCTCGGGCATAATCCGAAGCCATATCCTTACCACGCTCTCGACTGAGCGTGCGGACCAGCTTGCCCGGATCGGCGAAGTCATCGCGACCATAGTGAAGGTCGACCTGGTCGCGGTGCCGTGACAGCGCGACATAGGCAGCATGGCGATCGAGCCCCGGCGTCGCGAGCACATGGACGCGGTCGACGGTTACCCCCTGCGCCTTGTGGATCGTGGCGGCGTAGCCGTGATCGATCTGGTTATAGTTCTTGATGTCGAACGCGACCGAGCGCCCATCGTCGAGCATCACCGCCATGCGTGTTTGCGTGAGGGTCTGGACGGTGCCGAGCGATCCATTCTTCACGCCCATGCTGCGCTCGTTTTTCAGGAACATGATCCGGTCGCCGGGCGCGAATGCACGGCGACCGCGTTCTGCTGCAATCGTGATGGCCTCGCCCAGTTGGCCCGCCGCGCGCAGCCGGTCGCGCGCTGCAAGGTTAAGGTCATGCACGGCGTCATTGGTGTGGGTGAGGATGATCCTGCTGGCGTCGGGATGCGCCTGACGATCACGGTCCCAGCGGTCGATCAGATCGGCGCTGGCCCGCTCTCGCGTTTGGGCCGCGTGCACATGCCCAGCGTCGTCATAGGCGCGAACGGCTTCAGCGGTCCGGCGGGTGGCAAGTTGGCGCGTCGCATCACGCTGCCAGTCTTCGCGCTGGCGGCGGATTTGGGTGATCTCGACACCTCCGTGTCGCTCGGCAATCGACCGGAACGCCGCGCCAGCTTCGATCGCCTGAAGCTGTTCTGGGTCACCGACCAGCACGACCTTCGCGCCGCGCTTTTCGGCCTCGGATATGACTCGTTCCATCTGGCGCGTACCGATCATCCCGGCCTCGTCGATCACCAGCACATCGCGGTTGGTGAGGAGCTCCCTCCCCTGTTCCCATTGATGTTCGAGGCTGGCGATCGTGCGCGACGCGATGCCTGATCCGCTTTCGAGATTTTCAGCAGCGATGCCGGACAGCGCAACGCCGCGAACCGCGTAACCATTCCCTTCCCATGCCTCACGGGCAACACCGAGCATCGCCGACTTGCCGGTACCGGCATAGCCGATCACGACACCAAGTCCTTTCGCCTCGGTGACGTGATCGAACGCGCTGCGTTGCTCGGGTGACAGGAACATGCCGCGCGCCGCAGCGCGCGCCAGCGCGACATCGCGTTGTCGCTCCGACACTCCATGCCGCTCACGATTGGCGATGACGCTGGTTCCACGCTCTAGCCGCTCCTCCGTCTCGATCATCGCGCGTGACGTGAAGCGCGCTTCGCCGCGCCCGTCCTTGCCGAGCGCGACCAGCTCGCGCGCGGCCTTTACCGCCGCCATCACCCGGTCGAACTGGTCCTTGTCATCGCTATGCCGGTGGACGAACATCGCGAGATCACGATTGGTGAAGGTCGCTTGCGTGCGGGTGATCGCATCAATCGCGATGCCAGGCTGCGCGATGATTTTCTCGCCATTCGCGCGGGCGATCTCGTGATGCTCGTCGAGCCGTTCGGATGCCAGACCCTGCGCCGCCCTGCGCGATGCCGCTGGGCCGATCTTGTGCTGTGGCTCCAAGTCGATGCCCTGCGCCTCAAACGAGCGGTGATCGATCCGTGCATCGATATCCAGTTCGGCCAAACGCGTGTTGACGTGCTCGCTCCAACGCTCGCGCCATTTCTCCAGCAGGTCGGTGCGGTTCCAGTCGCGGTTCTTCTTGCCGAACCCGTCCTCGCCGACCTCGCGCATCGTCAGCATGACATGCGCGTGCGGCTTCGCCATGCCGTCGGCACCGACATCCCAATGCACGTTCAAATCGGCGATCATGCCGCGGTCGACAAACTCGTCGCGCACGAAGTCGCGGGCGAGCGCGATGCCTTGTTCCTGGGTCATTTCTCTGGGAATCGCGAACTCGATCTCGCGGGCGAGTTGCGCGTCGATCCGCTTCTCGGCCGCTTCGACCTCGTTCCACAGCTTTTCGCGGTCGGACAAATGCTCCGGCGCGCCCTCGGGCAGCAGCACTTCGGAGTGAACGACGCCGGCCTTGTTCGAGAAGTCGTGATGGCGGTCGAGCCGCTGGTCGTGCAGCCGCGAAGCCGAACGATAGGCAGCGGAAGCAACCGCGCTCGATCCTGAGGCGCGGGATATGACTTTCGCCGAGAAGTGGTAAATCGCCATGACGGCAGCCCACTTACACTTCAGAAGCGACGTCGGCACGACGTATAAGCGCGCCCTCAAAACATTTCATGTATTTCGGGACGCCGAAGTCTCAAGACATTTCAACGCATTGCCGCTGATCGACTGCAGCGATATTTGGTTCGTCCTCCACATACAAGCAGAGGACTGTGTGATGCGCAAACCCCGCGATTTCGATGCTGAACTGAAAGCGCTAAGCAGCAAAGCAAAGCTGCTGCGCGACCGCAAGCTGGTACAATTGGGCGAGCTGGTCGTGGCAACCGGTGCCGATACCTTGCCGATCGAAACCCTGGCAGGCGCGCTGCTCGCCGCTGTAAAGGCGAACGACGGCGCGACACAGGAGGCGTGGCGGAAAAGCGGCGCGGCCTTCTTTCAACGGACGCCACGCAGCGCTGCGATCAACGCTGATCGGGATGCAGGTGGCGCTGCGGCGGACAATGGCGGCGCGCAATCGTCTGCTGTTGATGCGCGCCCGGCATGACATGCGCGATTGGCAAGTGAAACGCCGCGAACGCACGCGCCAGTTGATCGAGCTTGGTGGTCTGATCGCCAAAGCAGGACTGATCGAGCTGACCGATGACGATCGTGCGGCGATCTTCGGCCTATTGATCGAAGCCGCCGCGCGTCTGCGGTGCGACGATCAAGAACAGATTCTAGTGCTGTGGCGACGACGCGGGATACGCGCCTTTGGAGACATGTTCGAGACATCAGCCGCCGATAAGAATGTCCCTCAAACGCGCGCGTAATTGCCCGGAATGGCTATTGCACCGCCAGCTTGCTACTGACGCCAGCGCAAACTTCCATTGGACAGGACTCGAATGACTGACGAAGCAACACTGAATGCCGTCGAACTCGCCACTGAACTGACCATCGCCTGGCTCGGCAATACCAACAATCGCGCTGCTGCAGACGATGTTCCGGCCTTCCTGCGCACCATGCACGCGACGATCACTGACCTCGGCGCAAGCAGCGGGGCGGCAGACACCACGAGCGACGAAGCAGAAGAGGCTGAACAGTTCTCCCGGGCCGTCACGGTGCGCAAATCGCTGGCGTCGAAAGACCACATCCTCTCGATGATCGACGGCAAACCGTACAAGACGCTGCGCCGTCATCTTTCGACGCACGGGATGACGCCAGAGCAATATCGCCAACGCTATAATCTCAAGGCCGACTATCCGATGGTCGCCGAAACCTATTCGGAAGCGCGTCGCGCCATGGCGGTGAAGATTGGCCTTGGCGCAAAGGGCCGCCAGGCCAAGGCACCCCCCGCCGCGCCAGTGGCGACGCCCGCAAAGCGCGGACGGCCGAAGGCCACGCAAGCTGCGTGATGGAAAGTCTGCGCCCGCGCGATCCGAGATCGCGCGGGCGTGAACGTCACGAATGCAGCGTGATCGAGCCGTCGCTATTGGTCTGCGCCTTCAGCGGCAGCACCGTGGTGACGGCTGCTGTGAAACTGCCGACATCGCCGGTTTCGACCGATCCGCTGATCCGCGCCCGGGCAAAGTCCGGCGCGTCGAGCCGGACCGGCGTTTTGACGTAGCGATTGACCTCGGCGATCGCGTGTTCGAGCGTCATGCCGTCGAGCACGATGCGCCCTTGGGTCCATGCGAGCGCAGGTGTGGTCTCCACTGTACGAACGGCGCTCCGCTGCGCGCCGTCGAGGGTCAGTCCCTGCCCTGCCCGCAACTGTGCAATGGGCTGCTCGCCCGAGCTGACCCGCACCCTTCCCTCAACCAGCGTCACGTCGATACGGTCGCCGCTGCGCTGGACATCGAACTGCGTGCCCGTCGCCAGAACGCGCGCATCGCCAGCCTCGACGGTGAACGGTCGCGCGGCATCGTGCGCGACTGTGAAATACGCCTGTCCGCGCGCCAGCGAAATGCGGCGCGCTTTTTCCTCAAAAGCCACCGTCAGCACTGTATCGGTGTCGAGCATGACCTTCGACCCATCGGCCAGCCGGATCGTGCGCTGCTCGCCGATCGCGGTTGCGTATCGGTCGCCGCTTAAGGGCCATGCGCCGAAGATCGTGAGGCTTGCGACAACCGCCGCAATCCCTACCGCCGCCATTGCGCCAACGCGGAGCGATTGCCTGTTGGATGGAGCAGATCGCGTCAGCGCTTGCGCTGTCGCGGCGGCAATAGCGGGCCGACCAGCAAGCGTGCCGGTCTCGCGATAGAAAAGATCGACCGCGTCGAACGCCTCGCGATTGCCGGGGATCTTGCGCCATTCGAAAAACTGTTCGAGCATTCGCGCGGACACGGGAAGCGTCTGCAACCGCGCATACCAATGCGCGGCTTGCGCAGCGGCGTCATCGCCGTCCACCTCATTGTCATTCATGAGACTGTGCCGCCGTCTAGTCGCGCAAACTGCTCATGCACAATGCCAACGCCTTGCCCATCCGCCATTCGACGGTCTTGACCGAAATCCCGAGTGCCGCCGCAATCTCGACATTGCTCATATGCCGGAAACGGCTGAGCACGAAAACGTCGCGCATCTTCTCGGGCAAGTCGAGCACGATCCGCTCCAGCTCGACCGTCGCCTCCTGCTCCAATAAGCCCGGCGGTCCTGCGCCAGCCCCTGCTCTCAACTGCTCAACCGAATTCCGATGCCGCGCCCGAACCGACTCGCGACGTTTTCCGTCCCGGAAAAGATTGAGTGCTGTCTGCGATAAAAACGCCTTAGGATGAACGATCATCCTGCCGGGCTGGCTTGCTGCGCGAAGGTACGTTTCCTGCACAATGTCCTCCACATCGGCTGGCTGCGCACGAAGCCGTCGCAGAAGATACATGCGGAGCCAACTTCCATGCAGTCGAAATAAATCATCGACTCCGGAGGTCTCGCGTTCCCGCGATTTCGTCATTTGGGCATCAAAATCTTTTACGAGCCTCACCACGACAGCTCCGTCAAATCCCACGACGTGGTGCAGAGCGATCCGCGATCAGGCTGCACCGACAGCATAATATCCCAATATGGGTTATTCCAAAAGCGGATTTAGCAGACTGTGCTTTACCGAAAGAAAGCACATGTCGAAGTCGGTTTTCTCTGATCGGTATCGAGTGTTCTTGCGCCATATCGTTGATCGACGAAAGCAAGCGGGGCTGACCCAAACCGACTTGGCCGCTCGCCTCGTCAGAGCTCAGTCCTTCATCTCCAAATCGGAAAATGGCGAGCGGCGCCTCGATTTTGTTGAAGTCGTTGAGTGGCTTACGGCCCTCGGCATCGATCCCGCCACATTCGTGCGAGATGTCCTTCGGGACCCCGGATTTGATCTATAACTTTCCGCTGTTGGGCGTCGCACCTGAGTCATCGCCAACCGGTACGATGCCACCGTTTCTTAGGCTGGAAGATGACCGGGGGCACCGATAGGCACCGCCGGTCATCGGCTCATGCAGCACGCGCGATCGGCGTGATGTGCGGGGTCACCGCTTCAACGAGGCCGCCCAACGCCATGCTGCGACTGACCGTCTGCACCCCGCCGCGCAGCGTATAGGCAGCAGGCGGAAACGCCATCCAGCGCGGCACCCAGCCTTCGACCTTGGCGCGACCATTGGCACCGGTCAGGCAATCCCGGATGATCTGCCGCTTTACCTTGCCCGTCGCCCCCGCATTGGCGGTGGCAACGCCCGCACCCGCGACATCGCTCAGGACGCAGCCCAGCACTTCGCGGTCGCGGATCAGGTCGAGCAACGCGTCGTCGGCTTCCCACACGCCGCGCATCTCGACACCAAGATGGACACCGAGCAGTTCGATCAGCGCACTGCCCGCCTCCAGCGTCTCGGCCATGACGATGGCAAGCACATCGCGCACCGCACTATCGGTCAGTTCCAGCAACCGGACGAACAGGCCCGCAATGCCGTGATCACCGTCATAGCCGCCGGTGACGGTGGGGGTGTCGGGATCGAAGCCAAGCAACGCCAGCACGGCGCGCCGTCGTACATCGAACGCGGCTTCGGAGGCGCAATTCTCGACGCTCTCGGCGATGGCATCGTTCGCCGAACGCTGCGGCTCGACCGACACGCGCCATAGCGATGATACGGCAATCGCGTGCGCTACCATCAGACGCAGCGCCACCGATGGATTTGCCACCACCGCCGACCGAACGGCGGCGTGCCGGTGAAGATCGACATAGTTCTGGATCGCCGAACCGATCTCGGGGCGAACGGGCTGCGCCATGGGAGTTTCGCTGCGTGTCAGCTTGCGCGCTTCCTTGGTGGTCAGATAGCCTTCGTGGAACGCGACATCGCCGCGTGGTCCAACCGCCACGAACACCTTGCCGCCCTTGCGCTTGGGTGTGCGCTCGTGCTCCCATGCGTGGAAGGGGTCGCCGGTCGGCAGAATTACGACATCGGACCAGCCTGCCTGGGTGTAGGCCTCGGCGCGTTCGGCTATCGCTGCTTCTTGCGAAGCCCAGAACGCCTGCGGGTCGGCGAAATAGCGATCCTCGCCGAAAAGGTCGGACACGATTTGGCCGGTGTAGCGGTCAAGGTCGAACAGCGCGGCCCGTACCGGGATCGACGCGCCTCCACATGCCCACGCCTTCACATTATGGCCGGTCGGGCAATAGGCTGCTGGATCGTCGAACAAATCCAGCCATTCCCGCTGCCGTGCCTTTGAGACCAGCGTCAGATGCCGCACGGTCGCGGCATCGATCTCCCCTTTGCGGTAGAGCCCCCGAATGCGGGGCAGCAGATTGCCGAGCGCCAGCGTGCGTTTCACCTGTAGCTCGGTCAGGCCAAAGGTCAGCGCGATCTCCTCCGGTGTTCGGCCTTCGCGCACCAGCCGGGTAAAGCTCTCCCAGCGCGCCACCTCATCGGGATCGACCCGTGCGATATTCTCGATCAGCGAGGCTTCGAGCGCGGCGGCATCATCGCCCGCCGCCATCACCGCGCACGGCAGCGGCTCGGCTTCACCGCTTTCCTGCGCGACCGCGAGCGCTGCATGATAGCGCCGCTTGCCCGCCACGATCTCATAGGTGTCGGGACTGCCGCCTTCCACGGGTTCAGCACTGGGTTTGGCCCGCACGATCAGCGGCACCAGCACGCCGCGTGCGCGCACCGATGGCAGGATGCTGGCCAGATCGATGGGTTTGCCCTTCACCCGCATGTTGGCGGACGAGACGGACAGGTTGGCGATGTCGATATGCTTGAGTTCCATGGGTACCACTCCTTCAAACACCGCACCCGGTGCCGGAATGGCGGGGGAGCGGCAGGAGCGGACCGGCAGGCCCGTCGGCAGAGGCAGGCCGCACCCGAACGGGGCGGAATGTAATGGAGCACTCAGGCACAGCCTGAGTTGCGGCCTGCCGCGACGGGCCTAAGGGACAGCGACGCTCCCCCGCCAGATCGACGCCGGAGGCGCAAACGCCATCGCGCCCAAAGCGCGATGACCGCAGGCCGGGCGACCTGCCCGGCTCCGATCGATCGCGCGCGATCGATCCTCCGACAAAGATCGTCACCCACCCGGGGCCGAAACGCCAAAGGCGACTCGGTGGCGGACAGCGCCATAGAACTCGACCGCGCGTCGGTGCGGGACGCCACAAGCCGGAATGCTCCCTGACTTTATGGGGGCTGTTCGGGCCTGTCTGGTGCAGCCTAGTGCACCTCGGCCCCCGCCCCCTTGTCCTGCGCCCAGGCCATCTCAATCCTGATCGCAGCACGCCATTGGATCACACGCGAGACAGGATCATGCCATGACCACCGATACCCCCGACCGTATTCTCCGCCTCAACACTGTGCTCGACCGCACTGGCCTCAGCCGGGCAACGCTGTATCGAAAAGTGCAGGCGGGCACCTTTCCGAAGCAAATCCGCATCGCAGCTCGCTGCGCCGGTTGGCGGGAGTCGGCCGTCAATGACTGGATGCGCAATCCAATGTTCTATGAGGCCAAAGACTGAGAGCAAGAGCGGTTGGTCAGCGGTGTGCCCAAAGTGTTCGAGCACGCCGAGATGTGTACCAGCGCGGTGATCGCGCCATCGCGGAAAACGTGAGGCGGGCGGCCACGTTGCGGCGCTCACCCTCTGTGATCGGCGCTCAGTTTCTATCGAAGAAACCGGCTTTTGCTATGTTGTCGTTCGGGAAGCGTCGGCGACCGAACTGTTATATGCCATCTGTTTGTTCCTATAATGTTCTTGTCGATCGAGCCTGCTCGCGCTCATGGTGTCGCCAGATGCAGGCACCAGCCTCATGCGATTCGGAGGACGAGATGCGACAGGTGAACGAGGCAGAGATGGTCTGGAACGTCAAATATGCGCTGCGGCGCGCGAGCACGACGCGCAAAAAGGACCTGGCCTCGAACGAGCGCGGCAAGCGCGACGTGGCGGAGCAGATCGTGTCACAGGAGATCGTCGCCGCACTTGCGCGCTATCAGGTCCTGTCGGATACGCCCTTGCCAGAGGACATCGATCTGTTCTCGCGCGCAGCATATAGCGATCCGCCCTTGCCAGTGGATATCAGCCGCAAGGACTGACTATGGCGCGTTTCGACAGAGACGGCGGCCGGATTGCGACGACGATCTTCGAGGCGGCCGCCTGGCACTATGCGGTCAAACCGGTCTGCAGCCGATGCCCGCATACGGCGACCTTTCATCCGCATGCGCTATGGTGGCATTTCCAGCGCAAGGGCTGGAGCGACAATCTGCGTGACGCGCGGGCGCGGTTCTGGTGTCGGCAGTGTGGAAAAGCGATCGGACAGCGCGTGCGCCCGCGACTCCTCGAGCTTGTGGCAGAGAGCGCGGCCGATATCTGCCTGACGCTGCCGCCGCCGCAGGAGTGGTCGCGCGCGGTGAACCGATTCAGGAGCTAGGCGACGCTCATCAGCTGCGACGGATAGGCCGCCTGCAACGCCAGCACGTCTTCGAACGATCCCTGCAGCCACCGATCGTGATCCTCGCGCAGCAGGATTACCGGCATCGCCTTGGGATGCTTCGGTGCCACCAGCGGGTTCGGCTCGGTGGTGCAGAAGGCGTACACGCGGTTGTGGTCCTGATCGACCTTCCACACCCCGGCAAAGCACGGCACGTCCTGGTTCTCAACGCTAAACCACCAGGCGGTGTCACCAGGACCGCTGCGATCCGCCGCCGCCTTTGGCTCCGAGAACTGCGTGAACGGCACCAGGCAACGCTGTTCCGGCTTGAGCAGCGACGGCTTCCACATCGAGTTGCCGAGATTGCGGCAGTTGGTCCACCAGTCGTACAGAAAGGGAAGCTCGCCTGCTTTGGCGGGGCGCTTGCGCGGTTTGCGGGTCGGAAAACCCCACTTCATCGTCGACACGACGCGCTGCCCCTCTTCGTCCCGCACGACATATCCCGGTTTTCCAGGCGCGGCATAATCCTTCTCGACGAGCAGCTCGTTGCAGTCGTCGTCGCTCGCGGCGAAATAGTCCTGATACTCGGCACGCGACGGGCGCAGGCGGTAAAGGTTGCACATCGTCAGCTCTTCCCAGTCGAGACGACGTCGAAGCCCCGCAGAGCGGTATCGGCGACAAAGCGGCGCAGATACGGATCAGGGTCGGCCATGGCCCCGAAGGTGCCGCAGAACGCGACGGGTGTCGAGCCACCGGTGCTGTGACGTGACACTGGCCGTTCTTGTTCCGCATTCCAGCAAGTACGGCAGTTAAGCTGCCTTTATTCCCACTGTTCGGCACGTCGAGCGGTTTCCCCAGATCTTGCTGCTCATTGGACGTCGCCACACGCCAGAGAAGGTCCGGACCTGGGACTTTGCCGCCATTCGCTGCTCGCCCCGCGAACGGCAGCTTCAAACCACACCGGACATCAAAGCTGCATGCAACCCACGGCATGGCAAAGAAATGAGTGACCGCTAGCCATCGAGTGATCAAATCGCTGCTGACGACACTGCGAGCATACCGACGGCGAGAGTGCCGCTGCCGCTAGCCTCGTACGCAGCCCGGACAAGTCTCGGCACGGTTTGGGCGCGCATTGCTTCTCCGACCAAGATTAACGCGGGGCCGGCACCCGAGGCACGATCGATCACCAGCGCCAGCAAATCGAGTCGGGTATGGACGAGACGTTCCGACGGAAGGCTGACATCGCTTGCGATGAGCACCGGGGTGACCGGCGCGAGGCCGTTTGCAATAAGCTGGCTGGCGATATCTGCCGCCGCACCTCGCCCCATGTAAAAGGCTAGGGTCACGGAGGAATCCGAAAGCCCCGCCCAGTCAAGATCCAGCGGCTCGCCAGCACGCGCGTGGGCGGTTACGAAACGCAGTTCACGCGCCGATCCGCGCAGCGTCAGCGACACGCCGGCGCTGGCCGCTGCGGCGCTCGCCGCGGTGATGCCGGGGCAGATCCGCACGCGAAGGCCGTGGCGGGCAAGCGCGTCAATTTCCTCGGTCGAGCGGCCGAAGATCGACGGATCACCGCCCTTCAGCCGCACCACCCGCTCCCCGGCGCGCGCCGCGGCGACCAGCAGTGCGTCGATCGCCGGCTGGGTCTTGGAATGGCGGCCCGAGCGCTTGCCGACCGAGACGCGCCGGACGTGCGGCGGGATCAGGTCGAGCACCCCCGGCCCGACCAGAGCGTCGTAGAAGACAATGCTCGCCGCACCGATCAGCCGCTCGGCCTTGCGCGTGAGCAGATCGGGGTCGCCCGGGCCGGCGCCGACCAGCCAGACGTCGCCGGGTGCGATCAGTTCAGACATGGACACTCTCCTGGACGGACAGTAGTTTCGCGATGGCAGGACGGCACGACCCGCAATTGGTGCCGGCGTTGATCGCCGCGCCGACCGCTTCGACACTCACCAGCCGCTGCCCTTTGATCGCACCGAGCAGCGTGTTGAGTCCGACGTCGAAACACACGCAGACGATTGGCCCGCGATCGGGCACCGGCGTAGCCGGGCGCCCGGCAAGCACTTCGAACGACGACGCATCGTGCACGCCAAGTTGATCGAGCAACCAGTCGCGTGGCGGCAGGCCGGCGCTGCGCGAGACGAACAACGCCGCCTGCAACTGTCCCTCCGCCATCACCGCCGAGCGCACCACGCCCCGGCGCGCATCGATCATCTCGGCGCGCTCGCCCGTGGGTATCAGCGCGGTCATCGCCGCTGGATCGCCTTCGCCCGCCAGTTCGACCAGCCAACCGTGCGCGGTGCGGATTCGTGTCCAATATGCGCAATCCGGGATGCCCGGCCGCTCGCGCGAGACGAGGAAGCCGGTCCAGTCGGGCTTGTATGATCCGGCGCGTGCGGGGGTGTTCTTGAAGCCGGGCTGGCCCGAGATCGGATCACGATCCTGTCCCGGCAGCAGCCCCGCGCGGCCGCCGGCGCTGGTCTGGTCGGTCCAGTGGATCGGCACGAACAGTTCGCGGCGGCGCTGCTCAGGCGTGATCGACACGCGAAAGATGCTCGCGCCGTTCGGCGTCTCGACCCGGGCGAGCGCTCCGTCGGCTAGGCCGAGACGTTGCGCGGTATCGGGATGGACCTCGACCAGCGGCTCGCGGCGGTGCTGCGACAGCTTGGGCGACAGCCCGGTGCGCGTCATCGTATGCCACTGGTCGCGGTAGCGGCCGGTGTTGAGCCGCAAGGGATAGGCGCGGCTGGCATCGTCGCGCGGGTTGTGGACGACGGGAACGAGCCGCGCCTTGCCGTCGGGGGTCGGGAAAGCGCGCCCGGCGAAAGGCGAGGCGCCGCCCCATTGGAACGGTGCCATGCCGGCATAGTCGGCGTCGGAGATCGCCGCCTGGCCGGAAATGTCGAGCAGCCGCGCGCCATCATTCTCGAACCCGGTCTGCGCGGCAAATTCGCGGAAGACGCTCGCGGCGCTCGGAAAATCGAAGCCGGCAAAGCCCATGCGCCGCGCAACCTCGGCGATTTGCCACCAGTCGGCGCGCGCCTCGCCCGGATCGGGCAGGAACGCGCGCTGGCGCGACACGCGGCGCTCGGAATTGGTAACCGTACCGTCCTTCTCGCCCCAGCCGAGCGCGGGAAGCTTCACCTGCGCAAAGCGCAGCGTATCGGTCTCGGTGATGCAGTCCGACACGACGACGAACGGGCAGTTGGCGAGCGCAACGCGCGCCATGCGCGCATCGGGCATCGACACAGCGGGGTTGGTCGCCATGATCCACACCGCCTTGATCTTGCCTTGGGCCATCGCCTCGAACATGTCGACCGCCTTCAGACCGGGACCGGGGCAAATCGTCGGCGAGTGCCAGAAGCGTTGCGCGCGGTCGCGCTCGGCATCCGAGAATCCCATATGCGCGGCGAGCGTCGAGGCGAGTCCGCCGACCTCGCGACCGCCCATCGCATTGGGCTGGCCGGTGATGCTGAACGGCCCCGCGCCGGGTTTCCCGATACGGCCGGTGGCGAGATGAAGGTTGATGATCGCGTTCGCCTTGTCGGTCCCGCTGGTCGACTGGTTCACGCCCTGGCTGAACAGAGTGATCGTGCGCGGGTGATCCGCGAACAGATCGTAGAACGCCTGCAGGTCGGCGGGGGTGATGTCGCAGACTCGCGCGACATCTGGCTTCGGCAGCGACTTCCAGAAGCCGTCGGGAACGTGCACGCGCTCCGCCAGCGCCTTGCCGTCGAGCCGCCAGCTCGAACGCATGTGTGCGAGCAGTCCGGTGAACAGTGCGACGTCGCTATCGGGGGCGATCGCGAGATGGAGGTCGGCGCGCTCGGCGGTCTCGGTGCGGCGCGGGTCGATCACCACGAGTTTGGTGCCGCGCGCCGCCCGCGCCGCCTCAATCCGCTGCCAGATCACGGGATGGCACCAGGCGGTGTTCGATCCGACCAGCACGATCAGATCGGCGGCATCGAGATCATCATAGCTGCACGGCACGACATCCTCGCCGAACGCGCGGACATGCGCCGCCACCGCGCTCGCCATGCACAGGCGCGAATTGGTGTCGATATTGGCGGTACCGATGAAGCCCTTCATCAGCTTGTTGGCGACGTAATAATCCTCGGTCAGCATCTGGCCCGAGGCGTAGAACGCCACGCTATCGGGGCCATATTCGGCGATCGTCGCGGCGAAGCGCTGCGCGACGTGGTCCAGCGCATCGTCCCAGCTGGCCTGGCGGGTGCCGATCATCGGGTGGAGCAAGCGGCCTTCGAGGCCGATCGTCTCGCCGAGATGCGTGCCTTTGGAGCACAGCTTGCCGAAATTCGCCGGATGGGCCGGGTCGCCCGCGATCGTCGCAGAGCGTGCGCCGGTGGGCGTGGCGAGCACGCCGCAACCGACGCCGCAATAGGCGCAAGTGGTCTTGACCGTGGTCAAGCCACGCCTTCCAGCGCGGCTGCGCGGCCGATCAGGATGCGGCCGCCGTCGATCTTGACCGGGATCACCGGCACGCAGCCCTTGTCCTCGCCCAGCGCCTCGCCCGTCACCAGCGAGATTCGCCAGTTATGCAACGGGCAGGTCACCGTGGTGTCGTGGACGATTCCCTGGCTGAGCGGCCCCTGCTTGTGCGGACACTGGTTGGCGAGCGCATAGACCTCGCCCGTGGCGGTGTGGAAGATCGCAATCTCGCGCCCGCCACGCACTGGCAGCGTCCGCGCACCGAGCGCGGGAAGCTGGTCGACCGGACCGATGTCCAGCCATTCGCCGACCGCGCTCACGCGGCCACCAGCGAAGGCGTCGCGAGAGGGCGGATTTCGGCGAGATGCTGGTGGAGTTTGTAGTCGTCGCCCGCCGCGCGCTTCGCCCACGGGTCGTCCTGCATGAAGCGCTGCGAATGGTGGAAGCGGGCAGTCAGCGCCACGCGGCCCTCCACATCCTCGACGATGCGCTGCTTGATATAGTCGAGCCCGACGCGCTCGACCCACGGCGCGGTGCGGTCGAGATAGCGTGCTTCCTCACGGTAGAGCTGGATGAACGCCGCGCAATAATCGAGCGCCTCTTGCTCGGTCGCAACCTTGCACAGGAAATCGGTGCCGCGCAGCTTGATCCCGCCATTGCCGCCGATCGACAGTTCGTATCCGCTGTCGACGCAGATCACGCCGAAATCCTTGATCGTCGCCTCGGCGCAATTGCGCGGACAGCCCGACACCGCGATCTTGAACTTGTGCGGCATGAAGCTGCCCCAGGTCATCTGCTCGGTCTTGATCCCGAGACCGGTCGAATCCTGCGTCCCGAAGCGGCACCATTCGGATCCGACGCAGGTCTTCACGGTGCGCAGCGCCTTGGCATAGGCATGGCCGCTGACCATTCCGGCCGCGTTGAGATCAGCCCACACCGCGGGCAAATCCTCCTTCTTGATCCCGAAGATGTCGAGCCGCTGGCCGCCGGTCACCTTGACCATCCGCGCCTCGTATTTCTCGGCGACGTCGGCGATCGCGCGGAGTTCCTTGGGGTTGGTGACCCCGCCCCACATCCGCGGGACGACCGAATAGGTGCCGTCCTTCTGGATGTTGGCGTGCATCCGTTCATTGACGAAGCGCGACTGGTTGTCGTCGACGAACTCGCCTGGCCACGCACACAGCAGATAGTAATTGAGCGCGGGGCGGCATGACGAGCAGCCGTCGGGGGTCGTCCAGTGCAGCGCCTGCATCACCTGCGGGATCGCCTTGAGCTCTTTCTCGAGGATCAGTCGACGGACGTCTTCATGCGTGAAACTGGTGCATTTACACACGGTCGGCGCGGCCCGCTCGCCGTCGAACGCGTCGCCCAAGGTGACCGCGAGCAGCCCTTCGACCAGATTGGTGCACGACCCGCACGAGGCCGAGGCCTTGGTACAGGCGCGCACTGCATCGAGGGTGCAGGCACCGTCCACAATCGCGCTGACCACCTTGCCCTTGCTGACGCCGTTGCAGCCGCAGATCTCGGCGTCGTCCGCCAAAGCCGCGACTGCCGCATTAGGGTTTGCCGATGCCGCTCCTCCGCTGGCAAACGCCTGGCCGAAGATTAGCGCGTCACGGATTTCGGCGACGTCCTGCTGCTTCCTGAGCAGGTCGAAATACCAGTTTCCGTCCTGCGTATCGCCATAGAGCACCGCGCCGATGACGCGGTCGTCTTTGACCACGACGCGCTTGTAGATGCCGCGCGCCGCATCGCGCATGACGATGTCCTCGCACCCTTCGCCGCCCGAGAAATCGCCCGCCGAGAAGACGTCGATCCCCGAGACCTTCAATTTGGTCGAGGTAACCGAGCCGGTATAGCCCGAGGGCGTCGCCACGAGTCCGTCGGCAAGGCTGCGGCACATCTCCCACAGCGGCGCGACGAGGCCATAGACGAGCCCATTATGCTCGACGCACTCGCCGACCGCGAGAATGTTGGCGTCCGAGGTGACGAGATGATCGTCGACATGAATGCCGCGCCCGATCGCCAGCCCGGCGGCACGTGCGAGCTTGACGTTGGGACGGATGCCGACCGCCATTACCACCAGCGATGCGGGGATGTCGCGTCCGTCCTTGAGGCGCACACCCTCGACCTTGCCCTGACCGTAGATTTCGGAGGTGTCGGCACCGGTCAGGATCGTCTGGCCGCGCGCCTCGAGCGCTTCCTTGAGCAGCCACCCGGCCGCTTCGTCGAGTTGGCGCTCCATCAGCGTCGGCATGATATGAAGCACGGTGACCTTCATACCGCGCAGCGACAGGCCATGCGCGGCCTCGAGCCCGAGGAGCCCGCCACCGATCACCACCGCGTCTCCGCCGGCATCCGCCGCGCGCAGCATAGCGCCGACATCGTCCATGTCGCGAAAGGTGACGACGCCTTGCAGGTCATGCCCTGGCACCGGAATGATGAACGGGTCCGAACCGGTCGCGAGGATCAGCTTGTCATAGGCTTCGACCCGGCCCGAGCGCGCGGTGACGGTCTGGATCTTGCGGTCGATAGCGACGACGGGGTCGCTTGCCACCAGTTCGATCGCATTGTCGGCATACCAGGCGAGATCGTTGATCACGATGTCATCGAACGCCTTGTCGCCGGCGAGCAGCGGCGAGAGCATGATGCGGTTGTAGTTCACATGCGGCTCGGCGCCGAAGATCGTGATGCGATAGCGGTCCGCATCGCGCGCGAGGATTTCCTCGACTGCGCGGCAGCCTGCCATGCCGTTGCCGATAACGATAAGATGCGGTTTGGTCATGAAAAGGCCCAATCCAGCGAGAGCCAGAGTTTCCTGGTGTCGGTCGCGAAGCGATCGGCGCGATAGTCGGCATATTTGAGGAGCGCGGTGTATTTGCCCTTCTTGACGCTGAGCTGCGCGTCGACCTCATTGCCATAATGCTGGCCGAGCCGGTCGCTGTCGAAGCGATGGTAGCTCGCGATCAGGCCGATCGCGTCTAGCCCGGCGACCTTCTTCCAGCCATAGCCGACCGAGCCATACGCATCGCGCAGACCGTTGGGCGGGGTGACGAGGAACTTGTCGGCCCAGCCGTTGAACTTGTGGAGCGTGGCGAGCGGGGTCTGGAAGCTGGTGACCGCAACACCCTTGTCCGCGCCGAGCACTTCATACCCGCCGGTTAGCGACAGCGCCCTGACGGCGATGCCGAGTTCGCCGGCATAATAGTCTGCATGATAGCGGTTGGGGTTGCGGTGATAGTCGCGCTGCGACGCAAAGCTCGCGAGGTAGCTCAGCTTGACCGTCTTGCTGAGCGGATAGGCACCGACGAAACGGCCCCCATAGCTCTGGCTCGAATTGACCAACACCTGCCGCTGGTCCTGATCGACCAGATAGGCAAAGCCCGTCAGCGTACCGATGCTGCTCTTGTAAGCCAGATTGGCAAAGACGTTGTCGCCGCCGATCTCGCCCAACCGCGCCGGACCAAAGCGATTGCCGCCGTCGATGCCCCAGATTGTGCGGACGTTGTTCGCATAGGTGACATCGGCCTTGAGGTTCTTGATCGCCGCCCATTCGACGCGCACCGCATCGAAGGTCTGCTCATTGTCGCGCCACGCGACCGCGCCGACGAAGCGCTGGTCGTCGAGATTGATCGCCTGCCGCCCGACGGTGACGACGGTCTGCTTGAGCCCGCGATATTGCAACTGCAGCCGGTTGAGCTCGACATTTTGCGGATCGGGCACGATCGGGTAAGCGGTCTTGCCGTTGACCCCGCTATTGTATGCCGGGTTGATCGCCAGCGTTGCCTCGGTTTCGGCTAGAAAGCTGAAATCGCTGAGCTTCGCCTCAAACCCGCTGCGGAGCCTGAGCGTGACCGCGTCGGCATCCTTGGCGAGCGGTGCCTGCTCGACATGTTCGTAGCGCAGCCGCGCATCGATCAGCGGGGTAAGTTCGAGCGGGTCGGCGAGGGCCGGTGTCGCCACCAGCCCTCCCAGTGCGAGGAGCGACAGCGCGCGCATCAGATCCGCGCTCCGTTCGCCGCGGTCCAGCTGCCGCGCCAGTGGCTTTTGACCTTGAGGATCCCGAGCAAGGCGACGACCGCGAGCCCGGCGAAGATCAGGAAGCCGGGCGAGGTGCTGCCGGTCCATTGCTTGGCAAAGCCAAGCGAGGAAGCGAGGTAAAAGCCGCCGATCCCGCCGCCAAAGCCGACCAGCCCGGTCATCACGCCGATTTCGCTGCGGAAGCGCTGCGGCACGAGCTGGAACACCGCGCCGTTGCCGAAGCCGAGCGTCGCCATCACCAGCAGGAACAGCCCGAGCGAGACGGCCAGCGAAGCCGGCGCGGTGCTGATCGCGACGAGCGTGAGCGCCGCCAGCAGATAGACCGCGGTCAGCGTGCTGATCCCGCCGATCTTGTCCGCTACCGCGCCGCCGATCGGCCGCACTAGCGATCCTGTGAAGACGCATGCCGCGGTGCAATAGCCCGCCATCACTGGGGTCAGTGCGAACCGGTCGGTGAAATAGACCGGCAGGCTGGCGGCAAGCCCGACGAACCCGCCAAAGGTGACGCCGTAGAACAGCATGAACCACCAGGTGTCGGCTTCCTTGAGCACCGACAGATAGGCGGTGAACGGCTTGGGCGCGGGCTGGCTCGGCGAATCCTTCGCCATCACCATGTAGAGCACGAACACGATCGCCAGTGGGATCACCGCGAGCCCCAGCACCGCGTTCCACCCGAACGCCTTGGCTAGCAGCGGCGCGAACAATGAGGCGAGTACGGTGCCCGAATTGCCCATGCCGGCGATGCCCATTGCCTTGCCCTGATGCTCGGCCGGATACCAGCGCGAGGCCAATGGCAGCGCGACCGCAAAGCTTGCACCAGCAAAACCGAGCACGACGCCCAGCGCGAGTGTGCCCGCGAAGCTGTTGACCCCGAACAGCCAGCCGATCGACAGGCCAACGATGACGATGATCTGCGCGATCGCACCGGTCTTCTTCGGTCCGATCTTGTCGACCAGCAGCCCGTTGACGAGCCGCAGCACCGCGCCGGCGAGCGTCGGCACGGCGACCATCAGCCCCTTCTCGGCGGGCGACAGCGATAGCTCCTTGGCGATGATCGGCGCGAGCGGACCGAGCAGCACCCACACCATGAAGGCGAGATCAAAATAGAGGAAGGCAGCGATCAGCGTCGGGCGGTGCCCGCTCTGCCAGAAGCCGGTGCCGCCCGCTACGCTGGGCTTGGCCTTGGGTCGCGCGCTGGTCCCCACCAGCCCCGCGTCAAACTCTGTCTGCAGTTGCGCCATCGTCCCGATTCCCCTCGAGCAAACGCAAAAAAGCCGCCGCGGCGCTCGATCATGCGAGACGCGACGGCGACTTTGCCAGATTTTTGGTGATGCCGAAGATGCTACCCCGTTGCAGCGTCTCGGCGATGACCGAAAGCTGCCTCGATTTGCGCCGCAACGCAACAATTTTTTGCAGCGCGGTGGTCTATGCTTCGAATCCGCCCAGATAGCCCGTTAGGTCAGCCGGATCGAAGCTTCGCGCATCGAAGAATCGGTCGGCACCCAGAATCAAGCGCCCCTGCGTGGTGCCGACGCCAAGCGCTTCGACGATGCCACCCTCAAGCTTCGAGCTTGCCCCCGGCAGAGGCACGCCCAGCGGCCGCAGCGCGGCGCGATAAACGTCGGGACGGAAAACGCGTTGCGCCGCATCATAATCGGTCGGGTTCGGGGTCGCGTGATGCGCGATGCACATCTGTGCATAGAGCCACGCCGCCTGGCTGACCCAGGGGAAATTGGCCGCCTCGCGATGCTGGAACATGAAGTCGGGCACGTCGATGGGCGCAGCGCCCTGCGCGAAGACGATGCGGTCCGAAATGGCATGGCCGATCAGCGTCGCTGACCCGTCGAGATAGTCGGGGCCGGCCAGGATCGCGGCAATCTCCTCGCGCCGCGCCGGATCGACGAAAGCAACGCCAGCCCGGTACAGCGCGCGCAGCAGCCGATGCGTGAGCTCGGGATGCTCCTCCATCCGCGCGGTGCGCATCGCCAGCACTTTCTCGACGCCGCGCAGCCAGATTTGCGAGGTTACCGCGACGATCACCCCGACACCGCGGTCGACCGCGACGCTGTTCCACGGCTCGCCAACGCAGATCCCGTCGATTTCGCCTGCAGCGAGCGCGTCCGCAGCAAAGGGCGGCGCGACGGTGACGATCGAGACGTCGCGATCGGGGTCGATCCCGCAACCGATCAGCCAATAGCGCAGCATGTAATTGTGGCTCGAATAGCGGTGCACGACACCGAAGCGCAGCGGCGCTCCACGCTCCCGCGCCGCGCGCGCAACCTCGGCCAGCCGCGCGCCGATCGCCGCAACATCGCCCGGCGCGCCGACTGCCGTAATCTGCGCCGCAAGATCGGGCCGCAGCGTGATCGCATTGCCGTTGAGCCCCAGCACGAACGGCACCGACAGCGGCGTCGCCGGCCGCCCCAGCCCTAGCGTCGTGGCAATCGCCAGCGGCGCCAGCAGATGCGCGGCATCGCTATGGCCATAAAGCAGCCGGTCGTTGACCGTCGCCCAGCTCATGTCGCGCACGAGCTCGAGCGCGATCCCCTCGGCCTCGGCAAAGCCAAGCTCGCGCGCGAGAATCGGCAAGGCGGCGTCGACCAGCGGCAGGAAACCGATGCGGAACGGCGTGGTCGTCATAGGTCCCCCATCAGCCGGTTGGCAGTGACGATCGCGTCTGCGACATCACCGATCCGCCGCCCGCTATCCATCGCCGCCTTGCGCAGCGCGGCATAAGCCGCCGGCTCGTCAATCCCACGCTTCTTCATCAGCAGCGCTTTGGCCTCGTCGATCGCTTTGCGCTCCGCGAGCGCGCTGCGCGCCTCGTCGAGTTCGGTGCGCAGCCGCGAAAAAGCCCGGAATCGCCGGATCGCGAGTTCGAGGATCGGACGGATCCGCTCCTTCTTCAGCCCGTCGACCACATAGGCCGACACGCCCGCATCGATCGCCGCCTCGATCCCGGCGACGTCGCTCTGGTCGACAAACATCGCGACCGGCCGCGCCATGGCCTTCGACAAGGCGAACGATTCCTCGAGCTCGTCGCGGTGCGGATTCGCCAGGTTGATCAGCACGACGTCGGGCGACAACGACTCGAGCCGTGCGGCTATGCCGCGGCGATCGACGAAGATCGTGACATCGCTGAGGCCAGCATCGCGCAGACCTTCCTCGATCACGGCTGCGCGCGCAGCACTTTCATCGACAATCGCAATTCTCAAATGCGTGCCCTCCGCCAGCGTCCATAGACCGAGGTTCCGACAGACCAAAGCTGATTGAGCGGATGATCCGGCAGTACCGTGAGCGCTTACTACGACAGCTTCTGGGACTTCAAATATGACATGGGAGCGGCGATACCGGGCGGACTGCCGACCGGCCGCTCCGCGCAGCCCGATCGGCAGCTTCCGTCAGCACCAGACGTTGACCGAAGCTGATTTGAATGACCGGCTCTGGTCGACTGCTGCCGGCCGTTCGTGGGACGAAGCCGTCATTCGCATGTGACGGGTCGAAGGGCTTGTTCCTCCATAAGCTGACGTTCAACGCTCAACCCGACCGGCATCGTAGACTGTCTAAAACCAGGCCATCTGCACGGCGGGTGGTTGCGGACCCACTTGGTCGCAATTGGCACGCTGCCGCGGGCAGCGCGAACTTCTTAGAGTATCGCGCGCTGCGTCAGTGCATCCGTCCCGTAGGTCGGGCGCTTGCCGCTGCGCAGATGAGCGACGAGCGCCGCCTGAGGGTCGGCCGGCAGGCCGGCGGCCGCGGGAACGGCGTCCGCTCCGTAGACAAGTCTCTGGATATAATGGCGCTTGGAGATGTCCAAGCCGGACGATTGCACTGGCACGAGCGCGTCAAGCCCGGCGAGCAGACTTTCCCGCACCGGGAACCAGTACTTCCCCTTGCCGTCCCGAGGATCGATCGCAGTGTAGTGCGGGGTGGTCAGCAGGACGTCGCCGGCGAGCGTGTCGCGCCGCGCCGCGGTCGTAACAGCAACGCCACCGCCTGCGCCGTAACGGGTCAACAGCCGGTCGAAGCCGCGCCGGTTGCCGTCCGCAAATCCTGCGACGAGACGACGTCCGAAGCTGAAAGTCATCCAGGTGAAGATGCTGCGCAGACGGCTTACAACAGGAACGCTCATTAGCGTCCGCCCGTAGCGGCGCGCCAGTTGGTCGCCGCAGGCACATGGGCCGTCAGTCGCTGATTTAGTCTTTCCGGATCGCCGGTCGGGCCGCAATGCGACCGATGTGATCGCGCCCTGAAGGTAGCGCACGTTCGGGAAACTCATCAGGATGCGCATCACCCAGACGTTGTACGGCGAAAGCTGGCGCGTGTAGGGTGTCGGCGTCAATCCGTTGAGAGTCAGGGTCACTCCCTTTCGCTCAAGCGCGTGGATTTGTGGCATGTTGGAAGGCAGATCGATGTTGCCGATCTCCTGCTCCAGCCTGCGGCTGATCCAATTCTCGATCACCGGCCGGGCCGCGTCACGCACGTAGAACTGGCGGTCGCGGGGAAGCTCCTTCGCGAAATCCTCAAGTTCCTCGTATGTCAGATCGGCGACCCGTCGGCCTGGAAAGGCCGTTTCGAGATCACCTATTAGCGCCTTGCCGATTGCCTCGAAGATTGGCCTGATGTGCGGTTCGCTGTCGAGCGGCCAAACCGGATCGGGATTCGCCCTAAGGTGGTAGCTGATGTCCAGCCACCAGCAGACCTCTGAGACGAGCGGATCGTCGAAGTCAGTGTTAGGTTCGGCCTGAAGAATGTCAGGTAGCCGGGCGCGGTCGACCAGTTGGTCCAAAACCAGACCGAAGCTCTGATAAGGCGGCCAGAACGCCTCCACCTCCTCGTGCTTGAAGTCCCGTAGCGCGTAGTGCAGCGCCTCGATCACGCCACTGTCGCCGCATCCTGAGATGAGCACCTCGGCCGGCGCACCGACGTGGTCGTAGATCAGACGGTGGCCGGACTCCCAGTAGCTGAAGTCGATCAGGCCGTGCGGGTTCGCCTCCTCGCCGAAGCCGGTGGCGTCGATGACCAAGTCCACCGTGATCGGCACACGCACCGACGTCGCGGGATTCCACGCGATCTCGACGGCTGTGGCGTGCGGCTTCAGGTTCTCCCGGCCGACGGGCGTGTTGCAGACGGTGAAGATCGGTAGCGCCCGGTCGTAGTCTGCGAACTCCCGCAGCCACTGTGCGGCAACCTCGCTCGCCGGCCCCTTGTCCCAAGCGAAGATCGGTGAACGGAATGTCGGGCGCGCGTAGCTCGGGTCGTAATGTTCGCCCAGGCCACGGGAATTTAGCAGCGGCGATAAGTGGCGGTGGCCCTTATCACGGAAACGGGGGAGCAGGTGTGGGCCCTTCTCGAAGATGTAGACGATCGCGCCCGTGGTAAGCGCCAGCGCTACAGCGGCCATCATGCCCGAGAACGATCCGCCGACTACGGCCACGACGTCGCCGGCCCTCACCTTCCCACGGCGCGTCAGCGCCCAGGCGAGGTTGGCGGTCCGCGTCTGCTGATGGACGATCGAGATGTTCTCCGAGGCGAACCCGGTGGCGGACAAGATGCGATTGGATGCTTCCGAGGTTGCCTCCGCGAGCATCGCGTCCGCCAGATCGTCGAGGATGGCGTCGTCGGTCGAGTTGGGCGCTGGGGGAGTGGGTCGCGGCATCGCCAACCGTCATTGCCGACGGACCGGACAAAAAGCCAGCAGCGGCGCTGATTCTTCCTGTCACCCACCCGGCAACAGGTCACAGCTGGAACTTCACCGTAACCTTGGGAGGCGCCGACCGCTTCCGGTGATTAAGCTGTTTGTCGAGAACAACCGAATTATGGGGCGCTTTGCTGCCCGCCGGCTATCAAACCTTCGAATGGCCGGTTCCTGCGAGAGCCGACATTCCCGAATCCGCATCGGAACGGCGCATGATGGTCGTAGCCGGACGTAGGTCGGGCTCAAAAACCACCCGGCTGCTTCGCGTAGATGCGTTGACCCAACACGCTCTCCAGGAACTGCTCTGGCAGGATTCGTTCCACTACCACCAAAAAGGCTTCAATCAAGACGCGGAGATGATCGAGATCGCCCTCTTGCACCCGCCGCCACAATCCGGGGCGATAGCGAACCACGATTGAGAGAGTGTATAGGAGTACAAGGCAATTCGCACGGTACGCCGTAACGCCGGCAAGGACCGGCTTGATGAGTGCTGAGCGCTTGAATGGGCTATTATGAAGATCGAGTGCCTCCCACGCATTCGGTTTGCCGACATGGTCGACCAGCACCCGGAAGTGACGTCCGTCCCCTTTCGAATCCACTTCGCTGATCTCGCTAATGGGACCGGAAAATTCCGCAATATCGCTAAGGCTTAGCCTACCAAACTCATCGACGAGCCGGATGTAGCTGCGGCCGAGTTTGGCCGACGCCAATGCTCCGCCCGCAATGTTGGCCTCCATGTCGCCGCGCGGCTCTAACCAAGCTGCCGCGCCAGGAAAGATGTCGGCGTAAAGGTCGCCTATCTCCGGAATGACCGCGAACAAGCGTTCCGTGGTCGTCCAAGGTGCTTCCGCCATGGCAGAGAGATCTGAATATTGGCGAGGCTTTTTGGCGGGCACATGCGCCATGTCCATGCCCATGGCTCGCATCCATACTGGAAAGAAACCGCTCGAGATGATGCCAACAACAAGATCCTCTAACCCGTCTGCTTGGCCGTCGGCAGTATAAAGGCCGTGCCCCTGCTTCGTGCTCTTCTCAAGGTCGGCGACACTAATCGCGCCGTTTGGCAAAGCAAGCATCTCAGCGAACGCGAACGCCAAGGTGCCATAGTAGAGATTGAGAACGCGCTGGCTGACGTTGCGGTGGTCCGAGGCCTGAAAATAATCACTTGCGTTGCGCAGTGCATAGGCCAACCCGTCTGCCTTTGATTTAATCGTATTGGAATCCAATTCGAGCCCGGCGCGGAGAGCGCGATCCTCGATCAGACGCTTTGCAAGAGTCACACTTTGCAGCTGACGCAGCCGAAGCCAAATCGAATCTATCGGCTGTTCCGATACCAGCATTCGAAACGCACGCCGTGTCACGGGCCTTGACGTGTTCGCCAGTTGCTCGTTGGACGGCGCAAATTTTCCCTGAGTGGTGGCTGCATTCCACCCAAACATCAGAGCCGGAAATGCGTCGATCGGCTCCACTGGTCTGTTGATGCCGCCAGCAAAGGACTCGACCATGTACGGCGCGCCGTTGAAGAAGATATGCTCGACCACCGCCGCTGCTCGCCGATATGAGGCATTGTCCGTGGCCGAGGTATAGAAGACTGCAATCCGGTGACTGGTGCTGGCTCGCTCAGCCGACAGGATCAGATATTCGCCGTGTTCGACTTCCTGATCGATGACTGCGGTCCAGCCGTGCTGTTGCAACGGCTGAATGATCTTACGGTCAACATCACGGCGCAAAATTGCTAAGCGCGGATTCGTCCCAGTGCCCTCTGTGTCGTTCACTTGCCCGTTCGCCATCCCTGAGTGTTGGCATTTTTCGCTCGGGGCGCAAGATCAATCCAGCAACGCGGAGTCCACCGATCACTTTTGCGGACCAACGCGGTCGATACCATTACCGCCGCGCCGCTCGATAGCAAGAAAATGACCGCTTCCGCCAGGGATCCGGACGCCATGTGGTGGCATTGGAATGGCTCAAGTTGGTCGCCAGTTGCCGATCGCCCGGGTTCGCTTAGTGAGCCATATTCGAGCTTTTTTTGCCCAGAACCCGACAGACTATAGCCGGAATAAGTCCGGGTGTTGACTGGGCCTACAAAAGCAGCCCTGTCATGCAAAATCCCGGGAATCCCAAGCATTAACCTTACGCCACCTCAGGCCATATATCGGCGACGCACTCACCGGTCGCGGTAGGCGTCGTAAGCGCGGCGATGAAGCCCCCCCAGTCCGCAAGCATGCGCCGACGTGGCGTGAGATACAGCGCGCTGTTATACGCACCCCTCACCTCGTCCCGCTCGGCATGCGCAAGCGCGAGTTCGATCCAGTCGGGCCGATAGCATTCGGCTTCGTTCGCCCAGGTGGACGCGATACCGCGGAACCCGTGAACGGTCTGACGGCCACGATAGCCCATGCGATAGCAACCATAGATCATGGTGTTCTGCGAGATCGGTTGGCCGAGTTTGTCGCCGGGGAACAAGAACCCGGATCGACTGACAGCGCCTAGCCCCGTCAGAACCGCAATCGCCTGCTTCGAAAGCGGCACGAGATGCTCGCGCTCCATCTTCATCCTGTCGGCGGGCACCCGCCAGAGCGGCTCAGGGCCATCGAGCCCCTCGAACTCGTCCCAGGTTGCGAGCCGGGTTTCGTTGGTGCGCGCCCAGGTGAGCAGCGTGAACATGAGCGCGGCGCGCGTCACGGCGCGACGCTTGGGGTTTTCCTCGCCATCATAGTTTTCGACGGCTCGGACGAGTTCAGGCAGTTCATCCATGCCGATCCGGGCCATGTGCCGCACGCGCGGCTTGGGCTTGAGCAGATCGGAGAGATGCGCGGCCGGATCGACATCGGCCCAACCGTGCGGAATCGCGAACCGGTAGATCTGGCTGACGTGCTGCTTGAGCCGGCGACTGACGTCGAGCGCGCCGCGCGCTTCGACCGTGCGCACCATCGCCAGCACGTCGGCGCTGGTAATCGAGCGCAGATCGCGAGCCCCAAACGCAGGGAATGCGTCGCGTTCGAGCCTGGTCAGCAACCGAGAAGCATGGCCCGGATCGAGAACGGCCTCCCGGTTCTCATGCCAGGCGCGCGCCGCGGCTTCGAACGTCGTGATCGGCGCAAACGCAGCCCGAGCGCCGGGATCCCTGCCCTGCCCAAGCGCAACCTTGGCTTCAGCGCGGCGTAGCCGCGCCTCTGCCAGGCTAAGATCGGGATAGCGGCCAAGCGACAGCAGCTTTTCCTTGCCGTCGAACCGATACTTCATCCGCCAGAGCTTCGAGCCATTGGGCCGGACGAGCAAATACAGGCCTTCGCCGTCGGCGAGTTTATAGTCCTTCTGCCGCTTGGTCGCGTAGCGGACTTCGAGTTCCTTGAGCGCCATCTGGGGGTACTCCGCTGAGGTGTGCGGAGATTACCCCCCAAAATACCCCCAAATGCAAATCGACGTAGTGGCATTCCGGGGGATCTGGTGAGCCGACTTGGTGGCGCGCGACTCGGGCGTAAGCCATAGAAAAAAGGCACAAAAAAACCGCCCCGGGCGGACCTGAGACGGTTTGGTATATGTGAGTTTGGTTGCGGGGACAGGATTTGAACCTGTGACCTTCAGGTTATGAGCCTGACGAGCTACCGGGCTGCTCCACCCCGCGCCAGTTCCGCGGGGCCGCGGAACGAAAGGGTAGGTGACATGTGAATGGGTTCTTGTGGATCAGGGGACCGCTACGCTGCTCACCGGCTTCAATGCCTGGCGACGACCTACTCTTCCATCACTTAAGTGATAGTACCATCGGCGCAGTCAGGTTTCACGGCCGAGTTCGGGATGGGATCGGGTGGGGCACTGACGCTATAGCCACCAAGCAATGGAGCCGGTGAACAGCAAAGGGGTTCTATGATCTTAAAATCGATGCACGCTTTACCTGTGTGATGATGGTGTTTGTTCAATCAGGCGTTGCAATTGATCATCCGCCATCTGCGACATGCTGGTTTTACCCAGGATTGTCATTGATGGTGGGACTCTCAAGCGCGAATAGAGCAATTAGTATCGGTTAGCTCCACGCGTTACCGCGCTTCTACATCCGATCTATCAACGTCATGGTCTCTGACGGCTCTATGAAATCTTATCTCGAGGGAGGCTTCCCGCTTAGATGCTTTCAGCGGTTATCCCGTCCATACATAGCTACCCTGCTGCGCTCTTGGCAGAACGACAGGTACACCAGAGGTATGTTCAACCCGGTCCTCTCGTACTAGGGTCAACTCCTCTCAAATTTCGACGCCCACGGCAGATAGGGACCAAACTGTCTCGCGACGTTCTGAACCCAGCTCACGTACCACTTTAATTGGCGAACAGCCAAACCCTTGGGACCTGCTCCAGCCCCAGGATGTGATGAGCCGACATCGAGGTGCCAAACAACCCCGTCGATATGAGCTCTTGGGGGTTATCAGCCTGTTATCCCCGGCGTACCTTTTATCCGTTGAGCGATGGCCCTTCCACGAGGGACCACCGGATCACTATGACCGACTTTCGTCTCTGCTCGACTTGTCAGTCTCGCAGTCAGGCGGGCTTATGCCATTGCACTCTAACAGACGGTTTCCAACCGTCCTGAGCCCACCATTGCGCGCCTCCGTTACTCTTTAGGAGGCGACCGCCCCAGTCAAACTACCCGCCACAGAGGGTCCCTGATCCAGTTTCATGGATCGAGGTTAGACATCAGAAAACAACAGGGTGGTATTTCACCTATGGCTCCACGTCAGCTGGCGCCAACGCTTCAAAGCCTCCCACCTATGCTACACAGTTCTTTCCTAATGCCACTCTGAAGCTGCAGTAAAGGTGCACGGGGTCTTTCCGTCTAACCGCGGGAACCCCGCATCTTCACGGGGAATTCAATTTCGCTGAGCATGTCCTGGAGACAGTGGGGAAGTCGTTACGCCATTCGTGCAGGTCGGAACTTACCCGACAAGGAATTTCGCTACCTTAGGACCGTTATAGTTACGGCCGCCGTTTACCTGGGCTTCATTTCAGAGCTTGCACCCCTCCACTTAACCTTCAGGCACCGGGCAGGCGTCAGGCCCTATACGTCGTCTTGAAGCCGACTTAGCAGAGCCCTGTGTTTTTGCTAAACAGTCGCTACCCCCTGGCCTGTGCCCCCTCAAAATGCTTGCGCACGATGAGGGCCTCCTTCTTCCGAAGGTACGGAGGCAATTTGCCGAGTTCCTTCAGGACACTTCTCTCAAGCGCCTTGGTATACTCTACCTGACCACCTGTGTCGGTTTCGGGTACGGTCTATACGGTGGGGCTATTTCCTGGAACCTCTTCGAAGCCCTCCCAATCCAATAAGGGAGAACAACACACGAGATCCGTCACACACCACCAGGCCCACGAATATTAACGTGGTTCCCATCGACTACCCCCTTCGGGCTCGTCTTAGGGGCCGGCTCACCCTGCGCGGATTAGCCTTGCGCAGGAACCCTTGGTCTTTCGGCGAAAGGGCATCTCACCCTTTTTATCGCTACTCATGTCTGCATTCGCACTTCCGATACCTCCACGACCCATTACCAGATCGCTTCACAGGCTTACGGAACGCTCCGCTACCGCGTGGCTTACGCCACACCCTAAGCTTCGGTGCATCACTTTAGCCCCGTTACATCTTCGCCGCAGAACCTCTTATTTAGACCAGTGAGCTGTTACGCTTTCTTTAAAGGATGGCTGCTTCTAAGCCAACCTCCTGGTTGTTTTGGAAGTTCCACATGCTTTCCCACTTAGTGATGACTTGGGGACCTTAGCTGTAGGTCAGGGCTGTTTCCCTTTTGACGACGGACCTTAGCACCCGCCGTCTGTCTCCCGAGTAGTACTCGTAGGTATTCGGAGTTTGGTTAGAGTTGGTAGGTCTCGCGACCCCCGCATCCATCCAGTGCTCTACCCCCTACGGTATTCGCTCGAGGCACTACCTCAATAGTTTTCGCGGAGAACCAGCTATTTCCCGGCTTGATTGGCCTTTCACCCCTAAACACAACTCATCCGGTAACTTTTCAACGTTAATCGGTTCGGACCTCCAGTGCGTGTTACCGCACCTTCATCCTGGTCATGCCTAGATCGCCGGGTTTCGGGTCTAATACATCAAACTCTGGCGCCCTATTCAGACTCGCTTTCGCTGCGCCTACACCTAACGGCTTAAGCTTGCTTGATACATTAAGTCACAGACCCATTATGCAAGAGGTACGCTGTCAGGCCTCAAGGACCCTCCAACTGCTTGTAGGCAATCCGTTTCAGGTACTGTTTCACTCCCCTCATCGGGGTGCTTTTCACCTTTCCCTCACGGTACTAGTTCACTATCGGTCGCATACGAGTATTTAGGCTTAGAGGGTGGTCCCCCTATGTTCAGACAGGATTACACGTGTCCCGCCCTACTCAAGTCCTGAATTCTCACTTTCGCATACGGGGCTGTCACCCGCTATGGCACCTCTTTCCAAAGGCTTCTGCTAGTTGAAATTCAGGCACTGGCCTGGTCCGCGTTCGCTCGCCACTACTAACGGAATCTCGGTTGATGTCTTTTCCTCCAGCTACTGAGATGTTTCAGTTCGCCGGGTTCGCTTCACGAAGCCTATGTATTCAGCTATGTGATACCTAGCCCCATTTAGCGTCGTACCGAGTTGCCTCGATACGAAGTTAAACGGGATAGGTGGGTTTCCCCATTCGGAAATCTGCGGGTCAAAGGTTGCTCACACCTCACCGCAGCTTATCGCAGCGTGCCACGTCCTTCATCGCCTGTATGCGCCAAGGCATCCACGAATTGCCCTTACCTCACGCTTGAGAGTCCGCACCACCAATGACAATGCTGGGACAGCCCGAAGGCTGACCAAAACTCGGCAGAGCAGCAAAGTCACAGTATCTTGGTGC
>NZ_JAGINH010000001.1:0-60437 GCF_017875905.1 Sphingomonas sp. PL20 | reverse complement strand
TACTACCCTCGTCAGCATGGCTACCAGCGCCAGCATGGCTATCAGCAGCAGCATGGCTATGATCGCGGGTATAACCAGCACTACCAACGCGGCCACGACAACTATCGCGGTCATTGACTCGCGGCTCGCATCCCGAGACGTAACCGGATCGGGAGGCGAGCGCCGCGATTATCTTTTCCGGAAAAAGTTAACTCAACAGGCTTACCTGCTCTCGCCAGCGCGAAGCAAATTGTGGATAGCGGTCGCCGCCTGCGCAGCTTGACCCATTGCAACACTGATCTGATCAAGACTTTCAACGACATCGCCGGCCGCGAACAAACCGCTAATCGAGGTCTGTTGATGGGCGTCGGTGATAACACAGCCGCCTTCGCTAAGCTTCACCCCGATCTCAGCAACGAGTTGTGTGTGCGGCGAGGAGCCAAGTGCCGGATACAGGGTGTCGAACGAGAGCCGTCGCCCATCTCCCAGTCGAACCGCGATCTGATCGGCTTCGATCGATATTTGATCGACCGCTTCTTTGATAATTTCGACACCGAGTGCGACGAGCCGCGCCTCGTCCGGCCAGGAGAGTTCGGGCGAGCGCTGCGCCAGCAGCGTCACGCGTGCGCCATACGGGCGTAGGAACTCAGCCTCGGCGGCGCCATGATCGTCACAGCCGAGCACAGCGATATTGGCACCCTTCGCCTCATAAGCGTCACACACGGGACAGTAGCGGATCAGGCCGCGCGCCAATGCAACATCGTGCGTCGCCTGAGGCATCGAGGGCCGGCGATTTCGGACACCGGTGGTTAGGATCACGGTAGGGCTATGCCAGCTTGTCGTATCCGTCGCGACGGAGAACCCGTCCTCGACGATCGCCAGGCGAACCACCCTGCCCTGCTGAACCGTTGCGCCGTAAGTTTGCGCCTGCCGCGTCATCCGCGACAGCAGGTCCGCACCACCAATCCCGTCTGGAAATCCCGGCAGATTGTGTGACCGCGGGATCGAACTCGCACGGCCCGCGCCAGCGTCGACGACAACACAGTTGCGTAGAAAACGCCCGAGATAGGTCGCAGCTGTCAGCCCGGCGGGGCCTCCGCCGATGATGACGCAATCCACCTTGTCCTGCGACGTCGACGTGTCAACTGCCGTGCTCATAGAGCCAATCTCCCAAGCCGGCTCCAGCGCGTGCTCTATTCACGTTTACGCGCGCACTGCACTTGTCCCTCACGCCGGTTGTCGCGGAGGGTCATTCCAGTCCCGCATACGCCCAGTGGTCGTCATTCAAGCAGAGTTGGATGGTTTTGCTGCGGTCGAGCTTCCCGTATTAACAAGCTCAACGGATCGGCGCTTCAATGGCCGCCGTGACCACCACCGTGACCGCCGCCACCACTATGACCGAACCCGCCGCGATGACCAAAGCTGCCGCCGCGTCCATAACCACCGCCGTGGAATCCGAAGCCAATTCCAAACGAACCGTAGAAGGGCGACCCATAGCCCGGATAGCCATAGTAAGGATCGTAATAACCCCCGCCGCCCCGATAGCGCGCGTTATAGGCCAGATCTCGGGCCGGCACCGCGATCAGGCAAGCTTGTGCATCGCCCGCCTGGGCCGCTGGGACCGGCGTAGCTGGAGGCGCGTCCGGCGCTGACAAGGGCTGCGCGACGAATGCTCCCGGCGTGTTACACGGCACCGCAAAATAGGCGATATTGCGGCTCGGCTGTCCATAGGACGCGCAACCGCCAAGCCCCGCTGCGAGCCCGGAAATTGCCGAAAGCCTTAAGATTGTCGGTGACATGCGAAAGCCTCCATCGATTGGGCCTGGATCACGACGGTCGCCGAGGCTGCAAGGCGCATGCACAGTCTCAAACGCTGCTGCCGACCTAGGCGCTAGCCGGAAAACATTGGCTCAACAGTCATCTGAACCGCCCATATTAATTGATACGCATATGGCGCGGAAACCCCTCAAAGTGCGCCCCTGCTCACTCCATCACTGCGAGCAGATCGTCGACCGTCGTGGTCGCGAACGCGGTGAAGCTGTCCGCCACTGCGTAGGGGAGCAGCAGGTCGCGGCCAACTACGAGCGCGCCGCAGCTGTAAACGACGTTGGGGACATAGCCGTCGCGCTGCTTGGGGCTTGGAGCCAGAACCGGTCGAGGTGTTCGCGCCAGGAGCCTTGAGGGGTCGCGCCTGTCGAGGAGGCATGCGCCGATGCAGTAGTTGCGCACCGTGCCGACCCCGTGCGTCAATACCAACCATCCCTCGTCCACTTCGATCGGTGAGCCGCAATTGCCCATCTGGACAAACTCCCACGGATAGCGCGGCTCGATCAGCTTTGCACCGCCGGCCCAGTGCAGGATATCGTCAGATCTCAGCAGCCAGATATTTTTGTTGTCCTGGCGACCCAGCATCGTGAACAAGCCGTCGACCCGACGGGGGAAAAGCGCCATCCCCTTGCCCGTCGAGGCATCGCCGGTAAGCGCGCGCATCTCGAAGGTGCTGAAGTCGGTGGTGGTCAGCAGCTCCGATCGCGCCTCTGCGCCACTGAACGCGGTATATGTCCCATGGTAGGCGAACGTGCCGTCACTTTCGTCAAAGCGGACCAGCCTGAGATCCTCGATACCCTGGCGTTGGCTAGGCAGCACCGGAAACAGCACGGTTTCCGACAAGGTCTCGCTGCCGGCATACCGGAGCCGGACCAGGTCGTCGGTATTGGCACGCTCAATGATCGGCTGCATCGACACCGAACTGGGATCATCCACGATCAGCGCGCCGCCCGGTTTCCATCGCCCCGTGCGAAACGTTACCGAGGAAAGGTGGCCCTCGCCGATCCCGCGCAGCGACAGGATGATCCGAACCTCGCCATCGACAACGCCGCTTTGTTCGTGATGTAGGACAGCGCCGGGATTGAACAACGCTGCGCTCTCATAGGCATATTCTTGGCTGAAATAGGCTCCGATCAGTCGGCGTCGCGCGTCGTCGCAGCGATCGGCACTTTCGAAGTGATCCGCGATCTCGTCAAAACGCCGCCGCAGCATCGCGTCGACGTCGCGGTGGTTCTGGTCGAGTGACGCGGTGACGCCCTCCAGCTGACGGGTTAATTCCGCCTGGTCTAGCGACAGAATTAAGTCGACCGTTTCCTGAGTGCGGGTCGTGCCAGCGTCAAAGCCTCGCGGATAGCCGGGCTCGAATGGCCTGACCAGGGTACGCGACGGGTCGGGCCGCAGTGTGACATGGGGAAAACGAAGTTTCGCGCGCTGGATCATGTCAGGCTTTCTCAATTTGCGGCATGTGAATGGCCGGCTTGGCCAATCGAAAGCGGTCATTTCCGCCTCATTATGAAGCCGCTACCCAGGCTGGAGATGTCGCCGCACCACAGCGCTCATTCGGCGCCTTGCCGGGATGTCGATGCGCGCGGCCATGAACCACGAGGCAATGCAGAATGCAGACAACAGGACAAACCCTGACCAGGGCGCAGGTAACTGCGGAAGACCTGGTAAAAGTTTGGGCAGACCCATCACGCCAATCGTGAAGACGGGGATTTGCAAGACATAGATGGGATAGGAAATCTCCCCCAGAAAAGCGCTGATTCCTCGACTTGGAACCGGGTTGCGCCCAACCGAAGCGGCTACAATCAGCGGAAATAGAAACAGCACGCAGGCCGCATCAAATAGCCCTCGCAAGGCAGGTGGTATCGGCGCACCAAGGGCGCCGATCGTGATCACGATGATGATGACCTGGGGTAGCTTGACGGAAGTCAGCGCTGCCAATCTTCCCGCCTCCCGAGCGCGGTGTATCAAAACTCCGACAGAGAAGGAAAAGGTGACCCTGATTGCGGCTAGATGAGCATCAGGCCAATATGCTCCTCCATTAAGATTGCCGCGAATGAGCACCAATGCCAAAAGGACCAAGCCCGATATGCTGGTGATCATTCTCAGTCGTTTGACAGTCAGAAATCTGAAGCAAAAGCCGTAAACAGCGTTGGCGAGCAGCTCGAAGGACAGAGTCCAAGCTACAAAGTTCGCAGGAAATAGCGGTTGATACGGGATACCCACCGGTGGCGAAGGCAACATCGCGACGTTGAACATGCCGGAGAGCATTATCTCCGCTGCGAGATGATCGTTTCGATAGTAATAAGCGAGTTCAACGATGCCCAGCGCCAAGGCCAGCAGATAGAACGGATAAAGGCGGATTAGCCGAACAGTGATGAAAGCCCCTCCCCCCATTCCGTCTTGAAGCCTCACATCATAAGCGCGGGCGAGCACGAAGCCGCTCATGACAAAGAACAAGTCTACCGCGAGGTATGCTCCGCTTGCTACGAAGGGAGCGAAGGCTTGCGGGTAATGCAACGTGATGACGCTTATGGCGGCAAGACCCCGTAGAATGTCTAGGATATGAAAGGACCGTGATCGCTTCTCCGCCGTTCGCTCGGCGCGACCTGTCGCAACATCGGCCATCTCGTGATCCCCAACCGCAGGCCGACCCCAAAGTTGTCTGAACACGACAGGCCCCGTTTGATTTTACGCGGCAGCGGTGTTTACCCCTCACGGCTCTAGGCGACACAGGGTCCAGAGGCGCGCAAGGAGGTTGGCATACCTCTTCGCCCAAGCCACGCGGCTGCGCATGGCATGACATCCTGCCCGCAACATCGACGAGCATTCCCACCCAAAGACTCCCGGCGCCGAACTCGAATCTGACTTGCAGCCGTGCGCATCTAGAACAATGAAGGGATTATTAACCTCGTATCTTCATCATGCGGATGTAGTCCCACATTTCCGCGAGAGAGCATGCCATCCTTTATTTCCGTAGCGATGGCCGCTGGCAGTGCGCCCAGCATACTGTTGGGCGTGATCGGGCTGAGCTGCGTTGTTATTTGGCCGTTCCTGCGCAGTTTGCGTCGGGTGATCGTCGTCCAGGGCGTAGGCGCGACCGCCTTCACATTTCAGTTCGCCGTCCTTGGCGCCTCGACCGCAGCTGTGGCTTGCGGCATCTCGCTAGCGCAGCTGATGATCGCGCTGACCGTACGTGACCGTCGAACGCGGGTTGCGCTCAATGTCGCGAGCCTCGTCATCCTTGCCGCGCTGGCTCTTATCACATGGGCAGGGATATCATCGCTTCTGGCCGGTTGCGGTGGCTTAGTAAGCATGGCTGCGCGCAATCAGCCATCGCCTATACGGATGAAGGTAGGCTTCCTGATCGGGGCTCCCTTCTGGTTGGCACACAATATTATAGTCGGCGCGCCGTTTGCGCTGACGGTGGATTTCATCTCCATCGTCACCAACATCGGCGGGCTCGGCCTAGCGGCGTTCGGGGCGCGGCGGAGCCTGCAAGCCGCGGGCTCAGGCGCTGTATTGCGTAATGCAGGGGGCGTTCGCCACTGTTGACCTCAGCCTTCTTCACCCACTCGTGAAGGGTCTGGATGCGCAGCGGATCTTATCAACAACCGACACCACGACCGACCAGTGCGACGTATAATCGCCTTCGTGATCCAATATCATCCGCACCGCGCGAGCGCGGACCGTCCGCGTGATGGCTTGGTATTCCCCTACACCGCGCCGGGTGCATAAGGGTTTTGGGCTTAACCCGCGTATTATAAGATGTGGTCCATGTCTGTTCTGCGCGCGCGGGCCTAATCAGCGACAGGTATCGCGACATACGGCCGCGACTCTGGTCTGGTACGAAGGAGGACATTATGAAAAAGACGAAGAAGCGCTTCTATCTAGCGGCGGCCGCCGGCTTGTTGCTTACCGGCGCAGTGGGTGCCTCTGCTGATCCGGGCTATGGTCAGGGTCATGGCCGCGAATCGCGGAACTCCTACTATCCCGGCCCGAACAATTCGAGAATTCCTTACCAGACCGGCTATTACCAGGACGCGGGCAACCGCCGACAGCAATACACCTATCCCTCGGATTGGCAGAATTACGGTCGGCCTCAATCTTGGTACCAGGGACATCCTGCCTGGCATACTTTCGATCGTCCGGACTATTACCGCCGGGGCGTGCACCGCTAACTAAGGACGAGTTTCTTTCGTTCCGAAAGTGCATGGCGCAAGCTGACGACTGGCTTACGAGCAGTCACATGCCGGCCGTTGAGCGAGGCGCAGGCGATCACTGATTGCGAGAATGCGAGCGCTGAGCGAATGTGGCCCATGACGCGCATCTCGGCCCCGTCGTCGTTCGACAGGAATCTGGAAAATGCCGGCTTTTATGAACCTGCGAGATATAGGACTGTTCCTCCATAGCGCCCGCACCGACGCGCGTATTGAACGACTGCGGCCCACCATTGGGTCCGCCGCTGCGCTTGAAGCGATTTATGCTGCCGATTCCGACCCATGGTCGGCGGCATCCGCTCGCTACAGGTACCAGCACCGTAAATATGAAGTGCTGATCTCGCTTCTGCCCCCCAGACGTTTCGCGCGCGCACTCGACCTTGGCTGTGGCCTTGGGCTGCTGTCGCGCCATCTCGCCTCCCGTACGGACAACGTGGTAGGAATAGACGTTGCTCCCTCGGCAGTGGCCCGTGCCCGCGTCCTTCACGCAGATCAGCAAAATCTGCTGTTCGAGGCCCAGGACCTGCTTTCCCTACCAAGCGCTTTCGATGGCAGCTTTGATCTCGTGGTCGTCGCCGACGTACTCTATTACCTGTCTCCGCTTGACGACGCATTGCTGAAGGCCTTGGCTATGCGCATCGCAGCACTTTTGGCGCCGGACGGCATGTGCATGTTGGCCAATCACTACTTTTTCCGGCTCGATCCGGAATCGCGCCGGTCGCGGCGTATCCACGACGCCTTTAGCTGGTCGCCTGGTTTTGTTCTTCAGTCTGAGCACCGCCGCCCATTCTTTCTCACGACGCTCCTGCAACGCGCCGGAGGGATGCCGGCGGCAGCCTCACCGGAGAGACGGCCTGCGTAAGGCGAAGTATTCTCCCTGCTGATGCCTACGGCGCCCACGGGATGTAATCTAGCCCCGACCTATGTCCGCCCGCCCGCGCCGATCCTGAGGGCTCTCCCGCAAGGTGGTGCGTACCCGAGCAGTTTGACGGACACAGCGCAGGCGCTCAACTGGCGCGAGGTTTTGCGAGACGCGCGCTTGCAGGCAGTGGTTCCTCCAGCTTTGTAGCCGGCTTCCGAAAGGCGATAACTTGCGGCAGACGCGTTGACTACGCCAAGCATGGGCCAATCTCTCGTCGATCGTACAGCCAGTCTCGCGAGCGCGTCGCGAACCTCCTGAAAGCCGTCTGGATCGCGGATCGCGCGCTCATACCGTCAAGCAAGGTTGCTTCCCGAGCTGCTCTCTGGCGAAGTCGCGAGAGACCGCTTTCGAGACCATGATCGCGACAAGCGCGACCACGGCTCCGGCGATGATGTCGATGAGATAGTGCGTTCCTTCTACAGGCGTCGCCAGCAGCATCGCCAGGTTCACAATCATAATTGGCCACCGCAGAGACCGGATTGGCCAGGCCGCTATGATGAAGAGTAGCGCACTCGCAGCGTGAAAACTGGGAACGGAAACCAGCCCCTGCAATTCGCCCAGGTTAATCCGGTGTAGGGCATTATTTCTTAGGCTTGGAATAAGCTCGGCCTGATATAGCGCGTTCGCGGGCACATAGGGCAGCGGCCCACGCCAAAGAAGCGCAAGCGGGCCCTTTGCGGGAACAAAAACGAACACCACCAGCGTGAGCGTCGCGGCGGCCCAAAACGAGAAAATAAACAGGCGCGCCTCGATTTTGCGCCCGGTCCACGCGAAATAGCCGAGCAGTAACGCGGGTGAGGCATAGATGCTTTCATAGGCGGCGCGATCAAGCCACTGTATCGCAGGGCGATCCGCAACGAACCGGTACCATGCCAGCCAGTCGAACCCCAGCATCTGGTCGACACGTTCGAGCGGCACGTCCGCGAAGCCCGAACTCATCACCGCCAAAGGATAGGGGGCTACGGCGCCGATCAGACAGAGGCTCGTGAACACGCCGAAATATTCGGCGGCGTCGCGCCACATGCGCTGATTCTCGGACCGCGGAGTGCGGAACCAGAGACCGATGGCGCTGAAGGCGCCAACGGCTGCCCCAATCAGGACACCGAGCCATAACGGAGCCTCGACCGTGATCCCCGCCCACGCCATCAACGTGGCAACCGCCGCAAGGCTAAAAGCCACGACGCCGAACAGCCACGCAAGGGGGATCACCCTGGGCGTAGTTCGCTCGCTGGCACTGCTTTGGCGGCCCGCGCTCGGCGGGCGGCGCTCATTTCCGAAGCTGAGAATATGAAAGCTCATGACGAGCCGTGCGCTGTTCCCGATCTACGTGCCCCGACGCAGTGCCGAGCAGCCCGGAAAAATACCAACGCGGCGTCGCCGCGGTCCGCATCAGTGCGCAGCCGCAAGCACGGCAGACCGCCCGCTGCACGCCATCGTCGTTGTCCTCGATGCCATGCGGCTGATGATTACCGCTGGTGCAGGCGAGGCTGGGTGATCGCCTTACCACGCGCTATCTCCTTAGTGATGCAGCTCGTTACGGGGCAGCCCGCGATGCCGGTGAGATGCCAGGACAAGTTGCTTGAATATGTCGTCTGAGTTTCCTGCTCTTGCCGCCTTGGGGGAAGTCGACGCCAGTGGTGCCGCGTCAGAGCCCTTAATGACAGATACGCACGAAACGAGATTACCCCTTGCGCGAGCCCTCGGCCACCGTACTAAATTGGCATGCTCATGATGTCCTTGTACGCGGACAGCAATTTGTTGCGGACCTGCAGGGTCGCCTCGAACGCGATCGAGGATCGCTGGCCGGCGAGCATGACCTTCGCGATGTCGGTCGTTTCACCGCGCTCATAGGCTTCAGCGGCGGCGTCCTCCTCTTCACCGAGTTGGCTAACCTTCTGCAATTCCGCCTTGAACGTCGATGCGAAGCTCGTCTGCTGAGAAGGGTTGGTCTGGCCTATTGCAGCACTTGTGTTCGTACCGCTTGGGCCTCCCGGCCCCACGCCTTTTTGGAGCACCGCGTTCATCGCAGATTCGAAGCTTGGTCGCCCGACCGCGCCTGGACCGGCGACTGTGCCGGAAACGCTCGCAACATTGCGCAGCGCGGCATTCCTATCCAGGATCGCACTACGTGCCGCCAGCACGTTATTGATCGAAATGTCGCCCACGCGGCAGCCCTCCCCCGGGCTCCAACCCGGTATTCAGAAGACGTAGGGCCAAGTCGTTACATCATGGTTAACAGAAATTAAGTGCTGCCGGCGCGCCGAGAACGAATGAACATCGGCTGTCGAGGCCGTTCAGCCTCATCTCATTGCTCAGGTCTTATTCTCTCCTTTGCCTGCTGATGTCGCGGGCGACCAAGGAGAGTTACCATGTTGCGCAAGATCATCGCTGCCGCAGCGCTCGCGGCCACTGCGGCCCTCGCGGTCGCCCCAAGCGCGGCGCTCGCGCAAGACAGGGATCATGGCGGTTGGCAGGCCCAAGGCGATCATGGTGGCCAGCACGGCGGTCGCTGGGTCGGCCAGGGCGGCCATGGTCAAGGCGGGTATGGTCGAGGCGGCTACGACCCCCGCAACAACCGTTCGAATGGCTATTACGGCAATAGCGGTTCCTATGCCGGCGACCGCTCCTACCGGCAGCAGCGCGATCACGGCCGGGATCGGAGCAGCGGGTATAACCAGAACGGCAATAGCGGCCATGATCAAGGTTACGTTGGGCATTGACCCCCGTTCCGCTGCGCTTGCACGACCGCTCGTTTAGGGTCGGCTCAGGCGTATTCCGGCATCCTCTCGGTTGTTCGATCGTTGGAGTCGGTGTCTAGTTCAAGGAGAAGCCCGATGTTGAAAGCATCCCTGCTGGCCTTGGCTGCCGGAACAGCCATGATCGTCGTTCCATCCGTCGCTGCCGCGCAAGGTCATCACGGCCATCACTCGGGTGGCCATGGGCGTTTTTCAAGCGGGCACTATGGAGGCCATGGTTCTTATCGTTATGCCGCTTACCCGGCATATGGCGGTCGCCACCTCCACCGCGGCTACGGGGCTTACGGCGGGTATCCCGCCTATTCGCGCGGGTATTCGGTTTCGATCGTGACTGGCGGGCATGGGCACGGCTACTATGGCCATCACGACTACGGCTATGGCGGGCACGACGGCGGCTACGGCTACGGAGGCGATCATGACTATGCTGGAGGTCATGATGGTGGCCACGGCTCCTACGACGGTGGTCATGACAGCGACGGACATGGTGGTGATCACCATTGACCAGAGCAGGACACGCTGTCTGCAGACTGTGCGTGTTAGCTACAGTCACCTAATCGTTAGCTCGCTTTGTACTACGTTTTTATTGCCCTACAGAGGCAAACGCGGCCGGTGTGTATGAAATACCGCAGGAGGTGCCGTCGATCCATCGACACGCCACCGGCCGCGCCCTCAGCGTACCTCCCACCGGAACAGTTTTGCGGAACAGTCCACCTTTTTGGTGCTCAAAATGTCCACTCTCTCCGCATAGAAGGTGGCGAGCAGCCGATGTGCAGATTGAGCCTCCACCTTGTCAGCCTTCTCTGCGAGCGTCCGCTCCTGCTGCGCCCGGCGTTCGTAATAGGCTAGGTTCGACTCAGACATCGCAAGCCACCTCTCTCCTTGGGATTAACTCATACACCTATCAGGACGATGTGTCAGGACCCGCGACAGATGGCGCGTTGCGTTGATCAGCTTCGGCCTCCCGTTTATTGGGCTCTTCGCTGTGATGCCATATCTCCCGCGAACGGTCGTTCGCGGGATACCCCGCGCCTATCGCGGCCGAGGTCGCAGAATAGCCCGATTAGCTTCCCAAAACCGCCTCTTGTTTCCTTCTCCGAAATCCGGCTAGGTCGCGTCGAGTTTTCGGAGAAGCCCCTTGCTCGTCGGCTATGCGCGCGTGTCCACCAGGGACCAGTCCCCTGCCCTACAGCTCAATGCGCTCCGCGAAGCCGGGTGCGAAAAGGTGTTTATGGAGAAGGTGTCGGGCGCGCAGCGCGACAGGCCGGAGTTGCGGGCAGCGCTCGACTATCTCCGCGCCGGTGACACGCTGGCGGTGTGGAAGCTCGACCGGCTCGCGCGCTCCGTCCGGCAGCTCGTGGAGACGGCCGAAGATCTCGCCAAGCGCGAGATCGGCCTTCGCGTGCTCACCCAGGCGATCGACACCACTAGTCCGGGCGGGCGGCTCGTCTTCCACGTTTTCGCGGCCGTCGCCGAGTTCGAGCGCGAGCTGACCTTGGAGCGCACCCATGCCGGGCTTGCCCAGGCGCGGGCCTTGGGGCGGCGCGGCGGGCGCAAGCCGGCAATGGGGCCGGCCGAGATCAAGCGAGCAAAGGCGATGCTCGCCGATCCGACCATCACCGTTGAGGAGGTGGCGGCGCAGCTCGGGGTGCAGCCGTCGACGCTCTACCGGCACATACCGGGCGGGCGCAGCTCGCTTAGCCAACCGGCCTAGATGGAGGCCGTCGTTCGCCGGCCCGCGTCATTGTCCCATCCACCCAACCCTTGGGGCCTGGCCTTGCGGCCCGGCAGTTAGGCGAACAGGTCGCCGATCGCGCGCACCCGGAAGGCGTTGAGCCAACGGCGCCTACGGTGTTCGGCCGCGTCGTGGACCATATGGCAGCGTTGACAGAGCGCCGCGAGGTTACGCGGCCGATTGTCGCCGGGATCGTGGTTCAGGTGTGCGCTGGCGAGGACCACGCGCGTGATTCGCAAGGGCGCTGGCGGGTCGATGCCGGCGAGCCCCGGTTGCGCCCGCGCCAGCTCGTCCGGCGACGGCAGGCGGCGAAGCCCCCTGCCCTGCCCGTCGCGCCAGGTCGCGGCGTCCGCGTCCCACCAGACGCCATTCCCTAAGTGCAGAACGTCGCGGCCGTGCGGGCGGCAGCAATGCTCGCAGCGCCCTCTGGCGCGCCGAAACCGGATGAGGTTGGACAGTTCGCGCCAGTCGATCGGGTAGAGCCAGCGATGTTCGCGCGCGATCGGCATGACGATCCTATGAGTCATGGCCGATGAGAACGAAAGCGGAAAGTTGCCGCTTTCAGGTTCAAATCACGCGGCGCGAACTTCCAGTGTTACACCCGATGCGCGTTGCAGCGTGCTGATGACCGAAAACAGATTGTCAGCAGCCGGATTGCCCGCCGGGCTGAACATCCGCATCAGGCTTTTGGATGGCCTTCCGGTTCGTTCGGCCAATTCCTCGAAACCCACCGTCGCCTTGATGTAGTCGCGCAGGACCGCCTTACCCGTCTCGATGTTACCAACGAGAAAGGCGTTGACCGCTTCGGTGAGGAGCGCCGAGCGAAATGCCGGGTCCGCTTGAACACGCGCGCGCACAGTGTCCTTGAAGTTGCGAGTGAGAGCCATCACGATCTTCCTTTCTTCCGCGCCTTGTAGTCCGCCCACAGCGACTTGGCGGTGTCGATGTCACGCTGCTGTCGCTTCTTCGTGCCGCCACTCAGGAGGATAACGAGGGTTTGGCCGTCCATGCCGAAATAGACGCGATAGCCAGGCCCGAAATCGATCCTGTATTCGGAGACGCCCTCTCCCACCGGTTTGACGTTGGAAATCGCGCCACGTTCGACCTTGTTCAGCGCCACCGTCACCTTTGCGGCCGCTACCGCATCCAGCGCGGTGAACCAGAGTCCGAACGGGCTTCGCCCTTCCCCGTCCTCATACTCCTTTAGCACCATCAGTTCCATATATGTTACCATTGGTCTGATCGTCAAGGGTTGGACGCGCCCCAAGGGGCCGCGCTCTATCTCCGCTTGGCAGCTCCGATCGAGCCGCCGTGCTGGCGTCTCGCCCCTGACGGGCTACGATCGCTCGCGCGAACATAGAGGCCGCCGAGGCGGCAGTGTTGTTGTACCCGCCCACCCAACCCGGAGGTCTGCCTCGGCCGACAAGAAGATGTTGTGCGATCCTGCCATTCTGCATACTATCACGTTATCAACATTGAAGGTGTGCACACGTGCATATAATCACACTTGCAGCGCAAAAGGGCGGCGTCGGTAAAACGACGCTTGCGGTCAATCTGGCGGTTGCGGCGCAAGCGGCAGGCATCAGGACGGCACTGTTCGACCTTGACCCACAAGAAAGCGCGACAGCGTGGAGCGAGCGCCGCGAAGCCGAGCTACCCCATGTGGAGCCGATCAGCGCGCGCCGCTTGAACCAAGCGATCGACGCGGCCGAGGCAAACGGTTTCGACCTCACTATCATCGACACGCCCCCGGCAGCCGGAGCCGAGGCAGCCGCAGCCGCGCAACGGGCCGATCTCGTGCTGATACCGTGCCGCCCTTCCCTCATCGACTTGGACGCGATCAAACGCACGGCCCAGCTCATCATCAGCACCGGCAGGACCGGCTTTGTCGTGCTCAATGCGGCCCCGCCCACAGCAACGACGCTGCTGGATGATGCAAGGACGCTGGCGGAAGATACCGGGCTAAAGGTCGCGCGCGCAGTCATCAGGGAGCGCAGCGCCTATCGGGCAGCATGGCCCTACGGACTTGGCGTGACCGAGCACGAACCCAATGGCAAAGCCGCCCAGGAGATTGCGTCGCTTCGCCAGTTCCTATTTGATGAATTGCAGAATTGCACACCTGCAAATGTGAAGGCTTGATATTATGGCACGACGATCATCGCTCCTCGCGCCCGCAGTCGCCACGAAACCGAAGCCGGAATCCGTTGCGGCCGAGCGCGTAGCCTCTCCGCCAGACGCGCGCGCGTCGCGATCGAGCGGGCAACGACCGGGCAAGTATCACTTGGGCGCTTATTTCGAACCCGCCGATCCGACCGCCGAAGCGTTCCGGGTGCTGGCGGCGAGGACGCGCCGCAGCCATCAGGATTTGCTGGCCGAAGCGATCGCCGAGCTGGTCGCCAAATACGACGCCGACAAGCAGTTCGGACGTGCTTGAACGTGTGCACATATGCACACCTGCAAATGTGCAGGATTGAACTATGAAAAAGCGGCGCGATCCTAGCCCGGAGTTCGACCTGTTCCTGCCGATCATGGGCGACCTTCCGCTCAAGGATCAGCGGGAGACGATGGAACGGCCGTTCTTTTCCTTGCAGAAACGCAAGCGGGTCAAGCCGATCGAATATACCAGTCCGGACGGTGCGACCTGGGTGAAGATCGAGGCGATACCCGCCTACGGCATGGCGACAATTTGGGATGCCGATATCATCATATGGGCCACGTCGGCGCTCAATCGGATGCGAGAGCAGGGGGTCAACGACCTACCCAGGACGCTTACAACCACGTCCTACGACCTATTGCGGGCGATCAAGCGCAACACCAGCGGACGCGCCTATCAAGATCTTCAAGCCGCGCTACAGCGGTTGCAGACGACTTCCATTTCGACGTCGATCCGCGCCCCCAAGCGGCGCAGCAAAGCGGGCTTCAATTGGCTCGACAAATGGACGTTAGAGGTCGACCCCGACACCGACCAGCCTCGCGGCATGACCATCACCCTGTCGGATTGGGTCTATGAGGGGATCATGGCGGAGCGGTCGCTTCTTACCATGCACCCCGATTATTTCCTGCTGACCGGCGGGCTTGAGCGGGCGCTTTATCGCATCGCCCGCAAGCACGCCGGGAATCAGCGCGGCGGGTGGACGTGCCGGGTGGAGGTGCTGCGCGACAAGACCGGCAGCGACAGCAAACCCAAGGAGTTCAACCGGATGCTCCGCAAGATCGTGGAGACCAACCAACTCCCCGATTACGCAGTGGAAATGGTCGCGACGAACGATGGTAGCCCCGCCATTCAATTTCGGTTGAGAGGGGAGGCGGAAGCCTTGGCGCTCTCCGAGCAGCTCCAGGCCGAACAGGACCGACGCGACCGCATGGAAGCCGATCGACGGCGCACCACAGAGGTCGATGACCTCATGGACCGACTTTCAGGGCGCTCCTAACTATCGTGTTATCACACACCGCTGCCCCGGAAAGCGGCGCGGCGCGGTTGAGACCAAGGGGAGGCGAAGCCCCTTGGACACCGGCGATCGACGTTCCCGAGCCGTTTCCTATCGTGTTTTCACACACCTTGGACTCGTGTTTTCACACACCGCACTATCGTGTTTTCACACACCGAATCACGTGTTTTCACCCACCGGGGGTTACCGTAAGCCTTTGTTTTCTAGGCAGGAAAAGACCGGTTTTTGCAACTTAACCTACTTAACGATTCATATTTAACAGAATCTCTTAACGTCAAACAGCCCACGCTTAAGACGGAAAAGAAGACCAATGGAATCGGCCTACAGGCCGATGCGCTTTCACTTCGTGCCGCCTTCGGCGTCACAAGGGCGGCGCAAGCGCCGCTGGCTTAGCGGGAAAGAAGTGGGACAGGGTAGCGACGGAATCCCCCCTCCACAGCCGTCAGGAGCGGGGTGAGGGCAGGAGGGGGGCTTTCAGGTGGTTTCGGGGCGCAGATCGCGCGAACGTCACCAGCGGGGCTTAAATCGGTCCGCCCGTATCGGCATCATCACCGTCGTTCGTGCTTTCAGGGATCAATCACGTCGGATCAAACCGCCCGGCGAACTCGCGATCGTCATAGTAGCGCAGCTTGGCGGCGATAATCGGCCGCTGCCCGGCGAGGAACAGGAGCTGGCGATCGGGGCGGAGCGTGCGGACCTCATCGGGGGTGAGCAGGGCGCGGCCGACGTGCTGCTGCCCGTAGGACAGGCCGCTTTCCTCCGCGTCGAGCGCGCGGCTCATGGTCTCGAACACGACGGTTTCCTGCCCGGCCAGGTCGGAGACGAGCTTAGCGCTGTCCTGATCGTTGACCCCGAACACTTGTAGCACCCCTGCGTTCGACAGGAAGGTGCCGGCCCGCTGCCCGTATAGCGCGCGGAGCTGGTAAACGTCCTGCAGGATCGGCCAGAGCTGGACGCCATAGCCCGCCATCAGTCCCATCGCGCGTTCGACCGGTTCGAGACGACCGAGGGCCGCGAACTCGTCGAGCAGGAACAGCACCGGCCAGGGCGGACGACCCGGCGCGCGCGCCAGCTCGGTCAGGGCTTGCGCCATCATCAGCCTCAACCACCGGGCGTAGCTGGCGAGCCGATCGGGCGGCAGCACGAGGAACACCGTCGTCGGCGCATCCTTCAATCCCGCGAACGTGAAGTCCGAGCCGCCCAACACCGTCGCCATGCGCGGGGAGTCGAGGAAGTGGGTATGGCGTTGCGCGGCGGACAGCACGCCGGCCGCTTCGCGATCGGATTTGCCGAGCTGGCGATTGGCGGCGCGCGCGACCAGGCCACCTTGCGCTTGCATCGCGGCGAGCTGCGCCGCCAGATCGGCCGGGGCGAGGGTTAGTCGATCGCGCAGCGTATCCAGGGTGCGCGTCGCGGGCGGTTCGGTAGCGACGATGTGGAGCAGGATGCCGGCGATCAGCGCCTTGGCTTCCTCGTTCCAATGCGCGTCGCCGGCTTCGCCGGGCGCGTCGTGGACCAGCGCGTCGGCGAGCGTCATGCAATCGTCGGCGAGATCGAGGCCGTGCGGGTCAATGCGATCGAGCGGATTAAACGCTGCCGAGGCCAGGCCAGTGACGCCGAACGGATCGAGGACATGGACTGCGCCGAACTTGCCGCGCTGGCGCGCGGCGATGCGGGCGTTCTCGCCTTTGGGGTCGATGCAGACGACCGCGAACGGATATTCGAGCAGGTTGGGGATGATCGTGCCGACACCCTTGCCGGTGCGGGTGGGGGCGATCGTCAGCAGATGGGGGTCGGTACATAGAACGGACCCAGATATACGCTAAGGTTTCGCCGGACCTTCGACGGCGTGCACCTGGCGAAGCGGCCTGAGGGCGGACGATGGCGCATCGGGGTCGGTCCAAAGATAATCGCCGGTGAGGTTGATGTGCTGCCATCCGAGCGGCGAAAGGTGTTGCAACAGGTCCGGCGGGATCGACCGGCCGAGACTGGCAAGATGCATGCGGGCGGCTTGCAGGTAGGTCGTGTTCCACAGGACGATAGCACCGGCGACGAGGTTGAGCGCGCTCGCCCGATGGGTCTGGGCTTGCAGGGCGTGATCACGGATGCGGCCGATCCGGTGGAAGAAGATGGCGCGTTTCAGAGCATTTTCGGCCTCACCCTTGTTGAGTTCGCGGGTTGCGCGGCGCCGCTGTTCGGGCTGCTCGATCCAGTCGAGTGTAAACAGGGTGCGCTCGACGCGGCCGATCTCGCGCAGTGCCAAGGCCAGGCCATTGGCCCGTGGATAGGAGCCGAGCCGTTCCAGCATGATCGATGCACTCACGACGCCGGTGCGGATCGAGGTGCCCAAGCGCAGCACGTCGTCCCAGTGTGCGGCGATCAGGGCCTCGTCGATCCTGCCCGCGACCAGCGGCGCGATATCTGGGCCAGGTTCGATTCCGTTGAACAGGTGAAGCCGGCGCGCGGCGATGTTAGGGATGCGCGGCGCGAACCGGAATCCAAGTAGATGGCATAGCGCAAACACATGGTCGGAAACGCCCCCACCATCGACGTGATGCTCCTCAATGTGCAGATCGGCACCATGATGGAGCAGCCCGTCCAGCACCTGCGCCGCCTCGCTTGCGGATGCGGAGATGACGGTGGAATGAAACGGCGCGTAGCGATCCGAGACATGGCTGTAGAAGGAGACAGCAGGCTCCGCCCCCTTGTGCGGATTGACTGCGCCGGTCGCCTGAGCACGGCGATCAAGCAGGAAGTTCTGACCGTCCGAACTGGACGAGGTCCCGGACCCAAACAGGGCGGCGAGCGGCGCGGTGTGCTGGGCATTGACCAACCGGGCGAGAGCCCTACCGTAGGTTTCCTCGCGTAAATGCCATGAGGCGAGCCAACTGAGTTGGCGTTGGGTCACGAGATCGCAGGCTTCTGCCATGCGCTTATGGCCAAGATTGGTCGCATCGGCGAGCACCGCCGTCAGGATAGCGCGGGGTTCATCGGCAACCCGACCGCTTTGCAGATGCGTGAAGCACTGGCTGAAACCGGTCCATCGATCGACTTCAGCAAGGAGATCGGTGATGCGGATCGCGGGCAGATGGGCGTAGAGCGGCGCAAGGGCGCTATCCGCTTCATCCGGCGTGACCGCCTTCAACGGCGAAATCCGCAGCTTGCCAAGGCTGAGTTGTACGTCTTCCAGCGCGTCCGTCTCCGCCTTCCGCTCGACCTCTGCCAATCTCCGGGCGAGACGGGTACGCCGTTCGTCCAGCCAGGCACTGGCCGTATCGGGTGCCGGGATCGGCAAAGGGCCGGCTGCGCGCATGGTGGCAAATACCGGACTTGGAATAAGCTGTTGCTCGACGGCACGATAGCGTCTGCTTCCCTCGACCCACATGTCGCCGGCACGAAGCCTGTCACGAAGCTCGACTAGGACGCAAAATTCATAAACTCTGCGATCGGGAATGCCGGGGCCGATCGCGCGACGCCAGGCCTGCCGAATGAAGGCAACTGGTGTATCCGGCGGCAGTTTTTTCAGGCGACCTAGATGAAGGTCGCGCATGATAGCGACTGCTCGCGCGAGCGTATGGCAGGCCGGGACCGCTCCGAACGTGAACGAGGCGATGAACAAGGGACCGACCTGTCGGAGAACGGGGTAGTTGGTTGCGGCGACGGTAACGGGATCGACGGCATCGGGGCGGATCAGCTTGCGGGCTTCATCGACTTCACGGCCAAGATCATCCCATCCAACTGCGGCCTCGACCGCGGCGCCGATGTCGCCGCCCGACACCTTGGCAGTGAGCAGGGCATCGCCGAGCCGGGCAAGTAGCCGGATCTTACCGTTGATGTTGCGCCGGTCGCGCTTGAGCGCTGTGTCTGCGCTGTTCTGCTCGCGCCGAAACATCTGACCCAGCAGGCGGTCGAACATCAGCACCGCATCGTCGGTGAGCGTGACGATGGTTTCGAGTACGGTTGCCGCCAGCGTCGCACGGCGCCGCGTTGCTTGCAGCGTTCGGACATGTTGCGCCGTCAGCCGAGCCCCTTCCTGACAGAGGCGTCGCAGGCGTTCAGGATGTATGCCTGCCGCGATATCGGGATCGATCCCAATATCGCGCAGCAGAGCTAGCCGCCGGATGATGACGGCGAACGTCTTGCGACCGGGCTTGCCGGGCGGCTGCCGCACCCATCCGAGGCCGCTGAGGTTCGTGCCGGCGTGAGGCAGAAGAAGGGCATCAAGCAGACGGCGTTGCCCAGTCTCCAGCCCTCGGGTCAGATGCTCGGCGACATGGCGCTCGGCGTCGAGCAGCGCCTGCGCAACCATCCGTTCGACCGAACTGATGCCAGGTACGATGATGCGCCGTCGTCGGCACTCGCCTAGTAGCGACCGTGCCAGCCCAGCCCCGCTGGTCGTCGTCAGCGCAATCGGCAGCAGCCATTCCTGCAACGCCGCTCGCAATGGCCGGCTGAACTGTGTGAACCCAAAGCCCTCGCGCAGCGCATCGAGCTGTTCGTACCGGGTCGGGCCGCGCGTCGCATAATCGGCCAGCACCTCGGGCGCGATCTGCAATTGCTCGGCGACGAACGCGAGCGGCGTATCGGGGATCAATTCGCCCGGGCGCAGCAAACGGCCGGGATAGCGCAGCGCGCATAGCTGGATCGCGAAACCCAGACGATTATGCGGTCGCCTGCGGCGCACGATGATAGCCAGGTCATCCTCACTCAACGTCCAGTGCTGAACGAGCGTGGTTTCATCATCGGGAAGTGCGAGCAACGCCATGCGTTGCTCGTCCGACAGCACGGCGCGACGAGGCATTGGGTTAGGCTTTGGCGGGCGGCGCCCAACCGATCCGGGCAAGAGTGCCAATCAAGGTCGAACGCGGCACCTTGAAGGTGCGACAGACGGATGCCTTGCTTGCTCCGCCATCAAGCGCGGCAGTAATCCGTTCAAGGGTCTCAGTGTCGATCATGGGAGGCCGTCCACCCTGGCGCCCTCGACGCTTTGCAGCCGCCAGTCCCGCCATCACCCGCTCGCGCGTCAGCGCGCGCTCATATTGCGCCAGCGCGCCGAACAGCGAAAATAGCAGTTCGCCGTGCGGCGTGTTCGTATCCATCTGCTCAGTCAGCGAACGGAACGCGATGCCACGCGCCTTCAGGTCAGTGACGATCGCCAGCAAATGCGGCAACGATCGCCCAAGCCGATCGAGTTTCCACACGATCAGCGTATCGCCCGCACTCAGATAATCGAGGCAGTCCTTCAGGCCCGGTCGATCGTCGCGTGCTCCCGATGCCTTATCAGTATGCAAATTACGCGGATCGACACCCGCCGCGACCAGAGCGTCGCGCTGAAGATCGACAGTTTGGCGATCATCGGCCGATGACACCCGCATATATCCGACCAGCATGTACGACAAACCCTCAAAACCACTTTGTCGTACACTACATCAAAGCGACAGGGTTTGTCGACTATTCAGGCGCGGGATTGCCGACCAAAGCCGAGGGATCACCCAAGGGTGTCCGAAAACATGTGTTTTCCGACAGGTTAGACCCCGCAGGTCGCGCAACTCGCGCGCCATTGGTCAGGCCGGAGGAATGGCCGAATCCGGGGACCTGCCTGCCGGACAGCTTTCAGGGTCAGAATGATCGATAGCCACCGGTGCGCAATGGCGAAACCGCCGGGTCTTGACGCTCAGTTCGTGACGAACCGCTAGCATCCCATATCATGGCCGTGCCTCTGTCCTTAGTTGGTGGTGATTGTTGGTACGGCTGACATACCGACCCGCAGTCGACGAGCCTCGGGCTGGCCGTCGTTGAACACGATGCGGACAGCCAGGCGCTGAGTGATCTTGGTGAAGTTGCCAGTAGCATTCTCCGGCGCCACTTCTGCGAAGGACACGCCGGTCGCGGGCGCGATACTCTCGACGTGCCCCTTCAATTCGAGCCCAGGCAGCGTATCGAACCGCACAACCGCATGCTGGCCAGGGCGGATGCGCTCAAGCTGCGTTTCGCGGAAACGGGCCTCGACGTAGGCTTTTCGCAACGGCACGACCGCAAGAAGCGGTGCGCCGACAGTCACGAAATTGCCGACGCGCAGCGTGCGGCGACCGACAACGCCATCCACAGGGGCACGGATTTGCGTGTAGCTAAGATTAAGGCGCGCGGCATCGAGCGCGGCCCGAGCCTTGGCTACCGCCGCCTGCGCATTGGCCAGATCGGATTGCAGGATCGGAACCTGCGCGTGCGCCGCAGCGTGGGCAGCCGCATCGCGTCGGCGGGCCGCAAGATCGGCTTGCAGCCTGGAGGACGTTTCCTGCTGCTCCTGAAGGCTGGCCGAGCCGTCCTTCGCCAGATCAGCGTAACGCCGGGCGTTGGCCTGAGACAAGGCGACCGCCGCTTCGTCCGCATCGATGGCCGCCGCACTCTGGCCAATCACGCTTCCCTGCCGCGCGATTGTAGCCTGGATGCCGCGAGCATTAGCCTCGGCAGCACGCAGCTCGGCTTCTGCCGACGCGACCGTCACGCGGTAGTCGCGATCATCGATGACCGCGAGGAGCTGCCCTTTGCGGACCTGCTGGTTGTCCTCGACAAGCACGCGGTCGATCAGTCCGGCAACCTTGGGGGCAACGGTGCTGAAATCGGCCTGGACGTAGGCGTCATCCGTACTCTGGCTTGCCGCACTGCCCTCGCCATGCGCGAGCGCCCAGCCTCCGCCCAGCACGGCTATGGCAATGAGCCCGCCAGCTGCAATGCGGGCGCTTTTCGGCATCTTCATCGTGATCAGTCCTTGGTTTGCCGGGGCAGCGAGGGCGCCGGCAGATATTGGAGACAAAGGGTGGGAAGGATTAGCACCACAGCGATCAACGCCATGAGGCGGTAGAGATCGGCGATCGCCAAGGTGGTCGCCTGCACCTCGAAGCGTTCGAGCAAGCTATGTGCGTCGCCCAGACCGCCGAGCCGACCGGCACGGTCGACCATGCCACGCGTGTGCGCTGCACCTCGGTCGATCAGACCCTGCTGGATGATGACGCTGCCCAGGATCGTGGCGATCGAGCGGAGCATGTTGACGAGGCCGGACACGAACGGTCCTTCCATCGGTGCTGCCACTCCTGTGATAAGAAAGAGGAGCGGGATGACCACCAACGGCTGCCCGATGGTCTGGCAGACCTGGACGGTCCAGAACTGCTCCACCATCCATTCGCTGGTCACATAGCTGCCGAGAAAGCAGCCCACGGCGACGATGAACAGGCCGAGCGCCATCAGATGGCGGGCGTCCAGCCACTTCTTGTATAGAAGTGCCGAGATGATCGGCGCCAGCACGAGCTGCGGCAAACTGACAATCAAGCCAATCGGCGCGATCTCGCGCGGGCGGAAGCCCTGAACATGGACGAGCTGGTCGGCCGGGAGCGCGGAGCTTGCCAGCAGCACGATGAGAATGCTCATGAACACGATGAAGGCGAGCCAGAAATTGCGCCTCTCCAGCAACTGGAGTTTGATGAATGGAAGGTGGTGGAACCACTCGCTGATCAGGAAAGTCGCGAACAGAGCGGCACCGCTGATGAGGGCGGCGGCGATGGCGGGCGAGTGAAGCCAGTCCAGGCGCTCGCCTTCCAGCAAGCCGATGGCCAACAGCGCCAGTCCCAGCGGCCCGGTCGCAAACCCGAGCCAATCGATCTCACGAAAGCGCTCGGTGCGCACCGGGTCCTGCGGCAGGCCCCACCAAACCGCCCAGAGAGCGAGCAGGCCGGCCGGGATGATCTGCCAATAGACCAGACGCCAGTCGCCGAGATCATCCACCCAGGCGGACGCAAGCCAGGTGGCGAGGTTGGGCGCGAAGGTTGCCGTCAGCGAGTACAGGCCGAGCCCGTGCAGCTTGATGGAAGGGGGCAGGAAGCGCAGCGCTGCGGTCATCAGCAGCGGGATCATTGCTCCGCCCAGCAGGCCTTGCAGCGCGCGGAGCGTCAGCAGCGAGCCGTAATCCGGCGCGAGCGGGAGCAGCATGCCAAGGGCCAGGAATCCAGCTACCAAGCCGAGGTGGAAGCGGCGGAACGAGAGGGTGACCGCGAACCAGGCAGCGATCGGCATCGCCGCAAGTTCGGCCGCGGTATATACGGTACCAAGCAGATGACCCGCATCGGCGCCAAGGCCGAGGGCGCCTTGCACATCCGTAAGGCCAAGCGCTCCGACCCTGTTGTTGAGGCCGGACATCATCGCGGCGATGAGGACGCCCGTTAGGCCCGTGGCAAGCTTAAGACCGAATGGAGCGGGCGGCGGAGCGCCGACAGGTGGCCCATCAAGCGATGGAGGCGCGTGGGTGATGGTAGTCACGAGGACTTCCCGACTGGTGCGGCGGGCGGCACCCAGCCACCGCCGAGCGCTTTGTAGAGGCTGGTCACCGCCACCGCGTGGGCCGCGCGGGCATCCGCCAATTCTACTTCGCGCTCCAGCTCGGCGCGCTCAGCGATCAACACGTCGTTATAGCCGGTGGCGCCGCTGCGATAGCGCCGCTCGGCGACATGGACGGCAATACGGCTTTGCTCGACGCCCTGCTGGGCCGCCGCGTAGCGGGCGCGTTCAGCGCGCATCGTCTCCAGGGCATCATCAATCTCGTGCCAGGCGCGCAGGACGGTGGCGCGGTAACGGATCGCCGCTGCCTGCTGGTCGGCCTCGACAAGCTGAAGCTGTCCCTTGAGGCGCCCGTTCTCGAAGATCGGCAGGTGCAGGCTGGGTCCGACGATGAACTGTCGCGCGCTCCAGCCTGCGAGGTCGGACAGGCCGAGCGCCTGCGTGCCGAAGCTTCCGGCCAGGGTCAGGCTCGGATAGAAGTCCGCCTTGGCGACACCGATGCGCGCCGTGGCGGCGTGTAACGCCGCTTCGGCGGCCAGGATATCGGGACGTGCACGCGCCAGATTGGAGGAAAGGCCCCCTGCGAGATCATCCGGCACGGTGACAAGTTCGGCAGCGGTCGACGCGAGAACGGTGTCGAGTGCATGCGGCTCCTGCCCGCAGAGCAGAGCGAGGGCGTTGCGCGCCGCAGCTGCTTCGCGAACCGTGCCGGGAATGCTGGCCTCGATCGCGGAGAGCTGAGCGGCTGCGGTCGCCGCGTCATACTGGCTGGCAGCGCCCTGCTGCTGGCGCTGCCGTGCGATCTCCAGCCCACGGGCCACCGTGCCGCGGTTGCGCTTCAGCACCTCGAGCCGGGCTTCGGCACCGCGGAGGGTCGCATAGACGCGTGCGACTTCAGCGCTCAGCGAAACCTGGAGCGCCTGCTGGTCATAGAAGGAGGCCTGAGCGTCGGCACGCGCAGCTTCACGATTGCGGCGGTTCTTGCCCCAGAGATCGATTTCCCACGACGCATCCACGCCGACTTGGAAGAGATCGTAAGCAGGTGAGCCGTTGCTGCCTGGCAGTGTCGTCGCACCGAACGGGTTCGAACCACCGGCGGCATCCGACGCGGGAGCTTCCGCTCCGGTCAGACCGAGGATACCCTTTGAGCTTGCCCGTTCCCGCATGTAGGACGCTGCCGCACCCGCACGCGGGCCCAGGTCGGCGCCGGCAATGCGCAAGGCGGCGCGGCTTCGCTGCACGCGCGTTGCCGCTTCCTGGATATCGAGGTTTCCCGCCAGCACCTGTTGTTCGATGGCGTCGAGGACTGGATCGCCAAATGCCTTCCACCAGTCCGCTGCGATGGGCCTGGTTGCGGCAAGGTCGGTGTTGATGGACGTAGAGGTCGCAGCAGGCGGCGGTGTCACTGTGGGACGGGAGAAATCCGGCCCGACAGTGCACGCCGCCAGCATCGACGTCGCGAGCAGGGCGATAAGGCGCCCAGTGCGGCCAGCAGTTGAAGCATGGCCAGTCATCCCTGCGCCGCTTCCTTTTTGGCGCCGCCTTTCAGCTGCTTCATGAACGTTCCGAAGTGCGGGAAGAGGTCTGCAAACAGCGGCTCGCGGCGATGGCGCAGCATGACCTCGCTGAACAGCTTCAAACCGATGGTGAACTCGGCCACCTCTTCTTCCGGCAAGACGCCACCACCTCGAACGCGCTCGATCAGTTGGAAGAGTTCGTCATGGTTGGTCACATCAAAGCTGAGACCCTCAGGATGGATCGCCGGAGGATCGGTCGCGAGGCTCTGGACGGTAATGCGATAAGAATGAGGCATGTGCGAATCCATCAGTTGATAGAATCAAGTGACATGGTTGCTTGATAGTGTCAACTGATATGGTATGATGAGTCATGGACGAATTGGTCAGCCTCCTCGGGGAAGTCTCCGCCGCCTTTCAGGCCCGCCTTCAGGAACTTGGGGCTATCCGGGTATTGGGGCTAGCGCCCTTTCAGGGGCGATTACTCGCAATCCTTCACCGGCGTCCCGGCAGCTCCCAGCAGGAGTTGGCCGCGTGGACAGGGCGTGACAAGGCGCAGATCGCACGCACGATCAAGGAACTGGAGGCCGCTGGCCTGCTTGCCCGCACCGCGCATGAGTCCGATTGGCGATCACATCGATTGAGCCTGACCGGCGATGGCGAGCGAGCGTGTGCTTTGTTGCTGAAAGAACGTGCCGCTCTCAGCGCCGCGGCAATGGCAAATCTGTCAGTGGAAGAGCGTCACCTGATGGCTGGCGCCCTTAGCAAGATGAAACAGCAACTCGACAATCTCGATGCCGGCGAGACGAACCACTCAAGCAGCGAGTAGAGAAGGAAAGAACCTTAGCCATCACAGCCGGGGCCCCGTATGTGGCAATCTACGCGATCTACGTGTCACAACCGGACGGTTTGACAACTTTACCCCCTAGCTCATCCAACGGCTTGCAGGGGTCAGAACGACCCCCAGAATGTCGGCTTCCGAAAACGGCAAATTGCCTCCGTTATGACCGCCTTTGGCTCGACAACCGGCAGGTCATACGCCGGAAGCCGCCATACGACCGAGCCGCAAGGAACGGCAGATTTTTCCCAAACCACATTATTCCCGACGGCTGTCCGACAAACAGGTGTTTGCCGACACCTGAGCGGGTCTGTCGGCGCTTAGCGTATATCTGGGTCCGTTCTATGTACTGACCCCGGATATGGCGCGGATGGTCTCGGGTCTCGCCGCTGACACGGTCGGGGCGATGATCCGCCGACTTGAGCACAGTGCAGATCAAGGCAAAAATGGACTTCGCACGGCCAATGACGTCGTTCTCGGCCATTTTCGTCGTTTATCGATCGCCAAGGTCTGGGGCGATGGCGTCACCGCTTCCAGCGAAATGATGAGTATCTGTAGTGGCTTGCAATGATGCGCGGCCGGAACTGCAATAAAGGACGGTTTCCGGCTCACATTGCGTGAGACGGAAGGGCGCGGCAGACGCAGTTTCGTTGAGACGCAAATCACATTCGGTGCGACGGACGTGAGATGTTCGGCGATGGGCGCAGGATCGCGGACACGGCGGTCAAAGCGGCAATCCTGCTGCTCGCATATCGTCGGTCAGTTCGCGCGCACGAGCCGGGTCGAGTCCGCCCCGGAGCAATTGGCGGATTTCCGCCGGCTTGGCGTAGAACTGGTCCGCCAGGCTCTTCGTGTCGTAGCCGTGGCGGGTAAGCTGAGGTTCGAGGTCGTCGATCTGGCGTGAAAGCACACCCTCGACGGTCGCGGCGTCGATCGGTTTCACGCTGGCCTCGAACCCTGCCTCGAACGCCCGCACAAGATGACGGCCGATCTGGAGCGGGGTCTTGAGCTTGGCGGCGAGCAGGATCGCGGCATCCTCGGTCAGCACGGCATCGGGCTCAATCCCCGGCGACAGCGCAGTGCGCAGCGCCCAGTCGATGTAATCGCGCTGACGGTCGCGCAGACCGCCAAACTCGAACACCGTCGTCCGATCGCCGATTTCCTCCATAAGAGGGCGCTTGAGGTCGTTGCGCAGCTTTGGATGGCCGACGAGGATCACGGCAAGTTGACCGCCGCCCTCGGTGACAAGCTCGACGAGGCGCTTGAGCGCGGTCAGCGTTTTGGGATGGAGGTCGTGCGCGTCGTCGACGAACAGTGCGACCGGCCGCTTGGCCTTGCGGAACAGCTCCTGCAAATCGCGTTCGCGCCGTTCCGACTGGCTGGGGATCGAGACGGTCTTCTCCGACGAGAGGTCGTAGAACAGGGCCGCGACCAACAGCGGTACCGATATCTTGGCCTTCTCCAGGCTGAGCGCGCGCGACACGATCACGCGCCCCTCGCGCTCCAGCTCTTCGCGCAGTCGCCGCGTCAGCACGGTCTTGCCCGAGCCGATGGTGGCGGTGAGCGCAACTAGGCGTCCGCCATTAATCGCAGTCTTCAGATCATGGGTGAGCTGGGCATGATGCTCGGTCTCGAAGAAGCCGAGATCGACCGGAGGCCGGGCCAGTCCGTAATAGCGCATTACCTCGGTTTGCATCAGCCGCTCCGTCTATGGCCGGGCGGGAATCGCCTGCGGATTTCTTCCATCACCTCGGGCCTGGAGAGCGTGCGCGCGAGCAGCGCGTCGATGAAGGCGCGGTCCTCCTCGCAAAGCCCGCCCAGGGGCAGGCGCAACTCCTCGGATATGGCGAAGCGTGCCTTGAGCGGCGTGGCGAAGGTGAGTTCGCCGAACGGGTCGGGATCGGCAAATGGCCGGGCCGGCACAGGCGCGATCCCATCGGCAGGCTTGCGACCGATCACCACGATGTCATTCTCGCCCGTCAGGACCGAGCGGGGAATCCCGATTTTCGTTGCCAGCGCATCAACCCGATCCGCGCGAATCTCACGCCGGCTCTTGCGATGTTTGCGGTAGCGATGCAGCGGCACCGGCCCTCCGACCGGATCGAACGGTCCGTACCGCTCGTCGCCATATTCAACCCATAGCTCCTGGTCGAACAGCCCCCACCAGACGACGACCGTTTCGCCGGCCACCTCGGACGTGACCTCATAGGTAACGCCAGCGACGGTCAGGCGGCAGTCGAGCCCGACCTTGCGGCGTTCGGGCTCGCGGGCGAATGCACAATAGCGCTCCCAACCGCACATGGCGCGAATGCCGCCGTCGGGCAGATGCCCGAGCCAGTCGTCGATCCGGGAATGCGGCTCGCGACGATGATCGCCACCGTTGTAGGTGGCGATGTAGCGGGCCAGCCAGCGATTGGCCTCTTCCTCACTGGTGGGTTCGTGGAAGTGGTACAGCGTCTCGTGCGCTTCCTTGACGGTGCGGAACGGTCGCTCGACCTTGCCTTTGGCGCGCGCGGTAGTGCGGCGTCCGTCCGACCCTGCCGGCATGTGCGGGGTGACGGTGATCCCGAGACATTCCATGACCCGCTTGAACACGCTCGATTTGCCGACCGGGCCGCCATCGAGCTGGATGTTCTCCGGAATGCCTTCGAAGGGATTGTCCTCCTTCGGCGCCATCGCCCGGAACAGGAAGCGCAGCGCCGCCTCGGCATCCTCGCCGTAAACCAGCGCATATTCCTGATAGACGACGCCCGACCGGTCATCGACCACCGAGAACAGCATCAGCGTCGGTGCGCCGCCCCGATCGGGATCGATCCAGGTCGGGGCTTTCAACTGTTTGAGGTCCGACGGGCTCATGTCGAAATGCCAGAGCATGTTGGCGCGTTCGGCCTGATAGCGCACCGCAGTCGGCTCGCGCGTCATCCGCTCGGTGTCGTACCCGCGTTGCCGCATGTGGCGATTGAGCGTCGAGGCCGCCAAGCGCCCTGACGGCAGCTTCACCAGACCGCGATCGGGGGTCTCGACGCCGTGTTCAGTGACGATTTCGAGGATACGTTTCGTCGAGAGGCGACGACCCTGCCGGTTGGTCGTGCGGCTCTTCATCGCCGCGACGACCTCGCACCACCACTCAATCTCGTCGGCAGGCATCGTCCGCGACAGACCACGATCGGCGCGGTGCGCGTCCTTCGGACGCCTCTCGCCGCGCAACAGCCGGTAGAGCGTGGCGCGGCTGATATCGTAGAGTTCGGCGGTCGATGCCATCAGCGGCTGCCGCTCAGGATGCCTCGCCGGAAGTGCCGCCAATCGACGCCGGAGCGTCACGATCGCCTCAATGGGGACCGTGACGCCCGCGCTCATTACGCAGCCTGGCTTTGTAGTTGCCGACTGGGACCAGCATCGAGCAACGCCTGCCCCGGCGCCTTGGGAGTGCCGTCGCCGTTGACGTAGACATAGAGCGTGGTGGTCGTGATTCCGAGCCGCTTGGCGACATCGGCTGCGACGGCACCCCGATCGGACATCGCCGCCATCGCCATCGTCAGCGTCGCCCGGTTCATCTTGCGCGGCCGACCGCCCATGCGACCGCGCGCGCGCGCCGCAGCAAGGCCGGCATGGGTGCGCTCGGCGATCAACTCGCGCTCGAACTCGGCGAACGCCGCGAAGATGCCGAAAGCGAGACGGCCATTGGCAGACGTTGTGTCGATCTGCGCGCCGGCACCGGCCAGGACCTTCAACCCGACCCCGCGCGACCGGAGATCCTCCGCCGTCGTCACGAGGTGACGCAGATCGCGACCGAGCCGGTCGAGCTTCCAGATGACGAGCGTGTTGCCTGGCTGGAGCGCCTTCAGGCAGGCGGTGAGTCCCGGCCGGGCATCATGCCGACCCGAGGCCATATCCTCATAGATGCGGGATGGATCGATGCCGGCCGCGAACAGTGCGTCGCGCTGCGGCTCCAGCGTTTGCGTGCCGTCCGACTTGGACACCCGGATATAGCCGATGAGCAATGCGTACCCCGCCAGAAAAGATCACCGGCATGGTGCAAGATGGCGCTGGTTTTCACAACGGGTTTTCTTGCTGTTTTCGGGCAGCCGGAAGCGGCATCGCCCGACCGCGAGAAAACCGCTCGTTTTCCTGGCGGTCCCGGCATCGGTTTCCGGCGATCAGGCTGCGCTACGGTTTTCCACCGCCTTGCAAATTCTTTCTGCTGTCGCCTTGAGCACCTGTTCCACCAAAGCCTGGGAACCGAGCGGTAAATCCGAGGATTTGAATTCGGATACTAATCGCGCGCAGCCGTCGGCCCAACTTCGCCTCAACTCCGTCAATCGCTCCGACAGGTCGCCTGTGCGACCATCAACGGCTGCCTGGGCCTCTCGCTCGAGTTCGGCGGCAGCGCGCAGCACGTGCACGAGCTTTGCTTTCATGGGCTCAGGCAACTCGGGTAAATCGCCATGGGGATGGCTGCCGGAGGCCATCATGGCCTGGTTCCGTTCCGAAACCTCCTCCATGATTCTGGCATAACGCTCAAACCCGGGAAAGCGGTCACACAGATCGCGTAACGCCCGGTCGCTTGCAGTGGTGTAGATGGCGTGCAGGTCCTGCATGTGGCCGATCATATGATTGGCCAGCGCGATCCCGGTGATTCCCTGCGCTTCAAGCTGGCGGACCCGCAGGTTAATGGCGGCAGCGATCCGGTTGGCATCGGTCATCTCGCACCCGTCCTTTCGCTGCAGCATCGTGAGCACGTCGCCTTCGACTGGAGGCAGCACCGCGTGATTGCAAGCGTCGTGCGGAGCGGACCATGCCTGCGGTCTGTCATGGCTTAGCAACCTCACAGGTCGAAAGGGCCACGAAGTCGCAACGTCATGGCGTGTCCGCGATCCTGCGCCGATCGCCGAACATCTCGCGTCCGTCGCACCGATTGTGATTTGCGTCTCAACCAATGTGAGCCTGCCGGCCCCTAACGTCTCACCCAATGTGAGCCGGAAACCGCCCTTTATTGCAGTTCCGGGCGATCATCATTGCAAGCCGCTACAAGTACAGGCCGAGCCCGTGCAGCTTGATGGAAGGGGGCAGGAAGCGCAGCGCTGCGGTCATCAGCAGCGGGATCATTGCTCCGCCCAGCAGGCCTTGCAGCGCGCGGAGCGTCAGCAGCGAGCCGTAATCCGGCGCGAGCGGGAGCAGCATGCCAAGGGCCAGGAATCCAGCTACCAAGCCGAGGTGGAAGCGGCGGAACGAGAGGGTGACCGCGAACCAGGCAGCGATCGGCATCGCCGCAAGTTCGGCCGCGGTATATACGGTACCAAGCAGATGACCCGCATCGGCGCCAAGGCCGAGGGCGCCTTGCACATCCGTAAGGCCAAGCGCTCCGACCCTGTTGTTGAGGCCGGACATCATCGCGGCGATGAGGACGCCCGTTAGGCCCGTGGCAAGCTTAAGACCGAATGGAGCGGGCGGCGGAGCGCCGACAGGTGGCCCATCAAGCGATGGAGGCGCGTGGGTGATGGTAGTCACGAGGACTTCCCGACTGGTGCGGCGGGCGGCACCCAGCCACCGCCGAGCGCTTTGTAGAGGCTGGTCACCGCCACCGCGTGGGCCGCGCGGGCATCCGCCAATTCTACTTCGCGCTCCAGCTCGGCGCGCTCAGCGATCAACACGTCGTTATAGCCGGTGGCGCCGCTGCGATAGCGCCGCTCGGCGACATGGACGGCAATACGGCTTTGCTCGACGCCCTGCTGGGCCGCCGCGTAGCGGGCGCGTTCAGCGCGCATCGTCTCCAGGGCATCATCAATCTCGTGCCAGGCGCGCAGGACGGTGGCGCGGTAACGGATCGCCGCTGCCTGCTGGTCGGCCTCGACAAGCTGAAGCTGTCCCTTGAGGCGCCCGTTCTCGAAGATCGGCAGGTGCAGGCTGGGTCCGACGATGAACTGTCGCGCGCTCCAGCCTGCGAGGTCGGACAGGCCGAGCGCCTGCGTGCCGAAGCTTCCGGCCAGGGTCAGGCTCGGATAGAAGTCCGCCTTGGCGACACCGATGCGCGCCGTGGCGGCGTGTAACGCCGCTTCGGCGGCCAGGATATCGGGACGTGCACGCGCCAGATTGGAGGAAAGGCCCCCTGCGAGATCATCCGGCACGGTGACAAGTTCGGCAGCGGTCGACGCGAGAACGGTGTCGAGTGCATGCGGCTCCTGCCCGCAGAGCAGAGCGAGGGCGTTGCGCGCCGCAGCTGCTTCGCGAACCGTGCCGGGAATGCTGGCCTCGATCGCGGAGAGCTGAGCGGCTGCGGTCGCCGCGTCATACTGGCTGGCAGCGCCCTGCTGCTGGCGCTGCCGTGCGATCTCCAGCCCACGGGCCACCGTGCCGCGGTTGCGCTTCAGCACCTCGAGCCGGGCTTCGGCACCGCGGAGGGTCGCATAGACGCGTGCGACTTCAGCGCTCAGCGAAACCTGGAGCGCCTGCTGGTCATAGAAGGAGGCCTGAGCGTCGGCACGCGCAGCTTCACGATTGCGGCGGTTCTTGCCCCAGAGATCGATTTCCCACGACGCATCCACGCCGACTTGGAAGAGATCGTAAGCAGGTGAGCCGTTGCTGCCTGGCAGTGTCGTCGCACCGAACGGGTTCGAACCACCGGCGGCATCCGACGCGGGAGCTTCCGCTCCGGTCAGACCGAGGATACCCTTTGAGCTTGCCCGTTCCCGCATGTAGGACGCTGCCGCACCCGCACGCGGGCCCAGGTCGGCGCCGGCAATGCGCAAGGCGGCGCGGCTTCGCTGCACGCGCGTTGCCGCTTCCTGGATATCGAGGTTTCCCGCCAGCACCTGTTGTTCGATGGCGTCGAGGACTGGATCGCCAAATGCCTTCCACCAGTCCGCTGCGATGGGCCTGGTTGCGGCAAGGTCGGTGTTGATGGACGTAGAGGTCGCAGCAGGCGGCGGTGTCACTGTGGGACGGGAGAAATCCGGCCCGACAGTGCACGCCGCCAGCATCGACGTCGCGAGCAGGGCGATAAGGCGCCCAGTGCGGCCAGCAGTTGAAGCATGGCCAGTCATCCCTGCGCCGCTTCCTTTTTGGCGCCGCCTTTCAGCTGCTTCATGAACGTTCCGAAGTGCGGGAAGAGGTCTGCAAACAGCGGCTCGCGGCGATGGCGCAGCATGACCTCGCTGAACAGCTTCAAACCGATGGTGAACTCGGCCACCTCTTCTTCCGGCAAGACGCCACCACCTCGAACGCGCTCGATCAGTTGGAAGAGTTCGTCATGGTTGGTCACATCAAAGCTGAGACCCTCAGGATGGATCGCCGGAGGATCGGTCGCGAGGCTCTGGACGGTAATGCGATAAGAATGAGGCATGTGCGAATCCATCAGTTGATAGAATCAAGTGACATGGTTGCTTGATAGTGTCAACTGATATGGTATGATGAGTCATGGACGAATTGGTCAGCCTCCTCGGGGAAGTCTCCGCCGCCTTTCAGGCCCGCCTTCAGGAACTTGGGGCTATCCGGGTATTGGGGCTAGCGCCCTTTCAGGGGCGATTACTCGCAATCCTTCACCGGCGTCCCGGCAGCTCCCAGCAGGAGTTGGCCGCGTGGACAGGGCGTGACAAGGCGCAGATCGCACGCACGATCAAGGAACTGGAGGCCGCTGGCCTGCTTGCCCGCACCGCGCATGAGTCCGATTGGCGATCACATCGATTGAGCCTGACCGGCGATGGCGAGCGAGCGTGTGCTTTGTTGCTGAAAGAACGTGCCGCTCTCAGCGCCGCGGCAATGGCAAATCTGTCAGTGGAAGAGCGTCACCTGATGGCTGGCGCCCTTAGCAAGATGAAACAGCAACTCGACAATCTCGATGCCGGCGAGACGAACCACTCAAGCAGCGAGTAGAGAAGGAAAGAACCTTAGCCATCACAGCCGGGGCCCCGTATGTGGCAATCTACGCGATCTACGTGTCACAACCGGACGGTTTGACAACTTTACCCCCTAGCTCATCCAACGGCTTGCAGGGGTCAGAACGACCCCCAGAATGTCGGCTTCCGAAAACGGCAAATTGCCTCCGTTATGACCGCCTTTGGCTCGACAACCGGCAGGTCATACGCCGGAAGCCGCCATACGACCGAGCCGCAAGGAACGGCAGATTTTTCCCAAACCACATTATTCCCGACGGCTGTCCGACAAACAGGTGTTTGCCGACACCTGAGCGGGTCTGTCGGCGCTTAGCGTATATCTGGGTCCGTTCTATGTACTGACCCCAGATGGGCGGGACCGGCATAGCGCATCGGCTTGCCGGTTTTCACGTCACGACCGATCAGCAGGCCGTGATCGTCGTTGAGGGCTTGGGCTTCCCCGGCTGTGGCAAAGCGGGCCGAACCATGCGTGTCGGCGCTATCACCATAGTCGAACCGGCGAAGCAGGGGCAGGACGAACATCCAGGCCGTGACCAGGACCACGGCACCGCTGATCCCGAACACGCCAAGCTGAGCGACAGCGCCGTTCTTATCGAGGCCGAAGTACCAGATCGCCAGCATCAGCAGGAGGAATAGCGCCACGAACAGCACCATTGCGAACAGGACCACGCCGATGATGTGCCGGGCGAACCGGAAAGGGGCGAGCAGGATGCCGAACAAGGCCCACATCGGGTTGGCACGGGCGGTGCGGGCGAGATTACGGGTGGCGCGCGCAAGGCCCATGCTACTTCCCCAGCGGGAGCGTAATGACCGGGGCGTCGTTACGCTCGGAATATCTCAAGATCAGAATATGATAGCGTTCTGCAAAGGCGAGCACATCAAAAACCCGGTCTTTCCTGATCGCTCGGTTCCAATGCTTGCAGCGTGCGGATCGGAGCAAGCATCCTCGCCAGCGCGTCGGACAGGTCTTGGATGCGACATTCAAGGTCTGCCGCCAGGTCGAACATTTCTTCGGCCATGACCGGATCGGCGTGCGCCTCATTGACGAAGCGCATGGCTAACCCGTGCAGGCGCAGCAGGTCGTGCCGCATCTCCGGTGCATTGAAATTATCGCCTTTGAGGTGATCGCGCATCGCGTCCAGATCATCCACCGTCCGCAGCAAAGGGCCTGTGTCGAAGGACGCAATCTGTTCATTCCGATCGACGGTTTTGGGCATCACGTCGTCCGTTGAATAGGCGTGATCGGCAGGGACCGATCGGCGTCGGGATGATCGAGCAGCCGGAGCAGGATTTGCGACACGAGGGGAGGGGGCACGCCCTCATCCAACATCATCCCGAAAAACGCATCGTCGTTGTGCGTAGGGATCATGTCCTCGATGACCAGGTTGGCGCGCGAGTCCGCCATGTCCTCGTGCCACATCGCGATTTCCGTTGGCGTGCCGCGCACGAAATCCATCGCGCGGACCTGGCGGCGGATTGCCTCGATATCGAAATCGCTCACTGCGCTTCGCTCCCTTCCGCTTCCGCATCGAACGCCCGCTTGCCGCGCCGCTTCCACAGCGCCAGCACGTCGCCGGCATCGTCGCCGCGACCACGCCCCGCTAGATCGAGCAGCGCCCCGTAGAGGGTGGCGCGATCGTCGTCGGTCAGCTCGACCAGTCCGGCTTTCTGGACCAGCCCGCCTAGCTCAATCAGATGGCGCGTTCGCTCGCGACGTTGCACGACCCAGCCCCTGCTATCCGTTCGGCGTTGTGCCGCTTCCGCCCGCAGCGTTGCCGCCCGGTTCAGTCGCAGCGCCCGATCCGTCGATTGCAGCGGCGCCGCCACCTTTGCGCCCACGCCGTTGAAAGAAGGCAGCGCCCTTCGCGCGCCATGCCTCCTTTGCGCCCGCATCTTTCGACCCGGTCGCATCGAGCAGCACGCCGGCGAGGGTTTCCGCGTCGAACGCATCGGCCCCGGTTGCGGTGACGAGCTGGCCAAGTTGTTCGACCCGCTTCGCTTTGAGTGAGCGGGCCTTGTCGTTCAGCGCGCGCAGCTCCGCGTCGTAATCTCTGACCTTGCGCATGACAGACCTCAGATCAGTGCGAATACGAGATGGAGGATCGCCGCTGTTTGGGCGATCGTATGCGGTCCGTCGATCCGGCCTAGCACGGTATTCAAGGTGCCTTCGGTGATCTTGCCACCGTGGATTGCGGCGACCTGTGTGTTGGACGTGCTGCGATACACCTTGCCGTTTTCGATGCGGGCAAGCTGGGTATTGCTCGTGCCTTGGAACACCTTCACGCCATCGATCTTGAGAAGCTGCGTGTTCGAGGTGCCACGATAGACCTTGTTCGCGTCGATTCGTGCGATCTGGGTATTGGTGGTCCCTTCGTTCAGCTTCATTCCATCGAGCGTTGCGAGCACCTTGTTGCTGCTGCCTTCATATACTTTCGTAGCCATCGCTCATCCCCAGGTGGATCGTCGCCGCCAACTTAGCGCGCTGGGTCGGTAGGGGGAAGACCATCACATCGCAAACCAGCACCAAGTCAGTCACGAGGAGCGCAGCGAGTTTGAGTGCGCGCTTATACGTCGTTGCCGACGTGCGCTAAGTAGGGCAGTGTGCAGAGCGTCATGGCGATCTACCACTTCTCCGCCAAGGTTGTGAGCCGCGCAAACGGATCGAGCGCCGTTGCGAGCGCCGCCTATCGCTCCGCATCCGAGCTGCACGACGACCGGCTCGGGCGCGATCACGACTTCAGCAACAAGGCGGGCGTCATCCACTCGGAGGTGATGTTGCCGGAGGGTGCGCCGGAGCGTTTAAACAACCGCACTACACTGTGGAACGAGGTCGAGGCCGGCGAGAAGCGGAAGGACGCGCAGCTTGCCCGCGAGGTAGAGTTTTCGATTCCGCGTGAGATGACGAAGGAACAGGGCGTCGCGCTCGCCAGGGATTTCGTGAAAGCGCAGTTCATCGATCGCGGGATGGTCGCGGACCTCAACGTGCATTGGGACAAGGCGAAGGACGGCACGCCCAAGCCGCACGCGCATGTCATGATGACGATGCGCGAGGTTGGACCGGAGGGGTTCGGGAAGAAGAATCGCGACTGGAACTCGACCGAGCTGTTGAAGGACTGGCGCGAGGCGTGGAGCGCGCACGTCAACGAGCGCATGGCTGAGTTGGGTTTCGAAGGCCGGATCGACCATCGCAGCTATGAGGCGCAGGGCATCGCGCTGGAGCCGCAGCACAAGATCGGACCCGCAGCATCGCGGCGACCGGAACAGGGGCTTGAGGCCGAGCGGATCGAGGATCACACGCGCATCGCGCGGGAGAACGGCGAGAAGATCATCGCCGATCCCAATGTCGCGCTGGACGCCATCACCCGTAGCCAAGCGACGTTCACCACCCGCGATCTTGCCACGTTCGCGTTCCGGCACAGCGACGGCAAGGAGCAGTTCGACCAGGTGATGGGAGCGGTTCGCGGATCGCCCGAGCTGGTCGCATTGGGGAAGGACGGGCGTGACCAGGAGCGGTTCACGTCCCGCGACATGATCGCGGTGGAGAACCGGCTTGAGCGCGCGGGCGACGAACTGGCGGGCAGGGTTGGGCATGGTCTCCCGGCGCAAGCAATCGAGGGGGCGATCACGCGCGCCGGGAGTGAAGGACTCGTGCTCGGGGAAGAACAGCGAGCCGCATTGGAGCATATAGTAGGTCCGAGCGGCATCGCCAATGTGATCGGCTATGCCGGCACCGGCAAATCGGCCATGTTGGGGGTGGCGCGCGATGGATGGGAACGGGCGGGTTACACCGTGCGCGGCGCGGCTTTGTCGGGCATCGCTGCCGAGAACCTTGAGGGCGGGTCCGGCATCCAGTCCCGCACGATCGCCAGCCTTGAACACGCATGGGGGCAAGGGCGCGAGCAGCTAGGCCCCAAGGACGTGCTGGTCGTGGACGAGGCAGGCATGATCGGCTCGCGCCAGATGGAGCGCGTGTTGAGCCAGGCGCGCGATGCCGGAGCCAAGGTCGTGATGGTGGGCGACCCCGAGCAGTTGCAGGCGATCGAGGCGGGCGCGGCGTTCCGCAGCGTCACCGAGCGGCACGGCGCGGCCGAGATCACCGAGATACGCCGGCAGCGCGAAGACTGGCAGCGCGACGCCACGCGTGCGCTGGCGACCGGGCGCACCGGCGAGGCGATCCATGCCTATGACGGTAAGGGCATGGTCCACGCGGCCGACACGCGCGAGCAGGCGCGGGGCGAGCTGGTCGATGGCTGGGATCGCGCGCGCCAAGCCGAACCGGGCAAATCCCGTGTTATCCTCACCCATACCAACGCCGAGGTCCGCGAGCTGAACGAGGAGGCGCGCGGCCGACTTCGCGCGACCGGCGACCTTGGCGACGACGTGACGTTCAGCGCCGACCGGGGGACGCGCGCGTTCGCGAGCGGCGACCGCTTGATGTTCCTGCGGAACGAGCGGTCGCTAGGGGTGAAGAACGGGACGCTCGGCACGATCGAGCAGGTGTCGGCCGAGGGCATGAAGGTTCGGCTCGACAGCGGCGCGCACGTCGCGTTCGACACCAAGGATTACGCCCATGTCGATCACGGCTATGCGGCGACGTTCCACAAATCGCAGGGCGTGACAGTCGATCGCGCGCACGTCCTCGCTACCCCCGGCATGGACCGCCACAGTGCCTATGTCGGCATGTCGCGGCACCGCGACGACGTGCAGCTCCATTATGGTCGCGACGACTTCGCCGATCAGCGCCAGCTCGCCCGTGCCTTGTCGCGCGACCGGGGCAAGGACATGGCCGGCGATTATGCGGTCCCCGCGCAGGACCAGGTCCGCGCGTTCGCCGATCGGCGCGAGATCCGATTCCCGGAACTCGCGCGTGAAATGGTGGCGAAGGTCCGCGACAAGGCGCGGGGCATGTTCGACGGCTTCCGGCCGAAGCCGGCGACCGAGAAAACGACGTCGCCGGAGCGTGTCGCGGCCGATCGGCCGCTAGTGCCCTCGCAGGCGCGCGCGATCGAACGCTATGGGCGCGCCGCAGCGGATATAGGCCGGATGCGGGAGAAAGGGCTGCCGGTACTGGCGCATCAAGAACAGGCGCTGGCGAAGGCAGGCGATGCGCTCGACCAGACCCGGCCCAATGCTGCGCGTGACCTTGCCAGCGCGATCGAGCGCGACCGCCGGCTTGCGCGTGATGCGGCCGAGGGCAACACGGGCGGCGCGGCGAAGGCGATGGAGACGGAGCGCCAGGTCCGCATCGACCCGGAGAAGCGCGCAGGCCGGTTCGTGGAGCAGTGGCAGGGCATGAAGGAGGCGCGGGCCAGCATGGAGCGCGCCGGTAATCGCGCGGGCGCGGAGAAGCTGGGCAAGCGCATGGAAGGCATCGCGGGCGGGTTGCACCGCGACCCGCAGCTCGAATCCGTGTTGCGCCGTCGCGCGCCCGAGCTGGCGTTGAGCATGGAGCGGGGGCGGTCGATCGGGCAGGAATTAGCGCAGTCGGTCAGCATCGGGCGGGACCGCGATCGCGGCATGAGCCGGTAGGAGCAGGGATGACGGACGAAGCGGAGTATGACGGCAGCGACGCGGCGGCCGAGGCGTTGGCGGAGGTCCGGGCCGAGGTCATGCTGTTGCGGCGGGCGATCGAGGGGCTGACGGCCGAGCGCGGCGCGATCGACATGCCCGACTATTCCGAGACTCTAGGGCGGATGCAGCAGGGCGTGGACGCCACAGCCGACCGGATCGCGGTCATAAACGACGTGATCGCGCGGAGTCCGGCGCTGGCGATGACGCCCGAGCAGATGGCGCAGCGGATTGCGGCAGCGGGCAGCGCCGCGAGGCGCGAGGATCAGGCGGCGCTCGCCAAGGCGGGAGAGGACAAGGCCCGCGTCATGGCCGAGCTTCGCACCATCGCCGGGTCCGCATGGACGCGAGCCGACCAAAAGAACCGGCAGCTATGGTTCGGCGTGGGTGGCGTTGCGATCGGCATTGTCGCGTGGGCGATCGTGCCGGGCCTCGTTGTGCGCGAGATCGCGCCGACGAGCTGGCATTGGCCCGAGCGAATGGCAGCCAGCACGCTAGACATGCCGATGTGGGACGGCGCGCGCCGGCTTGCGGGCGTGAGTCAGCCCGAGGCATGGAACGCGATGCTCACAGGCGCGCTAATCGTTCAGGCGAACCGCGAGGCGATCGAGCGGTGCAGCAAGGCAGCGAGCAAGGCCCGCGAGCTGGTGCGATGTACGGTCAGAGTTGGACCGGACAGCGGGCAATAAAATTCTCGGCTGCGGCGCTGGCCAGCAAGATGTTCGGCAGACGGTGTTCATTCCGCTGGAGCGAGTTCTTTCGTTCGACGCCCCTTACGCCGGTTGAGCGAGAAGCCCGCGACGATCGCGACCGCCATGAGAAGCTGGGCGACAATGGATTGCCAGGTGGGGAACACGCCCAACATCGACAGGCGAGGCGCATCGGCGATCGGCGCTATGTCAATGATCCCGGCCTCTTGTAGCGCCGCGACACCCTTGCCGGCGAGAACGACGGTCAGCCCCGCCATCAGCCACGAACTATAGGCGAAGAACTTGGCGATCGGGAGCTGGCGGCTGTAGCGCAGCATGGCCCAGGCGATCACGCCGAGCACCGCGACGGCCGCCCCCGCCCCGGCAAGCAGCGCGCCGCCATTCCCTTGCGTCCACAGCGCCGCGTAGAACAGGATCGTCTCGAACACCTCTCGATAGACCACCACGAACGCGAGACCGAACAGGAACCAGGCCGAGCGGCCCGACAGGGCGTGCGTCATCTTTTCGCGAATATAGCGCTGCCATTGGTCGGCTTGCGCCTTGCCGTGCATCCATATCCCGACCGAGAGCAGGACCACGGCCGCGAACAGCGACCCGAACCCTTCGGTCAGCTCCCGGCTCGCGCCGCTGATCCCGATCGCATAGGTGGCGATCGCCCACGTCAGCAACCCGGCCGCAAGCGCACCGGCCCATCCGCCATGCACATAGGGCAGCACTTCCGATCGCTCCGCTTTCCGCAGGAACGCGATCATGGCGACGATGATGAGCAAGGCTTCCAGACCCTCGCGGAGCAGGATCGTGAACGCGCCCAGGAACGTCGATGCGCTGCTGGATGCGCCAGGAGCGAGCGCCGCTTCGGCATCATCAAACAGGCTATCGAGGACGAGAGTGCGGTTCGCCAGATCGTCGGGAGCGGCACCATGATCGACCGCCGCGCGATATTCGCCCATCGCGCCCTCGATCCGGGCAAGCAGCGTCGCGTCGCGCGCGCCGAGCGTCGGCTCGACCGGCTCGAACCCGTCGAGATAGGCCGACAGCGCCAGTTCCTTCGCGGCGCGACGATTACCCTTGCGGGCGGCGTCGAGACTTGCCGCCAATTTTTGGCGGACAAGCGTAAGCGACGCCGGAGCCTGTTCGATCACGGCTTCGGGATGGCGGCGCAGATAGGCCATGACTGCCAACGCCCGCTTCTCGCCGATACCGTTCGCGAGCGAGGCGGGTGTGAGGCTCACCAGCGTTTTCAGGTCTGGAACACGCTGGCGCAGCGATGGATCGGCCTTCCACAGCCGTTCGCCTTCGCGCGCCTGTTCATCGGTGAGCGCGAAGCTCCCCGCGCGGAACGCCAGCGCCCAGCGATCCCCGCTCGGCAGATCGGCAAAGCTCTGCATCGCCGTCCCGTCGATGCCTTGAGTGATGACCTGATAGAGCGCGAACACGCTGCGCTGGCGCGCGCGTGCGGCATCGGTGAACGCGATAGGCGGGGTTGAGAGCTTGGCGGCGTCCGGGCCGCGCCCGTCTCCCGTCGCACCGTGGCAGGCCGCGCAGGTGGAACCGAACAGGGCCGCGCCCCGCTCGAAATTGGGGGGCGAAGCGGGTGCGAGCGGCACCGGATAGGCTTGCAGCAAATCGGCCGCCAGTCCGTGAGCGAGCTTCGCGACCTCTTGGGGCGTGCCCTTCCGGGCGATTAGGGTTCGCAGACGTGCCGCGCCCGAGAGCAGCGCCGCCCGTTCCGGCCTGGGCGGCAGCGTGGCGAGCCGCGACGACACGGAGCTGGCGAACTCCGTCATCTCGGCATATTCCGATGCGCTCTTGACCCTCCCACCCCCGACCGCGCCGCCATAATCGACGGCCACATAGTCAAGCAGCTGCCACGCGGTCTGCACATCGTTCGGATTGGCAACGGGCGCCGCGTGGAGGCCGGCGGGCACCGCGAGAAGGAAGAGCAGTGCCGCGAGGACTCTCGTCAGGCTGAGGAACACGATGATCTCCCAAGCGCGGCGGTACGCAAAATTATGATGGGTGAGCGTCGGGTCGCCGGGGGTCCTTTCATAACGATAGTCGAAGTCGAAGCAAGGCTTTTGCGACTGTATCGCATTAGCACGTTACCAAGGAGAGCGATGAGGCAGATCAGCAAGCTGCCTCGCCTAAAGCGAAGTCCCGCTTTTCTGGATCGGTGCTCGATGCGATCAGGCCATCGTCAGCAAACGTGCTTAAGTTGCTCTGGCAAGGGATAGGGCTACGAGCCGCGTATCCTCTAGCAATGGAGGAGAGCCACAATCACGATGCCTAACCCTAACTCTTGGCTCGACACAGTGGTGCTCGGCTGGTTTGCGCTGACCGCGCTTTCCGTTGCCTATGTTGCCTGGGACGCGTTCAACCGAAATCCCGAGCTCAAGATCATGAAGTGGGGGTGGCTCCTTGTTACCCTGTACGGCGGACCGCTGTTCGCGGTCGCCTACGTCTTGTCGTGCCAGAAACCGCCTGAGGTAAGCCATGAGGACTTTGTCAAACCGCTGTGGAAACAAGCGCTTGGCTCTTCGATCCACTGCATGGCAGGCGATGCGACCGGTGTGATTGCAGCGGCGACGCTCAGCCTGACCTGGGGCTTTCCGATGTGGCAGGATGTCATCGTCGAGTATGTATTCGGGTTCGCGTTCGGCCTGCTCATTTTCCAGGCGTTGTTCATGCGCGACATGGCGGGCGGCTCTTATTGGGGGGCGCTTCGCATGTCATTCATCCCTGAATGGCTTTCTATGAATGCCGTCATGGCCGGGATGATTCCGACGATGGTGTTGCTGATGAGCAGGGACATGGCGTCGATGCATGCGACATCAATACGCTTTTGGGCCGTGATGCAGCTAGCGACCGGCGCGGGCTTCGCAGTCGCCTATCCGATCAACCTCTGGCTTGTCGGCGTTCGGTTGAAGCACGGCATGGGAACGGTACGCGCACTCGGCAACGGTGGCCACGACGTTACGGCTGAAAAGGCGGCCACGCCCATGTCTGGAAGGGCGCACGGCACGATGTCAGGCATGGACGGTATGGCAGCAGGCTCTGGCGCGACCCCGCCTCAGATCGTCGCAATGACGGTGTTGACGCTGATATTGCTGGGCGGCGGCGGCATCATCGCGACGCTTTTCGGGCGGTGGACGATGTAAGCATCCCGAGGCGGAGCTCTAGGGCAAGGGGCAATCGCCCGGAGCGCGTATTACAAAGTGGGCGGGGATCAACGGAGAACGATCGATGCATCAGATGGACCCCGAAATGCAGGCGTGCATGGACGCTTGCCACGAATGTCATGTGACCTGCCTTCACATGGCGATGAACCATTGCCTGGAGGCCGGCGGCAAGCACGCGGCGCCCGAGCATATGAAGATCATGGCCGACTGCGCCCAGATTTGCGCTGTCACGATCGACTTCATGGCGCGCAAGTCGGCGCACCACCAGCATATCTGCCGCGAGTGCGCCGAGATCTGCCGGGCGTGCGCGGCGAGCTGCGAAGGGCTCGACGGCATGGAGGATTGCGTGGCAGCGTGCCGCAAGTGCGCCGACGCTTGCGACAAGATGGCGGCCTGATCCTCGCTCGCGCGGGCGGTTCGCCGCCCGCGCCATCAACGTCACCGACTAACGCCCTATTCGGGCAATGACGTCGAAAAGCTCGACGGTGAATTCCGTCAGTAGCCCGATCGCCGCGCCTCCGAATACGAGCAGGCAGATCCCCAGGGCGATCAGCTTGGGCACGAAGCTCAGCGTCTGTTCACTGATCGAGGTGGCGGCCTGGATCATGCTGATGATCAGCCCGACAATCATCATTGGCACGAGCAATACGACGCAGATGAGCGCCAAGACCACGAGCATCCTGCCCGACTCGTCGAAGAGGATCGATTGATCCATCAGCGCGAGAAGCCGGGAGGCGCGAGGACCGCCCGGCTCGCCATCACATCCCCGATGCCGGTGGGGCCAGCGTCCCGAGCCACGCAACAAGACCGAGGACGGCAACGACACAGGCGGTTTCGACCGCCAGGCTTGTTCGCAGCCCGCGCAGCGCGCGCCCATGATCGTCCGCGGCGATCGATCGCTCGAATGCCGGCGTGAGCCGGAAACGGTTGAGGGAGGCGAGCCCCAGCATGGCGACGAACAGCGCCAGCTTGACGATCAGGAGCTGACCGTAGAGCGTCGTCGGGAGGGCGGTGACGTTGCCGATCCCGACCAGCACCCAACCGTTGACCAGGCCGGTGACGACGATCGTGCCGACCACGACCGTCCCAACCGCGCCGAACCCATGCAACGCCCGGTGCGTCAGTTCCAGGTGCGCCGCGTCGACGCGCGGCGCGGGCCGGGAGACGAGCAGGACCAGCCCCAGCAGCGCACCGACCCATGCACCCGAGGCGATCAGGTGGAGAATGTCGGCGATGAGGTGGACCCAGCCCATCGCCGCTTCGTCCATCGCGCCATGTCCAGTCCACGCCAGCGTCGCGAGCGCGACGGCCGAACACAGCGCGACCGCGGCCAGCCAGACGCCGCGACCGGCCGCGACCAGCGCCGCCAGCATCGCAAGGGCGAGCATGACCATGCGGAGCTTCCATGCCGCCCCGATCGCGGAGCCGGTGAGCAACGCACCGACCGCTTCATGGTCGATCGGCCATGTCGGCGTCCCAGCCATCGAGGAGGCCATCAGTACGACCCAGGCGGCCGAGAACAACAGGCTCAGGGCGGCGCTGGTGACGAGCCAGGGACGCAGCGCAAGCGCGTCGCCGCGCTCGCGTGTCCGCAGCCCATAGAGGCTGAATGCGGCAAGGCCGAACAGCGCCGCCAGCGTCAGGTAGAGCGCGACGCGGACGCCGATCAGCGACCAGTCTCCCATCGGCTCACTTCACCGTAAAGGCGTAGCTGCCGGCGACCTTGTGCGTGTCTGTCGACACGATGTGCCAGTCGACGGTGTACCGCCCAGCGGACAGCTGCCCCTTGGGCGTAACCACCAGCGTACGGCCATCCGCGGCGAGTACCGCAGTGCTCGGCATCTTCATTGCCGCCATCCCGGGCATCGCTGCCATCGTCAGATCGGCCTTGGAGAACGCGACCATGAGCTTTTCGCTGAACTGGAGTTTAATCTGTGCCGGCTTCGCCACGGTCGCATTGGCGGCAGGGCTGGCGGAGAGCAGCTTGGGATGGGCGTTAGCCGTGCCCGCAAACGCGACAAGTGCGGTAGCGGCAATCAGGAATGGTAGGCGGCGCATGGAGATCTCTTTCGTGTCAGTGGTCCTTCTCCTTCATACGCGGCTTCATCGGCTACCCCTCAGATCGCTTCATCGCAGACAGTTTCACTCAAATCGGTCGTGAGATGCAATGGCATCAGATCGGCAGCTCACAACATCTTGTGGGCGACAGCAGCTTGTTGCGCACGTGCAACGTCATCTCGAAGCCGGTTGCGGTTACCTGGCCAGCAAGCGTCTCAGCTGTACGCCCGGACGCTCGTAAGCGCCGGAGGGGGCACCATGAGGGGTTAGGGCTTCGCTCGCGTAACAATGCTAGAGGGTGGAGTGAACGATATGGACGACCTCGACGCGATGTTGACCAGGCTGGCGCAGACGCCGTTGCCGAGCAGTGTCGACGCAATAGAAGCCAGGGTACTCGCGCGTATTGCCGCACGACCTGTAGCGAGCGCCAGCATGGGCATCGGGGCGATGACGACCGCAGCGGCGCTCGTCTTAGGCATCGTTGGCGCAGGGATTCCCGCACGCGAGGCGCGTGCAACGACCCCCCTGTCCCCCTTCGGGCCGACGTCGCCACTGGCACCCTCGACCTTACTTGTCGGTACGCCGTGAGCGGGCGCGCCCGGCTGGCGATAGGTGTGATTGCGTGTTTCATCGCCGCGATCAGCGGTGTGTTTGTCGGGCGGGCGCTGCTCCCTTCGAAGACTCCACCCGGAACCGAGTTGCACGAGGTGCTGCATCACAAGCTGGCGCTGGATGCGAACCAGCAGGCGCGCGTTAAAGTGCTGGAGCAACGGTTCGCGGTGCAGCGGCAGGCGTTCGAGCTAGAAGTGAGAGCCGATAATGCGCGGCTGGCCGAAGCAATCGAGACCGAGCATGGTAACGGCCCCCGCGTCGCCGCCGCGGTCGATCGGAGCCACGCCGTGATGGGCGAGCTACAGAAGGCGACGCTCGCCCACGTCTTTGCCATGCGGCAGCTTTTGCGGTCCGACCAGACCGGACAGTTCGACCAGGCGGTGGTCAAGGCGCTCACCGACGATCACCATTAAGCCTGGGCGGTGAGCCTCGACTGGAAAACGCTGTCCGAAGCGGAGCTTGCGACACTTTGCATCGCCGGCCGAGGGACAGCGTTCGCTGAAATCATGCGCCGAAACCGGCGGCCGATTTTCCGGGTAATCCGCGCTTGTGTGGGCGAGACGGACGAGGCGCTCGACCTGTTGCAGGAGACGTTCATCGCCGCGCACCAGGCAATGCACCGCTACGATTGTGAGCGGCCCATGCGCACTTGGCTGTCGACGATCGCGATCAATAAATGCCGTGATTGGGGGCGGAAGCGAACTGTTCGGCGCTTCCTGTCACTTGCGACGCCGATCGGCGCCGAAGCGGAGGCCGTGGTGGACAATCAGGCGGCAACCGATGACGCGGTCGGCGATCGGCAAGAGCTGGACCGCGTAGCAAGGGCTATCGCCCGCTTGCCTGCGACGTTGAAAGAGCCGTTGGTGCTTCGTACCATCGAGGGGCTCAGTCAGGCAGAGACGGCCGCCATATTATCGATCAGCGAAAAGGCGGTGGAGACCCGGCTGTACCGCGCCCGGGCAAAGCTCCTGGAGAATTTAGGCGGGCGCACCGCCTGAGCAAAGCGAAGCTACATCGGGCAGCTAGCCGCTTCGCTCACGCAACTTAGGTTTCTGAAATTCGATAATCCGCGCACCTTCGCGCACCAGTGCGAATGTGAGTGAGGGGTCAGGCTGCGCCGCACGTATTAGAATGTGAAGCGCCCTTTGGGGTGCTCGCGTTGTTTCTGCATGAGCCCGAACTGACGAGTAAACTCAGCGACGGCGGGACTTTCCAACACAAAGGCATCGATATGCGTCCGACAGCCGTTATCCTCCTGGCCACAACCATGCTTTTTGCCGGAACGGCAGAAGCGCGGACGTATGACCTCGTCCTCGACCGGCAAAAAATTGAGGTCGAACCCGGTCGAAAAGACATGGCGATTACGGTCAATGGCGGAATTACGGCACCGGTCCTGCGCTTTACCGATGGCGAGACAGCGACAATCCGCGTCACCAACCATCTGAAGGAAACGACCTCAATCCATTGGCACGGCCTGCTAGTGCCAGGATCGAAAGACGGCGCGCCCGGGTTCAACGGCTTTGCCGGCATCAAGCCTGGCGAGACCTATACTTACACCTTCAATCTGCGGCAGACCGGGACCTATTGGTATCACGCGCACTCGGCGACCCAGGAGCAGGAAGGCCAGTACGGGGCGTTCATCATTGACCCCAAAGCCGGCAGCGATATCGCAGTGAAGGCAGACCGTGACGAAGTGGTGCTGTTGTCCGAGCATACGCGCACCGCGCCGGAGCGAATATTGCGCAACCTGAAGGGCGATTCGGGATATTATAATTTTTCCAAGCGAACCACGCCCGAGCTTTTCCGCGATGTCGCAAAATTCGGCCTGAAAAAGACCTTGGCGGACCGTGCGGCCTGGAACAAGATGCGGATGGATCCGACCGACATCGCCGATGTCGGCAACTACACGCTGCTCGTCAACGGTCAGCCGACCAGCCGCAAACCCTACCTACCGTTCACGCCCGGTGAGAAGGTGCGGCTTCGGATCATCAACGGCTCGGCGATGAGCTTCATGGATGTTCGCATCCCCGGATTGACGATGACCGTGGTCGCGGCCGACGGTCGGGCCGTCGAGCCCGTCACGGTCGATGAGTTCCGCATCGGCGTTGCCGAAACGTATGACGTGATCGTCGAGCCCAAGGCAGGCCAGGCCTATCCGCTGTGGGTCGAGACGCTTGACCGCAGAGCGTCCGTGCTGGCGGCAATTGCGCCCCGGGAAGGGATGGCCGTGACGGCACCGGCGCCGCGTCCGCGCCAGGTTTTGCTGATGAGTGAGATGGGCAGCATGGGCATGTCGATGGGCGGCGATGCCAAGCCCATGGCCGGCATGAATTCTTCGGGCAGCTCAATGCCCGGCATGGACATGAGCGGCGACAAGTCGATGGACATGGCTGGAATGGATCATTCTGGCGGCTCGATGCCGGGCATGGATATGACCGGCAAGCCGGACGCTTCGTCGATGTCCCCCAGCAATTCGCCGGCAGGTTCGACCGAGGCCGCATCTGGAGCCATGGCTGGGATGAACATGGGCGATGGCAAATCGATGGCGATGGCGGGAATGGACCATGCCGGCGGATCGATGCCGGGCATGGATATGAGTGGCAAGGCAGCGGGTTCGGCGAAGTCTTCGGCCAGTTCGAAGGCAGGGTCGAGCCATTCTACCTCGGGCGCCATGGCTGGAATGGACATGGGCGACGGCAAGGCGATGGCCATGGCTGGAAAGGATCATTCGAACAGCTCGATGCAGGGCATGGACATGAGCGGTAACGCTCCTGCGTCGTCAGACCACGCGACGATGCCAGGAATGGCCGGTACATCAATGATGGCCGGCAACACCTCGCCGCGATTGGGGAGTGCGGTTCAGGTGGCGTCGGCCGGTAAGAAAGGCACGCCGTTCCCGCGCGTCGACTACGGCATGGGCTCCGATACGATGGCTGGCATGGACGGCATGGCGATGACCGATGGCGGCATGCCGGGCATGACCGGCAACAGTCAGGCTATGGCCGGGATGGACATGGGCAGCGGCAAGATGGCCATGCCTACGCAGGACACCGGGATGGCCGGCATGGCCGGCGGTAGCGGGTCTTCGGCTGGAATGGACATGAGCGGCGGCGGAGGCAGCATGGCTGGCATGGCTGGCATGTCGATGACATCGCTTGCCGACGAGGGCGACACCGATGGCTCTGGACGGGTCTTTGGCTGGGCCACAGGCGCTCCTTATGGAGCGCGCGTGCTTTCGGTAAAAGACTTGCGAGCACTCGCCCCGCAGCGTGACACCCGTGCACCGACCCGGACTATCGTCATCAAGGTGTCGGGCAACATGGAGCGGTATATCTGGACGCTTAACGGCGCCAAGTTCGGCGAGGCACCGCCGATGAAGGTTGCATTTGGCGAGCGGGTTCGCATCACCTTCGTCAACGAGACGATGATGGCGCATCCGATGCACTTGCATGGAATGTTCTTCCAGGTCGAAAACGGTCAGTCGGCAGATCGGCTGCCCGACAAGAACGTGGTGACGATCGCTCCCGGCAAAACGCAGTCGATCCTGCTCACCGCCGACGAGGCCGGGGAATGGCCGCTTCACTGCCACCTGCTCTATCATATGGAGAGCGGCATGATGCAAAAGCTGATCGTGACATCGGTCAGTCAGCCAAATGGCATGCCCATGCCTGCAATGCAGTCGATGCCTGGAATGGATCACGGGACGGGAACGAATTGATGTGGTTCATCATGGCTGCCGCAGCTGCGGCAGCGGCAAGCACGCCGGCCGCACCTCAGACCGTGGAGGTCCCGGCGGGTCCGCCTGCACCGCAGGAAAAAGACGTCATGGAACGCCAGATCGAGATGGGCGGAATGGGTCATGAGGAGCGGACCTTTACCTACAATCGCATCGAGGCGGACTATTCACGCCAGCGCGGCAAGAACGTCGGCAATTATGATGCCGAGGGTTGGGTCGGCGGTGACCGGGACAAGTTCTGGTACAAAAGCGAAGGGGAGAAGAACGGCCCACGCACCGAGCAGCTGGAGTTCCAGGCGCTCTACAGCCGCAACGTATTCACCTATTTCGATGTCCAGGGCGGCGTGCGCTACGACGTCAAGCCCGACAGCCGCGGTTACGCCGTGTTCGGCATCCAGGGGCTGTCACCCTACCGGCTCGAGACCCAGGTCCACGCTTTCGTCGGCTTCAAGGGTGATGTCAGCATCAGGTATAAGCAGAGCTTCGATCTGCTGATGACCAACCGGCTGATCGTGGCACCAACGCTGGAGACCGATTTCTATCTGAACGACGCTCCAGGACGCCGGGTAAAATCCGGTTTCTCGGTCATCGAAACGGGCGTGCAGACGCGTTACGAATTCAGCCGCAAATTCGCGCCGTACGTTGCGGTTGTCTACGAGAGCAAGCTCGGGGGGACTGCCAGGCTTGCCCGGTTGGACGGCGAGAATGCCGGAGGATGGGCGCTGAGAACCGGTATTCGTGCATGGTTCTGAGATGGTCCTACGGGCGACGTCGCTGCACACGCCAAGCGGAATGGCGCTAAATCGAGCGGCCTATGGCTACCTTGCCGCGATGACCAGCTCAACCAAGGATCGAAGGACATTGTGACATGAGAAGAACAAGCGCGATCATCTCGGCCATGCTCTTGTTGCCTCTGGCCTTAACGGCGTGTGGCAAAGGCGATCAAACGCCCAACATCTCCGAGGACCAGATGAACCATTATGCCGGCGTCCCCGAGCACGATCACCCGACAAATACTGCGACGATCACGACGCCGGCGCCGACCACGCTCGATCCAGCAAAGAAGCAGTAGCGATATGCGTCGTTGATACCCGAAAGCTTCGGGATCAATGACGCTGACTGATCAGGCGCCTTTCGGTTTGCGGCCGCTATTGTGCATGCTGACGATCTTCCAGTTGCCCCCCACGCGCCTCAAGACGCTGGTTGCGACGCCAAGGCGTTCAGCAACAGCCCCGGTCTTCGGCTCGATCCTGAATCGATAGCTTTCAGTCGCGAGTGCGACCGGACCCTCGAAGCGGACAGTGACCTTGTAGTCGGAAAACTTGAACGACTTGAACGCCGCCAGCTCGGGTCCAAGATGATGGGCGAGATAGGTCGCATAAGTCCCCTCAGAGCCGCCCGTCTCGAAGATCTGGGAGTCAGTCGCGAAGAGACGCTCTGTCCCGGTCGCGTCGAGCTTCTCGATCGCCGCCTTGTACTCAGATAGCACCGCTTCCACGGCCTTGGTGTCCGCCATGCGCGATGGAGACTGAGCAGCGACCGCAATCGGCACTACCAGCGACACGGCCACAGCCACCCTCAATACAAAAATCATCTTTCCCCCTTCAGAATGCAAGATGGTTGAGGCCGCCATGCATGAAGGTGCCGCCCAGGAACCCCTGTACCGATATCGCCAGCGTCATCAAACCAAGCAACCCCCAGTAGACAGTGCGCGATCGATCGGGGGCTCTGCGGTGCGCTGTAGCCAGGTAGGCGAGGCCGATCCCGAATACCGCGATCAAGGTGCCAAGCCAGCGATGGGTCATCAGGATCGGATTGCGGTCCCAGAGATAAAAGCCGCCAGCGAACCAGCCGAGGAACGCCGCCACAATGGCCCCCAGCGCGCCAACGACCAGCATGACGTGCGCTGCGCGCTGGTAGTCACGGTTCTGACGCCACAGCCCGAAAAGCTCGACCGCGAACGCACCAATGAACATCGCGATCGGGAAATGGATGACCATCGTGTGGACGCGGCCGAGCCAACTCACGAGGCGCTCGCCGAAGCTCTTGTTCTTGTTGGCGCCCTCGTCGTGCATGCCACCCATCGCCATGTCGTCACCGGCGATATTCATGCCAGGGCTCGTCATCGAACCCATCGCCATGTGATCGTTCGCCTTGGCGGGAGCCGCACTATTGGCCGCCCCGGGCCCTGCGCCCAGCGCGTCATGATCTTCATGCGCGAACGCGAGCGAGCCCGTCGACAGTGCGACAAAGCCCAGCAAAATCATCATCAACCGCTTCACCGATCGCATCGTATTTTCCCTGTCTCGAAGTGATTTTTCGCTCGTGCTGTGTTTGGATCGTTGCCGATCGATGAGAGATCTTGACGAAGTTCTAGCCCGCCATGGCCAGCATGCCCGGAGCAAGCGCCATCCACATCGCCATAGCCACCATCATCACGTTCTCGGTCAGCGAGATGAAGCCGAGGGGCACGTTGCTATCCCCTCCCACACAGGCGCATTTCAGCTCGCGCTTATCGATGTAGACGGCCTTGAACACCGACACCGCGCCGATCGTCCCGATGATGAGCGCGACCGGCACCGATAGCCAGGTCAGCGCCCCTGCGATCATCAGCACGCCCGCGCCACCTTCTGCGAAGGGGTAGATGTAGGAATAGGGCACCCAGCGTTTGGCGAGCAGATCGTAGCCCAGGAACATACTGGAAAAGCTCTCGATGTTCTGGAGCTTCAGCAGCGCCAGGACGCACATCGAAAAAGCGATGAACCATTCGCCCGCGCGGATCGTGAACGGGCTGCCGAACACGGCATAGCTGGCGGCGAGCGCCATCAGCGCCGTCATGACGAATACCGCGATCACGGGACGGTAGGAGACGGCTTTAGGATCGCTGACCGTCTTGCCGAAGAAGCGGCGCAAATCGTCATAGCCGCCTACACGTTCGCCCGCGATGAAAGTCTGGGGGGTCGTCTTGACCCCGTGCTTCGCCTTGAACGCCTCGGTTTCCTCGCGGGTCGTCAGCCAATGATCGTCGACCGAATAGCCCTCGCGCCGCAGCAGATCCTTTGCTTTAAGCCCGTAAGGGCACGTATGCTCGGCCATCACCATCCGGTAGATCGTCGCCTGCCTGGCGGGGCCGGTAGCCATGTGCTTCTCCGCTTGCTCTGTCCGCTCAAAGAAGTGTGAGCGAGTTACCCCAGGTCACCGTTCGAACCGTCGATACCGCAGGCTCCTGCCCACGCCGTCGCGATGCGAGCGGGTCGCCAGGATCGCTCCCGACAACCCGCTCGCAGCTATCGACGTTCTACTTGTGCTTGGCTGCCCCCTTGTGCCCACCCTTGTGATGAGCGGCCTTCTTCGGGGCGGCCTTCTTGCTCTTCATGTCCATCTTGTCGCCGGGAGCCATCTTCATCCCGCCCATCGAACCGCCATTTGACTGCGCCGATGCCGCGCTGATGCCGGCCGTGGCGATACCGATGGCCGCAACGGTCTGAAGGAGCCTGCCGGCGAATTTCATCTTGGTCATAACATGTCTCCGATCGTGTCTAGGGCAGCGGCGGTGCAACCGTCCTACCTACAAGATGATACGCGGCACGAAGCGTTTGCCCTCGCGGGCCTGAAGTATGGCAATCGCAAGCGACAATTGCGTCTAAATCGCTCCAGATGAACCGGATTGCCGCTTGCTCGTTGACGATCGAACCACAAAGAAAGGAACCAGCATGATGCGTTTTCTTAATATTTTGACCATCGCCGCAGCAACCGTCGCCGCCACACCGGCGCTTGCCCAACACTCTCAAATGGGCGGAATGGCCATGCCGGGGATGCAGAGCATGCAGAACATGGGTCCAGCGCAAAAAGAGCTTTCGGGCGCGATGGACCGCATGAACCAGGCGATGATGCAGGGGATGATGGACCCCGATCCTGCCAAGGCATGGATGAAGAGCATGGCCGCCCACCACCGCGGCGCGATTGAAATGTCCCAGATTATCATGCGTCATACAAAAAACGCAGAGGTGTTGGCAGAGGCCCGAAAGACCGTCGATGACAATCAGCGGGCACTCGCTGAGCTGCAAGCAAAGATGCGGTGATACTCAGCCGTCGCCAGCGGGCGTGTGAGAGGTGGCGACACTCACCTCTCACACGGATCGTTATGCGCAATAAGATGACAGCCTCGCCACTGACATTGGCGTGAACGGTCGCTGACAGACGCATTCAGGACTGCTTCAACCCGGACGATCTACTACGACCTCACGTGATTGAACGATGAGGAGAATGGTAATGTTTGGCAAAATATTTGCGGCGGCCGCACTGGTCGCCTCTACAGCTGGTGTTTTAGCACCAAGCGCGGCACTTGCCCGGGATCGCGACCATGGCGGTTGGCAGAATCAAGATCGTCATTCTCAGGGCGGGTATGGCAACCATGGGTACAACCGTGGCAATGGTGGCCATGGATATAATCGCGGCGGCGGCCATGGTTACAGCGCCGGCGGCGGCTATTATAACAATAATGGCTACTAGGCGTCACCTCAAGCTTTGTACGCTGAACAACGATTTTCCGGACATAATGTGAACATTGGTGTCAGGCAGCGGCGCGAAGGTACTGGTAGAGGGTTTCGCGGCTGATGCCCATGTCGCGCGCGATGGTCGCCTTGCGTTCACCGGCGGCAACGCGGCGGTGCAGATCGGCAATCATCTCATCCGAGAGCGACCGTTTCCGCCCCCGATAGGCGCCGCGCTGCCGAGCGATCGCAATGCCTTCGCGTTGCCGTTCGCGGATCAGGGCGCGCTCGAACTCAGCAAACGCACCCATGACCGAGAGCATCAGATTGGCCATCGGGGAGTCCTCCCCCGAGAAGGACAGGCTTTCCTTCTCAAACTCGATCCGGATACCTCGCTTGGTGAGGCCCTGGACCAGCTTGCGCAGGTCATCCAGATTGCGGGCCAACCGATCCATGCTGTGGACGACGACGGTATCGCCTTCGCGGGCGAAAGTGAGCAGAGCCTCAAGCTGGGGGCGGTTGACGTCCTTGCCCGATGCCTTGTCGGTGAAGGTCCGATCGAGCGACTGACCTTCCAATTGGCGATCCACATTCTGATCGAACGTGCTGACCCGGACATAGCCGATCCGTTGCCCCTTCACTGCGCACTCTCTCCATCAAAATGTCAGGTTGAAATCTATGATACGCAACGACATTCGTCAACAAATTCCGTTTAGTACCCTAATCTGACAGAAACCGCGGTAGCGCCCTGACGTCCGGTTAGGCTATACTCCAAGCTGACATCACAAAATCAAATCCCTCAAAGATGGCGTCAATTGCCTTGATGGGGTAAAAACTGGAGTGCTTCCAGGATGGGACATTCGGCAACGTCATCTCCAGTGCATCTGGCTAACGTGGTCGCCAGCGTCACCTCTATCTTCTGCAAATCTGCAATGCGGCGGCGGACATCTTCAAGGTGGAGTTCGGTTCTCGCCATAACCTCCGCGCAGGTTTGTGCACCGGTATCGGTGAGCGACAACAATGACCGTATGTCATCCATTGCATAGCCAAGGTCGCGCGCGCGCAGGATGAACTGCAACCTTTGCACCAGTTCCGGCGAATAGACGCGGTAGCCGTTGGAACTGCGAGGCGGCCCCGGCAGCAATCCCACCTTCTCGTAATAGCGGATGGTTTCGAGATTGCAGCCTGTTTTCCGGGCAAGCTGGGCACGCAAGATGCCGACCTGTTGCTCCATGAAAATACCTCTTGAGTCTGTAGTGGCTACAGAGCCTACACTGCGAATCACTCAGTTGGAACAAGGGATTCAAGCCATGGTCTCAACGCCGGAAGCGGGACAGCCAGCCCTCACCGAAAACCACGAGCCGAAGCAGGCAAACTGGGTTGCGGCGGGCGCATTGATCGGCGCGGGGCTCGCCTCGGCTTGCTGCGTCGTCCCGCTACTGTTGGTTATGCTCGGAATTTCCGGCGCGTGGATCGCCAACCTGACGGCGCTCGAACCTTACAAGCCCTATGTCGCAGGCGTAACGCTCGCGCTGCTCGGCTACGGCTTCTGGCATGTCTATTTCAAGCCGAAACCGCCCTGTGAAGACGGTTCCTACTGCGCTCGTCCACAATCGGCTTGGACCACCAAGGCGGTGCTGTGGCTGGGCCTTGCCGTCGCCATCCTGGCGCTCACCATCGACTGGTGGGCACCCTGGTTCTATTGAAAGGAAATACCCATGAAAAAGACAGTATGTATCGCTATGGCCGTGCTGGCTATGGCTGGCGGCGGGGTCGCCTATGCAGTTAGTGGCACGGCGCAAGATCGCCCCGCGGCTACCGCAACCGCTCAGAAGCAAACCACCTTTGCCATAGAGAACATGACCTGCGCCACCTGCCCGATCACCGTGAAGAAGGCGATGGAAGGCGTCGCCGGGGTAACGGCGGTCACGGTCGATTTCGCAGCCAAGACCGCGCGCGCAACCTATAACCCGCGCCGCACCAATGCTGCTGCGATTGCCGCTGCATCAACCAACGCGGGTTATCCGGCGCGCGCTATTCAAAACTGAGCGGGGCGCCGCCAGCGCCTCAAGAAAGCGATAAGCAATGAACGACTGTTGCAACCGCCCCGGGCAGGAAGGATTTGACGTGGCCGTCATCGGCGCGGGTTCTGCCGGGTTCTCCGCCGCGATCGCCGCTGCCGATCTGGGCGCGAAAGTGGCGCTCGTCGGTCACGGCACGATTGGCGGCACCTGTGTCAATGTTGGCTGCGTTCCTTCCAAGACGCTGATCCGCGCCGCCGAAGCGGTGCATGGTGGGCTTGCCGCCGCGCGCTTTCCCGGCCTTGGGGGCGCTGTCCAGATGGATGACTGGTCCGTATTGGCGGCGTCGAAGGACGATCTTGTCACGACGCTGCGCCAAAAAAAATATGTCGATCTGCTGCCCGCCTATGACGGTGTGAGCTATATCGAGGGCAAGGCACGCTTTGCCGATGGTGCGCTGATTGTCGGCGATGCGCCCATGAAGGTCGGCAAGGTCATATTGGCGATGGGTGCGCACGCCGCCGTGCCGCCGATTCCGGGGATGGACAGCGTGCCCTACCTAACCAGCACATCGGCGCTGGCGCTGGATCGCTTGCCCAAATCGCTGCTGGTGATCGGTGGCGGGGTGATCGGGGTAGAACTGGGACAGATGTTTTCGCGTCTGGGCGTTGATGTCACCATCTGCTGCCGAAGCCGCCTGCTCCCCGAAATGGACCCGGAAGTGAGTGCCGCGCTGAAAAACTATTTGGAAGCCGAGGGCGTGCGGGTTTGCGCAGGTGTCGGCTATCAGCGTATCGCCCAAACACAGAGCGGGGTCGAATTGACCTGCGAGGGGCATTGTGACACCGTCGCGGCGGAACAGGTGCTCATCGCCACCGGACGCCGACCCAATAGCGACGGGCTTGGGCTGGAGGAGCGCGGCATAGTGCTTGCCCGTAATGGTGGAATCGTCGTCGATGACCACCTCGAAACGTCGGTTCCAGGCATTTACGCGGCGGGCGATGTAACGGGACGGGACCAGTTCGTCTACATGGCCGCCTATGGCGCAAAACTGGCCGCGCGCAACGCGGTGACGGGCAACCAATACCGCTACGACAATTCCTCCATGCCATCCGTCGTCTTCACCGACCCGCAAGTCGCCAGCGCCGGCCTCACTGAAACGACAGCACGGGCGCAAGGCCTGGACATCAAGGTTTCGCTGCTCCCGCTCGATGCTGTGCCAAGGGCACTGGCAGCACGCGATACGCGGGGTCTCATCAAACTGATTGCCGACAAGGCGAACGACCGTTTGCTGGGCGGCCAGATCATGGCACCCGAAGGCGCGGATTCGATCCAGACACTGGTGCTGGCGATCAAACACGGCATGACCACCCTGGAATTGGGTGCAACGATATTTCCTTACCTGACCACTGTGGAAGGCCTCAAACTGGCGGCCCAAACGTTTGATAAGGATGTCGCCAAACTGTCTTGCTGCGCCGGGTGATTGCTCGGGGATCAACCGGCAACGAATGGCCTCCCTCCAGTGCAAGCCGCTTTGGTGTCAATTTTGTTATTCGCCTCAGCGGGAGAGCAAAATGGCACGACGCCGACTTCTGACCGGAGACGAGCGCCGGCGCCTGTTCGATCCTCCTGTCCAAGAAACCGCGATCATTGGGCATTATACCCTTTCTGCGGAAGATGTTGAATTGGTTGGGCGCCGCTATGGTCCAGCAAATCGCCTCGGTCTGGCTGCACAAATCGCTTTGATGCGACATCCCGGCTTTGGTCTGCAACCCGAGATCGGGCTTCCCGACGTCATTCTTCAGTACCTCGCGGCACAGTTATTCGTCGATCCTTCCTCCTTCTCTGCATATGGTCAGCGCGCGCAAACCCGTACCGATCATGCCGATCTCGTGGCGCGTTATCTTGGCATACGCCCGTTTCGACGCGGCGACCTGGCACTTGCCCTGAATCTTGCCGCGCAAGCCGCCGAGTATACAGACAGAGGTGAACCGATTGTTCGCGCCCTCATGGTTGGCCTGAAGGGTGAGCGGTTCATTCTTCCGTCAGGCGACACACTGGAACGCGCCGGTCTTGCTGGCCGGGCACGCGCACGCAAAGCTGCCGCAGCCGCAATCGTCGAAGGCCTCAGCTCTGCTGAACTGACACGGCTAGACGAACTCGTAATCAACAACCCGGATTTCGGCATGACACCGCTGGCGTGGTTGCGTAATTTCGAAGAAGCCCCGACTGCGGCCAATATCAATGGCTTGCTTGAGCGCCTGCGCTATGTTCGCGGCATAGGTATCCACCCGGTAGTTGGGGGCGCCATTCCGGAATTCCGCTTTGCCCAATTTGTCCGCGAGGGCGGCGTGGCACCGGCATTCCTGCTTTCGGATTACAGCGTCAATCGCAGGCGGGCGACGTTGACGGCCGCAGTGATCGACCTTGAGGCCAGACTTGCCGATGGCGCGATCCAAATGTTTGACCGACTTATCGGCGGCATGTTCACGCGCGCGCGGCGTGGGCGCGAGCGTCGCTACCAAGATAGTATTCAGTCGGTGGGGCAACTCATGCGGCTGTTTGGCGCCACGATTACAGCACTTGATGAGGCTGTCCAGAATGGCGGCGATCCGCTCGAATTGATTGACGAAGCGGTGGGCTGGCACCGGCTTGTTGCGGCAAAGGCCCAAGTAGATGCCCTTGCTGATCTTGCCGGCGAGGACGCACTGGTAACGGCAACCGAGCGTTACGCCACGCTACGGCGTTTCAGCCCGGCATTTCTGGACGCCTTCACCTTCAAGGCGTCTGGAACAGGGACGGCACTGATCAAAGCCATCGATGTCATTCGCGATGCGAACACACGAAAGTCGCGCGACCTTCCCGATGGCGTTCCACTGCCATTCCCCAATCGGCAGTGGAAGCGTCTCATCACCGAAAGCGGCCGTATCGACCGCCGACGTTATGAAATTGCGATCATGGCAACCTTGCGTGATCGTTTGCGCGCCGGTGATGTATGGATCGAGGGAACCCGCAACTATCAGCGCTTCGATGCCTATTTGCTGGGTCGGCGCGACGCCGCCAAAGTGGCGGATGTGCTTCCGTTCGATTCAAATGCTGCATCCTACCTCGCTGACCGGGCACGAAATCTTGACTGGCGGCTGCGCCGATTTGCCAAGCAGTTGAAAACAAACAAGCTTGAGGGAGTGTCGCTCGAACGAGACCGGCTCAAGCTTCAGCAAATGCCGCCTGTCACCCCACCGGAAGCTGAAGCCCTCGATCGCAAGCTCGATACCCTGCTTCCCCGCGTGCGCATCACCGAGCTGCTGCTTGAAGTCGCCGAACGCACTGGTTTTTTGAACGCATTCCGTGACCTGCGCTCAGGCAAGGAGCACGACAACCCCAGCACGGTACTCGCCGCAATTCTGGCTGATGGCACCAACCTCGGGCTGGAGCGGATGGCCAATGCCAGCGAAGGCGTCAGCTATGCCCAACTCGCATGGACCCACAACTGGTATCTTTCACCCGAGAACTATCAGGCCGCGCTGGCCATGATCATCTCAGCCCATCACGAATTACCCTTCGCGCGGCATTGGGGCGCTGGCACCAGTTCGTCGTCCGATGGCCAGTTCTTCCGGTCGGGGCGGAGCCGTTCAGGGGCGGCGGACGTCAATGCCAAATATGGCGCCGAACCTGGCGTGAAAATCTATTCTCACCTTTCCGATCACTTCGCATCATTCGGATCACGGATCATGTCCGCGACGGCAGGTGAAGCGCCTTACGTGCTCGACGGGCTTGTCCTGGGCGCCGGCAACCTTCCGTTGCATGAGCACTATACCGATACCGGCGGCGCCACCGATCATGTTTTCGCACTCTGCCACCTACTCGGGTTCCGCTTCGCGCCCCGGCTGCGCGATATTGGCGACCGCAAGCTGGGTTCGATCGCTGCGCCATCGACATACAAGGGCATCGAAAATCTGATTGGCCGTACCATCAAAACGGCAGCGATCGAGGCCGATTGGGATGACATCGTCAGGATTGTCGCCTCAATCAAGGATGGCACGGTGGCGCCGTCAGTAATCTTGCGAAAACTTGCCGCCTACAAACGCCAGAACAGGCTGGATTTTGCATTGGCTGAACTGGGCCGTATCGAGCGCACTTTGTTCACGCTCGATTGGCTTGAACAACCGGAACTGCGACGTGCCTGTCAGGCCGGTCTCAACAAAGGCGAGGCGAGGCACACGCTTGCCGCCGCCATCTATACCAACCGGCAGGGTCGGTTCACCGATCGCTCGCTGGAAAATCAGGAATTTCGCGCATCTGGGCTGAACCTGCTGATTGCGGCGATTTCCTACTGGAACACGGTCTATCTCGACCGGGCCGCCCAGCACCTCAACGCTGTCGGCACGACGTTCGATGCGGCACTGCTTGCGCACCTTTCTCCGATGGGCTGGGCGCACATCAGTCTGACCGGCGATTACCTCTGGGAGCAGGCCAGGCGACTTCCAGCAGGTGAATTCCACCCACTCAACGAGCCAATGGCGCGGTTGAAGCGTGTAGCGTAGCCCATGTTCCGCTTATGTCCGAGAAATCGTTGTCTGGCGAACAAACCTTGAGGTGACGC